>CALXHR010000014.1 GCA_944388175.1 uncultured Gemmiger sp. | reverse complement strand
CATCGGAAGCATAGTTACCGGAGCCGCGGACGGGGATATCACCAGATTCCCGAAAGATCTTCAGCCATTTGGTGAGAGTGCTGTAACCTATACCGAGATTTTGAGCGCAGCCACGGACACCAAGTTCCTTGTGATCGAGATAGTACTGGACAGCATCCAGTTTAAACTGTTTGTCATGTTGATTTGCCATAATGAGATCCTCCTTCAGTACGATACTTCTATTGTATCATATATTGTCTATTTGGAATTTTCTCATTTTGACTTGTACTATTTATATTCTAGCACCAAGATTATACCAAGGAGAAACAGAATGAGCCGGATCTCAGTTTGGATGAGATTGATGCCATGCTGAGACAGTAGGGCATATCTTTTTTCGGTGTTTTAGAACCTTTCGTTTTCATTGACTGCCTGACGGAACTCTGCTATAATATCCATATCAGTATCAGAGTTTTGCCAGAGGCAGAACATAGTTGAACCGAGTTACGAAAGTGTCATTTGCATGTGTTGCAGGTGGCACTTTTTTTGTTTCCGGCTCATTTATTTTGAGCATAAGCCAGCCGTCCTTCGGGGTGTGTTGGCTTATGTTATATCTGCTAAAAACAGAAAAAAAAACGAAAGGTGCAGTTATTATGCAAAAAACATGCGAAGACAACTATTCAACCACATTTGTGTCCTTTGAGGACATGCAGCACTACCATGAAGAACTCACCGACCATACGCGGTGGTATAAGTGCAAGGTCCATGACCTGCATATTGAACCGCTGGACACAGCCTCCCCCCTTTACGGTGATCTGTCGGCGTTTGCTTCCGGTGTCAGCATGGAGGCTGTGGAGGACACAACAAGAAATCTTGGGCTGGCCATGCAGGTGGAGGGTGAGATGTACCCTATCCGTATGACAGCTTACAAGACGCTGCTGGACCGGGCAAAGATTGGCGGTACGGTTTTGCCGAAACTGAGCCGTGCGAAACTGGCGAGGACCTTGAATGACTGTCTGGAAATCTATGGTTCAGAGGCACTTGTTCTGATCCGCAATGAAAAAATTTCAGCAACTCATTCTGGAGATCCTACCGATTATTCGGTCCTGCCCATTGATGAACTGTTAGAGACGATTTGTGAAAAACTGGATGACCGTTTTCCGGGAAATGAGTTTTTATCCGGATACTGCGACCATGCGGTGACCAGCGCCTCATGGACGATGCCGGATCAGAGGGAAGAATTGCTCGGCGCTTATGAAAAAACGCTGAAGGCGCATGGAAAAAGGGCGTTGACTTCCAAACTGATTCCGGGAATCCGTTTTATCACTTCGGATACCGGAGTGGCTTCGGCAAAGGTGTCTGCCCTGCTGATGGGGACGCCTTATTCGATCCATATCGGAAGTTGTATAGCAGTAGATCATCGGCATCAGAGTACGGTAAACGATTTCAATGATGCGCTAAGCCAGCTGTTTGCTCAGTTTCAGGATTCTGTGGGGAAGCTGCAGCAGCTGCTGGATATTCAACTGGAGTATCCGGTCAATGCAATGACACGTATCTGCAAGAAACTTTCTATGCCGAAAAAAGCGGCAGTGGAAGCAATTCAGATGTATGAGCTGACATATGGCGGAGGACCGGCAACAGCCCATGATGTTTTCATGGCCATGCAGGAGATTCCTTATATCCTGAGAACTGAACACGCTCCGGAAAGCAAACTGCTTGCTCTGGAGGAAAATATGGCACGGGCGCTGACCTTACGGTGGAGCGACTACGATTTGGCGAAGGCGGTGAATTACTGATGACAAAACCCATTATTTTATGTGACTGTGCCGGCATGAGTAATGAGCGGTGGCTGGAGTGCCGCGCTCATGGTCCCAAAGGTAATATTCCGTATACGGTTGGAGGCAGTGATGTGGCAACAATTTTCGGCCTTTCTCCATGGATGACGCCATTGGAGCTTTGGATGATCAAAAAGGGACGCATGAAAACACCAGCGAAAGCGAATACGGATCAGTTGGAAATGGGCCATCTTCTGGAGCCTATTGCAGCATATTGGTATGAAAAACGGTCAGGCAATATGGTCTATGATGACACGAACCTGTATCAACATGCCGATCACCCGTATGCGCTGGCAAACATGGATCGGCGCTATACTCGAAAATTGGATGGTGAACCGGGGATTTTGGAGTGTAAAAGTACAACCTATCATAAAGCCGATGATTGGGCCGATGGTATGATTCCCATTTACTATGAGTTACAGCTGCGTTTTTATATGTCTTTCGAGGCGACGGAATATGGTGCATTTTCCTGTATTTGGGGAAACAATCCGGAACATGATTTAGCAACACCAGAAATTGTCCGAGATACGGTCAAAGAAGATATGATTTTTGAACGCCTGGACGAATGGATCTGGAGTCTGGAACATGATAAGCCGCCAAAGATGGATGATGTGAAACCAAAGTTGGCTTTAGAATCACTGGCAAGGATTTATGGCGCAAGTAAAGCGGGGCTGCCAACGATTGAGTTCCCGGCAAAATACGAGCATCCGCTGCGGCAAATCGCAATACTTCAAGGGAAAGTTGCGGACTGCAATGCGGAAATCAAAAAATATGAAAAGGAGATTGAAGCACATAGTGTGCGAATTGCAGAAATAATGAAGCAGCATGAGCATGGGGTATTGAATACGACCAAGGATAAGCTGCTGATTGACTTTGTAACCAGAACAACGAGACGGCCGGATTCCAAGGCTCTCAAAGAGAAGTACCCGGCGGCTTATGCCGATGTACTGAAAACCAGTGAGAGCCGGAAAGTGAAGGTTCGCATTGAACCGGCCTGATGGAGAAAGGACTATAATATTATGAAGAAAGTGAGTTTAACAGAGAACTGGGAGCAGGAATTGTTGCTTCAGTTTTATAAGCCGGCGTCTGGACGCCAGTCTGCCTACATTTGTTCCCCACTTCATGCCGAAGGGTATGAGCATTTTTTAAATAACATGTATGCGGCGCGTTTCTATATGTATTATGTGCAGCATTACCTTGGGTATCTGGCGCGGGCGCCACATGCGTACCTGCCGCTTTTGGTAAATGATTATAATTTGCTGGAACGGGAATTAGCGTTTTCCTTTGATTTGGACTTGCTGGAATACAGTGACAAGGTCCTGGTTTGCGGTGAGCGTCTAAGCCATGGAATGGCGGCAGAAATTAATTATGCTGTGGATCACCATAAACAGATCGAAGTATTTCATCCTGCGCTTTATGAGAAGATCAAGGATATTGTGGAAAAAAGAAGTGAAGGCTATGACTCCCTTGAATGGAACAATGCACATCCATTATTAGGCTGTTTATGGCCCCAGATTTTGGCTGGGAACCGGGAAGGCGGTGACTGCCATGAAGAACTTTTATTGCCACGTTGATCTCCGCAGCCGGAAGCAGATGACCGGTTTCTTAAAAAATCATTTCCGCTATCCTACAATGAACTCTTGGAATTATTCAACATCATACGCCTGTGATCTGAAAATCCATAGCCTTGGGCTGGATGCAGATCTTACAGATCGGCTGTATGACATGCTGGAACTCCAGGAGTTTTTTTCAGTTCAGAAAGAACTTTTATATGAATTTGGAAAGCAGCATCGTTTTCTTTGGCAGGCGTGTATGAATGGACGCTCTGGGGGCTATCTGGTCCTATATCAGGGAGAGATGCGAGAAAGTGGTTATCAGTCCTATTGCACCTGCTGCGGGCAGAAAAGTTACCGGAGAGCAGCCGCAGATGACTGTATCTGCGGTGTTTGCCGGCAACCGAACCGGGTGAATTTTTTGGCACCGGATCGTCTGGTCGTCACCTTCCCGGGTCGGGGAACGGACGAAGATGTCTGCTTTGAAGACTGGAGCATAGAGGAACTGAAAGAACGGGTGCGCCTGGTGCAGGAACTGGACCAGCTGGCAGATCGGATGGTTGCGGCCGCGGTTAATCTGTGCCGGTGTTATGAGATTCAGGAGGAGACGATTTA
>CALXHR010000013.1 GCA_944388175.1 uncultured Gemmiger sp. | reverse complement strand
TTTCAACCACAGTCGGTTATTCCTACACAGGATGTTTCTACCCCTCAATTTAATACTGCTGTTTCTGGTGTAGATCTCGGGTGTCGCCTTATTATTAAAGTTAGTTTTGCGGATACGATGATTCCTGATGAGAAAATAGTTGATACAAAAATGGATACTGTGCCTGCTCAATCTTTTTCTTCTTTACCTTCTTCACAGGACAAGGAAGATGAAAAAGCGCCTATGGATTTTTTATTAAAGAAAGAAGATATTCCTGCGGTTGAAAAGAATGTTCAATATGATCGAAAAAATGCTAATATTTTAGATTTTTCTTCTTTTCGTAATGCAGATACACCAAGTCAATTTGTGACAAATGAAGAACCCAATGTTCGAGTAGAGACTAATTCAGGTACCTTTAATCAGTTGGTTGTTCCTGATTTTATGTCTGGTACGGTGAAAACAGATAATTTAAATATTTCAACGGGTGTTAATGAAGAATTGGAAAAAGAATTAATGCGTCAAAAACAAGAGGAAGAAGAAGAGAAAAAGAAAATTCAGGCTACTCAAGAAGGGTATGATTTATTTAAAAATGCTGAACCAGAGACAGAATTGATTTATAAGGCTGGAGGAAAGAGTATTCTTCGTGAAAAGAAAGAAAAGCCAAAGAATGTTTTTCCTTCTGCTGTGCCTTCTTTTCTAAATCCTGTTCAGTCTACTACTGCTTCCACTCCAGTTGAAGAAGTTCATGAAGAAGCGCCAAGTGATGAAAAAGAGGAAATTAATGCTGGTGATCATGTAGATAGTACAGATATTTCTTCTTCTCAACCTGCTATCGTTGATATTGATCAACAATTAAAAATGGATGAAACACCTACTTCCGAAGTGAAAAGTATCCAAGATTTAATTGAACAAATTGTTGGTGTTCCTGATTTAGATTCAGTAGTGGTTCCTATTGATCCAAAAGCAAATCCTGGTGTAAATTTTAGAATGGAACCAATTGAAGAAGAAAAAGAAGTAGAAGAAGAAGTACCAACTAATGTTTATGATGAAAAAAAAGATAATTTTGATTATGATCAGAGTTTTGCTAATGTAAAAGTACATATGTCTGATTTATTACCAAAATTAAGAGAAAAGGCTACTCAAGAAGGAAAGATCAGTATTCTTGCTCGTTATGGTGAAGATTTTTGTGCGAAAGAATATATTACTAACCCAGCAATTGGTAGAGCTGAAGAAATTAAACAATTGATTTTAATTTTATTGACTCCTGAGAAGTCAGGTATATTGGTTGGTAAGCCTGGTATTGGTAAAACGAGTATTGTCGAAGGATTAGCTTATCAATTACAAAGGGATAATGTACCTGATGCTTTGAAAGGATACTGTATTGTTAGTGTAAAAACACCTTCTTTACTTGGTACATTACCAACTGGTGAGACAAGATTACAGACTTTGGTGGATGAACTTAAGGGCTTGGAGAAAATTATTCTCTTTATTGATGAGATTCATATGTTAATTGGTTCTACTAATGAATCGGCTATGGATTTTGCGAATATGTTTAAGGAAAGTTTAGGTCGCGGTAGTATTAAAGTTATTGGTGCAACGACGACGGAAGAGTATGAACGTTATATTTTACGGGATAAAGCTTTCGTTAGACGTTTCCAAAAGGTAGAGGTAGCTGAACCTGATCGTGAGATGACGATTAAGATTTTAATGGGAACTTTACCTAAAATTGAAAAGACTACAGGTGCTAAGTTAAAATACACTCAATTTGTTCAAAGTGAAATTATGGCCTTTATTGTAGATATTACTTCTGAATACAAACGAATTTATGGTATTGGGTCAAGATATCCTGATATTTGTTTAACGTTGCTTGCTCAAGCTTTTTCTCAAGCTGTTTTTGCTAATCGAAAAGAAGTTACCATTATTGATGTTAGAAAAGCAATTGAAAATTCAAAAAATATTTATCCAGATGTAATTAAGAAAGAATTGGTACGCTTTGATCAGAAGTTTAAGGATATTATCCGTGAAGAAGAAGGAACAAGAAATAATTAAGTAAATTTTAAATTATAAATTTTTAGAAGAATACTATTAGAAAGAATAAAGAACTTGAAAATATTGAAAAGAATGAAAAGTTGATGATAATAGTATTCTTTTTTTTGCTTATGGTGTAAGAAAAAAATTTGTTTGTGAAAAAGTAAGTTTATCTAAAAAAAAGAAATACGTGCTAGGTATTTCTGGACTTTTATTTATAGAAATCAGCTTTTCTTTTATCTTGGTTCTATTTTGGTTTGGCTATAGTGATCATATAATTCTTTAAATCGTTGGAAATGGATAATTTCTCTTTGTCTTAACCATAGTAGTGGACCGATGACATCAGGATCTTCAGTCAAGTCGATTAAGTTTTCATATACTGCGCGTGCTTTTTGTTCTGCAGCCATATCCTCAGATAGATCAGCTAAATAATCACCAGTAGTAGCTACATAGCTAATGGTAAATGGTACTCCATTTGCATCAGTAGGATACAATGAACGATTATGTTCGGCATAATGACTAGCCAATCCAGCTTTTTCTAATTCATCGATTGTTGCATTTTTCATTAATTGATATACCATGGTAGATATCATTTCGATGTGAGCAAGTTCTTCAGTGGCAATATCGGTAAGAAGGGCTTTTCCTCGATTATCTGGCATAGTATATCGTTGGTTTAAGTAACGTAGGGCTGCTGCCATTTCTCCATTAGAGCCTCCATATTGTGTAACTAAGTATTTTGCCATCCGTAAGTCTTTTTTCTTAATAGAAATTGGATATTGTAATCTTTTTTCATATTTCCACATATTAACTTTCCTCCATTTCCCAAGGCCATGCATAGGCTTCCCAACTAAATTGATCTCGATTAGATAAGGCGTTAACGGTTAATGGCCCATATTTTTTTTCATAGGCCTTTGTCGCTTCATTAGCCATTTGTTGATAGTGATTAAATAGCGCTATCATTTGTGTATCATTAGGGTAAACATCTAAATATAAGTTAATCTCATGAGCCGCAAATGATAATTGATCAACATTTAGTAAAAGTTCTGCTTGTTCATTATTTGGTACTAATTTAGTGGGCCTATAGTTTTGATATTGTCGATAAAGATGGTCAAATAAATTACCTCGAATAAATCCTTCATAAGGTTCTTTTAGGGGTTGATTAAGGGTGGGTGTAGGATTAGGATTTAGAAAGGTTTGATTAAAGATATCCATTTGTGGACGATCATATTGATCAAAACTAAAATTATTATTCATTAAAATCTCTCCTCTAGTTTAATGTATGATAAATGTGGGGAAGAGTCTGGGCGCTAATTATTAGTTATGAATTTATTTTTTAAAATTGGGTGTTCATACCACTCTTTTTTTGCGTTAGTTAATATAATATAGTGAAAGGAGTGTAAAAAAGTATGATGTATGGTTGTGGATGCCCAAGTTATGGTTATCCTGGATATGGGTATAATGATGGCGGCAATAATTGGTTATGGATTATTATAATCGTATTTGTTATTTTCTTCTTATTTTGTGGTTCAGGCTTTGACCGTGGAAGAAATAACTGCTGTTAAAAAAGAAACACTTTTTTGAACTGAACCTTAAAAGTTGAAAAGTTTATTAATTGTTTCTAATAGAGGATTGTTATCTGCAATGAACAGGCGACAATCCTTTTAATTTTGTTTTTACTCTGTGGTTGACTGTTATATTTTTATCATTAAAATAGGGTAATAATGTCAATAATTTAGGAAAATGTCTCAAAATTTTTTAAACATTTGCGGGAAAATTTATTCCAATTTCCTTCTT
>CALXHR010000012.1 GCA_944388175.1 uncultured Gemmiger sp. | reverse complement strand
ACCATGCCGGGCCGCAGCGAGAGCGGCTGTTCCTCGGTACCTGCCTGGGCGAACAGCTCAAGCTCGCAGGGCCACAGCAGCTTGCGCAGGGCGCGGTGGCAGATGAGTTGCTGCTGGCGCTGGGTCAAATCGGAGTCTTTGGTTTCCTGGATAAAGCAGATAGCGCGCATTGTTTTTCCTCCTGTATTGGCTATTTTGTGTTCACCTTAGAATCTGTCTACTTTGAATCATTTTCAAATTCGGGCAAAAAGAAATCCGGGCTTTTGCGAGCCCGGAGAAAGGTTTGTATAGCTTCTATGTTGGTTGTGACGGGTATGCCGGATGGCAGCGCCTCCAGCACAGCCCTGTGGTACCGCCCGCCGGGCGCTGCCCGCGGGTCCAGGATGGCCACCGCGCAGTTGTCGGTCTCGGTGCGAATGGCGCGGCCAAACCCCTGCCGCAGTTTTTGCTGCATCTCGGGCACGATTTCGGCTTGAATGTAGGTGTGCAGATCGGGGTATTGTTCCCGCCGGGCTTCCCGTACCGGGTCCGGCACAGGGAACGGCAGCCGCACGATCACGAGCAGCGAGACCCCATCGCCGGGGAAATCCACGCCTTCCCAACAGGGGCCGCCCGCCAGCAGTACGGCGTTGGGGCACTGCTTGAACTGCTCCACAAACCGCTGCGCGCCGCGCGGGGCCTGGAACAGCGGCACCGGCAGCCTGCCTTGCAGCTGTTCATACACATGGCCCATCTGGTCATACGACGTGAACAGCACCAGCGTGTGCCCGTGGGCGGCGCGGACGAGCTGCCCGATCTGGCGGGCTACACGTTCGTGGGAAGTCTGTTTCTTTTGCTTGCCCGGCGATGGCGGCGGAAATACCAGCAGGCTGTTGTGCGGGTAGTCAAACGGCGAAGGCACCTGCAAAGTTCGCACAGGCGTGCCGCCCTCCAGCCCCAGCTGACGTCGCGCCGGGGCGAAGCCGCCGGCCGCCAACGTACCGGAAGTCAAGACGGCCGGTTTTTCCTGCCGCCACAGCAGATCGTAGAGCTGGCGGGGCAGGTCGCGCGGCACAGCGCAAAGCGACAAATGCGATAGACCAGGCCCTACTTTTATGCCGCTGTACTCGACATAACAGACCGTAGCGTCATCCGGCTGGGCGAAAGCGGCGGCACGGGCGCGCATTTCCTGCAATTGATGCAGTAGGGGCAGCGTCAGTCGTGCGCGGTATGTATCTTGTATTTCGGCAAGCGTCTTTTGCAGCGCCGCCAGCGCGAGGGTCCCGTCTTTGGTCACGGTGAATGGCACCTGCACGGGCGGCAAGTCGCCATGCTCGGCATTCGCTTCGCTTTGCCGCGGCGCGTATACACCCGCCAGCGCCCGCGCGCATGCCGTTACCTGCTGCGCCGCACGGGTCAGGTGCAGGCCGCCGAGCTGGTGGGCCAACTGGGCCAACCCCTGGGTAGATAGGCGGCAGGTCGCCATCTGCTGCGCGGCTTCAGGCAGGCGGTGGGCTTCGTCGACGACCAGCGCCTGGTAGTCCCGCAGCAATGGTTTCCAGCCGTTTTGGCGGTGGAGGGCATCGGCCAGCAGATAGTTATGGTTGCAGACCTGGATCGTGATCGTTGGCCCGTTGGATTCGCGCAGGTATTGCTGGTAGCGGCAGCTTTCCCGCTCGGCGCAGCGGCGGTCACAGTGCGTCGGCACGCAGATGTGCCGGCGGTCATAGCGGGACAGCCCTGCCACATGGTCAAGATCCAGGCAGCGGCCGGCTTCGCGCAGCAGCGCGGCCCGGTGGGCAAACCGCTCGCCACGTTGGGCGATTTGCAGCCGCCGCTCCTGCAAGCGCAGGTCGCAGGCGAACCGTTCTTTGCCCTTACGCAGTACGGCGCGTATGGGCGCGTCAATATATCCGTTTTGCATTAAAGCGCGAGAAAGAAACGGAATGTATTCCTGCAAGATCGTGTCTTGCAGCGCCACGCTGGCGGTGGAGATCACCACCGGGGAACGCAGCGGGCGCGGGCGTTGCAGCTGCCACAGGATGCAGGCCACCAGGTAGGCATAGGTTTTGCCGAGGCCGACGCCGGCATCGCACAGGGCAACTTCCTTATTATATAAAGCGTCAAGCATGGCGTGGCAGAGTTCGATCTGCCCATCCCGCACCGTGAGGCCGCAGGCGGGCAGCAGTTGGCGGAACAGCCGTTCCGCGTGCGCGTGCGCGGCTTCGTAGCCGATGGGTCCTATTTCGTTCAAACAATCACCCCGATTCGGTTGATGGCAAAATGATACGGCGCAGCCGCTTACTGTGCTGCGCCGCACGGGTTCGACATCAACACATGGGGTTGTTGAAGTCGGAAAAAAGAAGAAAAAGAAGCAATAATATATATGCCAAATTTGCCGCGCGCACCCCTGACATCGGGAACACGGCAGGCGGGCTGCTGGCGACAGCCGCTCACTGGCTCTGCCGGGGTCTAAGGATCGCAACCGGGGCTCGGCCACCCCGTCTGACGCGCGGGGCTGCAGGCGTATCATTGTGGGC
>CALXHR010000011.1 GCA_944388175.1 uncultured Gemmiger sp. | reverse complement strand
GTGTCGCAACTTCATTCTACCAGAGATCTGCAAACCATGTCTTCTTTTATTTTTGCGAAACTTATTCTACCTTATCGAACTTATTGTTCATTATTTTGAACTTTCAGGCAAAATCGATTTTTCAGTTTACTTGCTCATAAAGTTCATTTTTTTGAAAATTCGCCAGAAAAAATTTTTCGGTTATTTTGGTTGCGGCTTTGTTTACAGATGCAGTACGCGGTCCTTGATCTCCTGCGTGCGGCCCTGGTTCCAGAACTGGGTGCCGATGTAGCCGCAAGTACGGCGGGCGACGTTGAGCTTGTTCTGGTCGCGGTTGTGGCACTTGGGGCACTCCCACACCAGCTTGCCGTCCTCCTCGACAATCTGGATCTCGCCGTCGTAGCCGCACACCTGGCAGTAGTCGCTCTTGGTGTTGAGCTCGGCGTACATGATGTTGTCGTAGATGAACTGCATCACCTTGATGACGGCTTCCAGGTTATCCTGCATGTTGGGCACCTCGACATAGCTGATGGCGCCGCCGGGGCTGAGCTTCTGGAAATCGCTCTCAAACTTCAGTTTGGTGAACGCGTCGATCTGCTCGGCCACATGCACATGGTAAGAGTTGGTGATATAGTTCTTGTCGGTGATGCCGGCAATCACGCCAAAGCGCTTTTGCAGGCATTTGGCAAACTTGTAGGTCGTGGACTCCAGCGGCGTGCCGTACAGGCTGAAATCGATGTTGTGCTGCTGTTTCCAGCCCGCGCAGGCGTCGTTCATGTGCTGCATGACTTCCAGCGCAAAGGGCTTGGCGGCCGGGTCGGTATGGCTGCGGCCGGTCATATACTTGCAGCACTCATACAAGCCGGCGTACCCCAGGCTGATGGTGGAGTAACCGCCGTACAGCAGCTTGTCGATGGTCTCGCCTTTCTGCAGGCGGGCCAGCGCGCCGTACTGCCACAGGATGGGCGCGGCGTCGCTCAGCGTGCCTTTCAGGCGGTTGTGGCGGCACATCAGGGCCTTGTGGCACAGCTCCAGCCGCTCGTCAAAAATCTTCCAGAACTTGTCAAAATCGCCGCCGCTGGACAGCGCCACGTCCACCAGGTTGATGGTCACGACGCCCTGGTTGAAGCGGCCGTAATATTTGGGCTTGCCGTCGTAGTTCTTGGCGTTGGCAATGTTGTCCCAGCCGTTGCCGCTGCGGTCCGGCGTCAGGAAGCTGCGGCAGCCCATGCAGGTGTACACGTCGCCGTGGCCCTCGGTCTCGCCCTTGGAGAGTTTGTACTCCCGCATCTTCTTTTCGCTGATATAGTCAGGCACCATGCGCTTGGCCGTGCACTTGGCGGCCAGCTTGGTCAGGTAGAAGTAGGGCGTGCCCTCGCGGACGTTGTCCTCCTCCAGCACGTAGATCAATTTGGGGAAGGCGGGGGTAATCCACACGCCGGCCTCGTTCTTGACGCCCTGGTAGCGCTGGCGCAGCATCTCCTCAATGATGATGGCCAGGTCGGCTTTCAGGCGCTGGTCGTCGCCGGCCTCGCCCAGGTACATAAACACCGTGATGAACGGCGCCTGGCCGTTGGTGGTCATCAGCGTGACAACCTGGTACTGGATGGTCTGCACGCCGCGCTTGATCTCCTCGCGCAGGCGGCCCTCCACAATCTGGGAGAGTTTCTCCTCGCCGGGGTCGATGCCCAGCTCTTTCATCTCGGCTTCGACGTCGCGGCGGATTTTTTTGCGGCTCACATCCACAAAGGGGGCCAGGTGGGTCAGGCTGATGCTCTGCCCGCCGTACTGGTTGGACGCGACCTGCGCGATAATCTGCGTGGCAATGTTGCACGCGGTCGAGAAAGAATGCGGCTTCTCGATCAGCGTGCCCGAGATGACGGTGCCGTTCTGCAGCATGTCGTCCAGGTTGACGAGGTCGCAGTTGTGCATGTGCTGGGCGTAGTAGTCGGCGTCATGGAAGTGGATGATGCCTTCCTCGTGCGCTTTGACGACCTCCGGGGGCAGCAGCATGCGCATCGTCAGGTCCTTGCTGACCTCGCCCGCCATATAGTCGCGCTGGACCGAGTTGACGGTGGGGTTCTTGTTGGAGTTCTCCTGCTTGACTTCCTCGTTGTTGCACTCGATCAGCGCCAGGATGCGGTCGTCGGTGGTGTTGCGCGTGCGCTTGAGCCCCTGCACATAGCGGTAGGTGATATATTTGCGGGCGACCTCGTAGGCGCCGGTGGCCATGATGGCGTCCTCGACCAGGTCCTGGATTTCCTCCACGTTCATGGCGTGGCCGCGGCCCAGGCAGTCGGCCTGCACCTGGTCCGAAATCTCAATGATCTGGTGTTTCGTCAAGCGCTGGCTTTCCGGCACAACGTTGTTGGCTTTGGTCACGGCCGCAATGATCTTGGTAATGTCGAATACGGCTTCGCTGCCGTTGCGCTTGATGATCTTCATGGTGCTTCTCCTCAACTTGAACAGGGTGTCTATACGGTTTACAACAACGTGTATAAAATCCGCAATTTAGTTCATACCGTATATGCCCGCTTGGCGAGCATATTTATTCTATCGCCGGGGCCCCCAAAAGTCAATAGGTTGAACCACAACATATTGTGTATTTCTGTTCAAACAAAACAAAATATACCGTTTTCATCGTTTCAACGCACAAAAAAATAGTGACGAAAATCCCGCGGCTTTTTTGGTAATTTTGGGTGGAATCTCACAAGTGCGCGCTACAGCGTTGAAATTGCGCGCGCCGGCCGGCGGGCGGGGCTTGCGGCCGGGGGGCAAAGCTGGTATACTGGGGGTGTTTCTGGGGCAGACGCCCCACCGGACCACAAGATGTAGTGTGTGCAGAAAAGAGGAGTTTACGCGGCATGAACTATGCAACGATCAAATACTGCGATATCGCCAACGGCGAGGGCGTGCGCACCAGCCTGTTTGTCTCGGGCTGCCGGCGGCACTGCCCCAACTGTTTTAACGCCGTCGCGTGGGATTTCGCCTACGGCGAACCGTTCACCAAAGAGGTGCGCAACGCCATCTTAAAAAGCCTGGAGCCGGATTACATCAACGGCCTGTCGCTGCTGGGCGGCGAGCCGTTTGAGCCGGAAAACCAGCGCGAACTGCTGCCGTTTGTCAAAAACGTCAAGGTGCTGTTCCCGCACAAGACGATCTGGTGCTATACCGGCAACCACTATGAGCGGGAAATTTTGCAACCCGGCCCCGGCCGGTGCGAGGTTACCGACGAATTTCTGCAGTACCTCGACGTGCTGGTGGACGGCGACTTTGTGCAGGACCAGTACGATATCAGCCTGCGGTTCCGCGGGTCAAGCAACCAGCGCATCATTGATCTGAACAAGACGCGGGCGGCCGGGCATGTGGTGCTGTGGCAGGACGACCCGATCTTTGCCGACCACAAGATGTGACGCTTATATAACTTATATAAAAGGAAACAGGGGAGAGAACACGCGTGTATTTTGCCTACGGCGAGACCGAGACCGAGTACCTGAAACGCAAAGACAAGGCCCTGGGCGCGGTCATTGACGCCGTCGGGCCGGTTTACCGCGAAGTCGACGGCGATTTGTTCGCCGCCGTCGTGCACCAGATCATCGGCCAGCAGATTTCCACCAAAGCGCTGGCGACGATCTGGCAGCGCGTGCAGGCGGGGCTGGGCGTGGTGGACGCGGCGCACATTGCGGCGGCCGACCCGGCCGCGCTGCAGGCGTTCGGCATGTCGATGCGCAAAGTGGCCTACCTCCAGGACTTTGCCAACAAGGTGCAAAGCGGCGCGTTCGACTTACAGGCGGTGGCGCAGCTGCCGGACGCCGAAGCCATCCGTGCGCTGACGGCGCTCAAGGGGGTCGGCGTGTGGACGGCGGAGATGATTTTGCTGTTCTGCCTGCAGCGGCCCGATGTGTTCAGCTACGACGACCTGGCCATCCAGCGCGGGCTGCGCATGGTCTACCGCCACCGCAGCATCAGCCGCGCACAGTTTGAAAAATACCGCCGCCGCTACAGCCCCTACGGCAGCGTGGCCAGCCTGTACCTGTGGGCGGTGGCCGGCGGCGCGGTGCCCGGCCTTACGGACCCGGCGGCCAAAGCGGGCAGGCCGCGGCCATAATAAGAACCGACAAAAAAGCGAAGGCCCCTGCCGGGGGCCTTCGCAATTTTTATGGGGGCTTACAGGCGGAAATACCGCTTGGCGTTGTAGTAGCTGATGCCCTCGACGATCTTTTGCAGCGCTTTCTCGTCGTTGGGGTACTGGCCGTTTTCGACCCAGTGGCCGATGAGGTTGCACATCAGGCGGCGGAACAGTTCGTGGCGGGTGTAGCTCAGGAAGCTGCGGCTGTCGGTCAGCATGCCGATAAAGTTGCCCAGCAGGCCCAGGCGCGCCAGCGTTCTCATCTGCTGGTACATGCCGTCGTCGGTGTCGCAGAACCACCAGGCGGAGCCCAGCTGGATCTTGCCGGGCACTTCGTCGTCCTGGAACGCGCCGATCAGCGTGCCCAGCATGTCGAAGTCCGAGGGGTTCAGGCTGTACAAAATGACCTTGGGGCATTCGCCGGTGGCGGTCAGGGCGCTCAGCAGGCGGCTGAGGGTGGTGCTGCAGTCGGTCACGGCGATCATGTCGTAGCCGGTGTCGGGGCCCAGTTTGTTGTACATCGCTTCGTTGACGTTGCGCAGGCAGCTGTAGTGCACCTGCATCACGACGTCGTACTTCTTGTACAGGCGGCCCAGCGCCAGCAGCACGTAGGTGGTGTAGGCGTCGCCTTCCTCTTGGGTCAGCGTCTCGCCGGCCATCGCCTTTTTAAAGGCGGCCGTCGCCTTGTCCACGTCGGTGGGCACATAGGGGACGTAGTCCAGCCCGTGGTCCGAAGCGCGGCACCCCATCTGCACAAAGAACTGCAGGCGCTCGTCCAGCGCTTTGACAACGCAGTCGGCGCAGGCAAATTTGCGGCCCACGACCTCCTCCAGCTTGTGGATGTAGTCGGCAAAGCCGGGCTTGCGGATGTTCAGCGCTTTGTCGGGGCGGAACGACGGCGCGACCACGACGCTGATGGAGGGGTCGTCCTGGATTTTCTTGTGCCATTCCAGCGTGTCGACGGGGTCGTCGGTGGTGCCCACCATGGCGACGTTGCTCTGCGCAATCAGGCCGCGCACCGTCATATTGGGGTCGTTCTGCAGTTTTTCGTTGCACAGGTCCCACACCTGCTGCGCGGTCTCGCCGTTGAGCACGCCCTCATAGCCGAAGTATTTTTTCAACTCCAGGTGGCACCAGGTGTACATCGGGTTGCCGATGGCGTTCTCCAGCGCTTCGGCAAATTTCTGGAACCGCTCGCGGTCGGGTTTGTCGCCGGTGATGTATTCTTCCGGCACGCCGTTGGAGCGCATCACGCGCCACTTGTAGTGGTCGCCAAAGTAGAAATCGCTGCCGTCGGCCAGCACCTGGTGGCCGCCCAGCCACACCTGGGCGATGTTCTCAAAGCGGCGGTCCTCATAGATTTCCTGCGGGGGGATATGGCAGTGGTAGTCAATGATGGGCAGCTTGGCCGAGTAATCGTGGTACAGGTGCTGGGCGGTGGGGGTGTCCAGCAAAAAGTTTTTGTCCATAAATGCTTTCATGTACAGGCGCTCCTTTTTTACAGTAAGATAGGCTGACCGGCCAGGGGGGGGCGGGCTGCGTACCCGCCGGGCGCACAGCGCATACTTTGCGCTGCCCGCGCGCGCAAATAACGCATACTCTGCTACTATTATACAGAATGCGCCCGGTGGCAACAAGAGGAAAAAATTGCGGGAAAACTGAAAAAATAGCCAAAAAATAAGGCTTTTTCTTGTGCAAGATGTGGAAAACACGAAAGTAAAACGCAGGTGCGCAAGATATGTTCGTTCGGCATGGAAACTGCCTTGACGGAAACGGCGAAAAAACCTACAATAACAACGAAAGTCTGGCATGGCCCCGGCGGCTGCGCCCAAGAAAACGAACCAAAAAGAAGGAGACAAGCGTATATGGAGACCTTGAACTACCCCGTCCTCAAACAGTCTGGTTATACCGGGTATATCCTGGAACACGCGCCGGAAAAGGTCCTGCAATTTGGCGAGGGCAATTTCCTGCGCGCCTTTGTGGACTACTGGTTCGACCTGGCCAACGAAAAAGCCGGCTGGAACGGCAAATGCGTGCTGGTGCAGCCCATTGCGCCCGGCCTGGCCCCGATGATCAACGCGCAGGACGGCCTGTACACACTGTACCTGCGCGGCAGCGAGAACGGCCGGAAAGTGGACGACAAGCGCGTGATCTCCAGCGTGTCGCGCTGCCTGAACCCGTATGAAAAGGCGGACTACGAAGCGATGATGGAGGTTGCCGCCAGCGACGATCTCGAGATCATCGTCTCCAACACCACCGAGGCCGGCATCGTCTACGACCCCGCCTGCCAGCAGGGCGACTGCCCGCCGTCCAGCTTCCCCGCCAAGCTGACCCAGGTGCTCTACCACCGCTATCAGGCCGGCAAGCCGGGCATCCTGATGCTGGCGTGCGAGCTCATCGACGACAACGGCAAGCAGCTGCTTAAATGCGTCAACCAGTACATCGACCAGTGGGGACTCGAGGACGGCTTTAAACAGTATGTCAACGAGGACTGCACCTTCTGTGGTTCGCTCGTCGACCGCATCGTGCCCGGCCGCATCCGCGACCCCAAAGAGGTGGCGGAACTGGAAGAAAAGAACGGCTACGCCGACCCGCTGACCGATGTGGGCGAGGTGTTCGGCGTTTGGGTCATCGAGGGCGACCCCAAACTCAACGACGTGCTGCCGTTCCGCAAAGCGGGGCTGGAGGATCACGTCTTTGTCACGCCCGATATGAGCCCCTACAAAAAGCGCAAGGTGCGCATCCTCAACGGCGCGCACACCGGTTTTGTGCTGGGCGCCTACCTGGCCGGGTTTGACATCGTGCGCGACTGCATGCACGACGACACCATCCTGAAATACATGAACAAGATGCTGCTGGACGAGGTCGTGCCCATCCTGCCGCTGGACCAAGAGGACTGCAAGCGCTTTGCCGCCGCCGTGCAGGACCGCTTCAACAACCCCTTCGTCAACCATGAACTCATGAGCATCTCGCTCAACTCCACCTCCAAGTGGCGCGCGCGCAACATGCCGTCCTTCCTCGAATATGTCCAGAAGAACGGCACGCTGCCCGCCTGCCTAACCATGAGCTTTGCCGCCTACATCGCGTTTTACAGCAACGACGTGCAGGAACTCACCGACGCCGGGCTGGTCTGCAAGCGCGCCAAGGGCAACGCCTACACCGTCAGCGACGACCGCTGGGTGCTGGAGTTCTACTACGCCCACAAGGACGACGCCATCCCCGCGCTGGTGCACGCCGTCATGGACAACGAGCAGATGTGGGGCCAGGACCTGACCGCGGTCCCCGGCTTTGAGGACGCCACCGTCAAGAACCTGACGATGATCCGCGAGCAGGGCGCGCTGGCCGCCTACGCTTCCTGCCTGTAATTTCCCAAACCCTTGCACGTGGGGCCGGGGCTGCCCCGGCCCCGCGTTTTTGTAAGGCTTATCAAGTAAGGAGAACGACTTATGCCGCTTGCCATCCAGATTCACCCCGGCGACAACGTCGTCGTCGCGCTGCACCCCATCGCCAAAGGCACGGCCGTGCCGGTCGGCAGCACGACGGTCACCGCCGCCGAGGATATCCCCCAGGGCCACAAAATGGCCATTGCGCCCATCCACAAGGGCGAAAACGTCATCAAATACGGTTTCCCCATCGGGCATGCCACGGCCGACGCCGCGCCCGGCGCCTGGATGCACACCCACAACGTGCACACCAACCTTTCGGGCGAGATCGAGTACGCCTACCACCCCAACGTCCGCCCGCTGACGCCCGTCCCGCCCGAGACGTTCCTAGGCTACCGCCGCAGGGACGGCCGCGCCGCCATCCGCAACGAGATCTGGATCATCCCCACCGTCGGCTGCGTCAACGACTGCGCCAAAGCCCTGGTGCGGGACAACCAGGACCTCGTCACCGGTTCCATCGACGGGCTGTACACCTTTCCCCATCCGTTCGGCTGCTCGCAGACCGGCCACGACCACGCGCAGACCCGCAAACTGCTGGCCGCGCTGACGCGCCACCCCAACGCCGGGGCCGTGCTGGTGCTGAGCCTGGGGTGCGAAAACCTGACCCACGACCAGTTTTTGGCCGAGCTGGGCGACTATGACCCTGACCGCGTCAAATTCCTGACCTGCCAGGACGTCGAGGACGAACTGGCCGCCGGGCGCGCGCTGCTCAAAGAACTGGCCGCCTACGCCGGGCAGTTCCGGCGCGAGCCCATCCCCGCCAGCGAACTCGTCGTCGGCATGAAATGCGGCGGGTCGGACGGGCTTTCGGGCATCACCGCCAACCCCGTCATCGGCCGTTTCAGCGACAGGCTCTGCGCGCGCGGCGGTTCCACCGTGCTGACCGAAGTGCCCGAGATGTTCGGCGCCGAGGGTTTCTTGATGGACCGCTGCCAGAACGAGGAAGTGTTCCAAAAAGCCGTCGCCATGATTAACGGTTTCAAAGACTACTTCATCCGCCACAACGAGGTCGTCTACGACAACCCCAGCCCCGGCAACAAACAGGGCGGCATCACCACGCTGGAAGATAAATCCTGCGGCTGCGTGCAAAAAGGCGGCAGCGCGCCCATCATGGACGTCATCGGCTACGGCGACCCCGTCGTCACCAAAGGGCTCAACATGCTGTACGGCCCCGGCAACGACCTGGTCTCGGCCACGGCGCTCACGGCCGCCGGCGCGCACCTGATCCTCTTCTCGACCGGGCGCGGCACGCCGTTCGGCGCGCCGGCCCCCACGCTCAAGATCGCCACCAACAGCCAGCTGGCCGCCAAAAAAGCCAACTGGATCGACTTTAACGCCGGCGTTGTGGCCGACGGGCAGCGCACGCTGGACGAAGCGGGCGAGGACCTGTACAACCTGGTGCTGGAAGTCGCCAGCGGCAAGCGGACCTGCGCCGAGCGCAAAGGCTTCCGCGAAATTTCCATCTTTAAAGACGGCGTCGTTTTGTGATATACTGGAAATAAGCAAGGGCGCAGGCCGCCCGCGGCGATTTTTTTGAGAACGAGGTGTTTTGTATGTCTACGATCCAGACCGGTACCTACGAGAAATACGGCGCGCGCTACGCCACACTGACGCTGACCGACGGCGCCTACGCGCTGACCGTCACGCCGGAAAAAGGCGGCATGGCGACCTCCTTTACCAAAGACGGGCGGGAGTACCTGTGGCTGCGCGACAAAAACTTCGAGTCCACCGACCGCCCGCGCTGCGGCATCCCCATCCTGTTCCCCAACTGCGGCAAGCCGGACGGCGGTGTCCACCATTTTGCCGGCGGCGATTACCCCATCGAGATCCACGGCCTGGCCGACCTTGTGCCGTGGCAGGTCAAGACGGCGTGCGACGACGCCATCGAGCTGACGCTGCGCCCCAACGGCCTGACCAAGTTCGTCTACCCGTTCGAGTTTGAGCTGACGATGCGCTATACCCTCGCGGGCAACACCGCCACGCTGGCGCTGACCGTCGCCAACCATGGCGACGCCGACATGCCGTTCAACGTCGGCTTCCACCCGTATTTCGCGGTCAGCAACCTCGACAACGTCCGCTTCGACATCCGGGCTGCCACCTGCTCGCAGGACGCCAAAGGCCCGCAGCCCGCCGCCCCGGCGCAGATCACCCTCACGCGCCAGCCCGGCAGCGCCGATTCCATCCGCCTGCTCACCGACGTGCAAAGCCCCATGGTCTTTACCGATTCCGGCAACGGCCACAAGGTCACCGTCGCCTTTGACGAACGCTGCTTTGGCAACGGCGTGCTGTGGCAGCAGGACGCCGAGCGCTTCGTCTGCATGGAGCCGTGGAACGGCTGGGCCAACTCGGTCAATGAGCCGGCCAAGCGCGAAACGCTGGCCCCCGGCGCGCAAAAGGCCTTCGCCTGGTCCATCACCATCGAATAAACACTGCAAAGCGCAGCGCCCCGCCGGGTAAAACCCGGCGGGGCGCTGTTTCTGTATCGATGCCTTGGACGCTGTCATTCGGCGCATGTCCGCTGGCGGCGACGTCTTTTGTCAAGCAAAGTTCACTCGGCGGGTCCCGCCGCCGGCGCGTCGGGGCGGGTCAGGTCGGGCCATTCGCGCCGCAGCAGCGCGGCGGCCAGCAGCCCTGCCAGCAGGGCGGTGCCGGCAAAGTTCAGCCACAGGCCGGTCAGGCCCAGCGGCCACAGCAGCGCAATGAGCGCCACCGGGAACACCAGCGCCGTCGACACCGAGATCACGGTGGCCTGTACGGCCTTTTCGACGGCCAGCAGGTAGCTTTGCGTCCAGAACGAGAACCACCGCGTCAGGTAGGTCAGGCTGAACAGCCGCACGGCCCCGGCGGCCATGGCCAGGTCGGCCGCGCTGGCGTCGGCCAAAAACAGCTGCGCCGTCTGCGCGGGGAAGGCGAACAGCACCGCCGCCGCCACCAACGAGATGACCAGCGCCGCCCGGCGGCAGCACCCCTCAATGGCGCGGGACCGGCTGTAGCGCCCTGCGCCCCAGTTGTAGCCTACGGCCGGCTGCAGCGAATCGCACGCGCCGTACAAAATGGGCTGGATGAACCCGTCGGCGTACATCAGAACGCCGTAGACCGAGACTGCGACCTCGCCGCCCAGGCGCACCAGCAGCATGTTCATCAAAATGCTGGTCACACGGCCGGCGATGTTGTTCAAAAATGCCGGGCTGCCGCAGCTGGCAATGCGCAGCACCATGCTGCGGGTGAACTGCGGTTTGCAGAACCGCAGCTTCATGCGGCCCAGCGCAAACGGCGCCAGCGCCAGCACGGCGCAGACCATCATGCCCAGGCAGGTGCCCAGCGCCGCCGCCCAGATGCCCCAGCCGAACACGGCCAGGAATAAAAACTCCAGCCCGGCGCTCAGGCCCGACATCAGGATGTTCAGGTACATGCTGCCCTTGATCTGCCCGCAGATGCGCAGGTAGTTGTCGGTGGCAAACACGATGGTCGTCACTGGCGAGCAGAGCGCGTACACCCGCAGGTACTGCACGGCAAACGCGGCAAACTGCCCCTCGGCCCCCATCATGGCGATCAGCCACGGCGCGGCGGCATACATCACCGCACCCATCAGGATGCCGGTGCTAAAAATCATCAGGCAGGCACAGGTAAAAATGTTGTTGGCCTGTTTGTCGCGCCCCTGCCCCAGCGCAATGGAGATCGGCACCGCCGAGCCGACGCCGATGAGGTCGGCCAGCGAAAAGTTGATGAACACGAACGGGAACGCCAGGTTCAGCGCGGCAAAGGCCGTGCCGTCCAGGAACTGGCCGACCAGGATGCCGTCGGCCAGGCCGTACAGCGACGACGCCAACATGCCGATGGCGCCGGGCAGCGCGGCCATAAAAAACAGTTTTGCGGGCGGCGTTTTTAAAAACATCGTCTGCTGGTCCATAAAAATTTCGTATCCTCCCGGGTAAAATCGTGGTGCGCGTCAGCGGCCCGCCGCCTCAAAGCGGGCGCACAGGGTGTCGGTGTAGCGCTCCAGCGCGTCGATGAACTGCGGCGTATACTGCGCCAGCGTGTCTGCCATGGCGGCGTTCTCGCCCGCGTAGATGTCGCGCAGCACCGCCCGCGCGTAGGCGACGCCGGCCGGCGTCAGGCACAGCGTTTTTTCGCGGCCGCGGCCCTCGTCGTGGCGCAGCGTCAGGTAGCCCTCGGCTTCCAGCTGGCGCACGATGGTGTTCACCGTCGTCTTGGGCATCAGCCATTCCTCGCACACCTGTTTCTGGCTGTGGGGCTCGCCGTCGTCCAGCGCGTACAGCAGCGTCAGCGCGTTTTCGTTCACGCCGTGCTGCCGCGCGTACAGGTAGTACGCGCCGTCCATGCGGTTGGTGACCAGCGCCAGGCGGCGCACCAGGCGGGTCATTTCGGCTTCGTTCATGGGGGTTCCCTCCTGTGGGGCGTTGGCAAAACGATAATACGGTTTCGTACTAAAACTGCGCAAGGGCCATTTTAGTGCGAAACCGTATTTTTGTCAAGCGTACTTTTTTACAAATTCACAAAAAACCCCCGCCGGTCACCCGGCGGGGGGCGGTATCCAAAAGGGGGCTTCAGAACGGCCAGATCACATGGCTCACAGACACCCGTGCGCCGTCGCCGTCGGGCTCGTAGCAGGCCAGATACTCCCAGTTGTTGGCCAAAAACTGTTCCAGCGCCTCGGTGCCGTACCAGAGGGTGCGCTCCTCGCCGTTGACGGTGATGGTGCGGGGTTCTTTCTCGGTCAGGTCAACGCGCCCAGTGGCTTCCAGCGCTTTCTGCCACTGCTGGGCGGGGGTCAGGCCGTCTTTTTCGGGCAGCGTTTCGCTCAAAGGCTGTTCTTCATGCCAGTACAGGCCGCCCAGCGGTACCAGGTCGGTGGAAAGGCGGACGCCGAACTCCTCCAGCGCGTTGTAGCTGGCCGGGCAGTAGCTGTCCACGGGGGCGCCCAGCGCCTTGCGCATCGCGGCCTGCATGGCGTCGGTCTGTTCCGGTGCCACCACGCCGCTCACGCCTTCCAGCGCGCCGTTGTCGTCAAAGAGCAGGTACAGGTCTTGCACCGGCACGCCGAACAACTCGCCGCTTTCCATCGTGACGGAAACGCCGGTGGCCGCGTCGTCCGCGACCTCATAGTCGGCGCCGGCTTCGTCCAGGGCGGCCAGCGTCTGCTCGTAGCGGTCCGTCCAGGGGTACTCGGGCGCTTGCGGGGGGCCGCTTTGGGCCGGGGCGCAGGCCGCCAGCAGCAAAGCGGCCGCCAGCGCCGCGGCGGTGGGCAGGGCAGGGGGCTTCGCGTGTTTCATCCGGCATCCTCCTTTGCAGCGGCCCGCCGCCGTTGCGCGGCGGGCGGTAGGGCTTGCTTCCATTATACGGGCGCTGCGCAAAAAGCACAAGAGAGAAACGAAAAAATGCCGCGTGTTACGGCGCAAAACAAGCAAAAACCCGCCCGGCGGATCCCGGGCGGGCACGGGGCGCTGTCCGCCGTGCGGGAAAGCGGGAAGTTTTATGGTGAAAATGTTTCACTTTACAAATTAGAAAACCTCAACTATAATCCTGCTATGCGCCGCAGATCGCAAAGGTGCGATCCAAAGCCCGGCCCGCTGCCAGCGGGCCGGGCTGCGTTGTCGGCTATCACAAGGGGGAATGCCCGTGCTCACGCTCGATAAAATCTACCACGCCAAGTTCGTGCTCAAACAGGTCGCCCGCAAGACCGATCTCATCGCCGCGCCGCACCTGTGCCCGGGTACCGAGCTGTACTTAAAGACCGAGAATCTGCAGCTCACCGGCAGTTTCAAGCTGCGCGGGGCGTACTACAAGATCAGCCAGCTCACGGCCGAAGAACGCGCCAAAGGTGTCATCGCCTGCTCGGCCGGCAACCATGCGCAGGGCGTGGCGCTGGCCGCCGCCCGCATGGGCATCAAAAGCGTTGTCTGCATGCCGGACGGTGCGCCCATCATGAAGGTGGAAAGCACCAAGCGCCTGGGCGCCGAGGTTGAACTGGTCAAGGGCGCTTACGACGATGCGCACGACCGCGCGGTGGAACTGCAGCAGCAGACCGGCATGACTTTCATCCACCCGTATGACGACGAGCTCGTCATTGCCGGGCAGGGCACCATCGGGCTGGAAATTCTCGACCAGCTGCCCGACGTCGACGCCGTCATCGTGCCGGTGGGCGGCGGGGGGCTGATCTCGGGCGTGGCGTTCGCCATCAAAAGCCTGCGCCCCGACGTCAAGGTCTACGGCGTACAGGCGGCCGGCGCGGCCAGTATGGCCCGCGCCTACCACGACCACACCTACGAGACGCTGGACCGCGTCGACACCTTTGCCGACGGCATCGCCGTCAAGACGCCCGGCGAACTGACCTACCAGATGGCGCTGGACTACGTCGACAACATCGTCACCGTCAGCGAGGACGAGATCGCCGCCGCCATCCTGGCCCTGATGGAAAACCAGAAACTGGTGGCCGAGGGCGCCGGCGCGACGCCGGTGGCGGCGGCCCTCTTCGGCAAGCTGCCGCTGGCCGGCAAAAAGACCGTCTGCCTGATCTCGGGCGGCAACATCGACGTCAACATCCTCTCGCGTGTCATCACGCGCGGCCTTGTCATGAGCGGCCGCAAGTGCAACCTGACCATCGCGCTGGAGGACAAGCCCGGCCAGCTGACCCGCGTCAGCGAGATCATCTCCGGCTGCGGGGCCAACGTCGTCAGCGTCCAGTACGATTTGGGTGACACCAACATGGCCATCACCAGCTGTTTCCTCAAGCTCGGGCTGGAGACCCGCAACGCCGCCCAGATCGAGGAAATCCGCCAGGCGCTGACGGCCGAAGGCTTCGCCCTTGTAACCGAGCGCACCTGAACGGAAAAACTTCCCCTGTAACGACAAAAAAGGATGTGTATCACAATGAACGTTATCTCCACGCAAAACGCCCCCGCGGCCATCGGGCCGTATTCCCAGGCGCTGGACCTGGGGGACCTCGTGTTCGTCTCGGGGCAGATCCCCGTCGACCCTGCCACCGGCGCCATGCCGGCGGACGTGCGGGACCAGGCCCGGCAGAGCCTGGCCAACCTCAAAGCCATCCTGGCCGCGGCCGGCCTGGGCATGGCGGATGTGGTCAAAACCGTAGTGTTCCTGGCCGATTTAAACGACTTTGCCGCCGTCAACGAGGTGTACGCCGAGGCGTTTGCCCAGCCGTTCCCCGCGCGCAGCTGCGTGCAGGTGGCCGGTATCCCCAAGGGCGCCAAAGTCGAGATCGAGTGCATTGCGCGGCGTCCGTAAACGCGGGCGCACAAAAACGCCGCGCCGGGGCAATGCCGGGCGCGGCGGGAGGGCATGAGCGGTTTCTGTGCGGCGCGGTTTACAGCTGCACCCCGCCTTTGAGCAGCTCAATAAACTGCTTGGCTACGCGGGGGCTGCGGCCGCCGGCGCGCAGGGCAAACGCTTCGCCCTTGATGTACAGCTGGTCGCTGGGCATCTGCACGCCGTACTGGCGGGCCAGTTCCAGCAAAATGGCTTCATAGCGCACTTTGTCCGGCTGCTGGAACGTCACCGTCAGCCCGAACCGGGCCGAAAGGCTCATCAGCTCCTGCCGCGTGTCGGACGCATGCAGGTCGTCGCCGGTGCGGTCGGTCATCGACTCTTTGACCAGGTGGCGGCGGTTGGATGTGGCGTACACGGCCACGTTGTGGCTGCGCCCGCCGACGCTGCCTTCCAAAATGGCCTTCAGCGCGGCAAAGTTGTCGTCGTTGGCGGCAAAGCTCAAATCGTCGATGAACAAAATGAACTTCAGCGGGTTTTTGGCCAGGCTGTCCATCAGGGCGGGGATCTGGTACAGCTGGTTCTTTTTCACTTCAATCAGCCGCAGGCCCTCGGGCGCGTACTCGTTGGCAATGGCTTTGACCGTGCTGGACTTGCCGGTGCCCGCGTCGCCGTACAACAGCACGTTGTTGGCGGGGCGGCCTTCCAGCAGGGCGCGGGTGTTGGCCAGAATTTTTTCCCGCTCGCGCTCATAGCCGGGCAGTTCGTCCAGGCGCTGTGGGTCGGGGTACCGCACCGGGGCCAGGCGGCCGTTTTCCAGCGTGAACACATGGTGGCGCGCAAAGATGCCGTAGCCTTTCTGCCCCACCGCCGCGCGGCGCGCCGCGTAGGCGGCGTGGAAATCGGCGTCGGGGGTCACCAGCCAGCGGGGCAGGTATTCCGGCGCGCCGTGGCACACATCGTCCAGCCCGGCGCGGCCCAGCGCCTGCAAAAAGTCCAGTTCGCTTTCCAGCGCGGTTTCCAGCACGTTGCCGGCGTCGCCGCCCGCCGCCAGGCGCAGGCAGAGGTTCTCGTCCTCCAGCGCGGCGTCCAGCAGGGCGTCGGTCCAGTTGGTGTTTTGGGCAAACAACACGGCTTCAAACGCCGCCACCGCGCCGCCCAGGTCCGCCTCGTCGGCGGTCAGCGCGCAGCGCAGCGCGCGCAGCAGCGGGGTGTCCAACAAACCGCGGAACACGACGAGCGCGTCGAGCCGGGCCAGCCATTCGTTTCGTTGCATAACTTTGTTCGATCCTTTCCCCAAGAGACTACTCTTCAAGTATAGCGGCCGCTGCCGGAAGTTGCAAGTTTTCCACAAAAAAACTTGACAACCGGGGCGAAGTGCGGTATAGTTTTACCCAAATCCACAAATGCGTGGAAGGGAACAAGTAACGGTGCGTGACCGCCGCCAGAGAACTGCCGGGTGGTGCAAGGCAGCAGGGCAGGCGCACCGCGAAGTGATCCCGGAGCAGACCCGCCGAACACGGCCAGTAAGCGGGTACGGGCGCACCCGTTACCGTGCAGGGCTTTGTGCAAAGCCCGTTGAGGGGGGACGCATGCGTCCCAATAAGAGTGGTACCGCAGAGTGCTTTTGGCAGCCTTTGTCTCTTGGGTATAAGGGGCAAAGGCTGCTTTTTTCTATCCGCCGCCCGGCGCGGCCCGGCCAAAAAGAAAAGGAGGAGGAACCGCCATGAGACTCAACGGTTCGCAGATCTTCGTCGAAGTGCTGATCGAGCAGGGGGTGAACACGCTGTTCGGCTACCCCGGCGGGTCGGTGCTCAACCTGTACGACGCGCTGTACCAAAACGCCGACCGCATCCACACGGTACTGACCGCGCATGAGCAGGGCGCCGCCCACGCGGCGGACGGCTACGCCCGCGCCACTGGGCGCACCGGCGTGGTGCTGGCCACCAGCGGCCCCGGCGCCACCAACCTCGTCACCGGCATCGCCACCGCTTACATGGACAGCGTGCCTATCGTCGCCTTTACCGGCAACGTGCCCACAACGCAGCTGGGGCGCGATTCCTTCCAGGAAGCGTACATCGAGGGCATCACGATGCCCATCACCAAGCACAACTACACCGTGCGCCGGGTCGAGGACCTGGCCGACACGATGCGCGCGGCCTTCCGCATCGCGCAGCAGGGCCGCAAAGGCCCCGTCCTCGTCGATATCCCCAAGGACGTCACCGCCGCCGAGTGCGAGTACACCCGCCAGCCGCCGGAGCTCATCCGCACCGTCACGCGCTACGACCTCGACGACGTCAAGGCGGCCGCCGCCATGATCAACGCGGCCGCGCGCCCCATCGTCGTCTTTGGCGGCGGCGTGCGCAGCGCGGCCGGCTGCCAGCCGCTGCGCGATTTGCTGGAAAAAACCGGCATGCCCGCCACCTACACGCTGATGGCCGCCGGCGTGCTGGGCTACGGCGAACCGCACAGCCTGGGCCTGCTGGGCATGCACGGCTGCTATGCCGCCAACAAGGCCGTCAACGAGGCCGACCTCGTCATTGCCGTCGGCACCCGATTCTCCGACCGTGTGGCGCTCAACCCGGCCAAGTTTGCCCCGCGCGCCAAAGTCATCCAGATCGACATCGACCCCAGCGAGCTGGGCAAAAACGTCGCGGTGGACCTCAGCCTGGCCGGCGACGCCAGCTACATTTTGCAGGCCATCCTGCCTTTTGTCGAAAAGACCGAGCACAAGCTGTGGATGGAACAGATCCGCGCCTGGCAGAAAAACGACTACCAACCCGTGGACAGCGACACCGAGCTGCGCCCCCACCAGCTGATTGAGGAAATCTGCCGCCAGGCCGGGCCGGACGCCGTCTACGTCACCGACGTCGGCCAGCACCAGATGTGGGCGGCGCAGTACCTGCACCACACCCACAGCCGCGGCTTTTTGACCAGCGGCGGCCTGGGCACCATGGGCTTTGGTTACGGCGCGGCCATCGGCGCGCAGATGGCGCTGGGCCGCAACGCCCGGGTCATCATGCTCACCGGCGACGGGTCTTTCCACATGAACCTCAACGAGGGATGCACGGCGGTCAGCTACGGGCTGCCCATCATCACCGTCATCTTCAACAACCAGGTGCTGGGCATGGTGCGCCAGTGGCAGACGGCGTTTTACGGCAAGCGCTACGCCGACACCGACCCCCACCGCCGCACCGATTTTGTCAAACTGGCCGAAGGCTTCGGCGCCAAGGGCTACCGCGCCGCCACGCCGGAGGAGTTCAAGGCCGCCTTTGCCGACGCGCTGAAACAGGACGGCCCCAGCTGGATCGACTGCCGCATCGGCAAGGACGAAAAAGTGCTGCCCATGATCCCGGGCGGCGGCACCGTCCAGGATATTTTGATGGAGTAAGGGGGTACCGCCATGCAAACCGTACAGCCGACCGCCAACACCAGCCCGCGCCGCGTCATCAGCCTGCTGGTCGACAACCAGAGCGGCGTGCTCGCGCGCGTCGCCAGTTTGTTCAACCGCCGCGGCTTCAACATCGACACGCTGACCGTGTCCGAGACCAACGACCCCAAGATCAGCCGCATCACCGTCACGCTGCGCGGCGACGAACAGGCCCTGCGCCAGCTGATCTTGCAGACCGAACGCCTGGAAGTCACCCGCCAGATTTTTGAACTGGACCCCGACAAGAGTCTGCTGCGCGAGCTGCTGCTGCTCAAAGTGGCGTGCGACAACAAAAACCGCGCCGAACTGCGCGAGATCGCCAGCATCTACAAGGCCAAGATCATCGACCTTTCGCCCGACAGCATGGTGCTGGAACTGACCGGCAAGCCGGAAAAGATCGACGCGTTCCTGACGATGTTCAGCGAATACGAAATTCTGGAGCTCTGCCGCACCGGCGTCACGGCGCTGGAACGCGGCGGCAAGCACCAGCACATGCAAAAGCCGCGGCAGGAAGTCCGCGCCGCGCAGTTCCCGCTGCCCGGCAGCCCGTCCGCCCGGACGTGACGAACGTTTCCCCATACAATTTACCATATAACCATCACAAAAAAAGGAGTAGATTACCATGGCCATCCACAAGTATTATGATTCCGACTGCAACCTCGGCATGCTCGACGGCAAGACCGTCGCCGTCATCGGCTTCGGCAGCCAGGGCCACGCCCATTCCGAGAACCTGGCCGAAAGCGGCGTCAACGTCGTCGTCGGCCTGCGCAAAGGCTCCGGCCACTGGGAAAAAGCCGCCAAATTCGCCGCCGACCACCCCAACTTCAAGGTTATGGAAGTCGAGGAAGCCGCCAAGGCCGGCGACGTCGTCATGATGCTGGTGCCCGACGAACTGTGCGCCGACATCTACAACAGCCAGGTCGCCCCCTATATGACCGAAGGCAAGGCCCTGGCGTTCGCGCACGGCTTCAACATCCATTTCAAGACCATCGTGCCGCCCAAAAACGTCGACGTCATCATGATCGCCCCCAAAGGCCCCGGCCACACCGTCCGCAGCCAGTATGTCGAGGGCCACGGCGTGCCCAGCCTGATCTGCGTCGAGCAGGACTACACCGGCAAAGCCAAGGATATCGCGTTGGCTTATGCTTCCGGCATCGGCGCCGGCCGCGCGGGCATCCTCGAGACGACGTTCAAAGAGGAAACCGAAACCGACCTCTTTGGCGAGCAGGCCGTGCTGTGCGGCGGCGTGTGCGAGCTCATCCACGCCGGGTTCGACACGCTGGTCGAAGCCGGCTACGCGCCCGAGATGGCCTACTTTGAGACCTGCCATGAGATGAAACTCATCGTCGACCTCATCAACGAGGGCGGCTTTGACAAGATGCGCTACTCCATCTCCAACACGGCCGAGTACGGCGACTACCGCACCGGCAAGCGCCTGATTACCGAGGAGACCCGCAAAGAGATGAAGAAAGTCCTGACCGAAATCCAGGACGGCACCTTCGCCAGCGAGTTCCTGACCGAGATGAGCCCCAAGGGCGGCCGCAAGGTGCATTTCCTGGCCCAGCGCCGCATGCAGTCCGAGCATCTGATCGAAAAGGTCGGCAAGGAACTGCGCCAGATGATGAGCTGGCTCAAAAAATAACCACGCCGGACCGAACCCCGGCCGGGACCCGGCAGACGCGCCGCCCCGGCCGGTCTTGTTTCCCCACAGAAAACGGAGGGTTTCCCCATGCACAGTGATAACGTCAAAAAAGGCCCTGAGCGCGCGCCCAACCGCAGCCTGTTCTACGCGCTGGGCTACACGCCCGAAGAACTCGACCGCCCGCTCATCGGCGTCATCAGCGCCTACAGCGAGATTGTGCCCGGCCACATGAACCTCGATAAACTGGCCGAAGCCGTCAAAGCCGGCGTCCGCATGGCCGGCGGCACCCCCATCCTGATGCCGGCCATCGGCGTGTGCGACGGCATCGCCATGGGCCACGCGGGCATGAAGTACAGCCTGCCCAGCCGCGAGCTGATCTGCGACAGCGTCGAGACGATGTGCCAGGCCCACCAGCTCGACGGCCTGGTATTGGTGCCCAACTGCGACAAGATCGTGCCCGGTATGCTCATGGCCGCCTGCCGGCTGGACGTGCCGGCCGTCGTATGCTCCGGCGGGCCGATGCTGGCCGGCAACGTGGGGGGCGAGGAGGTCAGCCTTTCCAAAATGTTCGAGGCCGTCGGCGCCTACAAGGCCGGTCTCATCGACGACGCCCAGCTCGAGGACTGCACCTGCAACTGCTGCCCGGGCTGCGGGTCCTGTTCCGGCATGTACACGGCCAACAGCATGAACTGCCTGTGCGAAGCCATCGGCATCGCGCTGCCCGGCAACGGCACCATTCCCGCCGTCTACGCCAAGCGGCTGCAGCTGGGCAAGCGCTCGGGCATGGCCATCATGGATTTGGTGCGCCGCGGTGTCACCGCGCGGCAGATCGTCAACGCACGGTCCATCCGCAACGCCCTGACCTGCGATATGGCGCTGGGCTGCTCCACCAACACGGTGCTGCACCTGCTGGCCATCGCGCACGAAGCCGGCGTGCCGCTGGACCTCAAACTCTTTAACGAGGTCAGCGCCCAAACGCCCAACCTCTGCCACCTGGCCCCCGCCGGCCCCACCCACATGCCCGATTTGTACCAAGCCGGCGGCATCCCCGCCGTGCAGGCCGAACTCGCCAAAAAGGGCCTGCTCGACCTCGACGTGCCCACCGTCACCGGCAAAACGCTGGGCGAAAACATCGCCGGCGCGCATATTCTGGACACCAAGGCCATCCGCCCCATCGACGACCCGTACAGCCCCACCGGCGGGCTGCAGATTCTGTGGGGCAACCTCGCGCCCGACGGCTGCGTCGTCAAGCGCAGCGCCGTCGCGCCCGAAATGCAGGTCCACAGCGGCCCCGCCCGCGTCTTTGACAGCGAGGATGCGGCCATCTCCGCCATCTACGCCGGCAAAATCGTGCCCGGCGACGTCGTCGTCATCCGGTACGAGGGGCCCAAAGGCGGCCCCGGCATGCGCGAGATGCTCAACCCCACCAGCGCGCTGGCCGGCATGAAACTGGACACCACCGTCGCGCTCATCACCGACGGCCGGTTCAGCGGCGCGTCGCGCGGCGCGTCCATCGGCCACGTCAGCCCCGAGGCGGCGTCCGGCGGGCCCATCGGCCTTGTGCAGGAGGGCGACACCATCGCCATCGACATCCCCAACGCCCGCATCACGCTGCAGGTCAGCGACGAGGAACTCGCCCGCCGCAAGGCCGCCTATGTGCCGCCGGAACCCAACGTCAAGTCCGGCTGGCTGGCGCGCTACGCGCGGCAGGTCGCCAGCGCAAACCTCGGCGCGGTGCTGCAATAACGCCGTACATACGCCATACGCCAGTTCCCCCCGCGGCGGCCGCAAGGCCGCCGCGGGGGTTTGCTGGGCAACCGGGAAATTTTGCGCAAAAAATACAAAAAGGGGATAGCGCGCCGCAAACGACGGTGGTATAATTCGGTGGTATACAAAAACCGCCCGGCGCGGGCGGAAAACGGGGGAAAAGTGTTCGATGGTCTCTTTGCTTTTGCCGGTCATCTACCTGGCGTTCATCAGCCTGGGCCTGCCGGACTCGGTACTGGGCGCGGCCTGGCCCAGCATGTACGGCGAACTGGGCGCCGCGCTGTCGTGGGCAGGCATTGTATCCATGATTATCTCGGCCGGTACCATCGTCTCGGCCCTGTGCAGCGAGCGTCTGACCCTGCGCCTGGGCCCCGGCGGCGTCACCGCCGTCAGTGTGCTGCTTACCGCCGTGGCGCTGCTGGGCTTTTCGCTCAGCGGGCAGTTCTGGCAGTTGTGCCTGTGGGCGGTGCCCTACGGGCTGGGGGCCGGCAGCGTCGACGCGGCGCTCAATAACTATGTGGCTTTGCATTACGAGAGCCGCCACATGAGCTGGCTGCACTGCATGTGGGGCCTCGGCGCCAGCGCCGGGCCGGTCATCATGGGCCGCGCGCTGGCGGGCGGCAGCTGGCAGGGCGGCTACCGCACCATTGCGCTGCTGCAGTTTGCGCTCACGGCGGTGCTGCTGCTCAGCCTGCCGTTGTGGAAACGCCCCCAGGCCAACGTCGAGGGGGCCGAGTTCAAACCCCACCCCATCCCGGAGCTGCTGCGCCGCCCCGGCGTGCCGCAGGTGCTCGTCTGCTTTTTCTGCTACTGCGCGCTGGAATCCACCGCCGGCATGTGGGCGGCCAGCTACTGCACGCTGGTGCGCGGCATCGACGCCGGCACCGCCGCGCGCTGGGCCAGCCTGTTCTATGTGGGCATCACGGTGGGGCGCGGCGTCTGCGGCTTTTTGACGATGAAAATCAAAGACCAGAACATGATCCGCCTGGGGCAGGCGCTCATCGCCGCCGGCACCGTGCTGATTTTGCTGCCCACCGGGCAGGGTACGCTGTTTGCGGGGCTCATCACGGTGGGGCTGGGCTGTGCGCCCATCTACCCCAGCATCATCCATGAGACGCCGATCAATTTCGGGCGCGAGGTCAGCATGTCGATGACCGGTTTGCAGATGGCCACCGCCTACGTGGGCAGCTGCCTGGTGCCACCGGTGTTCGGGCTGCTGGCGCAGTATGTCACGCCGGCGCTGTACCCGTGGGCGCTGGCGGTCATCCTGGTGCTGATGTTCGCAATGGCCGAAAGCCTGCACCGCAAGACGGCGCTGCGCCGCCGCGCCATGCAGCCGTGACAGATTTTGTGTAAAACCGCGGTAAAACCCCTGTACGGCGGGGCTGAATCCTGTTACAATAAAGAAAACGACGGTGTTTGGCAGCTATACAAGGAGGGGAAACCGTATGTCCAAGTGCAGTTTTTGCGGCGGCGAGATCGTCGATGACCGGTGTACCGACTGCGGGATGCCGTATTATCACGAGAAAAAGTACACCCTGCGCAGTGAGCACCCGGGCGAAAGCGCGCGCACCCACGACGGTAACGGCGAAAAAGTGCCGCACCGCGTGCGCGAAACGCCGGGGCGCCCGGCCTACGCCCACCGCCCCGCGCCGCCCAAGCGCCCGCCGCGCCAGGGCGATGCGGCCAGGAAAAAGCGCCTTGGCCAGATCGTCGGCTGGGTGGTGCTGGCCGTCATACTGGTAGAAATCCTGCCGGTGTTGCTCGTCTCCTGCTCGGCGTGAACCACGCAAACAAAACAGCCCTTGGCTCAAAGAGCCAGGGGCTGCTGCGTTGTGGGTCAGTTCAGCGTCTTGCCGAAAAATTCCAGTTCCGGGCGGATCACGCCCATCAGCGCGTCAAACTGGTCGGGCGTCAGGCTCTGCGCGCCGTCGCTCTTGGCGCGGGCGGGGTCGTTGTGCACCTCAATCATCAGCCCGTCGGCGCCCACGGCCACGGCGGCCTGCGCCAGCGCCGGTACCATAAAGGCCAGGCCCGCCGCGTGGCTGGGGTCAATAACCACCGGCAGGTGGGTCATCTTTTTCAGCATCGGCACGGCCGCAAGGTCCAGCGTGTTGCGCATGCTCGTCTCAAAGGTGCGGATGCCGCGCTCGCACAGGACGACGTTGGGGTTGCCTTCGGCAAGGATGTACTCGGCGCTCATCACCAATTCCTCCAGCGTCGAGGACAACCCCCGCTTGAGCAGCACCGGCACCTGCAACTTGCCCACGGCTTTCAGCAGCTCAAAGTTCTGCATATTGCGCGCGCCGATCTGGATCATATCCACCCCGGCGTCCACAAACAGCGGGATATGCTCGTTGTTCATCAATTCGGTCACGATGGGCTGGCCCGTCGCGGCGCGGGCGGCCTGCAGCAGCTCCAGCCCCTCGGCCCGCAGGCCCTGGAAACTGTAGGGGCTGGTGCGCGGCTTGAACGCGCCGCCGCGCAAAATGCCGGCCCCGGCCGCCTGCACCCGCTGCGCGATGCCCACGATCTGGTCGCGCCCCTCCACGCTGCACGGGCCCGCCATCACGGCAAAGTACCCGCCGCCGATCTTATGCCCGGCCACGTCCACCACCGTATCGTCGGGGTGGAACTTGCGGTTGGCCTTTTTGTACGGCTCGCTGACGCGGCGGCAGGTCTCCACCACCGGGTTGGCCAGCACCCAGCTTTCAGCCAGGTCCTTTGTGTCGCCGATCAAACCCAAAATATGGGTGTCGCGTCCGACGGAATCGTTGATGGCAAACCCCATGCCGCGCAGTTCCGCGCAGAACTGCTGCACCTGGGCGGCGGGGGCGTTTTGTTTTAAGACGATAATCATGGCGGTACTCTCCCTGTCTATATCCGTTGGCAAAATTTCTGATACCGGGATTTTAGCACTTTAAACTGCTAAAGTCAACCCCTTGCGCAAACGTTGCCGCCGCTTTATAATAAAAGGCAGCAAACAAACGGCGGCCCGCCCGCCGGGGAGGGGGCCCGCCATGGGCAAAGAAGCCAAAACCAACGCCATGCGCATGCTGGAGCGCGCCAAAATCGCCTACACCGCGCACGAATACCCGCATGAGGAAGGCCAGGCCGTCGATGGCGCCACGGTGGCGCGGCTGACCGGGCAGGACCCCGCGCGGGTGTTCAAGACGCTGGTCACCCAGGGGGCAGACCGCAACTATTATGTGTTCGTCGTGCCGGTTCTGGCGGAACTCGACCTCAAAAAAGCCGCCAAAGCCGCCGGCGTCAAAAGCGTAGCGATGATCCATGTGGCGGACATCAACAAAGTCACCGGCTACATCCGCGGCGGGTGCAGCCCGGTGGGCATGAAAAAGCAGTACCTGACAGTGTTTGACGAGAGCTGCCTGGCCCAGCCGTCGATGCTGGTCTCGGGTGGGCGCATCGGCACCCAGATCGAGTGCGCACCCGCCGACCTTATCCGCGCCGTGCGCGGCAAGACGGCGGCGATCACGCAGGAGCACCCGGCATGATGCGGCTGGACAAACTGCTGGCCGCGCGCACCGGCATGACCCGCAGCGAAAGCCGCAAAGCCATCGCCAAAGGCCGCGTGGCGGTGGCGGGGGCCGTGTGCAAACAGGCCGACGCGCAGGTGGACGAAACCGCCGCCCTGGCGCTGGACGGCGCGCCGCTGGCGGGGGCGTACCAGAAATACGTCTACATCATGCTCAACAAACCGGCGGGCGTCGTCAGCGCCAGCCGGGACAAACGCGACACCACCGTGGCGGACCTGGTGGCCGCCGCCTACCCCCGGCGGCAGCTGTTCCCGGCCGGCCGGCTAGACAAAACCAGCACCGGCTTTGTGCTGCTGACCGACGACGGCGCGCTGGCGCACGACCTGCTTGCGCCGACGCACCATGTCGAAAAAGTCTACCTTGTCACGCTGGACACGCCGCTGACGCCGGAAATGCGCGCCGGGTTTGCGGCGGGCGTCACGCTGGCCGACGGCCAGACGCTGGCCCCCGCCCGGGTCGAACCGGCCGGGGCAGACCCCTGCACGGTGCGCGTGACGCTGCGCCAGGGCGTCTACCACCAGATCAAGCGGATGTTCGGCGTCTTTGGCGCGGGCGTCAACGCGCTGCACCGCGAAAGCATCGGCGGCGTGGCGCTGGACCCCGCGCTGGCCCCCGGCCAGTACCGGGAACTGACGCAGACGGAGCTGACGGCGTTGCAAAGCGGGCGGTGACGCGCGCCGCGCGCCCGCAGAGCAAAAAACATACAGAACTTCATACAAAATTTCCGCGCCGCCCTGTTTGGCACAGGGCGGCGCGGCTTTGTTATGCCTGTTTTTCGCGCATGTAGGTCTGGATGATCTCCCGCTCGTCAAAGGGCAGGGTCTCGGCCCCGCGCTGCAGCGTCGTCTCGTGCCCTTTGCCCAGCACGGCAAGGATATCGCCGGGGCGGGCGTGGCCCAGCGCGTAGTACAGTGCCTTGCGCCGGTCGGCAATCAGCACGCAGGGCGTCCCCGGGCCGCCGCGCCGCATACCGGCGCGGATATCGGCCCAGATGGCGTCTAGCGGCTCGCCGCGGCTGTTGTCCTCGGTCACGATGCAGGCGTCGGCCAGGCGGGCGCAGGCTTCGCCCATGCCAAAGCGGCGCACCCGGCTGCGCCCGCCCCCGCAGCCAAACAGCGCCACCAGCCGCGCCGGGCGGCAGGCGCGCAGCGCGCGCAGCACGCTTTGGGCCGCCGCGGCGTTGTGGGCGTAGTCCAGCACCACGGTAAACGGCGCGTTCAGCGGCACCACCTCGGTGCGGCCGCGCACCACGCAACTTTGTAGCCCGGTTTGCATGGCGGTGTGCGGCAGGTCCAGCACGCCGGCGGCGGCCAGCGCGGCCAGCGCGTTGTACACGCTGTAGCGCCCCGGCATGCCCACGCGGCAGCGCAGCGCCTGCCCGGCAGGGGTCACGGCGGTAAAATCCACGCCCAAAAAGCCGGGCGCGCGCCGCGGCTGCCAGCCGGGCAAAGCGCGCCAGGCGGCCGAGTTCTGCACGCCGTAGCGCACCACGCGGCAGGTGTGGCGCACCAGCACGGCCGCGGCGTGGGGGTCGTCGGCGTTGACGACGCCGACACGGCAGCGGCGGAACAGTTCGCTCTTGCAGGCCAGGTACTCGGCAAAGTCGGCGTGTTCGCCGGGGCCGATGTGGTCGGGCGAAAGGTTGGTAAAGATGCCGATGTCAAACAAAATGCCGTCGACGCGGTGCTGCTGCAGCCCCAGGCTGGAAACTTCCATCACGCAGGCGTCGCAGCCGTCGTCGGCCATGCGCCGCAGCAGCGCCTGCAGGTCGCTGCTCTCGGGCGTTGTGCGGGGCAGCGGCACACGGTGCCCCGGCCACTGCGCGCCGTTGGTGCCCAGCACGCCGGCCTTGCGCCCGGCCGCTGCCAGCATGGCGGCCAGCAGCCAGGCCACCGTCGTTTTGCCTTTGGTGCCGGTCACGCCGATCATCGTCATGCGGCGCGCGGGGTCGCCGTACAAACGGCAGGCCAGCTGCGCCAGCGCCGCGCGCGCGTGCGGTACCTGCGCCGCCGGCGTCCCCGGCGGCAGGCCGGGCACCGGGTGCTCGCACACAACACCCATGGCCCCGGCGCGCACGGCGGCCGCCGCAAAATTGTGCCCGTCGGCATGCCGCCCCGGCAGGCAGACGAACAGCGCACCCGGCGTCACCGCGCGGGAATCACAGCACAGCGCCCGCACCTCGGCGCGCGGGTCGCCCTGCAACAGCACACCGCCCGCCGCCGGCAAAAGTTCGCACAGCTTCATGGCGCATCCCCCTCAAAATATTGTTCGTACCACACCAAAAAGCAGTAGATGCAAAAAATCTGCCGCCAGTTGTCGCGCGTGCCGCGCAGGTGCTGCCGTAGCATCCTATGCAGCCGCCGCACGCAAAAGAACCGTGCGGCCGCCGGGCGGTCAAACGCCGCGCGCACGGGGGCGGCCCAGCGCTCCTGCCGCAGCCAGTCCCGCACCGGCACCGGGAACCCCCGCTTGGGGCGGGCCGCGTCGGCGCCGGGCAGGCGGCGGGCGGCCGCGGCGCGCAGCGCCCGCTTGGTCTGACGGGCGTCGGCCTTGGCGGCCGGGGGCAGGCGGCGGGCGGCGTTCCACACGGCGTGGTCCAAAAACGGCACGCGCAGTTCGAGGCCATGCGCCATGCTCATCTTGTCGGCTTTCAGCAAAATATCGCCGGGCAGCCACAGCGCCAGGTCGCAGGCCTGCATGCGGGTCACGGGGTCCAGCCCGGCGCTGGCCGTCCATACGGGGCGCGCCAGCAGACGCGGGTCGCCCGCGCCGGTATAGCGGCGCAGCAGGCGGCGCTTGGCACGTTCGTCCAGCAGGGCCGTGGGGCCGTAGTAGCGCTGCGCCAGCGGTACGCCGCGCCGTGCGATAAAATTGACGCCGGGCACCGCCGGCAACCGCCCGGCCAGCGCGCCCAGCGCCCGGCGCAAAGCGGCCGGCAGGCGGCCGTACCAGCGGGCGGTGAACGGCTCGCGGTAGATGTTGTACCCGCCGCACAATTCGTCCGCCCCCTCGCCCGAGAGCACAACCTTGCCGCCGCGCGCGGCTTCGCAGCACAAAAGGTACAGCGCCACGGCGGCCGCGTCGGCCAGCGGTTCGTCCATGTGGTACTGCACGGCGGGCAGCGCGGCCCAAAACGCCTCGGGCGTGATGCGCACAACATGGTCCTGCACCCCCAGGGCCGCCGCCAGCCGCCCGGCGGCCGGGGATTCGTCGTACCGCCCCTCGGCATAGCCGACGGTATAGCAGTGCTTGGGCCGCGCCAGCGCCGTGATATAGGCCGAGTCTACCCCTGCCGAAAGAAACCCCGCCACCGGCCCGTCGGCCGCCAGGTGCGCCGCTACGCTGCCGCGCAGCGCTTCGTCCAGGGCGGCGGGCGCATCATCCGGGGCAGCGTCCGGCGCAAACACCGGGGCCCACCAGCGCCCGCGGCGCAGCGTTTGCCCGTCAAACGTCAGCCAGTGCCCCGGCGGGAGTTTGTACACGCCGGCAAAAAACGTCTCCTCCCCCGGCGAGTACTGGCAGCTCAGGTAGCGTTCCAGCTGCGGTTCGTTCAGGCGCTTTGTAAAGGCCGGGTGGTCCAAAAACGCCTTGATTTCGCTGGCAAACAGCAGTGTGCCGTCCGCCGTGCGGCAGTAGTACAGCGGTTTGACGCCAAACGCGTCCCGCGCACAGAACAGCGTGCCGGCCGCGCGGTCCCACAACGCAAAGGCAAACATCCCGCGCAGCCGCGGCAGCAGGGCGGCGCCCCACTGTTCCCACCCGTGCAGCAGCACCTCGGTGTCGCAGCGGGTCGCAAAGGCGTGCCCGGCGGCCGTCAGCTCGGCGGTGAGTGCCTGATAGTTGTAAATTTCGCCGTTGTATACGCACACCAGGCGGCCGTCCTCGTTAGCCATCGGCTGGGGGCCGCAGTCCTCGTCAATCACGGCCAGCCGCCGGTGCCCCAGCGCAGCCGCGCCTTCCACAAACGCGCCCTGGCCGTCCGGCCCGCGGTGGGCGATGCACGCCAGCATCGCCTGCAATACGGCGGCGCTGGCCGCGCCCTGCCCGGCGATATACCCGGCAATCCCGCACATGGGCGTTCCCTCCTCTCCTCACACTGCCGTATAGTATGCGCAAAAACGCCGCGGCAACCACGGGCGTTGGCGCATAGCCGGCCCCCTTCGTCATACACTAAGGCGAGGGGGGATGCCTGTGCCTGGGGTTTTGCCGGTTCTGCTCGGCGGCGACGCCAACGTCTACGGCATGGCGCGCAGCTTTTGGGAAGCATTCGGCGTGCGCAGCGTCGCGGTCTGCCGCCGTGCGCTGCCGGCGCTGGCCGCCACGCGGCTGCTGCAAACGGTGGTGTGCCGGCAGGATCTGGGCTGTGACGCCGTGCTTGTGCGCACGCTGGCGGCGGTGGCGCGCGCCTTCCCCGGGCAGGCGCGGCTGCTGGTGCCCTGTGCCGACGACTACGCCCTGCAGCTGGCGCGCTGCCAAAGCGCACTGGCGGCGCACTACCGCTTTGCCTGCCCGCCGCCGGCGCTGGTACAGCGGCTGGGGCAAAAACCGGGCTTTGCCGCGGCCTGCGCCGCGCAGGGGCTGCGCACGCCGCAAACCGTCCTGCTGGGGCCCGGCGCGCCGCTGCCCACAGCATTGCCGTTCGGCTGGCCGGCCGTCGTCAAACCGGCCGACCAGGCGGCGTATGCGCCCTGCCGGTTTGCCGGCAAGCGCAAGGTATACCTAGCGCAGGACCGCGCGCAACTGGGGGCCTGCGCCGCCGCGGCGGCGCAGGGTGGCTACCGCGGCGGCTGGCTCGTGCAGGAATACATCCCCGGGCCGGACACTGCCCTTGGCGTCGTCAATATCTACTGCGCGCAGGACGGCACGGCGGCCTGGGCCGTGCAGGCGCAGGTGCTGTTGCAGGAGCGCACGCCCGAAGGCACCGGTAACTACGCGGCGCTGCTGGTGGAACCCGCCCGGCAGGACGCGGCGCTGCTGGCGGCGCTGCGCGCGCTGCTGCAACAAAGCGGCTGGCGCGGTTTTGCCAATTTTGACCTCAAATACGCACCGGGCGGCGAACCCGTTCTGTTTGAGATGAACCCCCGCCCGGGGCGTTCGTCCTACGCGTGCACGGCGGCCGGGGCCAACCTGGCACTGCCCCTGGCCGCCGACCTGCTGGACGGCCGCCCGCCCGCGGCCCCGGCGCTGCGCCCGGCGGTGTGGTACACGGCGCCCTGGGGCGTCGTGCGGCGGTTTTGCCCCGGCCGGGCCGCGCTGCAGCGCGCCGCCGTTTTGCGCCGCCGCGGGCGCGGCCGCCGCCACCTGCTGGCAGACGGCGAGGGCCCGGCCCGGCGGGTCTGGTTTTTGCTGCGCCAGGCCGGGTACTGGCGCAAGGTGGGGGCGCAGTGGCGCGCCGGCGCGCTGTGATGCAACCAGAGAAAGGGGAGAGTGCCGATGTGTGGGATCGCAGGATTTATCTCGCCCGGGCAGGACCCGGCCGCCGCGCGGCGCACCGTGCAGGCCATGACGGCGCGCATCGCCCACCGCGGGCCGGACGGCGAGGGCATTTTTGCCGACGCCCGCGCCGCGCTGGGGCACCGGCGGCTGGCCATCGTGGACCTGGCGGGCGGCGCCCAGCCCATGTGTAATGAGGACGGCAGCCTGGTGTGCGTGTTCAACGGCGAAATTTACAACTACCGCGAACTCACGGCTGAACTGACGGCCGCCGGGCATATCTTTGCCACCCACAGCGATACCGAAGTACTGCTGCACGGGTGGGAGCAGTGGGGCGCCGCCCTGCCCGCCCGCTTGCGCGGCATGTTCGCCTTTGCGCTGTGGGACCGCCAGGCCGGCACGCTGTTCTGCGCGCGGGACCCCTTTGGCGTCAAACCGCTGTACTGGTACCGCCGCGGCGAAACGCTGCTGTTCGCCAGCGAGATCAAGGCGTTTTTGGACCACCCGGCGTTTGAAAAACGCTTCAACGCGGCCGCCCTGCCCGATTTTTTGAGCATCGAGTACCTGCCCGGCGGCGAGACGCTGTTTGCCGGCGTGTATGAGCTGCTGCCCGGCCACAGCCTGCTGTGGCAAAACGGCCGCCTGACGCGCCGCCGCTTTGCGCAGCTGCGCTTTGCGCCGCGCCCCGGTCGCACGCGGGCACAGTGGGCGGCGGATATCGACGCGGCCTTTACCGGCAGTGTGGCGGCCCACCGCCTGGCTGACGTCGAAGTCGGGTGTTTCCTCTCGGGTGGGGTGGACTCCGCCCTGACGGCGTGCAAGGCTGCGCAGCAGCAGCCGCGGCTGCAGTGCTTCACGGTCGGCTATGCCGAGCAGGACTGTTCCGAGCTGGACGCCGCGCGCGCCACGGCCGCGGCGCTGGGCGTGCCCCTGCACGAGACGCAGGTCACCGCCGACGATTTCTTTGCCGCGGCCCGCGCCGTGCAGTGGTACCACGACGAACCGATGCCCAACCCGGCCGCCGTGCCGCTGTATTTCCTGTGCCGCAGCGCGCGGCAAAAAGTCAAGGTTGTCCTCTCGGGCGAGGGGGCGGACGAACTCTTCGGCGGTTACCCGCTGTACCGCCAGGGCGTGCACGCGGCGGCCTGGCAAAGGCTGCCGCGCGCGGTGCGGCGTGCGCTGGCCCGCTGCCTGCCGGGCTGCCGGTTTTTGCAGCGCGGCGCGCAGCAACCCTGGCAGCGCTGCGCGCGGGCCCATTATGTGTTTGCCACCCCGGCCGAGCGCGACCGCTACCTCAAACACCCGCCGGCCGCCGACCCGGCGCGGCGGTTCCGGCCCTGGTTCGACGCGGCCGCGGGCCTTGACGAGCCGACGGCGCTGCAGTGGGTGGACCTGCACACCTGGCTGCCCTATGATATTTTGCGCAAGGCCGACCGCATGAGCATGGCGCATGGTCTCGAACTGCGCGTGCCGTTTTTGGACCGCGAAGTCTGGGCTGTGGCGCGGGGGCTGCCGCGCCGGTTGCGCTGCACGCGCCGCCGCGGTAAAGTGGCGCTGCGCGCCGCAGCCGCGCGCAGTTTGCCGCGCGCCGTGGCCCGGCGCAAAAAGCGCGGGTTCCCGGTACCGCTGGCGGCCTGGCTGCGGCAGGAACCCTATTACACGCGGGTGCGCGAAGCGTTCACCAGCCCGGCGGCCGCGCGCTTTTTTGACACCGACGCGCTGTGCGAACTGCTGGAAGCGCACCGCGCCGGCCGCACGCAGGGCATGACCCAAATTTGGGCAGTGTACAGCTTTCTTTTGTGGTACGGGCTGTACTTTGGGGACCCAACGCCGCCCGAATGCTAAAAAAGCCAAAAAATGCCGCCGCACCCCTTGACTTGCCGCTGCGCATCTGTTATAATATCCGTCGCAACATGCCCCACCGGGCAAGAACCATTATGCGCCCGTAGCTCAGCTGGAGAGAGCAACTGCCTTCTAAGCAGTGGGCCGGGGGTTCGAGACCCTTCGGGCGCACTGTATGGTGCCTATGGCGCAGTTGGTTAGCGCGCCAGATTGTGGCTCTGGAGGCCGAGGGTTCGAATCCCTCTAGGCACCCCACCAAAGACCGTGCCGGCACAGCCACACGGTCTTTTCTTTTACTGGGCCGTCGCCAAGCGGTAAGGCAGAGGACTTTGACTCCTCCATCCGTCGGTTCAAATCCGGCCGGCCCAACCAAACCCGCGCCGCAGCGTTCGCTGCGGCGCGGGTTTTTGTATAGCCTGCGCGGTGTGGGGGCGCCTTTGCATAACCGCCCGTTTTGCGGGCATACTGGCGGCGGAGGTGTTTGCCCTATGGCATATCTGGACTGTGCGCAGTACGACTGCTGCCACAACAAAGCCGGCGGCTGCTGCCTGGGCGGCGTTACGGTGCGCCACGCCGGGCCGGGCGACGCGGTGTGCAGCAGCTACCGCTGCAACGAGGGCGTGGGCAACGTCGCCACCGACAACGCCCCCGCCACGGCCGAGACCGACGTGCACTGTACCGAGCGCAGCTGCCGCTACCTGGCGGGTTCCACCTGCCGCGCGGCGCATATCAGCATCGACGTCAGCGACTGCGGCCCCCAGTGCCGCACACGCGCCGCCGCGCAAAACTGAGCCGGAGGGCGTCCCCCTGCGTGTCGAAAAAACCCGGCACGCCGGGGGACGTCCTGCTTTTTTTGGTTGCGAAAGCGGGCAAATCGTTGTATAATAAGACGGTATATTTTGGGCAGGTATGCCCGTTGCGCTGCGGCGCAGACTTTTACCAGAAAACGAGGCGTTTGACTGTGTCCCAACCGACAAAACTTTCGGTGCCGTTCGTCTCTTTCCGCCCGATGGAAAAGGAGCTCGACGGTGACCTGCGCGCGGCGTTCGACCGCGTGCTGCAAAACAGCTGGTACATCGAAGGGCGCGAGGACGAAGCCTTTGAGGCCGCCTTCGCCCGCTACTGCGGCGCGGCGCACTGCGTCGGCTGCGGCAACGGCCTCGACGCGCTGGTGCTTATCCTCAAAGCGATGGGCATCGGCCCGGGGGACGAGGTCATTGTGCCGTCCAACACCTTCATCGCCACCGTGCTGGCCGTCAGCTACGCCGGGGCCGCGCCGGTGTTTGTCGAGCCGCTGCTGGCTACTTACAACATCGACCCCGCCCGCATCGAGGCCGCCGTCACCCCGCGCACCAAAGCCATCATTGCCGTGCACCTGTACGGCCAGTGCGCGCAGATGGACGCCATCAACGCCATCGCCAAAGCGCATGGCCTCAAAGTCATCGAGGACGCGGCCCAGGCCCACGGCGCGACCTTCCAGGGCCGCCGCGCGGGCAGCCTGGGCGACGCCGCGGCGTTCAGCTTCTACCCGGGCAAAAACCTCGGCGCGCTGGGCGACGCCGGCTGCGTGACCACCAACGACCCCGACCTGGCCCAAAAGGTGCGCGCGCTGGGCAACTACGGCAGCGACTATAAATACCACCACATCTACAAGGGCCAGAACTCCCGCCTGGACGAATTGCAGGCCGCCTTCCTGGCCGCCAAGCTGCCGCATTTGGACCGCATGAACGCCGAGCGCCGCCGCATTGCCGGGCGCTACTGCGCCGGCATTTGCAACCCGGCCGTCACGCTGCCCACGGTGGCGCCAGGGTGCGAGCACGTCTACCATATTTTTGCCGTGCGCTGCGCCCGGCGCGACGCGCTGGAAGCGCACCTCAACGCCTGCGGCATCGGCACCAACAAACACTACCCCACGCCCATCCACCTGCAGGGGGCCTACCGCGAACTGGGCCTTGGCCCTGGCGCGCTGCCCCTGGCCGAAGAGATCTCGGCCACCGAGCTCAGCCTGCCGATGTACTACGGCATGACCGACGCCCAGGTGCAGGCCGTCATCGACGCGGTCAATTCGTGGAAGGAGTAACCATGCCAACAGTCGGGATCGTCATCTCCAACTACAACGGCTGGCAGGACACCGTGCAGTGCCTGCAAAGCCTGCAAAAGCAGACGTTTACGGACTTTGAGATCATTCTGCTCGACGATGCGTCCACAAACGACTCCGTCGCGCAGCTGGGGGCGCATCTGCCGGCAAACACGGTGTTTTTGCCGCAAAGCCAAAACCTGGGCTTTGCCGCGGCCAACAACGTCGGCATCCGCCGCGCGCTGGCCGACGGCTGCGACTGGGTGCTGCTGCTCAACAACGACACCGTCGCCGCGCCGGATTTCCTGCAAAACCTGCTGGCCAACACCCCGGCCGGGGCGGTCAGCTGCCCCAAAATGCTGTTTCTGGACCCGCCGGACGAGATCTGGTTCGCCGGCGGCGCATTGGACCGCGCCACCGGCAAGGTCAAGCACCTGGGCGGCCACCAAAAGGACGGGCCGGCGTTCTCGCAGCCGCAGCAGGTCAGTTTCATCACCTTCTGCTGCGTGCTGCTGCCGCGCGCCGTCATCGAGCGCGTCGGCTTTTTGGACGAAACGCTGTTCATGTACTGCGAGGATGTCGACTACTGCCTGCGCCTGGCCGACGCCGGCGTGCCGCTGTGGTTTTTGCCGCAGGCCAGGATCTGGCACAAAGCCGGCGGCAGCGCGGGGGGCATGCTCTCGGTCTATTACATCACGCGCAACACGCTGTACCTGACCTGCAAGGGCAAAAGCAAAGCCTATGCGCGCGCCAAAACCGTCGGCCCGCTGGCGGCGGGTGCGGCGCGCTACGCGCTGACCAAACTGCTGGGCCGCAAAAAGGGGCGCAGCTACGGGGCCTGGCGCGGCGCATTGGATTTCTGGCGCGGCAAAATGGGCCGCATGGAGTAAAATAGAGTAACCGAGAAAGGGGAGGGGGCCGACGATGGAAACGCTGCTGACGGTGCTTATCGCACAATACCGGCCCGATGCGGCGGCGCTGCGGCGCACGCTGGCCTCGCTGGCCCTGCAGGACACCCGCGACTTCGCGGTACTGCTGGCCGACGACGGCTCCCCGCAGGACAATTTTGCCCAGAGTACGGCCTACCTGGCCGCGCAGGGCATCACGGCCGTGGGCACGGCGCGCCTGGCGCAAAACGGCGGCACGGTGCGCAACGTCCTTAACGCCGCGCAGCAGGCCGCCACCCGCTGGGTGCTGACGCTCTCGCCGGGGGACTACCTCTACGATGCAGGCACACTGTCCTGGTGGCTGGGGCGGCTGCGGGCCGACGCGCCGCGCGTGGCCTTTGCCCGCCAGGCGTACTACACGCCGCAGCCCGCGCCGACGCCTGCCCCCGGCGAAACGCCGTTTGACCGCGCGCCCTACGACCCCGCCCACTACGACGCCGCGCGCATCAAGCGCAACCTGCTGCTGTTTGACGACGGCATCAGCGGCTGCGGCATGGTGTATGAGCGCGCGCTGCTGGTCCAGGCGCTGCAAACGATGGCCGGGCATGTGCGCCTGGCCGAGGATTTCGCCGTGCGGCTGTTCGCCGTACAGGGCGTGCCCATCCGCCGGTACGACCGCCTGACCAGCTGGTACGAGTACGGCGGCGGCGTCTCCACCGACGCGGCGGCGCGCCAGCGCATGGCGGCTGAGTGGCGCGCCATGGTGCAGCTGCTGCGCACGCTCTACCCGCAGGACGCCACCGTGCGCAAAGCCTATGCGTATTTTTTCAACGACCGGCACAAAAGCCGCCTGGTGCGCGGGCTGATCGGCCGGTGCATCGTACCGCAGAACCACCCGTTCAAAAAAGCGCAGCGCGCCTGGCAGCCGCCCGTAAACGGCGACGCGGCCGCCCTGCGCGCCATTTACGAAGCCTCCGGCGATACCGCCGGGGCATAACGCTGTAAGGGGAACCTGCCCGCATGACGCAGATACTGGACAAGATCGAAGAAAAGGCGCGCAAAACGCTGCAAGGCGTCGACAGGCCGCTGCTGGCCGCCGTGTCGCTGGCGGCTCTGGCCGGCATGCTGCTGGCGCACGGGTTTGCGTTTGCCAACCTGTTCCCCAACCATGACGGCACAGTGCTGGTGTTCGACGCGCAGTGGACGATGTACGTGCTGGGCCGCTGGGCGCAAAACCTGTATTTCCCGCTTGTGCGCGGCAAGGTGGCCGCGCCGTGGCTGATCGGGGCGTTCAGCACCGTATATGTGGCGCTCAGCGGGTATGGCATGGCCCGCCTGCTGCGGCTGCGGCGCGCCGGGGCGGCGTTGCTCACGGGCGTTCTGGCCTGCTGCGCCAGTGTCACGGCCATGCTGGCCACCTATACCTACGAGACCGACGCCTACCTGCTGGCGATGCTGCTGGCCTGCGCCGGCGTATGGTGCGCCGAGCGGCGGCGCGGGGCGCTGGCTTTGGGCGGCGCGGCAGGTTGTTTCTGCGTCTGCCTGGCGCTGTACCAGGCGTACATCCAGTTTGCGCTGGGCCTGTTTTTGCTGGTGCTGCTGCAAAAAGCGCTGGCGGGCACGCCGTGGCGCGCCTGGCTGGCGCGGGGCGGGCGGTATCTGCTCTCGCTGGCGCTGGGGGCGGGGCTGTACCTTGTCTCGGTCCAGGTCTCGCTGGCGCTTACCGGTTACCAGCTGGCCGATACCGGCAACGGCCTGGCCCAGCTGGCGCGGCTGGGGCCGGCCGCCATCCTGGCCGGCATCCCGGCGGTATACCGCAACTTTTTTGCAACGCTGCTGGGGTATTCCGGCTGGAACGACCGCGGCATGCGCGTGGCGACGGCGCTGGCGCTGGGGCTGGCGGTGCTGGGGTTGGCGCTGCGGCTGCGCGGCAAAGGCGTCCGCGCGGCTGCCCAGGCAGCCATCGCCGTGCTGCTGCTGCCGCTGGGGCTCAACGTCATCTGGCTGCTTGCGTCCGGCAATGTGTATATCCTGATGCAGCACGCCGTGTTCCTGGTCTGGGCGCTGCCGCTGCTGCTGTTTTTTGGCAGGCCTGCGCCCGGCGCAGCCCCGCAGCCCGCGCCCCGCGCATTGTGGGGCTGGGGGACGGCGCTGCTGTGTGCGTTTTGGATTTTGCGCATGGTCATCTGCGCCAACGGGGCGTATGTGTACACCCAGCTCGTCTACGATCAGACGGCCCGCCAGATGGAGACCGTCATGGCGCAGGTGCGGCAGCTGCCCGGGTATGAGGAAGGCGTCACCCCGGTCGTCTTTGCCGGCGACTTTACCGATTCCGCGTTTGCCTACCGCAACCCGGCGTTCAGCCGCTATGCGGAGGGCGATCTGCACCAGGTCCCCTCGGCCGTCACCTACGACGGCACCCTCAAATGGTGGTTCCAGCATGTGATGGGCAGCGCGGCCAACATTGTGGCCGACCAGGCCCAGCTGGACGCCTGGGCGCAGGACCCCCGCGTACAGGCCATGCCCTGCTACCCCAACGGCGATTCTTGTGCTATACTGGACGGTACAGCCGTCGTCAGGATCTCCTGAAAAGAAGGGAAAAACCATGATTATCCAAACCATCCGCATGAAAAGCGTCACGGCCGAGGGCATGGGTACGCTTTCGGTCTTTGAGGCCGGGCGCGACGTGCCGTTTGCGGTCAAGCGCATCTACTACATCTACGGCGCGCCGCAGGGCGTGCAGCGCGGCGGCCATGCGCACAAAGCGCTGCGCCAGCTGCTGTGGTGCCCCTACGGCAGCATTTTGATCCGCCTGGACGACGGGCGCGAAAAGACCGAGGTCCTGCTGGACGACCCCGCCAAGGGCCTGATCGTCGAGCACTTTATGTGGCGCGAGATGCTCTGGCAGCAGGACAATTCGGTGCTGTGCGTGGCGGCGGATTCTTACTATGACGCCGACGATTATATCCGGGACTACGATACGTTTTTGGCTTTGGCGGCGCAACGCGGCCCGGCAGAGCCGTAAAGAAGGAGCGTCAACATGCAGCACAGACAACCTGCGCAGCAGGGGGCCCATTGCGTCATCGGCCGGGGCGCCGTGTTGGGCAAAAATGTCACGCTGGGCCACCATTGCGTGATTGAGGATGGCACCGTGCTGGGCGACGACGTCTTTGTCGACAGCAACACCATCGTGCGCGGCGGCGTCACGCTGGGGGCGGGGTCCCAGGTTGGGGCCAACTGCATTTTGGGCGAGTATCCGGTGGATTTTTACCGGGACCACGCCCGCCACGACCACCCGCTGGTCATCGGCGCGCACGCACTGCTGCGCAGCGGCACCATCCTGTACGGCGGTTCCACCATCGGGCAGGGGTTCCAGACGGGGCACAACGTCACCATCCGCGAAAAAACGACGATCGGCGACCATGTCAGCGTCGGCACGCTGTCCGATATCCAGGGCAACTGCCGCATCGGCAATTATGTGCGCCTGCACAGCAACGTGCACATCGGCCAGCTTTCCCGCGTCGACGACTTTGTGTGGATTTTCCCCTATGTGGTGCTCACCAACGACCCTACGCCGCCGTCGGGGAATTTTGCCGGCGTGCATGTGCACAGCTTCGCCATTTTGGCCACCGGGGCCCTCGTGATGCCCGGGCTGGAAATCGGCCAGGACGCGCTGGTCGCGGCCGGGGCCATCGTCACCAAGCCGGTGCCCGCCTATGCGGTCGTGGTGGGCAACCCGGGGCGCGTCAGTTCCGACGTGCGCCGCATCAAAAACAAATTTACCGGCGAACCGGTCTACCCGTGGCGGCACCACTTTACCACCTATATGCCGTGGTCCGACAGCGATTTTACCACCTGGTACAACGCGCTGGATCTGCCCCAAAAACGCCATTACGGCCTGGAACAGATCGAGCCGGAATGACCCGCCAAAAGGAACCAGCCATGAAACAGCAGCCCAAAGTCAGCGTTCTGATCTCGTTTTACAATCTGGCGCCCTACGTCGACCAGACGATGCAGAGCGTGCTGGCCCAAAAAACCGATTTCCCCGTCGAGGTGCTCTGCGCCGACGACGGGTCCGACGACGGCACCATCGAAAAGCTGCGCGCATGGGAACAAAAGTATCCCGATATCGTGCGCGTCTTTGTGATGGACCGTACCCCCGGCGCCCAGTACGAAGCCAACGCGCGCATCCAGCGCATGAACGCCATCCGCGGCCGCCTGTTTTACGAGGCCCGGGGCGAATATGTCTGCTACCTCGACGGCGACGATTTTTACACCGACGACCGCAAACTGCAAAAGCAGGCCGATATCTTGGACGCCGACACCGCGCACCGCTATGTGGCCTGCGGTCACAACGGCTGCTATTACTGGCAGAGCACCGGCAAAACGCAGCCCATTGAAAAACCGCTGCGCGCCTGCGGCCTGACAGCGAAAGAATACTGGAGCTTTTTGTACGTGCACACCAACGCCATGATGTTCCGCAACGTCGGGCGGCAGGGCATCGACCCGTATGCCAGCGGCGTGCAGATCATCGACAACATGCTCACGTTCCAGTTTCTGCCCTACGGCGGCGTGTACTACCTGCCGGACTGCATGTTCCACTACCGCCAGATCGAGGGCAGCACCTACCACCGCCGCAGCGTCTACCAGAACTACATCCTCAACGCGCTGATGCTGTACCAGCAAAAGGTCATCTGCAAGGGCTTTTTTGGCAGCGGGCTTGTGCGCACGCTGTTTGAGTACAGCCAGCTGTTCGCCGCGCGCAAAGACCCCCAGCTGACGGCGCAGGCGCAGACGTACCTGGAAAACATCCGCACCTACCGTGCGGGGCGGCTGCGCCGCATCGTCAACTACAACAACGAAACCGTCCTGGCCCGCCTTTGGTGCGAGGTGGAAAACCCCGTGTGGTTCTTCGTCACCAAAGTCTGCCGCCACTTCATCTGGAAACCCAAGGTGCGCGCCCTGTTGGAGGAAGCGCGCCAAAAACAGGAGGAGGCCTGACCCACGATGCCTACGGAAGAAAGCCATGCCCAGCGCCGCGTAGAACTGCTGGAAAACGAGTTGCAGGCCGTCTACGGGTCGTCGTCGTACAAGATCGGCCGGGCGGTCACCTGGCTGCCGCGCGCGCTGCGCGGCGGCGTGGCGTTTGCCCGGCGCATGGGCGGCGCGGCGGGGGTGTTGCGCTACTGGCGCGCCTGGCGCAAATATACGCCGCTTTCCGGCAAAAAGCACTATGCCTACTGGATGTGCCTGCCGCCGCAGCATTACGAGGAAGCGCTAAAAGAGTGGTTTGAGCAAAACTCCGACGAAGAACTGGACCTGCAGCACCCCGTGACCTACAACCAGAAAGCCCAGTGGCTCAAACTGCACGACGACCTCAAGATGCGCACGCTGCTCTCGGACAAATACCTGGTCCGGGACTGGGTCAAAGACAAAATCGGGGAGGAGTACCTCATCCCGCTGCTGGGCGTTTGGGATCGCTTTGACGAGATCGACTTTGACGCCCTGCCCGACAAATTCGCCCTCAAGGCCAACCACGGCTCCGGCTGGAACATCATTGTGCCCGACAAAGCCAAGTTTGACCGCGCGGACGCCAAGCGCAAGTTCGATACCTGGATGCAGCTCAACTACGCCTACATGATGGGCGGGCTGGAACTGCAATACCGCGATATCAAGCCCAGGATTCTGGCGGAACAGTACCTGGAAAACGAGGGCGGCGAACTGTACGATTACAAGTTCTTCTGCTTTGACGGCAAAGTCCACTATATCAAGTACGTCTGCGGCCGCTACAACGACCGCGACGAGCAGATGGTCTTTTTTGACCGCGACTGGAACCGCCAGAAATTCAACTACATCGTCCCCTACACCGAACCCGACGTCCCGCGCCCCCAAAACCTGGAAAAAATGATCCAACTGTCCGAGACGCTGTCCGCCGGTTTCCCCTGCGTGCGGGTCGATCTGTACCAGCTGGCGGACGGGACCATCCAATTTGGCGAGATGACGTTCACCACCTACGGCGGCATCCCCGAATGGCACCCCGCCAGCGCCAACCGCATGATGGGCGACCTCATCCACCTGCCGGGCATCGACGACGCGCCGGCGGGCACACCGTAAGGGGCGCGCCATGCTGCCAACGACACCCAAAATCAGCGTCCTGGTGCCGGTCTACCGGGCCGAGACCACGCTGAATGCCTGTGTGCAGAGCATTCTGGCGCAGACGTTTGCCGACTTTGAGCTGCTGCTCATCGACGACGAAAGCCCCGACGCTTGCCCCGGTATGTGCGACGCCTGGGCGCAGAAAGACCCGCGCATCCGCGCGCTGCACCCGCCCAAGGCGGGGCCGGGGCCTTCCGGCGCGCGCAACGCCGGGCTGGACGCCGCCCGCGGCGGCTGGATCACGATGGTGGACAGTGACGACACCGTCGCGCCTGACCTGCTGGCCACGCTGTACGCCGACGCCCAGCAGACCGGGGCCGAGCTGGTGCTCTGCAACGCCTGCCTGGCCCTGCCGGACGGGACCCGCCGCCCGCTGCCCCCCGAACAGCGCTTTGCCGCCGACACCACCCTGACCGAGACGCAGTTCTGGGACGCGTTCAACACGCCGTGGGTCAACCAGTTCACCGGCACCGCCCACCGGCTGTACGCCGCCAAGCTGTTTGACGGCGTGCGCTACCCCGTGGGCATGGTGCACGAGGATTATTATATTTTGCCCGACCTCATCGCCCGCTGCGGGACCATCCGCGGCCTGGCCTACACCGGCTACTATGTGCTGCAGCACGCCGGCAGCATTACCGAGACCGCCCGCCACGAGGTCCGCCTGGCCATGACGCGGGGCGACATCCACCGCGCCGCCTACTTTTTGCAGCGCGGCTGGTATGACCGCGCCGAGGGCGCGCTGACCGACGCTGCCGCGTTTTTGTACCGCAACAAAGCCGCCTACGACCTGCGCAAGCCCGGCCACCGGGCCGAGTTTGCGGCCGTCAAGGCGCAGCTGTGCCAAACTTACGACGCGCTGGCCGCGCAAAAGGGCACGCGGACGCTGAAACTGCGCGCGGCGGCGCTGCGCGCCGGGCTGCCGGTTTTTCACGCCTACACGCGCCTGCTGGGCCTGCGCCGCGGCTGACCCGCCGCCCCAAACCAACCGCCAAGGAGCCTGCCATGCCTGCCATCAGCGTTATCATCCCGGTCTATAAAGTCGAGCGTTACCTTGACGCCTGCGTCGCCAGCGTCGCGGGGCAGACCTTTGCCGACCTCGAGATTCTGCTGGTGGACGACGGCAGCCCCGACGCCTGCCCCGGTATGTGCGACGCCTGGGCGCAAAAAGACCCGCGCATCCGGGTCATCCACCGGCAAAACGGCGGCCTTTCGGCCGCGCGCAACACCGGCATCGCGGCGGCCACGGGCGAGTTTTTGACGTTTCTGGACGCCGACGACACGCTGGAACCCGACACATTGCAGCGCGCCTACGCGGCGCAGCAGGCGCACAACGCCGACCTGGTCATCATCAACCTTGTCTATGTCGACGAGACGGGCCGCCCGCTGGCCAAACCGGATTTCACCATCCTGCACGACGAAGTGCTGGAGGAGGACGGCGTCTGGCAGCGCTATTTTGCGCTGGGCGAGCAGCGCGTGTACTACGCCATCGCCTGCAGCAAGCTCATCCGGGCCCGCGTGTTCCAAGACCTGCGCTTCCGCCCCGGCAAACGGTACGAGGACCAGTTCCTGATGCCGCAGCTGCTGCACCGGTGCGGTACCATCGTCTGCCTGGCCTACCCCGGGTACCGCTACCTGCAGCACAGCGGCAGCATTATGGCGCAGGGGTCCAGCCGCAACTACCTGGACCGCAGCGAATTTTTGCTGGAATGGTGCGACTATTTTGCCGCCAAAGGCGACTTTTTGCGCGCCGAAGGGCTGCTCAACGACGCCATCCAAAACCTGAGCGAAAAACACCGCTTTGACCTTTCCACCCCGGCCCAGCGCGCCCGCTACCGCGCGGCCTGCCGCGGCTGCGCGGCGGCGTACGACGCGCTGGCGCGCCGCACCGGGCAAACCAGTATGCGGCTGCGCGCCGCGCTGCTGCGCCTGGGGCTGCCGGTGTATCTTGCTTTTCTGCACAGCAGGCAGTGATGCCTGCCCGGCCCCGCGCCGGAACCCAAAAGGAGTCCCCGCTATGGAACAAACGCAAACTTACCATGTCCACTACGGCCCGGCCAAAGGCTGGTCGCGGGTGGACCTTGGCGAACTGTGGCGCTACAAAGACCTGATCTGGCTGTTTGTCAAGCGCGATTTCGCCATCCTGTACAAACAGACGGTGCTGGGCCCGGCGTGGGTGCTCATCAACCCGCTGCTGTCGGCCGCCATGTACACCGTCATGTTCGGCGTCATTGCCGGGCTGCCCACGGGCGGCGCGCCGCAGTCGCTGTTCTACTTGGCCGGCACGGCGGTGTGGGGGTTCTTTGCGGCCTGCATCAACAAAATTTCGGCCACGTTCACCGCCAACTCGGCCATTTTCAGCAAGGTGTATTTCCCGCGGCTGGCCATGCCGGTGTCCACCATGCTGTCGGCGCTGATCAACTTTGTGCTGCAGTTCGTCATGTTTTTGGCGCTGCTGTTGTTTTACGTGGCCAAAGGCGAAGTTGCGCCCAACTGGGCCCTGACGCCGCTGACGCCGCTGCTGCTGGCGCAGGTCGGCCTGCTGGGGTTGGGGTGCGGCATCATCGTCTCCAGCCTGACGACGCGTTACCGCGACCTGATGGTCGTCGTCACTTTCGGCGTGCAGCTGTGGATGTACGGCACGCCGGTGGTGTATACGCTGTCCATGATCGAAGGCATGAGCCGCCCGCTGTACTGGGCCATGCTGCTCAACCCCATGACGGCGCCGATGGAGACGTTCCGCCTGATCTATTTCGGTTCCGGCCAGGTCACGCCGCTGATGTGGGCGCTTTCGCTGGCATGGACCGCCGTGCTGCTGGCACTGGGGCTTTCGCTGTTCAGCAAAGTCGAAAAGACCTTTGTCGATACCGTGTAAAGGGGGTGCACCATGCAGCAAGACGATACCATGATCCGCGTGCGCGGCGTCAAAAAGCAGTACCGCCTGGGGCAGATCGGCGGCGGCACGCTGCGCGGCGACCTGCAAAGCTGGTGGGCACGCAAACGCGGCAAAGAGGACCCCAACACCCTGATCGGCACCGACCAGCGGCTCATCGGCACAACGTTTATGGCGCTCAACGGCGTCAGCTTTACCGTAAAAAAAGGCGAGGCCGTGGGCATCATCGGCTCCAACGGCGCAGGCAAGAGCACGCTGCTCAAACTGCTCACCCACGTCACCGCCCCCACCGAGGGCGATATCGACCTCTACGGCCGCGTGGCTTCGATGCTGGAGGTCGGCACCGGCTTCCACCCCGAGATGACCGGCCGCGAGAACGTCTACCTCAACGGCGCCATCCTGGGCATGACCCGCGCCGAGATCGACGCCAAAATGGCCGAGATCATCGCCTTTTCGGAAGTTGGCGATTTCATCGACACGCCGGTCAAGCGCTATTCCAGCGGCATGTACGTCAAGCTGGCGTTCAGCGTGGCCGCCCACCTCGACAGCGAGATCATGATTATGGACGAGGTGCTGGCCGTCGGCGACATGAAGTTCCAGAAAAAATGCCTGACCAAGATGCGCCAGGCCGCCACCCGCGACGGCAAGACCGTTTTGTACGTCAGCCACAACATGGCCACCATCCGCGATTTGTGTGACCGCTGTATTGTGCTGGACCAGGGCAAGATCGTCTTTGACGGCGCTGTGGACGAGGGCATCGCCATCTACCTGGCCGCCCGCGGCCAGAGCGGCAGCGGCAGCGCGATGGACTACACCCGCTACCAGCGCGAAAGCTGGTGCGAAAACGACGCGCTGCGCATCCGTAGCATCCGCTTTGCGGCGGATTCCGTCGAAGCGCTGGAGCGCACCGCGCCCGTGCGCCTGACCATGACGGTGGACGCCAGGCAGGCGGCGCAGCAGATCGGCCTGCGGTTTGAGGTGCGCGACGAAGTCGGCGCGCCGCTGGCGACTTCCTGCCTGTACGGGCTGCAGATGCACCCGGGGGAAAACCGCCTGGCGCTGGAATACGACCTCTCGATGCTTTCGCCGGCGCAGTACAACACCTACTTTACGCTGTTTACGGCGGGCGAGGGCGGCGGCAACAGCGACGAGGACTGCGTGCCGGGGCCGCGGTTCGGCATCGTGGATACCTACGGCGAAAGCCGCGTGGAATGGAACGCCCGCCGCTGGGGCCTTGTCCAGCTGCCCGACGCGCGCCTGCTGCCCGGTATGGCCGAATAAACGCACCGATTACACAAAAAAACGGGAATGCTTTGCGCATTCCCGTTTTTGGTTTTGTGGTTACCGGTAGTCGATGGCCAGCGTCGGCAGACCGTTGAGCGTCCAGTCCGCCAGGTTGCCGTCGCGGTACTCATAGTAGCCTTGCGCGGCAATCATGGCGCCGTTGTCGCCGCAGTATTTTAACTCCGGCAAATAGACCTGCGCGCCCAGTTTCTGCGCGCCGTCGTTCACCAGCTGGCGCAGCCGGCCGTTGGCCGCCACGCCGCCCGCCAGGCAGACGGTGCGCGCGCCGGTGTCGGCGGCCGCCGCCAGCAATTTGCGCGCCAGAATCTGGTCGATGCGCTCCTGGAAGCTGGCGGCCATGCCGGCCACGTCCACCGGCTCGCCGCGCTGGGCGGCGTTGTGCACCTCGTTGATGACGGCGGTCTTGAGCCCGCTGAAACTGACGTTGTATTTTCCCTCCACATGCGGTACCGGCAGCTTATAGGCGTGCGGGTCGCCGTGTTTGGCGGCCGCCGCGATGCTGGGCCCCCCCGGGTAGGCCAGCCCCAGCGTGCGGGCCACCTTGTCGTAGGCTTCGCCGGCGGCGTCGTCGACGGTGCGGCCCAGCACTTTGTAGCGGCACCAGTCCTCCACCAGCACAATATGGCTGTGCCCGCCGCTGGCCACCAGGCACAAAAACGGCGGTTTCAGCGCCGGGTGCGTCAGGTAGTTGGCCGCAATGTGGCCGCGCAGGTGGTGCACCGGCACCAGCGGTTTGCCGGCCGCGTAGGCCAGCCCCTTGGCAAAGTTGACCCCTACCAGCACCGCGCCGATCAGCCCCGGCGCAAAGGTCACGGCCACCGCGCCTATATCGTCCATCGTCAGCCCGGCGTCGGCCAGGGCTTTGTCTGCCACGGCGCTGATGCACTCGGCATGGCGGCGGCTGGCGATTTCGGGCACGACGCCGCCGTACAGCGCCTGTTCCTTCACGCTGGTGGCAATCACGTTGGCGCGCACGGTGCGCCCGTCCTCCACAATGGCGGCGGCGGTCTCGTCGCAGGTGGATTCGATCCCTAAAACATACATACGGTTTTCCTTCTTGCTTCGTCAGTGGGCTTCCAGCCAGGTCTTGCCGGTGCCGACGTCGGTGGTCAGCGGCACGCTGTAGCGCACCACACCCTCCATCTCCTCGCGCAATACGCGCTGCACTTCCTCGGCTTCGGCTTCCGGCGCTTCCACAATCAGTTCGTCGTGCACCTGCAGCAGCAGTTTGGCCTGCAGCTTTTCGTCGCGCAGGCGCTGCCACACATGCACCATCGCCAGCTTGATGATATCGGCCGCCGTGCCCTGGATCGGCGTGTTGCGGGCCATGCGCTCGCCGCTGGCGCGCACCTGGAAGTTGGAGCTCGCCAGTTCCGGCAGGGCGCGGCGGCGGCCGAACAGCGTTTCGACATAGCCGTTCTCTTTGGCGCGGGCAATACAGGTCTGCATATAGCCGTCCACTTTGGGGAAGGCGGCCAGATAGGTTTTCAGGAAGGTCTCGGCTTCCTTGACCGACACGCCGAGGTCTTTGCTGAGCGAGAACGCCCCCTTGCCGTACATGATGCCAAAGTTGATGGCCTTGCTGGCCGAGCGCAGCTGCGGCGTGACCTCGCTTTCGGGGATGTGGTAAATTTTGGCGGCGGTGGAGCGGTGGATGTCCGCCCCGTGGCAAAACGCCTGCTGCATCGCCTCGTCGCCGGTGATGTGCGCCAGGATGCGCAGCTCGATCTGCGAGTAGTCGGCGTCCACCAGCACGTTGCCGTCCCCGGCCACAAAGTAACCGCGCAGGCGGCTGCCCAGTTCGGTGCGGATGGGGATGTTCTGCAGGTTCGGCTCGGTCGAGGAAAGCCGCCCCGTGCGCGCTTCGGTCTGCAAAAAGGTCGAGTGGATGCGCCCGTCGGGGGCCAGCGCGTGCAAAATGCCGTCCACATAGGTCGAAAGCAGCTTGGCGTAGGTGCGGTACTGCAAAATCAGGTCGACGACCGGGCTGTAGGGGCGCAGGCTCTCCAATGTTTCGGCGTCGGTGGAGTAGCCGCGCGCCGTCTTTTTGCGCGGCGGCAGGCCCAGCTTGTCAAACAGTGCTTCGCCCAGCTGTTTGGGGCTGTTGACGTTGAACTCGTAGCCCACTTCCTCGTAAATGTGCGCCAGAATGCCGTCCAGCTCGCCGCGCAGGCTGTCGCCAAACGCGCGGATGCCCGCGGCGTCGACGGCAAAGCCGGTGCGCTCCATATCCGCCAGCACGCGGGCCAGCGGCAGTTCCATCCCGTCGTGCAGGGCGCGCTGGCCGCTCTCGTCCAGCGCGGCGGCCAGGCGGTCCAGCAGCGCCGCCAGCACGCCGGCGTCGGGTGCGGCTTCGCAGGCAAAGGCGGCGGGCACGTCATACTCGGCCGCCAGCGTCTTGACGGTGTACTGGCTGGCCGAAGGGTTCAGCAGGTAGGCGGCCAGCTTGCCGTCAAAGCGCAGCGCGCGGCCCAGCCCGCCGTGGTCCAGCGCCAGGCGGTACAGCGGTTTGGCGTCAAAGGCCCACAGCTCGGCGTCGCTTTCCAGCAGCGCGGCCAGCTGCGTTTCGTCGGGCAAAAACACCTGCTTGCCCTGCACGGCATACCACGCGCCGTCCTCGTTCTGCGCCAGGCAGGCGCGGCCGGTCAGCGCGGCGGGCGGCGGGGCGGGGGCTACGGCGTCCAGCGCGGCGGCGTCCGCGGCGGGCGCGCTGCCGCCTTGCAGCTGCCAGCGGTCGATGAGCTTGTGCATCTCCAACCCGGCCAGGCGGTGGGCGGCGGCTGCCGGGTCGCCGGGGCGGCGGGCATAGGCGGCGGGGTCGGTCTCGATGGGCGCATCCTTGCGGATGGTGCCCAGCATGTAGGAAAGCTCGGCCTTGTCGCGGTTGGCGCCCAGCTTGGCGCGCTGCCCCGGCTTGACGGCGGGGTCGTCGAGGTGGTCGTAGACGCTTTGCAGGCTGCCGAATTTCTGGATCAGCGCCAGCGCGGTCTTTTCGCCAATGCCCGGCACGCCGGGGATGTTGTCGGAGCTGTCGCCCATCAGGCTCTTGACGTCGATGAGCTGTGCCGGTTCCAGACCGTATTTTTCGCGGATGGCGGCCGGGTCCATCGTCAGCGTCTCGCGGTTGGTGGCCAGCAGCACGGTGGTGGCGGCGTCCACCAGCTGCAAACTGTCGCGGTCGCCGGTCGCCAGCAGCGTCGTGCCGCCCTGCGCTTCGCAGGCGGCGGCCAGCGTGCCCAAAATGTCGTCGGCCTCCCAGCCGGGTTTACTCACCTGCACAAAGCCCAGTTCGTCCAGCAGAGCTTTCAGCACCGGCATCTGCTGGGCCAGTTCCTCGGGCATGCCGTGGCGGGTGGCTTTGTAGCCGTCGTAGGCTTCGTGGCGGAACGTCGGTGCGCGCTCGTCCCAGGCGATGGCCACGGCGTCGGGCGCGTGGGCCGCCAGCAGGTTGAGCAGGATATTCTGGAAGCCATAGATGGCGTTCGTATAGCGGCCGTCCTTCGTCGTCAGCAGCTTGATGCCAAAAAACGCCCGGTTCACCAGGCTGTTGCCGTCCAGTACCATTAATTTCATAACAAAACTCCTTTAAAAAAGGCAGAGCAGGGCGCGCAGCTTACGGCTGCGCGGGCGCCGCCCTTTTTTGCAGCAAGTATAGTATACCACAAACGCCGCAAATGTGGTAGAATGGAAGCCGAGATCACACAAAAGAGGTACCCCATGCAACTCAAAACCCTGCAAATTCCCACCGGGGCGGTGTTCGCCCCCATGGCCGGGCTGACCGACGCCGCCTGCCGCCACCTGATGGCCGACCACGGCGCGGCGTGGACCGTCAGCGAGATGGCCAGCGCCAAAGCGCTGTGCTTTGGCGACCGCAAATCCTTCGCGCTGCTCAGGGACCCCGCGCCCCACGGGCTGTACGCAATCCAGCTGTTCGGGGCCGAGCCCGAAACGCTGGCCAAGGCCATTTTGCTGGTGCGCGAAAAAGGCATCCGCTTTGATATGTTGGACATCAACATGGGCTGCCCCGCGCCCAAGATCACCTCCAGCGGCGCGGGCAGCCGCCTGCTGCTGGACCCGCCGCTGTGCGGGGCCATGGTGGCCGCCGCGCGCAAGGCCCTGGGCGACGATACGCCACTGACCGTCAAGATGCGCATCGGCTGGGACGACGAACACCGCACCGGCGTCGAGGTCGCCAAGCAGTGCGCCGGCAACGGGGCCGACCTGCTGGCCGTGCACGGCCGCACGCGGGAGCAGATGTACATCCCGCCCATCGACGCCGGGGCCATCGCCGCCATCAAGCAGGCGGTGGATATCCCAGTGTTGGCCAACGGCGACGTGACCAGCGCCGCGGGCGCACTGGCACTGCTGCAGGAGACCGGCTGCGACGGCGTCATGATCGGCCGCGCCGCGCTGGGCGACCCCTGGCTGTTTGAACAAGTGCGCGCGGCGCTGCTGGGCGAGCAACCGCCCGCCGCCCCCACGCTGCGCCAGCGCATGGACGCGCTGCGCGCGCAAATTTACGAAATGTGTGAGGAAAAAGGCGAGTACCTGGCCATGCCCCAGGCGCGCAGCCAGGCCATGCACTATATGAAAGGCCTGCGCGGCGCGGCGTCGCTGCGGCGCTACTGCTCGATGCTCGAGCATTTCACCGACGTCGACACCCTAATCGACGCGGTCTACCGCTTGCAGGAATAAGCAGGTACGGCATTTTGCCGCTGCCTACAGGGACCGGTACAGCCGCCGGTTTTGCGCACTCAGAACCGGCCGCGGGTCAGTTCGTCAAGGTTCTGCGCGTAGCACGGCAGCATATGCTCGATGAAATATTCGGCTTCGGGGCAATCCAGCGCGTGCAGGGCGGCCAGCTGCTGTTCGCGCGCGGCTTCAAACTCGCGGTTGCCGCCCTGGCCTTCCTCAATGCACTTGATGATGGCCGAAAGCCGGTCCGCCGCTTTCAGCACCTTGCGCTCGGCGTCGTTGAGCACGCTGCCCGTCAGGTAGGCTTCGGTCTCGGCGCGCAGTTCCTCGGGCTGCAGGCTGGCCATCACGCGGGCGCTCTCGCGTTCGACGGCTTTGTAGGCGCTGCGCAGCGCATCGTTTTTGTACTTGACCGGCGTCGGCATGTCGCCGGTCAAAATTTCCGGCGCGTCGTGGTATAAGGCGGCCGTCGCCACCACCTCGGGCCGCAGCGCGGCCCCGGTGCCGGTGCAATGTTTGGCGATCAAACACAGCGTGTGCGCCAGCAGCGCGGTGTCGGCGGTGTGTTCGCTCAACGTTTCGGGGCGGCCGTTGCGCATCAGGCTCCACCGTGTGATGTATTTCATGCGGCCCAGCAGGGCGCTCAGCGGGTAGGTTTTCATCTTTTTTCCTCCTGCGGTTTGTGCTATACTAAAAACTGTTTACAGTATACCACAGTTCTGCCGTTCTGGCAGTACGTTTATGCGGATCACTGCGAGGTTTTTGCTATGCAGCTACCAGCCATCCGGCCAAAATCGCAATATAAGCGGGCGTTCGTGCTGTGCTTTTTGCTGGCGGCGGCGCTGTTTTTGCCGCACTGCATCGCCGACGCGTTTTGGGGCGGCGGCTGGTTCCACTATGCCGGCGATTTCAACGACCAGCAGATCAACTTTTACCAGTACGCCAACGCCTTTGTCAAACAGGGCGGCAGTTTCAGCTGGGCCACCGACCTCGGCAGCGGGTTCGTCAACGCCTATTCCTTCTACCTGCTGGGCAGCCCGTTTTTCTGGCTGACGCTGTGGGTGCCCTCACAGTGGATGCCCTGGGCCATGGTGCCGCTGCTGTGCCTGAAATTCGCGCTGGCTGGCGGCGGGGCTTACCTGTGGGCGCGCCGCTGGGTGCGCGGGGCCGACTGGCAGCTGCTGGCCGCCTGCTTGTACGCCTGCTCCGGCTTTACGGTGTACAACATCTTTTTCAACCATTTTCTCGACGTTGTGGCGCTGTTCCCGTACCTGCTGGCGTCACTGGACGACGCCGTGCTCGACGGCAAATATGCGCCGTTCCCGTTCTGGGTGGCGCTCAACCTCGTCAACAACTATTTCTTCTTCGCCGGGCAGGCCGTCTTTTTGATCCTGTATTTCCTGTGTATGCTGGCCGGGCGCGCGTACAAAGTGGGGCCGCGGCGTTTTGTTTCGCTGGCCGCCTTTTCGCTGCTGGGGTGCGCCATGGGCTGCATTTTGCTGGTGCCGGCCGGTCTCTCGCTTTTGCAGAACCCCCGCACCATCGACCCCTTCAACGGCTACGGCTACCTTTTGTACGGCAACTCGCAGCAGTACGGCGCCATTTTGTACAGCGCCTTTTTGATGCCCGACGCGCCGTACTTTAAAGATCTGTTCGAGGGCGGCGTCTTCAAGCACACCAGCATGACGGCCTACCTGCCGCTCGTCGGCATTGTGGGCGGGCTGGCGTTTTGCCGCGCGCGCCGCCGTCACCCGTTCAGCCGCCTGCTCAAACTGTGCGTGGTGTGCGCCTTCGTGCCGGTGCTCAACAGCGCGTTCTATGCGCTCAACTCCAGCTACTATGCGCGGTGGTACTACATGCCGGTGCTGGTCTTGTGCGGGGCCACGGGGACGCTGCTCTCCCGCGGTGACCTGGCCGAGCGCGAAGTCCCCCGCGCCTGGCGGACGGTGGCGCTCATCACGCTCAGCGCGGCGGCGTTCGCGCTGGTGCCCAACACCGACGACGACGGCAACTTCCGCCTTGGCGTCGTCGATCTCCAGCCGCGCTTTTGGGGCATCTTTGGCGTCAGCATGCTGGGCGTACTGCTGTTTTGGGGGCTGTGGCGGCTCTGGCGCGCCCGGCCGGACTGGCCGCGCCGCCTGCTGGCCGCCGTGCTGGCGTTCACCTTTGTGTACGGCACGGTACACCTCTCGCTAACCAAATACCCCCAGTGGGAGACCGACAGCGACCTGATTGCCGAGACACAGGGCTCGGCGGATGATCTTGCCGCCGCGCTGCCAAACGACGCTTTCTACCGCCTGGACGCCTACGGTGCGCACAGCAACCTGGGGCTGTGGTTCGACCGCAGCTGCCTGCAATTTTTCAACTCCACCGTCGCGCCCAGCATCATGGCCTTCTACCCGGAGGTCGGCGTCCAGCGGGACGTCAACTCCAAGCCGGAAGCCGCAAACTACGCCCTGCGCGGGCTGCTCAGCGTGCGGTACACGCTGGTGGCACAGGACAGCGTCGAGGATTGGCAAAACGAAGCGCTGCCCGGCTGGACGCCCGCCGGGCAGGCCGGCGCCTTTGCACTGTATGAAAATGAAAACTGGGTGCCGATGGGCTTTGCCTACGACCACTATGTCACGCAGGAGCAGCTGGACACCGTGCCCGAGGAGGAGCGCGCGCAAATTCTGCTGCGCGCGCTGCTGCTGGACGACGCCCAGATCGCCCGCTACGGCGCCCTGCTGGACCCGCTGCCCGACGAGGAACTCGCCGACCGCAGCGCCGAGACCTACGCCGCCGACTGCGAAACCCGCCGCGCCGCGGCCGTGCCGCAGTTTACGGCCACGCGCACCGGCTTTACGGCCCACAGCTGTTATGACGAACCGCAGCTTGTGTTTTTCAGCGTGCCGTATGACGACGGCTTTACCGCCACCGTCAACGGCGCGCCGGCCGATATCGAGCGCGTCGACTGGGGCCTGATGGCCGTCGCCGTGCCGGCCGGCGATGCCGACATCACCTTTACCTACCACACGCCGGGGCTGGCCCCCGCGGCCGGCATCTGCCTGGCCGCCTGGGCCGTCTACGCCGCGTACCTGTTTGTACATTTTGTCAAAAGAAAGAGAGAACCCAATGTCGAACTATGCTGAACAGCTTGCCGCCGAACTGCACCTCACCGCCCAAAACGTGCAGGGGGCCATCGACCTTATCGACGCGGGCAATACCATCCCCTTCATCGCGCGCTACCGCAAGGAAGCCACCGGCTCGATGGATGACCAGGTCCTGCGCGACCTGGGCGACCGCCTGGCCTACCTGCGCGGGCTGGACAAGCGCAAAGAGGAGGTCGCCGCCGCCATCGACGGGCAGGGCGCCATGACGCCGGAGCTGACCGCCGCGCTGCAAAAGGCCGCCACCCTGGCCGAAGTCGAGGACCTCTACCGCCCCTACAAACCCAAGCGCAAGACCCGCGCCGGTATCGCCCGCGCCCGCGGGCTGCAGGGCCTGGCCGATGCGATTTTTGCGCAGGACCCGGCCCTGGACCCGCAGGCGACCGCCGCCGCGTACCTGAACGATGAAGTGCCCGACGCGGACGCCGCGCTGGCCGGCGCGCAGGATATCCTGGCCGAGCAGATCTCCGACGACGCGGCCTGCCGCGCCGAACTGCGCCGCTACTACCGCGCGTTCGGGCGCATCGCCAGCGCCAAAGCCAGGGACGAGGACAGCGTCTATGCCCAGTACTACGACTATGCCGAGCCGCTGGCCAAAATCCCCGGCCACCGCGTGCTGGCGCTGGACCGCGGCGAGCGCGAGGGCTACCTCAAAGTCAGCATCCAGGTCGACGCCGAGCGCGCGGGCGCCATCGTCGCCTGGATGTTCGCCCGCAAAAAGACCGGCGGGGCCAGCGCCGCCCTGGTGGAAGCCGCCGCGCTGGACGCCTACCGCCGCCTGATCCACCCCAGTCTCGAAAACGAGCTGCGCGGCGAACTGACCGACGCCGCGGCCGAGGGGGCCATCCGCGTCTTTGGCGATAACCTGCGCCAGCTGCTGCTGCAGCCGCCCATCCGCGGCAAAACGGTCATGGGGCTGGACCCCGGCTACCGCATGGGCTGCAAGGTCGCCGTCGTCGACCCCACCGGCAAAGTGCTGGACACCGGCGTCGTCTACCCCGTGCCGGAGTTCAAGCGCGTCGACCAGGCTAAGCGCACCGTCAAGCAGATGATTTTGGCGCACGGCGTCGAGGTGCTGGCCATCGGCAACGGAACCGCCGGCCATGAGACCGAGGAGTTCGCCGCTGCCGTCATCCATGAGCTGGCGGCCGAAAACGGCCTGCGCCTGCAATACATGGTCGTCAGCGAAGCCGGGGCTTCGGTCTACTCCGCCAGCAAACTGGCGGCCGAGGAGTTCCCCCAGTTCGACGTCAACCTGCGCAGCGCGGTGTCCATTGCGCGGCGTTTGCAGGACCCCCTGGCCGAACTCGTCAAAATCGACCCCAAGGCCGTCGGCGTCGGGCAGTACCAGCACGATATGCCGCAAAAACGCCTGGACGAGACGCTGGACGGCGTCGTCGAGGACTGCGTCAACAGCGTCGGCGTCGACCTCAACACCGCCAGCGCGCCGCTGCTGCGCCGCGTGGCCGGCCTGACGGCCGCCACGGCCAAAAACATCGTCGCCCGGCGCGAAGCCGAGGGGGCGTTCACCTCCCGCGCGCAGCTCAAAAAAGTCAAGGGCCTGGGCCCCAAAGCGTATGAGCAGTGCGCCGGCTTCCTGCGTCTGCCGGAAGCCAAAAACCGCCTGGACGCCACCGCCGTCCACCCCGAAAGCTACGCCGCCGCCAAGGGCCTGCTGGACGCCTGCGGCTTTACGGCGGCCGATATCGGCACCCCGGCGCTGGCCGGCCTGCCCGCCGCCGTCCAGGCAAAAGGGGAGAAGCCCCTGTGCGAAGCCCTGGGCATCGGTGCGCCCACGCTGCACGATATCGTCAGCGAACTGTGCAAGCCGGGGCGCGATGTGCGCGATACGCTGCCCCCGCCGCTGCTGCGCAGCGATATCATGCAGCTGGAGGACCTCAAGCCCGGCATGGTGCTGCAGGGCACCGTGCGCAACGTCATCGACTTCGGCGCGTTCGTCGACCTCGGCGTCCACCAGGACGGCCTGGTGCACATCTCGCAGATCAGCGACCGCTTTATCAAGCACCCGCGCGAGGTGCTCAAAGTCGGCGATATCGTCAAGGTCAAGGTCCTCAGCGTCGATGTGGGCAAAAAACGCATCGCTCTATCGATGAAAGGGGTGTAACCCGGCACTCGCGCTTAAAAAGCAGAGAAATTATGGCTTTTTGTTGCAGTTAGTTATCCATACCGGACGAGCCAAAAGGCAAAATCACGGCAGAAACCGGTAAAAATCCACAAAAACGATCTAAAAACATAAATTTTGCTTTCAGACAACATAAATATAATGAACAGACGGGGAAGGCCTGCCTGGAATATGAGCAAACTCACCAAATCGCCAAAATGAAGATTTGGGTCTTTTGTGCAGGAAATGGAAAAAATCGGTTTTGTGCATCTCTCACAAAACAAGCGGGCATATTTTATGCTATAATGCCAATGCAGGGACGGAAAGACCCGGGCATGGTGGCCCGGCGGCGCCCTGCACGGCAAGCCGCGCGGCGCAGACGTTGCGCCGCCCCAGAGGTTGGCTTGCTGTGGGAATTATCTGGAGGTCATTACTATGGTGAAACAAGTCAAGGTTTCCAACTTCACGGAAGTCAAGGGGATCGTGTCTGCTGCCGCCAAGTGCTATAACGCTGTCGGTGTGCACGACATGAAGGGCAGCATTGCCGATGCCAAGAGCATCCTGGGCATGATGAGCCTGGATTACAGCCACCCCGTGAAGATCGTGTGCGAGGACGAGGGCGATTTGCGCCGCGTCGTCAACGCGATCAAACAGTAAACGGAAACCGCAAACCGAAAGCCCGGCCCGCCGCGCAGTTTTGCCCGGCGGGCCGGGCTTTTTGCGCCTTGCCCGGCAAAACACAAAACCGAAAATACAAAGTGAGAAAACAAGAGGAAACAAAAGAAAATTGGAGTATTTGCGAGCAATGCCGGAATATATAAAAATTCTTGCCCAAAAGCGTTGACTTGCGCCGAGGGTTCTGCTATAATCACACTTGCGCGAAAAAGGCGCCGCGCACAAGGTGCCCGGCGCTGCTTGATACCGTTTTTTGAACGGACGTGTTATTTTATAATGGAGGTTCCTACTATGAGCACGACTCTCGCCAAGCCCGCTGAAATGGCTGACCGCAAGTGGTATGTGATCGACGCCGCCGGCAAACCGCTGGGCCGCGTCGCCGCCAAGGCGGCCGTCATCCTGCGCGGCAAAAACAAACCCGTTTTCACCCCCAACGTCGACTGCGGCGACCACGTCATCATCATCAACTGTGACGAGGCGGTCCTGACCGGCAAAAAGCTGGAGAAGAAGTTCCACCGCACCCACTCCGGCTGGATCGGCGGCCTGAAAGAGACCCAGTACAAGACCCTGATGGCCGAGGCCAGCGACAAGGCCATGACCTACGCGGTCAAGGGCATGGTGCCCTCCAACACGCTGGGCGCCAAGGCGATGACCCGCCTGCACTGCTACAAGACGGCCGACCACGCCCATGCGGCGCAGAAGCCCGAAGCCGTTGAGATCTGAGTTGAAGGAGGCAATCGAAGATGTACGAAACCAAACCTTATTTCTACGGCACCGGCCGTCGTAAACATTCTGTTGCCCGCGTGCGTGTCTACAACGGCACCGGCAAAATGACCATCAATGGCCGCGATATCAACGACTACTTCGGTCTCGAGACCCTCAAGCTGCTGGTCAACAGCCCGCTGGTCCTCACCGAGACCGAGGGCAAGTTCGACATCGTCGTCAACGTGGTCGGCGGCGGCTGCGCCGGCCAGGCGGGCGCCATCCGCCACGGTCTGTCCCGCGCCCTGCTGCAGTTCAACCCCGAGCTGCGCCCCGCCCTCAAGAAGGCCGGGTTCCTCACCCGCGATCCTCGTATGAAAGAGCGTAAGAAGTACGGCCTCAAGGCTGCCCGTCGCGCTCCGCAGTTCAGCAAGCGCTAAACTTTATCAAAAGTGGTCAAAAA
>CALXHR010000010.1 GCA_944388175.1 uncultured Gemmiger sp. | reverse complement strand
CTCATCGTGCTTTCGCTCTGCCGGATCTCCTCGGTGATGCGATTGTGCAAGTCGAGGGGGATCTTGCAGGTCAGGCCTTTGGTTTCCATGGTTTCTCCTTTCTTCATGCCTGCGTTGTTTTTACTTGCAAAGCAAGCATACTCCAAAGGTCAACGGAAAGCTATACCAAGACCCAACAAAGAACGTATGCAACGATTGTGTAAACGGAAGCAATACCAACAAGGGCGAAATGTACATCGGACGGTTCCTTTCGCGCCCATTATTCAGCAAGCATAGGCACCACCTCCTTTCTCGGTTTCTTTGTCAGCCGGTTCGGCCAGGTCATGGTTGACCAGCGCGCCGTAGTAGCTGCTGATCGTCACCGGCGCGTTGTACAGCGTTGCCAGCAGGTATTGCTTGATATTTTTTATTTTCGACGTGTTCGCGCGCAGGCACTTGAGCACAAAGCGGATATGCTCGGCGTCCAGCTTGAGCAGCCGGGATTTGACCACCTCGGCCGGGAAGTCGGAGCCGCAGACGCGGGTGGTCTTGCGCCGGGCGCAGACGGTCTCGGTCATGAGTTCGACGATCTCGTCGATGAGCTCAGCATCGTCTGGATTCTGTTCGATCAGTAACGGATACCGGATGTTGTCCTTAATCAGTTCCCGATAATCTTCCATCCGCGCTGCCAAGCTCGGTTCGGTTCGATTCGCTTCCGGCGGCTCGTCCGCCGATTCACGGAAAAGAATCGAATCGGTATTTGTTTGATCTGTATTTTGTTTTTCTATATTTCTTTGCGTTGGCTTTTCCGGCATCGGTTTTCCCGTTGTCGGATTTCCCGACGACGGTTTCTCCGATGACGGGTAACCCGACGGCGGCCCCTGCGGGCGCTCGTAGATCGTGTACACATTACCGGCAAACTTGCCGCCGCTGTCGGTGGTCTGGCGGCGGTGTATGTACCCGGCCTGCTCCAACTCACGGATGGCGGTGCGGATGGCGTCTTTGCTCTCCCGGTTGATGTAGCAAAGCCCCGCCAGGGTATAGTCCCAATCTTCCGGCAGCGAGAGCATTTGGGACAGCAGCCCCTTGGCCTTCAGGCTGAGGCGTTTGTCCCGCAGGTGATAGTTGCTCATGACGGTGTAGTCGCTGGTTCGTTCGACGCGAAATACAGCCATTTGAATCTCTCCTTCCTGTTATTTTGAAAAAGCCAAGATCCGTCCTGGCTGTAGTTTGTACCGCCGCAGCAACGCGGAAAACTATTCGGGGGCGTCCTGCTGCAAGGCAGAGAAAAAGTCCAGCGTAGCGCTGGGCACTGCCTTCTTCGGTTTTGTTTGCGTGGCGGCAATCACTTGGATTTTGCCAAGTTCCTCTTTCAGCACCTTGCGCAGTTCTTTTTGCACAGCGGCTCGATCATCGGATTTGAGGATGCAGGCAGCCAGATAGGCACTGCGCTCACCCGCAGGCTGCGCTTGCAGCAGCTGCCACGCGCGGCGTTGTGCCGGGTCGCGCAGGTTGGGCCGGAAGACGAATTGCGGCCGTTTCACCCTTGCGCGTCATCGCCCCAAAGCGCGGCCACAGCGCGCTCATACCCCTGGGCGTTGACACGGTCGTCCAGGAGCGTCACCGTGCGGCAAATCGCGTCTGTGGGGCGAATGTGGCGGCTCACGACCGACGCGCCGCCGCCCATCATGACGACCGGCAGCGCGTGGTAATCGAACCCCGCTTCCAGCACAGCAGAGAGCAACCGCTCGGTGTAGAGCCGGCCCTGCTCACGGATCAGGCTGCGCACCGTTTCCTCCAAACTGCACGGGCGGCCGACCAGCACCTGTTCGATCTGGGCGTCGGTCAGGGACAGCCCGGTGTCCTGCCGCACCCGCTCCCGCACCTCGTCGATGCAGCGGATCATGCCGAATTCCAGGCTGTGGCAGGTACCGATGTTGGGCCGCCCGTTGTCGATTCGCATGAGGTCCACCGTCCACCCGCCGATGTCGAGCAGCAGCAGGGAGGGTTCGTCCGCCAGCAGGTCAGGTTGGGTCATGAGCGCGGTAAAACCTTGGGGGAAGAGCAGCACCTCTTCAATCGTGATGCGGTATTTCTTGCCCTCGTAACCGAACTCAATCGGCTGGCCCGCGTTGCGGAGCAGGTATTTGCGGAACGCAGGCTTTTCCCGGCCATAGCTGGTCAGGGGCAGCCCCGCCGCGATGGTGACGACACACTCGCGCGGCGCGCCGCGGGCCTGCAGCTCCTGCGCGATGGCCGCCAGCGTCAGCAGGTAGTAGTTGTCGTTGGCGGTCTTGTCGCGCTGGATCGGCTGCCGCCCGCTACCGCAAACAAAAAAGCACCCGCCGAACGTGAGCACGTTCTGGCGGGTGTACGGTTCGCGGTCGCCGAAGGGCGTAATGCCGGCCGGGAAGGAGCAATTTCGGGTTTTGATGGCGTAGTAGCCGTGGTCGATGCCAAGAATCATGGGGTCCTCGCTTTCTGTGTATGGGGTGTGTACGAATCTATCTACAAGGCCAGAAACTTGTTCCCAGCCGGATAGCTAAGAGAGTAAACAAAAAGCCCGGTATCCAGCAGATGCCGGATGCCGGGCTATAAACAGCGATGTCGTATTGAATTTTCGCGGCTTCGCCGCATTTATTTGAAAACCGGCAGAACCAACAAAATCCTGCCGGAAAATTTTCTATACTTCTGCGGCGTTTTTTTCGTCCAAGACTGAAACAGGCCGCCAAACTCCCGGAAGAGGGGAGCCTGACGGCCTGTTTTTTGCCGGAATTCCTGCCAAAACCGCCTGACAGCGGTGGTGACAGTAATGGAAAAAACCTGCGTTTAGCAGGCTTCAAAACGTCATTTTCTGACGATACAACAACAAAAAATTGGCCGACAGTAAAATCGGCCAATCAATGTGGTTGCGGGGACAGGACTTGAACCTGCGACCTCCGGGTTATGAGCCCGACGAGCTACCATCTGCTCTACCCCGCGATATGGGGCACCGTGTTTTTGGGTGCTAAAATATAATAGCACAAAGCAGATGGCGTGTCAAGACTTTTTTTATTTTTTCCCTGCGCCTTTTTCCGCGCGTCACGAAAGCTCGAACATGCCGTTGTACAGCTGGTAGTACTCGCCTTTTTGGGCCAGCAGTTCGGCGTGGGTGCCACGCTCGACGATGCGGCCGTGCTCCAGCACGATGATGGCGTCGGCGTTGCGCACGGTGGACAGGCGGTGCGCGATGACGAACACCGTGCGGCCTTCCATCAGGCGGTCCATGCCTTTTTCGATCAGCGCTTCGGTGCGGGTGTCGATGCTGGAGGTTGCTTCGTCCAAAATCAGCACCGGCGGGTCAGCCACGGCCGCACGGGCAATGGCCAGCAGCTGGCGCTGCCCCTGGCTGAGGTTCGCGCCGTCGGCGGTAACCATCGTGTCGTACCCCTGCGGCAGGCGGCGGATGAAAGAGTCGGCGTTGGCGATGACCGCCGCGCGCTCGATCTCGGCCCGGGCGGCGTCCAGCTTGCCGAAGCGGATGTTGTCGGCCACCGTGCCGGTGAAGAGGTGGGTATCCTGCAGCACGATGCCCAAAGAACGGCGCAGCGCATCCTTGCGGATCAGGCGCACGTCGATGCCGTCGTAGGTGATGGCACCCGCCGTGACGTCGTAAAAGCGGTTGATGAGGTTGGTGATCGTCGTTTTGCCCGCGCCGGTGGAACCGACGAAGGCGATTTTTTGCCCGGGTTTGGCGTACAGCGAAAGCCCCTGCAAAATCAGGCGCCCCGGCGTATAGCCGAAGTCGACGTTGTGGAAGCGCACGTCGCCGTCCAGCGGCACAAAGGGCACGGCGGGGCGGCTGCGGTCGCACCAGGCCCAGCGGCCGGTGTTTTCGCCGTCGGGGCAGGCGGTCAGCGTGCCGTCGGGCTGCTGGCGCACCGGCACCAGGTCGACGGTGCCCCCGTCCACCTCGGGCGGTTCGTCCATGGCCATAAAGATGCGCTCGGCGCCGGCGAGCGCCGCCAGCAGAAAGTTGCCCTGCTGGGTAAACTGGTTGATGGGCATCGTGGTCTGGCGCACGAACACGAGGTAGCTGGCCAGGCTGCCGAGGTCGGTCCAGCCCTGCATGACCATGACGCCGCCCAGCACCGCGATGACTGCATAGTTGATGTATCCGATGCTGACGACCGCCGGGATCATGGTGGCGGCGTAGCTCTGCGCGCCGGTACCGGCCTGGCGCAATGCTTCGTTGCGGGCGGCAAAGCCGGCCAGGTCGGCGGGCTGGTGGTTGAACACCTTGATGACCTTTTGCCCGGCGATCATCTCCTCGACATAGGCGTCGAGTTTGCCCAGGCTGCCCTGCTGGCGGGCGTAGAACGCGCGGCTGTGCCGCGTGCTGAACTGGATGTACCAGAACATGGCCGCGTAGCCCACCAGAATCAGCAGCGAGAGCCGCCAGTTGAGCACAAACAGCAGCACCAGCGTGCCCACAACCTGCACAAAGGTCTGGATGACCATGGCAAAGCTGTTGTTGAGCGCGTCGGAGACGGTGTCCACATCGTTGGTGAACAGGCTCATCAGGTCGCCTTTGCGGTGGGTGTCAAAAAATTGCAGCGGCAGCGTTTGCAGGTGGGCAAACAGGTCGCCGCGGATCTCGCGCAGGATCTTCTGCGCGGCGCGCACCATCAGCTGGCTGTAGCCCAGCGTGCACAGCGCGCCCGTAACGTAGATACCCGCCGTAAGGGCGACGCTGCCGGCCAGGTAGGCCGGGCTGCCGTTTTGCAGCAGGCCGTTGACGATGGGGCGGATCATGTAGGTGCCCAAGAGCGAAGCCAGCGCGCTGACCGAAGCCATGACGGCCACCAGCGCCAGCAGGGCGCGGTGGCGGCCCAGGTAGCGGCCCAGGCAGCCCAGGGTATAGCTGAGGTTTTGCGGGCGGCGGCCGCCGGTGACTTTTTTCATTCGGCGTCGCTCCCTTTCCGCTGCGAGGCATAAATTTCCTGGTAGATGGGGTCGCGGGCCAGCAGCTCGGCATGGGTGCCGGCGGCGTGCAGGCGGCCGTCGTCCAAAATGACGATGAGGTCGGCGCTTTGCACCGAGCTGATGCGCTGCGCGATGATGAGCTTGGTCACATCATGCAGCTGCGCCAGTGCCTGGCGGATGCCGGCCTCGGTGGCGGTGTCGACGGCGCTGGTGGAGTCGTCAAAAATCAGCACCTTGGGGTGTTTGAGCAGCGTGCGCGCAATGCACAGCCGCTGCTTTTGCCCGCCCGACACATTGACGCCGCCCTGACCAAGGTCGGTGTCCAGCCCGTCGGGCATGCGGCGCAGAAACTCCTCGGCCTGCGCGGCGCGGCAGGCGGCCCACAGCTGTTCGTCGGTGGCGTGGGGGTCGCCCCATTGCAGGTTTTCCCGGATGGTGCCCGAGAACAGCAGGTTCTTTTGCAGCACTATGCCGACGGCGTCGCGCAGCGCGGCAATGTCATAGTCGCGCACATCGCGCCCGCCGACGCGCACGACGCCCGCCGTGGCGTCGTACAGCCGTGGGATCAGCTGCACCAGCGTTGTTTTGGCCGCGCCGGTGCCGCCGATAACGCCCACCGTGGCACCCGCCGGGATGTGCAGCGTGATATCCGACAGGGCGTTTTTGCCGGCGTTGGCGTTATACTTGAAGCTGACATTCTCAAAGTCGATGGAGCCGTCGGGGATGGCCGTGACCGGCTGCGCGGCGTTGGCCAGGTCGGGCTGTTCGGTCAGCACCTCACGGATGCGGCGGGCGCTGGCCAGCGAGCGGGTCATCTGCAAAAAGACGCCGGAGAACATCATGACCGAGTTGAGCACCTGCAGCACATAACTCAAAAAGCCGGTCAGTTCGCCGACGGTCATGCCGCCCTCGAGGATGAAATGCCCGCCAAACCACAAAATGCAGACGATGCAGGTGTACATGACGGCCTGGAACGCCGGCGTGTTGAGCACGGCGTGGCGGAAGGTCTCGGTGCTGGCGTCGCTGAGCTCGGTGTTTACGGCGTCGAACTGCTCATTCTCCCAACGGCCGCGCACAAACGCCTTGATGGCGCGGATGCCGGTGAGGGCTTCCTGAATGCGGCTGTTGAGGTGGTCGACGGCGCTTTGCTGGCGGCCGTAGAGCGGCGCGACCCGGCTGACGATCCACGCCAACAGCAGCGCCAGCACCGGCGTGGCGACGAGGAACACGACGGTGAGCCGCGGGCTGAGCACAAACGCCATGCACAGCCCCATCGTGAGCATGACGGGGCTGCGCACCAGCGGCCGCAGGCCGGTGTTGACGGCGTTGAGCAATACGGTGGCGTCGGTCGTCATGCGGGTGACCAGCGACGCGGCCGAGAAACGGTCAAGGTTGGCGAAATCGAATTTCTGCACGGCGGCGTACTCGGCTTGGCGCAGTTCGGCCGCAAAGCCGTTGGCGAACCGCGCGGCGAACCGCGCGTACAACAGCCCGGTGATGAGCGCCAGCACGGCGCACAGTACCATCAGCCCGCCCTGGCGCAGCATGACACCCATATCGCGCGCCGGCACGCCGTCGTCGATGAGTTTCGTCATCAAGACGGGGATGACCATCTCAAACCCGCACTCGATGACGATCAGCGCCACCGCCGCAACCAGGTCGCGGCGGTACGGTTTGCCGTAGCCAAAAATCAGACGCAGGTCCTGCATAGCGGCCCCCTCCCCTTTTTTGTTCCGTCAGGCGCGCGGCGTTGCGGCGCGCGGTGTATCCGGCAGCTGGCTGGCCACAATGGCCGCGAACATCAGCGCGCAGCCCGCCAGTTCCGGCGCCGTGAGCGTCTGCCCCAGGATGACCCACCCCGCCAGCGCGCTGAACACGCTTTCGAGACACATGGCCAGGCTGGCGATGGTGGGGTCCAGCGCTTTTTGGCCGACGATCTGCAGCGTGTAGGCCACGCCGCTGGACATGATGCCGCAGTACAGCACCGACACCGCCGCGCCCTGGAACTGGGCCATGGTGGGCTGCTCAAACACAAACATGCAGACGGTGGACAGCACCGACACCGTCAAAAACTGCACAAAGCTGAGCTGGATGCCGTCCAGCCGCGGGCTGAACCGGTTGACGAGCAGAATTTGCAGCGTGAACAGAAACGCGCAGACCAGCAGCTGCCATTCGCCGCCGGTCAGGGCCAGGGTATCGCGCCCGGCCAGGCACAGCAGGTACAGCCCCACGACGCTGGCCGCCACGCACGCCCACAGTTTGGGGCCGGGGCGGTTGCCCAGCAGCGCGCCGCACATCGGCACCAGCACAACGTACAGCGCCGTCATAAACCCGGCTTTGGCCGTGCTGGTGGTGCCGATGCCCATCTGCTGCGCAGCCGACGCCGCAAACAGCGCCGTGCCGCACAAAACGCCGCCCACCACCAGCGTTTTGCCATGGATCCACCACGGCAGGCGCTGGCCGCGCCGGTGCTGCCCGGCGCGGCGCACGGCCAGCAGCCCCAGCAAAAACGCGCAGGCCAGCCAGCTGCGGCTGGCCAAAAATGTGTAGGGGCCCATGTAGCCGCTGCCGACGCTTTGCGCCACAAACGCCGTGCCCCAGATCAATGCGCAGCCTACAAGCATAAGTGTGTTGCGCAGCTGCGTGGTATTTTGTTTTGCCATACGTTCCCTTCCCCTCTGCCGGCACAAACCAACCGCCCGCGCCGCCCCGGACAGGGGCGGCGCGGGCTTTGGGTGGATGCGCTTGTGTTATGCGGTCGTTTCGCCTTCAATGGCCGTCAGTTCCTCGCTGCCCAGGCCCGTGATCTTGAGACCGCCGGTGACATAATACGAGGCAGAATCGTAACTGATGGTGGCCTTATACTGCTTGCCGGGCGTCAGGCCGGTGAGGGTGTAGCTGTAGCAGGTGCCGTCGGCGGTATAATACACCGTGGAATCGATGACATAGCTGGTCTTGACCTGGTCGTCGTTCAGTTCCCACAGCGCAACCTTAAAGCTCTGGTAGTTTTCGTTGGGGGATTCGGTCGTGGCATAGGCCGTGATGGTGACGCTGTCGCTGCCGGCGATAAAATAGTCGGTGTTGCCGGTGCGGTTGATGTTGATGCTGTTGAACGCCACATACAGCGTATCGCCCTCAACCCGGGTGACCAGGCGGCTCTCGGTGGGGTCCATCCCTTCGGGGAAGGTGACGTCGCCGCCGGCTTCGGCCATGATGCGGTCGGCTTCCTCGCTCCCGCCGGAGTGGGGTTCGATGAACCCGAGCGCCGTCACGGTGCCGACGATCATGTTTTTCAGCGTTTCTTTGGGCGAGCAGGCAGTCAGCGGCAGCGCCAGGCAGAGTGCCAGCGCCAGCGCGGTCCAGGAGCGGGTGCGTTTCATATCGGTAAAACCTCCATAGGGTGCCATAAACGGTTTGACATATAGAGGTATTATACCGCATTTGCCGCCGCCGCACAAGGTTTTTGCAAAAAAAGCACAAACGCGCCGCCGGCCCGGCCACTGCCAAAATAAAAAAGCGTCCCCGGCGGGCGGGGGCGCTTGCGTTCGGTGGGTGTGGTTCAGCGCTTGATATCGTAGTTCATGTTCATCAGGTTGCGGATGGCTTCGGCGTCATCGGTGATGTTGGCGTCGCCGTGGATGGTGTGCTTGATAGCGCTGGACGCCACCGCAAAGTTAATCATATCCATGGGGCGGTAGCCGTGCATCATGGCGTAGATCAGGCCGCTGGCAAAGGCGTCGCCGCCGCCCACACGGTCGAGGATATTAAAGGTGTAGAGCTTGCTCTCGAACGTGTGCCCCTCGTACCACATAAAGGCTTTCAGGCTGTTCTCGCTGCCCGAGTGGACGTACCGCACATGGCGGGCGATGCATTTCATGTTGGGGTAGCGCTCGATAAAGTGCTGGAAGACTTCGTCCTGCTCCTCATAGCTGGGCTGCAGGGGCACGCCGTCCTTCCAGTCGCCTTTGCTGTGGTCGTCCTCATCCTTCCACAGGTGGTAGGGCTCGATGCCAAACAGCACATCAACGTACGGCAGGCAGAGCGTGCAGTAGTCGCGCGCCTGCTCCCAGGTCCACAGGCGGCTGCGGAAGTTGCCGTCAAAGCTGACGGTCAGGCCCTTGTCCTTGGCGGTCTTGAGACAGCGCAGGATAAAGTCGGCGCAGTTCTGGTTGAGCGCCGGCGTAATACCCGAAAGGTGCAGCCAGTCAAACCCGTCCAGCAGCGCGTCGAGGTCGACTTTGGTCAGGTCATACTCGGTCAGGGCGCTGTGTTTGCGGTCGTAGGTCACTTTGCTGGGGCGGATGCCGTAGCCGGTTTCCAGGTAGTAGGTGCCCAGGCGGTGGGTGGGCGTTTCCTCCGGCGTGGAAAGGATCATCGGCGTGCAGTGCACATCGTTGGAACGCAGCCACCGCACGGCGCTTTTGCCTAGGGAATTGTTGGGCACAACGCTGAAAAACGTCGAATCCACGCCCAGGTTGGCCAGGGCCAGGGCGATGTTCGCCTCGCTGCCGCCGTAGCTGGCCTCAAAGTTGGAAGCCATGCGGATTTTTTCATAGTTGGGCGGGGTCAGACGCAACATGACTTCGCCAATGGTGATGAATTTCTGCGGGCTGTCCTGGCCCTGCAGCAGCGGGTTGTGATGTTCCATAAACCAAAGCACCTCCTGGTAAGTCGGGGTCCGCCGCGCCCGTAGCGCCGTGCGGTGTCATTGGTTTTATTGTACGGTATTTCCGCCAGGATTGCAAGGCGAAAAACAACAAAAAACAGGCAATGTGCACGGAACCCGCCGCCGGCAGCGCTGCCGGCGGCGGGTTCCGTGCAGGAGTATGCGGCGGGCGGAGGGGTCACGCCGGCAGCATATCCTTTTCAAAGCGGTCGATCTTTTCGTTCTGGCCCACGACGGCGATGGTGTCGCCCTCGCCAAAGCGGTAGTCGGCGCTGAACTCCACATCGGTGTGGCCGCCGCGCTCGACGGCGATGATGTTGATGCCGTAGGCGCGGCGCACATCCAGTTCCTGGATGCTGCGGCCCAGCATTTTGCCGCCGATGGCAATGCGGCGCACCTCGACGCCGTCGGCCAGGGCGACGTAATCCAGCAGGTTGCCGTAGATCAGCCGGCGGCCGATGCGCACGGCCATGTCGGCTTCGGGGTAGACGACGGTGGCGCCCATGCGCTTGAGCACCTCGCCGTGGACTTCGCTGGTGGCTTTGGACAGGACGTTGGGCACGCCGAGCTTGATGACCAGCATCGTGGTCAGGATGCTCATATCGACCTGCTCGCCGATGCAGACGACGACGGTGGCGCAGTTCTGCATGCCGGTTTCTTTCAGGGCCGCTTCGGTGAGGTTGTCCACCACAAAGGCGTAGTCGGTGTAGGCGCGCACTTCGCGCACGCGCTCCTCATTTTTGTCGATGGCAATGACTTCCTCGCCCGCTTCGGCCAGGGTCTTGACCAGCGCCGTGCCAAAGCGGCCCAGGCCGATGACGCCGTACATGGCGGAAGAATCGTTCTTTTTCAGTTTCATGGTACAACTGCCTCCAGTTTTCGTATCGGTCAGCCGATGGTGATGGCTTCCTCGGTATAATGGGCGGAAGGTTCGGGGCGCTCGACCCAGATGGACAGCAGCGTGAACGCGCCGACGCGCCCGGTGTACATCGTCAAGATCAGGATCAGTTTGCTGGCGTCCAGCAGGTCCGGCGTGATGCCGGTGGAAAGGCCGACGGTGCCGAAAGCCGAGACGTCCTCAAACAGCAGCTGCATCAGCGTCAGGTCGGGTTCCAGCGCGCAGAGCAGGAAGGTGCCGGTGCACACGACGATCACACCCAGCAGGGCGATGGTGGCCGCTTTGCGCATGGCGCCGTCGGGCAGGCGGCGGTGGAAAGCACCGGGGCGGCGCTTGGTAAAGATGCTGGCGACTTCCTGCATCAGCACAAAGAACGTCGTCGTCTTGATACCGCCGCCGGTCGATCCGGGCGAAGCGCCGATGAACATCAAAGCCGTAAGCACAAACAGGCCCGCGTTGCTGAGCTCGCCCAGCGGCAGCGTCGAGAAACCGGCGGTACGCGCCGACGTGCTGTGGAAAAACGCCGCCAGCCAGCCGATGCCGTCGGTGAGCTGCAGCAGCACCGTGCCGGCGGCCAGCAGCACCGCCGTGGTGGTAAGCACCACCTTGGTGTGCAGCGTGAACTTGCGGAAGCGGAACCGGCACTTGACGACGTCGAGCACGACGAGGAAGCCGATACCGCCAAAGATGATGAGACCGCAGGTGACAAGGTTGAGCCAGACGTTGTCGTGGTAGGGGATCATGTTGCGCAGCCCGCCCAGGATGTCAAAGCCCGAGTTGTTGAACGCCGCGATGGAGTGGAAGATGCTGATCCACAACGCGTGCAGCGGCGGGAAATCCTGGATGAACACCGGGAAACTGCAGACAACGCCCGCCAGCTCAAAGCACAGCGTCATAAACAGCACCGCGCGCACCAGGCGGACCATGCCCTCAAACGTGTCAACGTTGAGCGCCTCGCGCACAAGGGAGCGCCCCTTGAAATTGATGCGCCGGCCGGCGGCCAGCGCCAGGCCCATGCCGATGGAGGTCACGCCCAGGCCGCCGACCTGGATGAGCCCCGCCACCACGGCCTGGCCGAAGGGGGTGAAGGTGTCGGCGGTGTCGACGGCGATGAGGCCGGTGACGCACACCGCGCTGGTGGAGGTGAACAGCGCGTCCACCCAGGTGACCGCCATACCCTCCCGGATGGAGACCGGCAGCTTGAGCATGGCCGCGCCCAGCAGGATGACGAGCGCGAAGCCCAGCGCAATGATGCGCGCCGGCGGCTGTTTTTGCAGGTAATGGGAGATTGCTTTCGAGATTACTTTCATACGCGTTCCTTTGCAGTGTACAAAAAAGCGGGGCTTCCTTTCAGGTGGAAGCCCCGCCGGACGGGCGCGCCGTTGCGCCCGTGCAAGGCCCGGATAAATAGAGCGCCCAGGCACCCTATGACAGACTCCACCACTTATCCCGGCTGTACAACGCCTGTACTATAGCACAAAGGCCCCGCCCCGTCAAGGCAAAAACGCAGATTTCCCCGCAAAAGGCAAAATCTTGCTACGCCGCCCCGCGCGGCGGGCAGGCGCGGGCGCGGCACGGGGCGTTTTGCCGCCATACGGCAGGCTTTTTGCCCTTGCGCCGGGGGGCGAAATCATGTATAATATGTTGATGCGTATACTTCTATAAAAAGAGCGACGACCCCAAACGAAAGGAGACGCGGCGGTGAGCCTGCAAAGTTTTGGCTTTTTTGGGTTTTTGCTGGTGACGGCCGCCGTCTACCTGCACCTGCCGCAGCGCTGGCAAAGCCCGTTTCTGCTGGCGGCCAGCTGGCTGTTCTATTGGCTGGCAATGCCCGCGATGCTGCCGGTAACCATCGCCCTTGCGGCGCTGACCTACCTGTGCGGCCGCGCGCTGGAAAGCCGCCACAAGACCGCCGCGCTGCGCGCGGGCGTGGCGGGGCTGCTGGCAATTTTGGCCTTTTTCAAATACAACGGCGCATTCGCCGGGCTGGCGGGCTGGCGGGCCGTCGCCATGCCACTGGGCATCAGCTTTTACAGCTTTGCGGCCATCGCCTACCTGATCGACGCGGCGCGCGGCGACTGCGAGGTGGAGAAAAACCCCATCCACTGCGCGCTGTTTTTGAACTTTTTCGCCACCGTCACCCAGGGGCCCATCTGCCGCGCCGGGGCGCTGCTGCCCCAGTTCCGCGAGGAACACCGCTTTGACGCCGCGCGCACCGTGCGCAGCCTGCGGCTGCTGGCGCTGGGGCTGTTCAAGCTGGTGGCCGTCAGCGACGTGCTGGGCGTGCTGGTGGACGAGGTGTTCCCCCACTACCGCAGCTACGGCGGGCCGATGCTGGTGTTGGCGGCCGTGGCCTACACCTTGCAGCTGTACTTTAATTTTTCGGGCTATTCCGAGGTTGCGCGCGCCGCGGGGCTGTTGCTGGGCCTGGACCTGCCGGAAAACTTCAAGACGCCGTTTTTTGCCACCAACTTTTCCGGTTTTTGGAGCCGGTGGCACATCAGCTTTTCTTCCTGGCTGCAGGACTACCTGTTTCTGCCGCTGGCCTGGGCCGATCTTTCGGGTGTGACGCGCGGCAAACTTGCGCGCCTGCCGGCTGAGGTCTGCGTGTTCACGGTGTTTTTCCTCTCGGGGTTCTGGCACGGCAACACGCTGCCGTTTGTGGTGTGGGGCCTTTTGCAGGCCTGCTACCGTTTGGGCGAGGAACTGCTGCACCGCCGCCTGGGCAAACCCAAAAAGAAAGCCCCGGCCCGGGTACTGTGGGCCAAGCGCGCCGGCGTGTTTGCGCTGTGGTGCGTGAGCATGGTGTTCTTCCGCGTGGGGTCAGCCCCGGCGTCGGCCCCCATGACGGTGGGCGACGCGTTCGGCTACCTGGCCGGGTGCTTGCGCGGCTGGGGCCCGGCGCGCTTTGCCGGCGAGTTGTACAGCGCGGTGTTTATCGGGTTTTACGCCAACGCCATCATGGTGGCAGCCTATTACGGCTTTGTGCTGGCGGCGCTGGCGCTGGCCGTTTGGCTGGACGCCCGCCGGGCGTTCCAATATAAAAACAAACCGGCCGAGATTGCGCTGGCGGGCGAAAAGCACCGCTGGGCGGTGTATTACCTGCTGGTGGTATTTTTGCTGGGCGGGTACATTTTGCAAAGCGGCGGGTTTGGCAACGCCGGGTTTGGCATGTACGCCGGGTTTTAACCCGGGGAAATAAATGTGCGACGGGCGTGAACGCCCGCCCTACAGGGTAGCGTAAACGGTCGATTTACCCGGGAACCCCGCGTGACCGTTCACCCCTGCCGGGCGGCATATATGCCGCCCCTACAAATAAGGCAACCGCGTACACGAACCAAAAACGTTACCATGGGGCAGACGTCCACGGGCCGCATACATGCGGCCCCTACGAACCGACCGGAAAGAGGATGTTTATCGAGCAAACACCAACCATCCGGCAGGTTGGCCCGCCCGCGAACGCGGGCGGGGTTTCAGAACGGGAGCCCGGATGAGCCGTACCGGCAGGAAAGAAAGGGTATTGTAACAGAGAGCCTTTGCCTTGTGAGAAACGGAAACCGTCTCGGGCGACCACATCAGAGCCCTGGGGTTTCCAAAGGGGCCCGCAGGACCTGGGGTAAAGCCGGTGGTCCTGAAGCGCCGCACCGCTTGCCAGACGGTAGCAGATGCAAGGAGCGAGGGCGCAGCAATACTGTATGTATTGCAAGCCCGAGCGACGCAGCAGATGCTGCCGGATGGTAAAGCGTGGCGGTGCTAAAGGGCCACTGGATTTGCCCTAGCCGTGCCCCGCGCCACGGAATTAGCGGCGGCTTTTTCGCTTCCTTTTTGGCCGGTCAAAAAGGAAGGGGAAATGGCGAGTGAGAGAACCGAATCTTGTAGAGCCGGGCCGGTTTTTTCCGCGTCCCCCAAGAGTCAAAAATACCATACACGCCTACCGCACAGAGAAAGGAGGGGCTGGCCGTGAAACACATCTTAAAAAGTCTGGCGCTGTTGGCCGTCCCCGTGGCGGTGTGGCTGGCGGTGTTCATCGCGTTTGAGCCCAACAACTACTTCGGGCTCAAAGCCGCGGCGTCCTCCACCCAACCGGTGGCCCGCGTGCGGGAATACCAGGCCGATCCCGGCCGCTGCCTGCTGCTGGGCGACAGCCGCCTGGCGCATATCGACATGCAGCAGGCGGCCGAAGTTTCGGGCAAGGCGTGGCAGAACCTTGCGTTCGGCGGGGCGTCGCTCAAAGAGACGCTGGATCTGGCAGACTACATCCTCGACTCCGGCAACGAGGTGGACGAGCTGGTGGTCGCGGTCTCGTTCTACACGCTCAACGCACATTACAACACCGACCGCTTTGAACAGCTGGAGGAAACGCTGCAAAACCCGCTGGCCTACTGCCTGAACCTGGAATACAACGTCAACGCCCTGACTGTGCTGCTGGACACAGTGCGCGGCACGCCCGACGCCGTCGAGACCGGCGAGTGGGGCCCGGCGGATTACATTGGCGACGACGGCGAGACGCTGCCGCTGCACTATAAACTTTACGTCTACCCGCAGAACCTGATCCCCCGGTGCGAGAACTGGGCGCTGAGCGAAGAGTTCGCCCGCCTGGAAACGCTGGCCGCGCGCTGCCGCGACGCCGGCGTGCGCCTGACGCTGGTGCTGCCGCCGATGGCCGACAACGTGCGCACCGAGGTGTGCGTGCCGTTTGGCATCGACACCGCGATGCAGCAGGACGTGCTGCCCCAGCTGCACGCCTGGGCGGCGGAGTACGGGTTTGCCGTGCTGGACTATGAGTGGGAAAACCGCCCCGACTTTGACGACGACACCCAGTTTTTTGACGGCTTCCACCTGGACGAAGTCCACGGACTGCCGCAGTGGGTGGATATGCTGTTTACCGAACTGACATAAGACCGGGAGGTGCCCCTTGGCACTGGATTTTTTGATTTTGTATGAGCACACGGTGCGCGAATATGAGAGCGACCTTTTGCTGAAACTGGAACTGGAACGCCGCGGCTACACCGCCGAAATTCGCCAGCTGCTGGACCCCAAACAGCTGCGGCTGTTCGGGCGCGACAAGCCGGAAGTGCTGGTGGCCAGCTGCATGTACGACAACGAGGCCATCAACAGCCACGTGTACAACAACATCGGCCGCTGCGACAAGATCGTCAACCTGCATTGGGAGCAGATGCTCTCCGACACGCAGGAGGAGGGCGACTGGTTCAACATGAACGGCAACGCCAAGCGCTGCGTGCAGACCTGCTGGGGCCAGCGCACCGCCCGGCGGCTGCAGGCCCACGGCATGGACGCCAAAAATACCCCCGTGACCGGCGCCGTGATGATGGATTTTCTGCGCCCGGAGTTCCAGGGTTATTTTAAAGACAAAGAAACCCTTTGCCGCGAGTTCGGCCTGGACCCCGCCAGGCACCTGCACCTGTATATCTCAAGTTTTGGCTACGCGAGCATGTCGGACGCCGAGGTGGCCGAGCTCTCCCAGATGGCCGGCACCGATTTCACCGGCTTTGCGCGCACCAACCGCGTCTCGATGGAAAAGACGCTGACCTGGTTCGACGAGTACCTCGCCGCCCACCCCGAGGTGGAGCTCGTCTACCGCCGCCACCCCAGCGAGTGGAACAGCCCCGCGCTGGAAGCACTGGCCCAAAAACGGCCCAACTTCCACGTCATTTTTGCCGATTCCGTCAAACAGTGGATCGTCGCGGCGGATTCCATCTCGATCTGGATGAGCACCGCCATTGCCGAGGTGTACATGGCGGGCAAAAGCTGCCATATCCTGCGGCCGGTGCCCATCGAGCATGAGTACGACCCCGTCATTTACAAAGGCGCGCGGTATATTACGAGCTACGACGCATTTGCCGCCGCCATGGCCGAGACGGACCCGCCGTTCCCCATTGCGCGGGACGTGATCGAAGGGTACTTTGACCCCAGCCCGCGCGCGGCCTACCTGCGCATGGCCGATCTGCTGGAGGAGGTCTATAAAAACCCGCCGCGCGACCACCCGATGGGCGATGGCTTTACGCCGCATTTCAACGTACTGAAATTTGTGGCGCTGGCCGGGGTGCATTTCCTCTACCGCCACCAGTGGCAGCCCCGCAAGGTGTTTGCCTTCTGCCCGCCGCTGGCGGACTTTGCCCAGCGCATCTACGGGTATGTGGACAAAGCCTATCTCCCGCCCGAAGAGATCACCCGCATGACCGAGCGCATCCGCCCCTATGTACAAGGAGGGTCCCATGCCGCAAGCTGACGAACAACGCAGCGCCGGGCAGAGTTTTGCCGGCAACGTGATGAAATACTCGGTGGCGACCTACCTGGGGTTCGTCATCACGGGCGCGGCGCTCATCGTCAAAGGCCTGCTGCCCAGCAAGGTGCTGGGCGCGCCGGTAACCTTTATGACCTACACGGCCACCTTTATGAACCTTGGCATCCTGGGGCTGGACCAGGCGCTGCTGCGCTTTTACCATGAACCGCCCGCCGGGGCCGCGCCGCGGCAGCTGTTTGCAGTGTGCACGCGGCTTTCGGCGGTGTTTATGCTGGCGCTGGGCGTCGTGTGCAGCGTGACGGCCGCCGGGCCGCTGGCCGCCGCGCTGGGGCTTTCCACCGCGGGGCCGGGCATTGTGCCGCTGCTGTTTATCAACGCCGCGCTGTATATGCTGGTGCGCTACCTCAACGTGCTGCTGCGGCTGGAAAACGACCTGCGCGCCTACACGGCCGAAACGCTGTGGATGCAGGGCTGCTACAACCTGCTCTACCTGCTGCCGGGCTTTTTTGTTTCCAGCACCATGCTGCTGGCGCTGGCCGCCATTTTAAGCTTTGGCGTTGTGGCGCTGGCGTTCGGCTTTAAATACCGCGCCGCCGTGCTGGGCGCAGTGCCGGCGGCCACCGCCGCCGGGGTGGCGCGCACCGTGCTACCCTACGGCATTGCGCTGGCGCCGGCGCAGATTCTGTTCAGCCTGTCCAGCGGCGTCTGCCTGTCGTTTGTCAGCAACGCGTGCGGTGAAACGGCGCAGGGGCTGTTTGCGTTCGGCTACAGCCTGGCGCAGCTGGTCACCGCCGTGCAGGCCGGGTTTTCGACCTACTGGGGGCCGTACGTCTACGCGCATTACCGCGACGAACAGGACCGCATCGGCCGCGTGCACGATATCTTGAACTTTATGATCTTTGCGTTTTTCTGCGTGCTGGTCATCTGCGAGGACGTCGTGTTCTGGATTTTCCCCGAAAAGCGGGACGCTTTGGCGATTTTCCCGCTGCTGATGCTGGCCGTCGTGTTCAACATTTTGTGCGAGGGCACGGTCTACGGCAACTCCATCGCGCGCAAACCCTGGCACGACACCATCGGCATTGCGGTGGGCGCGGCGTCCAACTTTTTGCTGTGCACGCTGCTGGTGCCCCCGCTGGGCCTGCAGGGCGCGGCGCTGGCGCTGGCCGCCAGCAACGGGCTGGCGTTTTTGTACCGCAGCGTGACCGGGCAGATGTACTACCGCACCATCCCCAGTTTTGCCAAGACGGCTTCCGGCTTTTTGCTGGCGTTCGCCGTCACGGCGGCCGGCACGTTGCTGTGGCAGCATTTCTGGCTCAAGTTCGCGCTGTGCGCGGGCATTCTGTTTATCTACTGCACGCTGTACCGCGCCCAGCTGCTGCGGCTTTGGCAGCTGGCGCTGGGCTTTGTGCGGCGTTACCTTTTGCGGAAGTGAGGAATCCACCATGAAACATTGCGGCACCCAGGAACTGGAGACCGGGCGCCTGCTGCTGCGGCGGCTGAGCATCGACGACAGCGAGATGATGTACAACAACTGGGCCAGCGACCCGCAGGTCGCGCGCTTTATGCGCTGGGACGCCCACCGCAGCTGGGCCACAACGGCCGAACTGCTGAACGAATGGGAAAAACACTACCCCGAACCGGCCTTTTACCAGTGGGGCATCGAGGACAAGCACAGCGGCGTGCTGTTTGGCGCCATCAGCCTGTTCCCCTGCCGCGACCTGAAAACCGGCTGGCACCTGAACACCGAGCGCCTGGGCGACGCCTGGGAGGTCGGCTATGCCATCGGCCGCAAATGGTGGAACCAGGGCTACACCACCGAAGCCTTGTGCGCCGTGCGGGATTACTGGTTCGGCACCGTGGGCGGGCTGTGGCTGGCGGCCTGCCATGCCAATGAGAATATCGCCAGCAGCGCGGTGCTGCAAAAAGCCGGTTTTGTGTACGACCACGACGCGACCTACCGCCGCTTTGACGGCACGCCGATGCCCTGCCGCGCCTACCACCTGCTGAAAGAGGAACTATGAACGACATCACCTTAGATTTTGGCGCTACCGCCCAAAAACAGACCGAGGGCGAGACCCCCGTGGTGTTGCTGGCGCTGGACCTGGGCCGCTACGACATGGACCGCAGCCTGGCGGAACTGACCGCCCTGGCCGAAGCCAACGGCATGCGCGCCGTGGCCGAGGTTGTGCAAAAGCGCGCCGTGCCCGAAGCCGCAACGATGCTGGGCGAGGGCAAAGTAGCCGAAGCGCGCTTGGTGTGCGCCAACACCGGCGCGGCGGCTGCCATTTTTGACGGCGAGCTGACCGGCAGCCAGCTGCGCAACCTTTCGGCCGCGTTACAGGTGGAAGTGCTGGACCGCACGATGCTGATTTTGGAGATTTTCCGCGCGCGGGCCACCACCAACGAGGGCAAACTGCAGACCGAACTGGCCACGCTGCGCTACCAGCTGCCGCGCCTGCAGGGCCTGGGCGAAAGCCTGAGCCGCCAGGGCGGCGGCGGGGCCGGCGGGGGCGGCGCGCGCCGCGGCACGGGCGAGACCAAGCTGGAACTGGACCGCCGCCACCTGCACCACCGCATTGAACACCTGGAAGGCAAATTGCAGGAGCTGGAAAAGCGCCGCGGCGAGACCCGCCGCGCCCGCCGCAAAAACAACGTGCCGGTGGTGGCGCTGGTGGGCTACACCAACGTGGGCAAATCCAGCCTGCTGAATGCGCTGTGCGGCGAACAGATTTTTGAAGCCGACATGCTGTTTGCCACGCTGGACCCCACGGCCCGCAAACTGACGCTGCCGAGCGGGCTGCAGGTCATCCTGGTGGACACCGTCGGTTTTGTGAGCCGCCTGCCGCACCACCTGGTCGAAGCGTTCAAGAGCACGCTGGAGGAAGCCGCCTACGCCGACGTCATCGTCAAGGTGGCCGACGCCGCCGACCCCGAAGCCGCCGAGCAGCTGGCCGTGACCGACGAAGTGCTGGCCCAGTTGGATTGCGCGGACATCCCGCAGTTGGTGGTGTACAACAAATGCGACGCCGCCAACCTGACGCCCTTTGCCCCCGGCATGCTGCTGACGAGCGCCAAAACCGGCCGCGGCCTGCCGGAGCTGCTGGCCCGCCTGGACGAAGTGCTGGCCCACCGCGTGCGCGGCATTGAGGTGTTGCTGCCCTACGACAAGCTGGCGCTGGCCGATCTTTTGCGCAGCCGCGGCAGCGTCGCGGCCGAGGAATACCGCGACGACGGCGTGTATTACCGCGCCACCGTCAAGATCGACGACCTGCACCGCTTTGCGCCGTATTTTGTACAAAGTTGACACGCCCGGCCGGTTCCAGCACAACGCGCCTTGACAAAGAGGAAAGATCAGCGATAATAAATACGGTAGATCGCGGGCTTTTGGCCCGTTCAGGCCGCCGAGAAATTTTAAACCCGTCACCGTCGGCGGACATGCGCCGACGGCGGTGACACATACAGGGAAATTTTGCGGCAAATTGTGTGCGAGGAGCTCGCGACGAGTGCGCGGTTTGACGCAAAATTTTGTCGAAGGGGATTCCAAAGAGGGGAAACACGAGCGTCAGGCACCGCCGTGCGCGAGTGTTGCCCCTTTTGAAAAAACAGAAGAAGAGGTTTTTGCTATGGCTTCCAACGTCCGCACCCGTTTTGCGCCCTCCCCCACCGGTTACATGCACGTGGGCAACCTGCGCACCGCACTGTACACCTACCTGCAGGCCCGCCACAACGGCGGCACGTTCATCCTGCGCATTGAGGATACCGACCAGGGCCGCCTGGTCGAGGGCGCGACCGATATCATCTACGGCACGCTGCGCGCCACCGGCCTGACCTGGGACGAAGGCCCCGATATCGGCGGGCCCGTCGGCCCCTATGTGCAGAGCGAGCGCATGGGGATGTTCAAACAGTATGCCGAGCAGCTCGTCCAGGCCGGCAAGGCGTACTACTGTTTCTGCACCGAGGAACGGCTGAACGAGATGCACGAGGCCCAGCGCGCCGCCGGCGAGATGACCCACTACGACGGGCATTGCCGCAACCTTTCCCCCGAGGAAGTGGCCGCCAAGCTGGCCGCGGGCGAGCCCTACGTCATCCGGCAGAAAATCCCCGAAAGCGGCGTGGCGGCGTTTGACGACGTCGTCTACGGCCACATTGAGGTGAACGTCAGCGAACTGGACGACCAGATCCTTATCAAGACCGACGGCATGCCGACCTACAACTTTGCCAACGTCGTGGACGACCACCTGATGGGCATCACCCACGTGATCCGCGGCAGTGAGTATCTTTCCAGCACGCCCAAGTACAACCTGTTGTACGACGCGTTCGGGTGGGAGAAACCGGTCTACATCCACTGCCCGCCGGTGATGAAGGACGCGCAGAACAAGCTGTCCAAGCGCAACGGCGACGCCAGTTACCAGGACCTGGTGGCCAAAGGCTACCTGCCCGCGGCGGTGCTGAACTACCTGCTGCTGCTGGGCTGGGCGCCCGAGGGCGAGCAGGAAATTTTCACGCTGGATGAGATGATCCGCATTTGGGACCCGGCGCGCATCTCGAAGTCCCCGGCGATCTTTGACCCGCTCAAGCTGCGGGCCATCAACGCGGCGTATATCCGCGCGCTGCCGCCCGCCGAGTTCCGCCGCCTGGCCGACCCGTTTATTGACAGCGCCGTGCACCGCGACATCGACCGCGACCTGCTGTGCGCCAACCTGCAGCCCCGCTGCGAAGTGTTGGAGGATATTCCCCCGCAGCTGGATTTCTTTGATGCCGTGCTGCCCTATGACGCGGAACTGTACCGCAACAAAAAGCAGAAAACGACGCCGGAGAGCGCCAAAGAAGCGCTGGAAGCCCTGCTGCCGCTGCTGGAAGCCCAGACCGACTGGAGCCGCGACGCCATTTTTGAAGCGTGCAAGGCCAAAGCGGAAGCGCTGGAGAAAAAGAACGGCTGGCTGCTGTACCCGCTGGGCATCGCGCTTTCGGGCAAGGCGCGCACGCCGGGCGGCGGCACCGACCTGGCCGCCATGCTGGGCCGCGACGAGACGCTGGCCCGCCTGCGCGCCGCGCTGGCCGCGCTGTGAGCCGTTCGTCCTTTCTTTGCAAAGAAAGGACCAAAGAAATTCCAAACAAAAACCGTGGGGATGGCCTGCGCCATACCCACGGTTTTTAATCGAAATCCCATTCGCCTTTTTCTTGCAGGGGAAAGGCGAACGCTTCCCAGCCCATTGTTTTTCCCGGGAAATGGCGGGAAATATACAATATGTATTTTCTTAAATTTTAATTTCAGATTGTATATATTAGGGAAAGGAGCGGAATTGCCATCCTGTTGCGTGCTTACCACCCCGGCGACTGCCGGGAGATGGCGGCGCTGTTTTACGATACCGTGCACGCGGTGAACGCGCGCGACTATACGCCCGAACAGCTCGACGCCTGGGTCGGCGGGCCGGTGGACCTGGATGCCTGGGCCCGGTCTTTCCGCGCGCACACGACACTGGTAGCCGTGGCGGACGGGCGCATCGTGGGGTTTGGCGATATCGCCGGGGACGGCTACCTCGACCGGCTGTACGTCCACAAAGACTGGCAGCGCCGCGGCGTCGCCACCGCCCTGTGCAACCGGCTGGAAGCCGCCGTGCCGGGACCGGTCACGACCCACGCGTCCATCACGGCGCGGCCTTTCTTGGAACGGCGCGGTTACCGCGTGGTGCGCCCCCAGCAGGTGGAACGCCGCGGCGTGCTGCTGACAAATTATGTGATGGTGCTTCCCTTGCCGGAAAAGCAACCAAAAAGCACAGACCCGGCCCGGGCCGAAGAGGAGAACCACAGTATGCAGCTTGTCCCAATTCCCCAAAATGACCGCACGCCGGAATTGCTCCGGCAGCTGCTGGACGTGTGGGAACGCTCGGTAAAAGCCACCCACCTGTTTTTGTCCGGCGATGAGATCAAGCAGATCCAAGAATATGTCCCGCAGGCGCTGCGTGGGGTGGCCCATCTGGTGGTCGCGCAAGACGGCGCGGGCCGCCCGGCCGCCTTTATGGGGGTCGAGGACGGCACGCTGGAAATGCTGTTTATCACCCCGGAGGAACGCGGCAAAGGCCTGGGCAAACGCCTGCTGCAATACGGTATCGAACGCTATGCCGTGCAGCGGCTGACGGTGAACGAGCAGAACCCGCAGGCCAAAGGGTTTTATGAGCACATGGGCTTTTGCGTCTACAAGCGCACCGACCGCGACGAACAGGGCGGCCCCTACCCGCTTTTGTATATGCGCCTTGCCGGCGGGCGCTGAGCCGGTTGCCGCCCTTTCTTTGCAAAGAAAGGGCAAACCAAAACAGGGGGTATGGCCTACGCCATACCCCCTGTTTTTCATGGAAAGTTCTTTGGATCCTTTTCTTACAAGAAAAGGACAAGCGCTTACTCTTCCTCGGCAAAGTTGCCCAGCGCCTTGGCCTGCTCGATAACCTTGGCTTCCAGCATCTGAGGCAGCGTCTCGTAGCGGACAAAATCAAACGTGAACCAGCCGCGGCCCTGGGTCAGCTGCCGCAGGAAGGTCGTGAAATCCTGCATTTCGGCCATCGGCACCTCGGCTTCGACGATCTGCATGCCCTCGTCGTCGGGGTTCATGCCCAGCACGCGGCCGCGGCGCTTGGTGACCTCGCCCATGATATCGCCGGTGTTATCGGCCGGGACATGGGCCTGCAGCGTACCGATGGGTTCCAGCAGCACGGGGCCGGCTTCGGGGATGGCGGCCTTGTACGCGAGCTTGGCGGCCATGATGAACGCCATCTCGCTGGAGTCTACGGGGTGGTAGCTGCCGTCCAGCAGCGTGGCTTTCATGCCGACCATCGGGTAGCCGGCCAGCACGCCGTGCTCGGCCGCCTGGCGCACGCCTTTTTCGACCGCCGGGAAATAGTTCTTGGGCACGCTGCCGCCGAACACGTTCTCGGCAAATTCGATGTCCTCGCCTTCGATGGGCTCAAACTGAATCCACACATCGCCGAACTGACCGTGGCCGCCGGTCTGCTTTTTGTGGCGGCCCTGGGCCTTGCAGCTCTTGCGGATGGACTCGCGGTAGGGTACGCGCGGCGTTTCGAGCGTGATCTCGACGCCGAACTTGTTCTTGAGCTTGGCGACCGCAACTTCGAGGTGCTGGGTGCCCAGGCCGCTGATGACCTGCTGCTTGGTCTCGGGGTCGACGGTAAAGGTGATGGCGGGGTCCTCCTCGATCAAACGGGCCAGCGCGCCGGAAACCTTGCCCTCGTCGCCCTTTTTGGCCACCTTGACCGCCATGCGGTAGGTGCTGACCGGGTACTCGGGCGCGGGCAGCTTGACGACGCGCGCGGGGTCGCACAGCGTATCGCCGGTTTTGGCCGTGGGCAGCTTGGCCACCGCGCCGATATCCCCGGCCGTGATGGCGGCGGTGTCGGTCTGCTTTTTGCCGCAGACCGTCAGCGTCTTGCCCAGGCGCTCGGGCTGGTTGGTGCGCGCGTTGACGGCGTTGCTGGTTGCGGTCAATTTGCCGGAAAGCACCTTGATGTAGCTGAGCTTGCCGACGAACGGGTCGGCCACCGTCTTGAACACATAGGCGCACAGCGGGGCGTCGGTGTCGGCCGTGATTTCCACGGGGTCGCCGTTGGCATCCTCGCCCACGGCGGCGGCGGTGTCGGCGCCGGGCAGCAGCACGTCCATGTTGTACAGCAGCATATCCAGCGCCTGGTTGTTGACGGCGCTGCCGCAGAACACCGGCGTGATCTGGCCGCTGCGCACGCCGGCCGCCATGCCCTGGACGATCTCCTCGGTGGTGAAGGGCTCGCCCTCGAAGAATTTTTCCATCAGGGTCTCGTCGGTCTCGGCAATGGCCTCGCTCATGGCCTGGATCAGGCCCTCGAACCGGTGGCCGATGTCGGGCAGGTCGATCTGAATCTGTTTGCCGCCCTCATATTTAAATGCCTTCTGGCTGAACAGGTTGATGTAGACGACGGTGCCGTCGTCGAGACGGGCGGGCACGACGCAGGGACAGACGCTGGGGCCGAACTCGATCTTCATCTGTTCGAGAATCTTGAAATAGTCGGCGTTCTCGAGGTCAGTCTTGGTCACAAAGATCATCCGCGCCTTGTTGTTCTTGACGGCCAGGCGGTAGGCTTTCTCGGCCCCGACGCTGACGCCCGAACGGCCCGACACGCAGATCAGCACGCTCTCGGCAGCCATGACGCCCTCGGCCGCGCCGGTCTCGAAATCAAACAGGCCGGGCGCGTCGATCAGGTTGTATTTGACGCCCTGATACTCGATGGGTACGACGCTGGCGTTCAGCGATACCTTGCGGCGAATTTCCTCGGGGTCAAAGTCGCTGGCGGCGGTGCCGTCCTCCACACGGCCCATGCGCTCGGTCGCGCCGCTTAAGTACAACAGCGCTTCGACCAGCGTCGTCTTGCCGCACCCGGCATGACCGGCCACCAGAATGTTGCGGATGTCTTTGCTTGCATAGTCCATGAATCGTCAAACCTCTTTTCGCGCCGGGGCCTTTTTCGCACGCGCCCTGCGGCGTAGATTGCTGGTGAATTTGCACAAATCTCACCGATTGATACTACTTTACCACATCTTTGTGAAAATTCAAACAGTTTTTGCATAATTTCTGGAAATATTTTTATGCAAACGGCACATTGCGCGCTCCGGCGTGCAAAACGCCGCTGCCCTTTTGCGCCTTCAGGCCGCGGCGTGGGGGCCGTTGGGGCGTTTGGCCAGCCGCAGCACCGCCACCGTGATATCGTCCTGCTTTTCGCCCGCGCGGCGGGCGGCGGCTTCGGCCACGGCGTCGGCGGCCTGCTGCGGCGTGTGGCCCAGCTGCGCGCACAACTGCAGCTGCTGCATCAGCCAGTCGCTGCCGTCGGCCAGCGCGCCGTCGCTGACCAATGCCACCCAGTCCCCGGCGTCCAGCGCAAAGGTCGACGACCGCCCCACCAGGCTGTCCACCACGCCCATGGGCAGGCTGGGGCTTTCCAGCCGGTGGGGCACGCCGCCGCGCACCAGAAAGCTGGGCGCCGCCCCGGCCTTGAACAGCCCGGCCCGCCCGCTGTACAGATCCACCGTCAGCAGGTCCAGCGTCGCGCCGGACTCCTGCCCGGCATTTTTCAGCCCCAGCGCCACGTTGACGAGCCGGGCGGCGCTTTCGGCCGCAAACCCGGCGCGCAGCAGCTGGCCGGTCAGCTTGGCGGCCATCTGGCCGTCCACCGCCGCCGGGCGGCCGGTGCCCATGCCGTCGCACAGCAGCACCTGGGCGCGGCCGCCGGGGTCGCAGAACTGTTCCAGCGCGTCGCCGCTGACGCTCTGCCCGCGCGCCGGGCGCGACGCCGCGCCAAACTCGGCTTCAAACAGCGGGCGCTCGCCAAAGCTCAGCATCGTCACGGTGCGGCAGTGGGTGACTTCGGGCAGGGCCAGGTCGCGGCGGCACAGGCGGCTGAGTTCTTCGGTCAGGGCGGCGAGTTCCTCGTCGGAAAATCTGGTCCGGTCCAGCGTTACCGACACCGTCAACCGGCCCGCCAGGTCCTGCGTGGCGCTGCATTCCAGCGCGTCGAGCCCCAGCCCCGCAAACAGCTGGGCGGCTTTCTCGGCCCGGCGCGCGTCGGGCAGGCCCGCCTGCCCCAGCCGTGCCGACAGCTGCGCCAGCGCCCCCGCCAGCGCACTGTACTGCTCGGTCAACGCGGCGCGCAGCGTGGCGGCCCGCGCCCGCGTCTGGCGGCGGCTGCGCCACAGGCTATAGCCGTGGTTGGCGGCCGTGCACAGGTCGCTGGGATGGATGCAGACCGAGAGTTGGCCGGGCAGGTCCTCGACCTCGACGCGGCCGGTTTCCTCCAGCTTGGGTTTGAGCTGGTACAGCCCGTCCATCGCCGTGGCGTAGCCGCGCACCCAGCAGCGGTTGCGGCGCGTGCAGTTCTGGCAGACCGCGCGGGCCGTGTGCTCGACGACGAAGTCGAAGGTTTCGCCCTTAGGCGGCATCTGCCGCGCGCAGACGGCGTTGACGGTGTCGGCGATATCGCTGAGCGTATCGGCCACCGAAGCCAGCCGCCGCGCCGCGCCGGTAAGCCCCTGGGCCTGCACCGGCGGGGCCAGCGGCGGAAACACCGCGCGCAGCCAGTCGCCCGGCAGCGCCAGCGCCACACACATCCCCAGCCCGCCGCCCACGGCCAGCGGCAGCACCCCGGCGGCGTCGGGCGCGGCCAGCGCCCCCACGGCGCACCCCGCCGCAAACACCCCGGCGCAGCGCCAGCGCTCGCCGGGGAACAGGCACGCCGCCGCCAGGCTGCCCAGCGCCACGGCCAGCGCCGCATAGCACAGCGACGGGCTGGCCGCCGTGAGCGCGGCCGCCACCGCAATGCTGAGCACCGCCGTCTGCGCCAGTGTGCCCGCCAGGGCGGCGCACAGCCCGGCGGCCGCCGCCACCGCCAGGCCCGGAGCCAAAGGCCCGGCGGCAAAGCGCTGCAGGCACGCCACCCCCACCGCCAGCCACAGGCAGGCCCCGCGCGGTTCCCGCGCGGGAAAATGTGCGAACCCCCAGCCCAGCGCCCCCGCCAGCAATACGGTGCTGAGCACGGCGACGCTCTGCCCGGGGTCCAAGATGCCGCCCGCCAGCACACAATCCAGCACCTGCACGCCCACCAGCGTGCCGCCGCCTGCCAGCCATGCGGTGCGGGGCCTGCCGCCGCCCAGCCACCGCCCCGCCACGGCGGCCGCCAGCGCCCCCGCCAGCTTGAGCGCCAGCCCCAGCGGCTGGAAGATCAAACTGCCGGCCAGCGCCCCCACGCCCGCCGCCCACAGGTAGACCGGCGGGCAAGCCGCGACCCACGCCAGGCCGAACGGCGCGGCCCCGCCGTACACCTGCCCGGCGCCCAGCACGGTGCCGGCGGCCAGCGCCCCCACCTGCCAGGCCAGCGCCGACCAGCGCGCGCCCGCGGGCAGCAGCGCGCCGCCCACCGGAAGTTGCAGTTTTTCTTTGGTAAATACAGCCATAAGTACAGTTCCCCCTTTATGTTCTATGCCGTACGGTAGCTGTACGATACCATGGCCGCGCGGTGCTTTTTGCCGCAGGCCGGGGAAACCCGAAAACCTTTGCCAATGCCCGCCGGGCGGACAAAACGCGCCCCAAACCCCGGCGAAACGGCGCGCCGCCGCCCCGCAAACGGGCAAAACAACAAAAACGGCGGGCCCTGCGCGCGTTTGCGCGCAGGGCCCGCCGCAGCGTGGCGAAAGCGTGATTATCCGGCCGGTTCCAGGTTGAAATAGGCACAGATGCATTGGTAATAGAGCTCGGCCGCCTGTTGGCAGCCGCCGTCGCCCGCCAGCAGCGCCATGTCGCCGGCGTTGCTGATAAACCCTTCCTCACACAGCACGGCCGGGCAGCCGCAGCTGGACAGCACCGTGAACGTGGGGTCGCTGCGGGGCGTGGTGTCGGTGGATTCCAGGATCACCTTGTTGTCGTTGGCGTCATAATATAAGTACCGCACGCCGTTGTTGCCGCGGATGCGCAGCCCCAGCTGCCCGAATGCATCGACGAGCAGCTTGCCAAACCGCACGCTCTCGGCGTTGGTGGACAGCACCGGCGGCGCGGCGTAACACTCAAACCCCGAGGGCTCGGCGCTGGCGTCGTAGTTGAGGTGGATGGACACCAGCAGCTGCGCCCCGGCCGCTTTGGCGACGGCGCCGCGCTCGCTGGGTTTTAAGTAGGCAGAACCATCGGTGGTCAGCAGCGGGGAAAAACGGGTGTCGGCCTGCAGCAGGTCCACCAGCGCCTGCGCCGTGGCGTAGGTGATGTCCACCTCGCGCAGGCCGTTCGCTTCGCTGCCAAAATCCTCGGCCCCGATGTTGGGGTTGACGCCGCCGTGCCCCGGGTCGACGGCCACCACAATGCGCCCGTCCCCGGCCGGCGGCACGGCGGCCGCCTGGTTGGGGTCTGCCGGGGCGTCGGCCGGGGCGTCTGTCTGGGCATCGGACGGGGCCGCCGCGTCCTGCGCGGGCTCGGTTTCGGCCGCTGCCTGCGGGGCAAACGCCGCCAACAACCGGTCGTTATGGACCGGGTGCAGCAGCCACAACCCGTACACGGCCCCGGCTGCGGCCGCCAGCGCCAAAACCGCCACCAGCAGCCGCAGCCACGGGTGCCGGCGCCGGCGCTGCCGTGCCCCGGCGGTGGAAACGCTGCGCGGCGCGTCGGCCGGCGGCTGTTTGTGGTAGACGACACGTCCTTTTGCCATGGTCCCTTGCTCCTTATCATTTCCGGGGAAACGCCCCGTGGCATCCTGTTTTGCCTGCAGTATAGCGCGCAGTTGTGTCCGAGTTGTTGCGGCGGCGAAAACGGCGGAACTGGAAACCCGATGTGCCTTCCCTTTTTGCCGCCAGCGGACGGCGCGCCCAAAACCATCGCGGCATCGCACCCTGTCGAAAGGCGTCGAACGGTTTATGGCTGCCAAATATTGACAATATTGCCAAACTCTCGTATAATATCTACAAGAAGTTGCGCCGGGGGACAAAATCCCCTACCATATTTCGATCTGCCGCAGCCCGCCGGGCTGCCCCACACAGGAGGGACCCCGTATGATTTCGACCGGCATTGTACGCCACATTGATTCTTTGGGCCGCGTGGTGCTGCCCAAAGAACTGCGCCGCAGTTTTGAGATCACCGCCGACACACCGCTGGAGATTTTTACCGAGGGGGACACGATCCTGCTGCGCAAGTACCGCCCCGCCGGGGCCTGCGCCCTGTGCGGCGAGGTATCGCCCGACGCCGTGCAGCTGCACGGCAAATATATCTGCCCGCGCTGCCGCGACGCGCTGGCCGAACGGTAAAAAAGCAGGCGCCGCCCCGCTGTATGCCAGGGGGTGGCGCCACATGATGCGCGGGGCGGCGGACGTTACTGCAAGGAACGCATCGCTTCCTCGGCATTTTTGACGAGATTGAACAGGCTGGTGGCGTGGCGCGGGTAGTCGTGGGCCAGGCGCTCGGTCGTCAGGGCCAGGGTGGCGGGGTCGCTGCTCTCGCGCGTGGCGTCCTCCCCCGTCAGGGCGGCGGCCAAATCGGCTTCGGTCAGGCGCATGGCGGCGTCGGCGTCGGCGGCCCAGCGCGCCGCCCCCACGCGGAACATGCCCGACACGTTGCGCGGCGAAGCGTCGTACAGCTGGCGGAACATTTTATATACGGCCAGCTGCAAATAGCGGCTGATGCTGTTGACGAGCTGTTTGTCGCCGCTGGCCTGCAGTTTGTCGTACAGCACTTCCAGCGAATTTTCAATGAGTTTTTTGTACATCGTGGGCAGCACGCTGCCGCGGTAGACGCTGCCGGCGGTGTTGGCGCCGCTCTCGGGCAGGTCCTCGACCCGGATGGTCTGGCCGCTGCGCTCGGCGCTGCGGCCCAGCAGGTAGTCGCAGCTGACGTCGTAATACTCCGCCACGCGGACGACGAACGCCAGCCCGCACTCCCGGATGCCTTTTTCGTAATGCGAAAGCTGCGCCTGGCTGATGCCCAGCTCCTGCGCCGCCTGCTTTTGTGTGATGCCCCGCTCCTTGCGCAGCAGCGTCAGGATGCGGTTGAACTCCATGGCCATCGTTTTCCTCTTCTGCGGCAGGTCCCGCCGGCGCGCCGCGCGCCGGACTGCGGGGGCCTGCCCGCCTGTTTTTTCTACGTGTTGTATATTATATCCGGCAAAAAACATTTTGTAAACCCATGTTCCGACACCGTTTTTGCCCGCTGCGGTGGGCTTTTCCACATGTTGGGGCAGCGCCGCGGCCCCCGGGTATAAATATTGTGGGCGCGCGCGGCGGCGCGCCTGCAAAACCGCCGTTTTGTAATAAATTTGTAACCATTTCCGCTTGCGGGCGGCCCCGGTTTGGGGTATTCTGGTAGCGGCGTCCGCCCCGTGCGGGACCGCATTGTTAAGGAAAGTGAGACCTTGCCGTGAAATATTACAAACTGCACCTGATCCGCCACGGGCTGACGGCCGGCAACCTGCAGGGGTTGTACATTGGCAGCGGCACCGACCTGCCCCTGTGCGACGAAGGCCGCGCCCAGCTGCGGCAGCTCAAGCAGGACTTTGCCTACCCGGCCGTGCCGCTGGTGTTTACCAGCCCGCTGCTGCGCGCCACCCAGACGGCGGAACTGCTGTTCCCCGGCGTGCGGCAGATCGAACTGCAGGACCTGCGCGAGATGGCCTTTGGCAAGTTTGAGGGCCGCCCCTTGCAGGAACTGGTCAAGGACCCCGAGTTTGCGCGCTGGATGGACCCCACCCGCCGCGAGGTACCCGCCGGGGCCGAGGACCGCCAGGCCTTTTTTACGCGCACTTCCGGCATGTTGATGAAGATGTTTGAGTACATGCTGCGCACCCATACCGAGGAAGCGGCCTGCGTGACGCACGGCGGCGTGATTATGAACATGCTGGCGCAGCATGCGCTGCCGTTCCGCAAGCCGGAAGAATGGATGACCGACCCCGGCGCGGGCTACAGCGTGCGGCTGGACGCCGAGATGTGGATGCGCGACCACCTGGCCGAAGCCTACGACGTGGTGCCCCACGGCTACCTGGACGGCATGGAAGCATAACGCTTTTTGCCCAGGCGCCCCGGCTGCGCCCCGACACATAGAAAACCCCCGGCAGACGATGTCTGCCGGGGGTTTTGGTTTGGGCGTAGGGGTTATTCGGCCGGGGTTTCCCCGGCGGGCGTTTCCGGCGCGGGGGTTGCTTCGGCGGCGGGTTCTTCCTCGCCGTCGGGGTTGATGCCGGCTTCCTCCAGGATGGTACGGTTGTCGGCCAGGGTCTGGTTCAGCGCGTCGACGGCGGCCTGCGCTTCGTCGCGCCGGGCGATGAGGTCGGCGTTCTCGCTGTCGGCGTCAAGGGCTGCCTGGGCTTCCTCCAGCGCAGTCTGCGCGTCGGGCAGCTGGGCTTTGGCGGCGTCGTAGGCGGCCTGCGCATCGATCAGGCGCTGACGCGCTTCAAACTCCGCCTGGGCGGCAGCCGCCGCTTCGTCGGGGATGCCGCTTTCCAGCAGGGCCGGTTTTTCGGGCAGCGTCTGCTCGGCGCCGTCCGCCCCGGTCAGGCGCAGCGCCTGGCCGTAGTAGCCGCCCCACACGGCGATAAAACTCTTGCCGGGGGCCACCACCAGCGGCTGGCCGTCGGCGGCCGTCAGCTGCAGCGGGCCGGTGGCGTCCTCTTTGCTCCACTGGATGGTCTCCCACGCGCCGCCGGTCAGGTACAGGCCGGTACCGCCGGTCATGGCATACTCGCGCGTATAGCCGTCGTCCTTGATGCCGCTGGACGCGTACAGCACGAACACGTTGGTGAACCCGATCTGCTGGCCGTTGTCGGCGTCGGTTGTGGGCGAGCCGTCGGCGTTGGTCTTGAGGTAGAGCCCGGTCTCGGCCTGGTAGGTGAGCTGCTCGCTGTCGTCGGGCGAGAAGGTCACCGTCAGCGCCGTGGCGTTGCGGGCGTCCTCGGTCACGGGGGCGCGCTCGCCAAACAGGAACAGCGGCGTGTTGGCGCCGTCCAGCGAAGCACCGTACTGCTGCAGCCCGGTGCGGATGAGTTCCGCCGTGGTGTAAAAGCAGTTTTCCTCGCGGTAGCCGGCGTTCTGGCGGTCCTGGTCAAAGGCGAAAGCCGCTTTGCCGATGTGGTAGCCGTCGAGGTCCTGGTAGGTGAGCGTATTGAGCAGGTTGCGAGCGTAGACATTTTTGTCGATGTGCACCGGCACGGCGTTGAGGGGCAAGGCAAACTGCAGCATCAGGTCGCGCCCGGGGCCAACTGGCCCCACTTTGCTGATGGCGTCCACGTTGGCGTACAGCGCCATCAGGCTGGCGGTGGTGCCCTCGGTCACGCCTTCCACCAGCACGTCGGCGCTGGAAAGCCCCCAATGCGGGGTAGCGCCCGCCAGCGTGCGCAGCGCCACGGCCACCGGGCGGCGGTTGGCATAGTCGGCGTCGGCCACGCCGGTCAGCGGGTTGGGCACCGGCTCGGCCGGGGTGGGGGTGGGCGTCGGCGCGGCCGTGGCGCTTTGCGGCGCCTGGCTGCCGGACGCCGGCTGCCCGGCGCAGCCGCCCAGCCCCAGCGCCGCCAGCAGCGCCGCGGCCAGGCCCAAAGCCTGCAGAGTTCGTCTCATACAATGTTCCTTTCGTAAAAAGTACAGCGCAGCCCGCCGCCGGGCGGGCTGCGCTGATCTTACAGCAGGGTTACGGGCAGCCAGGCTTTACCCCACGGTCTCGAGGTTCTCGTCCAGGGGGGCGGCTTCCTCGGCCGGGGCGGTTTCCTCCGCGGGGGCGGCCGTCTCGGCCTCGCCGCTGCCGGTCGCGCTGGTGGTCAGGTCGTCGGTGCTCATGCCCAGGGTCTCGCCGGCCTCGGCGTCATCCTCCACATAGCTGCTCTCATAGGTCTTGGTGGTGGCGGTGGAAAGGTTCACGCCGTCCAGCGTGCTGTGCACGAAATTCTCGGCGTAATCGACGTCGGTCACCGCCACATAGCTCTTGCCGATGTTGACTTCCAGCGGGGTATCGCTGCACTGGCCGTCCTCGGTCAGATAGTACAGGCGCAGCGCTTCCAGCGGGGTGCCTTTCTGCCAGTAGATTTTCTCGCACTTGCCGCCGTAGCAGTAGTAACCGACGCCGCCCCAGGCGTACTCAACATACTGCAGGTCCTTGGCTTCGTGGCCGGGGTAGGTGTGGATGTCGGTGTAGAGCACGATGACGTTGGGGAAGCTCAACACGGTATTGTCGGCGGCTTCGTCGACGGCGTCGCGCCACTGCCCGTCGGAGTAGTTCTGCTGCATCTTGTAGGTGTTGGACGCGGCGTCATAGAGGAAACGGGTGCGGTAAGAGGGGCTGTGCTCGATCTCGATATACTCGCCGTCGCCGACGACCGGGCCGTACTTGTCGCTGTAGGCGCTGTCCAGGCTGGCGGAAAGATCACGCGGCTGGTTCAGGCGGTAGTCGACGAAATTGAAGAAGGTGGAGTTGTAGGTGCGGTCCATATCGACGCCGTTATCCGAAATATAAGAGCCGATATTCTCGGAGTCGGTGTACATGGTGTGTTCCAGCGCCAGCGTGCCGTTGTTGTAGGACGCGCCGGCCCAGTTGACGCGGCCGTAGTCGCGGAAACCATGGGCGCCGTCGTTGTTGTTGAGGTTGCCGTAGCTGAAGTCGATGGCATACTGCTGCATGACGACGGACTGGCCCTCATGGATGTACAGCGCCTGCCAGGGCAAAATCAGGCGGAAGAACTGGTCGCGGCCGGAGCGCACGGGCCCAACCTCGCCAATGTCCTCATAATTGGTATACATGGGCATGAAACGGGTGATGCCGCCCTCGACCTTGATCTCGAACAGGATGTCGGCTTTGGACAGGCCGCGCTGCGGGCGGGCCGCCACAATGTTGTTGACCATGACGGCGGTGATGCGCTGGTCCTTATAGTCGGCGTCGCGCGGCTCACCGGTCAGGACGTTGGCCTCGTAGGGGGGCAGCGTCGGCTCCGGGGTGGCGGCCACTTCCGGCGCGGGGGTGGCGGCGGGGGCGGGCTCCTCGGTCTTTTTACAGGCCGCAAGCACCATGCACAACGAAAGAACCGCCAGGACGAACAGCAGCTTACGTTTCATTCACAGTTCCTCTTTTCTTGAGATTCCACCCGCGCCGCAAAGCGCCGCAGGCAAGGGCATACAATCCAGATGATACTATTGTAGCCGTTTTGCCGCCGTTTGTAAAGCCGCACCACGTAATTTTACAAATTTTGGGCGTTGCTGCGTTTTTGCATACCGGGCGTACACTAAAGATACCTTATTAAGAACGCCAAACCGGAAAAGGAGATTTTTTGCCATGTACGCCACGCCCGATTTTACCGCCTACCGCGCCTGGCTGCAAAACCGTGAGCGCAGCCCCGGTACCATCGCCAAGTACCTGCGCGATACCGCCCGCTTTTTTGCCGAGACCGGCGCCCCGTCCGCCCCGCCCAAAGCCGCCGTCGCCGCCTGGCGCGACGCCCTGGCCGCCAAGGGCTACGCCCCCGCCAGCGTCAACGCCATGCTGGCCGCCGTCAACGCCTACCAGGACTTTTGCGGCAACTCCGCCGGCAAGGCCCGACCGCTCAAGTGCCAGCGGCGTATTTTTTGTGAAGCGCGGCGCGAACTCTCCCGCGCCGAATACTTCCGCCTGCTGGACGCCGCCCGCCGCGAAAACGGCCTGGGCGATTTGCGCACCGAAACCGCGATTGCCGACGGCGCAGCAACCCGCGCCAAAGAGCTTGCCACCAAGTTCAGCCACACCCGCCCCGACGGCTCCAGCTGCTTTACCGTCATTACGGGCACGTACGCCCGCATGGGCGAAAATATCGCCTGCCGCAGCGGCAAGGCGACCGCCGCACAGTTTTTGGATATGTGGATGGCGTCGGAAGGGCACCGCGCCAACATCCTGAACCCCGAATATGACGGCATGGCTGTCGGCGTATACTACGACGCCGCGGCCGACATGACCTATGCGGTCCAGCTTTTTGTGGCCGACATGCCCGAACCCGCCTACACCTGCACCGTCGAGGTCGTCGCCCCGACCTGCACCGAGCAGGGCTACACGCTGCACAAGTGCAACGAGGATGATTCCAAGTCCTACAAGGACAGCTACGTGGACCCGCTGGGCCACGACTTCGATGGCAAAAACCTCGGCGCCAAATGCACCCGCTGCGGCACGGACCTGTTCGTGTTCAAAGAGACAGTTGCTCCGACCTGTACAGAAAACGGGTATGATGTGTATGTGAGCATCCTGGACCCGAATGAAACTCGTAAAGACAACTTCACTGACACCATCGACCACAACTTTGTGAACGGTTACTGCACGGAGTGCGGCAAGAAAGACGATACGTTCCTGCCGTCTTATGACGACAACTACGATGAAGAATATTATAACAACGTCATCATCGAGCGCACCAATGCAGAGCGCGAAGCGCGCGGGCACAAGGCGCTGCGGTATGCGTCCGAGTATCAGTCTGCCGCCGATATCCGCGCGCAGGAACTGACCGTATCGTTCAGCCATACCCGCCCGAACGGAACCTCCTGCGACACAGCGTTGAGCGAAGCGGGCGCCATCTACAATGCCGTTGGCGAAAATATCGCATACGTCTCCTCGATGTATAAGCCCGGCCACATCGTCGACAACTGGCTGAATTCCCCCGGCCATTTCACCAACATGATGAACGACAAGTACGACTCGTTTGTGGTTAGCACGGCCTGTGCGGACGGTAAAGTCTACGCCGTCCAAATCTTCTTCTACGACGCAATTATGAACTCCACTGGTGAATATGACGAATATGCTGCCATGACGCTACTGGATGAACTGGAAGAAGATACTCTTCTCGATGAATCCATGACCGAGGAAGATGCCGAAATCACCGAACAGCCCACCGAGGACGTGGTCGAGGAGACCCCCGACATGGCCGAGGACATTGTGGAAGAAGAAGTTCCGGAAGAAACGCCTGTTCCTGCGCCGGAAGTGACGGAAGAGCCGACTCCGACGCCGGACCCCATGCCGGAAGCCACGCCCGCGCCGACTGCAACCCCCGCGCCGACTGCAACCCCCGCGCCGACTGCAACCCCCGCGCCGACGTCGACCCCCGCGCCGACTGTGACACCCGCACCGAGCACTACCCCTGCGCCGACGGCAACCCCTGCGCCGGCGGCGGATGCGGAACAGCAGAAGGAACCCGCGGCAACGCCGGCCCCCGCCAAGACGGCTAAATCCGGCAGCCGCGCAAAGGCCCGCTGACCTTCGCACGCCAGACGCGCGCATGACCCCGTAAGCCAAACATCCCCGCCCTGGAACAGGGCGGGGATGTTTTTTGCGCCAAGCGCGGGGCCGGCGCGTATTCATACAGGGTTACTCGTACAGGGGGAACCGTGCGACCAGGCTGGCGACGCGGGCGGCGACGTCGGCCTTTTTGGCGTCGAAAGCAAAGATGCAGTCGGCGATGCAGGCGGCGATCTCGTCCATTTCGGCGGGGCCCATGCCGCGGGTGGTCACGGCCGGGGTGCCCACGCGCACGCCGCTGGTGATGAAGGGGCTGCGCTTCTCGCCGGGGACGGTGTTTTTGTTGGCGGTGATGTGCACCTCGTCGAGGTTGTGTTCCAGCTCTTTGCCGGTGCACGCTTCGTCCGAAAGGTCGATGAGCATCAGGTGGTTGTCCGTCCCGCCGGAGACGAGCCTGACCCCGCGCGCCGTCAGCCCGGCGGCCAGCGCCTGGGCGTTTTCGCAGATCTTGTGCGCGTAGTCCTTAAATTCAGGTTTCAGCGCTTCGCCAAAGCAGACGGCCTTGGCGGCGATGACGTGTTCCAGCGGGCCGCCCTGCGTGCCGGGGAAGATGGCCGAGTTGATGCGCTTGATGAGATACTCGTTGTTGGTCAGGATCAAGCCGCCGCGCGGGCCGCGCAGCGTCTTGTGGGTGGTGGTGGTGACGACGTCGGCATAGGGCACGGGGTTCTGGTGCGCGCCGCCCGCCACCAGGCCGGCGATGTGGGCCATATCGACCATCAGCATCGCGCCGTAGCCGTGGGCGATGGCGGCCAGCTTTTCAAAGTCGATGGCGCGCGGGTAGGCCGACGCGCCGGCCACCAGCAGTTTGGGGCGCACTTTGGCCACCTGTTTGGCCAGCGCGTCGTAGTCGATAAACCCGTTTTCGTCGACGCCGTAGCTGACGAAATGGTAGTTTTTGCCGCTCATGTTCACGGGCGAACCATGGGTCAGGTGGCCGCCCTGGGAAAGATCCATGCCCATGACGGTGTCGCCGACGTCCAGCAGCGCAAAGTAGACGGCCAGGTTGGCCTGCGCGCCGGAATGCGGCTGCACGTTGGCATACTTAGCGCCGAACAGCTCGCACGCGCGGGCGATGGCGATGCGCTCGACTTCGTCGACGAACTGGCAGCCGCCGTAGTAGCGGCGGCCGGGGTAGCCCTCGGCATATTTATTGGTCAGCACGCTGCCCATGGCCGCCATGACGGCGGGCGAGACGATGTTCTCGCTGGCGATGAGCTCGATGTTCTGGCGCTGGCGGGCAAGTTCCCGCTGCATGGCCGCGCCGACTTCGGCGTCGGCGCTTTGCACAAAGCCGATGGTGTCCATCATTTCCCGGTACATGGTGTTCCCTCCTGTTTTGGTTGGTATGGTGGTTTACAGCGTGCCTTTGGTGGAAAGCACGCCCTCGATGCGCGCGTCGGTGCGGGTGGCGGCGTCCAGCGCGCGGCCAAAAGCTTTGAACAGCGCTTCCAGCTTGTGGTGGTCGTTTGCGCCGTACAGCACCTTGAGGTGCAGGTTCATGGCCGCCGTGTAGCTGACGGCGTAAAAGAACTCCCGCGCCATCTGGGTGTCCATGCCGCCGCAGGCCGGGGCGGCGAACGCCGCGTCATAGACGAAATACGGCCGGCCTCCCAGGTCGATGGCGCACAGGGTCAGCGTTTCGTCCATGGGCAGCAGGCTGCTGCCGTAGCGCACCAGGCCCGTTTTGTCGCCCAGGGCTTCGCGCAGCGCGGTGCCCAGCGCGATGCCGATATCCTCAATGGTGTGGTGGCAGTCGACTTCCAGATCGCCGTGGCACTGTACTTTTAAATCGAACAGGCCGTGGCGGGCAAAGCCGTCCAGCATGTGGTCAAAAAAGCCGATGCCGGTATCCAGTTCCGTTTTGCCGGACCCGTCCAGGTCCAGCGTCAGGATGATCTGCGTCTCGCGCGTGGTGCGCGTGACCGTTGCCGTGCGTGCCATACAACATAGCCCCCTTACCCAAAAATCACGATACCTAAACTATACCATGCGCGCCGGGCAGCGTCAACGCATGGCGGGCGCGGTTTGGACGCCCGGGGGCAAAAATTGTAAATTTTATTTACGAAATGGCAACACATTCCCCCGCGGTGCGCGCTACAATACCAGTAAGAGATCGCAAAGGGTACGGGCCGGGCTGCGCCCGTACCTTTGCCGCCGTTTTGTGAAAGGGACATCACGCACATGGCAAAGATCATTGGCATCGATCTGGGCACGACCAACAGCTGCGCCGCCGTTATTGAGGGGGGCAAGCCGGTCGTGATCCCCAACGCCGAGGGGCAGCGCACCACGCCTTCGGTGGTGGCGTTCACCAAAGCGGGCGAACGGCTGGTGGGCGACGCCGCCAAGCGCCAGGCCGTGACCAACGCGCCGCGCACGGTCAGCAGCGTCAAACGGTTGATGGGCAGCGATACGCGCATCCCCATCGACGGCAAAAGCTATGCCCCGCAGCAGATCAGCGCGCTGATTTTGCAAAAACTCAAAGCCGACGCCGAGGCCTACCTGGGCGAGCCGGTGACCGAGGCCGTCATCACGGTGCCCGCCTACTTCAACGACGCGCAGCGCCAGGCCACCAAGGACGCCTGGCGTATTGCCGGGCTGGAAGTGCGGCGCATCATCAACGAGCCGACCGCCGCCGCGCTGGCCTACGGGCTGGACAACGGCCGCGCCCAGACCGTGATGGTCTACGACCTGGGCGGCGGCACGTTTGACGTTTCGCTGATCCAGATCGGCGACGGCATCGTGCAGGTGCTGGCCACCTGCGGCGACAACCACCTGGGTGGCGACGACTTTGACGCGCGCATCGTCGGCTGGCTGGCCGAAAACTTCCAGCGCGAGACCGGCGCCGACCTGACCGGCGACCGCGTGGCGATGCAGCGCCTGCGCGAGGAAGCCGAGAAAGCCAAAAAAGAACTTTCGGCCGCGACGCAGGCCGAGATCAACCTGCCGTTTTTGACGGCCGGGCCGCAGGGGCCGCTGCACCTGCAAACCACGCTGACCCGCGCCAAATTTGACGAGCTGTGCGCCGATTTGGTTGAGCGCACGGCCCTGCCGGTGCGCAACGCTTTGAGCGACGCGCACCTGACCGCCAGCGACCTCGACCAGGTGCTGCTGGTGGGCGGCTCGACGCGTATGCCGGCCGTGCAGGCCAAGGTACAGCGCATGGTGGGGCTGGAACCCTCCCGCACGTTGAACCCCGACGAGTGCGTGGCGCTGGGCGCGGCCGTGCAGGCCGGCCGCCTGGGCGGCGTGGCGCTGGCCGGCGGCGGGCAGGACCTTTTGCTGATGGACGTGACGCCGCTGACGCTTTCCATCGAGACGCTGGGCGGCGTGGCCACCCATTTGATTGAGCGCAACGCCACCATCCCCACGCGGTTCAGCAAGGTGTTCACCACCGCTGCGCCGTTCCAGAGCACCGTCGAGATCAAGGTATTGCAGGGCGAGCGCGAGTTTGCCAAAGACAACAAGCTGCTGGGCACCTTTACGCTGCGCGGCATCAAGCGCGCATGGGCCGGCGTGCCCAAGATCGAAGTGACGTTTGACATCGACGCCAACGGCATCGTCAAGGTCAGCGCGCGCGACCTTGACACCGGCAAGGAGCAGGGCATTACGATCACCGGTTCCTCCAATTTGAGCGAAGCGGAGATCCAGCGCGCAATGCGCGACGCCGCCGTGTTTGCCGGGCAGGATAAAGAGCGCAAAGCCGCGCTGGAAGCGCTGAACGCCGCCGAGGCCGCGCTGTACCGCGTGAACACCGCGCTGGGCAGCAAGGCCGGCAAGGCGCTGGACCGCGCCGAGAAAGCCAAAATCAAGGAAGCCGTGCACGAACTGGAAAAAGCCGCGCGCCACAAAAAGGCCGAAAAGCTGACCCCCGCCGACGTGCAGGCGCTTAACGCCGCGCGGGAAAAACTGTCCGAACTTGCCGCGCCGCTCGTCGCCCAGTGGGAGGGCGAGCGCAAAGACTGAAATTTACCGCACTGTGCCGCCCCGGGACGCTTGCCGCGTCCCGGGGCGTTGTGCTATACTGGGCACAGCGATTTGCCCAAAAAGAAGGAATGTTTTTGTGAAAACCATCCAATACGCCTTTGCGCGCACGCTGCCGGTCATGGCCGGGTACTTGGTGCTGGGGCTGGGCTTCGGCGTGCTGCTGCAGGCCAACGGCTACGGCTGGGGCTGGGCGCTGGCCATGAGCGTTTTGGTCTACGCCGGCAGCATGCAGTATGTGGCCGTGGACCTGCTGGGCGGCGGCGCGTCGCTGCTGGCCGCCGCGCTGATGACGCTGACCGTCAACGCGCGGCACCTGTTTTACGGCGTCTCGATGGTGGAGCGCTACCGTGACGCCGGGCCCGCCAAGCCCTACCTGATCTTTGCGCTGACCGACGAGACCTACTCGCTGGTGTGCAGCGGCGAAGTGCCCGACGGCGTCGACCGGCGGCGGTACTATTTTTTTGTGTCGCTGCTGGACCAGCTGTACTGGATTGCGGGCAGCGTGGCCGGGGCGCTGGCCGGGCGCGCGCTGCCGTTTGACACCACCGGCATCGACTTTTCGATGACGGCGCTGTTCCTCGTCGTCATGACCGACCAGTGGCGCGCCGCGCGCGACCACCGCCCCGCGCTGGTGGGGCTGGGGGTATCGCTGGCGTGCCTGGCGGCGTTTGGCCCCGACGGGTTTTTGATCCCGGCCATGGTGGGCATCACGCTGGCGCTGACGCTGCTGCGCCGCGCGCTGCAGCCCGGCCCGGCCGGCGGCAGCGCAAAGGAGGGTGACCCCCATGCCGGCGTTTGACGTACACGCCGCGGCGCTGGTGGCAGTGATTGCCGCCGTGACGGCGCTGCTGCGCTTTTTGCCGTTTGCAGTGTTTGGCGGCGGGCGGCCGACGCCGCGGTTTGTGCTGTATCTGGCGCAGGTGCTGCCCTGCGCCATCATGGCGATGCTGGTGGTGTACTGCCTGCGCGGGGCCGACGTGCTGGGCCCCACGCACGCCCTGCCGGAACTGCTGGCCGGCGGCGCGGTGGTGGCGCTGCAATGGCGGTGCAAAAACACATTGTTGAGCATCGCGGCCGGCACCGCGCTGTACATGGTGCTGGTGCAGGCGGTGTTCGTATAAGGGTTTGCGCTGGTATCCCCCGGGATACCGGCGTTTTTTGCGCCGTTTGCCGCCCTGCGCGCTTGCGGGGCGGCGGGCGGATATGCTACAATATACAATATATTACATGAGGGAGAAGGGGGCGCCGCATGGAAGGACCGCGCAAACCGCGCGCCGGGTTTTCGCTGCGGCGGCTGCCCCTGCGCCAAAAAATCGGCGCGCTGGCCGCGGGCATCGTGCTGCTGATGCTCTCCACCGGCATCATAAGTATTTTTTTGGTGACGCGCACCACCCACACGATGCAGAGCATCCTGAACGACAACCAGGTCAGCTACAATTTGCAGCAGGCCATCGCGGCCGAGAGCCACGCCTTCCGCATGCTCGTGCAGACCCCCGGCGAGGAAACCCGCAAAGCCTACGATGAAGCCGCCGCCGAGACTGCGCGCTGCCTGGCGGCCGTGCCCTTTGACTATGCGCTGACCGGCGAAGCCCGGTATGAGATCACCTGGACGATCCGCAGCAGCTACGAGACCTACTGCACCCGCCGCGACGCCGTGCTGGCCATGGACCCGGCTACCGAGGGGTACATCGACGCGCTGTACGACGTCTACGCCATGCAGGAATACCTGGCCCGCTATTGCGGGGAGTTGACTTCCCGCGTATTGCAGACCGGCAACGACACCTACAACGCCGAGAGCAGCCGCATGATGGTGCTGCCCTACCTGCTGACCGCCGTGGTGCTGGCCGCTACGCTGGGGCTGCTGGCCGTGCTGTACACCACAATGGGCGGGCTGTTCCGCGGGCTGGTGGGGCTGGCCCAGGCCGCCCGCAACATTGAGCGCAACGACTTTTCCGACCCGGACCTTGCGTGGGAGAGCGACGACGAGATGGGCCAGCTGGCCCGCGCCTTTAATAAAATGAAGCACGCCACCCAGGACAACCGCGCCATGGCCGAGCGCCTGCACCGCGAGGAACTGGACCGCATCGACCTGGAAAAACGCTTTGCCGCGGCGCAGTTCCAGGCGCTGAAAAACCAGCTGAACCCGCACTTTTTGTTCAACACCCTCAACACCATCGCCCGCATGGCCAAGATTGAGGGCGCGCCCACCAGCGAGCAGATGACCCTGGCCGTGAGCAACCTGCTGCGCTACAACCTGCGCACCAACGACCCGCTGGTGCCGCTGGCGCAGGAATTGAAGGTCGTGGACGATTACATGTACATCCAGCAGATGCGCTTTGGCGACCGCGTGCGCTACCGCCTGGACTGCCAGGCCGAGCGCGACACCCTGGTGCCGGTGTTTCTGCTGCAGCCGCTGGTGGAAAACGCCGTGCAGCACGGCCTGGCCGGGCAGGAAAACGGCGGGAGCATCTGCGTCTGCGTGCGCGCGGTAGACGGCCGGCTGCGCATTGCCGTGACCGACACCGGCGGCGGCATGCCGCCCGAGCGCCTGGCCGCCGTGCGCAAGGCGATGGTGGAGGGCGACAACGCCAAGGGCATCGGGCTGTGCAACCTGGGGCGGCGCATCGCTGGCATGTACGGCGACGGCCGGGTGGAGGTGTACAGCAAGGCGGGCTGCGGCACCGCCGTGATTATGGAATTTGGCGTCCTGAAAGAGCTTTGAGACGGCGGACGCCCCGACAAACCGCAGGAGGAAACGGCAAATGTACCATATTCTGGTCGCAGAGGACGAACGCATCGAGCGCATGGCCCTGGTCAAGGTGCTGGCCGACGCGCTGGGCGAGGGTTACGCCATCCACGAAGCCGAAAACGGCCGCCGCGCGGTGGAACTGTTCCGCCAGTACCCCATCGGCGTGGCGATTCTGGACATCGAGATGCCGGTGATGAGCGGCATCGACACGGCGCAGATCATCTACAACGAAGCGCCGGGGTGCGGCATTTTGTTTTTGACGGCCTACGACCGCTTTGACTACGCGCAGAACGCCATCCGCGTGCGCGCGCTGGAATACCTGCTGAAACCCTACGATGACAACGAACTGCTGGCCGCCGTGGAGAGCGCCATCCACCGCCCGCGCCCGGCCCGCGCCGAAACCGCCGCACCCGCGCCCGAGACCCCGCGCACCGACCTGGCTTCGGCCGTGGGGGCGCGCGCACTGGATTATATCCACACCCACTACCAGCAGGAAATCTCGATGCAGGACGCCGCCCGGGCGCTGAACTACTCGGAGCCGTATTTCTGCCGCATGTTCAAGGCGCAGTTCGGCCGCAGCTTTACAGCCTACCTTTCGGCCTACCGGATTGAGCGCGCGCAGGAACTGCTGGCGCAGCCCACCGTCAGCATCAAGGATGTGGGCCGCCGCGTCGGCTACCCCGACGCCAACTACTTTGCCAAAGTGTTCCGCCGCCTGACCAGCCAGACCCCACCGAGTACCGCAACGCCCACCTGTAACGGCATTTCGCACATTGCACAAACAACACCCCCAACATTTGGTTAAAATGTTGGGGGTGTTTTGTGCCAGTTGCACAAAAGGTTAAAATCGTCCCCGTTTTACAAAAATCTTACGATACCCCCAAAGGGGCCCCGCCCGGTATAATAAAGGCGTAAACGGGGCCATGCCGCGGCGTGGCCACAGCCGCAGCGCGCGCCGGGGGACGCCCCGCCCGCGCGCTGTGTACGGTAACGGGAGGAGGTCTGGACATGGCGGAAGAATTGTTCCGCATGGAAGGCATCAGCAAAAGCTTCCCCGGCGTCAAGGCGCTGGATCACGTCCACCTGGACGTGAACAAGGGCGAGGTCCTTGGCCTTGTGGGGGAGAACGGCGCCGGTAAATCGACGCTGATGAAGATTCTTTCCGGCGTATACCACGCCGACGAAGGCGAAATCTTCATCGAGGGCAAAAAAGTCCACATCGATTCGGTCGCCAAAGCGCATGAGCTCGGCATCTCCATCATCATGCAGGAGCTCAACATGTGCGGCCATTTGAGCGTGGCCGACAACATCTTTATCGGGCGGGCGCACAAGCGCGGCATCTTTATTGACGACGCGATGATGCACCGCGAAGCCAAAAAAATCCTGGACGACCTGGGCATCGATTTGAACACCCACACGATGGTGGGCGAGTTGAGCGTGGCCCAGCAGCAGATGGTGGAGATCGCCAAAGCCATCAGCTTCCACTCCAAGATTCTGGTATTGGACGAACCCACGGCCACCCTGACCGAGCGCGAGATCGACCAGCTGTTTGAGATCATCAAGCGCCTGCAGGCCAAGGGCGTCGGCATGGTGTACATCAGCCACCGCATGGCAGAGCTCGGCCGCATCTGCGAGCGCGCGTCGGTCATCCGCGACGGGCAGTACATCGGCACCGTCAACCTCAAGGACGTCACGATGGACGAGCTCGTCAACATGATCGTCGGCCGCCCGCTGGAGGACAAGTACCCCAAGCACACCCGCACCATCGGCGATATCGTGCTGGAAGCGCGCAACGTCCGCCGCGACAACAAAGTCAACGTCGACCACTTCTACGTCCGCAAGGGCGAGATTTTGGGCATTTCCGGCCTGGTGGGCGCCGGCCGCACCGAGCTGATGCGCTGCATCTTCGGCGCCGACCACCCGCAGAGCATGGAACTGTGGATGGAGGGCAAGCCCATCAAAGTGCACTCGGTCATCCAGGCCATCAACCACGGCATCGGCTATGCGACCGAGGACCGCAAGCGCGACGGCCTGGCCCTGGGCCTGGACGTGCAGTACAACACCAACATGGCGCACCTGCAGCAGCTTTCGCATTTCGGCTTCCTGGACGACAAAGCCGGCGCCGAAAACGCGCAGAAATACGTCGATTTGCTGCGCACCAAGACGCCCAGCATCCACCAGCTGTGCGGCAACCTTTCGGGCGGCAACCAGCAAAAGGTCGTTTTGGCCAAGTGGCTGTGCAACGACGTCAAGGTGTTGATCGTCGACGAGCCGACCCGCGGCATCGACGTCGGCGCCAAGTACGAAGTATATGAACTGTTCAACCGCCTCAGCGACCAGGGCGTGGCCATCATCATGATCTCGTCCGAACTGCCCGAGATTTTGGGCATGAGCGACCGCATCCTGGTCATCCACGAGGGCAGCATCAACGGCGAACTGGACGCCAAGACGGCCACGCAGGAGCAGATCCTGTACCTGGCCGCCGGCTACAACAAGCTGGAGGGCAAACCCGCGCCGACGCTGAGCATGCCGGCCAACGCCTAATTGAACGGAGGAAACATCATGGCAAATAAGATCAAGACCGCCGGCAAGGGCGGATTCAGCGACTTAAGCGCCGCGACCCGGCGCGCGATCTTCTCGGTTTGTGTGCTGGTGGCGCTGTTTGCGCTGTTCGCCATCATGTCGCCGGACAAGTTCCTGGCGGCCACCAACCTGCAAAACCTGCTGCAGCAGGTCGTCACCTACACCATCATCGGCTGCGGCCTTTCGTTCTGCCTGGTCTGCGGCGGCAACGACTTGAGCGCCGGCGCTTCGATGGCGCTGTCCGGCATCATCGTGGTCAACCTGCTCATCATGGGCCTGCCGCTGTGGCTGTGCATCGTGCTGTGCCTGGTCATGGGCATCCTGACCGGCGTTATGAACGGCTTCTTTATTGAGATCCTCGGCGTTGTGCCCTTTGTGGCCACACTGGCTACCCAGTGGGTCTACCGCGGCATGGCCAACGTGCTGGTCAACGGCGCGCCGGTGTACACCACCAACATCCCCTCGGAAGCTGTGCAGGACCAGTTCTACCTGCTGGGCGGCGGCCGCATCGGCGGCGACGGCCTGCCCTACTCGGTCATCATCACGGCGGTGTACGCCATCATCCTGGGCGTCGTACTGGCCAAAACCCGCATCGGCCGCCAGATCTACGCCTGCGGCTCCAACCTGGAAGCCGCCAAGCTCTCCGGCATCAACGCCGTCAAGACCCGCATGTTCGCGTACTGCATCTCGGGCCTGTCGGCCGCCATCTGCGGCATCCTGGTCGCCAGCCGCCTTTCCAGCGCGCAGCCCACGGCCGGCAACGGCTATGAGATGGAAGCCATCGCGGCGTCCGTCCTGGGCGGCATCAGCATCCTGGGCGGCGAGGGCACCATCCTCAACACCATCATCGGCGCGCTGATGATGGGCGTCATCCGCAACGGCCTGAACCTCAACGGCGTCAACTCCTTCTGGCAGCAGGTCATCCTGGGCTTTATCCTGCTGATCGCCGTCGCTTCGCAGACGGCCAGCAAAGGCGGCCAGCTCGAAGGCATCAAGCGCATGCTGGGGCTGAACAAGGCCAAATAATCTTTGCGTGTTTCCCACTTCCCAAACGGGTCCCCGCCGGCGGCAGGCGCCGCCGGCCGGGGACGCCCTGCAAACTGTATCGCTGCGGCATCTGCCGCTTCGCATAAGAACCCATTTTTCAAGGAGGACTTTATGAAACTCAAGAAACTCATGTCCCTGGGCCTGGCCGGCGCGATGGCGCTGAGCCTGGTGGCCTGCGGCAGCACGGCGGACACCACCGAGAGCGCCGCCGAAACCACCGAGAGCACCGCGACCGAGACCGCTGAAAGCGGCGCGGAAGCCACCACCGCCGAAGCCACCGGCGAGGAAAAGACCATCTACGTCATCGTTAAGGTGCTGGGCAACCAGTACTGGAGCGTGCTGCAGGCCGGCGCCGAGAAAGCCGGCGAGGACCTGGGCTGCAACGTCGTTGTCGTCGGCACCGCGCTGGAGTCCGACATCGAGGGCCAGCTGACCCTGCTGCAGAACGCCGTTTCCGCCCAGGCGGACGGCATCGTCATCGCCCCGCTGGACTCCGTCTCGCTGGACGCGCCCATCACCGAAGCGTATAACTCCGGCACGCCGGTCGTGCTGGTTGACACCGTGACCACCAGCGACAACTACAGCGCCGCCCTGATGACCAACAACGTGGAAGCCGGCAAGACCGCCGCCGAGGAGATGCTGCGCCGCTTTAAAGAGCGCGGCATCAGCGAGGACGAGGAAGCCCAGGTTGCCATCCAGATCGGCTCCACCGGTTCGCAGACCATCACCGACCGCGTCAACGGCTTTACCGAGTACTGGGAAGCCAACGCCCCCGAAGCCTGGACCATCTTGAGCGACGACATCAAGGTCAATGACGGCGACATCAGCAAGGCCGTCGGCTTCTGCCAGGACTACCTGACCACCTACCCCAACATCAAGGGCATGTTCGGCCCCAACAACGGCTCCACCGTCGGTTTTGTCACCGGCCTGACCGAAGCCAACCGTACCGACGTGACGATGATCGGCTTCGACTTCTCGGCCGAGATCGAGACGATGATCCGCTCCGGTGAGTATGACGTCGCCTCTGTTGTGCAGCGCCAGTACTACATGGGCTACGACGGCGTCAAGACCGCGCTGGACCTGGCCAACGGCGGCAGCGTGGAAGAAAAGACCATCGACACCGGCGTTATCCTGGTCGATGCCAACAACGTCGACGACCCCGAGGTCCAGAGCATCATCAACCCCGAGATCGAGGAACCCGCCGCTGAATAACCAATCTCTTCCCGTTTTCCCCTTTTCTTCCTGAACTGGCACACACTCTCCCGGCGCGCCGCGCCGGGAGAGCGCTGTGCGTTTTTGGGGCGAGTTGACCGCACCGCGCCCCACAGGGTAAGATAGTAGCGGACGATACATCCGCGGAGGGTCTGCATGCACAACCACCAGCAAAACCGAATAGGCCGCCTGGCCGCCGCCGCGGCGGCGCTGGCAGCGGCCGTGCTGTGCGCCTGCGCGGGGCCGGCGTCCGCCCCGGCGCAGACAGTGCCCGAGTATGTGTTCACCTACGCCGAGAACCAGGCCGCCGACTACCCCACCGCCCTGGGTGCCCAGCGCTTTGCCGAACTGGTGGAGGAGCGCACCGGCGGGCGCATCGTCATCAACGTCTACACCGACTCGGTCTCGGGCGACGAGCCCTCGGTGATTGAGCAGCTGCAGTTTGGCGGCATCGACTTTGCGCGTATCTCGGTCATGTCGCTGGGCGACAGCGTGCCCAAGCTCAACGTGTTGCAGCTGCCCTACCTCTACCGCGACCGCGACCACATGTGGCAGGTGCTGGACAGCGAGATCGGGGACGAATTTCTGGCCGCGCTGGGCGGCACCGGCCTGGTGGGGCTTTCGTGGTATGACGCGGGCGCGCGGCATTTTTACAACGACGTGCGCCCCGTGCAGACGCTGGAGGACCTGGCCGGGCTGCGCATCCGCGTGGCGTCCAGCCAGCTGATGTACGACATGGTGCGCGCGCTGGGCGCGACGCCGGTGACGGTGACCTACGACGAGGTTTACTCGGCGCTGGAGACCGGCGCCATTGACGGGGCTGAAAACAACTGGCCCAGCTACGAATCCAAACAGCACTGGGAGGTTGCGCCCTACATCACGCTGGACGCGCACAACCGCATCCCCGAGCTGCAGCTGTGCGCCCAGAGCACCTGGAACCGCCTGAGCGAGGACGACCGCGCCGTGATTACCGCCTGCGCGCGGGAAAGCGCGCTGTACGAGCGCGAACTCTGGGCCGAGGTGGAAGCCGCCGCCCGCGAAAAGCTGGAGCGCGACGGCGGCTGCACCGTGACCGAGCTCGGCGACGCCGAACTCGCGCGCTTCCGCGAAGCGGTTCAGCCGCTGTACGACGAGTACGCCGTCGGTTACGAGGACCTCGTCGCCCGCATTGCCGCCGTGGGCCAGTGACAACCCACCCAAAACCGCCCGGCAGGGAATTCCCCTGCCGGGCGGCTGCTTTTTGTTGCGGAAAATGCCAACAGCGCCGGGGCGCAGAGATGCGCCCCGGCGCTGCCGCAATTTTGGAGGTTGGGCCCCCGCCCGGCGTGAAGGCGGGGCCCCGGGGAAAGCGTGTGTGCCCGAAGATGAGGGATCAGTGCAGCTCGGGCCAGTAGTCCTTGTTGGCTTCGATCATATCGTCCAGAATCTGTTTGGCGACCGTCAGGCTGGGCACCGTCTTGGAGAGGGTGAACGCCATCAGCGCTTTCTCATACGAATGTTCGATCGCGGCTTCCACCACCAGTTTTTCCACCGCTTCCTGCTGCTCGATCAGCCCTTTGTAGAAGGTGGGGATTTTGCCCACGCGCACCGGTTCGGGGCCGCGGTCGGTGATGTAGGCGGGGATTTCGACCATGGCGTCGTCGGGCAGGTTTTCCACCGCGCCCTTGTTCTCCACCATGACCAGGTAGCGCTTGCGCAGGTCAAAGGCCAGGCTCATGGCCACGTCGACGATAAACTCCCCGTGGACGCCGCCAAAGAATTTGGTCAGGTCCACGTCCTTGCCGGCGCGGTAGTCGGCCACCGCGTCAAAGATGCGCTTTTCGCGCCCCTCCATCACCTCGTTGGCACGGGTATGGTTGGGGTCGCTGTCCTTGACGATGCCGTCGCCCAGCAGATAGTACTGCATGTAGGTGTTGGGCAGGTAGTCGTGGAAAGCTGCGCAGATGTTCCGGGCGTTGGCGTAGGTGTGCAGCCAGGACGGGTCGCTGTGCATGACGTCGCTCTTCTCGTTTTTGGGCATGTAGCCGTTTTCGGCCACATACTGCTTGAGCTGTTCGGTCACGTCTTTGCCGTTCAGGCGGACTTTGGTGAACCAGCCAAAGTGGTTCAGGCCAAAATAGTCCACTTCCAGGTCATGGCGGTCGCACTCGAGGATTTCGGCCATATTGCGCTCAATCGCCACCGGCATATCGCAGATGTTCAAAATCCGCGCGTTGGGCCGCAGCTGGAACGTCGCCTTGGCCACGATGGCCGCCGGGTTGGAGTAGTTGACGATCCAGTAGGTGGGCTTGGCCCACTTTTCGCAGTAGTCGATCAGTTCCACCATGGGGTAGATGGTGCGCAGGCCGTAGGCCAGGCCGCCGGGGCCGCAGGTCTCCTGCCCGACGACGCCATATTTCAGGGGGATTTTCTCGTCTTTTTCGCGCATGGCGTACAGCCCCACGCGCATCTGCGCAAAGATGAAATCCGCATCGGTCATGGCGACCTCGGGGTCGGTGGTCAGGGTCAGTTTGAGACCGGAGTCAAACAGGTCCACCACATGGCGGACGATGACGCCCACGGCTTCCTGCCGCTCTGCGTTGATATCGTACAGGACCAGTTCCTGCAGCTTGAACTTGTCTTTCTGGTTCAAAAGGCTCTTGACGATGCCGGGCGTATAGGTGCTGCCGCCGCCGGCGATGACGAGCTTGAAGGTTTTCATGGCAGATATCTCCTTTGCTGTTGTGTTGGTTGCGGGCGCGGCGCGCTCACTCATTGCGGCCCAGCGCGTCGTTGACGATGCTGACCATATGGCCGGCGCGCGGCCCGTAGATGATCTGGATGGTCGCGCCTTTGGCGACCAGGCCGGCGGAACCCGTGGGCTTGAACCATTCTTTGTCCTTGACAAGGCCGGGGTCCTTGACCTCCACGCGCAGGCGGGTCATGCAGTTGGTGGCGTTGACGATGTTGTCGGCGCCGCCCAACCCCTCGATGATGCGCTGCGCGGCTTCGGCGTCGGCCGCTTTTTTGGCTTCGGCCTTGCCGCCGGCGCGGATCTGCTTTTTCACCTCCGCCGCGTTGGCCGCCAGGTCGATGACTTCGTCGCCCTCCTCACGGCCGGGGGTCTTGAGGTCCAGCTTGGTGATGAGGAGGTAGAACAGGAAGTACATGACCACGATCTCGACCAAACCGACGAGCACATAGACCGGCCAGTGCGTACGGCCGATGCCGGCCGGCAGGTTAAGGATCAGGAAATCGATGATGCCGTTGGTGGCGCAGACGTGGACGTCCAGCAGGTAGACGATGGTCTGGAACAGGCCGTCCATGACCGAGTAGACCACCCACAGCACCGGCGCGGCAAACAGGAAGCTGAACTCCAGCGGTTCGGTGACGCCAACCAGGCAGGCCGTCAGCATCGAGGGGATGACCTGCGCTTTGCAGGCGGCTTTCTTGTTCTTTTGCGCGGTCTTGATGAACGCCAGCGCCACGCCGATGACGCCGAAGGTCTTCATCAGGCCGTAGGTCAGGAAGCGGGTGGAGTCCGACATGGCGGCGGACGGATCGCTGAGCAGGGCCAGGAACACCGACTTGGCGCCGGAGACCAGCTCGCCGTTGATAATCATGCTGTCACCGATGGCGGACCACAGGAACGGCGACCACACCAGATGGTGCAGGCCGGTGGGGATCAAAATACGGTTGAGGAAACCGTACAGGAACACACCGAACGCCCCCGCCGTGGACATGATGCCGGTCAGCGCGTTGATGGCCGCCGCCGCAACCGGCCACACATAGGCCGCGACCAGCGCCAGCGCAAAGACGATGGGGATCATGACGATGAACACGAACTTGCTGTTGCCGTACAGCGCAAACGCACCCTTGAACTCGGTATCGATAAAGCGGTTGTGCACGACCGCCACGATCACGCCCAGGATCATGCCCAGGAACACGCCCATATCGGTCACGTGGAAGCCCAGGTAGATGGTCTGGCCGGTGCCGTACAGGTCGCTGGCGGTGCTGCCCTCGGCCATCAGGCCGGCCACAGACAGCCACTTGGCGTTGGCCGCCAACCAGATCAGGTAGCTGATCAGCGATACAAACGCGGCGTCGGCTTTGCGCTTTTTGGCAAGGTTCATCGTGATGCCCACGCAGAACAGAATGCCCAGGTTGCTCATGACGGTACCGATGCCGCCGTTGATAAAGGTGCCGATCATGTACAGGATGCCGCCCTCCGTGACGATGGAGGTGTTGCACATGATCGAAGAAAGGGCCTGGATCATACCGGCCAGCGGCAGGAACAGGACCGGGCCAATCAAAGCCTTGGAAAAGCTTTGCATGGCGTCCATAACTTTGGTTTTCATTGGCTTTGCTCCTCACTGTTGAGATTTATCATCCGTTTCATTTCCGGTTCAGGGTGGCGCCTTCCTGATCGACGGCTTTATTTTATCAACCCTGCACAAACTCTTCAAGATTTCTTGATAGATTTTGAACATGTTCACCACAATCGAAACATGTTTCATTTTTTGCCCGCTGCGGCGCACTTTTTGCCGCGCCCCTTGATTTGCCCCGGGCGGGATCGTATAATTTGAAAAAAGGGCTTTGTGCCGGGACGACACCGTATTGCAGGGGGCAGCCATGAAACACGATATCTACAAACTGGCCGACCAATACCACCTGAGCGAGAGCGACCAGCTGCTTTTGCAGGCCGTGCTGGACGCCGTGGAACAGCAGGCCCAATACAGTGTGCGCGAGTTTGCCGCGCGCAACTATGTTTCGCCGGCCGCCGTCATCCGGCTGAGCAAAAAGCTGGGGTATACCGGTTACACCGATATGATCTACCGCCTGGGCTTTCTGGTGCGCAACGGGGACCGCAACAAGGCCCACACCTCCGACATCAACTCCTTCATTGGGGAGATCCCGCCCGGCCGCATCGAGACGTTCCTGGACCGGCTGAGCCTTGCCCGCCAGCGCACGGTCCTGGTCGCCGGGACGGGCTTTTGCGAGCCGCTGCGCGACTTTTTTGTGCGCAAGCTGCTGGTTATGGGCTACCCTACCGTGGGTACCAACAGCTACGAAGTGTATGAAACCAACGCTTTGAACGCAGGGCTGATGATCGTCATCAGCAAAAGCGGCACCACCGACACCATCGTAAAACTGGTGGCGGACGCCAAACGCCACGGCGTCGACATTGCGGCGTTTACCGGGGCGGCCAACTCCCCCATTGCCCAAAGCGCCGACCTCACCTTCCTTTTGCTGGACGACAACATCCTGGACGACCGCAACCTGACGGCCAACTATTTTTACGCCCGCGTGCTGATTTTGTTTGAATACCTGATGGAAAAAAGCCTGGACCGCAGCGACTCCCCCGCTGCCAAGCCCCGGCCCCCGCTGCCTTGACACACACAGCCGCCCCGCAGCAAAGCTGCGGGGCGGCTTTTTGCGCGGCAAACCAACAGCGCCGGGGCGCATCTCTGCGTCCCGGCGCTGCCGCAATTTTGGAGGTTGGGCCCCCGCCCGGCGTGAAGGCGGGATCCCGGGGAAAGCGTGTGTGCCCGAAGGCGAGGGGTCAGTGCAGCTCGGGCCAGTAGTCCTTGTTGGCTTCGATCAGGTCGTCAAGAATTTCTTTGGCGACCTTGGCGCTGGGCACGGTCTTGGACAGCGTCAGCGCCTGCCACAGTTTCTGGTAGCTGTGCTCGACATAGGCCTGCACGACCAGTTTTTCCACCGCGACCTGCTGCTGCATCAGCCCCAGCTGGAACGTCGGGATTTCGCCCTGGCACAGCGGCTCGGGTCCGTCGTTGCCCACCAGGCAGGGCACCTCGACCATGGCGTGGGGGTCAAAGTTGGCGATGGCGCCGTGGTTTTCGACGATGCAGAGCATCCGCTCGTGGGTGTTGTACGCGATGGCGCGCGCCAGGTCCACGATGAAGGACGCGTGGTTGTCGATCTCGAACTCATCGCCGTGGAAGGCCCCGGCCTCGATGATGGCGCGCGCGGCGCCAAACACCTTTTTCTCGCGCCCGTCGATGACCTCGTTGGCGCGGGTGTAGTTGGGGTCGGAGTGCTCGACCACGTAGTCGGGGTAAAGGTAGTATTTCAGGTAGGTGTTGGGCAGGCAGTCCGGCGTGACGGCCAGCAGGTCGGCCGCCTTTTTGTGGGTGGCCTGCCAGCTTTCGTCCATGTGCTGGGTCTCGATGGCTTTCTGGGTCAGGTAGCCGTTCTTGCTCACATAGTCGATGAGCTGGGGGGTGTAGTCGGTGCCGTCCTTGCCCTTGACGCTGGTCCACCAGCCAAAGTGGTTCAGGCCGTAGTAACGCACATCCAGGTCTTTGGGCGTTTTGCCGACGATATAGCTCATGCGGCGCAGCGTGCCGACGGGCATATCGCAGATGTTGATGATCTTGGCGTGGGGGCGCAGCACGCGGCAGGCTTCGGCCACAATGGCCGCCGGGTTGGAGTAGTTCAGCATCCAGCAGTCGGGGCTGTACTGCTCCATATAATCAATAAGCTGGATGATATCGGGGATGCTGCGCATGCCGTAGGCGATGCCGCCGGGGCCGCAGGTTTCCTGCCCGACGACGCCGTGCCGCAGGGGGATTTTTTCATCCTGTTCGCGCATGGGGTAGCCGCCGCTGCGGATGTGCGCCATGCAGAAATCCACATCGGTGAACGCTTCCTGCGGGTCGGTCGTGTAGGAAAACTGCACCTGCGGGGCCAGCTTTTGCAGCGCCAGCGCCACCGCTTTGGCGATGGTCTCCTGGCGGGCGGCGTCGATATCGTACAGTTTCAGGCTGCGGATGGGGAACCGCTCCAGGCTGTCCATCAGCATCATGACGATGCCGGGCGTGTAGGTGCTGCCGCCGCCGGCAATCACGACGGAAAATTCTTTCATAGCTTTCAGGCTCCTTTCCTGTCTGCGGTCAGTCGTTTTCCTGCAGGCCCAGTTCCGCATCGACCGCTTTGCGCACGGCGTTGACTTTCAGGCCGTAGACGACCTGCACGTTTTTGCCCTTGCGCACCACCGCCGTCGCGCCGGTCTGCTTTTTGAGCTTCTCCTCGTCCACGGCGTCGGGGTTGACCAGTTCGGTGCGCAGGCGGGTGTAGCAGTTGGTAACTTTGAGGATGTTGTCCTTGCCGCCCAGCGCTTCGACGATGACGGCCGCGTTGACGCCGTCCCCCGCCGGTTTGGCGGCGGCTTCGCCGGCCACTTTGGCCTTGTACTCGGCCTTGGTGTGCAGCTTCATCTCCATGCCTTCGCTCTCACGGCCCAGCGTCTTGAGGTTGAGCTTGGTGATGAGCAGGCGGAAGATCACATAGTACAGTGCAAAGTAGAGCACGCCCACCAGGATGTAGACCGGCCAGTGGGTCTTTTCGGTGCCCAGGGGCACGTTGTACAGCAAAAAGTCGATAAAGCCGTTGGGGCCGATGGCGCGGCAGCCCAGCAGGTTGAGCACCACAAAGCTGGAACCGGCCAGCACGGCGTGCACCACGAACAGGATGGGGGCCACGAACAGGAAGCTGAACTCAATGGGTTCGGTGACGCCGGCAATGAAGGAGGTAGTGGCCGCCGTGATGAGCACGGCTTTGATCTTGCCGCGGTTTTCGGGGCGGGCGGTGTGGTACATGGCCAGGCAGGCGCCGATCAGGCCGAACATTTTGGAGATGCCGCGCGCGTCCCAGATGACCGACTGGCTGAGCACCGTCACCGAGGGGTCAGCGATCTCGGCATAGTAGATATTGCGCGCGCCCTCGTAGACCTGGCCGCCAATCTCGGCGACACCGCCCAGCGAGGTGTACAGGAACGGGGTGTAGACCAGGTGATGCAACCCGGTGGGGATGAGCAGGCGTTCCAGCATGCCGTACACAAACAGGCCAAAGTTGCCGGCGGACTGGATAAAGCCGCCCAGCGAGTTGATGCCGGCCTGGGCGAAGGGCCACACGAAGGTGAGCACCACGGCCAGAACGACCATGAGCGGGATGAGGACGATAAAGACGAACCGGGTGCCGCCGTAAATCTGGAACGCGTTGTTGAACTCAGTCTCGCAGAAACGGTTGTGGACGACCGCCACCAGGATGCCCAGCATCAGGCCCAGGAACACGCCCATGTCCAGCACCTGCACGCCCAGGACCAGCGCCTGGCCGGTGCCGCTGAGGTCACCCTCCACCAGCATGCCGCGCAGACCCATGAACTTGTTCATGGCGTTGATGAACACGAGGAACGCCAGCAGGCCGATGAAACCGGCTTCCGACTTCTTTTTGTTGGCCAGGCCGACCGACAACCCCACGCAGAAAATGACGCCGAGGTTGGTCATAATGGCGTTGAGCGAGCCGGACATCAGCGTGCCGAACCCGGTGGTGACCGGGTTGTTGAGGAACGGCAGGACCTCCAGCAGACGGGCGTTGGTGAACAGGTTGCCCACCGCGATCAGGATACCGGCGATTGGCAGGATCAATACCGGGATAAACATGGCTTTGGAAAATTTCTGCAAGCCATCCATGATCTTTTCTTTCATGATTTGCTCCTTTTCACATCGTTTTTTCGGGTGCGTCCACCCTGCGCGATGTTTACGGCCGTATCGCTGGTTCCACTATGCCACAAAAACAACGCCCTGTAAATGATTTTGGGCATACAAAAAACGGGTTACCCTGTTTGATAACCCGTAACGTTCTTTTTTGTCTGGTTTTTACAAAGCGGCATGGTCCCCGTTTGGCAAACCGCACAAACGGTGGTACTCGTAGGCGATGAGTTCGGTCAGCATGAGCGCCTGCGGAAAAAACGTATTGGGCCGCACGTTCTGGTCGTCCAGTTTGCAGGGGTCCTCGACCCGGAACCACAGGTCGGCGTATTGGCTGATGCTGTTGGGCCGCTCGCCGGTGATGGCCACCGTGGGGATGCCGTTTTCCTGCGCGGTTTTGATCTTGTCGCGCACCAGCGCCGTCTCGCCCGATTTGGACACACAGATGAACAGGCCCATGCGCTCCAGGCTGTTCTCAAAAATGCCGACGGAATCCTGCCCGCTGGAAAACAGGCACAGCCGCCCCATGTTGGTGAGTTTTTGGGCCAGGTAGCTGCCCACCGTGGCCGAGAACCCCGTGGCATACACAAAAATCGGCGTGCCTTTTTGCCGCGCGATGTGCTGCGCGCAGACCTTGAGCTGGTCGTAGGTATTGTACCCCAGCAGCGAATCCAGGCTGAAACTGTCCAAAAAGGTCTGCGCTTCGCTGATCTGCTCGGTATGGGCCTGGGCCAGCGTGCGCAGGCGGTAACACATATCCACAAACCCGTCGTAGCCCATCTTGTGCGCCAGGCGCATGATGGTGGACGTTGAGGTATAGTTGGCGCGCGCGATCTCCCGCACGCCCAGGCCCAGCGCTTCGCCCAGGTGGTCCAGGATATAGTCCAGCACCTGGCGCTCGGTGTCGGTCAGCTTTTTGTCCTGGATCAGCTTTTTGATATCCAGCGTCATTTTGCGTTCCCCTTCCCCGGCTGCCGCGCAGCCCTGCGGTTATTTTTTTATTATACCATATGTGTCCGGCAAATGGTAGAACAGCGCCCCCAAAGCGCCGCCCGCCGCATACAATTTTGCAAAAGCGTACTATTTTATTTGATCCCCGGCGCAGGGTTGACAAATGTTTTTTGCACACCGCATAATAGAAATGAGTAATTGCGCCCCGGCCGCCGTGCGGCGGGGCGCGGACCGTTTGGGGGCAAAGGGGGTTGGCGGCATGCGCTTTACCAAGACGCTGCGGTTCCGCCTGATTGTGGTCACGGTGCTGTGCACGGCGGCGGTCAGCCTGGTGGGCAACTTGGCGCTGTTTGGGTATCTGAACAACATCCTGACCCAGCGCGCCGACCGCATCGACGAGATCTACCTTTCGACATTGCAGAACCAGCTGGACGAATACCTGACCGATTTGAGCGACCTGGCCATTTTGTGCTCCAGCGACTACACGGTCTCCCGCGCGCTGTCGCCCGCGGCCACAATGAAAAACGCCGTCGACGCGCAGGACCGGCTCAACGCCTACCTGGCGACGTCCTCGGTGCAGGACTACATCGACGTGCTCAGCGTCGTCAACGGCCACGGCGTCGTGGCGGCGGCCACCACCCAGACGGCCGGCGATTTGCACGACTACGGCGCCATCTGCGCGCAGGAGGTCTACCGCCAGGCGGTCGAGGGGGGCGGCGGCGTGCTGTGCACCGGCGTGGCGCCGTCCATCCACGGCGGCGACCCGGTGCTGGCGGCCGTGCGGCCCATCCAGGGCCTGGGCAGCCGCCCGGGGCAGGGGTATTTGTACCTGGAGCTGCAGCTGGCCCTGTTTGACGAGGTACTGGCCCCCTACTCCGACTTAAACACGCTGTTCATCGCCACCGGGTCCGGCGCGCTGGCCTGCGCGCTGCCGCAGAATTTCCCGGAAGGGTTCACGGCCGCCGGGCTGGCGCCGGGGCAACTGTGCGAGATTGGCGGCGCGCAGTACCAGGTCACGGGGCGGGCACTGGCGCTGGGCGGGCTGACGCTGTACCACTGCGCGCTGCAGACCGCGCTGGACCAGGAAGGGCTGCACATCCTATACACGGTGGCGGCCGTGCTGGCGTTGAGTTTGCTGCTGGCCGTCTGCCTGGCGGTGCTGACCTCGGCGTATTTTTCCCGCCCGGTCAGCCGGCTCAACGCGCGGCTGCGGCGCATTGCGGCCAACGATTTCTCCTTTGACCCCGAGATTGAAAAACCGCAGGACGAGCTGGGGCAGATCGGCCGCACGGTGAACGAGATGAGCATGAGCATCCAGCACCTGTTGCGCGAGACCGAGGAGATGTACACCCAGCGCCGCAACATCGAGATTGCGCTGCTGCAAAGCCAGGTCAACCCCCACTTTTTGTACAATACGCTGGATTTCATCCGCTGGATGGCGGTGATCCAGAAAAACCCCGGCATCGCCAGCATCACGCGCAGCCTTTCCAACCTGCTCAAAAACATCGCCAAAGGCACGCAGGACAAGATCACCCTGGCCGAGGAACTGGGCCTTTTGCAGGACTACATCGCCATCCAGACCGTGCGCTATGTCGAGATGTTCACCTTTGTGAACGAGGTGCCGCAGGAACTGTATACCTGCCGCATCGTCAAGCTGACGCTGCAGCCGCTGGTGGAAAACGCCATCTTCCACGGCATTGAGCCGACGGGCGAATGCGGCACCATCACGCTGACCGCGCGCGCCGAGGGCGACGACCTCTACCTCTGCGTCGAGGACGACGGCGCCGGCATCGAGCCGGAACGCCTGGCCACCATTTTGACCGCCGAGAGCAAGCGCAGCGGGTCGTCGATGAACGGCATCGGCATTGCCAACGTGCACAAGCGCCTGCAGCTGATCTACGGGCGGCAGTACGGCCTGACGGTGGAAAGCGAACCCGGCCGCTATACCCGCGTGACGGTGCATATCCCGCGCGAGGTCTGACCCCTTAAAGAAGGAAGGAGAAACTATGTACCAGGTGTTGTTGGTGGATGACGAGCCGTTGATCCTGGCCGGCATCAAGTTCATGATCGACTGGCAGAAAAACGGCTGCCAGATCGCGGACACCGCCGGCAACGGGCAGCAGGCGCTGGAAAAGCTGCGCGCGCTGCACCCCGATATCGTCATCTGCGATATTGCGATGCCGGTGCTTTCGGGCATTGACCTGCTGCAGCACGCCGCCGAGGAAAGCCCCGAGACGGTGTTCATCATGCTGACCAACCACCAGGATTTCCAGCTGGCGCGCAAATCGCTGCGCTACCGCTCGGTCGATTACCTGCTCAAAACCGACCTGGACGCCCCCACGCTGGAAGCCAGCCTGGCCCGCGCCAAGGCCGAGCGCGACAGCCGCCGCCGGCTGGCCCGCGCCAACGTGGTGGAGGATTACCTGGCCAGCAACCGCCAGGCCCTGCTGGAAAGCGCCTTCCTCTCGGTAATTCAGGCGCAGCCGGGGGTTTCCTGCGCGTCGGCCGCGCAGGTTTTGGGCGAGAACGGCGCGCTGGACAGCTACGCCGCGGCCTATCTCCCCCTGCGCTTTGACAATGTGCCGGGCTGGGACGATTTTGCCGACGAAGAGCGCGCGCGGCTGTTCAACTGGCAGAAAGAACTGTGCGAGAAGCTGGCCAAAAACCTGTTTGGCGGGTTTGTGCTGCTTTCGGCCGACCCGCCGGCCCAGAGCGAAGCGCTGTTTTTGCTGTGCTGGGGCCTGCCGGAGCGCTACTGGGACGGCCGCCTGCGCACCTACGCCGACAAATTGGCGTCGGCCAGCGCCACCATCACCCAGGCGCAGCCCAGCGTGCTGTGCACCCGCCGTTTTGCCGGCGGCGACGAACTGGACGAGTGCCGGGCCGAGGTGTTTGCCCTGCGCGACCACTATTACCTGACCGGCCCCCAGACCCGCATGTTCTACGACGAGCTGCCCGCCGTGGCGTGGGGGCGGCTTTCGCTGGCGGGGTTCGGCGACCGCCTGCAGGCCGAAGCGCGCGCCAAAAACGCCGCCGCCTGCGCCCTGCTGCTGGACCGCGCCATCAACCGCGTGCGCACGGTGCCCCACCAGAAAAGCCAGGCGCTGTGGCTGTGCGGCGAGATTCACACCGTGCTCAGCGCCCAGTTCGGCGACCATTTTGCCAAGCGCGGCCCGGCCATTGAGCGGCTTTCGACCTGCGAACAGGTGCTGACCTGGCTGCTGACCGTCAAAAACGAGCTGGTGGCCCAGCTGGCCGCCAGCGGGCACAACCGCTCGGCCCTGGTGGAAAAAGCCCGCCAGTACGTGCTGGACAACGTCGACAAGCACATCATGCTGCAGGACGCGGCCGACTATGTCTGCATCTCGCCGGGGTATCTCTCGGCGCTGTTCAAAAAGCAGTACAACCAGAATTTTGTGGATTACATCAACGAGGTCAAGACCAACCGCGCCTGCGAGCTCATCCGCGAGGGCAAGTACCGCATCTACGAGATCAGCTACATGCTGGGGTTCGAGAACGCCTACTACTTTACCCGCGTGTTCAAGCGCCACACCGGCATGCCCCCCACCGAGTACCAGAAACAGCTGCTGCACCCGGACGGACCTTGAGGGGGGGCGGTGCCGGGGACCCGGTTGGCTGCCTGTTTCCGCCGCGGCCCTTTGCGGCCGGCACCCGCCTTACCTGTTCCCCTGCCGTCCCCGGGCGGTTTGTAGGGGCCGCATGCATGCGGCCCGTGGCCGTTTGCCCTGTAGGCAACGTTTTTGGGTTGCATATGCGGTACCCCTATTTGTAGGGGCGGCATATATGCCGCCCGGCAGGGGTGTGCCCCGCGCGGGGTTTACGGGAAAATCGACCGTATACGCCGCACCGATGTTTTTTTATTTTGGAGATAATAATGTGCGGCGGGGTCAAGACCCCGCCCTACAATGCGAAATACACACCCTGCAAACCGGTGACGGGCGGTAACCGCACCGTTTCGCGGGCGGCATATATGCCGCCCCTACGCATAGACCAAACACGGTCACAATGCAAAAAACGGGTTTGTTGGGTACACGACCGCGGGCCGCATGCATGCGGCCCCTACAGAGCGAGGGAAACAAACGGCAAGCCCGGCAACGGGCAACGCCCGTAACATTTGCGGCGGGGTCAAGACCCCGCCCTACGCATTTTTCTGCCCTTTCCGGGTGGCTTGCATGGGTGAACGGCGCGCGACCGCAGGTTTTATTCGCCTCCGGGCGTGCTTTGCACATCATGTTTTGATGGGAAGATAAATCTGCGTGATGTATTTTTCGGGATTGCCCGCCATGGCTGTCCCGTACCCTTTTTCGTAAATTTCTACCAATGGCGTCGCATAGGAAAGCCCCTGTGCATTTGCGTAGTCGAACAACGCCTTATAGGCAAATTTCAGGTTTTCATAGTTCCCAACATGCGTAACGTGGATTGCCCGTGTAGGGGGCCACGCTTTATTGGAGATATTTTTTGCGATAATTTTTTCCGATACCGAAACGCAAACTTCAAGATCGGATGTTTCGCTATAGTCTAGTGCATGATAGCAGGTAAAGGGCGAGCCCGTGATCTTGTTTTGGGCGCTTTTATAAAGCAGCTCAAAATAAGCCGGGATTTCATGGTATTGCCCCCGAAACCGAATGCTTGCAAATTTCATCGCAGGGATTTCTGTTTCCCAAACCTGATCGTTCATCGGTGTTCCCTCCCCGTCCGTGGCTGTATGCTCTTTCAGATAGGCCTGTATTTCGGAAATCAACCGGGAATGCCTGGCAATCAACGCCTGCGTAATCGCAACTTTTTCCTGAAGATAGTCCATGAAATCATTTTCATTTTGAATGTTTCTGAGCGCGTCTTTCATTTCGGAAATCGTAAAATTGAATTTCCGCATCTCCAGGATCATTTCCGCCTTTTTCAGATCGGTTTCTGCATAAAAAGGATACCCGTTTTCGGGACTGCGGCAGGAAGGCGACAAAATCCCTTCCGCGTCATAATAGCGAAGCGCTTTTGTGGTAATGCCGATGATTTTAGAAAATTCCCCGATTTTATACACCGTGGCCCCTCCCTTTCTGGTAGGATACACCTTTCTGCGCAGTGGAACGTCCACCCCATACGAAGTTTACTTTTTGGAAACCGGTTCGATTGTAAGAATGCCGAAAAACGGGCAAAAGGTTTGCCGCTTTGTAATGGCCAGATCGTTTTCCCGCAGCCAGTGATTCATATCGTCTAACGAATACAGCCAAAAGTCCTTTGGCGTATAGGCTTTCATGTCCGCCCAGGTGTAGATCTGCGTTTCGTCCAGATAGGGGGCGATACAGTTTGTATAAACATCCTTGGGCGTTGTTTTTTGCAGTATGTAACGGTAAACGCGGTTAAATTTTACGGCATCCTGTTGCGCATTAAAAAAGAGCATCACATCGCACAATATAAATTTGCCGGATGCACTTAGCCTGTCGCGTATGTTTTTTAGCGCATGGCTTTTATAATCCTGGTTCACCTGATGAAACGCAAGGGAACTGATTATAAGGTCCGCCTTTTGCGCAAATACAGGGTTTTCAAAAGAGCCCTGCAGGTACTGGATGTTCTCCCCCCTGCTGCGCCGTTTTGCTTCCTGAAGATTCTGAAAATTGGGGTCTATCCCAAACACTGTGCGCGATGTTTTTGCAGCGCATGCCCGGGTAACATTTCCCCACCCGCACCCCAGATCAAGTACAAGGCTGTTCCGGGCAATCTCCGCAGCCTGTACCAGTTCATCGATCAGTTTCGGCGTGCTTTCAAAAGTATCCCGCCCATCCGGGCTGACCACGTGACCAATATACTGCGCTAAAATGGCATCCCATTTGTTTTCCATCCTGCGTTCCCCTTTCGTTTTTTCTTTAGGGTAAGCTATCCCGCGCGATGGAAAGTCAAGCAGTATTTTTACCTTATCATGGGCATTTTTTCCTGTCAACATGGATGGGGGCAGGAGAAGATTGCCGTCCATCAAATCAAAATCCTTGGCGCGGCGGGCGTGAACGTCCGCCCTACAGGGCAAGGCAAACAACATGCAAACCGTGAACGGGCAACACCGCACGGTTCGCGGGCCGCATGCATGCGGCCCCTACAGAGTGAGGGAAACAAACGGCAAGCCCGGCAACGGGCAACGCCCGTAGCATTTGCGGCGGGGTCAAGCCCCCGCCCTGCACCGTGGTTTTTCATTTGCCTATCCTTTCCGGGTGGTTCATAGGGGCCGCATGCATGCGGCCCGGTAGGGGTGCACCCTGCGCGGGGTTCCCGGTTGATTGCCCGTTTCCGCCGGTTTGTAGGGCGGGCGATTTCGCCCGCCGAACCGATGATTTTTTCAAAAAACAAATTTTATAACGCACGGCAACCAACGCGGCGCCCCGGCCTGTACAGGCCGGGGCGCCGCGCTTTGTGCTGTTTTTTACCACGCCAGGCAGGTGCCGCGCGGCTCGCCGCCGGTAAACACCAGCAGCTTGCCGTAGCCGCTGCAGCCGCCGGCTTCCAGCAGGTCCACCTCGCTGATGATCTCGCCGTGGCAGGCCAGCACCACGGTCTCCTGCCCGGCCTTGCGGATGCGCACGGCCTGCGCCAGGGCAGCGGGCAGCGTGTCGCCGCGGCGCAGCCGCTGCACGGGCAGCAGTTCGGCCTGTACCGGGGCGGGGCCGTCCGCGTCGAGAGAGAGCACCGTCACGAACCAGTTGAACCCTTCGGCAATGCGGCAGGCCGTCAGCACGTCGCCTTCCTCCAGGCGGTTGTATTCCCGGGAAAACGGCTGGCGGCTCTGCTCTAAGCGCAGGTCCGGCCCCAGGCACAGCAGCCGGGCGGCGGCCCGCCGCCCCTGCCACAGTGCGCCGTCAGGCAGCGTTTGCACCCGGCCGGGGCCAAAGTGGAAGCTCTGTTCAAACAGGTGCGCGCCGGCGCCGTAGAGCTGGTCAAAGACGACGGCCACCCCCTGCTGTTTGAGGAACACGACCTTGCGCCCCACGACGGCCCCGCGGTCGAGGTAGCCCAGGTGCAGGCCGCTGGCGTAGTCGGCCAGGGGGGTAAAGCGGTGCTCGCCCTTGAGGGGGACGGCCAGCTTGTCGTAGCCCCAGCTGTCGGTGCAGGTGCTGAAATCCAGCCCGTCGACGCGGGTGGTGTTGTGCGCGCCTGGCAGCTTGAACCGCCGCCGCACGGCGGAATCCACATAGGTATACCGCCCGCTGTCGATGAGGACATCCTCGCCCGCGATGCCGGCGTCGATGTGCAAAAGGTCGGCGTGCCCGTGGCCGGAGCCCAGACACCCGCAGTGCATGTGCAGCCACGCGCCGTCCGCGCCGCGCAGCATGACGTTGCCGCTGTCCGGCAAAGCGGCGGAGCCCAGCGCCGAAGTATCGGGCGTCAGCGCCGCGTAAGCGTCCAGTGCCTCGGGGCCAAAGTCCCACAGATTCTCGGCAAACAGGTCCGGCCCGGCCGCGGCGCGCAGCGCGCCGTCGCCAAACACCAGCGCCGCAGCCGCCAGCAGGTCGCGCGCGTCCATGTCGTCGGTGTCCGACTGCATCGGCAGGCGGCCGTCCGGCTTTACCCAGGCGGCCAGCGCCGCCGCCATGCGGTGCACGGCGTTTACAAACGTGCCCGGCAGCGGGATGCCGAATTTGCGCGCGACGTGCACGGTGTCGAGGGCGTTGTGCAGCACCTCGCAGTGGTACATGGGGCTTTGCTCCCACTGGGTGCCGTCGGCAAAGACGCTGTTGTGCAGGTTTTCGTCCAGGCGCTGCAGCGCCAGCTGCTGCCAGGCGGGTTCGTCAAAATAGACGCCCAGCAAAAACAGCCCGTGGTCCTGCAGCACGCCCCAGTTGGAAAGCCGGTGGAACGCGTTGCTGGCCGCAACCAGATATTCGCCGTGCTGGCGCAGGCAGACGTCGATTTTTTGCCGCAGCGCGGCGTTTGGCACGCCGCTGCCGTCCAGCAGTTCCAGCGCGCGCAGCCAGTTTTCGCAGCGCAGGCCGGTCTCCAGGCTGCGCCAGGTATCGGCCCGGCTCGCTTCGGTCAGCGGCACGCGGTCGATCCAATCCTCAATCAGGGCGGCGGCCTGCTGCGCGTAGCGGTCCTCGCCGGTCAGCCGCCAGGCTTTGGCAAGGTTCACAAAGCTGGTGTGGCGGTTCATGGCGTACAGCCACTCGGGGTCGCCGGCGGGGATGTGCGCCCAGTCGATGTCCTGCGCCTGCGGGCCAAACTGCACGGGCTCGTGGGTGCGCTCCATCTCCCAATGGTCGCGGAACACAAAGCGGTGGGCGCAGACGTCCCCGGCGATCTGCACGGCGCGCGCGGCGTCCTGCGGGCAGTGCTGCCGCACGGCCGCGGCGGCCGCGGCCGGGTCGGCGCACCAAAAGTGTTTGCGCATGGTATCCCCCTCCCCGCTCACCAGTAGGGGTGCCAGTCCGCGGCCAGGCGGGTCAGCAGCTCCATGTAGAAATAGTCGCCCCAAGTGTTGCACTCGTCGACGCCGCGGTCGGCCGGGATGGGGTTGTAAGGCGAGTTTTTGGCGTAGACGCCGTGCAGCAGCAGCCCGTTGGAGATTTTGGGGTTGGTGACGGCGCAGTGCTCGGCCAGGCAGGCGGCCAGCCAGCGGGCTTTCTCGGTATAGCGGGCGGCTTCTTCGGCGGGCAGGCGGGGGGCCATCTCCAGCATGCCGCAGGCCGCGATGGCCGCGGCCGAGGAATCGCGCGGTTCGTCGCCGGCGGTGAACTCAAGGTCCCAGTAGGGGATGCCGTCGGCCGGCAGATGGTCGAGGAAATACCCGGTCACGTCGCGGAACAGCCCGATGCAGGCGGGGTCGCCGGTGTACCGGTATCCGCGAGGAAACGCTGAAACGGTTTGTGCTGCGCCGGATATTCGATGTAACCGCCATGTTCTTTGAGGACATTATGAGTTTTCAAAAAGCGGTGTATGAGCAGCGGTTTGAGGAAGCGGAAAAAGCGGCAAAAAAGCGCAAGCGGGAAATCGCCCAAGCCGAAAAACGGATAACAGAATTTGACCGGATTTTCAAGCGTATTTATGAGGACGATATATCCGGCGCAATTTCCCATGAGCGATTTTTGAAGTTATCCGCCGAGTATGAAGCGGAGCAGAAAGAATTGACGGAAAAGGTTAAGGCAGACCGGGAAATGGTATGCGCCTACGAGCAGGACAAAGCGGATTTTGACAGTTTCGCGGCGGTCATTCGGAAGTATGTGGGGATTACCGAACTGGCGCCCACGATTGTCAACGAGTTTGTAAAGAAGATTATCGTCCACGCGCCGGACAAGTCCAGCGGCCACCGGCGGCAG
>CALXHR010000009.1 GCA_944388175.1 uncultured Gemmiger sp. | reverse complement strand
TTTGGGCGGTACTTTGTGTAAGATTGGCAGTCCATTATTAAGTTTTTTATTAAGTTCCCTTTGTACACCGTTGCAAACATCACTCGTTCTCCTCGCCCGCGTCGGCGGCCTCGTCGGCGCGCTCGGCGGCCTCGATGGCGGCCAGCTCCTCGGCCGTGGGTTCGGCGTCGTCGCCGGCGTCAACCTCAACGGCGGCGGTCTCGGCGGTGTCGTCGCGGTCGACGCGCGCCACCATGGCGACCTTATCGCCCTCGGTCATGCGCATGACGCGCACGCCGCCGCCGTAGCGGCTCTGGATGTTGATATCCGACGCATGCAGCCGGATGACGATGCCGTTCTGGCTAATCAAAATCAAATCGTCGGTCTCGTCCACGATCTTGATGCCGGCCACGCCGCCCCTGGCATAGTTGCGGATGCCCAGCCCGCCGCGGCGGGTGATGCGGTAATCGTCGATGCGGCTGCGGCGACCCTTGCCTTCCTCGGTGATGGTCAGCACGGTGGCCCCGGCGCGGCAGACGCCGGCGCCCACGACGTAGTCACCCTCGCGCAGTTTGATGACCCGCACGCCGTGGCCGGTCCGGCCCATGGCGCGGGCGTCGCGCGCGTTAAAGTGGATGGCCGCGCCGTCGTGGGTGGCCACCACGATCTCGTCGTCGGCGCTCGTCAGGTGGCTCCACACCAGGGCGTCGCCGTCATTGAGCGCGATGGCAATCAGCCCCGCCTTGCGGATGTTGCGGAACTGCGAAAGCGGCGTGCGCTTAATCAGCCCCTGCCGCGTCACCATCGTCAGGTAGGTGTTCTCCTCGTCGGCCTTGGCGCTCTGCTGCAGCATCAGGGTGACCTTTTCACCCTCCTGCAGCTGCAGCAGGTTGACGATGTGGCTGCCCTTGGCCGTGCGGCTGCCCTCCGGCACCTGGTAACCTTTCAGGCGGTAGACGCGGCCCTGGTCGGTCATGAACAGCATGTAGTCATGCGTCGAGCCAACGAACAGTTCCTCGGTAAAATCTTCGTCTTTCTGGGTCATGCCCTGCACGCCGCGGCCGCCACGGTTCTGCGCCTGGTAGGTGTCCAGCGTCGTGCGCTTGATGTACCCCTCGTGCGTCAGCGTAAAGACGCAGGTTTCCTCGGGGATCAGGTCCTCGATATCCACCTCGCCGGATACCGCTTCGATGGAGGTGCGGCGCTCGTCGCCGTACTTTTCGGCCAGGGCGCTCAGGTCGTCCTTGACGATGCGCTTGACGTGCTCGTCGTTCGCCAGAATATCCTTATAATCAGCGATGGCGGCGCGCAGTTCGTCCAACTCCTGCTCGATCTTGAGGATTTCCAGCCCGGCCAGGCGGCCCAGCTGCAATTTGACGATGGCGTCGGCCTGCGGCTCGTCAAAGCCGAAGTTCTCCATCACGGCGGCGCGGGCTTCGGCAAAGCCGCCCTTGCACGCGCGGATCGTCGCAATGATCTCGTCGACGATATCGACGGCCTTGTGCAGGCCCTCGAGGATATGCTCGCGCTCCTGCGCTTTTTTGAGGTCGAACGCCGTGCGCCGGCGGATGACTTCTTTCTGGAAGTCGAGGTACCGCTCCATCATGGTTTTTAAGCTCATGATCTTGGGCACGCCGTCGTCCAGCGCCAGCATGATGACGCCGACGGTGTCCTGCAGCTGGGTATAGCGGTACAGCTGGTTGAGCACGACCTGGGGGTTGGCGTCCTTCTTGATCTCGATGACGATCTTCATGCCGGTGCGGCTGGAACTTTCGTCGTTGAGGTCCGAGATGCCGTCGATGCGCTTGTCCTTGACGAGGTCGGCGATGGACTCGATCAGGCGGGTCTTGTTGACCATGTAGGGGATCTCGGAGATGAGGATCTCATACCGGCCGTTTTTCTTTTCGACGATCTCGGCGCGGCCGCGTAAGGTAATTTTGCCGCGGCCGGTGGCGTAGGCCGCCCGGATGCCGGAACGCCCCATGATGATGCCGCCGGTCGGGAAATCCGGCCCTTTGACGTGTTCCATCAGGCCGGCCAGGTCGATGTCGGGGTCGTCCATCAGGGCGGCCATGCCGGCCGCGACCTCGCGCAGGTTGTGCGGCGGGATGTTGGTGGCCATGCCGACGGCGATGCCCTGGCTGCCGTTGACCAGCAGGTTGGGGAACCGGCTGGGCAGCACGTGGGGCTCCTTTTTGGTCTCGTCAAAGTTGGGGTCCCAGTCGATGGTGTCCTTCTCGATATCGGTCAGCATCTCGCAGGCAATCTTGCTCATACGGGCTTCGGTGTAACGGTAGGCGGCCGGGGGGTCGCCGTCGATGGAACCAAAGTTGCCCTGGCCGTCCACCAGCGGGTAGCGCAGGCTGAAATCCTGCGCCAGGCGCACCATGGCGTCGTAGACCGACGCGTCGCCGTGCGGGTGGTAGGAGCCCAGCACCGCGCCGACGGTATCGGCCGATTTGCGGTAGGGATGCTGGGGGTCGTTGCCGCGCTCGTGCATCGTGTACAAAATGCGCCGGTGCACGGGTTTCAGGCCGTCGCGCACATCGGGCAGCGCGCGCGCCACGATGACCGACATCGAGTAGTCCAGAAACGCGGTCTCGATCTCCTGCTTGACGTCGCGCTCAATGACCTTGGTACCGGACCCCGGCACCATGATGATATTTTCTTCCATGCAGTTACCACCTTACTGAAAGCGTGTAAACTCTGTCTTGTTGCGGGTTGTTTTTGTATCCATGCGGGCCGCGGTACGGGAGGTACCGGACGGGGAACGGGTTTGTATCTGGTGTATTGCCCCTATAAACCAACGGGAACATCCCCGCAAACCCGCAAACGGTTTTTTGCCTTTTTTGTGTTCGCGGCATTTTTGGGGTTGTTGCCCCTTCGCGCCGCATTGTAGGGGCCGCATGTATGCGGTCCGGTCGGGGTTTGCCCCGTACGGCGTTTACGGGCTATGGCATGGTTTGCGCCTACACCCGGGAACTTCCCCCTGCCGTTTGGTTTGCGGGCCGCATACATGCGGCCCCTACAAACCTGCCTAAACATCTTTGCAAACCCGTAAACAATCACTTTCCTTTTTGCTCATGTGTTTGGGTTTATTGCCCCTACAAACCAACGGAAACATCCTGTCACCCTTTGCCGTCTAAAATCCATTGCCGTGGGTTGTTTTCGATATATTTCCATATTTCCTGGAAATCTTGCCTGTTGCGGATCACATGATCGTAATAGGATCGCTGCCATAACGGGAACTTGGCTTCCCGGCTGACGCCTGCCTTCCAACCGCTCATCACCCGGGCCAGGGTTGTCCGGCAGGGTGTGGATGGGTCGTCGCCACATCCAAGGGAGAGGATGAAATGCACATGGTCCGGCATAATCACATACACGTGCACCTGTGCGCCGGGGTAATGTTCCCCCAGGGATAACAACCCGCATTCTGCACTTTTCCCTGCCGCCGTTAAATCGGTTTTTCCTTTTTCTGTGACCCTGCCCAAGGTTCTGGCGCGGTCCTTGGTGCATACGGTGATAAAATAATACGTTCCCTCGCTGTAGGCAAACTCCGGCAACCGTGGATTTTTGCGTTTGGGGTATTCCATACGTTCTCCCCGCAGGGGCCCTGCCCATCACACATCCAAATTCGCAAACTTGGCGTTTTTGACAATGAACTGGCGGCGGGGTTCCACCTGCTCGCCCATCAGCACGCTGAACGCTTCGTCGGCGCGCTCGGCGTCCTCGATCTTGATCTGCACGATGACGCGGTTGTCGGGGTTCATCGTCGTCTCCCACAGCTGGTCGGGGTTCATCTCGCCCAGGCCTTTGTAGCGGCTGATCTTGGCGCCCGGCATCTCGGCCGAAAGCAGCTTCATCTCGTCGTCGTTGTAGGCATATTTGACGGTCTGCCCCTTTTGCAGCTTGAACAGCGGCGGCTGCGCCACATACACGTACCCGTGCTCGATCAGCGGCCGCATATAGCGGAAGAAGAAGGTCAGCATCAGCGTGCAGATATGGCTGCCGTCGACGTCGGCATCGGCCATGATGAAAATTTTATGGTACCGCACCTTGCTGATGTCGAACTCGTCGCCGATGCCGGTGCCCAGCGCCGTCACGACGGGCATCAGTTTGTCGTTGCCGTAGATGCGGTCGGCGCGCGCTTTCTCGACGTTGAGCATCTTGCCCCACAAGGGCAAAATTGCCTGAATGTTGGAGTCACGCCCCATCTTGGCCGAGCCCCCGGCCGAGTCGCCCTCCACAATGAACAGTTCGGTCTTGCTGGGGTCTTTCTCGTGGCAGTCGGCCAGCTTGCCGGGCATGCGGTTGCTTTCCAGCGCGCTCTTGCGGCGCACCAGGTCGCGCGCCTTTTTGGCCGCGGCGCGCGCGCGGGCCGCCTGGGTGGCTTTTTCCAGAATGGCCTTGGCGGCGGCGGGGTTTTCCTCAAAATACTCGGTCAGCGCCTGGTAGACGACGCCGCTGACCAGCCCCTTGATGAAGGTGTTGCCGAGCTTGGCCTTGGTCTGGCCCTCGAACTGGGCTTCCTGCAATTTGACGCTGATGACAGCGATGATGCCCTCGCGCGCGTCGGGGCCGGAGAGGTTCTCGTCCTTCTCCTTCAAAATGCCCTTGGCGCGGCCGTACTCGTTGAGCACGCGGGTCAGCGCCAGCTTAAAGCCTTCCTCATGGGTGCCGCCTTCCGGCGTGTGGACGTTGTTGGCAAAGCTCAGCAGCAATTCGTTGTAGCTGTTGTCGTAGTATTGCAGCGCCACCTCGGCCACGGCGCCCTGGCCCTCGCCTTTCATATAGATGACCTGGGGATTCAGCGGCGTCAGGTCGCGGCGCTCGCGCAGGTAGCTGACGAAGGAGCGGATGCCGCCCTCATAGCACATCGTCTCGCTGCGGGCGTCGTTGTCGGCGTCCTGCTCGTCGGCGGGGCGGTCGGCGGCCGGGCGCTCGTCGGTCAGCGTGATGCGCACGCCGCCGTTCAAGAACGCTTCCTCGCGCAGGCGCTTGAGCAGCGTCTCGTACCGGTAGAGCGTCGTTTCTTTGAACATCTCGGGGTCGGGCTTGAAGGTGACCGTCGTGCCGGTGGACGCCGCCACGCCGATCTTTTTCAGCTCGCCGTCGGGTTTGCCGCGGGTAAAGCGCTGCTCATACTCGGCGCCGTCGCGGCGCACGCGGACGACGAGCCACTCGGACAGGGCGTTGACGACCGACGCGCCGACGCCGTGCAGGCCGCCCGCGACCTTGTAGCCGGAATCCTCGCCGCCGAACTTGCCGCCGGCGTGCAGCACGGTGTAAACGACGGTGACGGCCGGGATGCCCAGCTTGGGCTGGATGTCCACGGGGATGCCGCGGCCGTTGTCGGAAACTTCGATGATGTTGCCGGGCTTGATGGTGACCTCGATATGGGTGCAGTAGCCGGCCAGCGCTTCGTCGATGGAGTTGTCGACGATCTCGTACACGAGATGGTGCAGCCCGGACGGACCGGTGGAACCGATGTACATGCCGGGGCGTTTGCGCACGGCTTCCAGGCCTTCCAGCACCTGGATCTGCGCGCCGCCGTAAGCGTGATCGGTCGCGGTATCGCTGTTTACTTCGCGGATGATGTCTTCTGCCATGAAGTCGTGACCTCCTGGAGTCTGTGGAAAATGAAAAAATAAAAGTGGTGATGCCGCCTGCGGCGGCGGGTTTGAAAAATTGGCGTCGGCCGTTTGTCTCGCATTGTAGGGGCCGCATGCATGCGGCCCGCGAACATTGCGGGATTGCCCGTTCACGGTTGGCACGGTGTTTATTTTGCCTTGTAGGGCGGGGTCTTGACCCCGCCGTGGGCGATTGCCCCTTGTGGGGGTTATGGTTTGTTGCGTGTTTATCCGGGTTTGTAGGGGCCGCATGCATGCGGCCCGTGCCCGTTTGCCTTACGCTACGGTTTTTGCATTGTGACGGTGTTTGGTCTATGCGTAGGGGCGGCATACATGCCGCCCGCGAAACGTCGCGGCGTTGCCCGTTGCCGGGTGGGCCTGTTGTTTGTCTTATGCTGTAGGGCGGGGTCTTGACCCCGCCGTGGGCGTTCGTCCCGCAATACCGTTTTTTGGTTGCGACGGCGTTCGGTCTATGCGTAGGGGCGGCATATATGCCGCCCGCGAAAAGGTGCGGGCATTGTCTATTACCGGATCGGCCCGGCGTGTGCCTTGCCTTGTAGGGCGGGCGATTTCGCCCGCCGAACCGATGATTTTAAAAATAATTTTATAATGTGCGGCGGGGGTGAACCCCCGCCCTACAAACCGGCGGAAACGGGCAATTATCCCATAAACCCCACGTGACCGTAACCCCCCTACAGACCGGCCGGGAACGGCAGTCAAAAGCAAACCAGGTGCTGGCCGCACCTTGTTACCACTCCACCCGCTCCATGCGCTTTTTCAGTGCGGCGGGCGAAAGCGGGCTCAGGTACACCGCGCCGCCGGCGAAATCCGTCACAAGAAAACTCTTGGGCAGCGTACCCGGCGCGCACAGATCGGCCACTGCGCCTTCGGCTTCGGCGCTGCGGAAATACGCTTCGGTCCGGCGCGACGCGCCCGCGGTGTCCAGGTCAAAGACGCCCAGCACATCGCGGGTGTTCAGCACAAAATCCTGCCCGGCGTGGAAATACATGCCGTCCCCTCCCCCTCGTATGGGTCTTACGGCGGCGTGCACCGCCCGCCCGCGGGCCGCGCGGGGGTTGCGCCCCCCTACGTACATTTCCTTACAGCGGCGTGTCGGCCGCCTGCCCGCCCTTTACGTAGACGATCTTGCCGCTGGTACGCGCAAAGGCCGCCGTGTCGCAGGTTGTCACCAGAGTCTGGTGCTCGCCCATGCGCGTCAGCAAATAGGTCTGGCGCTCGTCGTCCAGCTCGCTCAGCACGTCGTCCAGCAGCAGCACCGGGTGCTCGCCAAACAGTTCGCCCACCACGGTGGCTTCGGCCAGCTTCATCGCCAGCACACAGCTGCGCTGCTGGCCCTGGCTGCCAAACACGCGGGCTGGCTGGCCGTCCAGCTGCAGGTCCAGGTCCTCGCGGTGGGGGCCTGCCAGGCAGAACCCCGCGCGCAGCTCGCTGCCGCGCACCGCCGCCAGCTTTTCGGCCAGCGCGTCGGCGGTGGGCGCTTCGGCGCCGCACTGGTAGCGCAGCACAAACGTTTCGGCCCCGTGGGAAAGTTCCGCGTAGTTGCGCGCGGCCAGCGGCGCCAGCGCGTCGCAAAACCGCTGCCGGTGCGCCATGATCTGCCCGCCGTACCCGGCCAGCTGCTCGTTGTAGGCGTCCAGCAGCAGCGCGGCGTTGGGGGTGATCTCATAGGCTTTCAGCAGCGCGTTTTTCTGCGCCACCAGCCGCATATACCGCCGCAGCGCCACCAGGTAGGGCCGGTAGACCTGGCACAAAGCGGAATCCAAAAACCGCCGCCGCCCTTCCGGCCCGCCCTTGACGAGCGCCAGCAGGTCGGGCTCAAACACAACGGCCTGGAAATTGCCCGCCAGCGCGGCCGCGCGGCCGACGTCGGCGCCGTTGAGTTTGGCGGTGCGCCCGGGCCGCGCGCTGCCTTTGGCGCCCACGGTCAGCCGGATCTCTTTTTCGCTGCCGCCGCTCTCAAAGCTGCCTTCCAGCACCGAGAACTCCGCCCCGCGGCGGATCAGCTCGGCGTCTTTAGCGCCGCGGAAACTCTTGCCGCCGGTCAGCAGCCAGACGGCTTCCAGCAGGTTGGTCTTGCCCTGGCCGTTGGGGCCGCACAGCACCGTTAAGTGCGGGTCAGGTTCCAGCACGGCGTGGGCGATGTTGCGGTGGTCGGTCAGTTCCAGGCGGGTCAGCCGCATTACGCGCCCTCCGCGACCTGTACGGCCTGCCCGTCCAGTTCCACGACGTCGCCGGCGCGGCATTTGCGCCCGCGCATCGTGCACACTTCGCCGTTGACCTGTACCGCGCCGCCCTGGATCAGTTCCTTGGCTTCGCCGCCGGTCTCGCACAGGCCGGCGAATTTCAGCAGCGCGTCGAGTTTGATGAACTCGGTATGGATGCGGATTTTTTCCATGCGTCAGACCTCGTTTTTAAAGCGCACCGGCAGCACCAGGTAGATAAAGTCCTTGCCTTCCTCCGGCAGCAGCTTGACGGGGCTCAACGGCCCGTTGATCTCCAGCACCATGCGCTCGCATTTCGAGTAGCGCAGCGCGTCCAGCAGGTACCGGTTGTTGAAACCGATCTCCACCTTGTCGCCGGTCATGGCGACGGGTTCCAGCTCGTCCACAACCTTGCCCAGCGGGGTCTGGCAGCGCACGGTGATCTTGTCCTCCTCAAAGGTGATGCGCAGCGGGTTTTTCAGCCGCTCGGTAATAATCAGGCTGCACCGCTCGATGGTGTTGATAAAGCTGCGGCAGTCCACCGTCACGCGGGTCTTTTTCTCTTTGGGCAGCACGCCCTCATAGTTGAGGAAATCCCCCTCGATCAGCCGGCTCATGATCGTGTAGCCGTTGGTCGTGAACACGACGTAGCGGCGGTTGGCGTCGATCTTGACGGGGTCGTCCGGCCCGCCCAGAATCTTGAGCAGTTCCTGCAGCGTCTTGGCCGGAATAATAATGCGGATATCGCGCGTGCACTCGACGTCGCGCTGGATGATGGCCAGCCGGTACCCGTCCAGCGCCACGATGGTCAGGCTGCCCGGCTCAATGACGAACAACTCGCCGGTGTGGGCGGGTTTCTTGTCGTCCTGGCTGACGGCGTAGATGGTCTTTTCGATGAGTTCCCGCATCATGCTGGTGGGGATGGTCATCGTATTGTCGGCGCCGGTCACCGGCAGGCTGGGGTAGTCCGACGCGTTGAGGGTGGGGATCTCAAACTCCGCCACGCCGCCGCTGATGACAGCCTGGCCGTCGTCGGTCAGCTCGATGCGCACATCGCCCGCCGGCATGCGGCTGACCAGCGAGAGCAGCAACTTGGCTTCCAGCACGGTCTCGCCGGGCACCAGGACGTTGCACTCGATGGTGGTGGTGATGCCCATCTCCATATCGTAGCCGGTCAGCGTCAGGTTGAAGCCCTCGGCTTTCAGGTAGACGCCCTCCAGCACGGGGATGGCCGAGCGGTTGGTGATGGCGCGGGACACGCCCTCAATGGCCGAAGCCAGCAACGTTTTTTCGCATTCAAATTTCATAAAAGAAGGTCCTTTCCCGGTCTTTGGTAAGGGGTTTGACCGTGTAAAACAACCAGGGGTGTATTTTTTTAACAGAACCGCCCTGGTTTGGGGTAAAGGCGCTTCTGTTTTTTCGGTTTTGTGTGCAGAAACTAATAACTTTGATCGTAGTCGTAGTAGGGGCGGTGGAAACGGGGGAAAACTGCCGCGCCCCGCACCGCGGCTGCCGGAAACGGCGTTGGGTTTTGCCGCCGGGGCGGTGGAAGAAACAGTGGACAAAGTGTAAAACCCGCGTTTTGAACCCCCGCCGGGGAAAACAGGCTGTTGAAAAGGGAAAATGTGGTGGAAAGATTTTTGTGTTTTAAGAAGGTGGCCCTACCGCCTGTTTACGGTTTGTATGGCGTATATCACGCATTGTAGGGCGGGGTCTTGACCCCGCCGTGGACGTCTGCCTTATGAGAACGTTTTTGGGTAACGTTGATACTCCCGGCCCGGCTCTACCAGATTTGGTTCCTTCGCTTGCCATTGTCCCTTCCTTTTTGTCCGGCCAAAAAGGAAGCGAAAAAGCCGCCGCTAATTCCGGGGCGCGGGGCACGGCCAAAGGGGCCTGCGGGCCCCTTTGGAAACCCCGGGGCTCTAAGGGGGTCGCCCGAGACGGTTTACCTTTCTCACAAGGCGAATGCTCTCTGTTACAATACCGTTTCTTTCCTGCCGGTACGGCTCATCCGGGCTCCCGTTCTGAAACCCCGCCCGCATTCGCAGGCGGGCAAACCTGGCGGATACCGGATGTTTGCCCAATAAACATCCTCTTTCCGGTCGGTTTGTAGGGGCCGCATGCATGCGGCCCGTGGAACGATACGGCCGCCGACCGTTCCACGGCTTGTGTACGCGATACTCTCATGCGTAGGGGCCGCATATATGCGGCCCGGCAGGGGTTTGCGCTGCGCGGGGTTCGCTGGAAACACGGCCGTTTCCACCACTCTGTAGGGCGGGCGTTCACGCCCGCCGCACCCTTCTCACGTCCGCACGTTTTTGATGATATCGCTGCAGGTCTCTTTGAGGTGCTGGTCGCGGGCGATGTTGTCGGCCATCGTCTTGATGGAATACACCACCGTCGAATGGTCGCGCTGGAACTCCTGCCCAATGGCTTCCATGCTCATGCCCGTCACTTCGCGGATGATGTACATCGTCATCTGCCGCGCGGCGCTGACGTTGGCGTTGCGCTTTTTGCCGCGGATATCCGCCGGCATGACGTTGTAGGTGCGCGCCACTTCGTTGAGGATTTTCTCAATCGTCACCGGGATGGGCTGGCTGTCGTTGAGGGTATCCTTGATGGCGGTTGTTGTCACGCCGATGCAGGGGGCGATGCCCTCCAGCATGTAATAGGCGTTAAGCTTTTTGACCGCGCCCTCCAGCTGGCGGATGTTCTGCTTGAGGTGGTTGGCGATATACTCGGCCACGTCGTCGGGCAAATCCAGGCTCAACAACTCGGCCTTGCGCTTGACGATGGCGACGCGGGTCTCAAAATCCGGCGGTTGAATGTCGGCGGTCAGGCCCCACTCAAACCGGGTGCGCAGGCGCTCCTCAAGGCTTTTGATCTCCTTGGCGGGGCGGTCCGACGCGATCACAATCTGCCGCCCGTCGTTGTGCAGCGTGTTGAAGGTGTGGAAAAACTCCTCCTGCGTGCTCTCCTTGCCGGCCAGAAACTGGATGTCGTCGATCAGCAGCACGTCCGCTTCGCGGTATTTCTGGCGGAACTGCTCGGTCGTCGCGGTCTTGACGGCGGTGATGATCTCGTTGGTGAACATCTCGCAGTCGACGTAGACGATGTTGTAGTCGGGGTGGTTTTTCTTGATCTCGACCTGGATGGCGTTGAGCAGGTGCGTCTTGCCCAGGCCCGACGGCCCGTAGATGAACAGCGGGTTGTACGCGCCCGAGGGGTTGGCCGCCACCGCCTGCGCCGCCGCATAGGCGAACTGGTTGGACGGGCCCTTGATGAAGTTTTCAAACGTGAAAGCGTACCGGCCGCTGGGCAGCTGCCGTTCGCGCAGCTCTTTGAGCGCCTGCTCGCCGATGATCTTTTCTTCTTCCTCTTCCTGTTTCGGCGTCACGAACGCGACTTCCACATCAAACCCCAGCACCGACTTGAACGCGTCTTTCAGCAGCGCGGTGTAGCGGTCCGCCACGATGCCCATCGTGAAGGCGTTGCGGATCTCCAGCGTGACGGTGTTGGAATTTTCAAAGCTGACGGCCTTGATGGGCTTGATGTAATACTCAAAAGTTGCGTCAGAGGTATGGTCGCGGCAATACTCTTTGGCCGCTTCCAATACGTCGTTGATAGAATCCATGTCGAACGATATTCCCCACTTCCTGTTAAAAATCGCGCCCTACGGAACCGCAAGGGCGCAAATACACTGCATACAGTATAGCACAAAATACCGTGCAAAACAATGCCCTATTATAATAAAGTAGGGAAAATTTTATCCCGCTTTGCGAAATCCCCGGAAAAGTTTGGCAAACAAGATGTAGTGGCGCGCAGCGCCGGCGGCCACAACTGTGCGCAGCTGCGAAAAAAAGAACGCAAAAAATGCGCGCAGACCCTTGACAAACGCCGCAGCAATCGCGTATAATCTAAGTCTGCAAGGCTGCCCCCGTATGGGCAAAGCCAGAACGACCACCCATACCGGGAGCTTATACAGGAGGAATGAAGAAATGAAGCGTACTTTCCAGCCGAAGAAGCGTCAGCGCAGCCGCGTGCATGGTTTCCTGCAGCGCATGGCCACCAAGAACGGCCGCAAAGTGCTGGCCCGCCGCCGTGCCAAGGGCCGCAAGAGCCTGACGGTCTGATAGAAGGCAAAAATAAGAACAAAGGGTTGCTGGTACTACCAGCAGCCCTTTTTTCAGAAGATCAAAAGGGGCAGGCATGCGTTACCGCACACTGAACAGAAACTGGCAGTACAACCGCGTCTACGGGCGCGGCAAAAGTTACGTGCACCCGCACGTGGTGTTGTATGTGGCCAAAAACCGCACGGGGAACACGCGCATCGGGCTGACGGCCACCAAAAAGGTCGGCGGCGCGGTGCAGCGCAACCGCGCGCGGCGGGTGATGCGGTCGGCTTTGTGTGAACACCTCTCGCCAAATTGCGGCGGGTATGATATAATATTGGTAGCGCGCGGCCAGACCCCGCGGCTGAAAAGCACCCAGCTGAGCAAGACGCTGGGCAAGCTGTTTGCCAAAGCCGGCCTGCCGGACCTCGCGCAGGACGCCCCCGCCGAATGACGCGGGCACTGATCGCGCTGCTGCGCGGCTACAAGCGGTATATCAGCCCGCACCTGGGGCACCATTGCCGGTTTGTCCCCACCTGCAGCGAGTACGCCATGCAGGCGCTGGCCGTGCACGGCCTGGGCAAAGGCCTGCTGCTGACGGCGTGGCGGCTGCTGCGCTGCAACCCGTTCGGCAAATTCGGCTACGACCCCGTGCCGGAAAAAGGCCGCTGGGTCAGCGACGAGCGCAAACTGACGCGGGAAAAACTTTGAAAGAGGACGTTCGCCCCATGACAACGGTTTTGATTCGCGGTTGGCTGCCTGTTTCCCTCGCTCTGTAGGGCGGGGTCTTGACCCCGCCGTAGACGTCTGCGATAAATGCTGTTTTACCCATTTGCCTGCCGTTGCCGGGCGGTTCGTAGGGGCCGCATGCATGCGGCCCGTAAACCTTCCGCCACCACCTGGTCTCCGAAAACATAGACGCGATACCGGGTGTTTGTAGGGGCGGCATACATGCCGCCCGGCAGGGGTGCATCACCACGCGGGGTTTATGGGAGATATCTCCGTTCACCCCGGTTTGTAGGGCGGGCGTTCACGCCCGCCTCACCGATGATTTTTTAAATTTTTATATGTGCGGCGGGGTCAAGACCCCGCCCTACAATGCGGTGCAAACACTCTGCAAACCATACCCGGGCGGTTGCCGCATTGTAACATACCACATTCATTTTTATAACTTCGCTTCTCATGTCTTTGTGCTGCGCCGCAAAGACCTACTTTAAAATACACGCTTCCGGGCGCAGCCGGGGCAGAATGGACACGCTATGCAAATTTTCTACTTCCTGGCCATCATCCTTGGCCCGCTGGTGAAGCTGCTGTACACCTTCATCGGCAACTACGCGGTGACGATGATCGTCGCCACCCTCCTCATCAAGCTGGCTATGTTCCCGTTGTCGCTGCACCAGCAAAAATCCACCGCCAAAATGTCGGTGTTCCAGCCGCTGATGAACGAAATCCAGCAAAAGTACAAAAACGACCCCCAAAAACAGCAGGAAGAACTCCTGAAACTCCAGCAGGAGCACGGCTTTAACCCCATGGCCGGCTGCCTGCCCATGCTGCTGACGATGCTGGTGCTGTTCGGCTTCCTGGGCGTCGTGTACTACCCCGTGCAGTACATTTTCGGCGTGCCGGCCGACGCCATCCAGACCGCGTGCGAGAGCCTTGGCATTGCCAGCGCCAACACCGCCACCATGCAGACGGCGCTGATCCAGGCCATCCACAACGGCGCCGTCATCGACCCGTCCGTCATCTCCGCCGATATCGTCACCGAGATCCAGAACTTCAACACGATGTTCTTCGGCATGGATATGTGCGATATCCCTGGTTTCAACCTGACGCCGATCGCCGTGTTCCCGGCCGTCGCCGCCATCACCATGATCGTCAGCTATGTCGTCACCCAGAAACTCTCCGGTATGGGCGGCCAGATGCAGACCAGCATGAAGGTCATGATGTGGGTTATGAACCTGATGTTCGTCTCCTTCTGTTTCAACGCGCCGGTCGGCTTCTCGCTGTACTACGGCGTGTCCAACCTCTTCCAGATGGGGCAGAGCTTTGTGATGTACCGCATCTACAGCCCCGAAAAATTCAAGGCCCAGTATGAGGCCGAACTCGCCGCCAAGCGCGCCGAGCGCAAGAAAAAGCACACCGTGACCGTGGAGGAAAACGGCAAGAGCGTGACCAAAGAGGTCAACCTGGCCGAAGCCAACCGCCTGCGCCTGGAACTGGCGCGCCAGCGCGAGGCCGAACTGTACAAGGATGAACGGACCACCCCGTTGAACCCGTAAGGAGGTAGCAACTATGCGCAGTATCGAAATGAGCGCCCGCACCGTCGAGGCCGCGGTCGAAGCCGCCTGCGAGGCCCTGGGCGTCAGCCGGGACGACCTCAACGTCAGCTACGAAGTGCTGGAATTCCCCGCCCGCAAATTCTTTAAGACCATCCCCGCCAAGGTCCGTGTGACCGTCGAGGAGCCGGAAGCTGAGACCGTGCAGCCCGCCGCCCCCGCGCCCGAAGCGCCCGCCGCACCGGTGGAGGAAACGCCGGCTGACACCGCCGCTGCGTCCGAGAACGAAACACCCGCCGCCCCCGCGGCCGTCGACGAGGAGAAACCCCTGGACATTGCCGCCGACGCGCGCCTGCAGGCCGCCGTCGACTACCTGACGCCGATCTTTACGCTGATGGGCGTTGAGGATTTTACCTTCTCGGCGCTGCAAAAGGGCGAAGCGACGATCCTGCGCGTCAGCGGCAGCCACATGGGCGCGCTGATCGGCCGCCGCGGCGAGACGATGGAGAGCCTTTCCTACCTGGCCAGCCTTGTCGTCAACCGCATGGAAGGCCCCTACGTCAAGCTGGGGCTGGACGTCGGCGGCTACCGCGGCAAACGCGAGGGCGACCTCGAAGCGCTGGCCCGCCGCCTGGCCGAGCGGGTCATCCGCACCGGCTGCTACTACGAGATGGAACCCATGAACCCCTATGAGCGGCACATCATCCACACGGCGGTGGCCGCCATTGACGGCGTGCGAAGCGAGAGCACCGGCGAAGGGCCGTCCCGCCGCGTCGTGATCTACTCCACCGACCCCGACGCCAGCAACCTGCCCGACCGCGACAACGCCCGCAACGCGCGCGGCGGCCATGGCCGCCGCGATGGGCGCCGCCGGGATGGCCGGGACGACCGCCGCAACGACCGCAGCCGCGGCCGCGGCGGGCGCGGCGACCGCCGGCGCGAGAGCGGTCCCCGTTACAGCGGCGCGCGCGGCAGCGCCCCGGCCCGCGAATTTGCCGAGACCCCGCGCGACCCCGACGCCAAGCCCTACGCCCCCAAAGTGACCGAGCATATCCACGACGGCGACGATTTCGCCTTCGGCAAGATCGAACTGTAAAACATAGGGACCCCGCCCCCCGGCAGCATGCTGCCGGGGGGCGGGGTGTTTGTGTGGTTTGCGGTGGAAGGCAGGACAAAACGTTGCGGGGATTGTTCCTTCCCGGGTTGGTTGTTGTGCATCACGCGTTGTAGGGGCCGCATGCATGCGGCCCGAAAACATTGCGGGATTGCCCGTTTACGGTTGGCACGGTGTTTATTTTGCCTTGTAGGGCGGGGTCTTGACCCCACCGTGGGCGGTTGCCCTGTGATACCGTTTTTGCATTGTGACCGCGTTTGGTCTATGCGTAGGGGCGGCATGTATGCCGCCCCTACAAATAAGGGTACCGCATACACGAGCCGGGAACCGGGTGGCACCGCAAACACGCACGGGCCGCATGCATGCGGCCCCTACGAACCGACCGGAGACGGCAGGTAAATGTGTAAAGCAGGCGTTTGCCGCAGACCGGCCCGCCCGCGAACGCGGGCGGGGTTTCAGAACGGGAGCCCGGATGAGCCGTACCGGCAGGAAAGAAACGGTATTGTAACAGAGAGCATTCGCCTTGTGAGGAACGCAAACCGTCTCGGGCGACCCCCGCAGAGCTCCGGGGTTTCCAAAGGGGCCCGCAGGCCCCTTTGGCCGTGCCCCGCGCCTCGGAATTAGCGGCGGCTTTTTCGCTTCCTTTTTGGCCGGACAAAAAGGAAGGGGGAATGGCAAGCGAAGGAACCTAATCTTATAGACCAAGCAGAGGATTTTGCCTCTTTACCCAAAAACGTTACCATAGGGAGGACGGGCACGGGCCGCATGCATGCGGCCCCTACAAGGCAAGGCAAACACCAGACAACCCATAAACAGGCGGGGCAGGGTTTGCGGCGGGGTCAAGACCCCGCCCTACAGAGTAAGGCAAACAACAGGCCAACCGCAAACCCCGCGCGGGGCAAACCCCTGCCGGGCGGCATGTATGCCGCCCCTACAAATAAGGGTACCGTGTATACGGACCAAAAACGTTGCTGTGTGGCAAACGGGCACGGGCCGCATGCATGCGGCCCCTACAAACCAACCGGGAACAGCAGGTACATGGGCAAGGCGGGTGCCCACCGCAGAGCGTCCACGGCGGGGTCAAGACCCCGCCCTACAAAGCAAGGCAGACAACAGGCCGACCACAAACCCCGCGCGATGGCTCACCCCTACAAACCAAGTCAATGCACTTCCTGCTCAATATCCCGGAAACAATCCGCCTGGAAAAACTCCGCCATCGAGATGCCCAGCCCGTCGCACAATTTTTGAAGGGTGGATACCGTTACGCTGTGGTTGCGCCCGCTGATGATGTTGTTGACGGTGGACTGCGTGACGCCGCTCATCGTGCACAATTTGTTGACAGAGATGCTGCGTTCCCGGCATAACTGCAAAATCCGCGCTTTGACGGCTTCCCCAATGTCCATGCGGATATCCCCCTTTCGCGTTGCACGGCGCAAAGCCTGTGCTGTCTTTACGCAAAAGGATACCCGCTTTCTCTTAAAAAGATTAACCCTTTTGAGTTAAAATAACTCAAAAGGGTTGGTGATACCATGAAAAGCCCGTGCTGTTTCCTGATCGGCCACCGGGAAACGTCCGATGCGTTGTATCCTGTTTTGTATGACGCCGTGGTGCGGCATATCTGCCTGTACCATGTCGGGGAATTTGTGGTCGGGCAGTATGGCGGGTTCGACCGCCTGGCGGCGCGGGTGCTGCGCGACGCAAAAAGCAGCTTCCCCGGCGTCAGGCTCACGCTTTTGCTGGCGTACCACCCGGCAGAGCACGGCGCGGCGCTGCCGCCCGGGTTTGACGGCACGCTGTATCCGCCCGGCATGGAGACGGTGCCGCGCCGCGCGGCCATTGTGCGCGCAAACGAGTATATGGCAACCCACGCGGACTGTGTGATCGCCGGGGTATGGCATCCCGCCAGCAACGCGGCCCGCGCCGTCGAGTGTGCGCGCCGGCAGCATGTGCCCGTCGCCCTTGTACAGGAACCCGCGCAGGGGTAAGATAACCGCCCGACAGGAACAAACCCTGCCGGGCGGCGGTTTTTGGGGTTGTAGGGGCGCGCGCCGTCAGGCAAAATCCGCCAGGTAGGCCGCGGCGCTGCGGCTCATCTCGCGGGAGAAATCGCTCTCGTACTTGCGGGCGCAAAACGCCTGCACCCAGGCGTCAAAATCGAAATCCCGCTCGCCGTTTTGCGCGGCGCGCGCGGCAAAATCGGCGCGCAGTTCGGCGTCGGTGCGGTCGCGGTAGGTGTTCTCGCACACAAGAGCATCGGCGGCAAAGCGCGCGGGTTTGCGGCGGGCTTTTTGCTGCGCCACGGGCCGACCAAACACCAGCATGCACGCCGGGAACACGGCGGGCGGCAGGTGCAGCGCTTCGCGCATGGCTTCGGCGTGTTCCAGCACGTCGCCAATGTAACAGCTGCCGATGCCCAGGCTCTCGGCGGCGGTCACGGCGTTCTGCGCCGCAATGCAGGCGTCGGCCATCGCCAGCAGCGCGTCGCCGGGGCCGGGTTTGCGCGGCGCGGGCACGCCGGCAGCGCGGTAGGCGCGCGGCCAGCGGCGGCAGTCGGCCAGAAACACCAGGCAGAGCGCCGCTTTCTCAATAAACGGCTGGTGGTCGCACAGCTCGGCCAGCGTGCGGCGCAGCGCCGGGTCGGTGATGTCCAAAATCGTGTACAGCTGCTGGTTGCCGGCCGTCGGCGCGGCAAAGGCGGCGTCCAGAATGGCGGCGCGCTCGCCCATGCTCACCGGCTCGCCGGTAAACACGCGCACGCTTTTGCGCGCGTGCAGCGCCTGCAAAATTTCGTTGTCCATGGGTTTACCCTTCCTTTTGGGCCGGGCGGCGCAAAAAGCGGCCCAGCAGTTTTTGCAGCAGGCTGTATACCTCGCGGAAATTGACCGCGCACACCACCGCCGTCAGCGCGGCGACGGGCAGCACCCAGTTTTGCAGGTTCATCAGGCACCAGATCTCGCCCAATACCAGCGCCAGGTTCAGCGCCAGCCACCCGGGGTGGAAGTCGATGCGCAGCAGCCCGCGCGTCGAGACCGCGCGCAGCAAAAACACCAGCAGCAGGCTGATAAAGCTGGCCGGCGTGACGCCCCACGGCCCCCACAGCCGGATGAACGCCCAGTTCAGCGCAATGTTGAGCACCGCGCCCGCCAGCATCGTGTAAAACGAGCCCGACGACCGCTTATACACCACATACACGCTGTTGAGGAACTGGTTCAAACAGGTGCACATCGAGCACAGCGTCAAAAACGGCACAAAGGTCCAGCCGCCGTAGTACTCGGCTTTAAACAGGTGCATCATGGGCCGGCAGAACAGCACAACGCCCGCCACGCAGCAGAACATGCCGCTGGCATACACGCGGAAAATTTTCGAGAAAAAGGCTTCGCGGTCCTGTTCCTCGGTCACGGCGGAAAGCTGCCACGCTTCATAGAAGATGCTGCCCATGATCGTGATGACCTGCGGCAGAAAATACCCGGCCGAGAGCAAACCCACCCAGTAGTTGCCGCTGCGGCCGCCGTAGCCCTCGCACATGGCCTGCACAAAGAACATGTCGCTGGCGTTGATGACCCAGAAACTGATGGACGCCGGGATCATCGGCAGGCAGTAGCGCAGCATGTCGGCCCACAAATGCCGGTCAAACGCGCGGGGCTTGCAGTAGCGCCAGCACCCGCCGGCGCAGAACACGAACGCCATCGAGGTCAGGTCCGCACAGGCGTTGGCCAGCAAAAAGCCGGTGGCGCCCAGGCCCAGCCAACTCAAAAAGACAAGATAGTAGACCAGCAGCGCCAGAGTCGTCAGCACACCGTCCACCGCCACCAGGCGGTTGAGCATCCGCGCGCGGATAAACTGCGTGCACAGCGTGCGCAGGCAGCTGGCCAGCACGCACAGGTACAGCCACGGCAGGTACCCGGCCGCGTTGGGGATCAGCCGCACCAGCGGCATCGCCGCCAGCAGCAGCGCAAACCCGGCCAAAATGGTGGCCGCGCCGTTGACAAAGACGCTGGCTTTTTCCACCGCTTTGTCCAACCCAAAGCGGATGACCGCATACGCCACGCCCAGGCTGACCACCGGGATCAACAGGTTGGTGGCCTGCTGCATCAGGCTGGACACGCCCATCACGTCGGGGGAATCCAGCGCGTAGCTCAAATAGGGGCGGATGAAAAAGCTCAACAGCTTGCTGCTGAAGTTGGAGATCGCAAACAGCAGCGTGTTGCTGGCCAGCGTTGCGTATTTTTTCTGGGTAGAAGCCAAGGGGCAGGACCTCCGTTTTATCGTAGTAGGGCTTTGCGGCGGCGGTAGTCGGGCAGCACGGCCGCCACGGCCGCCCAGAACGCCGGGCTGTGGTCGGGGTGGGCAAAGTGGCAGAACTCATGCACCACCACGTATTCCTGCGCAGGCAGCGGCGCCAGGCACAGCCGCCGGCTGAACGCCAGCGTGCCGGTTTTGAGACTGCACGACCCCCACCGCGTGCGCATATCGCGCACGGCGATGCGCGGGAACCGCCCGCCCGGGCAGCTGGCAGCAAACTGCGGGTAGTAGGCGCGGCACAGCGCCGTCAGCTGCGCCAGCGCTTCGGCTTTGGGAGGCAGCGCGGCGTCGGCCGCGGCTTCGCGCGCTGCGCGCTGGGCCGCGCGCGCCTGCGCTTTGCGCACCCAGGGCGCGCGGGCCGCCACAAAGGCGTCGACGGCCGCGGCCGGCACCCGCGGCGCGGCGCTGGCGGCCACCGTGCCGTCCGCCCGCACGCGCAGGTTCAGGTTGCGCACCCGGCGGCGCGTCAGGGTATAGGCGATGCCGCCGGCGTGGCGGGTTTCGGCTGTTGGCATGGCGCGCCCCCTCCTTTTTGGGTAACAGATCGGTATTTTTATTGTATGCGCGGCGAGGGCAAAGCGCCCGGCAAGCGTCATTTGCCGACGCAGAACGTCGCAAACACTTCGTCCAGCGTCGCTTCGGTGGCGTCCTCGCCGGTCAGGTCGCACAGCGCCTGCAAGGCGTCGGCCAGGCAGACGCCGACGGCGTCGAGACCAAAGCCCCCTTCGCGGGCGCGCAGGGCTTCCGCCAGGGCGTCGCGCGCGCGGGTGGCGGCGGCCAGCTGCCGCGCGCTGCACAGCTGCGCGGCGTGGGGGTCCAGCTTGGCGGTGCCCAGCAGCGCGGCCACGGCGTTGCGCAAAAGCGGCAGGCTGGCGTCGTCCCGCGCGCACAGCGGCAGCACGGTTTTAAAATAGGGTTGCAAGGCGGCCTGCGCCGCGGCGGTGGAGTCGGTCAGGTCCTGTTTGTTCAAAATCGCCAGCGCCGGGCGGCCCTGGCAGCGCTGCGCAATGGCCAGGTCGGCCTCGCCCAGCGGCTGCGCGGCGTCAAACACCGCCAATACCAGCCCCGCCTCGTCCAGCTTTTTCCAGCTGCGGCGGATGCCCTCGGCCTCGATGGCGTCGGCTTCGTCCTCGCCGCGCACACCGGCGGTGTCAAACAGGTTCAGCCGGATCTCGCCCAGCTGCACGGCCTGTTCCACCACGTCGCGCGTCGTGCCGGCCACCGGCGTCACAATGGCGCGGTCAAACCCGGCCAGCAGGTTCAGCAGCGTACTTTTGCCGACGTTGGGGCGCCCCAGCAGCACGCAGTCGACGCCGTGGCGCAGCACCGCGCCCGCGCCGTACCCGGCGATCAGGTCGTCGAGTTCGGCTTTCTGCGCGGAAAGCGTCGCAGAGAGCGCTGTGTCGGAAAGTTCGGGCACGTCCTCCTCGGGGTAGTCGACCCAGGCGGTCAGGTGGGCGCTCAACGTCTGCAGCGCACTTTGGATGCCGCCGATGCGTTTGGCCAGCCGGCCGTCCAGCGCGCTTTTGGCCAGCGCCGCGCCCTGGCGGCCGCCCGCGGCGATGACTTCCATGACGGCTTCGGCCTGGGTCAGGCTCAGGCGGCCGTGTTCCAGCGCGCGGCGGGTGAACTCGCCGGGGGCGGCGGGGGCGGCCCCGGCCAGCAGCAGCGCTTCCAGCAGGCCGTCGGCCATGGCGGCGCCGCCGTGGACCGAAAGTTCAATGACGTCCTCGCCGGTGTAGGAGTGCGGCGCGCGGAAACACAGCGCGATGGTCTCGTCCATCTCCTCGCCCCGCAGGCGGTAATGGCCCAGCATGGCGGTGTAGCCGCGCGCGTCGGCCAGGCGGCGATTTTCGCGCAGCGGCACAAACACCTTTTCCACCAGGGCGTAGGCGTCCGGCCCCGACACGCGCACGACGGCGATGCCGCCCTCGCCCGCGGGGGTGGCCAGCGCGCAGATGGTTTGCTGCAAACGGTCCATGGAAACTCCTTTTCCTTAAAAAAACATAAAATGAAAAATTGAGGTACTGTGCCCGCACAAACCACCCGGCAACGGCCGGGGGAACGGGTTTGGCAGCCGTTTTCCTTGGCCGTCTGCCGCAGACCGGCCCGCCCGCGAACGCGGGCGGGGTTTCAGAACGGGAGCCCGGATGAGCCGTACCGGCAGGAAAGAAAGGGTATTGTAACAGAGAGCCTTTGCCTTGTGAGAAAGGTAAACCGTCTCGGGCGACCACATCAGAGCCCCGGGGTTTCCAAAGGGGCCCGCAGGCCCCTTTGGCCGTGCCCCGCGCCTCGGAACTAGCGGCGGCTTTTTCGCTTCCTTTTTGGCCGGTCAAAAAGGAAGACATCCGGCGAGTGAAGAAACCGAATCTTATAGAGCCAGGCCGGGTTTTGCCCCTTTCCCAAAAACGTTACCATAGGGCGAACGGGCACGGGCCGCATGCATGCGGCCCCTACAATACAAGGCAAACAACCGGGAAACCGTGTACAGGCGGCGGGGCGAGGTTTGCGGCCGCAGCACAGCCGTTTTTATTTTTCAGTTTCCGCCGTATCTTCCCCCAGGTCGGCGGCGGTCAGGCATTTCTGCCGCAGCAGGGCGGCCGGGGGCTGGCCGGGGGCGCTGGCCGTGCCCAGCGTGCCAAAGGTGGCCGCGCTGCCAAACGCCGCGCCGCAAAACCGCGTCGCCGCGCCCAGGGGGCCCATGCTCATCGTAATCAGCGGCGTGCCGGGGCGCGCGTCGGTGGCCTGTGCCGTGGCCTGCAGCAGCCGCGCCGCGTCGGCGCGGGTCTTGGGCATCACGGCCAGCTTGGCAACGTCCGCCCCGGCGTCGGCCATGGCGCACAACGTTGCGGTCATGGCGTCCAGCGGGGGCGTGGCGTCAAAGTGGTGCTCGCTGAACACTGCCGCCGCGCCGATGCTGTGCGCGGCGTTGCGCAGCGCCTGCGCCGGGCGCGCGCCGCAGCGCCATTCAATGTCCAGCGCGTCAAACCCGCCCTGCGTCAGCAGCGCCAGCAGCGCCGCCGCGTAGGCGGGGACGTCCAGGTCGGCCAGGCCGCCCTCCTGCGCGGTGCGCACCGTCACCAGCAACGGCTTGCGCCCCGCGCGCCGCACGGCAAAAAGTGCCGCGGACCAGTCGTCCCGGGGCAGCGGGTCCAGGCGCAGCTCCAGGATATCGGCTTCCGGCGCGTTCTGCGCCGCGGCGATCTGGGCGTCCAGGTCCGGCAGGGTGCGCGCAAACAGCGGCACAATAATGCGCGGCGCGCGCGGGTCCAGTTGCAGCATAGGCGTCCCCCCTTTTCCGGGGCGCGGGGCCCCGCAATCACTACCAGTATACCACATTCCCGGCCGGAAAAAAACTGCAAAATCGGGAAAAACCGCTTGCCGCGCGCCGCGGTGCGCGGTACAATAGGAGTTGTTTCAGGAGGCAACACAACATGGACTACCCGATTTTACCGCAAAACGCCGCCCTGCTGCTGGAGGGCGGCTCGCTGCGCGGGCTGTACACGGCCGGCGCGCTGGATACCTTGCTGGAAGAAAGCATCCATTTCCCCGCCGTGGCGGGCGTCAGCGCGGGCGCGCTCAACGGCGTCAACTATGTGGCGCGCCAGCCCGGGCGCGCGGCCAGCATCAATTTGCGTTACCGGCACGACCCGCGGTATTTCGGCCCGCGGGCGGCGTTCAACGGCGGCAGCGTGTTTGGGCTGCGCTTTATGCTGTACGACCTGCCGCGCGAGGTGCCGTTTGACGACGATACCTTTTATAACGGCGGCCAGCGCATGGTCGCCGTGGCCACCAACGTGCAGACCGGCAAGGCCGCGTACTTTGAAAAAGGCAAAACCGATTTTGATTTCAGGGAAGCCTGCCGCGCTTCGGCCAGCCTGCCGCTGGCGTCGACCCCGGTGCGCCTGGGCGAAAACACCTACCTGGACGGCGGGTGCGCCTGCCCCATCCCGCTGCAATGGGCGCTGGACGAGGGGTTTGCCAAAATCGCCGTCATCACGACGCGGGAAAAAGGCTTCCGCAAACCGATGCCCGGCCAGCGCATGGTCAACCTGTACGACGATTTTTACGGCGACAACGCGCTGTTTTTGGCGACGATGCTCACGCAGGAAACCCGCTACAACGCCCTGATGGACGAACTGGACGCGCTGGAGGAAGCGGGCCGCGTGTTTGTGCTGCGCCCGGCGCAGCCGGTGGATATCGGCCGGTTTGAGGGCGATATGGACAAACTGCTGGCGCTGTACAACCGCGGCCGGCGCGAGATGCGCGAACGCCTTGGCGACCTGCGCGCCTACCTGGAAGCATAACGCCGCGTATTTTGAAAATTTTTTGGGAAAAACTACTTGACAGCACCCCCGGCGCTTTGTATAATAATAGAGCGCTTTTTATGAGGCGCGCTGTATAAGGCGGTATAGCTCAGTTGGCTAGAGCATTCGGTTCATACCCGAAGTGTCACCGGTTCAAATCCAGTTACCGCTACCAGTATACAAGGTTTCGCTAAAACTTGGGGGCCGGTTGCAATAGTGGCCGGCTGGAAGCTTGCTGTTTTAGCGAAATCTTGTATTCTATACGGCCCGTTGGTCAAGAGGTTAAGACACGGCCCTTTCACGGCTGTAACATGGGTTCGATTCCCGTACGGGTCACCAAGACCGCCTGCTCTGTAAGGGAGCAGGCGGTTTTCCTTATAGAGTGCGCTATTTGGGTAGACGTACGGGAATCGCTGCGCAGGCGACCGCCGCCTGCGGCGGAAACAGGGAGCCGAAGCAGGGTCAGCGGCCGCAGAAGGCAAGCCCCGCCCCAAGGGGCGCCGCCTGATGCGGGTGCCGCGGCTCGTGACAGCTCGTGCCGGCCGTCCTGCGCCCCGGCCGGCAAAAACGCCCCTGCGGGGCGTTTTTAGAGCGCGGGAGATTCCCGTACGGGTCACATACGTCGGGCAACATTTTGCGGCGGGCGTAAACGCCCGCCCTACAGGGCAAAACGAACAACCGCCAAACCCGTTCACCTGCCGTTGCCGGGTGGTTTGTAGGGGCCGCATATATGCGGCCCGGCAGGGGTGCGCCCCGCGCGGGGTTTGCGGGAAAACCGGTCGTTTACCCCGGTTTGTAGGGCGGGGGTTCACCCCCGCCGAACATTATTATTTTTAAAATTTCCAATGTGCGGCGGGCGAAATCGCCCGCCCTACAAGGCGTGATATACGCCATACAAACCGTAAACGGGTGGTAGGGGGCACTGTTTTCCGGGCGGCATGCATGCCGCCCTACGCATAGACCGAACGCCGTCGTTACCCAAAAACGGTATCGTGGGGCAAACGCCCGCCGCACCAATCTTTCTCATTTTCATTTTTCAGGGGTCGCTATGGATATTTTAGGCAACTACGACGTCATCGTCATCGGCGCGGGGCACGCCGGCATCGAGGCCGCGCACGCGGCCGCCGTGCTGGGCGCGCGCACCGCCGTGTTCACGCTGACGCTGGACTTTATCGGCAACATGCCGTGCAACCCGTCCATCGGCGGCACGGCCAAGGGCCACCTCGTGCGCGAGGTCGACGCGCTGGGCGGGCTGATGGGCCTGGCCGCCGACGCCACCTACCTGCAAAGCCGGATGCTCAACCGCGGCAAAGGCCCCGCCGTGCACAGCCTGCGCGTGCAGACCGACCGCAAACGCTACCATATCTGGATGAAACACGCGCTGGAACAGACGCCCAACCTGTCCATCCACCAGGCCGAGGTCACGGCGCTGGACGTGCAGGACGGCCGCGTGCGCGGCGTCGTGACGGCGCTGGGCGGGTACTATGGCTGTACGTGCGTCGTCATCGCCACCGGCACGACGCTGGGCGGGCGCATCTTTGTGGGCGAGGCCCACTACGACGGCGGGCCCGACGGCACCCACGCCGCCACGGCGCTGACGCGGGACCTCGTCACCCACGGCTTTGTGCTGCGCCGCTTTAAAACCGGCACCCCGGCGCGCGTGCACCGGCGCAGCATCGACTTTGCCAAGCTGGAACGCCAGCCCGGCGACCCCGACGAACAGCTGCAGCCCTTCAGCTTTATGACCCACGCGCCGATGCACAACAAAGTCGACTGCTACATCGCCTACACCAACCCCGAAACCCACCGCGTCATTTTGGACAACCTGCACCGCTCGCCGCTGTACGGCGGCGACATCCAGGGTGTGGGGCCGCGCTACTGCCCGTCCATTGAGGATAAGGTCGTGCGCTTCCGGGAGAAAGAGCGCCACCCGGTGTTCGTGGAACCCTGCGGCGAAAATACCGAGGAAATGTACCTGCAGGGGCTTTCCTCCAGTTTGCCGGAAACCGTGCAGAACGCCATGTACCGCACCATCGCGGGGTTTGAACACCTCGAGATCATGCGCCCGGCCTATGCCATCGAGTACGACTGCGTCGACCCCACGACGCTGCGCCCGACGCTGGAAAGCAAAACCGTGGCCGGGGTGTACGGCGCAGGGCAGTTCAACGGCACCTCCGGCTATGAGGAAGCCGCCGCGCAGGGCCTGCTGGCCGGGCTGAACGCCGCGCGCCGCGCGCTGGGCAAGCCGGAACTGGTGCTGGCGCGCCACACCAGCTACCTGGGCACCCTCGTCGACGACCTGGTGACCAAGGGCGTGCTGGACCCCTACCGCATGATGACCAGCCGCAGCGAGTACCGGCTGAGCCTGCGGCAGGACAACGCCGACGAGCGGCTGACGCCCATCGGGCGGGAATACGGCCTGGTGGACGACGCGCGCTGGGCGCAGTTCTGCCGCGACCGCGACGCCAAAGCCGCCGAGCTTGCCCGCCTGGGCGCGGCGCGCGTCAAGCTGGCCGACCTGCGCGCCGTGCTGCCTGCCGGGGCCGATGTGGGCGAGAGCGGCGGCACCGCGCTGGAACTGCTGCGCCGCCCCGCCGTGCACTACGACGACATTGCCGCCGTCATCGGCCGCGGCGACGGCGTCACGCCCGCCATGGCCCAGCGCATCGAGACCGAGGTGCGCTACGCCGGCTACATCGCGCGCGAGGAACGCATCATCCGCGACGTGCAGCGGCACGAGAACGTCGCCATCCCCGAGGATTTCGACTACAACGCCATCGAGACCATGACGCTGGAAGCGCGCGAGAAACTCTGCCGCATCCGCCCGCGCACGCTGGCGCAGGCCGGGCGCATCCCCGGCGTGTCGCCCAGCGACGTGGCGCAGCTCAGCGTTGCGCTGCTGCGCCGCGGCGGGGCTTGACGGCGGCGCGGTTTTGCGGTATACTGTACCCTTGTAACAGCAGTTTTTCTGCGGAAAGGAAACGGATCACCTATGAGCGCCGACGGCGACGCGGAACCGAGCCGACCGACCCCTTTTACTACCCATACCAAAACCCAAGCATAGCTCCGCTGGGCAGCCAGCGACGGGCTGTGCTTTTTTTGCTGTTTTTGCGCCCGCACCGGCCTTGCCGTCCCTTGCCGCACCATCCATTTGACGCAATAAGAAGGAGAGAACATTCCCGTGGACAATTTGCCCTCACAAATTTTACTGCAGATCGTATTTATTTTGCTCAACGCCTTTTTTGCCGGGTCCGAGATCGCGTTTTTGTCGCTGAACTCGGTCAAACTGAGCAAGATGGCCGAGGGCGGCGACAAGACCGCCGCCCGGCTGCTGGCGCTGGTCGAAAACCCCAACCGCTTCCTCTCGGCCATTCAGGTGGCCATCACGCTGTCGGGCTTCCTCGGCGCGGCCTTCGGTACCGAGAACTTCTCCGGCTACCTGACCGACGCGCTCGTCTCGCTGAACCTGCCGCTGCCGCAGGGCGTGCTCAGCGTATTCTCGATGGTCGTCATCACCATCGTCATCAGCTTCTTCTCCATCGCCTTCGGCGAGATGGTGCCCAAGCGCATCGCCATGCAGCAGCCCTACGCCTGGGCGCGCGCCGCGCTGGGCGTCGTCAAGGGCATCAGCGTGCTGTTTGCGCCGATGATGATCCTGCTGGACGTCACCACCAACGGCAGCCTGCGGCTGCTGGGCCTGAAAACCGAAGCCGAGGACGACGCCGCCAGCGAGGAGGATATCCGCCTGATGGTGGAAAACAGCGGCGAGCAGGGCACCATCGCGCAGGAAGAACAGCAGTGGATTGAGAACGTGTTCGACTTTGGCGATATGGTCGCCAGCGACGCCATGACGCCGGAACCCGACGTGACGGCCTTCCCGGTGGACGAGGACGCCGACAACATCCTGCAGGCCATCCAGACCACCGGTTTGAGCCGCTACCCCGTGTATGAGGACGACATCAACGACATCATCGGCATCCTCAACGCGCGCGATTTCCTGCTGAATCTGCAGCGCGAGCAGCCCCGCACCCTCAAAGAACTGCTGCGCCCGGCCTACTTTGTGCCCGAGAGCGTGCACGCCGACCAGCTGTTCAAGGATATGCAGTCCCAGAAACACCACCTGGCCATCGTCGTCGACGAGTACGGCGGCACGGCCGGCGTCGTCACCATCGAGGACCTGCTTGAGCAGATCGTCGGCAACATCTACGACGAGTTTGACCCCGAGGAACCGCAGCCCATCGTGCGCGTCAGCGACACGGTGTGGCGCGCGCAGGGCAGTCTGCGCATCGACGAGCTGACCGAAGCGCTGGAGATCGAAACGCCGGAGGACGCCGACTACGACACGCTGGGCGGCATGGTCATGAGCTGCCTGCACGCCATCCCGGCCGACGGCAGCCAGTTCACCGTCGAGACCAACGGCCTGCGCATCCGCGTCGAAAAGGTCGAGGACCGTAAGATCGTCTGGGCGCTGATTGAAAAGCTGCCCCCCGAAACGCCGGAGGAGGACGACAAGCGCCGCGACCGGCGCGACCGCCGCGAGCCCGACGCCGAACCCACCCCCGCCCTGCCGGAGAACCCCGGCGAACAGCCCAACCCGCAATAACCACCGCCGCCGGGCCGCGCGCCCGGCGGTTTTTGTGTGCCGGGCGGGCTTTTCCACCGCCGGGGCGGGCCGCTGCGGCCGGGTTTTGCACCGTTTCCACCAAGTTTTCCACCGTTTCCACGGTGGAGAACCGCTGTACGCAGCGGAAAACCCCGGAAAATCTATACAAATTGTGAACAAACGCGCGCGGCAAAACAAAACCCCCGGCGGGGACAATCCCGTCGGGGGATGGGCAGCGTTTTTTACAGGCAGCCGTAAATGCCCTGTACGCTGACTTCGCCGGTGAACACCCGCGTCTCGCCGCCGTCGGTCTGCACGACCAGGCGGCCGTCCTCGTCGATGTCGGCGGCCACGCCCGCGCCGCCGTCAAAGGTGACGCGGCGGCCCAGGTTGACGCAGGCGGCTTTGTACTGCGCGCGGTAGGGGGCAAAGCCCTCGACCTCGTAGGTGTACAGCGCGCGGTCAAAGCCGAAATCCGTCAGGTACTGCGCCAGCCATTCGGGGTCGGCGGCAAGGTCCACGGCCGCGCCCTGCAGCGCCAGGCTGGCGGCGTGGGGCAGGCCGGCGGCGTCAAAAAACGCCTGGTCCTGCGCCAGGTTCAGCCCCACGCCCGCCAGCAGCGTGCGGCCGTCGGGCGCGACCTCGCACAAGATGCCGGCAATTTTTTTGCCGCCCAGCAGCAGGTCGTTGGGCCATTTGATCTGGCAAGCCACACCGTAGCGCTGGCGCAGCGTATCGGCCACAGCCAGGCTGGCAAACAGCGGCAGCGTACCGGGCTGGGCCAGCGGCGTTTTCAGCACCGCCGTGTAGTACAGCGCCTGGCCGGGCGCGTTGGCCCAGCCGCGGCCCAGCCGGCCGCGGCCGGCGGTCTGGCAGGTGGTGTATACCGCGCCAATGGGCCCGAATTTGGCAAGGTTTGCCTTGGCCCAGGCGTTGGTGCTCTCGGTTTCGGGCAGGTACAGCACGCTCTCGTTCAAAATTCCGGCACCCGCTTCCATCCAAATTCGCACACGCCGTCGGTCACCGTCACAACGCCGTAGCTGCGCCCGTCGCGCAGGCTGCCGGGGTTGAACACGGCGGCCGCCGCGCCCGCGCCGCGCTGCAGTTCCCGCACATGGGTGTGGCCGAACAGCGCCACGTCGGCGCCGCGCGCGCCGGCGGTCTCGGCCAGGCGGTCGGCGCCCATCTTGACGCCGTAGTGGTGGCCGTGGGTGTAAAAGAACAGCACCCCCGCAAAGGGGGCCAACCCCTCGGCCGGGTCGGGGTAACCGACGTCGCAGTTGCCGCGCACGCGGTAGACCGGGCAGGGCAGCGGCGTTTTGCGCAGTTCCAGCGCGGTGTCCAGATCGTACAGCCCGTCGCCCAAAAAGAACAGGGCGTCGGCGGGCTCGTTTTGCAGCACCCAGCGCAGGTCGCGCAGGCGGCCGTGCACGTCGCTGATGACAAGGATTCTGGCGGTATCGGGCATGGAGAGAGGTCCTTTCGTTGAGAATTCAAACGCTATGGGATGTGTTTGCGGTATTGCCCATCCACGGTTTGCATGGCGTTTCTTTTGGTTTGTAGGGGCCGCATGTATGCGGCCCGTGCGTGTTTGCGGCGCTACCCGGTTCCCCCCCGGTTCGTATACGTGTTTTCCTTGTTTGTAGGGGCGGCATACATGCCGCCCGGCAGGGGTTTGCCTCATGCGGGGTTTGCGGGAAAATTACCCGTTTTCCCCGTTCTGTAGGGCGGGGTCTTGACCCCGCCGCGGACGGTTGCCTTATGGTAACGTTTTTGGGCAAAGGGGCAAAACCCGGTCCGGCTCTATAAGATTTGGTTCCTTCGCTTGCCGTTTCCCCTTCCTTTTTGACCGGCCAAAAAGGAAGCGAAAAAGCCGCCGCTAATTCCGGGGCGCGGGGCACGGCTAGGGCAAATCCAGTGGCCCTTTAGCACCGCCACGCTTTACCATCCGGCAGCATCTGCTGCGTCGCTCGGGCTTGCAATACATACAGTATTGCTGCGCCCTCGCTCCTTGCATCTGCTACCGTCTGGCAAGCGGTGCGGCGCTTCAGGACCACCGGCTTTACCCCAGGTCCTGCGGGCCCCTTTGGAAACCCCGGAGCTCTGCGGGGGTCGCCCGAGACGGTTTGCGTTTCTCACAAGGCAAAGGCTCTCTGTTACAATACCCTTTCTTTCCTGCCGGCAAGGCTCATCCGGGCTCCCGTTCTGAAACCCCGCCCGCGTTCGCGGGCGGGCCGGTCTGCGGTAAACGCCTGGCGTCGATTTTTCTGGTGCGCGCCGTGCGACACCATTATTTTTCCTTTTTATTTTTTAAGGTCATTGTTTTCCGACGAGCTCTTTGTAGATTTCGCCTTTGGGGTAGGGCGTGCCGGCGGCGGCCTGTTTGGCGGCGGCGGCCGGCGGCAGGCCGCCGGCCTGCAAGGCGCGGGCCGCGGCCACAACATCCTCCCGCGTGGGTGGGGCGTCCTGCACGGCGGCGGGGGCGGCGCCCGCCACCACCAGCACATACTCGCCCCGGGGGTCGTTTTCCCGGTAAAAGGCCTGGGCTTCGCCCAGCGTTGTTTTGACGATCTGCTCGTGCAGTTTGGTCAGCTCGCGGCACAACGTCACCGGCCGCTCGGCCCCCAGGGCCGCGGCCAGGTCGTCCAGCGTCGCGCGCAGCTTGTGCGGGGCTTCGTACAGCAAAATGGTGCGCGTCTCGCCTTGCAGGGCGGCCAGGCGCTCACGCCGTTCGCGTTTGGGCACCGGCAAAAACCCCTCGAACACAAAGCGGGCCGTGGGCTGGCCGCTGGCGGCCAGCGCCGTGATGCACGCCGACGCCGCCGGCACCGGCACCACGCGGATGCCGCGGGCGTGGGCTTCGGCCACGATCTGCTCGCCGGGGTCGCTGATGCAGGGCATGCCTGCGTCGGAGCACAGCGCGCAGTCCTCGCCCGCTTCGATGCGCTGCAGGATCGCCGCGCCGTGGTGCAGCGCGTGCTCATAGTAGCTGACCAGCGGTTTTTTGAGCCCCAGGTGGTTGAGAAGCCGCAGCGTGACGCGGGTGTCCTCGGCCGCAATGAAATCCACCGCGCCGAACGTCGCCGCCACCCGCGGCGGCATATCGTCTAGGTTGCCGATGGGCGTCGCCACCAGATACAGCGTCCCCGCCATGGGCAGGCCCCCCTTTTTTTGTTTTTGGTATCGTTCCCCTGTATTATAGCCCGCCGCGCGCGGTTTGGCAAATGGGGGCACAAAAGCTGCCCGCCGGGGGTGCCCGTTTACGCCCGCTGCACAGAGCAAAAAGACACACCATGCCAACCGTAAACGGGCAGCCCCCGGGTTCTATCACGCCGCAAACCTAATTTTTCGAGCGGCCAACGGCCGCGGAACACCACAATTTTTCATTTTTATTTTTTAATTTTTAATTTTCTTAGGCCTTTCCTTCCCAAAAAGAAAGCGCTGCCCGGGCGGGCAGCGCTTTCTTTACGGGTCAGCGGGTTAGCCGTTGGCCTTTTTCTCTTCGTCCAGGCGGTCCAGCATGTCCCAGACGCCCAGCATATACTGGGTGCCCAGCGCGCGGTCGTATTTGCCGTAGCCGGGGCGGCAGTTGCCGGGGCCTTCCTCCCACAGCTGGCGGCCGTGGTCGGGGCGGATGACGAGGTCGTGCCCGCCGTCATGGTAGGCGCGCAGGATTTCGATGATGCCGGTCTCGCCGCAGCAGTCGCGGTGGGCGGCTTCGCTGAAATCGCCGTTTTCAAAGTGGTGGATGTTGCGGATATGCGCAAACGGGATGCGGTCGCTGTGTTTGCGGGCAATGGCCGCGACGTTGTTGTTGGGGTTGGCGTTCATGCTGCCGGAGCACAGCGTCAGGCAGTTGTACGGGTCGTCCACCATCGACAGGAAGCGGTCGATCGCTTCGGCGTCGATGAGCAGGCGCGGCAGGCCGAAGATATCCCACGGCGGGTCGTCCTGGTGGATGGCCATCTTGACGTCGCACTCGCGGCAGGTGGGCATGATGGCTTCGAGGAAGTACTTGAGGTTGTCCCACAGTTTTTCTTTGGTGACGGGGGCGTAGGCCTTGAACAGTTCGTCCAGCTTGGCCATGCGCTCGGGCTCCCAGCCGGGGAAGGTCATGTTGTACTTCTCGGTAAAGCTCATGATATACTCGGCCATGGCCTTGTAATCGTCCTTAATCATGTCCTTCTGGTAGAACAGCGCGGTGGAACCGTCGCCCACGGGGTGGAACAGGTCGGTGCGCGTCCAGTCAAAGATGGGCATGAAGTTGTAGCAGATGACCTTGACGCCGTACTTGGACAGGTTGCGGATGCACTGCTTGTAGTTTTCGATCAGCGCGTCGCGGGTGGGCAGGCCGATCTTGATGTCGTCGTGGACGTTGACGCTCTCGACCACTTCGGCGCTGAAGCCGTAGGAGTGGATCAGGTCGACCTCTTTCTTGATCTCTTCCTCGGTCCAGATTTCGCCGGGCATTTTGCTGTGCAGCGCCCAGACGATGCTCTCCACACCGGGGATCTGTTTGATGTCGCCGAGGGTGATGGGGTCGTTGCCCTCACCATACCAGCGCCAACCCATTTTCATGGCCATAGTAGTGTCCTCCTGTTTTTGTCAGATTTTTATGGGGGATTTTTGTGCGTTTTTCCTGTAGGGCGGGCGTGAACGCCCGCCCTACAAATGGGCGTAAACGGGCAACCAACCGGGAACCCTGCGTAACCGCAAACCCCTGCCGGGCCGCATATATGCGGCCCCTACAAACCAACCGGAGACGGCAGGTGAACGGGCAAAGCAAGCGTCTGCCGCGGACCGGCCCGCCTGCGAACGCGGGCGGGGTTTCAGAACGGGAGCCCGGAAGAGCCTTGCCGGCAGGAAAGAAAGGGTATTGTAACAGAGAGCCTTTGCCTTGTGAGGAACGGAAACCGTCTCGGGCGACCCCCGCAGAGCCCCGGGGTTTCCAAAGGGGCCCGCAGGACCTGGGGTAAAGCCGGTGGTCCTGAAGCGCCGCACCGCTTGCCAGACGGTAGCAGATGCAAGGAGCGAGGGCGCAGCAATACTGTATGTATTGCAAGCCCGAGCGACGCAGCAGATGCTGCCGGATGGTAAAGCGTGGCGGTGCTAAAGGGCCACTGGATTTGCCCTAGCCGTGCCCCGCGCCCCGGAATTAGCGGCGGCTTTTTCGCTTCCTTTTTGGCCGGTCAAAAAGGAAGGGGAAACGGCAAGCGAAGGAACCAAATCTTATAGAGCCAAAGCGGGTTTTGCCCCTTTCCCAAAAACGTTACCAAGGGGCAACCGTCCGCTCAGCCGTTCAGCGCTTCGTGCAGCGTCTTGCGCACGGCGCCGGTGCCGGCGAGCTCGGCCACAAAGTACTGCTCGATCTTGGCGGCCAGCACGGTCTGGGTCAGGTCGGTGCCAAAAATCGACGCGTTGCTCAAAATCTCTTTGAGCTGGCCGTGGTAGCTGTCGGGGCGGCCAACTTCGATGCCGGCCAGCTTGGCCTGCAGCTCGTCCTTGAGCGGGTCGGCCGAAACTTCAAACGCCTTGCCCTCGTCGTCGACGGCCAGCAGGTAGCGCAGCCAGCCCGCGATGGCCAGCGGGATGGACACCAGCGTGTTGAGGTCGCGGCCCTCGGCCAGATAGCTCTTGATGGTCTCGCCAAAGCGGATGCCCACTTTCTGGGAGGTATCGGTCGCAATGCGCTGCGGCGCGTCGGGCATAAAGGGGTTGGGCAGCCGCTGGCCGACGACTTCGTCAATGAAATCTTTGGGGTCCAGGATGCCGGGGTCGACGACGACGGGCAGCCCCTCGACGTAGCCCAGGCGCTTGATGAGCGCGACGATATCGTCGTCCTTCATCTCATCGCAGATCAGCGTGTAGCCCAGCATGCAGCCGTAAACGCTCATGGCGGTGTGCAGCGGGTTCAGGCAGGTGGTGACCTTCATGCGCTCGGTCTTGTTGACGGTGTCGCGGTCGGTCATGTAGACGCCGGCCTTTTCCAGCGGAGGGCGGCCGTTGGGGAACTTGTCCTCAACGACGAGGTACTGCGGGCGCTCGGCGTTGACAAACGCCGCAATGTAGGTGTTCTTGCTCGTGACGATGGGGGCCATGTCCTCGATGCCGTCCTTGGCGAGCTGCTCCTCCACGATCTTGTGCGGGCGCGGGGTGATCTTGTCGATCATCGACCAGGGGAACGCGATCTTGCTCTCGTCGCTGAGGTAGTCGATGAAATCCTGCCCGACGTAGCCTTTCTCCAGCCAGGCCTTGGCGACGGTCATGACGCTGGCCTGCAGTTTCTCGCCATTGTGCGAGCAGTTGTCCATGCTCACAACGGCCAGCGGGTACTTGCCGGCGTTGAAACGCTCCAGCAGCAGCGCGGCGACCATGCTCATGGCGTGGCGGGCGTGGGCGGGGCCTTCGTCGATATCAGCCTGCACGACGGGCATCAGGCTGCCGTCGGGGCGGTAGAGCGCGTAGCCCTTCTCGGTGATGGTGAAGGAGAGCATCTGCAACCCCGGGTCGGTGAAAATCTCTTTAAAGCGGGCCATCATGGCGGCGTCCGACGCGTCGGCGCGCAGCCCCTCGGCCACCGAGCCGATGATCTCGCGGCTGGTGGTGCCGTCGGGGTTCAGCGTGACCATCATGGTCAGGTTGTCGAACGGGGTGTAAATTTTGTCGATGATATCGTAGTCAAAGGTGTCGGCCGCAATGATGCCGCGGTCGGCCAGCCCTTCGTTGAGCAGTTTCTGCTGCAGCGCGGCGATAAACCCGCGGAAGATGTTGCCCGCGCCAAAGTGGACCCACACGGGGTGCGCCTTGGTGGCGGCGGTCATGGCGGCATGGTCAAAGCCGGGCAGCTTGACGCCCAGGGCTTCCCACTCGGCTTTCTGGTTGACGATGGAAGCGGCATTCATCTGCATAGTGCAAAACTCCTTCTTGTACAGTGTGGCGGTGGGCGGGCGGCGCGCCGCCGCCCGTTGCTATGCTTAGTATAGCGTGCAATTTTTCACAAACAAATGGCCGTTGTTGCTTGAAAGATTGTAAAAATTGCGGTAAACTACAACATAGAACAACCCTATGCCGTTTTGTAGGATGTTGTGTCTGTTTTTTGCACAAAAAGGGGGGTTTTGTATGGCCGGGCCGGGGTTCAACGCCTACACCTACCGCCAGACGATGGTCGCGCAGGATTACGAAATCTACCGCTACCACTCGACCTATTTAAATGAAGTCGAGCTGCACCACCATGATTTTTACGAGGTCTACCTGCTGTTGAGCGGCCGGGTGGAATATATTGTGGAAAACCAGATCTACCGCGTGCGCCCCGGCGACTGGATGCTCATCAGCCCGCTGGAGCTGCACCAGGCGCGCATCGTCACCGGGGCCGAAGCGTATGAGCGCATGGTTTTGTGGGTGGCGCGCCCGTATCTGGAGCGGCTTTCCACCCCGCGCACCAGCCTGACGCGCTGTTTTGACACCAGCGTGGCGGGGCACACCAACCTGCTGCGGCTGCCGGCGCCCGCGGCCGCGCCGATGCGCGCGGCGGTGGAGCGGCTGTACACGCTGCGCGCCAGCAAGGACTACGGCTGCGACCTGATGGCCCAGGGCGCGCTGGTGGAATTGATGGTGGGGCTCAACCGCGCCGCGGCCGAGCGCGCCACCGCCCGCCCGGCGGGCAGCAGCGACCAGGTGGTGGACGCCGTGCTGCACTATATCAACGAGCATTACAACGAAACGCTGACCCTGGACCAGCTGGCCGAGCGGTTTTACATCAGCAAATACCACCTGCTGCGCAAGTTTGACGCGCAGATCGGCACCACGGTGCACCGCTACATTCTGCAAAAGCGGCTGCTGAACGCCAAACAGATGCTGGCGGGCGGCGTGCCCCCCAGCGAGGTATGCCAGTACTGCGGGTTTGGCGACTACGCCAACTTCTACCGCGCCTTTAAGGCCGAGTACAGCCAGACCCCGCGGCAGTACATCCAGTCGGTGCGCGGGGGGTGAACCGCCGGCCCGGCGGGGTCAGCCCTCTGCCGGTTCGCCCGGCCCGGCGCCGGGCGCGACGCCGCACACCGTCAGCGTGGCGCCGTCCACGGTAAAGCGCACGGTCATCCCGGCAAAGGCCAGCGCGTACACACGGCCGGGGTCGTGCTGGTAGGCCGGGCGCGGGTCGTTTTGCAAAACGCCCTGCAAAGCGGCGCGCTTGGCTTGCGGCACGCGGGCCAGGTATTCGGGCGGGAACACTACGTCCAGCGCGTATTTTGCCGTACGGTCGGCAAACCCGCCGCGCGCGCCGGGTTTGGCGTCGACGTAGGGCAGGTAGGGTTTGATGTCATAAATCGGCGTGCCGTCCAAAAGGTCGGCGCCTTTTACCAGCAGGTCGCAGCCGTCCACCCCGGCCAGTTCCACGCAGCTAAGCCCCAGCGCGTTGGGGCGGTAGGGGCTGCGGGTGGCAAACACGCCGCGCCGCGCGTTGCCGCCCAGCCGCGGCGGGCGCACGGTGGGCCGCCAGCGGCGGCCGGCGGCGTATTCCGCCGCCACGGTGGAAAACTGCCAGATCAGCCACAGGTGGCTGAACCCCTCAATGCCCAGCAGGGCGTTGGGGTCGCGGCAGGCCGGCACAAACACGATGCGGGCGGTCAGGTCGGGCACCAGGCCGCTCTGCCGCGGGATGCCGAATTTGTCCGGGAAGTCGGTACGGATATGCGCAATGGGGGTGATGGTATAGCGTTCGTCCATGGCGGGGCGTCCTTTCGTGGTGGTTTGGGCACAGTATACCACAGAACCCGCCCAAAGAAAAAGGCGCGCCGGGGCGGCGGGTTGCCTGCCATTGATTTTGCATGGCAGGGCGAGGGGGGACCCCCCGCCCTGCCAATCGCCGGGAACGGGCGGCCCGCCATACACCTCCCGCGGTCGTCCACCCCGGCAAACCGACCCCCAAAACCGCCCCGACCCGGCGGACAAACGGTGACATGCCAAATTTTTGGTAGTTTTCCGCTGCGGCGTGCCACGGCAAAAATTTACAGCCGCGGCCCTTCTTTTTGGCGTCGAAATATGGTAGAATAGGGCCATCATCCGCTGGGAAAGGGGGTGCGCGCGTGGCGCCCATCATACGCACCGAAAAATTGCGCAAAGTCTACGCCGTCGGCAAAGAGCGCGTCGTCGCCCTCAACGACGTCGACCTCGCCATCGAAAAAGGCGAGTTCTGCTGCATCGTCGGCCAGTCCGGCAGCGGCAAGAGCACGCTGCTCAACCAGCTGGCCGGGCTGGAAAAACCCACCCGCGGCAAGGTGTTCATCGGCAAGCACGAGATCAGCGCCATGACCGAGACCGAGCTCGCGCGTTTCCGCCAGGCGCATCTGGGGTTCATTTTCCAGAGCTACAACCTGCTGCCCACGATGACGGCGGCCGAAAACGTCGCGTTGCCGCTGCTGTTTAAGGGCGTCGACAAAAAAACGCGGCTGAAACTTGCGCGCAAAGAGCTCAAGAGCATGGGCCTTTTGGGCCGCGCCGACCACCTGCCCACCGAGATGAGCGGCGGCCAGCAGCAGCGCGTGGGCATCGCCCGGGCGTTCGTGGCGGGGCCCAAGGTCATTTTTGCCGACGAACCCACCGGTAACCTCGACTCCACCACCAGCAAACAGGTGCTGTACCGCATGCTGGAACTTTCCAAAAACCAGAAAGTCACCTTCGTCATGGTCACGCACGAGCCGGAACTGGCCCAATGCGCCGACCGCATCGTCACGATCCTGGACGGCAAAATTCAGTCCAGCGTCGTGCAGGAGGAGGAAACCAAGCAGAAACACCGCGACGCCCTGTTTGCCGGGCTGGACCTGACCATCGGCGGCAACGCGGCCAAAGAAAAGGCCAAACCCAAAGCCGGGCAGGACGGGCAAAAAGCCGAAGAAACCCCCGCCCCGGCAGGGGCGTGAACGGGCGGGCCAACCTGCCGGATACCGGGTGTTTACCCAATAAACATCCTCTTCTTGTAGGGGCCGCATGCATGCGGCCCGGCAGGGGTTTGCGCCACGTGGGGTTCCCGGTTGATTGCCTGTTCACCTTACTCTGTAGGGCGGGCCTTACCCCCGCCGCACATTAAAAATTTTCAAAAATAATAATGTTCGGCGGGCGTGAACGCCCGCCCTACAATGCGGAACAAACAACATACAACCCGGGAACGGGCGGTAACCTCTCCGTTTCGCGGGCGGCATATATGCCGCCCCTACGCATAGACCCAACGCGGTCGCAACGCAAAAAACGGGTTTGTTGGGTATACGCCCGCGGGCCGCATACATGCGGCCCCTACAGACCGAGATTCACAACAAACGACCCGTGCAAGAGCAATGCCGCATAGTTTGCGGCGGGCGAAATCGCCCGCCCTACAGGCAAGGCAAACGCCCGACGCCACACCGTTTTGCTGCAAAATGAAAAACCCGCCGCCACGCGGCGCCACAATTTACATTTTTCACGATTTGGGGGTCCCTGATGTTTAAACGTATGCTTTCGCTTTTGGCTGCGCTGGCGCTGGCCGGCGCGCTGGCCCTGCCCGCCCTGGCCGACGATACGGGCGGCGTCGCCACCGCCACGCCGCCCCCCGCCACCGACAACGGCGGCACCACGACGCCCTCCACGTCGGACGGCGTGTACGTCGTCGGCTACACCGTCACCGACCCGGCCGGCGGCGAGATCGCCACCGTCGACGTCGGCGACCGCGTCAACATCGTGCTGCAGGTGGTGGACCATTCCTCGGCGCGGTACAACGTCGAACCGCAGGAGATCGCCACCCGCATCAACTCCTCGGTGTTCACCTACACCGGCACCGGCGAGATCGGCCAGTTTTTTGAGAGCAACGACGACCCCGATACCGCCCGCCTGCAGCGCGTGCGCGACGGCGCAGCCAGCGATGCCGAAAAACAGGCCAACGCCTACTATAACTATTACAGCTATGTGCTGCTGTTCCGCGATGTGATCTACAACGGCGGCGGCAACACGCTGCCCATCAACCTGACCTACCTCGACACCAGCAAGCCGATGCAGCAGTTCAGCGTGCAGATCGGCCAGTGCGTCGACAAAGACCAGACGACCTCGCCCAATTTGGTGGTGCGGTCCTCCAGCTATGGCAGCGGCGCCATCGCGGGCGAGACGTTCACCCTCTCGCTGGGCGTCTACGCAACCTCCGGCAACGAGGACCTCAGCGACGTCATCGTCAGCCTGACGCTGCCCGAGCATGTCTCGCTGTCCAGCGGCAGCCTTTCGACCTATGTCGGCGCCATGCAGCCCGAGACCGTGCGCGACGTCACCTTCCCCGTGCTGCCGGCGTCCGGGTTCTCGGGCACGGTGGCCAACATCACGGTCAACCTCACCGGCGTCGGCGCGGTGTCCGGCAAGGCGGTCAGCGGCACCACCACCGTCTCGGTGCCCATCAGCCAGCCCGACCGCTTTGAGGTCGGCCAGATCGAAGTGCCCGACACGATCTTTGTCGGCGAAACCGGCAACGTCTCGTTGAGTTATGTCAACAAGGGCAAAAACCCCGTCTCCAACCTGGAAGCCCGGCTCACCGGCGGCAACCTCGGCGCGGGCGGGTACCAGTACCTGGGCAACCTCAACGCCGGTACCGAGGGCAGCGTCGACTTCGACCTCGTCCCCGACGCCGCGGGCGTGATCTCGGGCACCATCACGCTGAGTTATGAGGACGCCGGCGGCGAACCCCGCACCGTCACCAAGGAATTTTCCGCCACGGCCGAGGAGATGGCGATGGACCCCGGTGTGATGGACCCCGGCATGATGGAGGATCTGCCCGCCGAACCGACCGGCATGCCGGTGTGGGGCTGGGTGCTGATCGCGGCGTGCGGCGCGGTGGTGGTCGCGGTTATTGTGACCGCCGTGCTGCGCAAACGCAAGAGAGCCAAGGCGCTGGCCGCCCTGGAAGCGGGAGACGACGATGAAGATCTCTGATGAGATCGCGCTGAGCGCGCGCAATCTGACGCGCCGCAAGGGCCGCACGGCGCTGACGCTGATCGGCGTCGTCATCGGCACCTGCATGGTGGTGCTGATGATCTCGCTGGGCATCGCCCAGACCCAGGCCAACGACGAGATGCTGCAAAGCTGGGGCGACCTGACGCAGATCCAGGTGTACAGCAGCGGCAACGTCGTGGGGGCGGACGGCAAGGCCCTGCGCCTGGACGACGCCGCCATCGAGACGTTTAAACAGATGAACCACGTGGTGGCGGCCACCACCTATGTGACGCCCTACAACCTGCAGGCCAACATCACAGCAGGGCGCAACGACCGCTACGTCGCAGACCAGTACAGCCTGACCGGCGTCGACCCCGCCGCCATGGAACCCATGGGCTTTGCGCTGGCCAGCGGCCGCTGGCCCGACACCGGCCCCGCCAACAGCAAAGCCAAAACGCTGCAGGTGCTGGTCAGCGACTCGCTGGGGTATTCGTTCTGGGACTCGCGCCGCAGCGCGAACAGCCCCAAGCGCTACCGGCTGGAGGGCGATGTCGACGCCCTGGGCAACCCGGTGGAACCCTTTGTCGACGTCGACGAGGACAAGATGACGCTGACCATCTACGCCGGGGAGGAAGGCGACCGCAAGACCCAAAGCTGGGAACTGGAGGTTGTGGGCCACCTGCAGGCCGACTACAGCAAGGGCTGGTGGACCCAGAGCAACCTGGTGCTGCGCATACAGGACTTAAAAATGCTGGAAACCGCCTACAACAAGATGGCCAAAAATACCCAGACCGATACCGAGACCTACCAGATCGTCTATGTCAAGGTCGACGACCTTGAAAACGTCGAGACGGTCGAGGATGCCATCCACGAACTGGGGTTTACGAGCACCTACTCGATGAACCAGCAGCGCGAGGAGATGCAAAAGCAGGTCATGCGCAGCCAGATGATCTTTGGCGGCGTGGCGGCGGTGTCGCTGCTGGTGGCGGCCATCAACATCATCAACACCATGACGATGGCGATCTATGAGCGCACGCGCGAGATCGGCGTCATGAAGGTGCTGGGGTGCGAGCTGGGCAACATCCGCACGATGTTTTTGCTGGAAAGTTCCTGCATCGGCTTTCTGGGCGGCGTCGTCGGCGTCGCCATCAGCGTGGGGGCCAGCTTCGTGCTCAACCACCTGACGGCGATCTTTGCGGCGTTCGGCCAGAGCGTCGACCTCTCGGGCCTGATGGGCGGCAACTACTACGCCATGGGCAGCACCACGGGGGTCATCTCCATCATCCCGCCGTGGCTGATGCTGGCGGCGCTGGTGTTCGCCACACTGGTGGGGCTGGTGTCGGGCATTTTGCCCGCCAACCGCGCCGTCAAAATCAGCGCGCTGGAAGCCATCCGGCACGACTGAACACTTTATGGCAACCAACGCACCCTTTGCGGGGGCCGCGCGCCGGGTCACGGCGCGGCGGCCCCCGTTTCGCTTTGCCACAGCGCGGCCAGCGCGTCGCGCTCCTGCGCGGCCAGGGCTTCCCAGGCGGGGTTGCGCCACAGCGAAGCGTAGCGGTACAGCCCGCCGCCCGCAAAGCCCAGCGCTTCCAGCGCCGTCCACTGGCTGGCCAGCGCGCGGCCGGTCGTCCACTCGCCGGGGGCGTCGCCGCCGTCGCCGTCCCCAATGCGGTAGGCCCCCAGTCCGCCGTACAGCGCCACGCCCTCGGCGCGCGGCAGCACGGCCCAGCGCGCGGCCATCGCGCCCAGGCTGTTGGCGGTGTCGCCGTCCCGCGCGTAGTCCAGCCCCCAGTACAGCTGGGGCATCAGGTAGTCCACATAACCGCCCTGCGCCAGCCACAGGGCGGCGTCGCTGTACTGGCCGCTGTAACACAGGTCGGGGTCGGCCAGTGGGGCCGCGCCAAAGCGCACGCCGTAGCGCTGCGTCACGGCGTGGCACAGCGCCATCAGCGCGTTGACGTTCTGCCGCCGCCAGTCGTCCAGCGGCAGGTCGCTGCCGGCGGCCGCGTAGTCGGCTTCGTCAAAGGCGGGGTCGGTGGTGGGGTAAAAGTAATCGTCAAAATGGATGCCGTCCAGCGCGTAGTTTTGGCACAGCTCGGCCACGCCGTCGGCAATGTACTGCCGCACTTCGGCGCTGGCGGGGTCCAGGTACAGCCCCTCGGCCGTGGCGCGCACCCAGCCAGGGTGCTGCACGGCGGGGCTTTCCGCGCACAGGGCCGGCACGCCGCCCGCCTGCAGCCGGTAGGGGTTGACCCAGGCTTCCAGTTCCAGGCCGCGGTCGTGGGCGGCCTGCACCAGCAGCGCCAGCGGGTCAAAGCCGGGGTCCTGCCCCTGCGTGCCGGTGCACAGGTGGCTGAACGGGAAGTAATCGCTGGGGTACAGCGCGTCGCCAAACGGGCGCACCTGCGCCAGCACCACGGTGGCCCCCAGCGCCGCAATGTCGTCCAGCATCGCCCCGGCGTCGCGGGCAAACGTCTCGGCGGAAGAAAAATCCACCTGCTGCCATTCGAGGTAACTCACCCACACGGCGCGGTAAGGCGCCGTGCGCGCCGGCAGCGCCGTGGCCGCGGGTGTGGGGCTGGCCGCCGGGGTGGTTTCGGGCGCCGCGCCCAGCCCGCCGCGCTGCACCGCCAGCAGCGGCAGCACCAGCAGCGCCGCCGCCAGCCACAGCGCCGCCAACCCCCAGCCCAACCGCCGCATAGCGCCGCCCCCCTGCTTGTCTTTTGGTAGCAGCGTATGCGCCGCCGCGCCGGGCTATGCCCCGGGGCTGTACCGGCAGGCAAAAACCCCCGGCGCGCCGTGCGGGGCGCGCCGGGGGTCGGTATGGCAAAGGGGGTGCAGCAGGGCCGGGCGGTCAGTTCAGGGCGGTCGCCAGCCAGACGCCGTCCTGCAGGGCCATGGCGATCTCGCCGGTAAACTCCTGCGCGGCGGCGACGTCGTCCTGCGGGGCGGCCTTTACCGTGTAGGCAAAGGTGGCCGTGCCGTCGCTGTCGCTGCTGGCGGTGGGCGTCAGCAGCAGTTCCACCACCGTCACGGCGGTGTCGGGCCAGGCGGTCAGGATGCGGCCGGGCACGCGGTTGTTGGCCGCAGCCGCGTAGCCGTCGGCCGTCATGGCGTTGCCGGTGCGCGCGGCCAGGTAGTCGACCAGGGCGTCGTCGCCGGCGTTCAGCGCGTCGGTAAACGCGGCGCTCTCGGCTTCATCGCAGCTGTACAGCGTTTCCAGCACCAGGCGGGCGGGGTCCTCGGCCGCGGTGGCGGCGTCGGGCAGCAGATCCTCCCAGAACAGCTCATACAGCGCCCAGGGTTGGTCGGTGCCGGTGCGCCCGGCCAGGAAATACCGCATGTAGCGCCCGGCGTCCAGCTGCGGGCCCTTGGCCAGCTCGGCTTCGGTGTAGGTCCACTCGACGTCGACGGCTTCCAGCGTCCACTCGGTCAGGCCGTAGTCGGCCACAATCCGGAAAATCGCGTCGCGGTCGTAGGCGCGCACGCGCGCCATCTCGTCGGCGGTCAGCGCGCGCAGGCCGTGCAGCGTGTAGCTTTGCGCGCCCGCGCCCTCCTGCACATTGCGCACGTCGTTTTCGGTGGTGATGCGCAGCGCTTCGCTGTCGCCCACCAGGCTCAGCGCGCCGTCCAGGTCGCCCAGCAGTTCATAGCGGTAGTGGTCGTAGATCAGCTGGTCGACCTCGGTGTCCAGCGTGCAGTTCAGCGTCAGCGTGCGGCCGTCGTCGGTCTCCACCGGCTTGGCCAGCGTGGCGACCTCGGCAAAATCCTGCACATAGCTTGCCAGCGGGTCGTCGAAAACTTCGGGTTCGGGGGCCTGCGGTTCCACGATCGGTTCCGGCGTGGCGACGGCCGTCTCGGGGGTGGACGCGGCGGTGCTGCCGGAGGGCGCCGCCGTGCAGCCCGCCAGCAGGGCCAGGGCGGTGAGCGCCGCGGCCGCGCGAAGGGAGAAAGTACGCATAACAAAGGCTCCTTTCCGCTGCGCGGGGGCCCGGCGGTTCCCGGGCCGGCGCGCTGTGCTTTGGGTTGTGTGCAGTATAGCATGCGGGGGCAGGGGGCGCAAGCCAAAACCGGAAAACGTAGCCAATCTGTAACAGACGGCGGCCGGCAAGCCCTGTTCAAATCCGACGGGCCTGGCACCAAAGCAACAATGCCCGCCGGGGCACGGCGGGCATTGTTGCTTTGTGTTGGTCAACCGGTTTTACGGTTGCTTTATCGTTTGTGTTCCTCCGCTTCCTGCCCTGCCGCCACCAGACGGTCGAAATCGCTCTGGTACAGGCGGTCCTGCAAAATGCGGTATTGTTCAAACTCACTTTCGGCGAAGGCTTTGGCAATGGCGGTGCTTACTTTGCCTTTGTCGTGCAGCACTTCGGCGTCGTTGAACTGCAAAAAGACGTCCAGCTTGGCGGCCCAGTCGGCCATCGTCATCGGGATGTGCCGCCGCGCCTGGCGCGCAGCATAGTCCAAGTACATCGTGACGACCTCGTTGAGTTCCTGCATCTCGTCTTTGGAGAGATAGTTTTTTGCCACCGACACATCCGCCCTGACGATCTTGCCGTTCGGCGCGTTGCGCCAGCTTGTCAGCCCCATGTGGTTTTTGGTGTGATCGGCCCGCTCAACAATTACCTCGGCGGCGGTGCTGCCGTGCACGGCGTAATGCATCTTGTTCTGCACAGTGGCAAAAAAGTCTCTGGTCGTTGGGCTGTCCGGCGAATAATCGACCGCCGTGGCGTAAATGTCGGTGATCTTCTGGTAAAACCGGCGTTCGCTGGCACGGATTTCCTGAATCTCCGAGAGCAGGTGGTCGAAATAGTCCTCGTCAAAAATCTGCCCATTGATGAGCCGGTCTTTGTCTAAAACATAGCCCTGCCGGGTAAAGGCTGCCAGCACGCGGGTTGCCCATTGGCGGAACTGCGTGGCCCGCGCCGAGTTGACGCGGTAGCCCACCGCGATGATGGCGGCCAGGGAATAGAACTTGTAGCGGTAGGTTTTGCCGTTGGCGGCAACTTGTGCAAAATTTGCACAAGTTGCGTCCGCCGTCAGTTCGCCGCTGGCGTAGACGGCCTTCAGGTGTTTGGTAACAACGCTGCGGTCGACCTCGAACAGTTGGCCGATGGCCTTCTGCGTCAGCCAGACGTCGCCGTCCTGCACCCGCACCTCGATGCCGTCGGCATGGGCGTCCCTGGTGAAGATCAAAAAGTCTGCGGTACTGTTGCGGATGCGCTTTTTGTTGTCGGGTGCCATGGTTGTCACCTACCCAAAAAAGATGTTGCCTGACCACCCGTAGAGACAAATATCAAACGGGGGTAAAGTTTGTGGTGGGCCAGGCGGGGGTGCCCGCGGACCCGGTTCCAGTCCGACGGGCCGGGCATCAAAACAGCAATGCCCGCCGGGGCACGGCGGGCATTGCTGCTGTGGTGGGCCAGGCAGGATTTGAACCCGCGACCAAGCGGTTATGAGCCGCCAGCTCTGACCAGCTGAGCTACTGGCCCACGGCGGGGGCGGCCTTTATTATAGCCCAAACCCCGCGCGTTTGCAAGCCCGGCGGGCGCGGCGCTCACCCTTTCAGGTGCTGCGCCAGAAACGCCGCCGTCACGGCGCGCAGCGTCTCGTCCAGCTGGGCGGCCACGGCCGGGTCGGCGTTGCCGTAGTTGTGGTCGCCCTGCGCAAAGGCTTCGGTCTCCACCTGGCCGTTTGGCAGGCTTTGCACGGCGGCCTGCGCTTCGGCCAGGGTGGCGGCGCTCAACACGGTGTCCTGGCCGCTGCAGGTCAGCAGCACCGGCAGCCCGCAGGCGCGCAGCGCGGCGTTGGGGTCGCTCTCGCGCATGCCGCGCACAAACTCGGCGCTGATCGCAACGCCCCACTTGGTGCCCGCCTGGCCGTTGGCTTCGGCTTCGGCGGCCAGGGCTTCCACCACGCTGAAATCCTCAATATTCAAAAATTCCAGCCCCTGCAGCCCCGTGCCGTTGGCGGGGCTCCACAAAACCAGCGCGGCGGCGGGGTACTGCCCCAGCTGCGGGTACAGGCTCGCCAGCCGCCCGCCCATGCTGTGGCCCACCAGCCCCACGGGGCCGGTGACGCCGTACTCGCTTTGCATAAAGGTGATGGCACTGTCGACGTCGGCGGCCATATTGGCCAGCGTGTAGGCGGTGTAGGGCTCGGCGCTGTCGCCGCAGCCGGCAAAGTCCAGCCGCACGGTGGCAATGCCCAGCGCGGCCAGGTCGTCGGCCAGCGGCGCAAAGTGGCCGTCGCCACCGCGGTTGCCGGTAAAGCCGTGGCACAAAACCACCACCGGCACCTCGCCGCCGCGCGCCAGCTTGGCGGGCAGCTGCACCGTGGCGGGGATGCCGCCGCGCGCGCCCGGGATTGTGACGTCCTGCGCGTCCGGCGTGCGCAGCAGCAGCGTCAGCGCGGCGGCCGCGCACAGCGCCAGCGCCGCCAGGCAGCCCAGCAGGGTCAGCAGCGCGCGGCTGCGTTTGCGTCGGTCCATAAAAATCCCCTCCTTATATATGGGTATATGGGAAAAACCTTGCCCCCATTAAACCGGATTCGCCGCCCTTTGTCAACGGGCACAAGCCCCGCCGGGTGCAAACGGCAAAAAATGGCCGTGCCCCGCCCCTTTTCTTTTTCAACCATTTGTGGTATACTGGCGCCTGTATGTTCACCCCCTGTGGTATAGAGAGAAAGGGTACGGAATCCCATGCAAACCAAACAGAAATTGAACTGGAAAGCGCTGCTGCTGCGCGGCGTGATGCCCTGCCTGCTGGCGGTGGCGGCGGCGTTTATCGCGCGGTATCAGCTGGAACTGTCCGACGGCGTCACGGCCAACTACCTGGCCGGGCAGTGGCCGGTGTACGCGCCGCTCAACGCCATGACGGCGCTGTGCCTGACGCTGGTGCTGTTTGCGGTGCTGGGGCGCTGGTGGCTGGCTACCGGCATCTCGGGGCTGCTGTTCACCGTTGTGGCGCTCATCAACCATTATACGCGGGACCTGCACGGTTCCGCCCTGATGCCGCAGGATATCTTAAACCTCGGCACCGCGGCCGAGGTCATGGGCAGCTACACGCTCAAGATCTCGCAAAGCGTCGTCACCATCGCGCTGTGCTATCTGCCGGTGCTGGCGCTGTGCGCCGTGCAGCGCTGGCTGGAAAAAGGCGGCCCCAAACGCGCGTCGTGGCCGGCGCGCGGCGTGCGGGTGGCGGCGTGCGCGGCGGCGGTGTGGGCCGTGTTGTACATCGGGTATTTTGGGCCGGCGCCGCTCAAACCCAAGGCCACCTACGGCTGGGCCTGGCAGGAAACGTATTATAAGTACGGCTACCTGGCCGGCACCATTGAAGCCGCCAGCCTGATGGCCGACCCCATCCTGGAGCCGGAGGGCTACACCGACGACGCTGCGCGCGAAGCCGCCGCGATGGTCAGCGGGCAGTACGCCGGCATGGCCACGGCCGAGAGCGCCTACCCCGACATTGTGCTGGTCCTCTCGGAAAGTTTTTACGACTTTGACCTCGTCACCGACCTGCAGGCCGACACCGACGTGCGCCCCGTGACCGAGAACCTGCAAAACGCCGTGCTGGGCCACACCGTCAGCCCCCATGTGGGCGGCGGCACCAACTCCAGCGAATACGAGATGCTCTCGAGCAATTCGCTGATGCTCATGCCCTCCATCACGCCGTTCAACTGGCTCAACCTTTACGGGGCCAACAGCCTGGTCAGCTACACCAAAGACCTCGGCTACGCCACGCTGGCCGCCCACCCCTACACCAACTCCAACTACCGGCGGGACTCGGCCTGGCGCGCGCTGGGCTTTGACGAGACCCACTTTGAGGGGGATTTCCCCACCAAAGAATACTACGGCGACCGCCCCTACCAGACCGACTCGGCCACCTACCGCGACTTCCAGGCGCTGTACGAAGCCATGCCGGCCGACCAGCCCCGGTTCGCGTTCCTGGTCTCGATCCAGACGCACGGCGACTATGACATGAACGACGCTTCGCTGGACATCGTGCACGCCGCCACCGACTACGGCGAGTACGACGAGCTGATGGACGAATACCTCAGCTGCGTTAAGATGAGCGACGCCGCCGTGCAGGAATTGCTCGACTACTTTACCGAACTGTATGAGACGACCGGCCGCCGCGTCGTGGTGGCGATGGCCGGCGACCATGCGCCGAGCTTTGTGGACCACGTGGCCGACAAGAGCATCGCGCCGCAGAATGAATTGCAGATCCTCGAGCGCAGCACCCCGTTCTTCATCTGGGCCAACTACCCGCTGGAGCAGATCGACGCCGCCGTCAGCGAGACCGACCCGCTCAACCGTATGGACATGGTCATGCTGGCGCCGACCATCGCGCAGCAGGCCGGCCTGCCGCTGAGCCCCTTCTACCAGTACCTGCTGGAGATGAAGCAGGTCACGCCGGTGGTGACCGGCGCCAACGACTACATGCGCCCCGACGGCACGACGGCGCGCTACGGCGAAAGCGCCGCGCACGACGCCTGGGCCAAAGGGTACCTGAACCTCGAGTACAACAACGTCGGCGCGCACGCCGCGCGCGACCAGAGTTTGTTCGCCCCGCAGTGACCCGTTTCCGCCCCCGGCCCGCCAGGGCCGGGGGCGGTTTGTTGTTGGCGGCGTTGGGCGTTACCGGGTTGTGTGTTGTTTGTTTTGCGTTGTAGGGCGGGCCTTACCCCCGTCGTGGGCGTTCGCCCTTGTGGGGGTTATGATTTGTTGCGTGTTTACCCCGGTTTGTAGGGGCCGCATGCATGCGGCCCGCGGTCGGTTGCCTTATGATACCGTTTTTGTGCCATGACCGCGTTCGGTCCATGCGTAGGGGCGGCATACATGCCGCCCGCGAAACGGTGCGGGCATTGGGCGCTTGCCGGGTTGGCCCGGCGTATATCACGCATTGTAGGGCGGGGCCTTGGCCCCGCCGCCAAACCACCCCGCGTTGCCCGTTTATGGCTTGCCTGGCGTTTGTCTCGTCTTGTAGGGGCCGCATGTATGCGGCCCGCGGGTACATACCTAACAAACCCGTTTTTTGCGTTGTGACCGCGTTCGGTCCATGCGTAGGGGCGGCATACATGCCGTCCGCAAAACGGTGCGTTACAGCCCGTTGCCGGTTTGTATGATGTTTACCCCGCATTGTAGGGCGGGCGTTCACGCCCGCCGAACCGATCATTTTTTAAAATTTTATAATGTGCGGCGGGGTCAAGACCCCGCCCTACAGAGTGGGGCAAACGGGCAACGAACCGGGAACCCCGCATGGGGCAAACCCCTGCCGGGCGGCATGTATGCCGCCCCTACAAATAAGGGTACCGCGTACACAAACCAAAAACATTACCATGGGGCAAACGGGCACGGGCCGCATACATGCGGCCCCTACAATGCAAGGCAAACAACCGGTAAACCGTGTACGGGTGGCGGGGCAGGGTTTGCGGCGGGGTCAAGACCCCTCCCTACAGAGCGGCGGAAACGGGCAATTTCCCCGCGAACCCCGCGCCAACCGCGTGCTGCCCCCGCCGGGGTGCCGTTTTTGGGGCTTAAAAATCGGGCACCCGAGACAGTTTGTGTAAAAATAGTCAAATTGCACACATCCGCCGCAAAAATCTGTGCAACATTCTAACCAAAAACCCTTTACGAAATGCGGGGGTTTTTGGTACAATAAAGCTATGCAAAAGCGTCTTTCTAGCAGTGCGCCCACGGCCCAACGCGGGTGCGGTGCCGGGCAGGCGTGGGCCTGTGCGGGCCTTGACCCCCCGCGCAGAATGCAAAATCACTCTTGAAAATGGAGGAAGAAAAATGCCCAGAGCAAAACAGTCTATGGACGGCAATACCGCTGCGGCGCACGTAGCTTATGCGTTCACCGATGTGGCTGCCATCTACCCCATCACCCCGTCCAGCCCGATGGCGGATACGGTGGACCAGTGGAGCGCTGCGGGCCTGAAGAACATCTTCGGCAACCAGGTCAAGGTCGTCGAGATGGAGTCTGAGGCAGGCGCCGCCGGCGCTGTGCACGGTGCGCTTGGCACCGGCGCCATCACCACCACCTTTACCGCTTCCCAGGGCCTGCTGCTGATGATCCCCAACATGTACAAGATCGCGGCCGAGCAGCTGCCCTGCGTCTTTGACGTGTCTGCCCGTACCGTCGCCACCCAGGCGCTGAACATCTTCGGCGACCACAGCGACGTCTACGCCACCCGCCAGACCGGTTTCGCCATGCTGTGCGAGTCCAACCCGCAGGAAGTCATGGACCTGTCCCCCGTGGCGCATCTGTCCGCCATCGAGGGCCGCGTGCCTTTCGTCAACTTCTTTGACGGTTTCCGTACCTCCCACGAGATCCAGAAGATCGAGAAATGGGACTACGAGGACCTCAAGGAAATGTGCAACATGGACGCCGTGGCCGAGTTCCGCGCCCGCGCGCTGAACCCCGAGCACCCCATGACCCGCGGCAGCCATGAGAACGGCGACATCTTCTTCCAGCATCGTGAAGCCTGCAACGAGGCCTACAATGCCCTGCCCGCCGTCGTCAAAAAGTACATGGACAAGATCAACGCCAAGATCGGCACCAACTACGATCTGTTCAACTACTACGGCGCGCCCGACGCCGACCGCGTCATCATCGCAATGGGCTCCATCTGCGACGTGGCCGAGGAAGTCATCGACTACCTGACCGCCAAGGGCGAGAAGGTCGGCCTGGTGCTGGTGCGTCTGTACCGCCCCTGGGTGTCCGACGCGCTGCTCAAGGTCCTGCCCAAGACCGTCAAGAAGATCGCCGTGCTCGACCGCACCAAGGAGCCCGGCTCCCTGGGCGAGCCGCTGTACCTCGACGTCGCCGCCACCCTGCGTGAGGCTGGTCTCAACGATATCGTGCTCACCGGCGGCCGCTACGGTCTCGGCTCCAAGGACACCCCGCCGAGCTCTGTGTTCGCTGTCTACAAAGAGCTGGAGAAGGATGCCCCCAAGGCCCGTTTCACCATCGGCATCACCGACGACGTGACCAACCTCAGCCTGCCCGAGGTCAAGCCCGCGCCCATCACCGCCGCCCCCGGCACCAAAGAGTGCAAGTTCTGGGGCCTGGGCGGCGACGGCACCGTCGGCGCCAACAAGAACTCCACCAAGATCATCGGCGACCATACCGACAAGTACATCCAGGCGTACTTCCAGTACGACTCCAAAAAGACCGGCGGCGTCACCATCAGCCACCTGCGCTTCGGCGACAAGCCCATCCGCAGCCCCTACTACATCAACCAGGCGGACTTTGTGGCCTGCCACAACCCCGCTTACATCCACATGGGCATGAAGATGGTCCAGGATGTCAAGCCCGGCGGCGTGTTCATGATCAACTGCCAGTGGACCGATGAGGAGCTGGACCAGCACCTGAATGCGGCCGACAAGAAATACATCGCCGACAACAACATCCAGCTGTACACCATCAACGCCATCGACAAAGCCATCGAGATCGGCATGGGCAAGCGCACCAACACCATTTTGCAGTCTGCGTTCTTCAAGCTGGCCGACGTCATGCCCATCGACGAAGCCGTCGAGTACATGAAACAGGCCGCCAAGAAGAGCTACGGCAAGAAGGGCGACGCGGTTGTCGAGATGAACTGGAAGGCCATCGACGCCGGCGTCGACGCCGTGCACAAGGTCGAGGTCCCGGCTTCCTGGTCCAACCCCGCCCCCGACGCCCCCGCCAAAGAGCTGGCCGGCCGTCCCGGCGTGGTCAAGATGGTGCGCGACATCATGGAGCCTGTCTCCCGTATGGACGGCGACAGCCTGCCTGTCTCCGCCTTCGCGCACAACCCCAACGGCGAGTGGGAGCTCGGCGCCTCTGCGTATGAGAAGCGCGGCACCGCCGTCATGGTGCCCGAGTGGGATGCCGATAAGTGCATCCAGTGCAACCAGTGCGCCTTTGTCTGCTCGCACGCGACGATCCGCCCGTTCTGCCTGACCGCCGACGAGCTGGCCGCCGCCCCCGCTTCGCTGAAGTCCGCCGACCTCAAGCCGAAACCGGGCGAGTACAAGTTCACGATGGCTGTCAGCCCGCTGGACTGCATGGGCTGCGGCGAGTGTGTCACCGTCTGCCCGACCAAGGCCATCGAGATGAAGCCGCAGGAGAGCCAGAGCGCCCAGCAGGCTGCGTTCGACTACTGCGTCGAGAACATCCGCAAGAAACCCGGCATGATGGCCGAGACCACCGTCAAGGGTTCCCAGTTCAACCAGCCGCTGCTGGAGTTCTCGGGTTCCTGCGCCGGCTGTGCCGAGACCAGCTATGCCCGCCTGATCACCCAGCTGTTTGGCGAGAAGATGTTCATCTCCAACGCCACCGGCTGCTCGTCGATCTGGGGCGGCACCGCTTCCATCAGCCCCTACACCGTCAACAAAGAGTCCGGCCACGGCCCCGCCTGGATCAACTCTCTGTTTGAGGACAACGCCGAGCACGGCCTGGGCATGCAGATCGGTTACGAGACCGTCCGCGCCAACCTGATTAAGAAGGTCGAAGCGCTCAAGGGCAAGAACGCCGAGCTCGACGCCGTCATCGACAAATACCTCGAGACCAAGGCCAACACCAAGGCCAACGACCAGCCCGCCAAGGACCTGATCGCTGCGCTGGAAGCCTGCGGCTGCGACGAAGCCAAGGAGATCCTGGCCGACAAGCAGTTCCTGGCCAAGAAGAGCTTCTGGATCTTCGGCGGCGACGGCTGGGCGTACGATATCGGTTACGGCGGCCTGGACCACGTCCTGGCTTCCGGCCACGACGTCAACGTCATGGTCTTTGACACCGAGATGTACTCCAACACCGGTGGTCAGGCTTCCAAGGCTTCCAACATCGGTGAGGTCTGCCAGTTCGCGGCCGCCGGTAAGGAGATCAGCAAGAAGAGCCTGGCCGAGATCTGCATGACCTACGGCTACATCTACGTCGCGCAGATCGCCCTGGGCGCCAACATGGCCCAGGCTGTCAAGGCCATTGCCGAAGCCGAAGCCTACCCTGGCCCGTCCATCATCATCGGCTACGCCCCCTGCGAGCTGCACGGCGTCAAGGGCGGCATGACCAACTGCCAGAACGAGATGAAGAAGGCTGTCGAGGCCGGTTACTGGAACCTGTTCACCTTCAACCCGGCGCTCAAGGCCCAGGGCAAGAACCCCTTCACCCTGACCTCCAAGGCTGGCGATATGGACAAGTACCAGGACTTCCTCAACAACGAGACCCGCTACAGCCGTCTGGCCCGCGCCTTCCCCGAGCGTGCGAAGGAGCTGTTCGCCAAGAACCAGGAAGCGGCCGAAGCCCGTTACGAGCACCTGACCCGCCTGGTCGAGCTGTACAAGTAAGCTGGTTGACGCTTTCTGCCTTCTTGCAGAAGCGGGAAGCCAAAAAACCATAACCCAGGGGGTTGATACCCGCAAAGGTATCAACCCCCTGTTGTTATTCTGCGGAAAAGAGTGAACTATGGAAAAACGCAATACGCATCCGCTCTGGCCCATGCTGCTGTTGGCGGCGGCGGTCGGCACGGCCGCTTTTGGGCTGATCCACGGCTTTGCGGTGCTGGACCCCACCCGGGACAACTGGATTCTCTACCTGTATGGCGAGGACCTCGCGCAGCACTATGCGGGCTGGTGTGCTTTCCAAAAATCGGCGTGGCATTTCCCCCTGGGCCTGGCCGACCAGATGGCCTACGGCACCTACATCACCTACACCGACAGCATCCCACTGGTGGCCATTGTGCTCAAATTTGTGCTGCAGCTGGCCGGGTACACGGGCACGTTCCAGTATTTTGGGCTGTATACGCTGCTGTGCTACGTGCTGCAGGCGTTTGCGGCAGGGCTGCTGGCGCGCCGCAAGACGGATTCGCTGCCGCTGCAGGGGCTGGCGATGGTGCTGTTCTGCTTTACGCCGGTACTGCTGGACCGGGCGCTGCGCCACACGGCGCTGGGGTCCCAGTGGCTGGTGCTGCTGGCGATCTGGGCGCTGCTGCGCTGCCGCGACGGCGGGTACCGGCGCTACCCCTGGCTGTTCTACCTGCTGGCGGTGCTGGCCATCACCATCCACCCGTATTTCATCCCCATGACGATGATTTTTGCGCTGATCGCCGTGGTGGAAGCCATTTTCCACCGCAAAAAGCTGGCCGCCGCGGCGCAGTTCCTCGGCCTGTTTGCGGGCAATCTGGCGGTCTGCGCGCTGGCCGGGTGGAGCATCGGCGCGCTGAACAACAGTTTCAAAATCCTGCGCGCGGGGTATGGCAGCTACGCCATGAACCTCAACGGCCCCGTCAACCCCACCAGCGAAGCCGGCTACCCGTGGTCCGCGTTTCTGCCCCACCTGCCGGTGCCGGACCAGAACGGCGACGGTTTCACCTACCTGGGCGTCGGCGTGCTGCTGCTGGCGGCGGGGTGCCTGGTGGCGCTGGCGGTCCGCCGGCGTCTGGCGCCCTTCCTCAAGAAAAACGCGTTCTACCTGCTGGCAATGCTGGGCATGACGCTGTTCGCCATCAGCAACAACGTCATGCTCAATGACCGGCAGCTCTTTACCGTCCCGCTGCCGGAGCGCGTGCTCTACCTCTGCGGCATTTTCCGGGCCAGTTCGCGGATGTTCTACCCCGTGATCTACAGCGTGATGGCCGGCGGGGTCAACATGGTCTGCGGGGCGTTTGCGGCGCAGCGCCGCCAGGCGGCCGGGCCGGGCGGCCTGCACAGCGCCGCCGGGCGCAAAGCCTGTGCGCTGGCCGCCGCCCTGGCGGTCGTGACGGCGGTGCAGCTGTGGGACCTGCACGGGGCCGTCGCGGGGCTGCACGCCTACATGGCCGAGCGTCTGCGCACGGTCTCCCTGCTGGACGACACAGCCCTGCAGCAGAAACTGGCCGGGTACCGCGTCCTTGCCTGGGACCCCGACCACGAAGGCGGCGACCTGCGGGCGATGGTGGTGTGCGCGGCCAAAAACGGCATGCAGTCGCTGTATTCGGTGGCCAACACCGGCCTGTACCCCTATGTGCGTGCCAATGAGGAAAACGCCCAAAAATGGGCGGATTTGCAGCAGGGCCAAACCGCGCCCGACACGGTTTATGTAACGCTGGACGCCATCGCCGCGCAGGAAGCGGCCGCCCGCAACCCGGCGGCGGAGCTCTGGCAGGTGCAGCCGTTCTACCTGCTCTTCCCGCCGCAGGCGTGAACCCGCGAGGCGTTGGGAACAGATTTTGTAGGGTGGGCCTTACCCCGCCGTGTGGCGTTGCGTTACCACCCGTCCCCGGGTTTGCCTGTTGTTCCCCTCGCACTGTAGGGGCCGCATGTATGCGGCCCGTGCAGGTTCGCCACCGCCGTCAACCTGCCCGGCGGGCGTGAACGCCCGCCCTACAACCAACGGGGAACACCTACGCCAAAACCGGCGAGTGCCTGCTACCGCAACGTACCCCGGGCCGCATACATGCGGCCCCTACAAACCACCATGAACGTTCCGTTTTCCCACAAACCCCGCCCCGCCACCCGTCCCCGGGCTGGCCTGCCGTTTCCCTCAACCCACAACCAACGGGGAACCCCCCTCGCCCCTATAAAAAACTACACAAATCCATGCCCCCGGCCGCCGGCCGGGGGCTGCATTTTTACCAAAACCGGCCCGTCAAAAATTGTATAAATAGTATTATGTTGTACAAATTTCCGGGGGGGGGGTTGTAAAATTGTACTAGTATGCTATCATACTGTATGTATTAAAGGGTGCTCCGGGCGCAATACAATTTGTTGTGTCCGCCACCCCCTTTTTTGCAGCATATAAGCAACGGAACCACACTTTCGTTGCATTTTGTTGGGGCGCACCCGCGCCCTGCCATCCCCCGGTTAAGGAGTTGAAATATCCATGAAAAAACGGATTCTCAGTGCGCTGCTGGCGCTGTGCCTTACCTGCAGCATGGCCGGTACGGCCCTGGCCGCGGGCGGGCAGGCCACGCCCGAAACCGCGCGCGCCGCGGCGGCCGCCGCCCCTGCGCAGCCCGCCGACGCAGCCCCCCAACCGGAGGAGGAACCCTCTGCCGACGCGACCTCCCAGCCGGAAGAGGACACCGCTGCCGCGCAGCCTGCCGCCGCCACAGCCGAGACCGCGGCCCCGGCCACGCCCGAGACGGCCGCCCTGCCCGCGCGCACGATCGAGGTGACCGACGCGGCCAGCGGCATCACGGTGACGGTGGACGTGCCCGAGGGCGCGCTGCCCGCGGACGCCGAACTGCAGGTGACGCTGCTGGGCGGCGACGCCGCCACGCCCGAGACGGCCCAGACCCCCGACGACGTAGCCGGGGAACTGGACGGCGCCGGCATCGAGTACGACGACTTTGTCTCTTTGGACTTAACGTTTTATGACGCCGCCGGGCAGGAGGTCGAACCCCTGAAACCCGTGCAGGTGCGCTTTACGATGCCCGCCGCGCTGCTGCCCGACGACGTGGACCCCGCCACGCTGGCCGTGCAGCACCTGGCCGAGGATGAAAACGGCGAAGTCGAGACCGTCGAGACGCTGGCCGACGCCGCCGACACGGCCGACGGCACCGTGACGCTGGACGGCGACGTGACCGCCGCGTTTGAGACCGACGGCTTTTCGGTCTACGCGCTGACCTTTTCGGCCAAACCGGCTCCGCGCGCCGATGGGGATGAGTCGAAATTTACATTTACATTTCATTGGGACTGGATGGGTAATAGGGGCGACGTCTCAGACAAAACCGTAACGATTGACTTTAAAATCGTGGATACCGAGGGCAACCCGATCAGAGACGAGGATGGCCAGCCCCTTACTTATGAACTGGAATATACGTTTGATGCAAACATTTATTTGGTCTCGGACGGGTCGCGTGTAATTAATTTCTTTGACGATTCCATTCTGGAACTTCTGAACGGGAAAGATTTGGCAGTGGACGTGGAAGAAGGCGTCATTGTTGATACCGACCTGAAAGAAAATGTGGATAAGCGGCCTGGTTCCAAAGTGGAAGAAGATGGAAACACCTATAATGAGATCACGGTAGGGGAAGAGCGCTATAGATTCAAGCGGGCTATTTATACAGACGATTTGAATCGTCGGCATCCTTTTGAGGATATTACATTCTATCAGTATCCTAACTTTTTGGGCGTAAAGGTGCAGGACGGCATTTTGGGGGAATATGATGCCCCTGATAATGCCGGGCTTGAGGCGGTTCACGATAAGTTGATGGATTATCGCCAAAGCGCCTACTGTGAACTTGGTTACACGACGGTTGACGGAGATATTGATCCAGACTCCTATACCTTTGAATTGGTATACCAAAAACAACCGGAACCGACACTTGACGAGATATACGAAAAGCCGGAAATCGCCAAAAAGGCCGTATTGCGGGATGATAATACCTATGATTTGTCCTTGCAGGTTGCAGGCAGAGAGATCATCCCGCCCGTAAGCAATAAAATCGACGTGTTGTTTGTGGTAGACGGCTCCACAAGTATGGAACGCACATTCGGCGAGGATGCGGCGGGAAATTCGATCTCGCGGCAAGACGCACTGGAAACTGCTGTACAAGATTTGGTCGATAAGTTGGAAAATCCGGAAAAAGTTTGGGGGGAAATAGAGAATCTGCCGCCTGATCCTTTGGATATCCGGTATGCAGCCGTGCAGTTTGGGTTTGGTGGTTATAGTGTGATCACGCCAGACGATAAGTTTGACGATGCCAGAGTATTGCAGCAATGGACGAGTGATGCCAGCGCCTTGACGACAGCGATAGAGAACAGCGCTGACTCTTTAGAGGGCGGAACCAATACGCAGGCAGGTTTGATCACGGCAAAAGCGGCGTTACAGGAAGTGCGCCCCGATGCACGCCGTTATGTTATTTTCGTTTCGGACGGCGGCCCGGCAAACTATTATGTGTCCAATGGTGATACGTCAGGAACAGGCAGCGCTGCTACGGATCCATATGCACAGACGCAAGCTTTGATTGCTGCGGAGATGTTCCCGTGGGTCAACGGTTTCTACACCGTTTATATCAACGAGAGTGATGATACATCGCCCTTGCAAAACATGAAGGACCTGCTGGAAAAAATCAGCAGCCCGCGTGCGGCATCTGGCATGGTGGAAACCCGTGTTGGGGGTCCGTATCTGGCATCGAACAGCACAGAACTGACCAAGACTTTCGATAAGCTGGTCGAAGAAATGACCGTTCAGATGTTCTCTGATGTGGAAGTGTCCGATATCTTGAGCAACTGGGTCGAGCCGGTCGCGGATGATGACGGGAACATCACCCCGAAGCTTACGATTTATCAGGCCCAGCGCGATCAAGAGACGGGCGAATTGGTCTGTGATGAAAAAACGGGTGAATGGCTGCTGACTGAAATTGAAGAGAACAAAGCGGACCCCGACGATGTGTACAAGGAAGTAAGCGTCGATTACGATACGACCGAGAGGAAAATCACACTCAAAACCGAGGAAACGCGGCAAGACACAACTGGCACAACGGGGAGTTATTACGACCCGGCGCACCTGCGCGGCGATTATGTGTATGAGGTCACGCTGAATGTCAAATTGACCGAAGACCGCGACAACCGCAAAACAGCCGAAGGCTTCTTCACCGTGGAAGGGCGTTACCCCGAAATGGACAACCCATACGCCGAAAACGATGGCTTCGCTGACGGCCCGGAGACCAAGGGCGATCCCGGCACCGGCACCCACGCGGGGCAACCGGGTTTCTACTCCAACAAAGTAGCCACGCTGGATTACAGCGTGTTCAGCGACCCGCAAGAGCAGATGGAGTTCCCCAAGCCGGTTGTGCAGCTGCCCTATGTGGAACTGACCATCACCAAAACGGTGGAAGGCGCTATGGGCAGCTACGGCGACGATTTCGACTTTACGCTGACGCTGACCAAAAAACTGACAGACGACCATGGCGACCCCATCATCGAGCATTGGGACGAACCGCTGAAGATCGTGAAAGAGGACCCGACGGCCGGTATTACTGGCACCACCGCCGAGGACCATAAGAAGCAAGACCAACTCAACGTGATCGGCGGCCAGCCATCTGACCCCGGTGCGGGCGGCGGTACAGCCGACGACCCGAACGCCTACACCTACGGGTTCACGCTCTCGCATGACGAGCAGATCGTACTGGTGGTACCGGCCGGCTACGAAGCCACCGTCACCGAGGAGGATGTGAACAGCCGCGGGTATAAGGTCTCGGGATGTTTTCACTGGCTGATAGAAGGCACGTGGACGAGTTCCGGGCCGTATAAAGATGGTAATATTCTTACCTACAAAATCGGGAACCTTGACACGATTTTCGACTTCCGCAACACCCGCGAAGCCGTAGCCCCCACCGGGCTGGAAGGCGACCACACCGCGCCGTATGTGCTCATGGTCAGCGCGTCGGCGCTGGCGGGCATGGCCCTGCTGGCTGGCATGGCCGCGCGCCGTGCGCGCCGCCGCCGCGAATGGTGACGCCTATGCGTACCATGCAGGATATTGCCCAGGCTTTGGCGGCGATGAAATTCCGCAAAAAAGCCTTCGGCGGCGTCGAGGAAGCCGACGTCTGGAAAAAGCTGGAGGACCTCCAGCGTCTCTACCAGCAAGTCTACGATGAGCAGGCCGCCTACTACCAGGCCCTGCTGGACGAGCGCGGTATTGCCGCGCCGCCCCCGGGCGGTGATGCCCATGGCTGACGCGCAGCGCCCGCTGGGCGGGCTGAACCGCCCGGCGCACGCCAACATCAGCAGCGGCCCGGCCCGGCCCCGCCACGCGGTGGTCAGCGACCGCCCGCAGCCCACACCGGCCCCGTCGGACGCCCCGCCCCCGGCACAAACCGCCGCGCAGGCTGCGCCCGACGCACCGGCCGCCCCGGCTGCACAGCCCGCGGCCCCCGCGGCAGCGGCCCAGCCCACGGCGGCGGAACCCGCGGCGCGGCGCATCCGCCGCAGCGACGGCGAAACGCGCATCACGCGCAGTTTCCCGGCGCAAAAAGGCCCCGCATCCAAACCGGAACCGCCCGGGCCCGCCCCGGGTACGCCGGAACCGGCCCTCGCACGGGACCCTGCCCCCGCGCCGCCGCCTGTGCCCGGCGCGAATGCGCCGGGCCGCCGGGCTGCAGCAGCCAGGCCGCCGCAGGCGGCTGCTGCGGCCCCGGCCGCCCCCGCCGCGCGCAAGCGCCGCGGCAGGGGCCAGGCGGCGGGTACGCCCCAGCCGGCCACGCCGTTGGAGGTCATCCGCGCACGCCGCCGCCATTGCGCTGACGTGGCCGACATCCAGGCGTTTGTGGTCAAGCTGGCCGCGCTGGTGGTACTGCTGGCGGTGCTGTTTGGCGCAGCGTTCGGCATCACGCCGATGCACAACGACGACATGGCGCCGCGCATCTCGGCCGGGGACCTGCTGCTGTATTACCGGCTGGCGGGCGACTGGGCCAACAACGACGTCATGGTGTTCACCAAGGACGGCACGCAGTACGTGGGGCGCATTGTGGCCCGCGGCGGCGATACCGTCGAGGTCACCGACGAAGCGACGTTGGTGATCAACGGCAGCACCGTGCTGGAAAGCAGCATCTATTACACCACCCCCAAGTACGACGATGGCCCCGCCTACCCGGTGACGCTGGCCGCCGATGAGTTTTTTGTCCTGTGCGATTACCGCGAAGGCGCGCGCGACAGCCGTTGGTTCGGCCCCGTGCGCCAAAGCGAGGTCAAGGGCAAGGTCATCACGGTGGTACGGCGTTCGGGGTTGTAAGGCGAAGACCAAACCGCCCGGCCGCCCCGGGAACACCCAACGCCGCAACGTTTGCGGGCGGCATACATGCGGCCCCTACAAACCGCCATGCACGTTCCATTTTCCCACAAACCCCGCGGCCGTTTGCCCCGCCGCGTGTGCCCGGTTTACCGGTTGTTTCCCCCGCATTGTAGGGGCCACATGTATGCGGCCCGTGGGCGTTCGCCCCGCGCGGGGGTTCCCGGTTGGTTGCACGTTTGCCCCGGTTTGTAGGGCGGGCGTTCACGCCCGCCGCAAACCACGCCCCGCAACCCGGTTATGGTTCGTATGCGTTTATCCCGCGTTGTAGGGCGGGGTCTTGACCCCGCCGCACCGATGATTTTTCAAAAAATTTATAATGTTCGGCGGGCGAAATCGCCCGCCCTACAGAGTAACGGGAACACCATGCAAACCGTAACCGGCCAACGCCGCACGGTTGACGGCGGGGGCAAGACCCCGCCCTACGGGGCATGGCGCCCCTCAAACGCCGCGGATGCGGCGCACCCCATTTGTTACATTGGCGCCCCGCCTGTGTAAATATACCCAAGCAGTTACATTATGAAAGGAAGAAACCGAGTATGAACTTGAAAAAGAACCTTGGCCGCGTCGCTACCGCCTTCCTGGCTACCGCGATGCTGGCCTCCCTCACCGCTGTGCCGGCTTCGGCGGAAACCCCCACCACCGATGGCGTTTGGAGCTCTACCACCGGCATCACTGCGATCGAATTCGACAAAGTCCTGATGCTGCCGGAAAAAGTCAAGACCCCTGCGGTCGGCTTTACCTTTACCTTGACGGCGGCAGACGTCACGCCGGGTGAGACCACCACCGGTGCGAATAACACGATCCTCGAAGTCAAGGACGGTGTGCAGGCTACTGTGGGCGACAATACGATTGCCACCGGTGATGTGACCTTCACTGCGGGTCAGGCGACGTCCGCCGCCGACCCCGATGATGATGACAACATGATCGGCGTCAACCAGGTCACGAGCCACGTCGCCCTTAATGTGAGCGGGCTGGCCGGTAAGTTCCCCTATGCGGGCGTTTACAAGTACACCCTGACCGAAACCTTTGATACGACCAACGCGAACCGCGCCGATGAGGATGATTTCACCCTGGGCAGCTCCCGCACGGTTTACCTGTATGTCTCGCTCGATAATGACGGCGATACCTATATCTCCGGCGTTGAGATGTACATCAACACCGATAGTGGCAAAGGCGGCAAGGCCGACGGCAACTTCTACAACTTCTACATGCTCAACGGCGACGTGGACGACCCCGATAAGGACCCTGATGACCCCGACGATCCCGATGACGAGAAGGACCCGACGCCCATCGACAATGAAATGACCGTGCAGAAGACGGTTACCGGCACCATGGGCGACAAGGGAAAAGCCTTTGACTTCACCATGACCATCGCCCCGGCTGTCAATACCAAGGTGTACAATGTTGTGTATGAGTACAACAACGGCACCGACGATGCCCCGAACTGGGTGGAAGGTTCCCGCATTACCCCGAAAGATAATGTGCAGATTAGCGAACTGAAAGACGGCGTGTACACGGTCACCTTCCAGCTGGCCCACAACGAGCGCGTCCACATCTACGGCTTGAGCCAGAACGAAGTTGTCACCGCGACGGAAGCTGATTACACCACCAACGGGGGCTACCAGACCACGGTCACTGGCGGCAATGTGGACACCACGAACCAAAATAAGACGTCCGTGACGTTCAAGAAAGACGCCAACAACGACGTTGCCTACACCAACAAGCTCGACACGGTTTCCCCCACCGGCCTGGCCATGAACATTGCGCCGTACGCGCTGCTGGTCGTGGTGGCGGCGGGCGCCTGCTTCGTGTTCCTGCGCAAACGCCGTGAGGACGACTGACCCTGAACCCTGACACCCCTGCATTACCCCCGGAAAGGAGGGAGCGCCCCTTGCATACTGCGGCCAACCTGGCCCGCACCGGCGACCGCCTGGTCAGTATCTTTGCCGCGGCGTTGATCCTGCTGATGCTGTTGTACGGCGGGTATTCGCTGTGGGATACCGCCATGGTGTTCAGCGGCGCGTTCCTTTCCGACGATTTGTTGCAGTTCAAGCCCGCCGGCGGCACGGGGGCCAACCCCACGCTGGCGGAACTGCAGGCCATCAACCCGGACGTATGCGCCTGGCTGACCATCGACGATACCCATATCGACTACCCCGTCGTCATTGGCGAGGATGATCTGGAATACGTCAACAAGGACGTCTACGGCGACTTTGCGCTGTCGGGGTCGATTTTCCTGGACAGCGACAGCGCCCGCGATTTCAGCGACCCGTATACGCTGGTGTATGGCCACCATATGGACAATGGCGCCATGTTTGGCGACATTGTGGAATTTGTAAATACCGCCTATTTTGAGACCCACCCCACCGGCACGCTGTACCTGCCGGAAGCGACCTATGGCATCGAGATTTTTGCCTGCGTCCAGGTGGACGCCTACGACGGCATGATCTACGACCCCAAAGGCCAGCCCCCCGGCGACGTCAGCGAACTGCTGAACTATGTGGACGACATCGCCGTGCAAAGCCGGTATATCGGCGTGACGCCGCAGGACCAGGTCATTGGGCTTTCTACCTGCGCCGAAGCCGAAACCAACGGCCGCGTGGTGGTGTTTGGGCGGCTGGAACGTATGAGCTAAGCAGATATGGGCCACCCGGCCCATACAAGGAGGTACCCTGGTAACCATGAAGCAACCAAGACAAAAACTGGGCGGATGGCTGGTCCTTCCCGTACTGTGCGTGCTTATGCTGTTTTTGCCGCTGTGCGCCGGGGCGCAAGGCTATGAATGCGAAGCGGAAATCCCGGTGCGGGTGGAACTCAACGGCAACAGCAGCGAAGAATTTACGGTGGTGATCCTGGGCAGCAGCGATGCGGACCCCATGCCCGCGCAGCAGTCGCTGCAGGTCGCCGGCGGCGGCAGCGCCACGTTTACGGGCCTGCACTTTACCGAACCGGGCGACTATGTCTACAGCGTATTGCAGGCCGCCGGCAACACCGAGCACATGACCTACGACGATGCGGTGTACGCCGTGACCGTGCGCGTAACCAACGACGGCAACGGCGGCCTGCAGTGCGAACTGTGGGCCGTGAAGGACGGCGCGGCCGAAAAGACGCAGGAAGTGCGCTTTTTGAACACCTACGCCCCGCCGCCCCCCGCAACGGCCACGCCGGTGCCGGCCGACGAACCGCAAGCTACGTCGGCCCCGACGCCGGCCCCCGCGCCGCAGGCTACGCCGGCCCCGACGCCCGCCCCGCTGCCGGGGTGGCTGCCGCAGACGGGCGACGACCTGCCGCTGGGCCTGCTGGCCGGGCTGGCCATTTTGGCCGCCGCCGCGGCAGCGGTGCTGGCAGCGTTGCGCCGCCGCAGCAAAAAATGATGCGTATGCCGTAACTTTTGCGGCATAACAACACCACGGCCTGCCGGGAACGGCAGGCCGTGGTGTTTGTTGTGTAGGGAATTTGGAATTTCCGATTGTTTGCAGGGCCAGGGGAACGGGAACACAGGATGTTTGCCTTGCCCTACAATGCGGGATAAACGCGCAACCTACCGGGAACCTCCGCGCAGGGCGAACGCCCCCGGGCCGCATGCATGCGGCCCCTACAATGAGGGGCAAACAACCGGTAAACCGTGTACCGGCGGCGGGGCGAACGGCCGCGGTGTTTGTGGGAAAATGGAACGTGTATGGTGGTTTGTAGGGCCGCATGCATGCGGCCCGCCAACCGTGCGGCGTTGGTCGTTCGCGGGGCGGTTTGATGTTTGCCTTGCCCTGTAGGGCGGGGTCTTGACCCCGCCGTCAACTGCGCGGCGTTGGTCGGTTCACGGTTTGCATGGCGTTCCCGTTGTTCTGTAGGGCGGGCGATTTCGCCCGCCGTCCCCGTGACCGCGGGCGGCGCGCTCACGACCCCGCCAGGCAATCGTGCAAAAAATCGGTCACGGCGCGCTCATAGGCGGGGATATCGACGTAATAGGCCACGGCGTGCCCCGCGCCCGGGATGGTCACCAGCCGTTTGGGGCTGGCGCAGGCGTCGAAATTCTCGCGGCTCATGGCGCAGGGCACAAAGGTGTCGGCTTCGCCGTGGATCAGCAGCACCGGCACCGTGGCTTTGGCCAGCGCGGCGCGGCAGTCGGCGTCCTCGGGGTCAAAATGGCCGAACAGCAGCGTGCCCAGCCGCCCCACCGCATACACCGGCCCCGCCGGCACGTGGGGCAAAAATTCCGGCAGGCATTTGCGGATGATGTCCCGCGGGCTGGTGTAGCCGCAGTCGGCTATAATGCCGCGCACCGTGGGCGGCAGGTCCAGCCCGGCGGCCAGCAATACGGTGGCCGCCCCCATCGAAACGCCCATCAAAAACAGCGGCGTGCCGGGGCCAAAGCGCTTGTACGCCCAGTAGGCCCAGGCGCGGCAGTCGTACCGCTCCTTGACGCCCATTGTGATGGAACGCCCGCCCGACGCGCCATGGCTGCGCTGGTCCGGCAGCAGGACGTTGTAGCCCAGGCGCTTGCACAGCGTGTAGCCGCCCATGCCGTCGCGCCGGGCAAAGCCCTTGTACCCGTGCAAAATGATCGCCAGCGGCGCGCCGTCGGCGTGGTGGTAGTAGCGCGCGGCCAGCGGCGTGCCGTCGTCGGCCGTGATCTGCACCGGCTCATACGGCGCGGCGGCCAGCGCGGCGGCGTCGGTGTGCATCTGCGCGCCGTAGGGCAGCGTGCGCTCCCATTCCTCGGTCGTCAACACCTCGGGCTCGGCGGCGCGGGTAAACCATACGCGGTAGATGCCGTAGGCCGCGCCCAGCAGCGCGGCCGCGGCCCCGGCAGACGCCGCTGCGCCCGCCGCCAGCAGGTGGGAATGTTTCATGGCAAAACCCCCTTTGTAAAATTTGGGCAGATGTGCAAAAATCTTCTGCCCCCAGTATACAGGAAACCGCGCCCCGGCGCAAGGCAGGGCGCGGCCCGGCGTGTTTTTTTGCAAAAAACGCTTTGCAATGCCGGGCGGATATGGTATAATACCAAGGTGCGCCGCTGTGCGGCGCACGTCCCGCCCGACCCGAAACAGAAAGGAACATTCTATGACCCCCAACGGAAACGAAACGCATAACGTACCGCTTGTGCGGCTGGTCATGCGCGTGCTGCAGGGCGCGCTCATCGGCCTGGGCGCCGTGCTGCCCGGCATCTCGGGCGGCGTGCTGTGCGTCATTTTTGGTATCTACAAACCCATTATGGAGCTGCTCTCCAACCCGATCAAGAACTTTAAGACCCACGTGCCCAAGCTGCTGCCGGTCATCATCGGCGGGGCCATCGGCTTTTTGGGCATCGCCAACCTGCTGTCCTTCTTCCTCGAAGCCTACCCCGACCAGTCGGTTTGCCTGTTCGTGGGGCTGATCGGCGGCATGCTGCCCTCGCTCTTCCGCGAAGCGGGCGAGCAGGGCCGCACCAGGGGCAGCTATATCTCGCTGGTGGCGGCGTTCGCCATTGTGCTGGCGCTGCTGGGCACGCTGAACGTGCTGTCTGTGACCATCACGCCCAACTTTGGCTGGAACCTGTTCTGCGGGTTCTGCGTGGCGCTCAGCGTCATTGCGCCGGGCATGAGCTTCTCGACGCTGCTGATGCCGCTGGGCCTGTACACGCCGTTTGTGGACGGCCTGGGCCACCTGGATATGGGCGTGATTCTGCCCGGCGCGCTGGGCGCCATCGTCACGGTGATCTGCCTGGCCAAGGCCATCGACGCGCTGTTTGAGCATTTCTACTCCTTCGCGTTCCACGCCATTGTGGGCATCGTCATTGCGGCGACGCTGGTCATCATCCCGTTCGGCAGCTTTGCCGCCGCGTGGCTGCCCAACCTGATCTGCCTGGTGGTGGGCGTCGTCTGCGCGCTGGCGCTGGACAAGTTCAACAGCCGCTTCCCCAAAGAGGACTGACCACTTTTTTCGCAAAAAGGCTTGACCGCCGCCCCGTTTGGGGCGGCGGTTTTTGTGTGCACGGGGGAGACGGTTGCGATATGCTGGGCAGGCGGCCTTGGGTAAGTGGGGCGGTACTTGGGACAGGCCGGGCGGACAGGGTAGGCGGTACGGCGGTTTTTACGTGCGCAGGGACGGGGTTTGGGATGCGCCGGGCCGTGCGGCGCAAAAACCGTTTGCATTTTTGCCGCGGATTTGCTATACTATATAAGTTCCCGCAGAGGGCTGCGCCCGGCGGGGCAGCATACCGTGCGGTCGTAGCTCAGCTGGACCTTCGCAGAAGGTTCTCGTCCCCCGAAGGGGGATAGAGCGCCCGACTCCGACAACTGTGGCACGGCGGCATGGTTTTCTGATTTTTGGCGATGTGTCGCTTGAAAATTCGGTGCCACGCCAATTTCCCCGGTGGTCTGACCACGAAATGACCACCATGTACTTTTCACTCCAAATTTTCACAAAATTTTATACGATGAATCTCGTCCCAGCGACGATTTTCATACATGTGCGGTTGTAGCTCAGCTGGATAGATCGTTCGGCTCCGACCCGAAAGGCCGCAGGTTCGAATCCTGTCAGCCGCACCAAAAAATGTCGCTGTATTGCCGTACAGCGACATTTTTGTTTTGTCATGGTTCGTGCTTGTCGATCCACTTTGTGACAATGTACGCTGCGATATTGACCATGGCAGATACAGCAAAACTGATAAGATAGTCCATAGGGGGCCTCCTTTCTGTGCCGATTTTTCCAGATGTTGGCACAGGGACTATTTTATCAGTTTTTTATTTTGCCGGGAATTTTGCGGCGGCAACCGGGTGTTGGCCTGCTGCTTCGCCTGATTTGTAGGGGCCGATGCTCGCACTGGCGCCCGCAGGCACGTTTCGGAGTTCAAAGACCGCCAGGTTCGGCTCTTGGGCAGGAGATTTGCCAACCTCCGCGCAGCGGCGGCTCTTAGGCCAGAGATTGGCCCGCGACCTTGACGGCTGCTGCATGGCTTCGGTTTTTAGGCCGCGATGCCCTCTATAGACCTCCATAGTTTTACAGCCCCATCACCTCCCCCAACTTTTCCTGGGCTTCCCGCTTTTTCTTGTCGAAGGCGTGGGCGTAAATATCCAGCGTTGTACTGGCCTGGGAGTGGCCCAGCAGACTGGCTACCGTGCGCACGTCCACGCCCTGGGCGATCAATAGGCTGGCGTTTGTATGCCGCAAGCTGTGTACATTCAGATTTTCCGGCAAGCCGTTTTGCCGCAAAATTTTCTTGAAGCGGAATGTAAAGGTGGTCGGCACCATCGGATCGCCGTTGGGTTGGCGGAACAGGTAGTCATCTTCCTGTAATACCGCATCGTTCTGTTTGCGTTCCCACATACATTGCTGCTTCCACGACTTCAACAGTTTTGCCATCTCCTTGCTGACGTAGACCACCCGGTCACCACTGGCGGTCTTGGGCAGCTTCACAAAGATGGGTTCGTGGCTCAGCTTCACCACATTGCGTTGCACATGGACGCTGCGCTTCTTCCAGTTAATGTCCGACCACCGCAGCCCACAAGCCTCTCCCCTGCGCATCCCGGTGGCTAACACCAGCTTGAAATAGGTCTCGTATTTCAGGCTCTGCCCTTCCAGCGCCGTGATCAACCTCTGCACCAGTTCTTCATCCGCCACCGGTCGCTCCTTCTTCTCGCCTTGGGGTTTGTACATTTTCCAGGCAGGGTTGTGCAGTAAATACCCTTCCTCTACCGCGTCGCTCAAGATACTGCACAGCGTGTTGTGGATGCCCTCCACGCTTTTCTCACTCAATGGTTTGCCGTCAGTCAGCTTGGGGGCCTTGCGCATTTTCTCGTAAAAATCCCGGATGACCTCCTTGCGCAGGTCGGTCAGTTTGTAGTGCCCCAGCGCGGGCAAAATCCGCCGCACATCCTGCTGGTCGCGGGAGTAGGTGGTTTTTGCCAGCTTTTTCGGCGCCACCTCCGCCAGCCAGTGGTCGATGTACTTCGCCAGCGTGATGCTCTTGTTCACCGGCTCCGGGGTGTGATGTACCTCCCGTTCAAACAACACCGCCTGCTCCTGTAACCACTTCTCGCGCTGCTTGGGTTTCAGCTCCATCGGCGGATGAACAGTTTTCTGCGCCGATTTCAGCCGGTTGCCCTCGTAGTCATACCCACGAGATACAACGATTAAATAACTGTTCTCTCCCCGTTTGCGAATGGATGCCATACTGCCACGTCCTTTCTGTGTTGCTTTGTGTTTGCTTTTGTACGTCTAGTCATTATTTTTGACCATCCGCACCACAAAGCATACCAACCTCTGTGGCATATAGCTATCACCAAACCCAACAGACTTTGGCGGCAAAACTGCCCCAAGACCCCACCAAAACCAACAACAGCCCGGACTTTCCATCCGGGCGGTTGTCTTGGCAGTTTATCCCAGAGGCCAAAACGACGGCTTCGCTTTCACCAGTTTGAGCAGGGCTGCATCAGCTGCATCAGTATATCCGCCCGCAGTGATGCGCGCATTGCGCAGGTTGTTGAGCGAGTTGCGGGCCAGGCGGAACTCTGCGCCGTTCAATGGCAGTTTGCCGGGCGGGGTATTATGTACCTTTATGATGAGAGCCGCGTAGTGCTCATTCGGTCGCCCTGCTTCCCTGTTGGCACAGAAATCCGCATACAATGCACGCATTAGGATGCTGCGATTGTTGCGATCCATCTTCATAATGCGGATGTCATTCCTTCTCATGGTTGCCTCCCGTTTATATAGAAGTTTGTTATCCTGGCTTCACACTACCACAATGAGGTGGATAAAGCCATCACCAAACCCAACAGACTTTGGCGGCAAATTTGTCCAAACATCCACCAGAACCAACAACAGGGAAGCCGCGAAATGCGAGGCTTCCCTGTTGCTTTTGTTTTCCGGTCTTATTGGTTTACTGGTTTCCCGCTTCCAGCATTTTTTGCTCCCGCTCCCAGGCAACGGCATCCGCTGGTTGCAGCATGGCATCCAACACCCCCGCCGCCTGCTCCTTGCAGGTGTCCTGTGGGTGGCAGTAGGTGCGCTCCAGGAAGGCTGTGTCGGCATGGCCCAGCAGGTCGGCGGTCACATGCTTGCTTGTACCATTCTCCAGCAGGTAGGTGGCGAAGAAGTGGCGCATCGTGTGGAGGTGGTAGTCTTTGGGGAAGCCGTTACGGTCATATAGGCAGCGTAAATGCCTGCTAAAAGTATCCGGGTGGATGGGTTTTCCGTTTTTGGCGAA
>CALXHR010000008.1 GCA_944388175.1 uncultured Gemmiger sp. | reverse complement strand
CGTCGCCCGCGCGGTGGATATCATCAACGCCGGCATCGCCATCCCCTGCACGGGTTGCTCCTACTGCACCGACGGCTGCCCCATGCACATCGCCATCCCCAAATACTTCTCGCTCTACAACGCCGATTTGCAGGAGATTGAGGAAAAAGGCTGGAAACCCCAGGGCGAGCATTACGACAACCTGACCAAAACCTTTGGCAAGGCCAGCGACTGCATCGCCTGCGGCCAGTGCGAGGGCGTCTGCCCGCAGCACCTGCCCATCATCGAGGACCTCAAGCGCGTCGCCAAACACTTTGAGGGCTGAATTTTGCCCCGCCAAACCTGCATAAAACGCAGCGCCGCCGCCCCAAAACCGGGGCGGCGGTGTTTTGTTGCGGTAAAAGCAGGGGCAGGGGGGACAGGGGACCTGCGACGAGGGGCAAGACCTCGCCCTGCACGGCCGCTGCCGGTGCGGCGCAGTTTTTGCAGAACCTTTGGGTTCTTATATCGCCGCGCCGTTCACAATTATTTTTCAATTCGTCCCCCTTGACACTACCGCCAAACGTGGTACAATATTAGCAGTCGGAGGCTTAGAGTGCTAATTCTACAAAACGCGCGCTGTCGCCGCGCTGCCGCAAGAGGGAAGGCACAAAAGCGCTCGCGGGCTTCCGTTGCCAATAGATTCGCATCGTGTATCTGCATTGTAAGGAGGTACGCACTATGAACATGAACCAACTGACCCAAAAGACCATCGAGGCGCTGCAAAACGCCCAGCGTCTGGCTGTGGAATATTCCAACCAGGCCGTCGAGCAGGAGCATCTGCTGGCCGCCCTGGCCCAGCAGGAGCAGGGGCTGATCCCCCAGCTGCTGACGACCCTGGGGGCCGACCCCAACGCCTTTGCGCAGGCCGCCCTGCAAAAGGTCGAAGCGCTGCCCCGCGTGACGGGCACCGGCCGCGACCCCGAGAAAGTGTATATTTCGGGGGATCTGGACCGCGCGCTTAACGCGGCCGAGCAACAGGCCAAACAGATGAAGGACGAATACATCAGCGTCGAGCATGTGTTCCTGGGCATGCTGCAGCGCCCCGGCAAAGCGGCGGCCGAGCTGTTCAAGGCGTTCGGCATCACGGCTGAAGCGTTTATGAAACAGCTTTCGGCGGTGCGCGGCAACCAGCGCGTGACCACCGATAACCCCGAGTCCACCTACGACGCGCTGAAAAAGTACGGCCAGGACCTCGTCGAGATGGCCCGCGCCAACAAGCTGGACCCCGTCATCGGCCGCGATGGCGAGATCCGCAACGTCATCCGCATTTTGAGCCGTAAGCGCAAAAACAACCCCGTGCTCATCGGCGAGGCTGGCGTCGGCAAGACCGCCATCGCCGAGGGGCTGGCCCAGCGCATCGTGCGCGGCGACGTGCCCGAAAACCTCAAGGACCGCACGGTGTTCAGCCTGGATATGGGCGCGCTGGTGGCGGGCGCCAAGTACCGCGGCGAGTTTGAGGAACGCTTAAAGAGCGTGCTCAACGAAGTCAAAAAGAGCGAGGGTAAGATCATCCTCTTTATTGACGAGCTGCACACCATCGTCGGCGCGGGCAAGACCGACGGCGCCATGGACGCCGGCAACCTGCTCAAACCCATGCTGGCCCGCGGCGAGCTGCACTGCATCGGCGCCACCACGCTGGACGAATACCGCGAATATATCGAGAAGGACCCCGCCCTCGAACGCCGCTTCCAGCCCGTCATGGTCAATGAGCCGACGGTCGAGGACACTATCTCCATCCTGCGCGGCCTGAAAGAGCGGTACGAGGTGTTCCACGGCGTCAAGATTCAGGACGGCGCGCTGATCGCGGCGGCGACGCTGTCCGACCGCTATATCAGCGACCGTTTCCTGCCGGACAAGGCCATCGACCTCGTCGACGAAGCCTGCGCCATGGTCAAGACCGAGCTGGACTCGATGCCCGCCGAACTGGACGAGATGAACCACCGCATCACCCAGCTGCAAATTGAGGAAGCCAGCCTGAAAAAAGAAACCGACGAACTCTCGCAGCAGCGCTTGGCCGCGCTGGAAAAAGAGATGGCCGAGCTGCGCGATACTTTCAACAGCAAAAAAGCCCAGTGGGAGAACGAGAAGAACGCCATCAACAAGGTGCAGGCCCTGCGCGCTGAGGTGGAAACCACCAAGGCCGAAATTGAAAAAGCCACCCGCACCGGCGACTACGCCAAAGCCGGCGAGCTGCAGTACGGCAAGCTGCCCAGCCTGCAAAAAGAGCTGGAAGCCGAGGAAAAGCTGGCCAACGAGAAAAAGGAGGCCAGCCTGCTGCGCGACCGCGTCACCGACGAGGAGATTGCCCGCATCGTCGCCCGCTGGACCGGCATCCCGGTCGAAAAGCTCGTCGAAGGCGAGCGCGAAAAGCTGCTGCGCCTGCCCGATGTGCTGCACCAGCGCGTCATCGGCCAGGACGAAGCCGTGCAGAAAGTCTCCGACGCCATCCTGCGTTCGCGCGCCGGCATCGCCAACCCCAACCGGCCCATCGGCAGCTTCCTGTTCCTCGGCCCCACGGGCGTCGGCAAGACCGAGCTGGCCAAAGCGCTGGCGCAGGCGCTGTTCGACGACGAGAAGAACCTCATCCGTATCGATATGACCGAGTATATGGAGAAGTTCAGCGTCTCGCGCCTGATCGGCGCGCCTCCGGGCTACGTCGGGTATGAGGAGGGCGGCCAGCTCACCGAAGCGGTGCGCCGCCACCCCTACAGCGTCGTGCTGTTTGACGAGGTGGAAAAAGCCCACCCCGACGTGTTCAATATTCTGCTGCAGGTGCTGGACGACGGGCGCATCACCGACAGCCAGGGCCGCACGGTGGATTTCAAAAACACCGTCATCATCCTGACGTCCAACCTCGGCTCCGACCTCATCCTCGAGGACCTCGAAAAGCGCCGCGCCCAGGGCAGCAACGAGCTCTCGGACGAAGCCAAGACCGCCATCGACCAGCTGCTCAAACGGCAGTTCCGGCCGGAGTTCCTGAACCGTCTTGACGACATCGTCTACTACAAGAGCCTGACCAAGGGCGAGATCGGCTCCATCGTCGACCTGATGCTGACCGACCTGCGCCACCGCCTGGCCGACAAGCAGTTGAAGCTGGACGTGACCGACGCCGCCAAGGCCGCCATCATCGACGGCGGCTACGACCCCATCTACGGCGCGCGGCCGCTCAAGCGGTATATCCAGGCCCACGTCGAAACGATGATCGCCAAAGAGATCATCGCCGGGGCGCACGCGGCAGGGGATACCCTGACCGTCGACGCCGACGCAAACGGCAGCCTGACCCTGCACTAACAACCAGCCCGCCCCCGGCTTTGCCGGGGGCGGGCTGGTTGTTTCTGTGCAAAGCCAACCCCCATCGAGCGCCGAGACTATCAAGGCCAGCCGCATTTCTATCCGCGTCCCCCGCGCGGGGGACGACGGCCAGAGCTACAACAAGTGGCTGGGCGATGCGGCATTTCTATCCACGCCCCCGCGAGGGGGACGACTTGCGGCGGTTCTTTTTGCTACTCCGGCCTATGCTGTTTCTATCCACGTCCCCCGCGTGGGGGACGACATGCTGTTCGTGCTCTTAACAAAGCCGAGCAGGGTGTTTCTATCCACGTCCCCCGCGTGGGGGACGACCACGCGTCCTGGTCGCTATCGGTGATGCCTGGTATGTTTCTATCCACGTCCCCCGCGTGGGGGACGACGGATATCCGCCGGCGGACCGGCATGTCATTTTCGGTTTCTATCCACGTCCCCCGCGTGGGGGACGACGTTTTCCGCGTCACCAAACCCAACACGGAAGGCCAGTTTCTATCCACGTCCCCCGCGTGGGGGACGACTGTAATGCCCGTTAAAGAGGTGTAACCCAGTCCATGTTTCTATCCACGTCCCCCGCGTGGGGGACGACTGAGTTAGACGGAAGTGCGGACGAAAACTGGACAGTTTCTATCCACGTCCCCCGCGTGGGGGACGACTGCCGCACTCTTCGAGGAAATAATGCAGCGTGATGGTTTCTATCCACGTCCCCCGCGTGGGGGACGACACTGCGAGCCCAAGCGCTGGAGCAGGCCAGGGCCGTTTCTATCCACGTCCCCCGCGTGGGGGACGACCGGGCGGCAAGGTCGTGGCCGTCAGCACCGGGTGGTTTCTATCCACGTCCCCCGCGTGGGGGACGACCTTTTTGCTTTACGGCTTCCAGCTGCAGCTTTACGGGTTTCTATCCACGTCCCCCGCGTGGGGGACGACATCTCTGTCTATCTGCGCTGCCATACTCGGAAAAATGTTTCTATCCACGTCCCCCGCGTGGGGGACGACCGAAAGCCGCGCTTGCAAAGGAGACCGACCATGAGTGTTTCTATCCACGTCCCCCGCGTGGGGGACGACCCGCCGGGATATTTCCCTTGCCGCAATCCGCGCTTGTTTCTATCCACGTCCCCCGCGTGGGGGACGACTGTAGGCGCTACCATTTTCGCGGCGCCACGAGAATGTTTCTATCCACGTCCCCCGCGTGGGGGACGACGGCAAATGTGACGGAAAACACTGTGTATTTTCCCGCAACATTTGTCACAACAAGATACAACGCACAAAATTGCGCTGCCTTTTTGTGCAGAATGCGACTGTTTCCGCATCATATCTGCACAAATACCTTAAAATGATAAGCGGTTCCCGGTGCGAACGACCCGGCGTTTTTCTGCGCACTGTGGGTTCGCACCCACGCCTTGCCGCCCGCGCGGGCGCTTTCGCGCAGACGCCCCTACACCAGCAAAATATCATCCTGTGCCCATTGCGGCGCGCGGCCGACGTGTTCGACCTTGGTCTTGTATTGGTTACCCAACCGGTAAAAGCGCAAACTGTCTGCTTCCGGGTCAATGAGCGCTGTCAACTTTGCTTTGAAGATCGTGTACTGGGCGGCGTCTAGCAGGCACTCAAACACCGAGTTCTGTACCCGCTGGCCATAGTCGACGCAGGCTTTGGCCACTTTGCGCAGGCGCTTGCGGCCGGCTGGCGTTTCGGTGTTGACGTCATACGTTACCAAAACCAGCATGGGCGGTACACCTCACTTCCAGAAAAACGGCGGGTACGCGTCCAGATCGCCGCGCAGTGTGCGGGCCAGCAGCAACGCCTGCACATAGGGCACCAGCCCCCAGGGGAGTTTCTCGCCCAAAAAGGGATGCTGCAACGCCGGTTGTTTGCGCTGCTGCCACGCCTGCAAAAACGCGCGGCGGCCGTCGTCCGTCAGCAGGACGGCGCCGCTTTCCTGTTTTACAAAATGTTTGGGCGTAAGCGTTTTTTGGTTGATGCAGGTCAGTACAAAGCGGTCGGCACAAACGGCGCGCAGCTCCTCCATCAGGTCAAGCGCCAGGCTGGCGCGGCCCGGCCGGGAACGGTGCAGAAACCCCACATACGGGTCCAGGCCGACGCCTTCCAGCGCGGCGGCGCAGTCGCGCGCCAGCAGCGTATACGCAAACGAGAGCAGTGCGTTGACAGGGTCCAGCGGCGGGCGACGGTTGCGCCCGGAAAACGCAAAGTCCGGGCGCTGCTGAAGGATCAGGTCGTCAAAGCCGTCAAAGTAAAGCTTGGCGGCCTCGCCCTCGATGCCGCGCAGTTCCTCGGTCGTCATGGCGTCCTCGATGCGCGGCAGCGCTGCGGCCAGTTGGCCGGACAACCGTTTGAGCTTGTCCACCGGCACCCGCTGGGGATGGTCGCGGGTGGCGCGTTCCAGCACCCAGCGAGCGTTGTAGACTTTGCCCAGCAGAAACCCCTTGGCGTACCGGCAGCTGACGCCGGGGTCGTCCGCCGCGCGGTACTGCTGCTGGCGCAGCAGCACGTTGCCCCGGGTCTCGCCGACGGCGCGAGCCAAAAATCGGCCGCGGGGCGTGAAAAACGCCAGGTCGACGTCCCGCCCGGCGCAAGCGCCCATCAGGGCAGGGGAAGCGCCGGCGTAAGAGAAGCAGAGGATGCTCTCCAGCGTGTGCAGCGGGAAGCGCGCCGTCTCGGTCTTGTCCTGGCTGACGACGACGTTTTCGCCGTCCAGCGTCAGGTAGCTGCTTTCGGTCAGCACGAACAGCGTGTTGAGCAGTTTTCTCATTCAGTAACGCCCCCCTCCGCGGTCTCTTGCAGATGTGCCCGGATATACCCGGCAGCGTCGGCGCGGCGGCAGAGCGCCGGCAGGCACAGCGCTTTGAGCGAGCAGGCGTTGCAGTGTTTGCCCGGCTTGACCTTGGGGGTATAGCCGCGGGCAAAATAGTCGTTCATCTCGTCGGCCGTCTGCTGCGTCTTTTGCCGCAGTTCCGGCGTCAGGTCGACCCATTCACGGCGGCGGGTCTCGGCGTAGAAAAGCGCGCCGCGCGGCACTTCGCACACGAGCATCTCCTCCAGCGCCATGGCCTGGGCGCACAGCTGCAGGCGGTCGGCATCGCTTTGTTTGGGCGCGCCGTGCTTATACTCGACCGGCAGGGGAAGCCATCGCCCCGGCTGCCCCTGCAGCGGCACGCCGGCCGGGTCGGCGCGGAATTCCACCACGTCGCAGACGCCGGCCAGCCGCAATCGGTGGCTGACCACCTGCATGCCGCGCACCGTCAGCAGATCGCCGCGCTTTTCGCGCAAAGTGTCGTCGTGGCAACGCTCGTGCAGCAGATGCCCTTCGGCGGTGCGCTGGTTTTCGGACCATTGCTGTTCCAGATGGATCAGCGCCCACTGCCGGCGGCAGAAGCAGAAATGCTGCAGCCCGGACATCATCAGGTAGTCGTCGGGAGCCATCAGGTCAACCTTTCGCAGGTGACGCCGGCGGGCAGGGCTGCATCCACATCGACAATATAGTCGCGGTAGCTGCGCGGGACGGTTACGTCGGGTTTGCGCGCAACGTGCACGGCGTCGAACAACTTATAGGACGGTGCATTGCCAAGTTCGGAATCGTGGCGGAAGACGATCAGCTCGCGCACAGCCATCTTGCCACGGGCGGCGCTGTGGTCGTTCTCGAACATATTGAGAATGGCCTGCCACAGAAGCTGCAGGTCTTCCTCCGAGAAGCCGGTGACCTTGCGGGCCAAGTTGGCTGAGATAAAGCCTTCGGCACGGTAGAGGGCATAGGGGACAATGTACTTGCGGCCCATCTCGGTTCCTTTTTTCTCGGCGTCCGCTTCGGTGGTGATAGCTACGCGTGTGATGGTGACTTCCTGCGGCAGAATGGGGTCGATGCTGCGGGCAAAGCCCAGCTGCACCGGGCCGCGCACCTGGCCGCAGTTGAGCGCGCCTTTGACGAAAGTGGTCATCACCGCGCCAAAGGTGCGGATGTCAAAAAAGTTCTGGCACATGAAATCGCGGATTTTGCCGTCCAGTGTCGGGTCGTCTTTTTTGGCGGCTTTCAAATCTTTGTTTACGCCCAGATAGGCCAACGCTTCGGCGTCGCTGCGCTGCAGCGGCACCTGATCCTTGATGTAGATGCGGTAGCCGGCGGCGTCCTCTTTGGCGGTCTCGACATAATTGCGGATCTTGCGTTTGAGACAGACGTCGGTTACCAAACCATAGCCGGTCTCGGGGTCGACGCGGGGCATATTGCCGGCGTCGGGGTCACCGTTGGGGTTACCGTTTTCGACGTCGAACAGGATGACAAAATCATAGCGATTTTTGATAGGCTCAGACATTTCAGTTTTCCTCCTTTTTGGTGTAGCGTTTCTGGGTCTCGTGGTAATAGCCGATCTGAAAAGCGCTCTGCTCCGGCAGGCTCATGCGGGCGGGCAGCGTGCAGGTAATGCGGCTGTTCAGCTCGGTGATCTTTTTGTCGTAATAGGTGGCAAGGCCGCCGTCCAGCTTGGCCAGATGCTTCTGCGCCAGGTTGATGAGCAGTGGGAACACAGCGGCCGGCGTGGCGGAAGCAGAGTTGAAATACCGATCCTTGATGGTGGTGTTGATGCCGGGGTTGGCGCTTTGCTGCACCGCTTCCAGCACAGAAAACAGCCGCCCCAGCACATACGGCAAGTAGGCGCTTTGTTCGTTGAGTTCCACAGTCATGACCTCCTTGATATTTTTGTCGGACGAATTGCGCAGGTAATAGGCTTTGAGGATCGCGGCTTTGCCGCGGGTTACATCCCGCTCGGCGCGGATGCGCAGGCTCACGCCGTCCAGCAGCGTGGTGGGGTAAGGCGCGTCGTTCAGCACGGCCAGCAGCAGGTCGCCGGCCAGGCGCGGGCTGGGGTCGGCAGGGGCGGCGCCGGGGGTGGGGCGCCGGACCGTCTCCTTCACCAGGCGCCAGACGGGCAGTGTGGGGAATTTGTCAAACGAAGGGCGCACGATGTCGAGACGTTCATAATGGCGGGCGATGTTGCGTGCCAGCGTCCCGAAGTTGTTCTGCCAGAAAAACCGCACCGAGAGACGCGCCGCATTGGGGGCTAAACCCAGCACATAAAAACGGATGGCAGGGTCCAGCCGTGTCTGATCCCAGTCGATACTCTCCCCGTTTGCCAGCTGATGCAGTGTGGCCAAAAGGTCCTGCTCGCTGTAAGAATCGTTGAACAGGCTATCCATCATAAAGTTTTGGTACACTGGTTCTGCGTTTGCCGCCCAGAAAACGATCGTCGTGTCACCCACACGGCAGATATGGTTGCGGTCGGCCAGCAACGTATTGAGCGCCGTTGTGTAGGCGAAAGCGGCGTATTCGCCGGTGGGGGCGTTTGCGCCCTGCTCGTGCTCATACGAGCAGAAGGCGGGCGCGTTGAAAGCGACCAGCGATGCACCGCTGCTTTGCGCCCCGGCCACCCCCTTGATGCTGGGGTGCAGGCGGGCCAACGTTGTGTGCTGCCCGGTGACGAGACAGAGCACGTCCTCGGCATCTTCGCCGCCGCTCTCGTATTGCTGTTGCCAGGCGGCGGCGATTGCCGGGTCGGCTGCCGCCGGCGCGGCCTGGTACCAAAAGGTCAGGTTCCCGCCCTTCATCAGGTCCGCCCAATCTTCCCGCAAAGCCGGGTGCTCCGCGGCCTGCGCCGGATCCCAAGTCTCAAAAAAACGGACAATCGCCTGTGCGGCAGGGGAGTCGACATCTTTTAGCAGAGCCAGATGCAGGGATTTAGCGGCGGAAAAGCATTCGAGCGAACGGGCCGGCTTGCCTTTGTCGTCGGTTCCCAACAGATAACTGCTGTTGTCGCACAGGAAATTGGCGGCCACGCCAACCGTACGTTTGACGGGGGACGGCATATCCAGCTCCTGCGGGGCAAGGACGGTCTTTTTCCTGCGTTGTATTTCCTGCTGCAGGTGCAGCAGCTGCATGATCTGCCCGGTGTCGTCCAGACACAAAGCGAAAGATACTTTGGCTTTTGCCCAGCCGGGACGGGTGATCTTACCGGCGTCCGCCAGCGCCTTGTAATATTGCGTCAATGCCTGCAAGATCATCGGAACACCTCGCAATTCTGCGTGTCCAGCACGCCGTGTTCCAGTCGGGCCCGGAAAAAGGTCGGCGTAATGTTTTGTGGGTCGCTGTAGTCAAAGCCGTACAGCATCAACCCCAGGTCGCGCGTTTCGTCGATGGCAGGGATGGGGCCGCCCGGCCAGCGCCGGAAAGCAGCAGGAAACTCCCGGCAGCCGAAATATGGTGTGTGGAAACACTGCCCCCGTTCCATGCGGCGGGTGACGATGTCCTGGAATTTGCCGGGGTTGTCGCTGGGGGCGGCTTTGTCCGTCATGGTAAAATGCGCTTCGATCACATAGTGGACGTCCTGCAAAAGCAGGGAAGCGCGCTGTACGATCTCCTGCGGTGTAGCAAGATACAGCGGCTGCCCGCCCCCCTGCGCGGCCTGACGAACGTTGCGCGCGGATATTTTGCTTGCGACCTCGTTACGGCGAACGCTGACGAAACGGATGGGGTTCAGTACGTAAATTCTGCTGATGTGCCAACGCAAACCGGGATGGAAATAAAGGGCTTCCACAAGACCCCGCGCCGCCGAAGGGGTCGGAACGTCGTAGGAAACGCGCTCTACTTTGAGTTCAGGGCGGCAAAACAGGGCATAGGGACCCCACACTTCCAGTTGGATCATAGGCATTCAACTCCTTTCATTTATTTCTATTGAATGTAATATGTAAAGCTTCCTGCGAGGTAACAATAGCACACGCTTTCAGGAAAGGCAACATTTCTCAAAGAAACTGCGATGGGTTTGGCGTTTTGCCATAAAATGCTCCGCTCAATTTGTCTGTTTTGCGTGGTTGGATGTTTTCCATATTGCGATTATGTTACAGACCGGGTATAATGCAGGTGTCAGCAAATGCTGTGGGTAGAAAATATTGGATGTAGTTTGTAGAGAAGCGGCGGCAAGGGTTCCACTTGCCGCCCTTTTCTTTTAGGGTGGATTTGATAAATCAAAGTGCTGGAAAATTCGCTGAAAAGTTGCGGATGCAAGGTTGAGGTACGCAGCAGACGCGGCTTTTTTAGTTGAATTAGACAGTGCTGGGAGTTTTTTCGATATACCCTAGACAAACCAGCCCTGCCCCGTCTCCACATCCAGCGAAAGACCCGTCTCGCGGTCATACAGGTGGAGATCGGTGAGGATGTACATGCCGTCGCCGACAGCTTCGAGTGCCCCGGCGGACAATAATTTTTGCAAGTGGTCCGGGTAAATGTTGACCGTAAATTGTCCCAACTGCCGGAACAGAGTGCGGCTGACTTCCCCGCGGCGCAGCCGATCAATAAGAGGGGCGCCGGCGTCGACGGGCAGGTAGACCGTGACGGTATCACTGTCGATCAACCGGAACATTTCTGCTACAGAAGCAAAGGGGAAAATACGTCCCTGCAGCCCTCTGCAAAAGGCAGGCAGGATATTCTGTTTGTCCAGGGCGGCGTCCCCTTTTAGTGTGCGGTAAAACGAAAAGTAATGCTCGATGGCCGCCGGGGTGGCGGGGTCTTCAAACAGTGAGAACGCCTGCCGGGCAGCGTCGACATTTTGGCCAATCATGGAAGGAGCGCGCTGCCCCGCCAGGCGGAACACTGTAACGATGCTTTCCTCGGCCGGGCGCTTCCCTTCGCGGTTGCAGCGCCCGGCGGTCTGCAAGATGGAATCCAGCCCGGCTTCCTCGCGCCAAACAGCAGGGAAATCCACATCTACGCCGGCTTCAATCAGCGAGGTCGAAACCACCCGGCAGGGCAGGCCGTCCTGGAGACGGGCGCGAATCTCTTTCAGCAGCCGTTTGCGATCGCTGGGGCAGAGCAGCGTTGTCAGGCAGTAGCGCCCCTCGGCCGGCAGGGCGGCATACAGCTGCTGGGCGGTAGCGCGCCGGTTGACAACGCACAACGCCTGCGGGGCGTCGCAGAGCTGCGCGGTTACTTCTTCTGCCGTCAGTTCACCTGCCTGTCGCAGCTTTGTGCGGCGGAAAAATCGGTACAGCGTATCAGTATCCGGGCAAATCTCCCGCATTTTCAGCCCCGGCGTCAGCGTGTCGAACAGTGGCTGCAAGGCCGGCTGGGTAGCCGTGCACAAAACAGCGGTGACGCCGTAGAACTGCACCAACTGGCCAATGGCCGCTACACAGGGGCGCAGATAGGGCACGGGCAGGGTCTGCGCTTCATCAAAGACGACGACGCTGTCCGCAATGTTGTGCAGCTTGCGGCAGCGGGACGCGCGGTTGGCAAACAGGGATTCAAAAAATTGCACAGCGGTCGTGACGATCACGGGGGCGTCCCAATTCTCGGTTGCCAGTGCTTTGCGGTAAAGGCACGGATCGAATTCGCCTTCCGGCATCGAAAAATCTGCGCCGGAATGGTGTTCTATAACGTTTTCTTCGCCCAATATTTCCCGGAACACCTCGGCGGTCTGGTCAATGATCGAGGTATAGGGGATCACATAGATGACGCGTTGTTTCCCTTTTTCCGCCGCGTGGGCCAGTGCAAACGCCAGCGAGGAAACTGTTTTGCCACCGCCAGTGGGCACCGTCAATGCAAACAGGCCGGGGGTGGCGCTTTTGCCGGCATCCAGGCAGGCGCGCAGGATGTCACACCGCTTGCGGTTCAACTCGTTTTTGGCGTTCCACCAGGGGGCAATGTATGTTTGCAGGCGCTGCAATAGCTCGTCCGGGGCCGCCCCGCCACCGCGCGGCGCGGGCGTGCCGTTCATGAAGGTTTCGGTATCGAGATAGTCGGCGTCGACCAGGCAGGAATACAGCATCCGCGTATAAAAGCTGGCGGCGAACCCATCGCCCGGCAGTGGCGGGCGATGGGCAGCAGGCAGGGGGATTTCACTTTCCCAACCCTCGCACGGTGGAGTCTCCTTTTTCAGCCTGCCAAAAAGCGTGCCCGCACCTTCCGGGTCGGTCTGTGCGCCGCCGTCGGGCAGACCGCCGTGATGGCCGGCAACGGCGAATGCAACCTCCGGCTGCCGGGCCCCGTACGCGACTTTGGCCCCGGCTGTGGCGTGGTCGACTTTGGGCCCGCCCCGCAGCCGCCGCTGGAACGCGGCGCTGTATTTGCCAATGTCGTGCAGTAGCCCAGCCAGGTATGCCTGCTCCTGCCCGCCAAAGGGGCGGGCAAAGGTTTCTGCCAGGGCGGCTGTGCCAAGCAGATGGTCGCGGACGCTTTGGGCGCGCTTGCCGTCGGCCGAAATGTGCGCCAGAGGAGGATGGGACTGTGCGGGATATTCCATAGAAATGCTCCTTATTTGTTATGGCAAGGTCGATACGTGAAGAGCATCAACGGTAATGGCAAAGATCGTTTTTTATAGCATATCACAATTACAGCGGCATAAAGCGGACTTTTCGGCCCATGGCGCAAAAATCGGCAGGCTTCACAAGAAACGGTATGCCTTTTTGGCCTTTTCGACTGCGGATGGAAAAAATGGGCTTGACTTTTCCGGTGCGCTTGTGCTAAAATACCCCTTGCAGTTGATGCTGTAAGCGGAAGTGCTGGAATCGGCAGACAGGCACGTTTGAGGTGCGTGTGTCCATGACGTGTGGGTTCAAGTCCCATCTTCCGCACCAAATCCCGGGCCCTTTGGCCCGGGATTTTTTGTGCTTTGCGGGTCATCTGCACAAAAAAGCGCCGCCCCGGCAAGGGGCGGCGTGACCGCAAACAAATTTTACGGCCTGTCCCGGTTGCGCTGCCACAGCAGCGCCAGGCCCTTGAACAGCAAATCGCCGTCATAGTGCACGGGGCGGCGGCAGCAGGGCAGGATATGCGGCGCCAGGCCGCCGGTGGCCACCACCGTCAGCGGCGCGCCCAGTTCCGCCTCCACGCGGTCGGCCAGGCCGTCCAGCATGGCGGCGGTGCCGAACATCGCGCCGTTGTTCAGCGCGGCGACCGTGTTGCGGCCGATCAGCTCCTCCGGCGCCTGCGGCGCAATGGGCGGCAGCTGCGCCGTGCCGGCGCTGATGGCCCGCAGGCTCGTCAGCACGCCGGGCACGATGAACCCGCCCAGAAACTCCCGCCGGGCCGAGACGACGTTGTAGGTAGTGGCGGTGCCCAAATCCACCGTCATGCAGGGCAGGGGATACAGCGCGGCGGCGGCCGCCGCGTCGGCAATGCGGTCGCGGCCCACGCGCTCGGGCTCGTCGACGCAAAAGGTCAGCCCGGTGTCCAGCGTACAGTCCACCACCAGCGCGTCCCGGCCGGTCAGGCGGCGGCAGGCTTCGGCCAGCGGCCGTGTCAGCGCCGGCACCACACTGCACACAATGACCCCCTCGCACGCACGGCAGTCCACCTGCAGGCGCCCCAGCAGAAATTTCAGCTCGGCGGCGTATTCGTCGGCCGTGCAGCGCGCGCGGGTGACCATGCGCGCCGTAAACGCCACGGTGCGCTGCGCTTCGCCCGTCAGCCCGGCGATGCAGATGTTCGTATTGCCAATGTCCACGGCCAATACCATGGCGGTCACCCCCTTTGTAAAAACTGTCCTCATTATAGCAGGTCGCGCCGGTTTTGCAAGTGCACGCAATTTACAAACACCGCCCAGCTTGGTATAATGGAGCCATCAACTGACCGCGAAAGGATCGTGACCCGTATGCAGCTGCAAGGCAAGACCGTCGTCCTCGGTATCAGCGGGGGCATCGCCGCCTACAAAATGCCCAACGTGGCGCACGCGCTCGTCAAGCTGGGCGCCGACGTCCATGTATTGATGACCCAACACGCCACCGAGTTTATCGCCCCTCTGGTGTTTGAGACGCTGACCAACCGCCGCTGCATCGTCGACACCTTCGACCGTAACTTCCAGTACGATGTGGCGCATATCTCGCTGGCCAACGCCGCCGACCTGATGCTCATTGCCCCGGCCACGGCCAACGTGCTGGCCAAGCTGGCGCACGGCATCGCCGACGATATGCTCACCACCGTCACGCTGGCCGCCACCTGCCCCAAGCTCGTGGCCCCGGCTATGAACACCCACATGCTGGAAAACCCCATCACGCAGGACAACCTCCAAACGCTGGCGCACTATGGCTTCACGGTCATCCCGTCGGGGTCCGGCGTGCTGGCGTGCGGCGACGTCGGCTCCGGCCGCTTGCCGGAAGAAAGCGTCCTCGTCGACTATGTGCTGCGGGAACTGGCCTGCCAAAAGGACCTGCGCGGCAAAAAGGTCGTCGTTTCGGCCGGCGCTACGCAGGAGCCCATGGACCCCGTGCGCTACCTGACCAACCATTCCACCGGCAAGATGGGCTACGCTGTGGCGCGCGCCTGCATGCTGCGCGGGGCCGATGTGACGCTGCTGGCTTCCACCGGCTGCGCGCTGCCGCCGGTGCCGTTTGTGCGCACGGTGCCCTTTACGACGGCGGCCGACCTGTTTGCCGCCGTGCAGCAGCACGCCATGGACGCCGACGCGCTGGTGATGGCCGCCGCCGTGGCTGACTACCGCCCCGCCCACGTCGCGGCCGACAAGATCAAAAAGCACGACGGCGCCCCGGCGCTGGAACTGGAGCGCACGCAGGATATCCTGGCCTGGGTGGGCGCCCACAAGCCGGAAACGCTGTTCGTCTGCGGCTTCTCGATGGAAACGCGCGATCTGATCGAGAACTCCACCGCCAAACTGCGCGCCAAAAACATGGATATGATCGTCGCCAACAACCTCAAAGTCCCCGGCGCGGGTTTCGGCGTCGATACCAACGTCGTCACGCTCATCACGGCGCAGGGCAAAACGGAACTGCCGCTGCAAAGCAAGGACGACGTCGCCCAGCATATTGCCGACGCCATCGCCGCGCACTGCGCGCCGGGCCATCCGTTCTAAACAAGCCCCCTTCCCGCATAGTTCTGGAAAGAGCGAACGCGGAAAGGGGTTTTTGTATGTGTGGGATAGCGGGGCAGATCGGGCGCGACCCGCGCGCCATCCAGGGCAACTACGCGGCCTACTGCGCCATGCAGCGCACGCTGGCGCGCCGCGGGCCGGACCAGCGCGGGCTGTACATCAGCGGGCGGGCGGCGCTGCTGCACGCGCGCCTGGCCGTGGTGGACCCCGAAAACGGCTGCCAGCCCCTCCAGCTGGACTGGCAGGGCGAAAGCTACACGCTGGTGTATAACGGCGAGCTGTATAACACCGCGGAACTGCGCACCGTGCTGGCGGTGCGCGGGCATACCTTTACCAGCCGGTCCGACACCGAAGTGTTGCTGCACGCCTACGCCGAGTGGGGGGCTTCCTGCGTCGACCGTTTCAACGGCATTTTTGCGTTTGCGGTGTGGGCGGCGCGCGCCGGGCGGCTGTTCCTGGCGCGGGACCGTTGCGGCGTCAAACCGCTGTTTTACGCCAAAACGGCGGACAGCCTGCTGTTCGGCAGCGAGATCAAGACGCTGCTGGCGCACCCGGCGGTGCCGCCGCGCGTCGACGCCGAGGGCCTGGCCGAGGTGCTGTTGCTGGGGCCCGGCCGCACGCCGGGCAGCGGCGTGTTCCAGAACGTGCATGAACTGCTGCCCGGCCAGTACGCGCTGTATGAGGCTGACACCGGCCGTTTGCTGCTGCACCGCTACTGGCGGCTCATCGACCACGAACACCCCGACGATTTTTCCGCCACGGCGCGCAAGGTGCGCGACCTGGTGCTGGATACCATTGAGCGGCAGCTTGTCTCCGACGTGCCGGTGGCGACGTTCCTTTCCGGCGGGCTGGATTCCAGCCTGATCTCGGCGGTGGCCGACGCGCAGTTTACGGCGCAGGGCAAAACGCTGCAGACGTTCTCGGTCGGGTACAAGGACAACAAGCGCTATTTCCACGCGACCAAGTTCCAGCCCGGGGCCGACGCGCCGTTCATCCGCAAAATGAACGAGGTGCTGCACGCCCGGCACCACTGGGTCACGCTGGACACCCCACAGCTGGTGCCAGCGCTGTACGAGGCCGTCGAAGCGCGGGACCTGCCCGGCATGGCCGACGTCGACGCTTCGCTGCTGGCGTTTTGCCGGTGCATCAAGCCGCACGCGACGGTGGCGCTCTCGGGCGAGTGCGCCGACGAAATCTTCGGTGGCTACCCGTGGTACCGCGACCCCACCGTGCGCGAGCGGTACGGCTTCCCCTGGGCGCAGTCGACGGCCTACCGCGCCGGGTTTATCAAGCCCGGCGTGCTGGACGGCATCGATCCGGCGGCGTTCGTCGACGCGCGCTACCGCCAAACGCTGGAGGAAACTTCGGTCCGCCCCGGCCTTTCGCCGCTGGAACGCCGCATGCGGCAGATGGTCAACCTCAACTTTACCTGGTTCATGCAGACGCTGCTGGACCGCAAGGACCGCATGAGCATGTACAGCGGGCTGGAAGTGCGCGTGCCGTTCTGCGACCACCGCATTGCCGAGTATCTCTACTCCGTCCCGTGGGAGTACAAGGACTACCAGGGCAAAGAGAAAGGCCTGCTGCGCGAAGCGATGCGCGGCGTGCTGCCCGACGAAGTGCTGTGGCGCAAAAAAAGCCCCTACCCCAAAACCTGGAACCCCGGGTACCTTGCCGCCGTCTCGGCCGAGCTGACCAAAGTGATCGAGGACCCGGCCGCGCCGCTGCTGCGCGTTGTGCGCGCCGACGCGCTGGAACAGCTGTTGGCATCCGGCGCCGAAAACCCGGTGCCGTGGTACGGCCAGCTGATGACGACGCCGCAGACCATCGCGTGGTTTTTGCAGCTCAACCACTGGCTGCAAACGTACAAAGTCGAGCTGGTATAAACGGCAAGCGCTGCCCGGGGCACAGCCCCGGGCAGCGCTTGCACTATAGAGAAAAACAGGTTCACGTGTTGGCGCGCACAACGCGGCAGGGGTTGCCGCAGGCCACCGTGTTGGCGGGGACATCCCGCGTCACGACGCTGCCCGCGCCAATGACCACATTGTCGCCGATCGTCACCCCCCGGCAGCAGGATAGCCCCGCCGCCGATCCACACATGGTTGCCGATGACGACCGGCGCAGTCTGCGTCTTGCAAAAGGCGAAAGAGCCGTCCGCCCGCGGCGCGCCGAACCGCTCGGCGGCGTTGGTGGGGTGGAACGCGGTGTAAATTTGCACGTTGGGCGCAATCAGCACATTGTCGCCTATGACGATGCGGTTATCGTCCAAAAACGTGCAGTTCATGTTCACTTCGCAGTTGTTGCCAAAATAGATGTTGTTGCCGTAATCCGCATAAAACGGCGCGGTGATCCACAGGTTGGCGCCGCGCCCGCCCAGCAGTTCGGTCAAAATACGGTCTTTCTGCGCCGCATCGGCAGAATCCAGGCGGTTATAGTCCCGCACCAGGTCTTTGGCTTTGTGCCACTGGGCCAGCAGTTCGGCGTCGCCGCAGTCATACAGCTGCCCGGCCAGCATCTTTTCGCGTTCGGTCATGGGGACCCTCCTTATTGGCGGTGCATTTTCTATTATTGTACCGCTTACCGTAAGGGAACGCTATCGTGATCCTGTTACAATCTAGCAAGATCCTGCAAAAAAGCGGCAGGAACCACCCCGGCAGAGCGGGAAACCGCCGCGGTTTTCACGAGTTCTTCGGCGGACTGTCTCAAAATTTTCACAATTTTCCAGTATACTAAACCCTGTATGCAGGTACCGGGGGCCACCCGGGTCTTCGGCAAAATGCACAGGCGCGGGCGCTGCGCCCGCGGCCACTTTACAAGAAAAGGGGAGGGCGTACCACTTTGATCGAAGTCGAGCATCTGACAAAGCGTTACGGCGGCCATGTCGCGGTGGATGATATCAGCTTCACCGTGCAGGATGGCTGCATCTACGGCCTGCTGGGGCCCAACGGCGCGGGCAAATCCACCACCATGAACATTATCACGGGGTATCTGTCGGCCACGGCCGGTACCGTGAAGGTGGACGGGCACGACATCGCCGCCGAACCGATGCAGGCCAAGGCGTGCATCGGCTACCTGCCGGAACAGCCGCCGCTGTACCAGGACATGACCGTGCAGGAATACCTGCTGTTTGTGGCGGAGCTCAAGGGCGAGCGCAAAAAAGCCGACCGCGCCGCGTCGGTGGAACAGGCTGCGGCCCGCGCCGGGCTGCAGGGCATGGAGCGGCGGCTTATCCGCAACCTGTCCAAAGGCTACCGCCAGCGCGTCGGCATTGCGGCGGCGCTGCTGGGCGCGCCCAAGGTCATCATCCTGGACGAGCCGACCGTCGGGCTGGACCCGGCGCAGATGATCGAAATCCGCGCCCTGATCCACGACCTGGGCAAGACGCACACCGTCATTCTGTCCAGCCATATCCTCAGCGAAGTGCAGGCCATCTGCGACCGCGTGCTCATAATTGCGCACGGCAAGCTCATCGCGCAGGGCACGCCGGAAGAACTCGCCGGCCGGCTGGCCGCCAAAGGCACCATCTCGGCCACGGCGCAGGGCAGCCGCGGGGCCGTGCTGGCCGCCGCTGCGGCGGTGCCGGGGCTCAGCGACCTGCGCGTCACCGCCGAAAAAGGCGGCGAAGTCAGCTTTACCGCCGTCAGCGAAGCCGGCACCGACCTGCGCGGCGCGCTGTCGCTGGCGCTGGCCCAGGCCGGCTGCCCGGTACTGACCTTGAGCGCCGAAACCATGAGCCTGGAGGATGTGTTCCTGCAGCTGACCGAAACCCCCGCCGCCGACCCCGCCCCGCAGGCGGACGCGGCGGAAGCGGATGCCTCGGCGCCGGATGCACAAAACGCCGCCCTCGCCGCAGAGGGGGCCGCCCCTGCGCAGGAACCGGCTGCCGAACCGCCCGCCGCAGAAGAAACCGCCGCCGAGGAAACCGTCACGGCAGAAACCACTCCGGCAGAAACCGCCCCGGCCGCCGAACCGCCCGCCGCCGAAGCGGACGGCCCGGCGCAACAAGATACCCCGGCAACGCCGGAACCAACGCAAGAAAAGGGGGAAGCACCGCATGGCAGCGATCTTTAAGCGCGAGACCAAAGCCTACTATACCGGCATGATCGGCTATGTCACGGCGGCGGTCAGCCTGTTTTTCCTGGGGCTGTACTTTGCCAACCGCAACCTGATGTACGCCTCGTCAGACTTTGCCATGGTGCTGTACACCACCACCATGATCTTACTGTTTTTGCTGCCGGCTATCAGCATGCGCAGCTTTGCCGAGGAACGCCGCAACAAAACCGACCAGTTGCTGCTCACCAGCCCGGTCAGCATCCCCGGCATCGTGCTGGGCAAATTCCTGGCCGAGTGCGTCGTCTTTGCCGCGCCCACTGTGGTGGCGCTTATTATGCCGCTGCTGCTCACGGCGTTCGGTAATGTGTCGCTGGTGTCGGCGTACAGCGCGCTGTTTGTCTACTGGCTGCTGGGCGCGGCCTGCCTGGCCGTGGGCACCTGGGTTTCGGCTATGACCGAAAACCAGATCCTCGCCTACCTGGCCACGTTCGGCGCGCTGCTGGTATCCTACCTGATGGACGGCATCAAGACGATGTTTACCAGCGGCAACCTGCTGGCGTTCCTTGTGTTCGCCGTCGTGCTGCTCATCGCGTCGGTGCTCGTCGGCGTGCTGTGCAAAAGCCTGGCCACGGGCCTGACGGTGTTCTGCGCGGGCGGCGCGGCGCTCATCGCGCTGTTTCTGCTGCGCCCGGCGTGGCTGCTCACCGCGTTTGACAGCGTATTGTCGGCGCTGGCGCTGTTCACGCCGTTCAACGGCGTCGTGGGCGGCATGTTCAGCCTTTCGGCCGTCGTGTACTATCTCTCGGTCATCGCGCTGTTCCTGTTCCTCACCGGGCAGGCCATCGAGCGCCGCCGCTGGCATTGAGAGGGGGCTGCAACGATGGATCAAACACAACACAGCAGCAAAAAAACGCTGCACAACGGCCTGTATGCCACCGCGCTGGCGGTGGTGGTGCTGGTGGCGGTCATCCTCGTCAACCTGGTGGTGCGGGCGCTGCCCAGCCAGTATACCGAGTATGACATCTCCACCAGCGGTATGTTCACTTTGAGCGATACAACCCAAAACCTGCTGGCGGAACTGGATACCGACGTGCAGGCGTATTACCTGGCCATCTCCGGTGAGGAGGACGCCAACGTCACCCGCCTTTTGGACCGCTACGCCGGCGCCAGCAGCCACTTTACCTGGCAGCAGCGCGACCCCGTGCTCTACCCGACGCTGGCGGAGCAGTATGACGGCGCGTCCACCGGCAGCGTCGTCCTTGTCTGCGGCGACAAGTACGAGGTGCTCAGCTACTACGGCGACCTCTACGCCATGGATATCGAAGCTTACTATTACTACGGCACCCAGCAGTACAGTTTTGGGGCCGAAAACGCCCTGACCTCGGCGCTGGCCAAAGTCACCCGCACGGCCAGCTACCGGTTGTATGAACTCGCCGGCCACGGCGAGACCGCCCTGGGCAGCGATTTCCTCGAAACGCTGGACACCGCCGGCGTCACGGTGGAATCGCTCAACCTCGTCACGGCCGGGTCCATCCCGGCGGATGCGTCCGTTGTGCTCATCAACGCGCCGCTGGCCGACGTGACGGCCGACGAAGCCGCGCAGCTGCAAGCCTATGTGGACGGCGGCGGCAAACTGCTGGCCGTGACCGACTTCACGCTGGAAACCCCCAACCTCGACGGCGTGCTGGCATCCTGCGGCATGACCCGCCAGCCCGGCCTGCTGGTGGAGACTGACGGCGACCACTACCCCTACGGCATGTCGCCCACCTACCTGCTGCCCGACGTCGCTTCCAACGAGGTGCTGGCCGGCATGACCGCCGGCATGATGGTCTACACGCCCATTGCGCAGGGCATCGTCTCGCAGGATGACAGCACTTACACCCACACCGACCTGCTGACGACCAGCCTGGACGCCTATTCGCTGGAAAACTACGCCACGGCCGAGACCGCGCAGAAGGCCGAAACCGACCCCGTGGGCAGCTTTGCCGTGGCGACGGCGGCCGAAAACGAGACCACCGGCGCGCGCGTGGTGTGGATCAACTGCCCCAACGCGCTGCAGACCGCCGCCAACCAGAGCACTTCCGGCGGCAACGCGCAGTTCCTGGGCAGCATCGTCAACTGGTGCAACGGGCAGCAGACCACCGCCGTCATCAGCGCCAAGAGCATGAGCGCCGCCGCCCTCACGGTGCCGGCGGGGGCCATCATCGGCCTGGGCGTGCTGTTTGTCTTTGTGCTGCCCATCGTCTGCCTGATCGCGGGCGCCGTCGTCTGCCTGGTGCGCCGCCGCCGTTAACAGAAAGGAACCGCTATGACACGCAAAAAAATGTTGCCGCTGGCGCTGCTGACGGCGGGCGTGGTGCTGCTGGCCGCGCTGCTGGCCGTGCTGCACGGCGCGGCGGAGGAGGAAGAACTGTCGGGCGTCGCGCTGTGCCCCCTGGCGGCGGGCGAGATCGATACCTTGAGCTACAGCGGCGAAAACGTCGAGGTCACGCTGCAAAAGGGGTCCGGCGGCAGCTGGCGGCTGGCGTCCGACCCGTCGCTGCCGCTGGACCAGGACGCCGTCGCATCGCTGGTGGAACAGTACGCCGCCCTGCGGGCGGAGCGCCAGCTGCAGGGCGACGAACTGGCCGAAATCCCGCCCCGCAGCGAAACACCGATGATGGTTTTTACGCTGACCGGCGGCGAGACCACCCGCACGCTGACGGTGGACCGCGCCAACGATGTGGCGGAAATCTACTATATCTACGACGAGACCGGCGCGGCGTACAGCATCCCGCAGGACGACCTGATCGGCCTGTGCAAAACGCCGCGGGACCTCTACGAACCCCAGACCCTGACCGACAAAACCGCCGATGAAATCGCGGAGTTGGAAGTCGGCGCGCTGACCTTTACCCGGGCGGCCGGCAAATGGGTGTTGGACGGCGAGCCGGACTACCCGCTGGACCAGGACGCCGTGCAGAAAATGGCCAACACGCTGTGCAATTTGCAGACGGAGTGGACCATCACTGCGCCGGAGGATGGCGCTTACGGCCTGACGAACCCCGACGTTACGGCGGTCGTCAGCTTTACCGACGGCACGGCGCTGACCGTGCGGTTTGGCAGCCTGACCCCGCAGGACGAAGGGGCCTGCTACCTGCGGGCCAGCAGCGCGCCCAACGTCGTGTATGAAGTCAACGCCGACCACAAAAATGCGTTTGCCGTGACCAAACAGAGCCTGTACGACGCCGAAGCGACCGCCGAGACGGCCGCAGAGGAATAACCCCCCAAGGGCAAGCCCCCGCCCCGGCGCGCGCCGCCGGGGCGGGGGCTTTTGTGCGCGGCGCGTCTTGCCCCGGCCGGGCGGACGTGGTATAATAACCGCAAAAACGGCCATTCTACGTTTTTTGCACGGCGGCGCGCCGTTCTGGTTGGCGCCGGCCCAGCGCCCGCTTTGGGGGGGCGCTGGGCCGCCATCCACCGGCGCGTCGGGACCCTGCAGCGATGCGGAAAAAGGAGATAGTATGAGAACAACCCCACGTTTTGCCCGCCTGGCGGCGGCTGCCCTGGCGCTGACGCTGTTGTGCAGCTGCACGCCCGCCCCGGGCACGGCCCAGCCCACGCCGACGCCGCAGCCGGAAACCCCGGCGGTTTCGGAATCGGATGCCACCCCTACAGCTACCCCGGCGCAGGAGCAGACCCCCGCGCCCGAGGAAGCCGACCCCGTGGCGGCGCTGCTGCAGCAGATGACGCTGCGCGAAAAAGTCGGCCAGCTGTTTATGATCCGGCCGGATTCGCTCGACCTTGCCATCCCGCAGGGGGAGATCAACGACGAGCACGCCGACGGCGTGACCGCCCTCAGCGATGCCATGCGGCAGACTTTGCAGGACTACCCCGTGGGCGGCATCTGCCAGTTCGGCAAGAATATCACCGACCCGCAGCAGATCGCGCAGTTCAACGCCGACCTGCAGGCGGCCAGCAAGATACCGCTGCTGATCTCGGTCGATGAGGAGGGCGGCGTGGTGGCCCGCCTGGCCAACCACCCGGCGTTCGACCTGCCCCGGTACGAGAGCGCGGCCGCCGTCGGCGAGACCGGCGACCCCGAAGCCGCGCGCGGGATGGGGGCCACCATCGGCGCGTACTTGAAAGATTACGGCTTCACGATGGACTTTGCCCCCGACGCCGACGTCTACACCAACCCCGCCAACACCGTCATCGGCACGCGCGCGTTCTCGCAGGATGCCGCGACGGCGGCCGCCATGGCCGGGGCGATGGCGCAGGGCCTGCAGGAACAGGGCGTCCTGCCCACGCTCAAGCATTTCCCCGGCCACGGCGATACAGCCGAGGACAGCCACAGCGGCCTGGCCTACAGCCACCGCACCAAAGAGGAAATGCTGGAATGCGAGTTCCTGCCGTTTTTGCAGCCCACGGAAGGGGAGAATGGCATCGGACCCCACGCCATCATGGTGGGGCACATTGCCGCCCCGGCGCTGGAAGGCGACACGCCGGCGTCGCTGTCTTACCCCATCGTCACCGAGCTGCTGCGCGGCGAGCTCCTGCAGGGCGGGGACGTGCTGGTGGTGACCGACTCGCTGGCCATGGGCGCCATCACCGAGCAGTACACCCCGGCCGAAGCCGCCGTGCAGGCGCTGAACGCCGGCTGCGATATCCTGTTGATGCCGAACGGCCTGACCGAAGCCTTCGACGGCGTCGTGGCAGCCGTCGAAAACGGCACCGTCAGCGAAGAACGTCTCAACGAGAGCGTCGCGCGCATCCTGCGCGTCAAACAACAGTACGCGGGGCTGTAAACGCCGCAAAATTCTCCAGCAGGGGAGGGGAAACGCCCCATGAACACAGACGTATGGGCCGTAGACGGGTCCTTTTTCGGCCAGCGCATTTCCGGCATCCAGCGCTATTCCATTGAGCTGCTCTCGGCGCTCGACGCGCTGGTGCCGCCCGGCCGGGTCGAGATCGTCACCCCGCCCGGCGTGCGTGCGCCGGTCTACCAGAACATCCGCACCATCACGTACGGCACGCGCCGCGGCCTGGCCTGGCAGCAACTGGACTACCCGGCCTACTTACAACAGCGCGGCGCGCGCGGGCTGGCCACCTGCAACGTCATCCCGCTGTTCGGGTTCCGCGGCGTCGCCGTCGTGCACGATGTCTGCTACCGCGCCCGGCCGGACTTTTACACTGCCCCGCGGGACCTTGCCAGCGCGCTGTGGCACCGGCTGCAATACCGGTGCATCGCCGCCGTGGCCGACGCCGTCGTCACGGTGTCGCAGTTTTCCAAAAGCGAGATCACGCGCTATTACGGCGTGGCGCCGCAGCGCATTTTTGTGGTGTACAACGCCTGGCAGCAGATGCAGCGCATCGCCGCCGACGAGCGCATCTTTGCCAAAGCGCCGCAGCTGCGCCGGGGCGAGTACTATTTCAGCATGGCCAACCTGCTCAAAAACAAAAACTTCCCCTGGGTGCTGCGCGCAGCCAAGGCCAAACCGGACGCTGTGTTTGCCATTGCCGGCGGCGGCAGCCTGCAGGGCGAAGCAAAGCGCCTGGGTCTGGCGGGGCTGCCCAACGTCGTCTACCTGGGCTATGTGTCGGACGGCGAAGCCAAAGCCCTGATGCACCACTGCAAGGCGTTTTTGTTCCCCACACTGTACGAGGGGTTCGGCATCCCCCCGCTGGAAGCCGTCGCCTGCGGCGCGCCGCGCATCTATGTCAGCGACACCCCCTGCATGCGGGAAGTCTACGGCGGTTGCGCGGGCTACATCGACCTGAAAACGAACCCCGGCAACGTCGACGACGTCACCCCGCCGCAGCGCGATGCCGGCGAACTGCTGGCCCGCTACAGTTGGCAGGCCAGCGCGCAGGCGCTGTGGCAGGTGCTGGAACAGGTATAAACAAAAACACATCGCCCCCGACCGGGCATGCCAAATCCGGTCGGGGGCGATATTTTGCAAAAATGTCAGCGGATGCCGAACTTGCGGTCCAGGCTGCGATATTGCAGCGCTTCCGAAAGATGCACGCTGTCCAATACCTCGCTGCCGTCCAGGTCGGCGGCGGTGCGCGCCACGCGCAAAATGCGGTCGTAGGCGCGGGCGCTGTAGCCCAGGCGCTCAAACGCGCCGCGCAGCAGCTTTTCGGCGGCCGGGGTCATGCGGCAGTACTGCCGCAGCGCGCTGCCGGGCAGCTGGGCGTTGCAGCGCACGCCGGGCAGGGCATGGTAGCGCTGCCGCTGCAACGTGCGCGCCGCCATCACCCGGGCGCGCACGGCGGCGCTGGGCTCGCCGCTCTGCTCGGCGGCCAGGTCCTCATATTCCACCGGCAGGGCTTCCACATGCAGGTCGATGCGGTCCAGCAGCGGGCCGGAAATGCGCCGGCGGTACTGCTCAATGGCGCTGGGCGTGCAGGTACATTCCCGCGTGGGGTGGCCCAGGTACCCGCATTTGCAGGGGTTCATGGCGGCCACCAGCATAAATTTGCAGGGGTAGGTGGCGGTGCCGTGCACGCGGCTCACCGTCACGGCGCCATCCTCCAGCGGCTGGCGCAGCACTTCCAGCGTGTCGCGCGCAAATTCCGGCAGTTCGTCCAAAAACAGCACGCCGTTGTGCGCCAAACTGATCTCGCCGGGGCGCGGCACCGTGCCGCCGCCGGCCAGCGCCGTGGAGCTCACGCTGTGGTGCGGGCTGCGGAACGGCCGTGTTTTGACAAGCCCGCCGCGCAGCAGCCCGGCGACCGAATAGATGGCGCTGGTCTCCAGCGCTTCGTCGTAGGTCAGCGGCGGCAGAATGCCCGGCAGCCGCTTGGCCAGCATGCTTTTGCCGGTGCCCGGCGGGCCCACCAGCAGCAGGTTGTGCCCGCCGGCGGCTGCAATCTCCAGCGCGCGGCGCGCTTCGCCCTGGCCGCGCACGTCGGCCATATCCGGCCCCAGCCAGACGCCGTTTTCATCGTACCCGTCGGCCTGCGCAGGGGCAAGCGGTTCGGCCCCGCACAGGTGCAGCACCACGTCCTGTGCGCTGCGCGCCGGGTAGACAGTCAGCCCCTCGGCTACGGCGGCTTCGGCGGCGTTCTCGGCCGGCACGTACAGTTCGGTCACGCCTTGCTGCACGGCGGCCAGCGCCATGGGCAGCACGCCGCTTACCGGGCGCAGCGCGCCATCCAGGCCCAGCTCGCCCAAAAAGGCGCGCTGCGGCCCCGGCGCGGGCAATTTACCCTGCGCCGCCAAAATGCCAATGAACACCGGCAGGTCGTACACCGGGCCGGTCTTGCGCACGTCGGCGGGGGCCAGGTTGACCGTGATGCGGCTGGCCGGCCACTGGTAGTGCAGGTTTTTGACGGCGCTGCGCACGCGCTCGCTGCTCTCTTTGACGGCGGAATCCGGCAGGCCGACGAGGTTGAACTGCGGCAGCCCGCCCGAAAGATCGGTCTCGACCTGCACCAGATATCCCGCCAGCCCCGTGACGCCCAGGCTGGTCACCTTTGCAAACATACCGCGTTCCTCCCGCTTTGCCATTGCTTTTTACCAGTATAGCGCGCGGCGGGCGTTTCTACAAGCTGGGGTGCACAAAAACCGTCCATTTTGCCCAAAAATTATTTGACAGTGCCGCCAAGAGTTGGTATATTTAGTACATAGAGGAACCTTTGAACTCTACAGCATCTATCGAAAGTGCAGGTGTCAACTTATGTATCAGGATATGTATGAACGTTGGCTGGCCGCCGACCTCGACGACGCCGACCTGAAACCGGAACTGGAAAGCATCCGCGAGGACGACGCTGCCATCCAGGACCGCTTTGCGGTATCGCTCAAATTCGGCACGGCCGGGCTGCGCGGCGTCATCGGCGCCGGCACCAACCGCATGAACATCTACGTTGTGCGCCAGGCCACGCAGGGCCTTGCCAACTGGGTCAAGACCCAGGGCGGCACCCAGACCGTCGCCATCAGCTACGACAGCCGCATCAAATCGGACCTGTTTGCCAAAACGGCCGCCGAGGTGCTGGCCGCCAACGGCGTGCATGTGCGCATCTACAAGGCGCTGATGCCGGTGCCTGCGCTTTCGTTTGCCACGCGCTACTACCACTGCAACGCCGGCATCATGGTCACGGCCAGCCACAACCCCGCCAAGTACAACGGCTACAAGGCTTACGGCCCCGACGGCTGCCAGATGACCGACGAAGCCGCCGACATCGTCTATGCCGAGATCCAAAAGACCGACGTGCTCACCGGCGCTAAGAGCATTTCGTTTGCGGACGGCCTGGCCCAGGGCCTTATCGAGTACGTCGGCGACGACTGCATCCGCGCGCTGTACGACGCCATTGAGGCGCGCTCCATCCGCCCCGGCATCTGCAAGACCGCAGGGCTCAAACTCGTGTACAGCCCGCTCAACGGCTCCGGCCTCGTGCCGGTCACCACCGTCCTGGGCGAGATCGGCATCACCGACATTACCATCGTGCCCGAGCAGAAGGACCCCGACGGCAACTTCCCGACCTGCCCCTACCCCAACCCCGAAATTTTTGAAGCGCTGCGCCTGGGCCTGGAACTGGCCGAGAAATCCGGCGCCGACCTGATGCTGGCCACCGACCCCGACGCCGACCGCGTGGGCATCGCCGTCAAGTGCAAGGACGGCAGCTATGAGCTGCTCTCCGGCAACGAAGTCGGCGTGCTGCTGCTGGACTACATTTGCGCCGGCCGCATTGAGCAGGGCACCATGCCCAAAAAACCCGTCATGTGCAAGTCCATCGTCTCGACCCCGCTGGCCGACAAAGTGGCCGAGCATTACGGCGTCGAGTGCCGCAACGTCCTCACCGGCTTCAAGTGGATCGGCGACCAGATCGCCAAGCTGGAAGCCGACGGCGAGGTCGACCGCTTTATCTTTGGCTTTGAGGAAAGCTACGGCTACCTGGCCGGGCCCTATGTGCGCGACAAGGACGCCATCATCGGCAGCATGCTGATCTGCGAGATGGCCGCCTACTACCGCGCCAAAGGCAGTTCCATCAAAGAGGAACTCGAGCGCATCTACGCCCAGTACGGCCGCTACCTCAACAAGGTCGACAGCTTTGAGTTCCCGGGCCTGTCCGGCATGGACAAGATGGCCGGCATCATGGCCGGCCTGCGTGCCAACCCGCCCCAGGACTTCGGCGGCGACGCGGTCGTCAAGGTCGTCGACTACAAAAAGCCCGAGGAAACCGGCCTGCCCGCCGCCAACGTGCTGATCTACACGCTGGCCAGCGGCGCCACCGTCGTGGTGCGCCCCTCCGGCACCGAGCCCAAGATCAAGACCTACTTTACCACCAAAGGCAAGGACCTGGCCGAAGCCCAGGCCAAAAAGGACGAACTGGCCGCCGCGCTTAAACCGGTGCTGGCGTAACGTCCCGCTCTTATAAAACGCAAATGCTCCCCGCGGTTCCACCCGGAACCGCGGGGAGCATTTTTCTTTGTAAGAGGGAGGGGAGGGCAGCCCGGCGTTTTACAGCGTCAGCTGCTCGGCGCGGTCGTCGGCGCGCACGATGGCCCCGGCCGCCGGCAGCGTGCGCACGCGGTAGCGGTGCGCCTCGCCCAGTTCCAGCCCGGCCGAAAGCGTCACCCGCGCAATGCGGGCGTTCTTTTTCAGCGTCACCACGTTGACGCCGGCGCTGTCGCGCGTCGCCTTCTCGGGGATCAGGGCGCTGCCGGCCAGCAGCAGGCGGTTGTTGGTGGTAAAAATGGCCAGCTCGGTTTCCTCGGGCAGGTAGCGCATGGTGGCCAGCTCGGCCTTGTCGCTGTAGGCTTTCAGCAGCTTGCGGCGGTTCTGCTTGGTCTCGTAGCTGCGCAGCGGGATTTTGGCGCACTTGCCGTTCTGGAAGAAGAACAGCATCCAGCCGCGGTAGTCGGCGGTCACCACCATGTACAGCGGCACCTCGCCGTCGTCCATGCCTAAGGCAGAAGCCACGTAGTCGCCCAGCACGCTGGCTTTGCTGTCGGCAAAGTCGTATGCGTGCGATTTGTAGACCTGGCGCAGGTTGGTAAAGAACAGCAGCTCGGCGCTGTTGGTGCTCTCGCAGGTAAACAGCACTTCGTCGCCGTCTTTCAGCTTCTGCTCGCCGCTCATGCGCAGGCTCTGCGGCGTGATCTTTTTAAAGTAGCCGTCCCGCGTAAAGAACAGATGCACCGGGTAGTCGGGGATCTGCTGTTCCTCCTCGCCGGTGTCCTCGCTGGGCGCTTCGTACAAAATCTCGCAGCGGCGGGGCTGGCCGTACTTTTTGGCGACGTCGCCCAGCTCGCCCATGATGATGCGGTGGATGCGCGCCGGCCGTTTGAGGATATCCTCAAGGTCGGCGATGGCGTCGGCCAGTTCCTCAATCTCCGCCGTGCGCTTGAGGATGTACTCGCGGTTGAGGTGGCGCAGCTTGATCTCGGCCACATACTCGGCCTGCGCTTCGTCGATGCCGAACCCGATCATCAGGTTGGGCACGACCTCGGCTTCTTCGGCCGTGTTGCGCACAATGTCGATGGCCTTGTCGATATCCAGCAAAATCGCCTGCAGGCCCTGCAGCAGGTGCAGGCGTTTCTGTTTGCCCTGCAGGTCGTGGTAGGTGCGGCGGCGCACACATTCGGCGCGGAACGCCGTCCACTCCAGCAAAATCTCGCGCACGCCCAGCACGCGCGGCTGCCCGGCGATCAGGACGTTGAAGTTGCAGGCAAAACTGTCCTCCAGCGGGGTGGCCTTGAACAGGCGGGCCATCAGCTTTTCGGGGTCCTGCCCGCGCTTGAGGTCGATGGTCAGCTTCAGGCCGTTTAAGTCGGTCTCGTCGCGCATATCGCTGATCTCGCGGACTTTGCCCAGCTTGACCAGCTCGGTGATCTTGTCCATGACCGCTTCCACCGTCGTGGTGGGGGGAATATGCGTCACGTCGATACAGTGGTTGGCCTTGTCGTACCGCCACTGCGCGCGCACGCGCACGCTGCCGCGGCCGTGTTCACGCACGTTTTCCATCTCGGCCGCGTCGTACAAGATTTGCCCGCCGCCCACAAAATCCGGCGCCGGCAAAATTTCGGTCAGGTCGGCCTCGGGGTCTTTCATCAGCGCAATGGTGGCGTTGCACAGCTCGGCCAGATTGAACGAACAGATGTTGGACGCCATGCCGACGGCGATGCCCAGCGTGTTGTTGGCCAAAATGGTGGGGAAGGTGACCGGCAGCAGCGTCGGCTCGGTGGTGGTGCCGTCGTAGTTGGGCACAAAGTCGACGGTGTCCTTGTCGATGTCGCGGAACAGTTCCTCGCACACCGGTTCCAGGCGGGCTTCGGTGTAACGGGCGGCGGCGTAGGCCATATCGCGGCTGTACGCCTTGCCAAAGTTGCCCTTGGAGTCGACGTAGGGCACCAGCAAACTTTCGTTGGAGCGCCCCATGCGCACCATCGTGTCGTAGATGGCGGCGTCGCCGTGGGGGTTCAGGTGCATCGTGCTGCCCACGATGTTGGCGCTCTTGGTGCGCGGGCCTTTCAGCAGGCCCATGCCGTACATCGTGTACAGCAGTTTGCGGTGGGCGGGCTTGAAGCCGTCGATCTCCGGCAGCGCGCGGGAGACGATGACGCTCATCGCATAGGGCATGTAGTTGGTCTCCAGCGTCTCGGTGATGGGCGCTTCCAAAATTTCGCCGGCCGAAAGGATTTCTACGTTATCCCCCAGCTGCGGGCGGGCGGGGGCCGTCTTTTTTTCGCGTTTTTTTGCCATGTTCGTTCTCTTTCCCTCAGCTTACGTCCAGATCGTCCAGGTATTCGGCGCCGTGCTCGGCAATATGCTCTTTGCGGCCCTGCAAATTGTCGCCCAGCAGCAGGTCAAACACCTGCGCCGTGCGCTCGGCGTCGGTGGGCAGCACTTTGATCAGGCGGCGGCTCTCGGGGCTCATCGTCGTCAGCCACATCATCTCGGGGTCGTTCTCGCCCAAACCTTTCGAGCGCTGGATCGTATATTTCTGCCCCTCGATGCGGCGCAGGATGTCCGCTTTCTCCGGCTCGGTGTAGGCAAAGTAGGTCTTGTTTTTGGTGTTGATCTCATACAGCGGGCTCTCGGCAATATACACATACCCCTGATTGATCAGCGTCGGGGTCAGGCGGTACAGCATCGTCAGCACCAGCGTGCGGATCTGGTACCCGTCGACGTCGGCGTCGGTACAGATGACCACTTTGTTAAAGCGCAGGTTTTCCAGGTTGAAGTTGGCCAGGTCCTTGTTGTGGCTGCCACCCAGTTCCACGCCGCAGCCCATCACGCGGATGAGGTCGGTGATGATATCGGACTTGAAGATGCGCGCGTAGTCGGCTTTCAGGCAGTTGAGAATTTTGCCGCGGATGGGCATGATGGCCTGGAACTCCGAGTCGCGGCTCTGCTTGACCGCGCCCATGGCCGAGTCGCCCTCCACGATGTACAGTTCCCGGCGGGAGGGGTCCTTGGTGCGGCAGTCGACGAACTTCTGTACGCGGTTGGCCAGGTCCATCTGCTGGGTCATCGTCTTTTTGATGGAGATGCGCGCTTTTTCGGCGTGCTCGCGGCTCTGTTTGTTGATGAGCACCTGCTTGCAGGCTTTTTCGGCTTCGTCGGGGTGCTCAATAAAATAGACTTCCAGCTGATGTTTAAGGAACTCGGTCATGGCCTGGGCCACGAACTTGTTGGTGATGGCCTTTTTGGTCTGGTTCTCGTAGCTGGTGCGGGTGGAAAAGCTCGACGACACCAGCACCAGGCAGTCCTGCACGTCCGAGAAGGTGATCGCGCTCTCGTTTTTCTTGTACAGGCCCTTGTTTTTCAGCCAGGCGTTGATCTGGTTGACGAACGCCGTGCGCACGGCGCGGTCGGGGCTGCCGCCGTGTTCCAGCCAGCTGGAGTTGTGGTAGTATTCCAGCACCTGCACCGTGTTGGAAAACGCAAACGCCACGTTCATCTTGACCTGGTAGTCGGGCTGGTCGGCGCGGTCGCGGCCGCTGGCGGCCCCGGCGCAAAAATGCACCGGCGTCAGCGCCTGGTCGCCCACCAGTTCGTTGGCGTAGTCGGCAATGCCGTGCTCGTACAGGTACTCGTACTTTTTGGCTTCGCTGCCGGATTTGTCGGTGAACACCAGCGTCACGCCGTCGTTGACGACGGCCTGGCGGCGCAGCATGTTCTGGAACGCTTCCGCCGGCACGGCAATGTCGGTGAACACCTCGGTGTCGGGCCGCCAGCGGATGACCGACCCCGTGCGGCGGCCGGTGTACGGCTGCTTTTGCAGCCCGCCGACGTTTTCGCCTTTCTTGAAATCGAGGTGGTAGTGGAAGCCGTCGCGGTAGATATCGGCGGTCATCCACTCGCTGGCATACTGGGTCGCGCACAGGCCCAGGCCGTTCAGGCCCAGGCTGAAATCATAGTTGCCGCCGCCCTCGGCGTATTTGCCGCCGGCGTACAACTCGCAGAACACCAGGTCCCAGTTCCAGCGTTCCTCTGCCTTGTTGTAATCCACCGGGATGCCGCGGCCAAAATCCTCGACCTCAATGACGTGGTCGGGGTACAGCGTGACGTTGATGCGGTTGCCGTAACCGTCGCGCGCTTCGTCGATGGAGTTGGAGATGATCTCAAAAATGGAATGGGCGCAGCCCTCCACGCCGTCGGAACCAAAGATGACGGCCGGGCGCTTGCGCACACGGTCGGCGCCTTTGAGCTGGCGGATGCTGTCGTTGCCGTATTCCTGCTTCTTTTTTACCATGCGTAGGGTCCCCCTGCGGCGCCGGGCCGCGTACTGTTTCTTGGATAGCGCATACAAAATCATTTAAGCATAAAGCGCGTGCGCTTGTCAAATCCTTTGCATTATAACACAACGTATGGTTGTTATGCAAGCGCTTTTTGCGCCTTTTTACACGGTGCGCTCCAGCCGGTTGCGGTCGCCCAGCAGCGCCGTCCAGTAGGACCCGCCGTTATAGTCAAAGATCACCCAGTCGTACCCGTCGTACTTTTGGGTGCTGCGCTGGGTCACGCGGTAACGCCCCAGCGGCAGGTAGCCCACGACGTCGTTGAAATTGGGCGTGTAGAAATACTCGGTGCGGGCGTTGAACACCACCAGCGTGTAGCGGTCGGTGTTCTGCATCAGCGGGCCGCCGGGGCCGTAGTTGTTAAAGCCCCCGGCCTGGATGGCGGGCAAAAAGTCGCGGTAGCTGCGGTTTAAATCGCACGCGCCGGCAATGCCGTTCACGCGGCCGCTGCCGGAGTATTGCCACATTGCGTATTGGCCGCTGTAGCCCAGGCTGGCGCGGTAGTCGGCCACCCACAGCGGGTAGTCGGCCAGTTCGGCGGCGTTAAGGTAGTTGTTGATGTAGTTGGTGTAGCTGTACCACCCGCCGTACCATTTGCGCTGGTACAAAATATCCATCGCGTAGCGCACCAGCCCGGTCAGGCGGGTGCGGCCCAGGTCCGTCAGGCTGGAATCCTCCACATCCACAAACACCGGGTATTCCAGCTGCAGGCCCTGCAGCACGTTCATAAACGTCGAAAGCTCGTCGGCCACGGCGCTCTGCGTGCGCGCATAGGTATAATAGTATGCGCCGACGCGCAGCCCCGCCGCGTGGGCGCCGTTGACGTTCTGCAAAAAGTACGGGTCCACATACAGCCCGCCGCTGTTGCTGGACCCGATGCGCACAATGGCAAAGTCCTTGCCGGCGGCCGCCACCTGCGCCCAGTTGACGCTGCCCTGGTAGCGGGATACATCGATGCCGTTCTGGTACACAGCCATAAAAAAGCCCCCCTTTTCCCCACAGGGGGCGGCAGCCGCGCCGGGCCGCCGCCCCTTAGCGCATACTATGCGGCAGGGCAGGGGGATGTTGCGCGGGGGCGGTCACACGCCTTCCAGGTCAAAGGGCGGGGTGTATTCCTCCCGCGCGCTGCTTTTTTCCTGCATGTAGCCCCCGGTCAGGCCCAGGCGGATGGCTTCCTCAATGACGCGGCGGTATTCATAGGTCGTGATGCGCCGCCCCAGCCCGTGTTCGGCGGCTTTATAAAAGGGGGTAAACTGGCTCATCAGGCTGGGCACAAACGGTACGCCGGTCTCGCCGCGCAGGCGGGCCAGCGTGTGCAGCACGGCGCGGCTGTCCTGCCACTGGCCGGGCAGCGCCAGGTGCCGCACAAGGACCCCGCGCTGCAAAAAGCCCTCGCCGTCGTACACGGGCGCGCCGGTCTGCGCCAGCATCTGCCGCAAGGCGGCTTTGGCCACGGCGGGGTAGTCCGGCGCGGCCGAAAGCTGCGCCGCCAGTGCGGAGGACGCGTACTTGAAATCGGTCAGCCACACGTCCACATACCCGGCCAGCGCGCGCACGGTCTCCACCGTCTCATACCCGCCGGTGTTGTACACCACCGGCAGCGTCAGCCCGGCGGCTCTGGCGGCGTCCAGGGCTTCCACCACAAAGGGCAGGTACTGGGTGGCCGTTACCAGGTTCAGGTTGCGCGCGCCGTCGCGCTGCAGGCGCAGAAAAATCTCGGCCAGGCGCGCGGCGGGGATGGCCTTGCCCACGCCCTGCTGGCTGATGGGGTAGTTCTGGCAATAACAGCAGCGCAGCGCACAGTGGGTAAAAAACACCGTGCCGCTGCCGCGCGCGTCGTCGGGGTTGCCGCTCAGGCAGGGTTCCTCCCAGTGGTGCAGCGCCGCGCGCGCGACAAGCAGCCGGTCGTCGGCCCCGCAATACCCGGCCTGCCCGGCGGCGCGGTCGGCCCCGCAGGCGCGCGGGCACAGCGTGCAGTGGTGCGGTAACGGCATGCAAAACACCGGCTTTCCCAAAAAAATTCGGTTCCATTTTACCACAAACTTGCCAAATGTGGTATACTATAGGGACAAACCTATGACAAAGGAGTGTGTGACCATGTCTACCCCGCATAACCGCGCCGAAAACGGCGATTTTGCCAAGACCGTCCTTATGCCCGGCGACCCGCTGCGCGCCAAGTTCATTGCCGAAACCTTTTTGCAGGACGCCCGGCTCGTCACCGACGTGCGCGGCATGCTCGGCTACACCGGTACCTACCAGGGCCGCCCCGTCAGCGTGATGGGCAGCGGCATGGGCATGCCGTCCATCGGCATCTATTCCTACGAACTGTACACCCAATACGGCGTCGAGAACATCATCCGCATCGGCTCGGCCGGTTCCTACACCGACAAAGCCAAGCTGTTCGACGTCGTGCTGGCCACCGGCGCCTATTCCGAGAGCAGCTACGCCCGCACCCAGAACGGCAACCCCGACGACATCCAGACGCCGGACGCCGCCCTCAACGACGCGCTGCGCGCCAGCGCCGCCGCGCAGGGCATCCCCCTCATCGAGGGCGTGATCCATTCCTCCGACGTGTTCTACCGCCAGCCCAGCGACGCCAAGCCGACCTACTGGGAGCGTCTGCGCGACGAAAAAGGCTGCCTTGCCGTCGAGATGGAGAGTTTTGCGCTGTTCCACAACGCCAGGGTGCTGGGCAAGCGCGCCGCCTGCCTGCTGACGATCTCCGACAGCTTCGTCTCGCCCGAGCTCACCACCCCCGAACAGCGTCAGACCAGCTTTACCGCCATGATGCAGGTGGCGCTGGCCGCCCCGGCGTATCTGGAGAAGTAAGATGGAAAAAGAACAGATTCAGGCACTGATCCGCGATGCATTCGCGGCGAAACAGTTCGCCTACACGCCGTATTCCCACTTTAACGTGGGGGCTGCGCTGCTGACGCCAGACGGCAAGGTGTACACCGGCTGCAATATCGAAAACGCCGGCTACACCGCCACCAACTGTGCCGAGCGCACGGCGCTGTTCAAGGCAGTCAGCGAGGGCGAACGTACATTTACCGCCATCGCCATTGTGGGCAGCCTGCAGGGCCAGACCAACACCCTCGTCACCGGCCCGTGCGGCGTCTGCCGCCAGGCGCTGTATGAGTTCGGCGGCCCCGGCCTGACCGTCATCATGGCCAAAAGCGTCGACGACTACATCGTGACGACGCTGGGCGAGCTGCTGCCCTACGGGTTCGGCCCCGCCAACCTCGAAAAAAGCTGAACCAGAATCCCCAATGTAAGGAGTTCCCGTACCCCATGAAAAAACTCATCGCACTGCTGCTCTGCCTTTCGCTGCTGGTAAGCCTGGCGGCCTGCGGGCGGGGCGGGCAAACGACGGAAACCGGCGAATTTACGGTGCCGCTGGACGATGCATCCTACGTGTACCAGGCGGCGGCCGACGCCGCGCCGCTGCCCGGCGGGGCCACCATTGCGCTGGCGGCCGACGCCGCCAGCATGGAATCCGGCGCCGACGCGCTGCTGTGGCAGGGCATCCAGACCTTTGCCGCCAACTTTGGCTATACCGCGCAGTCCTGCCTGTATGGCGAGGGCGCGGACCAGGCCACGGCCGAGGACGCGCTGCGCGCCGCGGCCCAAAGCGGGGCGACGCTGGTTGTCTGCCGCGGCGAAGCCATGGCCAGGGCGCTGTTCAACATCCAGGCCAGCTACCCCAATGTACATTACCTGCTGTTTGACGACGAACCCCACAGCGAGGATTACACCGCCTATACCACCGAGGCCAGCGTCCACTGCGTGCTTTTCCACGAGGAACAGGCCGGCTACCTGGCCGGCTATGCGGCCGTGGCCGAAGGCTACACCACGCTGGGCTTTGTGGGTGACGACGAACTGCCCGGCATCGTGCGGTACTGCACGGGATTTTTGCAGGGGGCCGACGCTGCGGCCGAGCGCCAGGGCGAAACCGTGACCCTGCGCGTGTGGTATACCGGCGACATCGGTGACCCGGCGGTGGCAACCCAGCGCATGCTGGACTGGTTCAACGACGGCACCGGGCTGATTATGGCCGACGGCAGTGCGCTGATGCAAAGCGCGGTGGAAGCCGTCAACCAGACCGGCGCCAAGGCGTTTGCCACCGGCTGGGACCAGAATGCGTTGAGCGAGCGCGTGCTGGGCAGCGCGGTGCTGTGTTACAACACGGCCGTGCAGCGCCAGCTGTACAAATTTTTCTCCGGCAACGCCACCTGGGGCCAGGAGGACGCCGGCCGGACCGAGCGCTTGGGCTATACCGACGGCAGCGTGGCGCTGGCGGGCGCTACATGGCGGTTCAGCAACTTTACCCAGGCCGAGTATGAGCGCCTGTACGAGCAGCTGCGCAACAGCGAACTGGAAGTGGAAGCCTACGCCGATATGGCCACGCTGCCCGATACGCCCTCCGTCACGCTGACGGTGGAGAACTGACCCCCGTTATACGATTGTCAAAGTTTTGTAATGGAATTGTGTCGAATTTTCCATTGCAAAACGGGGGTGAATGGGCTATACTGGTAAATACACCGGGCAGGGAACCGCCCTGCCCGGACCTTTTTTGGAACAAAGGAGAACAAAACCATGAAGAAACTGCTTGCACTGGTCATGGCGGCCAGCATGGCGTTGTCCCTGGCGGCCTGCGGCGGCAACGACGCGGCTTCCACGGCGGACAGCACGGCGACCGAGAGCGCCAGCACCGAAGCGACGGCGGAAGAGGCTGCGGTCACGGAAGTCACCGGCATCGCGCAGGTCTGCGACGTCGGCACCATCGACGACGAGAGCTTTAACCAGGGCTGCTGGGAAGCCGTCGAGGCGTTTGGCGAAGCCAACGGCCTGAACTACGAGTACTACCTGCCCAGCGAGGACAATGACGAGGAGCGCCAGACCCTGATCCGCAACGCGATCAACGACGGCGCCAACACCGTTGTCTGCGTCGGCTACCTGTACGGCCCCGCCCTGGCCTGGGCTGCCGAGGAGTACCCCGACGTCAACTTCATCGGCGTGGACATGACCGCGGCCGACATCGGCACCGAGACCATCCCCGCCAACGTCTACTGCATCACCTACAAAGAAGAGCAGGCCGGCTACCTGGCCGGTTACGCCGCTGTCAAGGACGGCTTCACCGAGCTGGGCTTCCTGGGCGGCATGGCGGTGCCCGCCGTTATCCGCTACGGCTACGGCTTTGTGCAGGGCGCTGACGCCGCTGCGCAGGAGATGGGCGCCAACATCCACATCAACTACTGGTACGGCGGCGCCTTCTCGGGCGATGCCAACATCACCGCCAAGATGGAAAGCTGGTACTCCGGCGGCACGCAGGTCGTCTTTGCCTGCGGCGGCGGCATCTACACCAGCGCTGTCGAAGCGGCTGTCAAGTATGACGGCAAGGTCATCGGCGTCGACGTCGACCAGAACTACATCGGCGAAGAGGACGTTGCGGCCGGCAAGTACAGCTACAACCCGTTCGTGACCTCCGCCATGAAGGGCCTGAACGAGGGCGTTACCGACGCGCTGGACCATGTGCTCAACGGCACCTGGGACACCATCGGCGGCACCAACGGCAACTACGGCCTGGAGGAAGGCGACTACGTCGGCCTGCCCACCGCCGAGACCAGCTGGAACTTCTCCACCTTCACGGTCGAGGAGTACGAGACCGTGCGCGAAGCGATCCGCTCCGGCGAGATCGTCGTCGACAACAACTCTGACGATGCGACCAAGCCCACCGTCAACGAGGCCAACACCACGGTGGATTACCAGGTCTAACCCCTGATCCGTTCCCCCAAGGGGAACTAAAAAAAGCGGCGGACGCCTGCCATGCGGGCGCCCGCCGCTTTTTGTGCGTCCGCGCCGCTGCGTTTTGCAAAAAACAACCGCAAAAAACTTGTGAAACCCGGTAAAAAACTGTATAATAAACACAAACGAGTTTAGGAAAGGAGCGTGAGCGGATTGGCAGAGGATTTCGTGATCGAAATGTTGCACATCACCAAGGAATTCCCCGGTATCAAGGCCAACGATGACGTTACCCTTCAGCTGCGCCGCGGCGAGGTGCACGCCCTGCTGGGCGAGAACGGCGCAGGCAAATCTACGCTGATGAGCGTTCTGTTCGGTCTGTATCAACCCGAACAGGGCACCATCAAAAAAAATGGCCAGGAGGTCCGCATCAAGGACCCCAACGACGCCAACGCGCTGGGCATCGGCATGGTACACCAGCACTTTAAACTGGTCGAGTGTTTCAGCGTGCTCGACAACATCATGCTGGGCGTCGAGCCCTGCAAGGCGGGCTTTTTGCAGAAAAGCGCCGCCCGCAAGCGCGTGGTGGAACTCTCGGAAAAATACGGCCTGCGCGTCGACCCCGACGCGCTGATCAGCGATATCTCGGTCGGCATGCAGCAGCGCGTGGAAATCCTGAAAATGCTCTACCGCGACAACGAGATCCTGATCTTTGACGAGCCCACGGCCGTGCTGACCCCGCAGGAGATCGACGAATTGATGGAGATCATGCGCGGGTTCAAAAAAGAGGGCAAGAGCATCCTGTTCATCACCCACAAACTCAACGAGATCATGGCCGTGGCCGACCGCTGCACCGTGCTGCGCAAGGGCAAGGGCATCGGCACGGTGGAGATCGCCAAGACCAGCAAAGAGGAACTCTCCCGCATGATGGTCGGGCGCGACGTGCAGTTCGCCGTCGAAAAAGCCCCCGCCCAGCCCGGCGAGCCGGTGCTGCAGGTCAAGGACCTCACCGTGCCGGGCCGCGTGCACAAAAAGGACGCCGTGCGCGGCGTCAGCTTTACCGTGCGCGCCGGCGAGATCGTCTGCCTGGCGGGCATCGAGGGCAACGGCCAGACCGAACTCGTCTACGGCCTGACGGGGCTGGAAAAAGTCAGCGGCGGTTCGCTGACGCTGGCCGGGCAGGATATCACCCACGCGTCCATCCGCCAGCGCTCCAAAGACGGCATGAGCCATATCCCGGAGGACCGCCACAAACACGGCCTGGTGCTGGACTATACGCTGGAAAAGAACCTGGTGCTGCAGCGCTACTGGGAGCCCGCGTTCCAGAACCACGGCTTCATCAAACAGGGCGAAGTGCGCGCCTACTCGGATAAATTGATCCGCCAGTACGACGTGCGCAGCGGCCAGGGCAGCGTGACCATCGCCCGCAGCATGTCGGGCGGCAACCAGCAAAAGGCCATCATTGCGCGCGAGATCGACAAAGACCCCAAGCTGCTGGTGGCCGTGCAGCCCACCCGCGGCCTGGACGTCGGCGCGATCGAGTATATCCACAAACAGATCGTGGCCGAGCGCGACCGCGGCACGGCCGTGCTGCTCGTCAGTTTGGAACTGGATGAAGTCATGAACCTCTCCGACCGCATCCTTGTAATGTACGAGGGCGAGATCGTCGGCGAGTTCGACCCCAAGACCACGACGGTCGAGGAACTGGGCCTGTACATGGCAGGCGCCAAAAAGCAGGGAAAGGAGGCGCAGTAAACCGTGAGTCGTAAACCCAACAAAACGGCTATGGCCCTGCGGCAAAAAGGCAGCAGCGTGCTGGCGGCCATCCTCTGCATCCTCATTGGCCTGGTTGTCGGCCTGGCGGCGCTGTTCATCATCAATGCCGAGCACGCCTGGGACCAGGGCTTTGTGCGCATCATCCAGGGCGGTTTCTATGACTTCCCCTATGGCGTTGGCCGCACGCTGACCAACTCCGCCCCGCTCATCATGACCGGCCTTTCGGTGGCGTTCGCCTTCAAGACCGGCCTGTTCAACATCGGCGCGGCCGGGCAGTATACGCTGGGTGCGTTCGGCGCACTGTACTGCGCGCTTATTTTGCACCTGCCGTGGTACCTCTGCCTGCTGGCGTCGGCGCTGTTCGGCGCGGTGTGGGGCGCCATCCCCGGCATCTTTAAGGCCTACCTCAACATCAACGAGGTTATCACCTCCATCATGTTCAACTGGATCGGCCTGTATATGGTCAACGAGATCGTCTACGCCCGCGGCACCGGCGCCATGTACGATGTCAAGAGCACCCGCACCTGGAAACTGGTCGATACTTCGCCCGAATCGGTCATTCCTTCGGCCGGGCTTTCGGAGTTGTTTCACACCCCCAGCACGACCATTGCCATTTTCCTGGCCATCGCGGTGGCCATCGTGATCTGGGTCGTGCTGGAAAAAACGACGTTCGGCTATGAGCTCAAGGCCGTCGGTCTCAACAAAAATGCGGCCCGCTACGCCGGCATCAACGAGAAAAAGAACATCATCCTCTCGATGACCATCGCCGGCGCGCTGGCCGGGTTCGGCGCGGGGCTGCTGTATCTTTCCGGCGGGGCCGAGTGGAACCCCCTCAACACCACCACGCTGCCGGCCATGGGCTTCAACGGCATCGCCACGGCGCTGCTGGCGGCGTCCCACCCCATCGGCACCATCTTCTCCTCCATTTTCATTTCGCACATCACGGTGGGCGGCAGCTTCCTGCCCACGCGGTATTTCCCGGCCGAGATCGCAGACCTGATCTCCGGCATCATCATCTACCTGTGCGCGTTCGCCATGCTGTTCCGCGGCGTGATCGCCCGCAAACTGCATGCCGACAGGGACATCCCCGACGCCAACGCCGAAGCGGCGCCGCAGGCCGGAAAGGAGGCCAAGTAACATGCTTTTGCTGATTAAATATACGCTGTTGTACGGCATCGTGCTGATGCTGGTGGCGCTGGGCGGCATGTTCAGTGAGCACTCCGGCATCATCAACATCGCGCTCGAGGGCATCATGGTCATCGGCGGTTTGGGCGGCGTGCTGGCGGTCGCCATGCTGCCCCCCTCCATGCCGCCGCTGCTCATCGTCACTATCTCCATTGCGGTGGCGGCGCTCTGCGGCATGGTCTACTCGCTGCTGCTGGCCTTTGCGTCCATCCACCTCAAGGCGGACCAGACCATCGGCGGCACGGCGCTCAACATGCTGGCCACCGCCATCGCCATCATCCTGGCCAAAAACTTTAACGGGTCCACTTCCTCCAAAATCAGCTACACCAACAAGGCGTTTTTGTTCAACATCGGCAGTTTGGAACTCAGCGTCTTTGTGCCGCTGGGCATCGCGCTGCTCATCATCAGCTATATCGTCATGTACAAGACCCGCTTTGGCCTGCGGCTGCGCGCCTGCGGCGAACACCCCCAGGCGGCGGATTCCGTGGGCATCAATGTGTACAAGATGCGCTACAGCGGCGTTGTGATCTCGGGCTTTTTGGGCGGCATCGGCGGCCTGGCCTATATCATCCCCAGCGTGCAGACCTGGAACTTTGAGGTCGGCGTAGCCGGCACCGGTTTCCTGGCGCTGGCGGTCATGATCTTCGGCCAGTGGAAGCCCGTGCACATCTTTGGCGCGGCGATGTTCTTTGCCGTGTTCAAGAGCCTGGCCAACATTGCCGACGCCACCGTGCTCTCGCAGCTGGGGTGGTCGTCCAACATCTACAACATGATGCCGTTTATCGCTTCCATGGTCATTCTGGCCTTCACCAGCAAAAACAGCATGGCCCCCAAGGCCGAGGGCATCCCCTACGACAAGGGCAGCCGCTGACCGCGGTGCCCGCACCGGAATTTGTACAGAAATGCCGTCCCCGGGCGGCATTTCTGTGTTTGGCGGTTTCCGCCGGGAAGGAGGCGCTTTGCAATGCGCATGTACGATATCATTGCCAAAAAACGGGACGGCGGCACGCTGACCCGCGAGGAACTGGCCTTTGCCGTAAACGGGTATGTGGCCGGCACGGTGCCTGACTACCAGATGTCGGCACTGCTGATGGCCATTTACCTGCGCGGCATGGCGGACGCCGAGACCGCGGCGCTGACCGAGGTCATGGCCCGCTCGGGCGAGATGGTCGACCTCTCGGCCATTGCGGGCATCAAGGTGGACAAACACTCCACCGGCGGCGTCGGCGACAAAACCACGCTGGTCATTGCGCCAGTGGTGGCGGCCTGCGGCGTCAAGATCGCCAAAATGAGCGGCCGCGGCCTGGGGCATACCGGCGGCACCATCGACAAGATGGAAGCCGTGCCCGGCACCCGCACCAGCCTGACGCAGGAGGAATTTTTCCGCCAGGTCAACGACATCGGCATCGCGGTCATTGGCCAGAGCGGGGAAATTGCCGTGGCCGACAAAAAGATGTACGCGCTGCGCGACGTGACGGCGACGGTGGGCTGCATCCCGCTCATCGCGTCCTCCATCATGAGCAAAAAGCTGGCTGCCGGGTCGGACGCTATCCTGCTGGATGTGACGATGGGCGACGGCGCGTTTATGAAAAACCTCGACGACGCCATCGAGCTCGCGCGCCAGATGGTCGCCATCGGCACGGCGCACGGGCGCAAGGTCGCGGCGCTCATCACCGATATGGACAAACCGCTGGGCCACAACATCGGCAACGCGCTGGAAGTAGCCGAGAGCATGGCCGTCTTGCAGGGCAAAGGCCCTGCCGACCTGACCGAGGTCTGCCTGCAGCTGGCCGCCAACATGCTGATGCTGGCCGGCAAAGGGGACGAGGCCGCCTGCCGCGCCATGGCGCAGCGGGTGCTGGCCGACGGCTCCGCCTTTGCCAAGTGCCGCCAGATGTTCGCGGCGCAGGGCGGCGACGTCGCCTGCCTGGACGACCCCGGGCGGTTCCGCCAGGCCCAATACAGCCACGACGTCACGGCCGCGCAGGCCGGGTACATCGTCAAGAACGACGTCGAAAAAATCGGCAACGCCAGCGTGCTGTTGGGCGCGGGCCGCCTGACCAAAGAGGACGCCATCGACTTTGCGGCCGGCATCGTCATGCACAAAAAACTCGGCGACGCCGTGCGCCCCGGCGACGCCATCTGCACGCTGTACGCCGACGACCCGGCGCTGTTCCCGGCAGCCGAAGAAATGTACCGCGGCGGGCTGGTCATCGGGGCCGAACAACCGGCCCTGCCGCCGCTGGTCTACGCCCGCGTGACGCCCGACGGCGTCGAGTGCTTCTAAAAAAGGGGAAACGCCCTGCATATAGCTTTTGCGCTCTCACACTCCCCGCGGATGATCTTTGCATGACGGGGTGCAAGGCCACCAAAAAACACAGAAACCGGCAAAAGCGCCCCGCCGCTGCATACGCAGCGGCGGGGCGTTCGGTATGTTTGTTCAGGCCTGCTTTTTGCGGCGCTGTTTGAGCCAGAACACTTTCAGCGCGCCGTAGCCGTTGGGTTTGTCCTCGGCAAACTGTTCGGTCTTGACATAGCGCTTGCGCGCGCCGTCAAACTGCAAAGCGTCGCCGTCGTTCTGCACGTCGGTCAACACGCGGGGCAGGGCGGTGCGCTGGCTCTCAAATTCCGGCTCTTTGTCCCACAGGATATTGCCGTCGGCGTCAAAGCCGTGCGCCCACACGCTGAACACCAGGCAGGCGGCTTCGCCGTAGCAGTAGCGCTCAAAGCGGATGCGCCCGTCCAGGTAAAACAGCAGGCAGTCGCGGAAATGCGTTTCCAGTTCTTTCTCATACCGGCGCCCGCAGGCGGGCCCGGCAAAATCAGCGGCGTTGGCGGTCATGGCACGGCCTCCCTTGGTTTGTTGGCTCTATTATACCGCGCCCGGCCCGCCTGCGCAATGCCCAAAGTTCAGGCGCGCACGTCCCGCCGCGTCAGCAGCAGGTGCGCCAGCGCCAAAAACAGCGCCAGCCACAAGGCCGAAGCCAGCAAAAAACCGCCGTACTGCCCGGCCAGCAGGTCCTCGCTCTTGTTGGCGTTCATGCCCACCTGCATCAGCGCGTAGGGGAACGCCAGCCCGATGCCTTTGCTGGCGCAAAGCATGCCGGCCACGCCGCCCGCCAACCCAAGAAACACCGGCACCGCAAAACTGCGGATCAGCATCGAGAGCAGCAGCTGCAACGCGATGACGCACTGACCGCCCACCAGCCCGCGCAGCAAAAACAGCAGCGTCTGTACCGGCGGCCAGCCGGGCAGGTGCGCAAACGCCTTGCCGCACAGTACATACAGCCCAAATACCAGCAGCTGCGTCAGCAAAACCAGCTTGAGCACGACGACGTATTTGGCCAAAAACAGCGCCAGCGGCCGCACCGGCGCCGCCAGAATCAGGTTCCAGTTGTGGCCGCGGTGTTCCAGCCGCCACAGGTAGGCGGCATAGACGCCCACCAGCACCGGGTAAAAGAACAGCGCGTAAAACAGCGTGTGCTGCGTCCACAGGCTGTACCATTGGTCCTGCAAAATGCCAAGGTTTTGCAGGTAGTTGAAGGTGCCGTACACGGCCGAGATGACCGGAAGCAAAAAGAATAAAATCCAGATCGGCGAAGCGTGCAGTTTGCGGTTCTCCGCCCGGAAACAGCGCAAAAACATGGCTCATACCTCCTTTTCGCGCACGGCGCGCCAGGCAAACGCAAAGAACGCGGCCGCCAGCACCACCACCCACGCAAGCAGCAGCGGGCGGAACGCCCGCATGCCGTAGACGGCGATGCGCGTATCGGCGTCCCAGCTGGCCAGCACGAACGAACTCAACGGGATAAAATACCCCCACGGCACAAACAGGCTGACGATGGGCGGCATAAAGGCCGAGAACAGCCCCACCAGCGCGCCCACCACGCCGACGCACAGCGCGGGCAGCGGGTTTGCCAGCAATACGGCCAGCAGCAGTTCCGACGCAAACAGCATCACGCAAACCGCCAGCGTACACACAAAATGGTAGAGGATGTGCGAAGCCGGCACGGCGTCGGCGTAGCCCTTCCACCAACCCAGCGCCAGCAAAATGGCGGTTTCCAGCACGGCGATGAGCAGCACCTCGCCAAAGCCCAGCGCCGCCTTGGCGGCAAACAGGCTGCGGCGGCTTTGCAGTGTGTACAGCAATTTGGGGAAATCGCCTTTTTCCTCCACATCCCACAGGCGGGTGGCCAGCACCGCCATGCCAATGGGCATTAAGATGGCGTCAACGGTGGGGCCCATGTAGAACAGCGCGCTGAAAGGGTGTACGGTGGAACTGTCCACCTCGGGGGCCGAGTAGCCGACCCACACCAAAATCACCAGCGGCACCAACAGGCAGACCGCCAGGTCGTGGCGGCGGTGCGCTTTTTGCAGTTCGGCATGCAGGGCACGCGGCATCTCACTTCACCTCCCGTGTCTGGGTCAGGCTCAGGAAAATTTCCTCCAGCGATTTGGTGTGCGCGGTCAGCTCCACCACACCGGCCCCGGCGTCGGCCACGGCCTGCACGGCGGCGGCCAGTGCGGCGTCCGGCAGCGGCGGCAGCGTCAGCGCGCCTTTTTCGAGCCTGGCGGGCACGCCGCGCGCCTGCAGGGCGGGCACGGCCTTCTGCGGCTGCAATACGCGCAGGCGGTAATTACCGCGGCTGTGGCGCTGCAGGGCCTGCAGCGGGCCTTCAAACAGCATTTTGCCGTGGTCGATGATGCCCACCTGTTCGGCCATCTGTTCCATCTCGCCCAGCAGGTGGCTTGATACAAACACTGTCGCGCCGGTGCGTTCCGGCATGTGCACCAGCAGATCGCGCATCTCCTGGATGCCGGCGGGGTCCAGGCCGTTGGTCGGCTCGTCCAAAATCAGCAGCCGCGGGCTGCCCAGCAGCGCCATGGCGATGCCCAACCGCTGGCGCATGCCCAGCGAATACTGCCCCACCTTGCGGCGGCGGTCCCCAGCCAGGTCCACAATCTCCAACACGCGGTCGATGTCCTTGCGCGGCACGCCTTTCAAATCGGCCACGACCTGCAGATTTTCCTCGCCGGTCAGGTGCGGGTAGCCGGACGGCGACTCGATCAAACTGCCGGTCTGGCGCAGCAGTGCCAGGCGGTTTCGCTCGGTCATCGGCTGCCCCAGCAGGCACACGCGCCCCGCTGTGGGGTGTACCAGGCCCAGCAGCATCTTCATTGTTGTGCTTTTGCCCGCGCCGTTGGGGCCGATAAAGCCGTACACGCAGCCCTCCGGCACGTGCAGTTCCACGCCGTCCACGGCGCGGCGCTGGCCGTATACCTTGCAGAGTTCTTGTGTTTCAATCACAGGTTGCATAGCGTCCACTCCTTTGGTTCGTTTTCTCTTCGGACGCTTATATGTTACACCCGCCCGCTTAAACCACCCCAAAGCCTGCCTTAATTTTGCCTTAAATTTGCCGCCGCCGCATGGCGCGCGGGCGGGGCGGTGTGGTACAATACAAACCAAAGGAAAGGGGAGCCCCCATGCAAACGATCTACGACGCCAAACTGCTGCTGGTGGACGACACGCCGGACCTGCTGGCCTTGCTGTGCGAGCATCTGCGCGCGGCGGGCTACCAAACCATCGCCACGGCGCAAAACTGCGCGCAGGCCCGCGCGGCCTTTGCCGCCGCCCGGCCCGAGCTGATGATTCTGGACATCAACCTGCCCGACGGCGACGGGTTTGCGCTCTTCCGCCAGCTGCGCGCGCAGGCCGACGTGCCGGCGCTGTTCCTCTCGGCCCGGGACGCCGATGCCGACCGGCTGTTTGGGCTGGGCCTGGGCGCCGACGACTACCTGACCAAGCCGTTTTTGATGCAGGAACTGCTGCTGCGCGTGCAGCACATTTTGCAGCGCGCCTACCGGGCCGAGCTGCAGCGCGGCGCGGCCGGACGTCTGGCGCTGGGCGGCCGCACGGTGGAACTGGCCGACGCGCTGGTGCGCCTGCCGGACGGGCGCACGCTGCCCTTGACGGCCACTGAGCGCGCGCTGCTGCAAAAACTGGCCGAAAACCGCGGCCACATCGTCACCTACGACGCGCTGTTTGAAGCCGTCTGGGGGCAGGACTATTTTGGCGGCGAGAACACCCTGGGCGTCCATATCCGCCACCTGCGCGAAAAGATCGAGGACAACGCCAGCAAGCCGCGCTATCTGCTCACGGTGCGCGGCATCGGCTACAAGCTGGCGGGGGAGGATGCGCCATGAAAACTTTCGCCCGCGTCGTGCGCCGCTATGTGCTGGCCACGGCGCTTACCATTTTGCTGCTGCTGGCGCTGGCGGTGGCGGCGTTCATCGGCCTGGGGTACCAGTACGGCACCAAACAGGCCGAATCCTTCCGCTACAGCAGTGCGATGGTCGCCGACCATCTGCAGTGCGACGCGGCCGGGCAGTTCACCTTTGACACCCAGCCCGCCGAAATCTGGCTGGACGGCTACGCCTGGGCCATGGTGCTGGACGACGCCGGGCAGGTGCGCTGGCGCTACCAGCTGCCCGCTGAACTCGACCACCCCTACACCGCCACGCAGATCGCGTCCTTTACGCGGTGGTACCTGGCGGACTACCCGGTCTTTTGCCAGATCCGCAGCTACGGCCTGCTGGTGCTGGGCATGCCCAAAGACAGCATCGCCCGCTACAATTTCTACAGCGACCCCGACTTAATGCGCGGGCTGTTTGCCAACAGCGGCCGGGTGTTGTTGGGGGTTCTGGTGCTGATTTTGGCGTGCTGCCTGCTGGTCAGCTGGCGCAGCACGCGCTCACTGCAGACGGTGGCCGACGGGCTCGACGTGCTGGCCGGGGGCGGTACCGTAGACCTGCCCACCACCGGCTTTACCGGCGAGCTCGCCCGCCGCCTGAACGAGACCAGCGAACAGCTGCGCCGCCGCAACGCCATCATTGAGCGGCGCGACACCGCCCGCACCCAATGGATTGCCGGCGTCAGCCACGATATCCGCACGCCGCTCTCGCTGATTTTGGGCTGGGGCGAGCAGCTGGCCCGCGACGCCGCGCTGCCCGACGCTGCCCGGCAGAAAGCCGACGGCATCTGCACCCAGAGCGAGCGCATCCGCGCCCTCATCGAGGACCTCAACCTCACCAGCAAACTGCAATACGGCGCGCAGCCGCTGCGCCGTCGGCCGGTCTTTGCCGGGCCGCTGCTGCGCGGCCTGGCGGCGGATTTCTGCAACGGCCCGCTGGCACAGCGCTGCGAAGTAACGTTGGACCTGGCCCCCGGGGCCGAGCACGCCGCCCTGCAGGCCGACGCGGCGCTGCTGGGCCGCGCGGTGGAAAACATCCTGGGCAACAGCGTGCGCCACAACCCCGGCCCCGTACACTGCACGGTGCAGGCGTGCGTACAGGGGCAAACACTGTGCGTCACGCTGGCCGACGACGGCGCCGGCTACCCGCCCGCCGTGCTGGCGGCGCTGCACGGCGCGGCAAAAGGGGAGGAACCGCCCCACATCCTGGGGCTGCATGTCGTCGAGCAGATCGTGCAGGCCCACGGCGGCCGCGCAGAATTTGGCCAGAACACGCCCCACGGCGCGCGCGTGGAACTGACGCTGCCGCTGCAAGGCTGATACACAAAAACCGCCCTGCCCTGAGAGGGGCAGAGCGGTTTTTTGTAAGGTCACGGTTTTGCCAGCAGCCGGTCCAGCAGCGGCAGCAGGGCCGCGGTGTTTTGCTGGAACTGCGGGTAAAATTCATCCCCCAGCGCATAGTCCCAGTACAGCGCGCGGGCGATGCGCCGCACCGCAGTACGGAAATGCGGGTGCGTTTCGCCGCCCGCGGCGTGCAGCTGCTGCGAAAGCCCGGTGCAGACGGCGGCCCAGCGCACGTCGATGCCCGTGCGCTCGTCGATGCCGGCGTCCCGCAGGTAGTCGCGCAGCGTGCGCCCGCCGGCTTGCACGCCGCACAGCGGCAGCTGGGCGCGGTACTCGGCCGTGCCGGCCGCCGGGTCGATGCTTTGCCCCAACGGGTACAGCGCGCAGGCCAGCGGCCGCGCTTCGTGGATGGCGCAGGCCCCGCCCTCCAAAAAGCGGCAGTCGCCGGTCTGGGGGTCGGGCGTCAGGCACAGGGCGGGCAGCAGGCTTTGCGGGGCAATGTACTCTTTGCAGAAGGCGCGCGCGGCGATGCGCGGCGAAAGCCGCAGCCGCCGCGCGATGCGGTAGAGGTCATACCCCGAAAGCACCAGGTCGCGGCGGCCCCGGCAGCAGCCGCCGCACCCCGCGCAGACAAAGGGGAACGGCTCGCCCGGGGCCAGGGCAGGCCCCAGCGCCCAGGTTTCGCCGGCGCGGCCGGGCTCCACCCTCACAGCGGCACCTCGCAGGGGTAGGGGCGGCCGGCAGCAAAGGCGGCCGTCGCTTCAAAGGCGCTTTCCACCATGCTGGCCACGTTGACGTCGGTGTAAAACGCTGTGTGCGGGCTGACGATGACGTTGGGGAAACTGCGCAGCAGGTTCAGTTCGCGGTTCGCCAGCGCTTCGCCGCGGCGGTCATAGTAGCAAAGGCCGGTTTCGTCCTCCACCACGTCCAGCCCGGCGCCGCCGATCTTGCCGCTTTCCAGGCCCTCTACCAGCGCCTGCGGGTCAATCAGCGTCCCGCGCGCCGTGTTCACCAGCAGCACGCCGTCCTTCATTTGGGCAATGGCCGCCGCGTCGATCAGGTGGTGGTTCTCCGGCGTGGCGTTCAGGTGCAGCGTGATGACGTCGCTGCGCGCGTACAGCTCGGCCAGCGGCACATAGTCGGCCCAGGCGCGCACGGCGTCGTTGGGGTACAAATCGTAGGCCAGCAGCTTGCAGCCGAACGCGCGCAGATGCCGGATGACCGTGCTGCCGATCTTGCCGGTGCCGACCACGCCCACCGTGCACCCCGAAAGGTCGCGCCCCATCTTGCCGGGCAGCGAGTAGTCCTGCACGGCGGCGCGCAGCATGATCTGGTTCATCTTGCGCGTGGTCATCAGCATCAGCATGATGGCATAGTTGGCCACGCCCTCGGGCGGGTAGTGGCTGTGGCTCACGCGCAGGCCCAGGCGCCTGGCGGCGTCCAGCGGCAGGTGGTCGTACCCGATGCTGCGGCAGGGCAGGTACTTGACGCCCATGCGGGCAAAGGCTTCCAGATATTCGGGCCGTACTTCGCAGGGGTTGGTGCTCACGGCGTCGCAGCCTTCGGCCAGCTGCAGGTTGCCGGGGTTCGGCGTCTCGGCCGTCCAGGCATAGTCGATGCCGTACTTTTGGCGGTTGGGCTCGCAGTAGGGCAGCTCGTCAAACGGGCGCAGCGCGTAAAAAAAGATTTTCATGTCGGGGCGTCTCCCTTCTCGTTACCGGCGCTGGCCGCCGGGCGCGGGTGCTGTTCTATGTATTCGGCCATCAGGTCGGCGGCCAGGCGCACCAGCTCGGGGCAGGGGCGCTTTTTGTAGTAGTCGGCCGTGCGGGGGCTGGCCACGGGGCTGCCCTCGGCCTGTTTCAGGCCCAGCAGTTTGCGGCAGACGATGCTGCCCCCGCCGTTGCGCGCGCGGTACTGTGCGGCCAGGGCCTGCACCTCGGTGTAGGTCTGCGTTTTGCGCGCCGGGTCGGTGTTGCCGTACAGCGCGCCCAGCACCAGCACCGCGCCCGAAAACGCGCCGCATACCTCGCGCATGCGGCCCATGCCGCCGCCAAAGCCGGAGGAAAGTTTCAGCGCCTGTTCCTCGGTCAGGCCCATCTCGGCGGCGAACGCCAGCACCACGCACTGGCTGCAGTTGTACCCCTTAAAAAATGCCTCGTAGGCTTTGTCGCCGTATTTCGACATCGTTGCATCCCATCCTTTTCGCAAAAGGTCTTTAGGGTGTATCTAATAAAGCAAAAGCGCGGGGGATTTTTCAGATACACCCCAGCTACAGCATACCCCAATTCGGCGTGTTTGAAAAGGGGAAACCGCGCTTTTTAAATTTTTTGTGAAATGCATTGCACTTTGCTGCAAAGGGTGCTAAACTACATTTAGCAGTTCAAGCAAAAGAGTGCTAATTTACTCAAAAGAGAGGTCTTTCTGCATGGCAATGCGTCAATTCAAGGCCGAGAGCAAAAAACTGCTCGACCTGATGATCAATTCTATCTACACCAACCGCGAGATTTTTCTGCGCGAGTTGATCTCCAACGCGTCGGACGCCTGCGACAAGCGCTATTTCATGAGCCTGACCGATACCTCCATGGGCATCGGCAAGGACGACTTGCACATCCACATCCAGCCCGACAAAGACAGCCGCACGCTGACCATCCGCGATAACGGCATCGGCATGACCAAAGAGGAACTCGAAAAGAACCTCGGCACCATCGCGCGTTCCGGCTCGCTGGATTTCAAGACCGAAAACCAGAGTGAGAACATCGACATCATCGGCCAGTTCGGCGTCGGCTTCTACTCGGCGTTCATGGTGGCGTCCAAAGTCACCGTGATTTCCCGCGCGCAGGGGGCGGACACCGCCTGGAAGTGGGAGTCCAAGGGCGTCGAGGGCTATACTTTGACCGAAGCTGACAAGGACGACGTCGGCACCGAGGTCATCCTGGTGCTCAAGGAGGATACCGACACCGAGCATTACAGCGACTACCTCGACGAGTACACGCTGGCCGGGCTTGTCAAAAAATACAGCGACTACATCCATTTTCCAATCACGATGTACCGCGAAAAGTCCCGCCAGAAACCCAAACCGGAGGACGCCGGCGACGACTACAAGCCCGAGTACGAGACCTACACCGAGCTCGAGACCCTCAACAGCATGGTGCCGATCTGGAAGCGCGCCAAGAGCGAGGTCAAGGACGAGGATTACAACGAGTTCTACAAGTCCAAGTTCATGGACTACACCGACCCGCTGCGCGTCATCACCAGCCGCACCGAGGGCACGGCCACCTATACGGCGTTGCTGTTCATCCCCGGCCGCACGCCGTACGACTACTACACCAAAGAGTATGAGAAGGGCCTGGCGCTGTACGCTTCCGGCGTGCTCATCATGGAAAAATGCGCCGACCTGCTGCCCGACTACTTCAGCTTTGTCAAGGGCGTCGTCGACAGCGAGGATTTGAGCCTGAACATCAGCCGCGAGACGCTGCAAAAGGATGCCCAGCTCAAGCTGATGCGCAACAGCCTGGAGAAGAAGATCAAGAACGAGCTGCACGCCATGCTCGTCAACGACCGCGAAAAGTACGAGACGTTCTGGAAATCCTTCGGCCGCCAGATCAAGTTCGGCATCTACGGCGACTACGGCATGCACAAGGACCTGTTGGCCGACCTGCTGCTGTTCTGGTCCGCCAAAGAGAAGAAGTACGTCACCCTCGACGAATACATCGAAGCCATGCCCGAGGGGCAAAAGTGCATCTACTTTGCGGCCGGCGACGACCTCGACCGCCTGGGCAAGCTGCCCAACGCCCAGCTGGTGCTGAGCAAGGGCTACGACCTGCTGCTGTGCACCGAGGACGTCGACGAGTTCTGCCTGCAGATGATGCACGACTACAAAGAAAAAGAGTTCAAGAACATCAATGCCGGCGACCTGGGCCTGGAAACCGAGGAAGAAAAGAAAGCCGCCGAGCAGACCGCCACCGAGAACAAGGACCTGTTTGACGAAATCCAGAAAGCCCTGAACGGCAAAGTCAAGGAGGTCAAGGTCAACCCCACGCTGCAGGAACACCCCGTCACGCTGTCCAGCGAGGGCGGCATCTCGATGGAAATGGAAAAAGTGCTGCGCCGCATGCCCAACGGTGAAGGCGTCGAGAGCACCAAAGTGCTGGAACTCAACCCCAACCACGCGGTGTTCGCCGCGCTCAAAGCCGCGCACGAAGCCGGCGACAGCGCCAAGATCGCCCAGTATGCCGAGCTGCTCTACGACCAGGCGCTGCTCATTGCGGGCCTGCCCATCGAAGACCCCGTGGCCTACGCCCAGCTCGTCTGCGGCCTGATGAAATAAGTACAGACCAACCCCTGCACCGGGTGCTGCCAGCACCCGGTGCTTTTGCTTTGCGCAAATGAGGTGACAAAAGGACATTTTTTGCAAAAAACCATTTGAAAAATAACAAAAAATGTGCTATTCTATCCATATTAGCAAAAAAGAGCCGCTTTGGCACCGCGCGCGGGGCGGCAACACCACACAAAAGAGGGTCTGCCATGGTCTCTGAATACATCTATGATCCGCGGGCCGATTTTTTCATCGAGCGCATCGACCGCGACACGGGCTTCTACATGCCCAGTTTCCACATCCACCATAAGTATGAAATTTACTACGAGATCGCCGGCACCCGCCGCTATTTTATCGAGGATTCGGCCTACATCGTCAACGCGGGCAGCCTTGTGCTCATTGGCGAAAACCAGATTCACAAGACCGCTTCGCTGGGGGACGCCCCCTCCAGCCGCATTGTGCTCAATTTCAGCCGCGAATACCTCGAGACCATCGCGGCCGCGTTCCCGGACGTAGATTTCTTCACGTTCCTGACGGATGAGCACAACCATCTGCTTTCCAACATCTCGGTCAAGCAGCAAAACCACATCCAAAGCATGCTGCAGCAGCTGCTCCTGCTGGAAGGCGACCCCACGCCGGAGCGGGAAGCCATGCGCAAAATGATGCTGGGCACGTTGTTGCTGGAACTCAAAGACCTTTGCGCCCGGCAGCGCGAGCAGGGCGGCGAGCGCGGGCGCGTCAGCAACCAGATCGTGGACCAGATCCAGGCCTATATCTCGCAGCATTATGCCGAGAAATTGACCCTGACCGGTATCGCCGGGCAGTTTTACATCAGCCCGTACTATCTCAGCCGGCTGTTCAAAAAATCGACGAACCTCAGCCTGATCGAATACATCAACGGCGTGCGCGTCAAGGAAGCGCAGAACCGCATCGAAAAATCGGCCGAGAGCATCTCCGCCATCGCCGAAAAAACCGGCTTTATGACCACGGCGCATTTCCGCCGCGTGTTCAAGGAGGCAACCGGCCTTTCGCCGCAGCAGTACCGCCAGTATTCCCGGCGCAACAAATAGCAGACCGCCCGGACCTTGCATGGGTCCGGGCGGTCGTTTTGGGGCGGCCGGTATTCAAGTCTTGCCGTGGCGTTTCAAAAAAGCGCGGTATTCGCGGTACCAGCACTGCGGGCACAGGCTCTGGTATTCGACGTTGTCGACCGTGTCAATGGCGATCTGCGCCCCCTCAAACACATACTCGCCGTTGACTTTGCGCCCGTTGCAGATCGCTTTGCGCCCGCAGGCGCAGATGGTCTTGAGTTCCTCAATGGTATGGGCCAGTTCCAGCAGCCGGGTCGAGCCGGGGAACCCGTGCAGCATAAAGTCGGCCCGCAGCCCGTAGCAGATCACCGGCACGCTCAAATCTACGGTCACCAAAAACAGCTGTTCGGCCTGTGCGGGGGTAAAAAACTGGCTCTCGTCGCACAATACGCAGGCCAGCGGGCCGTTTTTGGCGGTGTCGGCCTTGACCAGTTCCACAATGTCCATCTCGGGCGTGACGAGCTGGTCGACCTTGCACTCGATGCCCAGGCGCGAGACGATGCGGTCCTGCCCCTTGGTGTCAAGGGACGGTTTCAAGATCAGCACGCGCATGCCGCGCTCTTTGTAATTGTAGGCGACCTGCATCAGGGCGGTGGTTTTGCCGCTGTTCATGGCGCCGTAGCGGAAATACAGTTTTGCCATGGTGCCCTCCGTTATTCCTGGTTGCGCAGGCGGTAGCCCAGGCTCATCAGGCTGTCGCCCAGGTGCACGTTCTCTACCGTAAGCTGCGGGTACTCAACCGAAAGGTCATAGTGGCTGAAATTCCACACGCCCTGGATGCCGTACGCAACCAGTTCGCCGGCCAGGTCCATCGCGCTCTGGCGCGGCACGCACAGCACCGCCACGGCGGGGTGGTGCTCGGCGCAAAAATGTGCCAACTCCTGCAGCGGGAAAATCTGCACCCCGCAGATCGTCTGGCCGAACAGTTCCGGCTTGACGTCAAACACGCCGATAAGCCGGTAGCCGTTGGTGTCGCGGCTGATAAAGCTGGACACAGCCGAACCCAGGTGCCCCGCGCCGATCAGGATGGTGGGCAGGCGCTCGCCGTCGCCAAACAGCAGCTTGCCGATCTCGGCGCGCAGCACGTCGACTTTGTAGCCGATGCCCTGTTGGCCAAACCCGCCAAAGCAGTTGAAATCCTGCCGCACCTGGCTGGCGGTGGTGCCCATCATGTGGGCCAATTCGCTGGAAGAAATTTTCTCCCGCCCTTCGGCGGCCAGGTTGGTCAGGTAACGGTAATATTTGGGCAGCCGTTTGATCACGGGCAGGGACGCTTTGTTTTGAACTGGCATATCGTGATACCTCACAGCAGGGGCCCGGCAGGTTTGCTGCGCGGGGCGATGATCTATAAATTTTCTTATAATATAAGTTCTCCATAAATATTATAAATACTGGCGGTTGAGTTGTCAATTTTTTATCTAAGTTTTTGCGGGCAGCTTTGCGGGCGGCCCGCACCGGCGTATAACGCGGCCGGGCGCGGGGTATACTGGGGCAAACAGGCCAAAGAAAAGGAGCGCAGCGCCATGCAAACCCACGCCAAACGCAACAGCGGCACGGGGGCCGCCCTCAACCCGGATGAGAGCGCGGCCCTCAAACGCCTGGAACACGACCTTATGACCGAGGACGGCATCCTGCCGGCCACCAAAGGGCGGCACGCCATCCATTGCCTGACGGTCATCGGCACCATCGAGGGGCATAACCTGGCCCCGGATAACCAGAAAACCACCAAGTACGAGCACGTCATCCCCCAGCTTGTCGATATCGAGGAGGACCCCGAGATCGAGGGCCTGCTCGTCATCCTCAACACCGTCGGCGGCGACGTCGAAGCGGGGTTGGCCCTCGCAGAGCTCATTGCCGGGGTCGGCAAACCCAGCGCCACGCTGGTGCTGGGCGGCGGGCATTCCATTGGCATCCCGCTGGCGGTCTCGGCCCGGCGCAGTTTCATTGTGCCCACCGCCACCATGACGGTGCACCCGGTACGGCATTCCGGCATGGTGCTGGGCGTGCCGCAGACGCTGCGCTATTTTGAACAGATGCAGGAGCGCATCGTCGGTTTTGTGGCCGGGCATTCCGGCATCACGGCGCGCCGGTTCACCACGCTGATGCACAACACCGGCGAACTCGTCATGGATATGGGCACCGTGCTCGACGGCCGCCAGGCCGTCGAGGAGGGGCTCATCGACGAGCTGGGCGGGTTGTCCGACGCGCTGCGCTACCTCTATGCCGAGATCGAGCGCGCGCCGCGCCGCCGGCCCGGGCGGTGAAAGCGGGCGGCAAAGGGTCCTGTACGGCGGGCGGCTTTTCTTTACAAGGCCGCCCGTTCGTGCTACAATAGACACTAAATATCCTTTTGGCAAAAAGGCGGCTGTGCCGCTTTCGTTTTGCCGCTTTTTGTATAGGTCTTTGCAGTGACAGAGGGGAAAGTTTCACTATGGCTCAATCTCGTTCCCGCCAAGGCGGCGGTAGAAAATCCACATCCGGTCGCGCATCTTCCGGGCGTTCGCGTTCGTCCGGCAGCCGCGCGGGCGCGTCGCGCAGCCAAAAACAGGTCTCGCGCCGCGCGCAGCGCCGTGCCCAGACTCCCAACCTGCTGCCCAGCGTGCTGCTGGCCGGGCTGGGGCTGCTGTGCGTGGCAATGGTGCTGGTGCCGGGGCAGAACATCTGGCGCGCGATGCGCGGCGGATATTTTGGGCTGTTCGGCATCATGGCCTACCTGGCGGGGCCGTTTCTGCTCTACCTGGCCTACCTGCTGGCGTCCGGCTACCGTGTAGGGCTGTTTGCGGGCAAAGTGGGGCTTATGGCCACGTTGTGCGCGGGCGTGCCGGTGGTATTCTCCAAGGTTTCCACCAGCGACGCCAACGCCTGGGAAATCATAAAAATGCTGTACATGCGCGGCCAGACCGGCTTTTGGGAGGGCGGCGTCCTCGGCGCGCCCATCGGCGGCACGCTGCTGGCGCTGTTTGGCCGCCCGGCGTCCAACGTGATTATGCTGCTGGTGTTTGCGCTGGGGCTGATGGTGTTTTTTGCCATCACCCCGGTGGACGTTGTACAGTTTGTGGACGGTCAATACCGCAAATTGCAGGCTGCCCGCAGCGAGCGCGAAGCCGGGTACGACACGCCGCTGTTTGGCGAGACCCCGCAGGAGGAATCGCTGGAGGAACTGACCGGCACGTTGCCCGGCGAACCGGCCCGCCACCGCCCGGCGTACGACGTCATTGCCGATACCGGCAGCGCGCCGGGCGGCCATGCGCAGCCTGCGCCGGCCCCTGCGCCCACGGCAGCGCGCCGCGCCGCGCCGCGCGCGTCCTTTGATGTGGACCTGGGCCCCGGGGCAGAGCAGGGGGCGCTGCAGCAGGCCATCGACCACGACCCGCTGCAGCGCATCGAGATCGGCCCCGGCGGCACGTTCGGGCTGGACCCGCTCTCACATCTTTCCGACCCGCAGCGCTACCATGCCCCCAAGGAGGAACCCACCCCGACCCCCGCCCCGCAGGAGGATTTTGAACTGACGCTGCAGCCGGAACCCGCGCCGCAGGCCTCGGCGGGCGATGAACTCGACGCCCTGATCGACCGCGCCGTCAACGGCCACGCGCCCTATGACGCCGAGGGCACGGCCGGCCTGGCCGAAGAAGAGGATACCCAGGGGTTCGCGGTGCCGCTGCAGACCTCGGCAGATTTTGCTACGCCGCTGGTCCCGGTCGCGGATACGCCGGAACCGCCGGCCGCGCCGCCACCGGCGCCCGAGCGTGTGCGGGGCGATACCCGTGTACTTACGCAGGAGGAATTGCGCGCCGCCATGGCGGGCACGGCCATCCCCACGCTGGGCGGCAGCTTTGACGTCGCCCAGGCGGCCGGGGAAGCCTGGCAGGCCGGTAAACCGATCTCCGACCTGCTGGACGCCCAGCCCACCGGCACCGAGCAGAGCTTTGCCGTGCCGCAGGGGGGCGAAGCCGCCCGCCTGCAGGTCAGCAGCAGCGTCGGCAATTCCTCCGGCGCGCCGGTGCACACGCCGCCGCAGGCCGCCAAGGCTGCCATGGACCTGGCCGCGATGCAAAAAGAGCCGCCCAAGCCCTACTGCTACCCCTCGCTCAACCTGTTCAACGCCACTTCACCCGAGGATGAAGCCGGCGCTGCGCGCGAGATGAAGCGCAACGCCGATACCCTCGTCAACACGCTGGAAAGTTTCGGCGTCAAGACCAAGATTCTCGATATCTGCCGCGGCCCCTCGGTCACGCGGTATGAACTGCAGCCCCAGGCCGGCATCAAGGTCAGCCGCATCACCAGCCTGGCCGACGATATCGCGCTCAACCTGGCCACGGCGGGCGTGCGCATCGAAGCGCCCATCCCCGGCAAACCGGCCGTCGGCATCGAGGTGCCCAACAAAATCCGTTCCACCGTCAACATCCGCTCGGTGTTTGAAGCGCAGAACTACATCAACATGCGCAGCCCGCTGACGATGGCCCTCGGCAAGGACATTGCCGGCACCGCCCAGGTGGCCGACCTGTGCAAGATGCCGCACCTGCTCATCGCGGGTTCCACCGGCAGCGGCAAATCGGTGTGCGTTAACTCCATCATCATCAGCTTTTTGTTCCGCTCGGGGCCCGAGGACGTCAAACTCATCCTCATCGACCCCAAAGTCGTCGAACTGGCCGAGTATAACGGTATCCCGCACCTGCTCATGCCCGTCGTCACCGAGCCGCGCAAGGCCGCCGGCGCGCTGGGCGCCAGCGTGGCCGAGATGGAGCGCCGCTATAAACTCTTTGCCGAGAATAACGTGCGCGAGATCAAGGCCTACAACCGCCTGGCCGCGCAGGCCGGGCTGGAACACCTGCCCTACATCGCCATCGTCATCGACGAACTGGCCGACCTCATGATGGTCGCCGGCAAGGAAGTCGAGGACTACATCTGCCGTATCGCGCAGAAAGCCCGCGCGGCCGGCATCCACCTCATCGTCGCCACGCAGCGCCCCAGCGTCGACGTCATCACCGGTCTTATCAAGGCCAACATCCCCAGCCGCATCGCGTTCGCGGTCTCCAGCCAGATCGACTCGCGCACCATCCTCGACGCTTCGGGCGCCGAGAAGCTGCTGGGCAACGGCGATATGCTGTTTTTGCCCGTCGGCGCGTCCAAGCCGGTGCGCGTGCAGGGCACGTTTGTCACCGACGAGGAGATCAGCGCCGTGCTCAGCTTTATCAAGTCCACTTCCTCGGCCCAGTACGACGAGGAAATGATCGCCGAGATGGAGCGCCGCGCCGTGGCCGAAAAAGGCAGCAAAAAAGGCGAGGACGACGCCGAGGGCGGCGCGCTGGACCCGATGTTCGAGCAGGCGGTCGAGTGCGTCATCGAGGCCGGGCAGGCTTCGACGAGCCTGCTGCAGCGCCGCTGCAAGCTGGGCTATGCCCGCGCCGCCCGCATCATGGACCAGATGGAACAGGAAAAAGTCATCGGCCCGTACGAGGGCGCCAAGCCTCGCGCGGTGCTGGTCACCCGCGCCCAATGGCAGGAGCGCAAGCTGAATGGCCAGTACGAGGAAGGCTAATCGCCTGCTGCGCACGGTTCGCCGGGTAGTCCTCTGCCTGGCGGTGCTGGCGCTGGCCGTATCCGCCTATGTGGTGGAATTTGCCGGCGGGCGCGGCGGCGTGCCCACCTGGACGCAGCTGTACGCGGCGTTCGGCGTGCCGTTGGACGCGCCCGACGCCGAACTGCTGGCCGCCAGCCCCACCACCGTCACCGTGCTGGATGTGGGCCAGGGCGACGCCGTGTTGATTGGCCAAGACGGCGAATACTGCCTGATCGACACCGGCACGGCCGATACCGCCGACGCGTTGGCGCGCAGTTTGCAGCTGGCCGGGGTCAAGCGGCTGCGCTACCTGGTGCTGACCCACCCGCATGCCGACCACACCGGCGGCGCGGCCGCCGTGCTGGAAGCGCTGCCGGTCGAAACGCTGCTGGTGCCGGTGTGGGACCCACCGGCAGGGGAAGCGTCCGCCTGGCCGCGCGCGGTTCTGGAACAGGCGAATGAAGCCGGCGTGCCGCTGACCGAAACGTCGCAGGGCGACCGCTTTGCGCTGGGGTCCGGGACGCTGCAAATTCTGCAGGGCGGCAGCGCGCTGACCGTAGATGAGGACGACGCCAACAACGGTTCGCTCTGCCTGCTGTTCACGGCGGGCGGTTTCCGCTACCTGGCCACCGGCGACGCCGAGGCGGAAGCCGAACAGCGGCTCGTCGACGAATACGGCCGCAACCTGCACGCCGTGCTGTATAAGGCGGGCCACCACGGCTCGTCCACTTCCAGCGGCGAGACGCTGCTCTCGGCCGTGCGGCCGCAGGCGGCTGTCATCAGCTGCGGGCGCGACAACGACTACGGCCACCCGCATGCCGAAGTGCTGCGCCGTCTGGCTGCCTATGGCGTGGACGTCTACCGCACCGACGAGCAGGGCACCCTTACTTTTACCTACCAAAACGGAACGCTGCAGGCGACCCTGCCCGACGAGGAAACGCAGGACGCCGCAGCCTGAAAATGTATCACAGGGGGACGGAGCATGACCATTACCGAACAGTTCAAAGCCAAACGCTGCGTGTTTTCCATTGAGTGTTTCCCGCCCAAGCAGACCACCCAGATGGACAAGCTGCGCGCCGCCCTGCAGGCCATGGGCGCGTTGCACCCGGATTTTATCAGTGTCACGTTCGGCGCGGGCGGCTCGGCCGGCGGCGTCTCCACCGTGGAGGTGGCCGACGTCGTGCAGAATGCCTGCGGCGTGCCGGCGTTGGCGCACCTGATCTGCATGGGCAACGACCGCGCGAGCGCGGCGGCCATCCTCGACGAACTCGAGCGTGTCGGCGTGCGCGATGTGCTGGCGTTGCGCGGCGACCGCACGCCCACCCGCCCCGAAAGCGCCGATTTTGCCCACGCCAGCGACCTGACAGCGTTCATCAAGCAGGCAAAACCCGGGTTCTCGGTGCACGGCGCCTGCTACCCGGAGGGCCACCCCGAAGCCGAGACGCTGCGCCAGGACGTCGAAAACCTGCGCATCAAGCAGGCCGCCGGGGCCGAACACCTGATTACCCAGCTGTTTTTTGACAACATGCACTTTTACCGCTTCCTCAACCTGGCGCGCCGCGCGGGCATCACGCTGCCGGTCTCGGCGGGCGTCATGCCCATCGTCAAGCGCAGCCAGATCGAGCGCACCGTCGCGCTGTCCTCGGCCAGCCTGCCGTCGGACTTCACGCGCATGATCTCCCGCTGGCAGGACGACCCCGCCGCGCTCTACAACGCCGGCATCGACTACGCCGTGCGCCAGCTGCGCGATCTGATCGAGGGCGGGGCCGACGGCATCCACCTCTATGCCATGAACGACGCCGCCGTGGCGCAAAAAGTCTACGACGGCATCCGGGACCTGCTGTAATGCGGCGCGAACTGCCCGCGGCGCTGGACCGCGCCATGGCGCTGCGCTTTTTGGGCGCGGCGGGCTGGCAGCCGGACCCGCGCACCGCGGCGCTGCTGGACCGTGCCGAACAGCAGGTGCGCGGCGCCGCGGTGCCGCGCGCGGTGTGGCGGGTGCTGCCGTGCACGGCGCTGCCGCTGCAAAACACCGGGCACGACCTGGCGCGCCACCTGCAGGGCTGCGATGAGGTATTGCTGCTGGCCGCGACGCTGGGCAGCGGCGTGGACGCTTTGCTGCGCCGCCTGGAACTGACCGATATCGCGCTGGCCGCCTGCGCCGACGCACTGGCTTCCGCCATGCTCGAACAAATCTGCGACGCCTGGGAAACCGAGCAGCGCGCCGCGCTGGCCGCGCAGGGGCGTTACCTGACCGGGCGCTTTGCGCCGGGCTACGGCGACTGCCCGCTGGCGCTCAACGACGAACTCTGCCTGGCGGTGGACAGCGTGCGCGGCTGCGGCCTGGCCGTAACGCCGCAGTACCTGCTGGCCCCGCGCAAAAGCACCACGGCGCTGCTGGGCGTGGCGGGGCACCCGGTCACCGGTGCGGCAGCCGGCTGCGCGACCTGCCATTTGAAACAGACCTGCGCCTACCGCAAACAGGGCACAACCTGCTTTGCCAAAACGACCTGACGAGAGGGGAGAAGCGCCTGTGCGCATCGAGGAAGTATGGGCCCGCCGCCGTTTTGTCTTTATGGACGGCGCCATGGGCACCGAACTGCAAAAACGCGGGCTGCAGCCCGGCCAAAAACCGGAACTGGCCGCCCTGGAAATGCCGCAGACGCTCACAGCCATCCATGCCGAGTATGCGGCGGCCGGGGCGGAACTTTTGCTGGCCAACACCTTTGGAGCCAACGCCCGCAAGCTGGCGGGCAGCGGCCATACGGTGGCCGAAGTCGTGGCGGCGTCCATCGCCTGCGCCAAACAGGCCGCCGCGCCCTGCGGCGCGCTCGTCGGGCTGGACATCGGCCCTTTGGGCGAACTGTTGGCCCCGGCCGGCACGCTCCCGTTTGCCGACGCCTGCGCCGCCTTTGCCGAGATCGTGCGCGTCGGCGCGGCGGCCGGGGCGGACTTTGTCTTTATTGAGACGATGACCGACCTGTACGAGCTCAAAGCCGCGGTGCTGGCCGCCAAAGAAAACAGCGCCCTGCCGGTGTTCACCTCGATGAGTTTTGAAGCAAACGGCCGCACATTCACCGGCTGCACGGTCGAAAGCTACGCCGTCACGGCGGCGGGCCTGGGGGCGGACGCCGTCGGCATCAACTGTTCGCTCGGCCCGCAGGAGATTCTGCCCTTTGCCCAGCGCCTGTGCCGCACGGTGCCGGCCGGGGTGCCGGTGTTCGTCAAACCCAACGCCGGGCTGCCCAACCTCGACGGCAGTTACGACCTTACGGCCGAGGATTTCGCCCGCCAGATGCAGGCGTATGCCGCCACCGGCGTATCCATGCTGGGCGGCTGCTGCGGCACCACGCCGGCGTACATCGCCGCGCTGCGCGCCGCGTTTGCGGCGCAAACCCCCGCGCAAAAAATCCCGCTGCGCCGCAGCTGCCTGTGCACGCCGGTGCGCTTTGTCGAGGTCGACGGCATCACCGTCGTGGGCGAGCGCATCAACCCCACCGGCAAAAAGCGGCTGCAGCAGGCTCTGCGGGAGGGGGACAGCGCCTACCCCTGCGCCCAGGCCGTGGCCCAGGCCGAAGCCGGGGCCGAGGTGCTGGACGTCAACGCCGGGCTGCCCGGCATCGACGAAGCCGCCGTGCTGGAACGCCTGGTCTGCGAGCTGCAGGCTGTCACCGACCTGCCGCTGCAGCTGGATTCCTCCGACCCGGCGGCGCTGGCCCGCGCGCTGCGCGTCTACAACGGCAAGCCCATCGTCAATTCCGTCAATGGCGAGCCAAAAACGCTGGATGCCATCCTGCCGCTGTGCAAAAAGTACGGCGCGGCCGTCGTCGGCCTGACGCTGGACGAGCACGGCATCCCCGACGACGCCGAGGGCCGCCTGGCCATCGCCCGCCGCATCGTGGCGGCCACCGACGCTGCCGGCATCCCGCGCGAGGACGTCTACATCGACTGCCTGACGCTGACCGCCAGCGCCCAGCAGGAGGGCGCGGCCCAGACTTTGCAGGCGCTGACGCGCTGCAAGCGGGAACTCGGCGTGCGCACGGTGCTGGGCGTGTCCAACATCAGCTTTGGGTTGCCCTGCCGCAGCTACCTCAACACAACGTTTTTGACGATGGCGATGGTCGCCGGGCTGGATCTTGCCATCATGAACCCCAACACGCCCGAGATGATGGCCGCCGTGCGCGCCTACCGCGTATTGACGGCCCAGGACCCGCAGAGCGCCGCCTACGTGCAGGCCTATGCCAACGTCCAGCTGCAAACGCAGGCGGTGGCCGCCGCCCCGGCTGCGCCGCAGGGCGCGCCCAGCGGCGATGCGCTGTTTGAAGCGGTGCGCCGCGGCTTGCAGGACGAAGCCCGCGCCGCCGCCGAAACGGCGCTGCGCACGCAGGAACCGCTGGCGGTCGTCAACACCTCGCTGATCCCGGCGCTGGACGCCGTCGGCGACGGGTTCGAGAAAGGCACCGTCTTTCTGCCGCAGCTGTTGCAGGCCGCCACGGCCGCACAGGCCGCGTTCGAGGCCGTCAAGGCGGCCATCGCCGCGCAGGGGCAGCCGGGCGGCGCCGGCAAGGGCAAAATCGTGCTGGCCACCGTGCAGGGCGACGTGCACGATATCGGCAAAAACATCGTGCGCGTCATTTTGGAAAACTACGGCTACGACGTGCTGGACCTCGGCCGCGACGTGCCGCCCGAGCGCGTTGTGGAAGCCGTGCGCGCCACCGGGGCTAAACTGGTGGGGCTTTCGGCGTTGATGACAACGACGGTGCCCAACATGAAAGCGACCATCGACGTGCTGCGCGAAGCCGGGCTGCCCTGCCAGGTCTGGGTGGGCGGCGCGGTGCTGACGCCGGCCTACGCCAAGCAGATCGGGGCCGATTTCTACTGCAAGGACGCCAAGGCCAGCGCCGACCTGGCCAAGGCCATCCTGGGCTGACGGGCGACGGGGGAGAAACCTTATGCAAAACGCTTTGCTCTGCACCGGGTACGGCGCGGTGGACCCGCGCCCGCGCGCCGACCGCGCCGCCGTCGAGGTCGCGCTGCAAGCCGCCGCGCCCGGCTGGGCCTTTGCGCGCGCCGTCACCAGCCCGGTGCTGCGCGCGCGGATGGCGCAAAACGGCCTGCCGGCCGACAGCGTCGCCCAGGCACTGGAAAAACTCGCCGCCGCCGGCTGCCGCACCGTCGTCGTCCAGCCCACGAACCTTTTGCCCGGGCGGGACTACGAAGCCCTTTGTGCCGAAGCCGCCGCCCACGCCGGAAAGTTGGAACACCTGCGGGTGGGCGAGCCGCTGCTGGCCTGCACCGCCGACCTTGTGGCCGCGGCGCGCGCCGTCACCGCAGCCTGCCCGCCGCAGCCCGGCGAAACGCTGCTGCTGGCCGGGCATGGCACCGACCGGTTTGCCGGTGTCGTCTACCCGGCGCTGCAGGGCGTCTTTGCGCTGCAGGGGCGGCGGGATGTTTTGGTGGCGACGCTGCACGGCTGGCCCGCGCTGGACGACGTGCTGCCCGCACTGCACGCCGCCGGCAACCGCCGCGTCCATTTGATGCCGTTTTTGCTGGGGGCCGGCGCGCACGCCTGCCGCAACCTGGCGGGGCAAGACCCTGCCAGTTGGCAGACCCGGCTGCGGGCGGCCGGGTTTACGGTGCGCTGCACGCTGCGGGGGCTGGGCAGTCTGCCGGGCATCCAGCAGCTGTATTGCCAAAAATTCAAACAGGCCGCCGGGGGGCTGTGAACCGCGCATCCCCCGGCGCGGCCGTTTTTGTATTTGTAAGAGAGGTCTGCATGGAAACTTTGCGCACCCACAAAACCGGGGTAGTGCTGGCCGCGCTGGTGTTGGCCGTGTTGGGGGCCGCGGCGGCCGGGCTCTGCCTGGGCAGCCAGCCGTATACGCCCGCCCAGCTGTGGCGGGCGCTCTGCGCGCGGGACGCTGCCGATACCGTCTGGCGCGTCGTGGCCTATGTGCGCCTGCCGCGCGTGCTGGCCGGGCTGTTTGCCGGGGCAGCGCTGGCGGCGGCCGGCGTGCTGCTGCAGGCCGTGCTCAACAACGCCATGGCCAGCCCCAACGTCATCGGCGTCAACGCCGGGGCCGGTTTTTTTGCGCTGCTGGCCATGGCGCTGGCACCCGCCGTGCCGGGGGCGGCGCAGTTCGCCGCGTTTCTGGGCGCGCTGGGCTGCGCCATGCTCGTCTACCTGCTGGCCTGGCGGGCCGGGCTTTCGCGCACAACGCTGGTGCTGGCGGGCCTGGCGGTCAGCGGCATACTCACCGCCGGCATCAACACGCTCAAACTGCTCTGGCCGGAACTTGCGGCCGGTTCGCCCGGCTTTTTGACGGGCGGGCTTTCCGGCGTGACGCTGCGCATGCTGGCCGACGCCGCCCCCTACGGCGCGGCCGGGCTGGCGCTGGCCCTGTTTTTGGCCGTCGACCTCAATGTGCTCTGCCTGGGCGAGGAAAGCGCCGCCTCCCTGGGCCTGGCCGTGCCCCGCACGCGGTTTTTGGGCATCCTGGCCGCCGCGCTGCTGGCCGGGGCGGCCGTCAGCTTTGCCGGGCTGCTCAGCTTTGTGGGGCTGCTGGCGCCGCACATCGCGCGCCGGTGGGCCGGCAGCGACCACCGGGCGCTGCTGCCGGTCGTCGCGCTGCTGGGGGCGGCGTTTGTGACGCTGTGCGACCTGGCCGCCCGGCTGCTGTTCGCCCCGTTTGAACTGCCGGTGGGCATCCTGCTCTCGCTCATCGGCGGGCCGTTTTTCCTCAGTTTGCTGCTGGGGCGCAAAAGGGGGCGCATCTATGTTTGAGTTGCAGCGCGTCACGGTGGGGTACGGCGGCGCGCCGGTGCTGCAAAACGTCAGTTTCGCCGCGCGCCCCGGGCAGGTCACGGCGCTGGTGGGGCCCAACGGCTGCGGCAAAACGACGCTGCTCAAGGCCATGGCGCGGCAGCTGCCGCTGGCCGGCGGGCAGATCCTGCTGCAAGGCCGCCCGCTTGCGTCGTATGGCCGTAAAGAACTCGCGCGCACCGTCGCGTTTATGCCGCAGACGCGCCCCGTGCCGGGCATCACGGTGCGGGCACTGGTCGGGCACGGGCGGTTCCCGTACCTGGGATTTTCGCGCCAGATGACCGCCGCCGACCGCGCCGCCGTCGAACAGGCCATGCAGCAAACCGACGTCGCGCGCTGGGCCGGGCGGGACGTGCGCGAACTTTCGGGCGGCGAGCGCCAGCGCGTCTACCTGGCCATGGCGCTGGCGCAGGGCAGCGCGGCTATTTTGCTGGACGAACCGGCAACCTACCTCGACGTTTCGGCCCAGTTTGAACTGCTGGAACGCCTGCGCGCCCTGGCGGCGCAGGGGCATGCTGTTGTGCTGGTATTGCATGACCTCGCGCAGGCCCTGCAATACAGCGACCGCGTGGCCGTGCTGGCCGGGGGCGGGCTGGCGGCGTTCGACACGCCGCAGGCGCTTTTTGCCGCCGGCGTGCTGGACGAGGTGTTCGGCGTGACGCTGCGCCGGGCGCCGGAAGGCGCGTATTACCTGTGCCGGGCGGTGCCGGGGCGCTGAACGCCCGCCCCAAACCGCCAAAAACCAACGCTTGCATTTGCGGCGGGGATCGTGTATAATACTAACTGCGGACAGGGCTGCATTGCGCTGTTTTGCATACAGATGTGGGCCCCGTGCGTGGGCAGCCTGTGAACCATGTCAGGCGGGGAACCGAGCAGCATTAAGCGGCGCTTGCCCAGTGCTGCGGCAAGCCTGCATCTGTATGCAAAGCGGCGCAGCCGCGTGCTCTGCCCGCTTTTTTCTTGAGGGACTGCAAAAAGGGGGTGTGCCGGTGTACCGCGCATTGTATCGCAAATGGCGTCCGCAGCGCTTTGCCGACGTTGTGGGCCAGCAGCCCATCGTCACGGCGCTGCAAAACCAGATCGCCGCCGGGCGCATCGGCCACGCCTACCTGTTCACCGGCACGCGCGGCACCGGCAAGACAACCTGCGCCAAAATTTTTGCCAAGGCCGTCAACTGCCTGGACCATACCAGCCCCGACCCCTGCTGCCAGTGCGAGGTCTGCAAAGGCATCGACAGCGGTGCGATCCTCGATATCATCGAGATGGACGCCGCTTCCAACAACGGCGTCGACGATATCCGCGACCTGCGCGACGAAGTCGCCTACCTGCCGTCGGTGTGCCGCTACAAAGTATACATCATCGACGAGGTGCACATGCTCTCGATGCAGGCGTTCAACGCCCTGCTCAAGACGATGGAAGAACCGCCCGAGCATGTCATCTTCATCCTGGCCACCACCGAGGTGCAAAAAGTCCCCGTCACCATCCTCAGCCGCTGCCAGCGGTATGATTTCACGCGCATCACGGCGCAGGACATCGCCGCCCGCCTGACCTACGTTGCCGGGCAGGAGCAGATCGACCTCGACCCCGGCGCGGCGCAGCTCATCGGCCGCCTGGCCGACGGTGCGATGCGCGACGCGCTGTCCGTTTTGGACACCTGCGCCGGCGTCGACAACCACGTCGACGAAGCGCTGGTGCGCCGCATGGCCGGCGTGACCGACCGCGGGTACCTGTTTTCCATCAGCGACGCCATCGCCGCGCGCGAGCCGGTCCGGGCGCTGGAGGAAATCGCCGCGCTGCGCCAGCAAAGCGTCGATATGCGCCGCCTATGTATGGAACTGGCCGGGCATTACCGCAACCTGATGCTCTGTGCGCTGCCCGGCGGGGCCGAACTGCTCAGCGGTGTTTCGCCCGAGGAAGAAGCCGCCTACGCCCGGCGCAGGGACTTCCCGCAAAGCGAGGCCGTGCGCGCCATCAACGCCTTTGGCCAGGCGCTGGAAAACATGGGCCGCAGCACCGACCAGCGCATTGAGCTGGAACTGGCCGTCTTTTCGCTGACCCAGCCGCAGGCGGCCCCCGCCAGCCCGGCCGCCGCGCCGCAACCCGCACAGCCCGCCGCGCCGCAGCCGTTTGCGGCTGCCCCGGTGCCGCAGACTGTTCCCGCTGCGCCGCCGCCCACGCAAACCGCCGCCCCGCCGGTGCAGACTGCGCCGCCCACGGTGCAGGCGGCCCCGCCTGCAGTGCCGGAGGATGCGGACGTACCGCCCCCGCCGGAGGAAGAACCCGCGTTCCTACAGCCGGAACTGCGCCCCGCGCCCGCGGCTTCTGCGCCCGCTGCCGCACCGGCCCCACAGGCGGCGCAAGCCGCCGCCAAACCGCCCGCGCCTGCCAAACCGAAAGAAAAGCAGCCGCTGCAGCCGTTCCCGCAGTGGAGCCTGGTACTGGCGGACCTTGAGGAAAACGACGCGATGCTGATCTCGTTTTTGCGCGGCACCAAAGCCTACTACGACGGCACCCATGTGCTGTTTGAGTGCAGCGACGCCTTCCGCGATTACATCCGCGGCAACCGCGAAGTCAGCAAAAAGCTGAAGGAAACGATCTATAAAGTCACCCGCATCTCCTGCGGCATCGGCCCTTATGAGCCGCCGCAGCAGGATGCACAGGACCCGGCCGGGGTGTCCGTCGACCAGACGCTGCAGACGATGCAGGCGCTGGGCGTGGACGTCCAGATCGAAGAAAAATAAAACCGTAAGGAGAGACCTTTTATGAAAGCAAGACTGCCCAAAGGCTACGGCCGCCCCGACCCCAACGCGATGATGCGCCAGGTGCAGAAAATGCAGGACGAGATCCGCGCCAAGCAGGAGGAACTCGAAGCCAAAGAATACACCGGCACCGCCAGCGGCGAGATGGTCACCGTGACGATGACCGGCAAGCATGAGATCACCGCCGTGCACATCAAACCCGAAGCCGTGGACCCCGACGACCTCGAAATGCTCGAGGACCTGATCGCCGCCGCCGTCAACAGCGCCGTCGCGGCCGTCGACAAGGACTCTGAGGAAGAGATGGGCCGGCTGACCGGCGGGATGAACATCCCCGGCCTGGGCTGAGGGGACGCGCCATGCCGCAAAACATAGAACCGCTGGAAAACCTCGTCGACCAGTTCGCGCGGTTTCCGGGCATCGGCCGCAAAGGTGCCACCCGCATGGCGTACGAGGTGATGGCGATGTCCAACGAGCAGGCGATGGAACTGGCCAAAGCCATTGAACACGCCAAAAAAGACCTGCACCGCTGCCGCGTCTGCCAGGACTATACGGCGGGGGAGGTCTGCAAAATCTGCGCGTCGCCCAAGCGTGACCGCAGCGTCATCTGCGTCGTCGAAAGCCCGCGGGATATCAAGGCCATCGAGCGCACGCACGAGTATAACGGCCTGTACCATGTGCTGCACGGCCTGATCTCGCCCATGGACGGCATCGGGGCCGAACAGCTCTGCATCAAAGAACTGCTGGCCCGTCTCAACGATACCGTCAAGGAGGTCATCATGGCCACCAGCCCCACGGTGGAGGGCGAAGCCACCGCCATGTACCTGGCCAAGCTCATCAAACCGCTGGGCGTCAAGACCACGCGGCTGGCCTACGGGTTGCCGGTGGGCTCCAGCCTGGAGTACGCCGACGAGACGACGCTGTACCGCGCCATGCAGGGCCGCGGCGAGTTGTGACTTGACTTTTGTGCGCGGCTGCGCTATAATCGTACCCCACGCAGCGCAAACGCGCAGAAAAGGAGGTGTGCCCCGTGGCAGGGGATAAGACCGGCAAAAAGGTGATCGCCCAAAACCGCGAGGCGCGCCACGAATACTTTGTCATCGAAACGCTCGAGACCGGCATTGAGCTTGTCGGCACCGAGGTCAAAAGCCTGCGCGCCGGCGGGGTCAACCTCAAGGATTCCTGGGCGGACATCGACGGCGGCGAGCTCATCGTCAAGGGCATGCATATCAGCCCGTATGAGCAGGGCAACATCTTCAACAAAGACCCGCGCCGCCCGCGCCGCCTGCTGGCGCACAAGGCCGAAATCCGCCGCCTGGGCCAGCAGATCAAACTGCAGGGCTACACGCTGGTGCCGCTTTCGCTGTATTTCAAGGGCGGGCGCGTCAAGCTGGAACTGGGCCTTTGCAAGGGCAAAAAACTGTACGATAAACGCGCCAGCGCCGCCGCGCGCGACGCCAAACGCGACATTGACCGCGCGCTGAAAACGCAGCGCTGACGAATTTCACAAAGCTGTAACGTTCGCTTTCCCGGCGGGCTTGCCCGCCGAAGATACGGGGCTGTAATGGTTTCGACGGGGAGAGAAAGGCGTGAGCAGCGGGCCGTGGCGGCGCGCCACGATAAAAGCGCCAAACAAAAGTAACTGACAACACTTATCCTGTTGCCGTCGCTGCCTGATTAGGCGCGACCGTCCTGCCCGCGTCAGTGCCGCGCGGGGTCAGGGCGTCGAGCAGGCACTGAACGTGAACGGGCCTAAGCTTTGCGGCCCGGCATGAACTCATGAAGCTACCAAGGCGCAGCGCGTGTGTGCTCGCCCGCGCCAAGGGAAGTTAATAAACACACTGCGCCCGGAGATACTCTAACCGTTTTCTTTTCGGACACGGGTTCGACTCCCGTCAGCTCCACCAGATGGACATTACACGAACACCTACTTTTTCAAAGGCGGCTTTGCCGTAAGGGTGTGGCTGTAATGTCAA
>CALXHR010000007.1 GCA_944388175.1 uncultured Gemmiger sp. | reverse complement strand
GCGGGCGTTCACGCCCGCCGCACCGATGAATTTTTAAAATTTTTCAATGTGCGGCGGGGCCAAGGCCCCGCCCTACAAACCGGCGGAAACGGGCAGTGTGCCCGCAAACCCCGCGCGGGGCGCACCCCTGCCGGGCCGCATATATGCGGCCCCTACAAACCGCCCGGGAACGCCGGGCAAATGAGGAAGGCGGGCGTCTGCCGCAGACTTTGCCACAAAAACATTCTCGTTACCGCAAAACTCCCCTGCAAACCAAACCGCCGGGGCCCCAAACGGGGCCCCGGCTTTCTGCATGAGGAAAAAACAAACAAAAATCAGGTGTCGTCGCGCAGCACCAGCGCCAGGCCCCCGGCGTCCCACTGGAAATCCGCCGCCGCGCAGCCGCGTTCCAGCAGGCGGGGCAGGGCGGGGTCGTCCAGGCGGCAGCAGCGCCGCGGCGCGCGCCAGTGCGCCAGCCCCCGGGCCGAGAACACCAGCAGCTGCGCGTCGCTGTAGGGCAGCACGGCGCGCAGCGTCAGCCCGGCGGCCAGGTACTGCGTGCAGAGGTCGGCGCAGGCGGGCAGGTCGCCGTCCAGCAGCTGCACGGCCCACACATGGTAGCTTGCGCAGCGCGCGGTGGCCAGCCGCAGCGCGGCATGTAAAAACTGCCGCAGCCGGGTGTAGTGTGCCGCCGTCAGCGGCGGCGTCAGCACGGCGCCCTGGCCGTCGGCCCCAAACCCGGCCGCGCGCAGCGCCGCGGGCAGCGGGTCGTCGCCAAACAACGGCAGCAGCGCCGCCGCGGCCTGCAAGGCGTCGCCGGCAAAGTCCCCCAAAAGGCGCCCGCCGTGCAGCGCGGGCCCCAGGCCGGGTGCGGGCAGCAGCGGCAGCGCCGCGCCGCAAAACGCCCGCAGCGCGGGCGTATCGCCGGCGTCCAGCAGCCGGGTCTCGCAGGTGGGTTCGGCGGAAAGTACGGTGCGTTCCAGTGTTTGCAGCATAAGCAAAAGGTCCCTTTCTGTACAAAAAATCAGTGCGGGACCCATTGTACAAAACCGCGCCCGCCAAACCTGCCGAAACACGGCGGGCGGCGGGCGCGATTTGGATGAATTTAAAGGTGCGGGGCAGGCGCAGGCTTACCCTTGGCGCGGTTTTTTCGGCGGCCTGCGGTGCGCCAGCTCGGCAAAGGTGCGGTCGCGGGTAAAGTGGCGGCGGTAGGGGTTGGCGGGCAGGGCCGGGTCGCGCGGAGCGGGGCGGCGGGCGGCGCGGCGGCGCAGGTAGGCCCACAGCCGCGGCGTGGCGCGCACGGCTCAGGCCCCGGCCGCAGTCTCGGCCATGGCCGGGTCGGCCGCGGCGGCGTCCTGCGCGGGGGCGGGCGCGCCCGCCGTCAGCGTCTGCCACAGCTGCATCGAGGGCTCGTAGCTGGCCGGGACCTCCAGGTCGGGGGTAAAGCCGCGGCAGCCAAAGTACAGCACGCCGGGCGCGTCCTCGCCGTTAAATTCGCCCAGGTCCAGCGCCGTCAGGGCGGGGCAGTCGCTCCAGCGGCGCACCATCTGGCGCCAGTCGCCGGCTTCGTCCTCGGGCGGCAGCGTGCCGTCGGGGTATTGCAGCACCTTGGCAAACTCCTGGAAACCTTCCGGGTCGGCCAGCAAAAACAGGCAGGTGCCGTATTCGGGTGCCAGCTCGGTCGTCAGCCGCGTGATGCCGGCCATCTGGCTGTAGGGGTCCACGCTGTTCTGGTCGTCCTCAAAATCCACCGTGTACTCGGCAACTTCTACCACCACGTCGCCGTCGCCGTTGTAATCCTCGCAATAGGGGGTCAGCGCGGCCTCGATGGCATCGCCCATGCCCAGGGGCAGGCTCACCGGGCCCACATAGGCGATCTTGAGGTCCGGTTCCACCTGGGTGACAACGTCGTGGATCAGCCAGCCTGCCAGCGCCAGCACGGCGGCGGCCGCCAGTACGGCAAACTTGTGGTAATGCCACCAGTTGGCGGCTTTCTCCTGTTGGGTGTATTCGCGCGGGGGCGGCGCGGGGTTGTAGGTTTCGTCACTGCTTTTGGTGACCCAGGCCATGGGCGCTCTCTCCTTTGATGTACGGAATATTTGCTATTATACCACAAACTGTGCAGGAAAGTGTAAACGAATTTTAACATGCGCTTGCAAACCGGGGGCAAAACCGGTATCATGGGTACAAAGAAAACTGCGCGGACTGCGCACAGAGAGGAGACGGCGCCGGTATGGAGAAAAACACCCTGCTGCTGCGCGATACCGAAGCGTTCATGCGCGGCGAACTGGACAATGTGACGGTGGCCGGCGGGGCGATTGTGCTGGACCTGGTGCAGGGCAGCTACGTGCCCTACGGCTGCTATACCAGCGCGCCACTGCCCATGCCGGTGTTTGACGCGCTGCGCGTGAGCTGGAACGCCGTATCGCCCCCCGGCACGGCGGTGGAAGCGCAGGCCCGCGTGCTGGTGGACGGCAACTGGACGCCGTGGGTGGGCTTTGGCAAGTGGAGCCCCTTTTTGCACCGCGAAGGCCCCGCCCCGCTGCAGCGCGGGCCGCTGTGCCTGACCGCCGACTGCCTGCGGCTGGACAGCAAGACCGCCGTGCAGGCGCAGCTGCGCATCTACCTGTACACCAAGGACGAAAAAGCCACCCCGGCGGTGTGGCTGCTGGGGGCCAGCGTGCGCACGGTGGGGGAGATCCCGCCGCACGGCCGGCCCATCAACCGCGCGCTGCACCTGATGCCCTACGTGATGGCGCGCCGCGCACCGGCGCTGCAGCCCTGGATGGACCTGGCCATCGGCCTGGCCAGCCTGGCCAACCGCTGGGGCGCCGACCTGCTGCCGGAGGAGTTCGCCCAGGTCCTGCGGGACTGGCGCGCCGACGACGGCGGCGACGTGCGCAACTGGAACTTTGCCGCCGCCGCGGCCGGGTGCTGGGGGTTCCCGGCCTGGGTGTGCTGGTGCGGCCTGGCGACGCTGCGCGACGAGGTACGCCACGGCTACGGCGCGCTGGTGGCGCTGCAAAGCACCCCCGCCCAGCAGCAAAACGGCTGGCCGGCGCGCCGGTTCGTGACGGTGCGGGGCTTCCGCCAGACCGGCGGCACGCCCAAGGCGCTGCTGTGCGACCCCTGGGCCGCCGACAGCGACTTTGACGCCGAGACCGAGCTGGACCTGGATGATTTCCTGGTCGCGTGGGACAACATCGCGCTGCTGATGCGCCCGCGCAAAAATTACCCCGCGCAGACCCGCGCCAGCGTGTGGGTGCGCCCCATGGGCAGCGAAGCCCCGGGCATCTGCCGCCTGTATGCCAACAACGAGCCCCAGCTGCTGCCCGACGGCTTTTGCAGCGCGGAGGGCTGCGTGCTGGCCTGGACGACGCCCGACAGCCAGCCCCACGCCACCACGGCGCACCGCACGTTCCACTTTGTGCAGCCGGAGCAGGGCGGCATCCGCCTGGAACCCGAAGGCGGCGGAAAATGCACGGTGTACGCCGTCGACACGGCGGGCCACATGCGCGTGGGCGATGTGACACTGTGACACTGTAAAAAACAGGAGGAATCGGACGATGTTGGAAGAACTGCGCCGCCAGGTATGGGCGGCAAACTGTGAACTGCCCCGCCTGGGGCTGGCGCTCCATACCTGGGGCAATGCGTCGGGCATCGACCGCGCGCAGGGGCTGGTGGTCATCAAACCGTCGGGCGTCTCGTATGACGAACTGACGCCGGACCAGCTCGTCGTCGTCGACCTGGACGGCAACCAGGTGGAGGGGACGCTGCGCCCCTCCAGCGATACGCGCACCCATCTGGCGCTGTACCGCGCGTTCCCGGAGGTCGGGGGCGTCGTGCACACCCACAGCCCCTACGCCACGGCCTGGGCGCAGGCCGGGCGGGAAGTGCCCTGCTACGGCACCACCCACGCCGATACCTTTTACGGCCCGGTGCCCTGCGTGCGCTGGCTGACGCCGCAGGAACTGGACGAGGACTACGAGGGCAACACCGGCAAAGCCATTGTGGAAACCTTTGCCGCCCGCGCGCTGGACCCGGCGGCGGTGCCCGGCTGCCTGTGCCGCAGCCACGGCCCGTTTGCCTGGGGCGACGACGCGGCGCAGGCGGTGTACCACGCCTCGGTGCTGGAAGAAGTCGCCCGCCTGGCGCTGCTGACCTACCAGCTGGACCCCGCCGCCCCCGCCGCGCCGCAGGCGCTGCAGGACAAGCACTACCACCGCAAACACGGCCCCGGCGCCTACTACGGCCAGGGCTGAAAAGCGCGCTGCGCCGCCGGTTTACAAAGCGGCGGCCGGGTGCTATACTGGAAAGCGGAGCCGGCGCCCCGCGGGGCAAAGCAACGGCCGGCCGCAAAGCAAAGGACGACCCATGGCATATTTACAAGGAAAACTCTCGCTGGTGATGCCCGCGTACAACGAGGGGCAACGCATCTTTGACAACCTGCACACGGCGCTGGCCCAGACCGAGCCGCTGGCGCAGCAGGTGGAACTGGTGGCGGTCAACGATGGCAGCAGCGACGAAACCTGGCAGGAAATCTGCCGCGCCGCCGCGCAGGACGCGCGCATTGTGCCGGTGAACTGCGAACAGAACGAGGGCAAGGGCAACGCGCTGCGCGTGGGCACCGGCGCGGCCAGCGGCGACTACATCGCGTTCTGCGACGCGGACCTGGACCTTGCGCCGGCCCAGCTGGACCGGTTCATTGACATTTTGCAGCGCGAGGGGGCCGACGCCGTCATCGGCAGCAAGCTGCACCCCGACTCCCACGTGGATTACCCGTGGGTGCGGCGGGTGTACAGTTTCGGTTATTACCTGCTGCTGCGCGTGCTGTTCCACCTGGATACCCGCGACACCCAGACCGGGCTGAAACTGTTCCGGGCGCAGACCATCCGCCCCGTGATGCAGCGGGTGCTGGTCAAGCGCTATGCGTTTGATATCGAGGTGCTGGCGCTGATCCACAAGGACGGCGGCAAGATCGCCTCGGCCCCCATCGACCTGGTGTTCCAGCGCGTCGCCAACGGGCGCATCCACTGGGGGGATATTTTCCGCATGGTGTGGGACACGCTGGCCGTGTTCTACCGCCTGAAAATCCTGCATTATTACGACAACGTGCCGGCGCAGACCCCGTAAGCGCCGCACGCCCCCGCGCCCCGCCGCACGCCGGCGGGGCGCTGTTTTGCGCCACGGGGCGGCGGTTGTGTTTGGGGCGCAGGGGTGTTATAATTCCGGTAGTGTATTTTGGGGCACGGCCCGCCGCGGCCGGGAAAGGGGACTACGACCCATGCGCAACGCGACCATTTCCGTCATCATCCCGGTATACCGCGCGCAGGCGTACCTGGCGCAGTGCGTGCAGTCGGTGTGCGCCCAGACCTGCGCGGACCTCGAAATCTGGCTGGTGGACGACGGCTCGCCCGACGACTGCCCCGCCCTGTGCGACGCCTGGGCCCAAAAAGACCCGCGCATCCGGGTGCTGCACCAGCCCAACCAGGGCCAGGGCGCGGCGCGCAACGCCGCGCTGGACCGCTGCACGGGGGCCTGGGTCGCCTTTGTGGACAGCGACGACTGGATTGAACCACAGATGTATGAGACGATGCTGGCGTTCGCCGCCGAAAAGGACCTGGACGTCGTGTACTGCACGGCCCGCATCGAGCGCGAACACGACGACCGCGAAATCCGCTTTCTGGAATACCCCGACCGCACCGTCAAGCCGGCGCGGGAGGTGATGGTCCGCGTGCTCAAGGACGAGATCGGCGGCCAGCCCTGGAAAGCGCTGTACAGACGCCGCTGCTGGGAAACCGTGCGCTTTCCCACCGGGATGAAGTACGAGGACCTGGCCATGTCCTGGCAGCCGTTTTTGCACGCGGCGGGCGAGGTGGGTTTTTTGGCCGCGCCGTTCTACCACTACCGCATGAACCCCGAGAGTACCTCCTGGGCGCATAACCCCCGCAAATACGGCGATATTTTCCGGGCGTTCTGCCTGCATTACGACTATGCCCGCGCGCACTGCCCCGAAGCCGCCGACACCTGCCTGGCCAAATGCCTGAGCGCGGCGCTGCTGGCGCACAACAGCGCGCTGGTCAGCCCGCAGGAGGTCGACCCCGCGCGTGTGGCGCAGGCGCGGCAGATGCTGGCCGACCATCGCCGCACCTACCGGGCGGTCCAAAGCCTGCCCGCGCGCAGAAAACTGCTGCTGGGGCTGTATTACAGGGCGCCGGTGTTGTACCGCCGCATTGCCCTGTGGCGCGCCCGCCGCAGCCGGACGGAGAGGACACCATGAGCGATTCCAGAACCAGAAACAGCGCCCGCAACGTGGCGGCCGGCTTTGCCTGCCAGGGGTTTGCGCTGCTGTTGAGCTTTGTTTCCCGCAGCGTCTTTGTGCAGGTGCTCAGCAGCGAGTACCTGGGCATCAACGGGCTGTTCAGCAACATCCTGACCGTGCTTTCGTTTGCGGAACTCGGCATTGGGGAAGCGCTCTCCTTTGCGATGTACCAGCCCGCCAAAACCGGCGACCGCGCCAAACTGTGCCAGCTGCTGCGGCTGTACCGCACGGCGTACCGCGGCATTGCGCTGCTGGTCACCGTCGTGGGGGTCACGCTCTCGTTTTTTCTGGACTATCTGGTGGCGGAAAAACCGGAGATCCCCGAAAATTTCCAGCTGATTTTCTGGCTGTTCCTGTTCAACAACGTCTGTTCCTACCTGCTGGCGTACAAGCAGTCCATCCTGCTGGTAGATCAGAAAAAATACGTCGTGCTGTATATCCAGCAGGGCGTCAAGGCTGCCCAGCTGCTGCTGCAGATGGCGGTGCTGGCGGGGTTTGGCTCCTACTACGGCTTTTTGCTGGTGCAGGCGGCCTGCACGCTGGGCACCAACGTGCTGGTGAGCCTGTACGTCAAAAAAGCCTACCCCTGGCTGCGGGAGGACGCCGCGCGGGAAAAACTGCCCCCCGCGGAACAGGCCCGCATCTTCCGCGACGTCAAGGCGCTGGCGCTGTCCAAGATCGCCGGCATCGTCAGCAACGGGTCGGACAACATCGTCATCGCCAAAATCCTGGGCCTGACCTCAGTGGGCATCGTGTCCAACTACACGCTGGTCATCAACTCGGTCTCCAGCATTTTGTGGGGCACGCTGTCGGGCATTACCGGCAGCATGGGCAATTTCAACGTCAATTCCAGCCTGGAAAAACGGCGCGCCATTTTTGAGGAACTGTACCTGATCGTCTACTGGATTTTCTGCCTGTGCTGCACCTGCCTGATCGTGCTGCTGAACCCCTTTGTGGAGTTGTGGGTCGGCACGGCCTACCAGACGCAGACCAGCATCGTGGTGGCGCTGGTGCTCATCGCCTATGTCAGCGGCATGAACTTCCCCGTCTACACGTTCCGCGTCACCTGCGGGCTGTTTGACGAGATGAAATACCCGTACTTCCTCTCCGGCATCGCCAACGTGGCGCTGTCCGTCGTGCTGGCGCTCAAGATCGGGCTGTTCGGCGTGTACATCGCCACCGTCATCACCCGGCTGCTCATCAGCGAAACGGTGGAAGGCTACATCGTCTACAGCCGCCTGCTGCAAAAGCCGTTCTGGCGCTATGCGGCGCGGTATGCGGCTTCGCTGGCGCTGCTGGGCGTGTGCGTGCTGGCCTGCCGGGCGGCGCTGCGGGTTGTGGCAGCGCCGGGCGTGGCGGGCCTGGTGCTGCAGGCGGTGGTAAGCGTCTGCGTGTGCAACGCCATCCTGCTGCTGGTGTTTGGCAAAAGCGCGGCCTTTGCGCGCGTGGTGCAGCGGGGCAAAAGCCTGCTGGGGCGGCGCGCGCGCTGAACCGCCCCCGGCGCGCCTTGACCTTTTGCCAGAACGTGCTATGATAAAGCCGTGAGAACTGTTTAAAAAGGAGGGGGTTTCCCTTGACTACCAACGAAAAAATCGCTGCGCTGCGCGCCGCGGCCAAAGCCGCCGGCGGCGACGCCGTGCTGCTGATGACCAGCGACCCGCATTGCAGCGAATATCTGCCCGACCACTATAACGCCCTGCCGTGGTTTTCCGGCTTTACGGGCGAAAACGCCACCCTCGTCGTCACCGGCGCGGGCTCGGCCCTGTGGTGCGACGGCCGCTTTTACGTCCAGGCCGACCGCCAGCTGGCCGGCACCGAGATCGAGTGCATGCACGACGGCTCGGCCGGGGTGCCCACCGTGGCCGAGTACCTGGCCGCGCACCTGACCGCGGGCCAGACGCTGCTGCTGGACGGCGCCTGCGTGCCGGCCAAGACCGCGCGCGCCTACGCTGAAACGCTGGCCAAAAACGGCGCGGCGCTGAAAAGCTGTGACGTCGCGGGGCCGATCTGGGATGCTTCCGGCGAGCGCCCGGCTCTGCCCGATACCGCCTGCTGGCTGCTGACGCCCGCCCAGACCGGCGCCACGGCGGCCCAGCGCATCGGGATGGTGCGCGCCGACCTGGCCGAAGCCGGGGCCACCGCGCTGGCCGTGACCGGGCTGGACTGTGTGGGCTGGCTGTGCAACCTGCGCGCGCGGGATATCCCCAACACGCCGCTGGCCGTGGCGTTCGCGCTCGTCACGCGCAGCGCCTGCACGCTGTTTTTGGCCCCCGGCCGCCTGAACGACGCCGACGCCGCCACGCTGGCCGAAAACGGCGTGACGGTGCGCCCCTACGGCGAGCTGAACGCCGCCGTGGCCGCGCTGCCCGCCGACGAGGTGTTCCTGGTGGACGAAGCCGCCACCAACTACGACCTGTACACCGCGCTGTGCGCCCACAAGACGCTGCCCGGGGCCGACCCGATTTTTGCGCGCAAGGGCGTCAAGAACGAGGTCGAGTTGCAGAACATCCGCGAATGCCATATCCGCGACGGCGTGGCGCTGGTCCGCTTTGAGATGGACCTGGAGAAAGCGCTGGCCGCCGGCCGGACGCTGCACGAGACCGACATTGAGGGCATGCTGCAAGCGCGCCGCGCCGAGCAGCCCGGCTATTTTGACGACAGTTTCCCCGCCATTGCGGCCTGGGGCCCCAACGCCGCCATGATGCACTACCATGCCGGGGACGACACCGACAGCGTCATTGAGCGCCGCGGCTTTTTGCTGGTGGACAACGGCGGCCAGTACGACTGCGGCACCACCGATATCACCCGCACCTACCCCGTCGGCCCGCTGACCGACGACGAGCGCCGCTGGTACACCTGGGTGCTGCAAAGCCACATCGACATGGCGCGCGCCGTCTTTTTGGACTACTGCACCGGCTTTGCGCTGGATACCTTCGCCCGCGGCCCGGTGTGGGCGCACAAGATCAACTACCGCTGTGGCACCGGCCACGGCGTGGGCTTTATCTCCGGCGTGCACGAAGGCCCGCAGAGCCTGCGCCCGCGCAATGAGATCATGTTCCGCCCCGGCATGACCATCACCGACGAGCCCGGCATCTACGAGACCGACACCGTCGGCATCCGCATCGAGAACGAGCTCGAATGCGTCGACCTGGGCGAGAACCAGTACGGCCGCTGGCTGGGCTTCCGCCCGCTGACGGTGGTGCCCATCGACACCGCGCCGGTGCTGGTGGACGAGCTTTCCCGCGTGCAGCTGGACTGGCTCAACGCCTACCACGCCGAGGTGTACAAGACGCTGGCTCCCCGCCTGAACGACGAGGAAAAAGCCTGGCTGGCCGCCAAGTGCGCGCCGCTGGGCCGGTAAACGCACCCCCGCCTTACCAAAGAAAAGCAGCCGCCGGGCAAAGCCCGGCGGCTGTTCTTTTGGGATGAAAATACGGTTGGAGCAATGGCAATGCCACCGGGGGCAGCCCGGCGGCGGTTTTTTGTTGGGCAGCATTCTCACGATAGCGTCGGGGCTGCCCGGGGCCGGGGCCCGTTTTACCGCCTGCGCCGGTGCGATACAAACAGCGCGCAGCTCATAATCAGGAAAAAGGTGGCGATGGCCGCCAGAATCAGCAAAAACAGCTCAAAAATCTTGACGTCAAAATGGCTCTGCAGCGTCTGGGTCGCGCCGGACAGCACGTCGCTGGTGCTGGACGCCGTGCTGGACGCCGCATCCCCGGCTGTTTCCAGCGCGGCCGAAGCCGCGTCGCTGTCGCCCAGGGCGTTCAGCGCGTCGGCCAGCGCCTGCGTGCCCATGGCCACCAGGCTGTTTTCGCTTTCGCTGCGCACATGTTCGCCGTTCACCGCGCCGGCCAGGTACTCGGCCAGCAGGTCCGACGCGCCGCGCACGGCGGGGGCGTAGTTTTCGTCCAGCGTCCAGCCGTCCAGCGCCCACATGTTGTTCATGTAAAACAGCAGCTGCATGCCGGTGTCCTGCAGCATCGCGTTGTACAGCGTGTCGGCAAAGCCGCTGCCGGAGGTATCTACCGTGCCAAAACTCAGCGCAATAAAGCGGTAGGCGCGGTCATACTCGGTCAGGCCGTCGTAGTAGGTGCGCAGCGCTTCGGCAATGTCGTCGCCGTCGCGCAGCTGCGAGCCCACCACCACCGAATCCAGGTCCGCGCGCAGGTCCTGGTCGCCAAACAGGCTGGTGGAACCGTCGTCGGGGATATTAAAGGTCGCGCGCATCGCTTCGGCGTAGCCGGCGGCGTCGCTGGCCTGGCCGTAGTAGGCCTGCGCCAGCTGCATGCAGTCGCCGCCCCAGCTGCCGGTAATGGGCAGGCCGTTGTATACCAGGTTCATCGAGGCCAGCAGGTGGCCGAAGTCGATGCCCTCGCCCGTGGGCAGCGTCACGGTGTTCATACCCTGCAAAGCGGCCAGGTCGGCGTCCTGCGCGGCGACGTAGTTTTCAAATTCCGGGTCGCGCACGCCGGCTGTCAGCTGCCAGATGCGGGTGTTGTAGTCCCCCGTGCGGGTGTAGGACAGCGTCAGCACAATGGGGTCGCCGCCGTTTTCGGCGGCGTAGCTTTCGGCCAGGTCCTGCAGGCGGGCCAGACGGTCCAGCGTATCGTCGTAGGCGTCGGCAGCGGCGCGGGGCGCGGCCCATACCAGCAGCGCCAGCACCAGCCCCAGCAGCCACAACAGCCGCCCGCGGCGGTGTGATCGGGATTCCGTGGTCAAACACCTCCACAAAGTGTTTCCGTTTTGTAACCTTTAAACCGTACCAGTATACCACAACACCCCCCGCCTTGTCACGAAAATTTTGTAAAAACTGCGCCGGCATTTGCACCCCGCCGCCCTTTGCCGTATAATAAGGGGCAGAAAAACCAAAGGGGGCGGGCGCATGGCGGCGCGCAGAAAAATCAACGGCTGGGTATGGGTGGCGCTGGCGTTTGCCGTGTGCACGGCGGTGTACGGGGTGCTCAGCACCTACCCGCGGGAGCTGGCCGTCTACAGCGACGAAGTGCGCTACCTCGACATCGCCCGCAGCCTGTGGCAGGGCCGCGGGCTGCGCGTGCGCAACATGCCCAGCGACTACCAGAAAATTCTGTACCCGCTGTGCATTTTGCCGGCGCTGGCGTGCAAAACCACCGCCGCGCAGATCACGGCCATCGGCTGGCTGAACGCCGCGTGGGCGTCCAGCGCGGTGTTCCCGGCGTATGCGCTGGCGCGTGCGGCCGGGCAAAGCCGCCGCCGCACGGCGTTTCTGGTGGGCGTCACGGCGCTGCTGCCCACCATGGCCGCCGCCGCCACGTTTATGAGCGAGACGGTGTTCTTGCCGCTCTCGCTTTGGCAGGTATACTTTTTGCTGCGCGCCATGCAGGCCGCGCCGCGCGCGCGCATCGGCTGGTGCGCGGCGGCGGGCGTGTGGTGTTACCTGCTCTACCTCAACAAAGAGGTCGCGCTCTACTACCTCCTTGCCTGGGCGGGGCTGCGCGTTTGGGTCGTGTACAACGACCGCCGCGCCTGGCGCAGCGAGCTGGCCGCGGTCGCCGCGCTGCTGGGCAGCTTTGCGGCCTGCTTTGCGCTGGGCAAGCTGACGCTGTTTGCGGGGCTGGGCAACTCCTACAACCAGACCGGCTGGCTGACCGGCGAACAGTGGGCGTTTTTGCCGTTTGCGCTGGTGTGCGACGTACTGTTCACGCTGCTGGCGTTCGGGGTGTTCCCGGTGCTGGCGCCGCTGTGCGCGCTGCGCCGCCCGCGCCCCGGCGCCGACCCGCGCCGCACCCAGCTGCCGCTGCTGCTGTTGCTGGCGCTGGGCATCGGCGTCGGCGTTGTGGCGTGGAGCATCACGGTGCGCGAGGACCTGGGTTCCCCCGCGCCCCGGCAGCACATGCGCTACCTGGAACCGCTGCTGGTGCCGCTGCTGCTCGTCACCTTAGACGCGCTGGACGAAGCCTGGCCCCCGGCACGCCGCCGCCTGCTGGCGGCGCTGACGGCGCTGTGGGGCGCAGGGTTCCTGGTGCTCTGCCGCGATATCGGCCCCGGCGCGGGCGACAACACCTTTTTGCAGTGGTTTGACTTTGTGGCCGACCGGCTGGACCGCCTGCCGCTGCTGGGGTTTGACGGCTGGCTGCTTTTGTGGCGGGCGGCCATCGTGGCCGGGGCCGCCGCGCTGGGCTGGGCGCTGCTGCGCCGCAAAGCGCGCCGCGCGCTGGCGTGCGCCGCGCTGGCGCTGTGCGTTTTGTGCTATGCGGGCGAGTGGCGCATCAACTACTGGGCCTACGGCGTCGACGCCGGGACGGCGCAGGCGGCCAGCGCGCTGAACGACGCGCTGCATACGCTCGAGGGCAAGATCCTCTTTATCCCGTATGGCGTGCGCGAGCGCGACAGCCAGCTTATCGACACCTACATTGACCGCGACCTCTACCTGTGCGAATACGAGACGCTGGCCGCCGGGGGCCTGCTGGACGACGGCGTGCTGGACTTGACGGCCGAGACCCCCGGCCCCGAGTACCCCGGCCGCCCCTATGCCGACTTGACGGCGGCCGATTGGGTGCTGGCGGCCGACGGCGTGCCGCTGGACACCGCCGCGCTGCAGCCCAGCGGCATCGCCTGCCCGGCGGGCTACACGCTGTGGCGCAACCCCACGCCCGCGCAGCTGCGCTTTGCGGGGTAAAACCGCAATTTTTGCCCGGCGCGGGGCCGCGTTTTTCTTTACAAGGCCCGGCAAATACAGTACAATAAAATTGCCAACTTTACAGCAAAGGAGAGATCGGACTTGTTCACCATCACCAAACGGCGGGAGCTCAACCCCACCGTCACCGAGCTTTGGGTCCACGCGCCGCTCATCGCCAAAAAGGCGAAGGCCGGCCAGTTCATCATCGTGCGCGCCAAAGAGGATTCCGAGCGCATCCCCCTGACCATCGCGGGGTTTGACCCTGTGGCGGGCACCGTCTCCATCATTTTCCAGGTCGTGGGCGCGGGTACCATGGAGCTGAATACCCTGCGCGAGGGCGAAGCCGTGCATGACTTCGTCGGGCCTTTGGGCAAAGCGACCGAGATCGAGGGGCTGCAGAACGTCTGCGTCGTCGGCGGCGGCGTGGGCTGCGCCATCGCGCTGCCCGTGGCCCAGGCGCTGCACGCGCAGGGCGCCAAAGTCACCGGCATCGTCGGCTTCCGCAGCAAGGACCTTGTCATTCTGGAGGAGGAGTTCCGCGCCTGCTGCGATGAACTGATCCTGGTCACCGACGACGGTTCCTACGGCGAAAAAGGCGTTGTCACCGCCCCGCTGGAAGCCAAAATCGCCGCGGGCGCCAACTTTGACGAAGTCATTGCCATCGGCCCGCTGATTATGATGAAATTCGTCGTCAAGACCACCAAACCCCACGGCGTCAAGACCGTCGTGTCGATGAACCCCATCATGGTGGACGGCACCGGCATGTGCGGCGGCTGCCGCCTGACCGTGGGCGGCAAGACCAAATTCGCCTGCGTCGACGGGCCCGACTTTGACGGGTTCGAGGTTGATTTTGACGAGGCCATGCACCGCGGCACGATGTACAAGCCCTTTGAGGCCCGCGCCCGCGAGGCCGCGTGCAATCTGCTCAAACAGGAGGTGCAGTGACATGCCGAACATGGACCCCAAAAAATGCCCCATGCCCAGCCAGGAACCCAATGTGCGCAACAAAAACTTCCAGGAGGTCGCGCTGGGCTATACCGCCGAGATGGCCGTGACCGAAGCGCAGCGCTGCCTGCAGTGCAAAAACCACCCCTGCCGCTCGGGCTGCCCGGTCGACATCGACATCCCCGGGTTCATCGCCCACGTCGCCAACGGCGAGTTTGAGCAGGCGTACCAGGTCATCGCCCAGTCCAGCGCGCTGCCGGCCGTCTGCGGCCGCGTCTGCCCGCAGGAGAACCAGTGCGAGGGCAAATGCATCCGCGGCATCAAGGGCGAGCCCGTCGGCATCGGCCGGCTGGAGCGCTTTGTCGCCGACTGGTACCGCGAAAACGTCCACACCAAACCCCAGGCCCCCGCGCCCAACGGCCACAAGGTGGCGGTCATCGGGGCCGGCCCCTCGGGCCTGACGGTGGCCGGTGACCTGGCCAAGATGGGCTACAAGGTCACCGTGTATGAAGCGCTGCACGTCGCCGGCGGCGTGCTGATGTACGGCATCCCCGAGTTCCGCCTGCCCAAGGACATTGTCCAGCATGAGATCGAGGGCCTGAAAGAGCTCGGCGTCGATATCGAGTGCAACATGGTCATCGGCAAAGTGCTGACCATCGACGAACTGTTTAACGACTACGGCTTCGAGGCCGTCTACGTCGCGTCGGGCGCGGGCCTGCCGCGGTTTATGGGCATCCCGGGCGAAAGCCTGAACGGCGTCTACTCCGCCAACGAGTACCTGACCCGCGTCAACCTGATGAAAGCCTACCGGCCCGACGCCCGCACGCCGATCCAGCAGTCCAAGGCGGTGGCCGTCGTCGGCGGCGGCAACGTCGCCATGGACGCCGCGCGCTGCGCCAAGCGCCTGGGGGCCGAGACCGTCTACATCGTCTACCGCCGCGGCATGGCCGAGCTGCCCGCCCGCAAAGAGGAAGTCGAACATGCCGAGGAGGAGGGCATCATCTTCAAGACGCTGACCAACCCCGTCGAGGTGCTGGGCGACGAGAACGGCTGGGTGCGCGGCATGACCTGCGTCGAGATGGAACTGGGCGAGCCCGATGAATCCGGCCGCCGCCGCCCCGTCGTCAAGCCGGGCAGCGAGTTTGAACTTGACGTCGACACCATGATTATGGCGCTGGGCACCAGCCCCAACCCGCTGATCCGCTCGACGACACCGGGGCTGGACGCCGACCGCCACGGCTGCCTGATTACCAACGGCCCCGACGGCCTGACCACCCGCCCGATGGTCTACGCCGGCGGCGACGCCGTCACCGGCGCGGCCACCGTCATTTTGGCCATGGGCGCCGGCAAGGAAGCCGCCAAGGCCATCGACAAAGCCATTAAGGAGAAACACGGCGAAGCGTAAAGCCCCGCCGCACACAAAGCAAACCGCCCCTGCGCCGCCCGGCGCAGGGGCCTTTTGTATACCGGCTGCCCTGGCGGGCCATACTCCCTTAAAAACCAGCGAAAGGACCCCCGCCCATGAAGATCACGTTTTACGGCACCCGCGACTACGACCGCCTGTATTTTGAGCCGCTGGCCGCCGACCCCGACTACGGCTGCACCATCCGTTTCCTGGCCGCCAACCTCGACGCCGACACCGCCCCGCTGGCGGCCGGGAGCGAGGCCGTCTGCGCCTTTGTCAACGCCGACGGCTCGGCCCCCGTGCTGCGGGCGCTGGCCGCGGCGGGCGTGCGGCTGCTGCTGTTGCGCTGCGCCGGGTTCAACCAGGTCGACCTGGCGGCGGCCGCGCAGTGCGGCATCACGGTGCTGCGCGTGCCGGGCTACAGCCCGCAGGCCGTAGCCGAACACGCCATGGCGCTGGCCCAGGCCGCCAACCGCCGCATCTGCAAGGCGTATATCAAGGTGCGCAACAACAACTTTGCGCTGGACGGCCTGCTGGGCCATACGCTCTACGGCCGCTGCGCCGGCATTGTGGGCACCGGGCGCATCGGCGCGGCCATGGCGCGCATCTGCCACGGCTACGGCATGACGGTGCTGACCTGCGACGCCTACCACGACCCCGCGCTGGCGGATATCGTGCGCTATGTCGGGCTGGAAGAACTGTTGCGCGCGGCCGACCTTGTCAGCCTGCACTGCCCGCTGACCGCCGAGACCCGCCACCTGATTAACGCCGATACGCTGGCTTTGATGCGCGACGACGCCATTCTGGTCAACACCAGCCGCGGCGCGCTCATCGACACCGGCGCGCTCATCGACGCGCTGCGCGCGCGCAAGTTTGCGGGCGTCGGCCTTGACGTGTATGAGGACGAGGACGGCCAGGTGTTTGAGGATTTTTCGGACGACGTGCTGCAAAACGAGGTCGTACCCGTGCTGCTCAGCTTCCCCAACGTCGTCGTCACCAGCCACCAGGCGTTTTTTACCCGCACGGCGCTGCAAAGCATCGCCATCACCACCATGGAGAACGCCCGCGCGTTCGCCCGCGGCGAGCCGCTGCCCAACGAGGTCAAAGCCTGAAAGCGCGCACCGCCCCGGAAAAGCACAGAACAAGGCCGCCCGGCTTACGCCGGGCGGCCTTGGCTTTGTATAGCGGTCATTCGCAGCCGTCGCGGGTCTCGCCGCAGCCGTCGCAGTCGCTCTCGTACTGCACGGCGTGGCGGGCCAGTTCGGGGTCCAGCCGCTGGGCGACCTGCAGCATCACCGCGCACTCGATGCGTTTGCGGAACACCTTGCAGCCGTACTCATACACGCCGTGGATATCGCCGGTGGCGTGCAGCGCGTTGGCCGCGCAGCCGCCCGCGCAGTACAGCCGCGCCCAGCAGTCCTGGCAGGCGGGGCGGGCGTAGACGTTGCACAGCTTGAACTCGTCGCGCAGCGCGGCGTTGGTCACGCCGTGCCACACGTCGCCCAGCTTGTAGGCGGGGTCGCCCACAAACTGGTGGCAGGGGTACAAATCGCCCCAGGGAGTCACGGCCATATACTCGGTGCCGGACCCGCAGCCCGAGATGCGCTTGTAGATGCACGGCCCGTGCTTGAGGTCCAGAATGTAATGGTAGAACGTGATGGGCCGGCCGGCCTTTTGGCGGCGCAGCATATCGTGGGCCAGCAGTTCGTACTGGTCAAACAGCTTGGGCAGGTCGGCCTCGGTCAGCGCTTCGGGCGAGTCCGGCGGGGCGACCACCGGTTCCATCGAAAGTTCGGTAAAGCCCAAATCGTCGGCCATGTGGAACAAATCGTTGGTAAAATCGACGTTGTGGTGCGTAAAGGTGCCGCGCATGTAGTAGCCCTTGCCGCCGCGCGCTTTGACGAGTTTCTGGAACTTGGGCACGATGCGGTCATAGCTGCCGTGGCCGGCCAGGTCGACGCGGAACCGGTCGTTGACCTCCTTGCGGCCGTCGAGCGAGAGCACGACGTTGTAGCACTCCTGGTTGGCCCATTCAATGACCTCGTCGGTAAGGCCGATGCCGTTGGTCGTCAGCGTAAAGCGGAAGTTTTTGCCGGCCGCTTTCTCGATGCTGCGCGCATAGGCCACCAGCTGCTTGCAGACCTCGAAGTTCATCAGCGGTTCGCCGCCGAAAAAGTCCACTTCCAGGTTGCGGCGCGTGCCCGAATGCTCGACCAGGAAATCCAGCGCGCGCTTGCCGGTCTCAAAGCTCATCAGGGCGGCCTCGCCGTGGAACTTGCCCTGCGCCGCAAAGCAGTAGCTGCAGTTGAGGTTGCAGGTGTGCGCCACATGCAGGCACAGCGCCTTGACGACGTTGGACCGGTTTTTAAAGTCGAACGCGTGGCCGGCGTAGGCGTCGGGCGCAAACAGCTTGCCGGCCTGGGTCAGTTCGTCGATGTCGTCAAGGCATTCCTCAATATCGGCGGGGGTGACTTCGGGCCGGGCGGCGTACCGCCCGGCCAGGGCGGCGGCGGTCTCGGCGCGGGTATGGCCGGCGTCCAGCAGCGCGATGGCGTCGTAGGCAACGTCGTCGACGGCGTGCACGCTGCCGCTGAACACGTCCAGCACGATGTTGTACCCGCCCAGTTTGTATTGGTGGATCATGGATGGCTCCTTGGAAAATGAAAAATAAAGAAAGAATACACGAACAGGATGGTGCCGCGCGGGGTTTGCGAGGAAATTGCCCGTATGCCCTGCTCTGCAGGGCGGGCCTTACCCCCGCCGCGGGCAGTCTGCGGCAAACGCCTGCCTTGCCCGTTTGCCTGCCATTCCCGGACGGTCTGTAGGGGCCGCATGCATGCGGCCCGTAAACCTTCCGTCATCCCCCGTCCCCGGTGTCATAGACGCGATACCGGGTGTTTGTAGGGGCGGCCTATATGCCGCCTGGCAGGGGTGTACCATCACGCGGGGTATACGCCATACCAACCATAGACAGGCAGTACCGCACCGTTTCGGCGGGCCGCATGCATGCGGCCCCTACAATGCAAGGGGAACAACCGGCAAGCCCGGGGGACGGACGGCGCGGGCACCGTTTCGGCGGGCGGCATATAGGCCGCCCCTACGCACGGACCAAACGCCGCCGCAACCCAAAACCGTTGTTATAAGGCACCCGCCCGCGGCCGCGCAAAACCTGCCGCCCGGCGGGCGATAAAAAAGGCCGGGCGCCGCACGGGCTGCCCGGCACGTTGGCCAGCGTAAAAACCTTACTGCTCCGCTTTCTCGCAGGGCTGGTTGGCAATGCCGCAGCTGGTCTTGCAGGCGCTCTGGCAGGAGGTCTGGCACTCGCCGCAGCCGCCGTTGCGCAGGCTCTCGATCATGTCGCGGGTCTCAAGGGTCTGAATGTGCTTCATATCAACAGTCACTCCTTTGCACATAATGGTATGTTCTTATTGTACACGCAAGCCCCGGCCTTGTCAAGCTGCGCGGCGCGGCGGCAGCCCGGCGCGCCGCCGTGGGCGCCCCGCTGCGGCGCGCGGGGGCGTTTTGCACTGCGCAGCGGCAAAAACAGACGGATTTTCCACGGATTCCACCGGGTTTTCCACAGTTTCAACGTGGAGAACCCCTCTACACCGCGGAAAACCCGCCCAAAAGTATACAGACTGTGAACAAAACCGCCCGGCAGAAAGATTCTGCCGGGCGGTTGCTGCCGCCGCAGGGCGGGCGGCAGGCGATTATACGCGCGTGGCCAGCGTGGTCAGGTCGCCCTTAACGGCGATGGCCCCGGTGCCGGCCGGGATAAACAGGCTGTCGCCCTTTTGGACGGCCAGCGTCTCGCCGCCCGCGGTCACGGTACCGGCGCCGTCCACCACCAGCAGCGAGACAAAGCTGCGGGCGTCGGCGTCCTCGGCAAAATCGCCGTTGTGCAGGTCGACGGTAAAGTATTTGCACTGGCCCAGGTGGGGGCCGAAATCCTGCTTTTGCGGCGGGGTGCAGTCGGTCACGGCCAGCGCCTGGTCGATGTGCAGCGCGCGGGGCTTGCCGTCGGCGCCGACGCGGCCGTAGTCGTAGACGCGGTAGGTGACGTTGGAGTTCTGCTGGATCTCGGCAATCACGATGCCCTGGCAGATGGCGTGCAGCGTGCCGGAGGGGATAAAGAACACGTCGCCCTTGTGTACCGGCGCGGCGTTGAGGACTTCGGTCAGCGTGTTGTCCTGGATGCGGCGGGCGAACTCCTCCTTGCTGATGGCGTGGTCGAAGCCGTAGTAGAGGAAGGCGCCCGGCTCGCAGTCGACGATGTACCACATCTCGGTCTTGCCGTACTGGTGCTCATGCGCGAGGGCGTACTCGTCCGACGGGTGCACCTGGATGGACAGGTTGCCCTTGGCGTCGATGAGCTTGGTCAGGATGGGGAAATCCGCGAACGGTGCGCAGTCGCTGCCCAGCACGCCTTTGCCCTCGGCGGCGATGTAGTCGGCCAGCGTCCTGCCGGCGTAGGGGCCGTTGACGATGGTGGAAGGCCCGTCCGGGTGGCAGGACAGCACCCAGGCTTCGGCCAGGGGGTGCAGGTCGCTCTCAACGCCGAAATCGGTGCGCAGGCGGTCGCCGCCCCACAGGTAGTCTTTGCAGGCGGGGCGCAGTTTCAGGATGGACATGGTGGTAACCTCCTTACAAAATCAGTCTTGCGGCTGTTTGAGTTTGAGCACGAACTGCAGCACCAGCGCAAAGCCGATGGCCATGGCCGCCATGGCCACGGTGTCGGTGATGGTGTGCAGCGACGGCCACATGTCGGACAGCAGGCGCGCCAGCGCAAACAGGCTGGCCGCAACCTCAAACTGCATGGCGGCGCGCGGCGGGCGGCGCGGGTCGGCCCCGGGTTTGAGGTGGAACACGGCCGCCAGCGCGTTGACGCTGTAGGTGATGAGGAAGTAGAAGAAAATGGCCGTCATCAGCGTCGTCAGCAGCGTCAGGTCGTACTGGGTCAGCAGCGCGCCCGCCAGCTCGATGAGCACGGCGGGGATGGCGGCTTTCCACACGATGCCGAAATTCTCATGGTCGGCGCGCGCCAGAAACGCGCCGGCGCCGAACCCGGCGGCGGCCAGCGCATACAGCGCGCAGCTGAGCGGGAACCACGGCAGCGCCACGCTGGCGGCGACGCCCAGCGCGCAGCCCGCCGCCAGCAGCCGGCGGGGCAAAAGCAGTTGCGGGTCAGACATTACAAAGCACCTTCTTTTGGTTGGTCGGCGGCGCGCAGGGCCACGCCGCCGCGTTGCCCTTATGATACCACAAAGCCGCGGCGGCGGCAAGGTGGCGCGCGGCGTTTGCCGCCCGTTTCCCCCTGTGCAAAACAGAAAAAATCCGCCGCTGTGCATTGCGCGCCGCCCCCGCCCTGCGGTACAATGGTATAAAACCCGCAACGCGGGGAAAGGGGCGCGCCCATGCGTGAGATCGAGATCGTAGAACACCCGCAGATCAACGGCCTGCGCGTGTTTTTTGACACCGTGCACTACCGCACGCCGCATATCCACCGCGAACTGGAACTGATCTGGCTGGCGGCGGGCACGCTGGACGTGCGCATTGAGCAGACGCGCCTGCAGGCCGCCCCCGGCGAGATGGTGCTGTTCCACCCCGGGCAGCTGCATGCGTTCCGCGCCGTGGGGGACGGCTGCACCTTTTTGTGCGTGCAGATCGCGCCCGAACTGGCGGCGTACGCCTACCCGGCGCTGGGGCGGCTGCGCTTTGCGCAGCCCTGCCCGGGCCGCGTGCTGCCGCGCGGCGCGTACCATGCGCTGGTGCAGACGCTGCTGCGCCTGGCGCAAAGCTACCTGGAACAGCGCCCCGGCTATGAACTGACCTGCGCCGGCTGCGCCTGCCTGCTGCTGGGCGCGCTGGTGGAAGGCATGCCCCACCAGCTGCTCTCGGGCGGGGAACTGGCCGGCCAGCAGCGCCGCAACGACCGTGCGCTGCGCCTGATGCGCTATGTGGACGAAAACTACACCCACAAAGTCAACCTTTCGGACTTTGCGCAGGCCGAGGGGCTCTCGCTGGGGTATGCGTCGCACTTTGCGCGCGCGGCGCTGGGGCAGAGTTTCCAGGACTATGTCGACACCGTGCGCTTTTACGCCGCCTGCAAACAGATCGCCGCCGGGCGCGCCCGGCTGGTGGACGTCTACGCGGCGTCCGGGTTTTCGGACTACCGCTATTTTTCCCGCGCGTTCCAAAAACGCTTCGGCATGACGCCGGAGGAATACCGCCGCCGCCAACCCCCCGCGCCCGAAGAAACGCATATCCACCACAGCGTCCACTCGCTGGAACAGTTCTACACCCGCGCGCAAAGTTTACAGCTGCTGGAACGGTGCCGGGCGCAGCTGCCCGGCCTGGATGTCGAAAAATAGCGCGATATAAAGTGATATTTTTGCAACGCCCGCCGTGCCGCCCCGCCGCAGGGGCCGCCCGGCGGGCGTTTTGGCAAAACGCACAAAGCCGGCGGCACAAAACCGGCAAAATGCTGAAACCACACAAAACAGCAAATTCGTCTAATCGAAAAAGCCACTTTGGCAAGGAAACCCCCGCCCGCGTGTGCTATACTGGGGGCAAGAATAACCGTATCAGGAGGTGGCTGTAGTGTTGTATATCGGCATCGACCTCGGGACTTCGGCCTGCAAGTTTTTGCTGGTGGATGGGGACGGCAGCGTGCGCAACACCGTGACAAAAGAATACCCGCTCGCCTTCCCGCATCCGGGCTGGAGCGAGCAGGACCCCGCCCACTGGTGGCAGGCCTGCCTTACCGGTGTGCCGGAACTGCTGGCCGGCTTTGACGCAGCGCAGGTGGCGGGCATCGGCGTCGGCGGGCAGATGCACGGGCTGGTGGCGCTGGACGAGCACGACGCCGTGCTGCGCCCGGCAATCCTGTGGAACGACGGCCGCACGGCCGAGGAAGTGGCGTTTTTGAACGGCACCATCGGGCGCGAAAAGCTCAGCGCCTGGACCGGCAACATCGCGTTCGCCGGGTTCACCGCGCCCAAACTGCTGTGGATGCGCACCCACGAGCCGGAGCGGTTCGCCCGCATCGCCAAAGTCATGCTGCCCAAGGACTACCTTGTCTACCAGCTGACCGGCGTGCACGCGACCGATTACTCCGACGCGTCGGGCATGCTGCTGCTGGACGTCGCGCACAAGCGCTGGAGCGGTGAGATGCTGGCCCTGTGCGGCCTGACCGAAGCGCAGATGCCAAAATTGTTTGAGAGTTATGCTCCTGTCGGCACGCTGACGGCGGGCGCTGCCGCGGCGCTGGGCCTGCCGCAAAGCGTCACGGTCTGTGCGGGCGCGGGCGACAACGCCGCCGCAGCCATCGGCACCGGCACCGTGGGCGAAGGGCGGTGCAACATTTCCCTGGGCACGTCGGGCACGGTGTTCATCTCGTCCGATACCTTCCGCGTCGACCCGCACAACGCGCTGCACGCCTTTGCGCACGCCGACGGCGGGTTCCACCTGATGGGGTGCATGCTCTCGGCGGCGTCCTGCAACAAGTGGTGGATGGAGGATATTTTGCACGACGGCGACTATGCCGCCGCCCAGGCCGAGATCAAGCCCGAAGCCCTGGGCCGCAACCATGTGTTCTACCTGCCCTACCTGATGGGCGAGCGCAGCCCCATCAACGACACCAACGCCCGCGCCACCTTTACCGGCATGACGATGGATTCGACCCGCGCCGATATGACCCAGGCCATGCTGGAGGGCGTCGCCTTTGCGCTGCGTGACAGCGTCGAGGTTGCGCGCAGTCTGGGGCTGGCGATCCCGCGCTCGACGCTGTGCGGCGGCGGCAGCAAATCGCCGTTGTGGCGCACCATTTTGGCCAACGTGCTGGGGCTGCCGCTGGACCTGCCGGCGACCGAGCAGGGCCCCGGCTACGGCGCGGCGCTGCTGGCCATGGCGGCTTGCGGCCAGCAGCCGGTGCAGGACCTGGCCCGCAACATGCTGCACGTGAAAGAAACCGTGGAACCCGACCCGGCGCTGACCGCGCTGTACAATGCGCGCTACGCCGAGTTCAGGCAGATTTACCCCGCCTGCAAGACCCTGTTTGCCAACCTTGCGAAAGGAGCTGTGTGAGATGAAGATCGAATCGGTTTTTGACCCCGCGTTCGCGGCCTACGGCCATGTGGTTACGGGGCTGGAGGACGCCAAGGCGGAAATTCTGCCCGCGCTGGCGGCCACCCCGCTGCCCGACGCCGGCACCGCCTACTGCCCGCAGGACGAAACGCTGCAGGAACTGCCCGCCGCCGTGCAGGTCAGCGAGCATCTGTTCGGCGGCATGCCCTGCCAGCTGGGCTGGTGCAACGGCCGCAACACCAGACTCAACTGCCTGGAATACCACCGCGACAGCGAGTATAACCTCGCCAACGAGGATTTCATCCTGCTGCTGGCCCGGCGTGAGGAGATCGTGGACGGCAAGCTGGACACCGCCAAGGTGCGGGCGTTTAAGGTGCCGGCCGGCACGCTGGTGGAGGTGTACGCCACCACGCTGCACTACGCGCCCTGCCAGGCAACGAAAGACGGCAGTTTCCGCGTGCTGGTGGCGCTGCCTGCCGGCACCAACGGCCCCAAGCCGGACATTGCGCCCCGCGCCGACGAGGACGCGTACCTGTGGGGCTGCAACAAGTGGCTGCTGGCTCACCCCGACGCCCCCGAAGCCGCGCAGGGCGCAGCGGCCGTGCTGACGGGGGAGAACCTGGACATTGCCGGCAGCCTGTAAACAGGAAACCGGGCGGCGAAGACGGGGCATGGTTTGCAGATTGTTTGCTCTGCCCTGTAGGGCGGGCGTGAATGCCCGCCGAACATTATTGGTTTTGAAAATTTTTAATGTGCGGCGGGGTCAAGACCCCGCCCTACAGAGCGGCGGAAACGGGCAACCAACCGCAAACCCCGCGTGGGGCACACCCCTGCCGGGCGGCATGTATGCCGCCCCTACAAATAAGGGTACCGCGTACACGAACCAAAAACGTTACCATAAGGCAGACGGTCACGGGCCGCATGCATGCGGCCCCTACAAACCGGCCGGAGACGGTAGGTAAATGTGTAAAGCAGGCGTTTGCCGCAGACCGGCCCGCCTGCGAACGCGGGCGGGGTTTTAGAACGGGAGCCCGGATGAGCCGTACCGGCAGGAAAGAAACGGTATTGTAACAGAGAGCCTTTGCCTTGTGAGGAACGCAAACCGTCTCGGGCGACCCCCGCAGAGCCCCGGGGTTTCCAAAGGGGCCCGCAGGCCCCTTTGGCCGTGCCCCGCGCCTCGGAACTAGCGGCGGCTTTTTCGCTTCCTTTTTGGCCGGACAAAAAGGAAGGGGGAATGGCAAGAGAAGAAACCAAATCTTGTAGAGCCGGGCCGGGAGCAGCAACGTTATCCAAAAACGTTCTCATAAGGCAACCGGACGCGGCGGGGTCAAGACCCCGCCCTACAGAGCAAGGCAAACAACAGGCCAACCGGGGCAAACCCCTACAAACCGCCCGGGAATGGCAGGTGAACAGGTAAGCCGGGCGTTTGCCGTAGACAGTAAAACACAACGATACAACCAAACAACAAACAGGAGGTATTTCCCATGCTGCAAAACATCCCGCAAGTCAAGCTCGGTATCGTGGCGGTCAGCCGCGACTGCTTCCCCATCACGCTCTCCCAGGCCCGCCGCGCGGCCATCGTCGCCGCCTGCAAGGCCAAAGGTCTCGACGTGTTTGAAGCGCAGACCACCGTCGAAAACGAGAAAGACATGCTCGCCGCGGTGGAGGAAGTCAAGACCGCCGGCTGCAACGCCCTGACGGTGTTTTTGGGCAACTTCGGCCCCGAAACGCCCGAGACCCTCATCGCCAAACACTTTGCCGGCCCCTGCATGTTCGTGGCGGCGGCCGAGGGCGACGGCGACCTCATCAACGGCCGCGGCGACGCCTACTGCGGCATGCTCAACTGCTCGTACAATCTCGGCATGCGCCACCTCAAGGGCTATATCCCCGAATACCCCGTCGGCACGGCCGAGGAACTGGCCGACAAAATGGCCGAGTTCGTGCCCATCGCCCGCGCGGTGCTCGGCGTGCAGAACCTCAAGATCATCACCTTTGGCCCCCGCCCGCAGGATTTCTTTGCCTGCAACGCGCCCATCAAGGGGCTGTATGAGCTCGGCGTCGAGGTCGAGGAAAACAGCGAACTCGACCTGCTTGTCGCCTACAAAGAGCACGCCGACGACCCCCGCATCCCCGACGTCTGCGCCGACATGGCCGCCGAAATGGGCGAGGGGCACTACTACCCCGACCTGCTGGCCCGCATGGCGCAGTTTGAGCTGACGCTGCTGGACTGGGCCGAAGCCCACAAGGGCAGCCGCCAGTACGTAGCCTTTGCCGACAAATGCTGGCCGGCGTTCCCCAGCCAGTTCGGGTTTGAACCGTGCTATGTCAACTCCCGCCTGGTGTCCCGCGGTATCCCCGTCGCGTGCGAAGTCGATATCTACGGCGCGCTCTCGGAGTACATCGGCATGTGCGTCTCCGGCGATACCGTGACGCTGCTGGACATTAACAACAGCGTGCCCGCCAGCCTGTACAACGACCAGATCGCCGGCAAGTTCCCCTATACCCTCACCGATACCTTCATGGGCTTCCACTGCGGCAACACGCCGGCCTGCAAGCTGTGCGCCGACCGTGCCGTCAAGTACCAGCTGATCCAGCATCGCCTGCTGGAACCCGCCGGCAGCGACCCCGACTTCACCCGCGGCACGCTGGAAGGCGACATTGCCCCGTCCGAGATCACATTCTACCGCCTGCAGTGCGACAGCGAGGGCAACCTGCGCTCCTATATCGCCGAGGGCGAGGTGTTGCCGGTGGCTACCCGCTCCTTTGGCGGCATCGGTATCTTCGCCATCAAGGAGATGGGCCGCTTCTACCGTCACGTTCTGGTGCAGAAACGCTACCCGCACCATGGCGCCGTGGCCTTCGGCCATTACGGCAAGGTACTGTTCGAGGTGTTCAAGTACCTGGGCATCGGCGATATCGCCTACAACCAGCCCAAGGCCCTGCCCTACCCGACCGAAAACCCCTGGGCGTAAAGGAGGGGGCCGCCGATGTGTGAACACATTGCCGAAGCCATCCGCGCCGGGCATACGGCGCTGGGCATTGAACTCGGCTCCACCCGCATCAAAGCGGTGCTGACCGGCCCCGACCACGCGCCCATTGCCAGCGGCGACTTTACCTGGCAGAACCGGCTGGAAAACGGCTGGTGGACCTACGCCCTGCCCGACGCCTGGGCCGGGGTGCAGGCCGCCTTTGCCGCCCTGGCCGCCGACGTGCAGGCGCGTTACGGCGTGCCGCTGGCGCGCGTGGGCGCGCTGGGGGTATCCGGCATGATGCACGGCTACCTGCCCTTTGACGCAGCCGGCCGCCAGCTGGCGGCGTTCCGCACCTGGCGCAACACCCGCACCGGGGCGGCGGCCGCCGCGCTGACCGCGGCGCTGGGGTTCAACATCCCCCAGCGGTGGAGCATCGCCCACCTGTACCAGGCGGTGCTGGACGGCGAGGAACACGTCCCCCGCATCGCCTTTTTGACGACGCTGGCCGGGTATATCCACTGGCAGCTCACCGGCGAAACCGTGCTGGGCGTGGGCGAAGCGTCGGGCGTGTTCCCCATTGACCCCGCCACCGGCGATTATGACGCCGCCCGCCTGCAAACGGCGCAGGCGCTGTTGGCGGAACACGGCGCGCCGCTGTGCCTGCGGGAGATTTTGCCCCGCGTGCTGCCGGCGGGCGCGCCCGCCGGCACGCTGACGCCGCAGGGCGCGCGGCTGCTGGACCCCACCGGCACGCTGCAGCCCGGCGCGCCGCTGTGCCCGCCCGAGGGCGACGCCGGCACCGGCATGGCCGCCACCGGCAGCGTGGCGGCGCGCACCGGCAACGTCAGCGCCGGCACCAGCGTGTTTGCCATGGTGGTGCTGGAACACCCGCTGCGCGCCGTCCACCCCGAACTGGACCTGGTCGCCACGCCCACCGGCCGCCCGGTGGCCATGGTGCATGTGAACACCTGCACCAGCGACCTGGACGCCTGGGTGGCCCTGCTGGGCCAGATGGCCGAAGCCGCCGGCCGGCCGCTGACCCGCGACGAAGCCTACGCGCTGTTTTACCGCCAGGCGCTGGCCGGCGCGCCGGACGCGGGCGGGCTGGTCAGCTACAACTGCTACGCCGGCGAGCCGGTGCTGGGCCTGGACGCCGGCTGCCCGCTGCTGGCGCGCCGCCCCGACGCCGCGCTGACGCTGCCCAACCTGGCGCGCGCCAGCCTGTACGCCGCCATGGCGGCGCTGCGCACCGGCATGGACCTGCTGTTGCAGGGCGAGGGCGTGCGCCTGGACCGCCTGGTGGGCCACGGCGGGCTGTTTAAAGTGCCGGGCGTGGGGCAAAAACTGCTGGCCGGGGCGCTGGGCGTGCCGGTCACGGTGCGCGCGGCCGCCGGCGAGGGCGGCCCCTGGGGCATGGCCCTGCTGGCCGCCTATGCCGCCGAAGCTACCGGCGAACCGCTGGAAAGCTGGCTGGACGCCGTGTTTGCCGGGGCCGAAAGCACCACGCTGCCGCCCGATGCGGCCGACGCCGCCGGGTTTGACCAATTTTTGGCCCGCTACCGCCGGTTGCTGCCGGCGCAGCGCGCCGCCGCCGAGGCCCTGCTGTAAGGCAGAGCCGGATACGCTTATACAAAGGAGTACACAACGCTATGGAAAAAACCGAACTGCAGCGCCTGGACGCCTACTGGCGGGCGTCCAACTACCTGGCCGCGGGCCAGCTGTACCTGCTGGACAACCCGCTGCTGCGCCGCCCGCTGACCCGCGACGACGTCAAAAAGAAGATCGTCGGCCACTGGGGCACCGTGCCGGGGCAGAACTTCGTCTACGTGCACTTAAACCGTGCCATCAAAAAGTATGACCAGGATATGATCCTGATCTCCGGCCCGGGGCACGGCGGCAACTTCTTTGTCGCCAACGCCTACCTCGACGGTACCTACAGCGAAGTCTACCCGAATATTTCCCGCGACGAGGAGGGCATGAAACGCCTGTTCAAGCAATTCAGCTTCCCCGGCGGCATCTCGTCCCACGTCGCGCCCGAGACGCCGGGCTCCATCAACGAGGGTGGCGAGCTGGGCTATTCCATCGCGCACGCGTTCGGCGCGGTGTTCGATAACCCCGACCTCATCGCCGCTGTCACCGTCGGCGACGGCGAAGCCGAGACCGGTCCGCTGGCCACCAGCTGGCAGAGCAACAAGTTCCTGAACCCGGTGGGCGACGGTGCCGTGCTGCCGATTTTGCACCTGAACGGGTACAAAATCAGCAACCCCACGGTCTTTGGCCGCATGACGCACGAGGAACTCGAACACTTCTTCCTCGGCTGCTCGTGGAAGCCCTATTTCGTCGAGGGCGACGACCCGCTGCCGATGCACGAGAAGATGGCCGAGACGCTGGACGCTGTCATTGAGGAGATCCACGACATCCAGCGCCGCGCCCGCGCGGGCGAGGACCTCGGCCACATCCAGTGGCCGATGATCGTGCTGCGCACGCCCAAGGGCTGGACCGGGCCGAAAGTGGTGGACGGCAAACCCATCGAGGGCACGTTCCGCGCGCACCAGGTGCCCATCGACCTGACCGTCGGCACCCCCAACCAGGAGGAACACCTTGCCCAGCTGGAGGAATGGCTGCGCAGCTATAAGCCCGAGGAACTGTTTGACGAGCACGGCACGCTGATCCCCGAGTTGCAGGCGCTGGCCCCCGTGGGCGACCGCCGCATTGCGGCCAACCCGCACGCCAACGGCGGCAAGCTGCTGCGCGACCTGCGCACGCCGGATTTTAAGGACTACGCGGTGGATATCCCGTTCCCCGGCAGCGTCGAAAAGCAGGATATGATCGAGCTCGGCGGCTACATCCGCGACGTGCTCAAACTCAACGCCGACGCCAAGAACTTCCGCATCTTTGGCCCCGACGAGACGATGTCCAACCGGCTGTACAAATGCTTTGAGGCGACCAACCGCGACTGGAACTCCACCACCGTGCCCGGCGACGAGTTCCTGGCCCGCGACGGCCGCATCATGGACAGCATGCTGTCCGAGCATCTGTGCGAGGGCTGGCTCGAGGGCTACCTGCTCACCGGCCGCCACGGTTTCTTTGCCAGCTACGAGAGTTTTATCCGCGTGGTCGATTCCATGGTCGCGCAGCACGCCAAGTGGCTCAAAGTCTGCAACCAGCTGCCCTGGCGGCAGAGCATCGCCAGTTTGAACCTGGTGCTGTCCAGTAACGTCTGGCAGCAGGACCACAACGGTTTCACCCACCAGGACCCCGGCTTCCTCGACCACATCGCCAACAAAAAGGCCGACGTCGTGCGGCTCTACCTGCCGCCGGATACCAACTGCCTGCTCTCCTGCTTTGACCACTGCATCCGCAGCCGCGACTATGTCAACGTCCTGGTCACCAGCAAGCACCCGCGCCCGCAGTGGCTCACGATGGAACAGGCCGTCAAGCACTGCACGCAGGGCGTCGGCATCTGGGACTGGGCCTCCAGCGACCAGAACGCCGAACCCGACGTCGTCATGGCCTGCTGCGGCGACACCCCGACGCTGGAAACGCTGGCCGCTGTGACCATTTTGCGCGACGCCTTGCCGGAGCTCAAAGTCCGCGTCGTCAACGTCGTCGACCTCATGAAGCTGGAACCCCACACCCAGCACCCGCACGGGCTTTCGGACGCCGACTACGACGCGCTGTTTACGAAAGATAAGCCGATCATCTTCGCCTTCCACGGCTACCCGACGCTGATCCACGAATTGACGTATGAGCGCGCCAACCGCAATTTGAGCGTGCACGGCTACCGCGAGGAGGGCACCATCACGACGCCGTTTGACATGCGCGTGCAGAACGAGATCGACCGCTTCCACCTCGTCAAGGACGCCATCCAGCACCTGCCGCAGCTGGGCAACCGCGGGGCGTACCTGATCCAGCAGATGAACGACAAACTCGTCGCGCACAAGCAGTACATCCACGAAGTGGGCCAGGACCTGCCCGAGATTTTGGACTGGAAATGGCACCTGCCCAACGCCTGATTTTTTGGGGGGAAAGGAGCGCTGACCATGGAATTTACCGATGTCGTCGCCCGCCGCTACGCCTGCAAAAAGTATGACGGCCGCCCGGTGGATCCTGCCGCCCTGCAGGCCATTCTGGAAGCCGGACGTCTGGCCCCCACGGCCAAAAATCTGCAGGAGCAGAAAATTTACGTCGTGCAGTCGCCTGAAGGTCTGGCCAAAATCGATGCGCTGACGCCCTGCCGCTACGGCGCGCCCACCGTGCTGCTGGTGGCCTTTGACAGCGAGAACGTCTACCAGTATCCCGGCGGGGGCCGCGATTCCGGCATCGAGGATGCGGCCATTGTGGCCACCCACATGATGCTGGCCGCCTGCAACGCCGGTGTGGACAGCTGCTGGCTCAACCGCTTTGACCCGGCCGAAGCTGCCAAAGCCTTTGCCCTGCCGGCAAACGAGCAGGTGCTGATGCTGCTGGACCTGGGCTACGCCGCGCCGGACGCCGGCCCGCTGCCGCCCCACAGCCAGCGCAAACCGCTGGCCGAAACGGTGCGCTACCTGTAAAACCCCACAGCAAAACCACGCCCCCGGGGCGGCCGTGCGGCCGCCCCGGGGGCGATTGCGTTTACCGATAATGTGGAATGTAGGGCAGGGTCTTGACCCCGCCGTGCCGGTTTGCGGCGGGCATCTGCCTTGCCCGTTTACCTGCCGTTCCCGGTAGGTTCGTAGGGGCGGCATGCATGCGGCCCGTGGCCGTTTGCCACGGGGCAACGTTTTTTGGTTCGTGTACGTGGTACCTTTATTTGTAGGGGCGGCATAGATGCCGCCCGGCAGGGGTGAACGGCCGTGCGGGGTTTGTGGGAAAATTGCCCGTTCCCGCCGGTTTGTAGGGCGGGCGTTCACGCCCGCCGAACCAACGATTTTTCAAAAAATTTATAATGTGCGGCGGGGTCAAGACCCCGCCCTACAATGCAAGATAAACGTCATGCAAACCGTGAACAGGCAATCCCCGTACCGTTTCACGGACGGCAGGTTTGGTTTTGGCGGGGTGGTTCCGTCACCCCTGCAGCGCGCGCTGCGCCCAGGCGGCGGCGTCGTCGATGCCGACGCGCGCGCCCGTGCGCCAGGGCAGGGTGGGGTAGGTCGTCTGCAGGTGGTTCTGCGCGTAGGGCATGCCGCTGCCGCCCGACGTCGCAAAGGGGATCAGCGTTTTGCCGGTAAAGTCGCAACTTTCCAAAAAGGTATCCACCACGCGCGGCTCGACGCCCCACCAGATGGGGAACCCGACGAACACCGTGTCGTACCCCGCCAGGTCGGGCGCGGGCGCGGCCATCGCCGGGCGGGCGTCGGGGTCGGTCATCTCGCGCGAGCTGCGGCTCTGCTTGTTGCGCCAGTCGAGGTCGGCGGCGGTGTAGGGCTGCTGCGGGCGGATCTCAAACAAATCGGCGCCGACGGCGTCGGCCATGGCCTGCGCGGCGTGGGCCGTCACGCCGCTGGCGGAAAAATACGCGATCAAAATATTGTGTGCCATAGGGTACAACTCCTTTCCCAAAAGCAAAAACCGCACACCCGGCACGGGGGCCGGGCGGCAGGGGGCGGCGCGGGGGCCGCTTGTCCACGGGGTATCTGATCCATCAAAAGCGCTGGAAAATTCGCTGAAAAGCAACGGATGCAGGGCGCAAAACCGCAGGGATATGGTGCATTGCCAGGCTTCGATAACGCAGCAGACGTTGATTTTTCGCAGAATAAGACCGTGCTGGGGATGGCTCCGGTACCCCCTTAGTATAGCACGCGCGGGGCGCGGCGTAAACCGGGCGTCAGCGGATATGCCCGCTGTTGATACCACTTTCGCCGCCGTCCAGCGGCAGCCAGTCGATGACCTGGCGGATCTGGCTGTCCCAGAAATCCCACTCATGCCCGCCGGGGGCCTGCCGCCAGGTCACGGCAAAGCCGTCGGCGCGCAGTTCGTCGCGCAGCTGCACGTTCAGGTCCAGCAGGTCGTCGGCATCGCCGCACGCCAGGTAGATGCGGGGCTGTTCGTCGGGCAGGCCGCGCAGCTTGCGCGCCAGCGCCGCCAGGTCGGCGTCGCTGCCGGGGATGCCCGTGCGCGGGCCGAACAGCCCTTCCAGGTAGGCGGTGCGTTTGTTGAAATTGGGCGCGCCGTCGGTAAAACGGTCCATGCGCGCGACGATGTTGGCCGTGGAAAGCGCCGCCACCGCCCCAAAGGTATCGTGGTACTTTAACCCGTTGCGCAGCGCGCCGTACCCGCCCATCGAAAGCCCCCCGATGAACGTATCCTCCCGCCGGGGGGACAGCGGGAACATGCGGCGGGTGATCTCGACCAGTTCGCGGCCGATAAACTCGCCGTACAGGTCGTGGGTGCCGGGCTGGTCGACGTAGAAACGGTTGTCGCCGCTGGGCATGACGACGGCCAGGTCGCGCGCCTCGGCCCAGCGCTGCACGCGGGTGCCGGTGACCCAGTCGGTGTAGTTGCCCAGCAGCCCGTGCAGCAGGTACAGCGTGGGGAAGGCGCGCGCCGGGCGGTAGGGCGCGTGCTCCGACGCGAACTTGTCCACCGGCAGCACGACGTGAAGCGTCACGGTGCGCATCAGCGCGCGGGAAACATAGTTGACTTGCAGCAATGCCATGGGGAAAGACACCTCTTTCTGTGCGTTTGTATACACGATAGCACACTGCGGCGCGGGGCGCAACGCCTTTTTTGCCGGGGGTTGCGGGCTGCGCCGCAGATGGTATAATAAAACCAAACGTTACAAACCAAAAAGGGGGAACGCTCCATGGCGGACGCCATTGAGGTACGCGGCGCGCGCGTACACAACCTAAAAAACATCGACGTCGACATCCCGCTGCACGGCATCGTCGGCGTGGCCGGGGTGTCGGGGTCGGGCAAGTCGTCGCTGGCGCTCGGCGTTTTGTACGCCGAGGGTTCGCGCCGGTACCTGGAATCACTGTCCACCTACACGCGGCGGCGCATGACGCAGGCCGCGCGCGCCGACGTCGACGCCGTGCGCTATGTGCCGGCCGCGCTGGCGCTGCACCAGCGCCCCGGCGTGCCGGGCATCCGCAGCACCTTCGGCACCGGGACCGAGCTGCTGAACAGCCTGCGGCTGCTGTACAGCCGCGTTGCCAGCCACCGCTGCCCCGACGGGCACTACCTGGCCCCCACGCTGGCCGTGGCCGCCGGGCAGGAACTCGTCTGCCCCACCTGCGGTGCGCACTTTTACGCCCCCAGCGCCGAGGAACTGGCCTTCAACAGTCAGGGCGCCTGCCGCAGCTGCGGCGGCACCGGCATCGTGCGCACGGTGGACCGCGCCACGCTGGTGCCGGACGAAACTCTGACCATTGAGCAGGGGGCCGTCGCGCCGTGGAACACGCTGATGTGGTCGCTGATGGTGGACGTCTGCCGCGCCATGGGCGTGCGCACCGACGTGCCGTTTTGCGAGCTGACCGACGCCGAAAAGGAGATCGTCTACGACGGCCCGGCCGTCAAAAAACACATTTTGTACCGCGCCAAAAACTCCGACGATTTTGCCGAGCTGGACTTTACTTACTACAGCGCCGTGCACACGGTGGAAAACGCCCTGGCCAAAGTCAAGGACGAAAAAGGCATGAAACGGGTGGAGAAGTTTCTGCGCGAGGACCCCTGCCCCGACTGCGGCGGCACCCGGCTGTGCGCGGCGGCCCGCGCGCCGCTGGTGCGGGGCATCGGCCTGGACGAAGCCTGCCGCATGACGCTGGAAGAACTGAACGCCTGGGTTGCCGGCGTGCCGGACACCCTGCCGGCCGAGATGCGCCCCCTGGCGCAGAGCATCTGCGCGGCGTTTGCCGGGGCGGCCGCGCGCCTGCTGGACCTGGGGCTGGGCTACCTGGCGCTGGACCGCGCAGCGTCGACGCTTTCCACCGGCGAGCGCCAGCGCATGCAGCTGGCCCGCGCCGTGCGCAACCGCACCACCGGCGTGCTGTACGTATTGGACGAGCCGTCCATCGGCCTGCACCCGGCCAACCTCAAGGGGCTGACCGCCGTCATGGACGACCTGGTGGCCGACGGCAACACCGTGCTGCTGGTGGACCACGACACCCAGGTGCTGGCCCACGCCGACCAGATCGTCGAGCTGGGCCCCGGCGCGGGCGCGGACGGCGGCACCGTCCTTGCGCAGGGGTCCCCGGCGGCGCTGGCCCAAAACCCGGCGTCGCGCATCGGGCCGTTTTTGGCGCCGGGTACCGCCGCGCCGCTGCGCCCGCGCTGCCCGCGGCAGGAGGTGTTCGCGCAAGGGATGATCCGCCTGGCGACCGGGGCCATCCACACCGTGCAGCCGCTGGACGCCGCGCTGCCCAAAGGGCGGCTGACCGTCGTCACGGGGGTGTCGGGGTCCGGCAAGACGACGTTGATTCTGGAAAGTCTCGTGCCCGCTTTGCAGGCCGCCGCGGCCGGGCAGCCACTGCCCGCGCACGTGCACAGCGTCGATGCGCCGGGCATCGCGCGCGTCAAGCTCATCGACGCCACGCCCATCGGCATCAATGTGCGCTCCACCGTGGCCACCTACGCCGGCGTGCACGACGAACTGCGCAAAATTTACGCCCGCCAGCCCCGCGCCAAAGAGCTCGGCTACAAAGCGGGGGATTTCTCTTACAACACGGGGCGGCTGCGCTGCCCCACCTGCGACGGCACCGGCGTTATCAGCCTCGACGTGCAGTTTTTGCCCGACGTCGACATCCCCTGCCCGGACTGCCGCGGCGCGCGCTATGCGCGGGAAGCCGCGCAGGTCTGCGCCGGGCCCAAGGGCGGGCCGGTGTGGCCGCTGCCCGCGCTGATGGCCATGGACGTGCACCGCGCGCTGGACGCCTGCCGCGATATGAAGCTGGTGCGCCAGCGCCTGGAAGTGCTGGACCGCCTGGGGCTGGGCTACCTGACGCTGGGCGAAGCGACACCCAGCCTTTCGGGCGGGGAAGCGCAGCGCCTGAAACTCGCCAGCGAGATGGGCCGCGGCCAGGGCGATACCGTCTTTGTGTTTGACGAGCCGACCATCGGCCTGCACCCGCTGGACGTGCGTGTGCTGTTGGGCGTGTTCCAGACACTGCTGGACGCCGGGGCCACCGTCGTCGTTATCGAGCACGACCTCGACGTCATCCGCAGCGCCGACTGGATTCTCGACATGGGCCCCGGCGGCGGCGCGGCGGGCGGGCGCATTGTGGCCGCCGGCACGCCGGAGGAAGTCGCTGCCGCGCCCCAAAGCGTCACCGGCCGCTTTTTGCGGTAAACGGCTGTTATGGCAAACGCCCCCGCCGCCCGGGAACGGGCGGCGGGGGCGTTTGCTGGGGGGCAGGGCACTTACAGGTGCTTACCGTCCAGCGCGCGGCGCGTGCGTTCGCGCGCGCGGGCGGCTTCGTCACGGTTATCGAGGGTAAAACGCATCTCCAACACTTCGGCGGCAAACAGCACGGCGATCTTGGCCGCAATGCTGGCGCTGTCCAGCGGGCTTTCGGGCGCGCCGCACAAAAGCACCACGTCGGCCAGCGCCGCGCCGGGTGAACCGGCGTTGTGCGTGAACAAAATGACGGATACGCCGTTATTTTTGGCAATGTGCAGCGTCTCCATCATGTCGCGGGTTGAGCCGGAGTACGACACATACAATACCACGTCCCCCGGGCCCATCAGGCTGGCGCAGATCGTCTGCATGTGGCTGTCGCCCGCCGTGTGGAATTTGTTGGAGACCGAAGCAAACCGCGCCCAGATATCGTTGGCCAGCAGCTGGCTGCCGCCCTGGCCAAAACAGTAGACCTGCCGCGCGTTTTGCAGCAGCGCGGCGGCTTCGTCCACGGCGGCGGGGTCCAGCACGGCGCGCGTGCCGTGGATCGCTTCCAGCGCCACGGCGCTGGCGTGGGTGCACAGCGTGGCGGTGTCGGTGCCGGGTTGCAGTTCATAGCGGAACGCCGCGCCGGGGGCCGCGTTGGCGCGCGCCAGGGCGATTTTCATCTCATTGTACCCGGCAAAGCCCAGCGCCCGGCAAAAGCGGAAAATCGTGGCTTCGGCCACGCCGCAGGCCGCCCCCAGCGCCGAGATCGAAAGGTATTGCGCTTCCTCCCCGTGCTGGGCCAGGTAGTCGGCCACCCGCCGGCCCGAGCGCGTCAGTTCATTGTAGCGGGAACGCAGCAGTTCCCAAAAATCGCCGGTAGCCATTGCGTGCCCCTTTCCCCGGCGGCAGTTTTGCCGCGAGCGAAAAAATTTTCCATCTACCATAAGTATAAAAGAGAAAACACGCCATGGCAAGTGGCGTGTTCACTACATTTTTGTTGCTCTTTTTGGCGAAAATGACAAACAGCAGAAAAATTATTTCCGTACCAGCTCTTCGCCGGGCAGCCGCTCATAGGCCAGGCGCGGGCTGGGGGCCCCGGCGTCCCGCACGTAGATGACGCCGCAATATTGGAACCCTGCGCGGGTGACAAGATGCTGCATGACGCGGTTGTCGGCGTGGGTGTCGATGCGCAGGTGGGGGCATTGCGCGGCGCAAAAAGCCAGCGCGGCGGCAAACACGCCGCGGCGGCTGCCGTCGGATGCCAGCCGGTGGACGACCGCATAGGGCGCGTCGCTGCGCCAGGCCCCGCCCTCAATCTGCGCATAGGCCGGGTCGGGCCCGGGCACCAGCGCAAAGGCCGCGCAGGGCCGCGCGCCGTCGCACAGCGCATACAGCTGCCCGCGCGCAATGTCCCCGGCCAGCTGCGAAAGCGGCGGGTGGGTGGCGCCCCACTGGCGCGGGTTGCCGGAAGCCGCCATGAAAGCGCGGGCGGCGCAGTAGATGCCGGCCAGCGCGTCGAGGTCGCCCGGCACGGCCGGGCGGACGGCCAGCGGCGTCATGCGCGCACCCCCTGTGCGGCGGCGTCCGCTTCCATGCGGGCCAGCTCCGGTCCGACGGTGTGGCGCATCGTCAGGTAGCAGGCCAGCCCGCCCACGCAGTTGGAGATCGGTTCCGCCAAAAAGACGCCGTTGACGCCCAGGCCCGCCACGTGCGGCAGCGTCAGCGTGAGCGGCACGACGATGAACGCCTTGCGCAGCAGCGAGAAAAAGATCGCCTGCCGCGCCTTGCCCAGCGATTTAAAGACGCCCTGCCCGCTGAACTGGAACGCCATCATCACAAAGCCGAAAAAGTAGATGTGCAGCGACGGGATCGCCGCCGCCAGCAGCGCGGGCTCGTGGTTGAAGATGCCGATGAACGCCGCCGGGAACAGCGACACCGCCGCCCAGATCAGCGCCGTGTACCCAAAGCCCAGCTGCGTCATAAAGCGGATGGCCTGCCGCACGCGGGGCACGTTGCGCGCGCCGTAGTTGTAGCTGATGGCCGGCGACGCGCCGTCGGACAGCGCCATGACCGGCGTCTGGGCAATCTGCCGCACCGAGTTGATGACCGTCATGACGCTGATGTACAGATCGCCCCCAAAGGTGCGCAGCGTGGTGTTGCAGGCCATCTGCACCAGGCTGTCGGTAAAGGCCATCACAAAGCTGGAAGCCCCCAGCGCCGTGATGCGCCCGATGCAGGAAAAATCCGGCCGGAAACCGCGCAGTTGCAGGCGGAACTCGGCGTCGGGGCCGGTGAGGAACCGCACCACCCACAACGCCGAAAGCCCCTGCGACAAAATGGTGGCCAGCGCCGCGCCGCGCACGCCCATACCCAGGGCGTAGATAAAGATGGGGTCCAGCACGATGTTGGCCACCGCGCCCAGCAGCACCGTCAGCATGCCGGTGCGCGCAAAGCCCTGGCTGTTGATATAGGGGTTGAGCCCCAGCGACACCATGACGAACACGGTGCCCAGCAGGTAGAGGGTCAGGTAGTCCGACGCATAGGCAAAGGTGGCGTCGCTGGCGCCGAACAGGTACAGCAGCGGGCGCTGCCAAACAAGGCCCAGCGCCGTCAGCGCCACGCCGCACGCCACCAGCATGAACGCGGCGTTGGTCATGATGCCGGCCGCGCCCTCGCGGTCCTGCCGGCCGCGGGCGATGGCGCACAGCGGCGCGCCGCCGACGCCGAACAGGTTGGTGAACGCCGTGACCAGCGTGATGAGCGGGAAGCAGACCCCCAGCCCGGCCAGCGCGGCCGTGCCCTCGCCGGGGATTTTGCCAATATAGATGCGGTCGACGATGTTGTACAGCAGGTTGAGCAGCTGCGCCACCAGCATCGGCGCGGCCACGCCCAGCACGCTGCGGCGCACGTCCCCGCGGGAAAAATCCACCTGCCCGCCGCCGTGTGTGTGCGGCGCCCCCTGTGCCATACCGGTATGCCCCTTTCTGTGGTTGGTTTTCCCCAGTATACCACGTTTGGCGCGCGGTGTTAAGCGGCCGCGGCCCGCAGCGCAGGCAAACGCCGGGCCCTGTGCATAGTGCACAAGGCCCGGCGTCTGGTTTTGGGCAAAAAGGCAGGGCGTCAGCTGCCCAGGCGGCGCTTGAAGTCGGCGTAGCCGAACCGCACCAGTTCGCGGCAGCTGCCCGCGGCATCCCGCGCCCAGATGGCGGGCAGCGGCATACCGTTGAAAGTGTTGTTTTTGCAGGTGGTGTAGATGGCCATATCGCCAAACGCCAGCAAATCGCCCACAGCGGGTGGCGCGGCAAAGCTGTAGTCGCCGATGACGTCCCCCGCCAGGCAGGTTGGCCCGGCCAGGCGCACGGTGTACGGTTTTTCGCCGGGTTCGCTCGCGCCCAGCAACGGCGGGCGGTAGGGCATTTCCAGCACATCGGGCATGTGGCAGGCCGCGCTGGCGTCCAAAATGGCAATGGTGGTATCGCCGTTTTGTACGACGTCCAGCACGCGCGCCAGCAGGTACCCGGCGTTGAGGGCGCAGGCTTCGCCCGGTTCCAGGTAGACCTGCACGCCCCAGGCGCGCTGCGCGCGGGCGATGCAGCGTTCCAGCAGCGCCAGGTCGTAGCCGGGGCGGGTGATGTGGTGCCCGCCGCCCAGGTTGAGCCACTGCATCCGCGGCAGCAGGTCGCCGAAGGTTTCGGCCACGGCGTCCAGCGTCACGGCCAGCGCGTCGGCGTCCTGCTCGCACAGGGTGTGGAAGTGCAGCCCGTCCAGCAGGTCCGGCAGGGCGGGGTTCGCCGCCAGCGCGGCGTCCCACTGGGCGCGGGTGGTGCCCAGGCGGCTGCCGGGGGCGCAGGGGTCGTAGAGGGCGTGGCCCTTTTGCGTCGAGCACTCGGGGTTTATGCGCAGGCCCACGCTTTTGCCCGCGGCTTGGGCCGCCGGGCCAAACGCCGCCAGCTGCGCCGGCGAGTTGAACACGATGTGGTCGGCCCAGCGCAGCAGTTCCGGCATTTCGTCGGCGCGGTAGGCCGCGCAAAAGACGTGGACCTCCTTGCCGGGCATCTCCTCGGCGCCCAGGCGCGCCTCATACAGGCCGCTGGCTTCGGTGCCCGCCAGGTGCGGGGCCAGCAGCGGGTAGAGGTCGTAGTTGCTGAAGGCTTTTTGCGCCAGCAGCACCTTGCAGCCGGTGCGCTGCGCCAGCGCGCCCAGAACTTCGGCGTTGCGGGCCAGCGCGCCCTCGTCCAGCAGGTAGCAGGGTGTGGGCAGGGCGGCCAGCGTCGGCGGCAGCACGCCCCCCAGCGCCGCAAACGGCGCGCGGGTGTCGGGCGCGGGCATCAGTCCACCAGCGCCGGGGCGGCGTTGACGCTGCGCGGCAGGCCGTACTGGTCCAGCGCGTCCAGGAACGGGTCGGGGTCGAACTCCTCAACGGTATAGACGCCGGGCTGGTTCCATTTCCCGGTCAGCAGCATCAGCGCGCCACACATGGCCGGCACGCCGGTAGTGTAGCTGATAGCCTGGCTGCCGACCTCGCGGTAGCAGGCTTCGTGGTCGCAGACGTTATAGATGTACCAGGTCTTGGGCTGGCCGTCCTTGGTGCCGGTAAAGATGCAGCCGATGTTGGTCTTGCCCTTGGTGCGCGGGCCCAGGCTGGCGGGGTCCGGCAGCAGCGCTTTGAGGAACTGGATGGGCACGATCTGCTGGCCGTTGTACTCGATGGGCGTGGTGGACAGCATGCCGACGTCCTCCAGGCAGCGCATGTGGTCGAGGTAGCTCTGCCCGAACGTCATAAAGAAGCGGATGCGCTTGACGCCGGGGAAGTTTTTGCCCAGCGACTCGATCTCCTCATGGTGGAGCAGGTACATATCCTTGCGGCCGACCTGGTCAAAGTCGTACTCGCGCTTGATGCTCATGGCCGGGACCTCGACCCAGCGGCCGTTTTGCATATAGCTGCCGGGGGCGCTGACTTCGCGCAGGTTGATCTCGGGGTTGAAGTTGGTGGCAAAGGCGTAGCCGTGGTCGCCGCCGTTGCAGTCCAAAATGTCGATGGTGTCGATGGTGTCGAACTCATGCTTGGCGGCGTAGGCGCAGTACGCCTGGGTCACGCCGGGGTCAAACCCGCAGCCCAGCAGCGCCGTCAGGCCGGCATCCTCGAACTTTTTCTTGTACGCCCACTGCCAGGAATAGTCAAAGTAGGCCGAAAAACCTTCCTCTTTGCAGCGTTTCTCGTACACGGCGCGCCAGGCGGGGTCGTCAGTGTTTTCCGGCTCGTAGTTGGCGGTGTCCATGTAGTTGACGCCGCACGCCAGGCAGGCGTCCATGATCGTCAGGTCCTGGTAGGGCAGGGCAATGTTCATGACAAGGTCCGGCCCGTACCCCTTGATGAGGGCGATGAGCTGGTCCACGTCGTCGGCGTCGACCTGCGCGGTGGTGAGTTTGGTTTTGGTGGTGGGGGCCAGCTTGGCCGCCAGCGCGTCGCATTTGGACTTGGTGCGGCTGGCGATGCACAGCTCGGTAAACACTTCGCTGGCCTGGCAGCATTTGTGGATGGCGACGCTGGCCACGCCGCCGCAGCCGATGACGAGAACTTTGCTCATAACGAACGCTCCTTTTTTTGCAGGTGGGCCGGGGGTGCGCCCCGGGGGACCCTAATTTTTTACCATTTTCCGGTTTTGCCGGCAACGCGGCGCAGCGCGCGCCGCAGCGGCCGGTACGCAAGCAGGGTGATGACGAAATTGCCCAGGCAGTGCACGATGTCGGTGGGCAGCCCGGCGACCCACCAGGCCAGCGCCCCGCCGGGGCCGGACGTGAACAGGTACACCGGCGCGCACAGCGCGCCGAACGCCAGCCCGTACGCCCCCGCCACGGCCGCCCAGCCGGGGGCGCTGTCCATGCCGCGCAGACGGCGCGCCAGCGCGTACAGCAGGTACCAGATGTACAGGTACATCCAGCTCCACAGCCCAAAGCCGTACAGCACGAACTGCAGCGCCACAAACACCGCGATGGCCCACGGCGCGGCGGTCGGGAACTCCAGCGCGTAGAGGATAATCAGCGGCGTGACCGGCTCGCCGGGCAGCGGGGCCAGCGTCTCTTTGCAGACGAACAGCAGCGCGCCCATCAGCCCGGCCTGTACCATGCGCAGCGTGGCGGCGCGGCGCATCAATACCCCTCGGTCAGGGTGATCTCAAACGTGTCGCCGTCGGCAATGGGGGTGCTGTCCACGCCGGTGGCCAGGCTCTCGCCGCCTTTGGTAAAGCACCACCACTGTTCCAGGCTGTCGTCGGCGGTCACGCCGTCGACGGTGGTCACAAACAGGCCGTAATCGCTCTCCTCGCCGGCGATGATACCCTCCTGTTCCAGCGCGCCGCGCAGGAACTCGGCTTCGGTGGTGATGGTGTGCACGGTCTCGGCTCCGTCGAGCTGTACGACGTCGACGGTGATGGTCTTTTGCCCGGCCGCGCCTTGGGGGCCAAAGGCAAAGTACAGGGCGGCCGCCGCCGCGACGGCGACGACGAGGGCCACGACGGCCCACAGGATTTTGCGGTTATGGGTCTGGTTTTGCATGGTGATACGCTCCTTTGCAGGTGGGGCCGGGGGACCGGCCGGTGGAAAAGTCGGCGCAAAAACGGACCCGCCCTTTTCAAAACGGTAAAAGGGTGGCCCGCCGGCCCCTGCGGCCATGCCGCGGGGGCCAACTTTGCGCGCGTACCCTTCCCCATCTCTCGTGGGGACGTACTTCCCGGCCGCCCGGCGATCTGACTGTAACAGTAGCGGGACTGTGAGGGGCTTTCACCCTGCTTCCCCGGTGGGCGTCCGGCCAGGCCGGCCGCCCCCGCGGCTGGGAACAAAGAGCGTATCGGTTTTTGACCCGCTGATTATACCACACGCGGGGCGCGGTGGCAACGGCGTTTCAGGCCGGGCGGCGGTGGCAGATGGCCAGCAGCAGCTCACGCAGGACTTTGCAGGCCGTCGCGGTCGACGCCCCGCTGGCGTCCAGCATGGGGGCCAGCTCGTTGAGGTCGGCGCCCACCAGGCGCGCCTGCGCCACGGTGCGGATGGCTTCCAGCAGCTGCGGGAAGCTGACGCCCCCGGCTTCCGGCGTGCCGGTGCCGGGGAACACCGCCGGGTCCAGGCAGTCGAGGTCGACGGTCAGGTACACCGGCACCTGCGTTTCGCGCAGCCACTGGGTCAGCGCGGGCAGGCCGCTGAAATCAAACCGGTGCAGGTCGGTGTGGGCGGCGGCGAACGCAAACTCCGCGCGGTCGCCGCTGCGGATGCAGAACTGGTGGATGCGCCCGTCGCCCAGCAGGTCGTGGCAGCGGCGCAGCACGCAGGCGTGGCTGAGCTTGGCGCCCAGGTAGTCGTCGCGCAGATCGGCGTGGGCGTCAAAGTGGACAATGTGCAGCTCCGGCCAGCGGGCGGCCACGGCGCGCACCGCCCCCAGCGTGACGAGGTGCTCGCCCCCCAGCAGCAGCGGGAACTTGCCGTCGCGCAAAATTTCCGCCGCGCGGGATTCGATATCGACCAGCGCGCTCTCGCTGCTGCCAAAGCACAGTTCCAGGTCGCCGCTGTCAAACACGGCGCAGTCGGTCAGGTCGGCGTCCTGGTAGGGGCTGTAGGTCTCAAGGCCGTAGCTCTCGTGCCGGATGGCCGCCGGGCCGAACCGCGCGCCGGGGCGGTAGCTGGTGGTGGAGTCAAACGGCGCGCCGTACAGCACCACCTGCGCGGCGCGGTAGCCGCTGTCGCAGCCAATGAAATTTTCTACATTGCGTGGCAGCATCAGCGGTCCTCCACTTCGCGCAGCATCTCTTCCAAAAAGGCGGGCAGGTAAAACGCGCCCACGTGCAGCCGCGTGGTGTAGTAGCGCGTGCGCAGGTTCAGCGCGTTCCACGCCGCGGCGTCCAGGTCGTCGATGGGGTGGTATTTCTTGCTGGCAAAGCCAAACAGCCAGTACCCCGCCGCAAAGGTGGGGATGTGTGCCTGGTACACCCGGCTGATGGGGAAGGTGCTGGCAATGCGCTTGTGGCTGCGCTGCATGGCGCTGGCGTCCTCGGCATAAAAGGGGCTGCCCTGCTGGTTGACCATGATGCCGTCGGCGCGCAGGGCGTTGAAGCAGTTGCCGTAAAATTCCCGCGTGAACAACCCTTCGGACGGGCCGAACGGGTCGGAGGAATCGACGATGATGAGGTCGTACGCGTCCTCGCACCGGCGGATGAATTTGAGCGCGTTCTCAAAATAGATATGCACGCGGCGGTCGTCCATGCGGCAGGCGTTGCCGGGCAGGTAGGCGCGGCAGGCTTCGACGACCTGGGGGTCCATCTCGACAAGGTCGACGCGCTCGACGCGGTCGTAGCGCGTCAGTTCGCGCACAACGCCGCCGTCGCCCGCGCCGATGACCAGAATGTCCTTGGCCTGGCGGTGCACCGACATCGGCACGTGGGTAATCATCTCGTCGTAGATGAACTCGTCGCGCTCGGTCAGCATGACGTTGCCGTCCAGCGTCAGCACGCGGCCAAACTCCGGCGTTTCAAAGATGTCGATGCGCTGGTACTCGCTCTGTTTGCTGTACAGCTGCCGGTTCACGCGGATGCTGTGCTTGACGTCGGGGGTGTGAAACTCCGAAAACCACATTTCCATAAAAAGCCCTCCTGTTTTTCGCAAAACGGTCCGTTCCCGCGGGCCATTTCAAATCCGTCCCCGGCGGCGGACATGCGCCGACGGCGGGGACACATACAGGGAAATTTCGCCCAAAATTGTGTGCGAGGCCCTCGCGGCCGAGTGCGCGGTTTTGGGTGAAATTTTGTCGAAGGGGCTGCGGAGCCGAGCGCCGCCTGCGGCGGATGCAGCGAGGCGGAGCAGGGGACGCGGTCGCAGAGCGCAAGCGCCGTCCCAAGGCGCGCTGCGCGATGCGGGCACCGCAACCCGTGATCCAAAGGGGGAAACACGAGCCTTAGGCACCGCCGTAGGCGAGCGTTGCCCTCTTTGAGACGCGGCATCACGCCAGTACGTTCAGGTGCAGGATATCGGGGTCCTCGGGGCCGGTCATGCTGCAGCCCTTGGCCTTGGCGTACTCGATATAATCGAGGATTTCGGCGGTGATGCGCTCGCCCGGGGCCAGGATGGGGATGCCCGGCGGGTAGCACATGACGAACTCGCTGCACACGCGCCCTTCGGTCTGGCGCAGCGGCAGGCTGACTTTTTCGGCGTAGAACGCCTGCTGCGGGCTGGCGACGACCTCGGGGTCGATGTACTCCTGGCTGAGCAGGCCCGCGCCGTCGGTGCGGTAGCGGCGCTTGATCTCGGCCAGGGCGCTGACCAGGCGCTCCAGCTCCTGCGGGCGGTCGCCCATCGAGAGGTAGGCCAAAATGTTGCCGATATCCCCGAACTCGATCTGGATATCGTACTCGTCGCGCAAGATATCGTAGACCTCGATGCCCGCCAGGCCAATGTCCAGCGTGTGGACGCTGAGCTTGGTGGTGTCAAAGTCAAAGATGGAGTCGCCGTTGCACAGTTCTTTGCCAAAGGCATAGTACCCGCCCACGGCGTTGATCTCCTCGCGCGCGTACTCGGCCATATCGGCCACCTGGTGGAACACCTGCCGCCCGCGCAGCGCCAGGTTGCGGCGGGAAATATCCAGGCTGGACATCAGCAGGTAACTGCCGGAGGTCGTCTGCGTCAGGTTGATGATCTGCCGCACATACCCGGCGTGGACGTTGGGGCCGGTCAGCAGCAGGCTGGACTGCGTCAGGCTGCCGCCGCTTTTGTGCATCGAGACCGCGGCCATATCGGCCCCGGCCTCCATGGCCGAGACCGGCAGCCCGCCGCCAAAGTAAAAGTGGGTGCCGTGAGCTTCGTCGGCCAGGCACAGCATGCCGGCGTCGTGCGCCATGCGCACAATGGCGCGCAGGTCGCTGCAGATGCCGTAGTAGGTGGGGTTGTTCACAAGCACCGCCACGGCGCGGGGGTGCTCGGCAATGGCTTTGGCCACCTGTTCGCGCCGCATGCCCAGGCTGATGCCCAGGCGGCGGTCAACCTCGGGGTTGACGTACACCGGCACCGCGCCGCACAGCACCAGCGCGTTGAGCACGCTGCGGTGGACGTTGCGCGGCAGGATGATCTCATCCCCGCGTTTGCAGGCGGCCAGCACCATGCTTTGTACCGAGCTGGTGGTGCCGCCCACCATCAAAAAGGCGTGCGCCGCGCCAAAGGCGTCGGCGGCCAGTTCCTCCGCTTCGCGGATGACCGAGACCGGGTGGCAGAGGTTGTCCAGCGGTTTCATGCTGTTGACGTCCACCCCCACGCACTGCTGGCCCAAAAAGGCCGTCAGTTCGGGGTTGCCGCGGCCGTGTTTGTGGCCCGGCACGTCAAACGGCACCACCCGCATGCGGCGGAAATTTTCCAGCGCTTCATGGATCGGCGCGCGCCGCTGGTCCAGCCGGGTGCGGCGTTCGTTTGCGTTCATGGTTTTGCACATCCCTTCGGTGTGGCCCCGCCAAACAAAAAACGCAAGCCGCCGTACAGGCAGGCTTGCGTTCGCAATGCATACAGGGGCCCCGCGCAGCGCCCCCACAGGGGCCGGGCGGGCAAAAGCAAGGCGGATCGTGTCCAGAGTCTATATAGCAATTCTACTTTTACTACTCTTATTGACCGTTTCACAAGTCTGCGTGGCAGGCACGCAATTTCTGGTTATAAAGGAACCAACTTATAAAATTTGAGCTTTTAACTCAATCAATAAGGCAACCCAAGTTGCCGCGCGGCAGTGGACCCGGCTGTCCGTATGGCCTTGACCCCGCAGGGGGGGAGTCCTGGGTAAATTGCTTTGAAAAACTCCTGTTTCGATTCGTCTTTCAAATATGGCTGTATCGTATCACAGCAGGGGGGAAATGTCAAATAAAAATTTTTGGTGGTTTCGGCCGCGTTGTGCACGCGCGGCGGCCCCTTGATTTTTGGCCGGGGAAGGTGCAAGCGCACAGCGCTTCGGCGGGTGTGAACGCCCGCCCTACCATCAAAGAAACAACGCTTCTGCCCCACGGTACATATCCCCTCTGTTACTTGTATATATCGTTAAAAGTATACGACTAAAATTATTAAAAGGCAACGACGAACAAAAGTATACTTTACGAAAGACACAAGCAAAGGGGCGATGCAGGTGAAAGATATTCTCTCTGCCATAACCGCGTATCGGGAGGAGCGGGGCTGGACAGAGTATCAGCTTGCAGAACGCTCTGGTTTGCCGCAGTCTACGATCTCCTCGTGGTACCGCAAGAATATGGTTCCTACGATTCCGTCTTTGGAAAAAATCTGCATGGCTTTCGGCATTACGCTTTCCGAGCTGTTTGCAGAAAAAGACGAACCGGTTTCTCTGACGGATTCGCAACGGAAACTCCTGGAACGATGGTCGAGATTGAGCGAAGAGCAACAAGCCGTAGTGTTTGCTTTGATTGACAAAATGTAAAAAAGCCGCCGGAAGCAGCATCCCATGGATGTACTTCTGGCGGTTTTGCGTATCCACGCAAAAGCCCCCGCGCCACAAGGCGCGGGGGCGGTGCTTATAAGGTTCAGCGCTTGCGGCGCAGCAGGAACGCGCCTGCCGCCGCTCAGTCCGCGCCGTGCACCGTTTGCAGCGTCCAGGGCCCTGCCGGGTCGTCGGCTGCGAACACAACTTCGCGCCCGCCGTCGGGATCGGCGGCCAGCGTCAGCAGCCAGACCCCGTCGGCGTTTTGCAGCGCGCACACATGGTCCAGACTGTACAGGTCCTGCGCAGCCAAGCACTCGCGCCGGGCGGCGTCGGTCAGCGTTTCGTCGTCCCACGGCATGGCGGCGCGCTGCCAGGTGGCGGCGCCGTCTTGGGTGATGTAGACGTCGGGCCAACCGGCTTCGTTCTGGTCGCAAAGGGTGGCTGCGGCGGTCTGGGGGTCACAGAACACCACCCCGCTCAGCAGCCGGGACGAGCTCTCGCCGGGGATGGCGCAGGCCTGCCAGGTGACGCCGCCGTCGCGGGTCGTGCCCAGGGCGGCGCCCCGGCCGGTGCCCATCGACCACCCGGTACACAGGGCGTACCAGCCAAAACTGTCGTCCAGAAAGCCCAGGCTGCGCCGGGCGACGTCCTGCACGCCCTCCCACGTTGCCAGCGGGGTGTGCTGCCAGTTCGCGCCGCGGTCGCGGGTCAGGTGCAGCCAGACCTGCTGCGTGTCTTTGACGCGCTGCACCGTCAAAAACGCCGCGGCGTTTTCGGTTTGCAGGTACGGTTCCAGATCCTCTTTGCCGGCGACGCCCGCCGTGCCGTCCACTGCGCGGCTGCAGGTCGCGCCGCCGTCCCAGGTGAAATAGACGCCGTCGGCGCGCACCGCGCAGTCGACCGGCTGCGAAAACGCGGCCGCGTCCGGGGCGCTCTGCGCCGGGGCGGGGGCGGGGGTCGACTGCGGCTGCGCGGCGTCTTTGTCCTGCTGCTGTTTTTCGGGGCTGTAATAATGCAGCGTGACCGCCTCGGTCGGCTCCATCGACACCGGGCAGAGGATGAGCGAGCCGTAGGGGTCCACGCCGTTGCTGGCGTCATAGTCTTTGCCCAGCACGACGGTCCAGCGGGGCAGGCCGTCGGCGTCGCACAGGGCGATGCCCAGCGTGCCGAACTGCACGCTGTCGGTATAGGCCTGGCGGTAATCGGTGGTCAGCAGGCTGTTTTGCACAAAGATCTCCTCGCGGCCGGGCTCCTTGCGCAGTACCAGCCCCGGCTCGGTCGCGCTTTCATACTGCCGCCAGGCGCCTTGCAGCAGCGGCTCTACATAGTAGTAGCCACCGCCGCCGCGGTCGCCGTAGGCGGCCAGGTGGACGTGGGTGGTGCCGTCGGTGGTCTGGTAGGTGATGGCGCAGCAGTCGCTGGTCAGCCACTGCTTTTTCAACCGCCCCACGGCCGGGTAGGCAAAAGTCTGGCCGCTGTGCATGTCGGTGACGACGCCGGTCTCGCGGTCGCGGCGCAGGCGCAGCAGCGTGCCGGTGGGGGAGATGCTGCCCGCAAACCCCAACGACGGCGCCAACGCCAATGCCGCCAATGCCAGTGCCGCCAGCGTAAGTGTCAGCGCCAGTGCCGGACGGAGCAGGCGCGGCGTGTGTGCGGGCCGGGCGGCATACGCGGCGGGGGCGGCGTTTTGCAGGCAGCGGGCCAGTTCCTGCGGCGGAACGGTGCAGGCGTCATCGGGGACGACGGCGGCACACGGCGCAGGGGCGGCATGCCATACCAGCACTGTATGCCCCGGGAAGCGCTGCACCCGCGCCAGCTGCGCAAGCGGCCGCTGCCCCCCGGCCGGGCTGCAAAAACGGTCGGCATACACTGTGCCGCCTGCCTGGCGGCCGAGATCGCGCCGCAGTCGGGCCGCCAGCAGGGGGCTGAGGGTGGCTTCGGCCAACAGCAACACCCCCAACACCAGCAGCACAAAGACGGGCAGCGGGGTGGGGCTGCCGTCAAAAAACGCCTGCAGCGCCCCGCGTACCCCAAACCCGGCCGCCGCCAGCCCCGCCGCCGTCAACAGCAGCCGGGCCGTGCGCTGGCCGGGCAGCGCGCGGCAAACCAAGAGCGCCGCGTCCAGCTCCCGGCGGGTGAGACGCCGGCCGGGCAGGTGCGCCAGGATGTCGCCGTCCACCCCGTCGGGTTCCGGCGCGCAGACGGTCTGCGCCGGGGCACCGGCCAGCAGTTCGTCCGTTGTTGTGTCCAGGGCCGCCGCCAGGGCGGGCAGCAGGGCGATGTCCGGCAGCCCCTGACCAGTCTCCCATTTGCTGACGGCGCGGTTGGTCACCCCCAGCTGTTCCGCCAGCTGCTGCTGGGTCAGGCCGTGGGCGCGCCGGGCTGCCGCGATAAACGCGCCGATCTTTTTTGCATCCATCCGTCGTGCCTCCTTGCGTTTTTTCGGTATCCAGCATACACCCCGCAGCGTGGATTGGCAAGGAACGCCGGGAAGAAACGTTCCGCGCTGCGTGGAAACGCGCCAAATCGGGCGATTTATCGCTGCTTTTTTGGCGCGCGGCCGTTTTGGCTTTGGGGGCGCACGCAAAAGCCCCCGCGCCACAAGGCGCGGGGGCGGTGCTTATAAGGTTCAGCGCTTGCGGCGCAGCAGGAACGCGCCTGCCGCCGCTGCGGCGGCGACCAGGATGCCGCCTACGGCGACCGGCACCACCGGGAACCCGCCGCCCGTCTTTTTCTCGGGGGCCGGGGTGGCCGTGGGGGTCGCGGTCGGTTCCGGCGTGGGGGTCGGCGTCGGTGTGGGGGTGGGCGTAGGCGTCGGCGTGGGGCTGGGTTGCGGGGTGGGCGTGGCTTTGCCGCCCGCGCTGCCGCCGCTGTGGCTGCCGGTGCCGCCGCCCGCACCCGAACCGCTACCGCTGCCCGCGGCCTGGGCCGCTGGGTCGACCGCCCATTTGGCGTACACGGTGGTGTCGTCCACCAGCACAATGCGGCTGACCGGCTGGGTCAGGGCTTCGTCCTTATACCAGCCCTGGAACACATACCCGGTGCGCACCGGGGTGTAGGGCCACAGTTCCACCGGCGCGCCCAGGCCGCGCACGACGTCGTTCAGCGCCAGGCCGCCCATGGTGTTAAAGTGCAGCGTGTGCTGCTCCAGCGGGGTGGGGGTGGGCGTGGCCGTGGGGGCCGGGGTGGAAGTCGCCGCCGGTTTGGACGCCGGGGTCGGGGTAGGCTTGGGGCTCGGCGTCGGTGTGGGTGTAGGCGTCGGTGTGGGTGTCGGGGTCGGCGTCGGGGAAGGCGTCGGCGCCGGCTGCACGGTAAAGGCCAGGGCCACGGTGGCCTTGGCGTCGCCGGTGCCGGTTACGGTCAGCGTTTCGTGGTAGGTGCCGGCGTTCAGGCCCGCCTTGGGCTGCACGGCAAAGGCCGCTGTCTCGCCGGTGGCAATGGCGGCCTGGCCATTGGCAAAGCCCTGGCCGCCCGTGACGGTGTACGACGCGGCCGCCGGCAGGCCGACGGTCAGGGGCTGGTTGCCGGTGTTGGTCAGCGTCACGGTCCTGGCCGCGGGTTGGGTGTACCCGGTGTATGCGCTGCCGAAGTCCAGTGTTGGGGCGTCGGCCTGCAGGGCGTAGACTTTGGCGGTGACCGTCACGGTGCAGATATCGGCAAAGCGGCCGTCGGCGGTGGTGGCGGTAATGGCCGTCTCGCCGGTGGCGATGGCGGTGACCGTGGCTTTGGCGGGGTCGGTTGCATCGGGCGTCACGGTGGCGATGCCCTCGTCGCCGCTGGCCCACGTCACGGTTTTATCGGTGGCGTTTGCAGGTTCCACGGTGGCGGTCAGCGCTGCGCTGTCGCCCGCAAACAGGGCCAGTTTGGCCGTGTCCAGCGTGATGCCGGTGGCTTTGTACACCGGCGGGTTGCCGGCCACATTGCCAGCCAGCGTGCCGCCGTCCACAGCGATCGTGCCGTTGTTGGTCAGCGTCACGGCGGCAGGGACGGTCAGCGTCTGGCCGTCGCCGAGGGTCAGGGTATAGTCCTGGGGGATTGTGAGGTTTTGCGCCAGCGCAAAGCTGCTGCCGTAAACCGCGCCTTGCTGGCCGTCAAAAATCAGGCCGCGCCAGCCGTCTTGCCCGCTGGTATACAGGAAACTGCTGGCAAAAATAACGGCGTTGCCGTTTGCGCCGGTGGCCAGTTTGCTGCGGATGCCGTAACCGTCGCTGCTGCCGTTGGCCGTCACCATACCGCCGGAGATGGTCACCGTCTTGCTGCCGGCGTCGATGCCCGTGCCGCCGTTGCCGGTGGCTGTTACCGTGCCGCCGGTAATGGTCACGGTTGCACTGCCTGCGCGGTTGCTGGCGTTGCCGATGCCTGCGCCGCCGGTGTTGCCGGTGGCCGTCACAGTGCCGCCGGTGATCGTGATGATCCCGGCGCTGCCGGACGCGCCGGCGCCGCTGCCGATACCCGCGCCACCGAGGGCGCCGGTGGCTGTGACGGTGCCGTCGTGGATTGTGATCGCGCCGACATCGCCGATACAGCCTTCACCGCTGCCGAGGCCCGCGCCGCCGAGGGCGCCGGTGCCCTCCACAACGCCGCCGTTGACCGTGATGGCCCCGACGCTGCCGGTGCCGCCCTGGCCTGTGCCGATGCCCGCGCCACCGAGGGAACCTTTGGCCGTCACGCGGCCGCCGTTGACCGTGACCGCCCCGGAGTCGGTGGTGCTGCCCTGGTTGCCGCCGATGCCGGCGTTGCCGTTGGTGCTGTTGGCCGTCAGCGCGCCCATGGCGTCCCCGGCAGACTGGGCGTAGACCGTCAGGGCGTTGCCGCCCTCCACTTGGATGCCGCCGAGGGCGGTCAGGTTGGCGCCATCCGCCAAAATCAGGTGTACGTCGCCGATCACGGCGACGCGGCCGGGCAGGGTCACGGCGCCCTGGGCGACGTACCAGCCGTCGGCCCATTGGGGATCGTCTTTCGTCACGGCCGTGGCGTCCACGGTGTGTTGCTGGCCGGTTTCGTCCAGATAATTCACGCTTTCTGCAAACACCGCGGGGGCGCACAGCAGGCAAAAGACCAGCACGGGCAGCAGGGCAAGCAATCGTTTCATGGCGTACCTCCTCACAGGGGCGGCAGCCGCCCCGATGGATAAAAAAGGGGATTTGCTGACATTATACCACAAGTTCCGGCAAAACAGATGTAAATTTTTTCGCGGTCCGCCGCGCCGCCGCCCCACACAGCAAAAGGCGCGGGGCCTTGCGGCCCCGCGCCTGCGGCGTATGGGTTCGTTTTACAGGATCTCGATCTGGGTGGGCTGTTTTTCGGGCAGCGGCTGGGGCTGCGCCTTGGGCAGCGTCAGCGCCAGGATGCCGTTCTCAAACCGGGCCTTGACGTCCTCGGGCTTGAGTTCCTCGCCGACATAGAAGCTGCGCGCGCAGCTGCCGGTGTAGCGCTCCTGCCGGATGTAGCGGCCGTTCTGGTCCTTCTCGTCATGGCTGCCGTCGCGGTTGGCCGTGATCGTCAGGTACCCGTTGTTCAGGTCCAGTTTGACGTCCTCTTTCTTGAAGCCGGGCAGGTCAATGAACACTTCATACCCGGCGTCGGTCTCCCGCACGTCGGTTTTCATCACGTTCGCGCTGCGCTTGCCAAATACCTGGCGCGGGCTCATATCGCGGAACGCACGGTCAAACGCGCGGTCCCAATCCTCATGGAACCAATCGTCCAGCAAAGCATCATGGAAATAAGGCACCATCATCATAAGTCATTCCTCCTAGTTGTGCAGCGGCCGGGGCGCGCCCGGCGTTGACTTTTGAGTTTGCCTTTTCCGTTGGGAAAGGGGTTTGCGGGGCCTTTCCCTCTTGGAACGTCTTTAGTATAGCACGCCGAATTAGCACTGTCAAGCATAGAGTGCTAATGTTTACATTTCATGCAATGTTTGTTCACAAAATCTACAATTTTGCGGCGGGGCTTTCATAGGTTTAACGATAAAACGTTCTATTTTGAAGATGGGTAAAAGGGTGTTGCCCGACGAATAAGCGCAAAAACGCCCCGGCTGCCAATGCGGCCGGGGAGGGCGTTATGCTTTGGGGAAGGTGACGGTGACGGTGGTGCCGGTGCCGACCTGGCTTTGCAGGTCGATGCGCGCGCCGTGCAGCAGCGCGATGTGCTTGACGATGGCCAGCCCCAGGCCGGTGCCGCCCGTGGCTTTGGAGCGGCTTTTGTCCACGCGGTAGAACCGTTCAAACACGCGGGCCTGGCTGTCCTGCGGGATGCCGATGCCGTTGTCCTGCACTTCCAGGTAGGGGCTGCCGTCGGCGGCCAGGCCGCAGCGCAGGTCCACATGGCCGCCGGGGCGGTTGTAGCGGATGGCGTTGTCGCACAAGTTGGTGGCCAGTTCCACTAGCTGGTCGCGGCTGCCCTGCACGGTGGCGGGCTGCGCGCGGTATTGCAGCGTGACGTAGGCTTTGCGCGCGTTGACGGTCATCGTCTGCGCAACCTCTTTGACCAGCGCGTCCAGCGGCACGGGGCTCTGCTCGGGCGGGGCGCCGTGGCGGCGGGCCGCCTGGGTGCTGTCCAGTTCGCTGAGCTGCAAAATATCGCTGACCAGCGCAATCATGCGCCGGGCTTCCTTATGGATGCGCGCCGCAAAAGCGGGCACGTCGTCGGGTTTGGCCATGCCGCTCTCAATGAGTTCGGCGTAGCCGGAGATGCTCGTCAGCGGGGTTTTGAGTTCGTGGCTGACGTTGGCCGTGAACTCGCGGCGCATCGTCTCGTTGTCCTCGCGCAGTTTGCGGTCGGTCTGCACGGTGCGCGCCAGGGGGATCAGTTCCTCATACGGCACGTCGGCCTCGATGGTGTCTAGGTGTTCGGCCAGGCGGTCGATGGGCCGCACCAGCCGCCGCGTCAGCCAGGCCGAGAGCAGCGCCGCCCCGGCCAAAATCAGCACCGCCGCGCCCAGCAACAGCGGCAGCGTGTCGGCGCTCAACCCCCAGATGGTGTCGACGTCCTGCGCCACGCGCAGCACCTGCACGCCGGCGGGCGTCTCCACCCGCCGGGCGACGTAGTGGGTTTCGCGGTCCATCGTCTCGCTCTCGCGCGTGGCAGAACCACTGCCGTTTTGCAGCGCGGCGGCAATCTCGGGGCGGTCGGCGTGGTTGGGCAGTGCCGCGTCGGTCTGGTTGTCGTACAGGACGTCGCCGCCGGCGTCGACCAGCGTGCAGCGCAGCCGCGTGTCGGGCAGCAGTGTGGCCAGGTCGGCGGGGTCGCCAGTGCCGCGGGCTTCGTACCCGGCGGCCAGCGCGGTGCACAGCCGCTGCAGGGTATCGTCCACGCGCTCGGCGTAGCCGCGCTGGAACAGCGCCGTGGCGGCGGCCAGCGTGACGGCCACGCACAGCGCCCCCACCAGAATCAGCGCCCGGCGGTACAGCCGCGCCATGCTTCGGGGGCGGGCAGCGCGGCGCTCGTCGTCACTCATCGGCGCCCTCCATGCTGAGCTTGTAGCCCACCTTGCGCACAGTGCGGATCGCTTCGCCCGCGGCGCCCAGTTTCTGGCGCAGCGTGCGCACGTGCATGTCGATGGTGCGGGATTCCAGCAGGTCGTCGGTGTCCCACACTTCTTTCATGATGCGTTCGCGCGCCAGCACTTCCTCGGGGTGTTCCAAAAACAGGTGCAGCAGCGCGTACTCTTTAAAGGTCAGTTCCACCGGCGCGCCGTCGGCGCGCACCGTGCGCGCCATATCGTCCAGCACAATGCCGCCGAACGCCAGCGTCTGCGGCGCGGGGGCCGGCGCGGCCGAAGCTGTGCGGCGCAATACCGCTTTCACACGGGAAATAAACTCCATAATGCCAAAGGGCTTGCACAGGTAGTCGTCGGCGCCGTGGTCCAGGCCCTTGACGACGTCGATCTCGCTGGTTTTGGCCGTGACCATAATAACCGGCACGGCGCGGGTCTCGGGGTCGGCGCGCAGTTTGGCCAAAATCTGGTAGCCGTCCTCATCAGGCAGCATGACGTCCAAAATGACCAGCTCCGGCATACCGGCGCGCAGCGCCGCCCAAAAACTGGCGCCGTCCTCGCAGCCGGCAGCCTGGTAGCCGTTGGTCTGCAGGGCGTACTGTTCCAGTTCGCGGATGCTGGCGTCGTCCTCGACAATATAAATCATGGTGCAAACTCCTTTGTGGGGAGGGGCCGGCCGGCAGCCGGGCTTACTGCGGGGCGGCCGGGGCCGCGGCGGGCTGCGCGACGGGTTCCTCGGGGAAAGTGTAGCGGCCGCGGTATTTCTCGTACCGCTGCTCAAATTTCAGGCTGCCGCTCTTGACGTTGTTGAGGTACTCGTGGGTGTCAAATTTATCCTCGGCCACCTCGATCATCGCCACCGCAATGTTGGAGCAGTGGTCGGCGATGCGCTCGTAGGCGGTCAGCAGGTCGTCGAGCACGAAACCGTACTCGATGGTGCAGATGCCGGCCTGCAGGCGGGCGATGTGGCGGGTCTTGACCTCGCGCACGAGGCTGTCGATGACCTCCTCCATCGGCTCGATCTTGCCGGCGGCGTAGCAGTCATGGTTCTGGAAGGCGTCCACCGTGCGGTTGACGATATCCTGCACGGCGGATTCCAGCACGCCCAGGTCGCCCAGGGCGGCGTCGCTGAAACGGATGTTTTTGTCGCGGATCTCCTCGGCGGCTTCCAGCAGGTTGACGGAATGGTCCGAGATACGCTCAAAATCGTTGATGGTGTGCAGCAGCGTGTTGATGGTGCGGTTGTCCTCGGTGCTCAAGGGGCGGCCGGACAGCTGCACGAGGTAGGTGCCCAGCACGTCCTCGTAGTGGTCGACGGCATCCTCTTTGCGGCGCACTTCGGCGGCAATGGCGTCGTCCCACTTGCGGGTGGTGGACATTGCCTGCAGCAGCGCCGTGCGGCAGACCTCGGCCATATCGCCGCCCACCAGCATCGCGCGGTTGACCGCGACCGCCGGGGTCGAGAGCAGGCGCTGGTCCAGCAGGGTGGTCTGCTCGGGCTCTTTGGCGTCGGGCACCGTCAGGATGGCCAGCTTGACCAGCTGCTTGCTGAACGGCAGCAGGATCAGCGTCGTGACGAGGTTGAACACCGTGTGCACGACGGCGATGTTGAAGGTGTTGGCCTGGTCATGGTAGAACGGGAAGTCGAACACCGCGTTGAGGGCGTAGAACCCGGTCAGGAACACAACGGTGCCGATGATGTTGAAGTACAGGTGGATAAACGCCGTGCGGCGGGCATTCTTGTTGGCGCCGGCCGACGCGATGAGCGCCGTGACCGTGGTGCCGATGTTCTGGCCCATGATGATGGGCATGGCCGCCGCCATCGAGACCGCGCCCGTGGACATCGACAGCGCCTGCAGGATGCCGACGGAAGCCGAGCTGGACTGGATGATGCCGGTGAGCACCGCGCCCACCAGCACGCCCAGCACGGGGTTGGTGAACGCCAGGAACAAATCGGCAAACCAGGGCGCGTCGGCCAGCGGGGCGGTGGCGTCGCTCATCAGGTTCATGCCGGTCATCAGGATGGCAAAGCCCAGGAAAATCTGGCCGACGTTCTTCTGCTTCTCTCTGCCGAACATGAACAGGGCGATGCCGGCAAAGCCCAGCAGCGGGGCCCAGGCGTTGGGGCTGAGCATCTGGATCACAAAGCTGTCGCCCTGCAGGCCGGTCAGGCTCAGCAGCCAGGCGGTGACGGTGGTACCGATGTTGGCGCCCATGATGACGCCGACCGTCTGGTACAGGTCCATCAGGCCGGAGTTGACGAAGCCCACCACCATGACGGTGGTGGCCGAGCTGGACTGGATGACGGCCGTGACCGCCAGGCCCAGCAGCAGCCCGCGCAGGGGGGAGGAGGTCATCTTGCTCAAAATGACCTGCAGGCGGCCGCCCGCCGTTTGCTCCAGGCTTTTGCCCATAACGTCCATGCCGTACAAAAACATGGCCAGGCCGCCCAGAAGGACAAAGATATTGAAGATACTCATACCAATGACCATCCATTCTCTCTTATTTTGATTTTTCCAAATCGCGCGGCCGTGCCGCGCCCTATACCATCCCCCATTATAAGGTATCGCCCCCGCGCCGCGCCAGCAGGGAACGGTAAAGGTTGTGTAAAATTTGTGTAAAACGGCCCCGAACCCCGGCGTCTGCCCGGTGTGGGGCGGCGCGGTTTGCCGTTTCTTTACCCATTTTACCGTTTCTTTGCAAACGGCGCGCGCGGTTTGCACGTTTTTTACCAAAATTGTACCGCGCCATGGTCGATACCGCCCGCGCCCCGCGGTACAATGGATGCGTTCCCGGGCAAAACCCCGGGGGCAAAACCACCAAACCAAAACCTGAAGATTTGGGTAAAAGGGAGAAGAAAGAGTTATGAAACGCAAGTCTGTTATTGCTTCTGTCCTGGCCGCCGCCATGGCGCTGAGCCTGGCCGCCTGCGGCAACACCGCTTCCACCGAGAGCGCTGCTGCCGAGAGCACCTCCACCGAAGCCGCTTCCACCAGCGAAGCCGCTTCCGAGGAAGCCCCGGCCGAGGAGGCCCCCGCTGAAGAAGCCGCCGCCGGCGACTTTGACCTGGACCAGGACATCACCGTCATTTCCCGCGAGGACGGCTCCGGCACGCGCGGCGCGTTCATTGAGCTGACCGGCGTTGAGGACGACAACGGCGACAACACCACCCAGGCCGCTGCCATCCAGAGCAGCACCAACGGCGTGATGACCGCCGTCGCCAACGACGAGACCGCCATCGGCTACATCAGCCTGGGCTCTCTCGATGATTCTGTCAAGGCTGTGACCGTCGGCGGCGTTGCGCCTTCTGCCGAGACGGTGGCCGATGGTACTTACACGCTGGCCCGTCCGTTCAACATCGTCACCAACGGCGAGCCCACCGACGAAGCCGCCATCGACTTCATCGGCTTCTGCATGAGCGCTGACGGCCAGGCCCTGGCCACCGAGGAAGGCTACATTGGCGGCGAAGGCGCCGAGTACACCTCCACCCAGCCCAGCGGCAGCCTGACGGTCGGCGGTTCCTCCTCCGTCAGCCCGCTGATGGAAAAGCTGATCGAAGCCTACGCCGAGGTCAACCCCAACGTCACCATCGAGCTGCTGACCACCGACTCCACCACCGGTGTGACCGGCGCGCTGGACGGCACCTACAACATCGGCATGGCCAGCCGTGAACTCAAGGACACCGAGACCGCCGAGGGCGCTACCGCCACCGTGCTGGCCATGGACGGCATCGCGGTCGTCGTCAACCCCGCCAACTCCATCAACGACCTGAGCGTCGAGCAGATCAAGAGCATCTACACCGGCGAGACCCTGGCCTGGTCCGAACTGCAGTAACCCCCATCGCACAAAAACGGCTGTTGCGCCCCACCCGGCGGCGACAGCCGCTTTTTGCGGCGGGTGCAATGCCCGCCGCACCCTCTTTTCTCTTACCCCCAAGGAGTGTGTATAGGAAATATGAAAACGAGATCCGGCAAGACCCGCGAAGCGGTCATGCAGGGCGTGTTCACAGCCTGCGCCTGCATCTCCATCCTGGCTGTGGCGCTGATCTGCATCTTTTTGTTCGCCAACGGCGTGCCCACCATCTTTGAGATCGGGCCCCTCAACTTCCTGCTCGGCGATACCTGGAAACCCGGCAACGATATCTACGGCATCCTGCCCATGATCCTGGGCTCCATCTATGTCACGGCCGGGGCCATCCTCGTCGGCGTGCCCATCGGGTTGCTGACGGCCATTTATATGTCGCGCTTTGCCAGCCCGGCCGTCAACAAAGTCATGCTGCCCGCCGTGCAGTTGCTGGCCGGCATCCCGTCGGTTGTCTACGGCTTCTTTGGCATGGTCGTCATGGTGCCCGCCGTGCAGGCCATGGTCAAGTCGGACTTTTTCCGCCATGTGCTGGGCGTGCGGGGCGGCAAAGGCATGAGTTTGTTCACCGCCGCGCTGCTGCTGGGCATCATGATTTTGCCCACCATCATCACGGTCAGCAAGACCAGCCTGGACGCCGTGCCTTCCAGCTATTACGAGGGCAGCCTGGCGCTGGGCGCCACGCATGAGCGCAGCGTGTTCTTTGCCGTGCTGCCGGCCGCCAAGTCCGGCGTGCTGTCGGCTATTATCCTGGGCATCGGCCGCGCCATCGGCGAGACGATGGCCGTCGTCATGGTCGCCGGCAACCAGACCTGGATGCCGCAGGGGCTGTTCCAGGGCCTGCGCACGATGACCTCCAACATCGTCATCGAGATGGGCTACGCCGCCGACCTCCACCGCGAAGCGCTCATCGCCACCGGCGTTGTGCTGTTCGTTTTCATCCTGCTCATCAACCTCTGCTTCAGCCTTGTGAAAGGGGGCGGCAACCATGCCTGAAATCACGGCCGCCGGCGGCCAGAAAGCCGCCAGCGTGGGCAAGGCCCGCGCGCAGATGGTGTTCCCCGCGGGCAACCGCAACCGCAAAGCGGCGCGGGTGCAGGCCGGCGTGCTGCGCTGGCTTGTGCGCATCGCCGCCGGGCTTACCGCCGCGGTGCTGCTGTTCCTCATCGGGTATATCCTCGTCATGGGTATCCCCAACCTCAAACCCAGCCTGTTTGAGTGGGAATATAACTCCGAGAATGTCTCGCTGGTGCCGGCGCTCATCAACACCGTGCTCATGACGGCGTTCGCGCTGGTCATCGCCACGCCGCTGGGCATCTTTGCCGCCATCTGGCTGGTCGAGTACGCCAAACGCGGCAATAAGCTCGTGCGGCTGGTGCGCGTCACCACCGAGACGCTGCAGGGCATCCCCTCCATCGTGTACGGTCTGTTCGGTATGCTGTTCTTCGTCACCCAGCTGCACTGGGGGTACAGCCTCATCGCCGGCGCGTTCACGCTGGCCATCATGGTGCTGCCCGTCATCATGCGCACGACGGAGGAAGCCCTCATCGCCGTGCCCGACTCGTACCGCGAGGGCAGCTTTGGCCTGGGCGCGGGCAAGCTGCGCACGGTGTTTACCATTGTGCTGCCCAGCGCCATGCCGGGCATTCTGTCCGGCGTCATCCTGGCCACGGGCCGCATCGTGGGCGAGACCGCCGCGCTGATCTACACCGCCAGCTCGGTGGCCAAAATCCCCGAGAGCGTTTTCAGCTCCACCCGCACGCTGGCCGTGCACATGTACCTGCTCTCCAACGAGGGGCTGCACGTCGACGCCACCTACGGCACCGCCGTCGTGCTGCTGGTGCTGGTGTTGGGCATCAACTGCCTGTCCAGCTTTATCGCCGGCAAACTGGCCAAGAAATGATACAACAGAGGGGTAGTACCGTGAATAAATTTGAAGTCAAGAACATGGACCTGTACTATGGCAGTTTCCATGCGCTCAAAAGCGTCAACATCGCCATCCCGGAAAAAGAGATCACCGCCTTCATCGGGCCTTCGGGCTGCGGCAAGTCGACGTTCCTTAAAAGCCTGAACCGCATGAACGACCTCGTCGAGGGGTGCCGCATCTCGGGCGATATCCTGCTGGACGGCGTCGATATCTACAAAGACAAAATGGACGTCAACGTGCTGCGCAAGCGCGTGGGCATGGTGTTCCAGAAACCCAACCCCTTCCCGATGTCTATTTATGACAACATCGCCTACGGCCCGCGCACCCACGGCATCCGCAGCAAGGCCCAGCTTGACGAGATCGTCGAAAAAAGCCTGCGCGGCGCGGCCATCTGGGACGAAGTCAAGGACCGCCTGAACAAGAGCGCGCTGGGCATGTCCGGCGGGCAGCAGCAGCGCCTGTGCATTGCGCGCGCCCTCGCTGTCGAGCCGGAGGTCCTGCTCATGGACGAGCCGACCTCGGCGCTGGACCCGATCTCGACCTCCAAGGTCGAGGAACTGGCCATGGAGCTCAAGCAGAACTACACCATCATCATGGTCACCCACAACATGCAGCAGGCGGCGCGTATCTCGGACAAGACGGCGTTCTTTTTGCTGGGCGAACTGGTCGAGATGGGCCCGACGGAACAGGTGTTCTCGACCCCCGTCGACAAGCGCACCGAAGATTACATTTCCGGCCGTTTCGGCTGATGCAAAGGAGGTAACCCCCTATGGCTATGGCTATGCCGTACAGCAGCCGCAAGGTCTACGACTCGGAACTGCTGGAACTGGACACCATGCTGGCCCGCATGGGCCACGCGGCCGGCAACGCGATCGAAAGCGCCATGACCGCGCTGCGCAACGGCGATATCGAACTGGCGCGCAGCGTCATTGCCCGCGACAGCGAGATCGACGCCAGCGAACATGAGATTGAGCACCGCTGCCTGACGCTGTTTTTGCGCCAGCAGCCGGTGGCCGGCGACCTGCGCAAAGTTTCCACCGCGCTGAAAATGGTCACCGATATCGAGCGCATCGCCGACCAGGCGAGCGATATCGCCGAGATCACGCTGCACCTGCACCCGGAGGGCGCGCGCAGCGTCGGCGTGATGGACGACCTCGACAAGATGGGCGGCATCGCGTTGAAGATGGTCAAGGACGCCATCGGCGCCTATGTGCAGGTCGACCTTTCGATGGCCGCGCAGGTCATCGCCAAAGACGACGACTGCGACGCGATGTTCCGCAAGATCAGCGCCGAAATCGCCCAGTACATTGCGGCGAACCCGGCCGACGCCGAGACCGCGCTGGATCTGTTCATGATCTGCAAATATCTCGAGCGCCTGGGCGACCACGCCGTCAACGTGGCCGAATGGGTCGAGTTCCTCAAGACCGGCGTGCATAAATCGCGCAAGATCGTGTAAACTGGCGCAAAGCGGCGCATGTCCGCCGATGGAGACGAGTTTGAAAAAGCTGCGCCCAAACGGCAGCGGCTGCCCGCTGTGCCGGCCAAAACCGCGCGCCGCTACTTCCTGTACCATTCCCTTATTTTCCTATACCAACCAAAGCGGGGTCTGCCTTGTGCGGGCCCCGCTTTGGCATGCCGGGCAAAATTCCCGCCGCAAGGCGGTTGATTCCCGCCCGCGGCTGCGGTACAATAGGGGGCAGGACCCCTATTTTATAAAAGGAGTGCTGCACCATGCCGCATATCGAGACCACGCTGGAAAGCAAAGAGATCTTCAACGGCCACGTCATCCGCGTCACGCTGGACACCGTCCGCCTGGAAAACGGCGATACCGCCTACCGCGAGATCGTCCACCACCACGGCGGGGCGTGCATTTTGCCCGTCGACGATGAGGGCAACGTCTACATGGTCCGCCAGTTCCGCTACGCGCTGGGCGAGGAAATCTGGGAGCTGCCGGCCGGCAAGCTGGAAGCTGGCGAGGACCCTTTTGAAGCCGCCAAACGCGAACTGAGCGAGGAATGCGGCCTGACCGCCGACCACTTCACCGACCTCGGCGTGCTGTACGCCACCGTCGGCTACGACAGCGAGCGCATCTACATCTGGGCGGCCACCGGGCTGCACCCCGTGGGCCAGCACCTCGACGACGACGAGTTTTTGGACGTCGTCAAGATGCCGTTTGAAAAAGCGCTGGGTCTGGTGCTGGACGGCACCATCCGCGACAGCAAAACGCAGGTGGGGCTGCTGAAATACGCGCTGCTGCGGGGTCGGGCGTGACGCGCACCGAAATTCTGGACTACGGCACCCGCGTGCTGACGGCCCCCGGCGCGGCCTTTGGCACTGACGCGCTGCTGCTGGCGCGCTTTGCCCGCCCCCGGCGGGACGAACGCGCGCTGGACCTGTGCAGCGGGTGCGGCATCGTGGCGCTGTGCTGGCACGACGCCGGGCACCGCGGCCCCTGCACGGCGGTGGAGCGGGACCCCGCGGCCAGCGCGCTGTGCGCTGCGGCCGTGCGGCAAAACGGCGCGGAGCATATAGAACCGCTGTGCGCCGACGTGCGGACGTTTTGCCGCGCCGGGCCGCAGCAGGGCCGGTATGACTTTGCCGCGTGCAACCCGCCGTATTTTGCGGCCGGGCCGCGCAGCCCCGACCCCGTGCGCGCCGCCGCCCGCCACACCGACACCTGCACGCTGGCCGACGCCGTGGGCGCGGCTGCCCGCGCGCTGCGCGAGGGCGGGCGCTTTGCGCTGTGCCACCGCCCCGACCAGCTGGCCGAGGTGCTGTGCACGCTGCGCGCCGCCCGGCTGGAACCCAAACGCCTGGCCTTTGCCCGCCAGCGCCCCGGCAGCGTGCCATGGCTGTTTGTGGTGGAAGCGCAAAAAGGCCGCCGCCCCGGCCTGAAACTGGAACCCGACCTGCTGGTGGAAGCCGGGGCCGCCCGCTATGGAAACCGAAAAGGAGAGAACGAACATGGGACTGTTTAACTTCAATTATGACCGCCCGGGCCCGGGCGTATCGCCCGACGCGCCGCGCAAAAAAGGCGCGCGCCGCCTGTTGGAGGTGCTGGGCCGCGATATGTGGGACTTTTTCCGCGCCGGGCTGCTGGCGCTCATCAGCGCGCTGCCGTTTGTCATCGGGGTGTGGTTCTCCATCGCAACGCACGCCCTGCTGCCGCTGCTGATCGCCGGCGTGCTGGGCGGTATGATCGCCGCGCCGCAGCTGTGCGGGCTGTATGATACCATCCTGCGCAGCCTGCGCGACGAACCCGGCTTCTGGTGGGCGACCTACCGCCGCGCCTGGAAAGCCAACCTCAAACCCGCGCTGGCGCCGGGCGCTGTGGGCGGCGTGCTGCTGGGCATGCAGGCGTTCGTGGCCACCCACCTTGTGCTGGAAGATAACGCCGCCGTCGGCGTTGCGCTGCTGCTGGGCGTGCTGTGCATTTTGGGCCTGGGGCAGTATGTGCTGGCCCAGGTGGCGCTGCTGAACATGGGCTTTGTGGGCATTATGCGCAACGCCGTGCTGCTGTTTTTGGCCTACCTGCCGCGCACGCTGCTGGGCATTGTGTGGCAGGTGGCGTACTGGGGCGCCGCGGCGCTGCTGTACCCGCTCAGCATGCCGGTGGTGGTGCTGTGCAACTTCTGGGTGCCCACGCTGCTGAGCCTGATGGCGGTCTACCCCGGGCTGGACAAGAGTTTTTCCATTGAGGAAAACATCCGCAAAATGCGCGAGGAACAGCTGCAAAACCGCCCGTAAACCGCTGCGCCCTTCTGCGCGGTTCCCTAAGAAAACAAAGCCGCAAAATCTGCCTGCAAGGCGGCATCTGCTGCGTTATCGGGTCTTGCGTTCCATGCAGGAACGCCGGGGTGGCGCAGCCACGCAAGCCCCGGTGGGGCTTGCGAACGGCCAATCCGGTCTGCGCATCGCGCAGATGCCGCCCATCGTTTTTGGGCGGCAAGGATGCGCCCCTCTGCCTTGCATCTGCCGCCTTGCAGCGGTTTTGCGGTGCTTCGCAGTTTTTGCAAAACCTTTGTTTTCTTATGTCGCCGCGCCCTTGACGGGTTTGCTATAATGGTATGGGCGGCGCAAAGGCGCGCCCGCCAACCCAACGCAAACCATTGCCACAAGAAACCGAGGTGCCATCATGGCAGAAAACAAGACCAAGATCGATATTTTTTCCGGCTTTCTGGGCGCGGGCAAGACCACGCTCATCAAAAAGCTGATCCAGGAGTGCTTTGCCGGCGAGCGCATCGTCCTCATTGAAAATGAGTTCGGCGAGATCGGCATCGACGGCGGCTTCATGCGGGAAGCCGGCATCCAGGTCAACGAGCTCAACTCCGGCTGCATCTGCTGCTCGCTCGTGGGCGATTTCCGCGAAGCGCTGAAAAAAGTCGTCGAGACCTACCACCCCGACCGCATCCTCATCGAGCCGTCGGGCGTCGGCAAACTGTCCGACGTCACCCGCGCCGTCGAGGGCGTGGCCGAGACGCTGCCCGTGCAGCTCAACAGCTTTGTGACGGTGGCCGACGTCAACAAGGTCAAACTGTATATGAAAAACTTCGGCGAGTTCTACAACGACCAGGTCAGCCATGCGTCCTGCATCATCCTGAGCCGCACCGGCAACGCGCCCGAGAAAAAGGTCGCCGACGCCGTGGCCCTGCTGGCCGAGAAAAACCCCACCGCCACCATCGTGACGACCGACTGGACCGTGCTCTCGGGCACGCAGATCGTCTCGGTCATGGACGGCAAGCGCGACCTCGTGGCCGAACTGCTGGCCGAAGCCCGCGCCGCCAACGAAGCCCACGACGGCGAGGAGGAGCACCACCACCATCACCACCACGACGGCGAGGACCACGAACACGGCCACTACTGCCACCACCATGACGAGGAGGAGCACGACCACGAGCACGGTCACTGCTGCCACCATCACGATGAGGAGGAGCATGACCACGAGCACGGCCATTGCTGCCACCACCACGATGAGGAAGAACACGGCCACCACGAGCACCACTACGACGAGCACGGCGTGTGCAGCTGCGGGCATCACCACCACGACCACGACGCCGACGAAGTGTTCACGAGCTGGGGCCGCGAGACGGCGCACAAGTACAGCCGCGCCGCGCTGGAGCAGGCGCTCACCGCGCTGGACAGCGGCGACTACGGCATGATCCTGCGCGCCAAGGGCATTGTGGACGGCGGCGCCGAGGGCTGGCTGGAGTTCGACATGGTCCCCGGCGAGCACGAGGTGCGCCCCGGCACGCCCGACGTCACCGGCAAACTGTGCGTGATCGGCTCGGATTTGAAGCAGAGCGCGCTGGCCGCGCTGTTTGCGCTGTAAAACCCGCCCAGGAAAGGAACCCCTATGGCAAGACAAATCCCGGTCTACCTGTTTGTAGGCCAGCTGGAGAGTGGCAAGACAAAGTTCATCCAGGAGACGATGGAGGACCCGCAGTTTGACTCCGGCGACAAAACGCTGCTGCTGGTGTGCGAGGAAGGCGAGGAAGAATACGACCCCGACCGCTTCGCCTTTGGCGGCGTACACGTGGCCCAGCTGGAGGACAAAAGCGAGCTCACGCGCGAGAACCTGACCGCGTTGGAACAGAAATCCGGCTGCGGCCGCGTCATCATTGAATATAACGGCATGTGGCTGGTGCAGGACCTCTACGACGCTTTGCCCGACAACTGGCTGATCTACCAGTGCCTGGCCACGGCGGACGGCACCACCCTGAAAACCTACGCGGGCGACAACGCCATGCGCGGCCTGCTGCTGGACAAGCTGCGCGGCAGCGAGCTGCTGGTCGTCAACCGCGCCGAGCACCTCAACGACGACGAGAGCCGCCAGCTTGTGCACAAACTTGTGCGGCAGGCCAGCCGCCGCTGCGATATCGCCTATGAGTTTGCCGACGGCAGCGTCGCCTACGACGACATCCCCGACCCGCTGCCCTTTGACGTGAACGCCGAGGTCATCGACATCCCGGCCGAGTTTTTCGGCGTGTGGTATATGGACTGCATGGACGACCCCCAAAAATACGACGGCAAGACTGTCCAATTTCTGGCGCAGGTCTGCCAGACGCCGCGCGCGGGCAAAAACAGCTTTGTGCCCGGCCGCTTCGCCATGACCTGCTGCATCCAGGATATCCAGTTCGTCGGCTTCCCCTGCAAATACGACGGCTACAAAGCGCTGGAACAGCGCAGCTGGATCACGCTGACCGCCAAGGTCAACGTGAAATACCACCCCATCTACCAGGGCCAGACGCCCGGGGCTTCCGGCCCGGTGCTGACGGCGCTGGCCGTGGAACCCGCCGACGCCCCGCGCGACGACGTCGTGATGTTCAGCTGATAGGTGCCCCCCGCCGCATGGCGGGGGGCTTTTTGCGCCCTGCCCGCGGCGCGGGAACGGGGGGCAAACGCCCCCGTTCCCAACCGGCGACGTTTGTGGTATAATACGGTATATCCATAATGGGGTACTGTCGGGAAAGGGGGCCTTGCGCCATGTTGACCGTTACCATGCTGGGCTGCGGCGGCACCCAGCCGCTGCCGGGCCGCGCGCTGGCCGCGCTGGCCGTGCAGGCGGCCGGGCACGGCGTGCTGCTGGACTGCGGCGAGGGCACCCAGACCGCGCTGCGCCGCTGGGGCGTCAGCGCCTACCGGCTGGCGGCCGTGCTGCTGACGCACTACCACGGGGACCATATCCTGGGCCTGCCGGGGCTGCTGCAGACGCTGGGCAGTTTGGGCCGCACCGCGCCGCTGGTCGTCGCCGGGCCTGCCGCCGGGCAGCAGGCCGTGGCCGACGCCGTCGCGGCGCTGGCCGGGGCGCTGCCGTTCGCCGTGCAGTGGCGCGCGGCCGAAACGCCGTTTGCGGCCGGGCCGCTGACCGTCACGCCGTTTGCGCTGGCGCACCGCGTGCCCTGCTGCGGCTGGGCGCTGACGCTGCCGCGCGCCGGCCGGTTCGACCCCGCGCGCGCCCGCGCGGCCGGGGTGCCGCTGGCGTTGTGGCGCACGCTGCAAAGCGGGCAGGCGGCGGGCGGCTTTACGCCGGACCAGGTGCTGGGCCCGCCGCGCCGCGGCTTGAAAATCGTCTACGCCACCGACACCCGCCCCTGCCCGGCACTGCAAGCCGCGGCCGCCGGGGCCGACCTTTTGTGCATGGACGCCACCTACGCCGCCGATGCCGACCTGCCCAAGGCCAAACTGTACGGCCACGCCACCTGCCGCGAAGCGGGCGCGCTGGCGGCCGCCGCCGGGGTGCGGCGGCTGTGGCTGACGCATTACAGCGCCGCCGTCACCGACCCTGCGCCCGGGCTGGCCGCCGCGCAAAGCGCCTTCCCGGCCGCGGTGGCCGGGGCCGACGGGCTGCGCCTGGACCTGGAATTTGACAAAGAGGAAACGCCGTGAAGTTGTTTGCCCGTTACCGCCGCGAGGTGTGCTTTACCGCCGCCGTGCTGGCGCTGGCCGCCCTGCTGTTTGCGCTGACGCACCGCCCCGGCGCCGGGGCGGTGGCCGTGCTGCGCTACGGTACGCCCCAGCAGGAACTGCACATTGCGCTCGATGAGGACGCCCGCTATGACGTCGATACCGGGCGGTATACCGTCCACCTGCAGGTACAGGGCGGTGGCATCGCCTTTGTGCAAAGCCCCTGCCCCGACCACCGGTGCGAGGGGTTCGGCACGCTGCGCCGCCCCGGCGACTGGGCCGCCTGCCTGCCGGCCCGGGCGACCCTGACCATAGAATAAGGAGCCGTTATGAAACCGACCTTCAAGCAAGTCACCAAGACCCGCTACGTCCAGCTTGTCAGCGAGCTGGCGGCCGAAATTTTTGTGCAGCACTACACCAAACTCACGCCCAAAGTGGCCGCCGCTTTGGCCGAACGGTACCAGAGCGACGTCGAGACCGACGAACAGATCCATTCGGGCGCCATCAACTACTTCCTCATCTACCTGGGCAGCCGGGCCGTGGGGTATTTTGCGCTGGACCTGGGGCCCGCGGGCGCGCTGTGCCTGCGGCGGCTGTTTCTGGTGGCCGACGCGCGCGGCCAGGGCATCGGGCGCAGCGTCGTGGCCTACGCCCAAAAACTGGCCGAGGGCGACGGCCGCAGCCGGCTCTACCTCAAAGTATGGGCGCGCGATTTACAGGCCGAGGCGTTTTGCAAAAAATGCCGTTTCCGCAAGGCCGGGACCGCCCCCGCCGAGCTGCTGCCCGGCGTCACGCTGGACCTGACCACCTGGGAAAAACTTTGGAGATGAACCCATGAAATTTCTACACCTGGCCGATTTGCACCTGGGCAAACGGGTCAACGGCTTTGATATGCTGGAGGACCAGCGCTTTATCCTGGAGCAGGTGCTGGCGCTGTGCCAGGAACACGGCGTCGAAGCCGTCGTGCTGGCCGGCGATATCTATGACGCGCCGGTGCCGCCCGCCGCGGCCTGCACGCTGCTGGACTGGTTTTTGACCCAGCTGGCCGCGCGGCGCATCCCGGTGCTGGCCATTGCCGGCAACCACGACAGCGCCGAGCGCCTGGACTTTGCCGCCGGGCTGCTGGCCGGGCAGGGGGTCTACCTGGCCGGGCGGTTTACCGGCGCGCCGCGGCAGGTCGTGCTCAAGGACCGGTTCGGCCCGGTGGAGTTTGTGCTGCTGCCCTATGTGCGCGCGGCCACCGTGCGCCACTACCTGCCCGACGCCGACCTGCCCGACTACGACAGCGCCGTGGCGGCCGCGCTGGCCGCCTGCCCGCCTGCCGCGCCGCGCCGCGTGCTGGTGGCCCACCAGATGGCCGTGGCCGGGTTGTGCCCGCCGCAGCTGGCCGGCAGCGAGAGCGCGCCCCTGACCGTGGGCACGGTGGACGCCATCGACGTTTCGCGCTTTGCGGGGTTCGCCTACACGGCGCTGGGGCATATCCACCGCGCGCAGCGCGTCGGGTCCGACGTTGTGCGCTACGCGGGCGCGCCGCTGTGCTACCACCTGGACGAGTGCGGGGCCGAAAAATCCGCCACCCTCGTCGAGCTGGGCCGCCGCGGCGTTGAGGAGGTTGAGCCGCTGCCGCTGATCCCCTGCCGCGCCATGCGCCACCTGACCGGCCCGCTGGCCAAGCTGACCGCGCACCCCACCGACACCGACGACTATATCTGGGCCACGCTGACCGACCCCACGCCGCTGCCCGACGCCATGGCCGCGCTGCGCGCCGCCTACCCCAACGCCATGCGGCTGGACTACCAGCCCCGCGGCGAGGCCCACGCCCCCGGCGAGGCCGCCCTGGCCGTGCGCGGCAAACCGTTTGCCGAGTTGTTCCAGGACTTTTTCACCCGCATGAACGGCCGCCCGCTGACGGCCGAGGAAGCCCGCGCCGTCAAAGCCCTGCGAGAGGAGGCCGCCCCCGAATGAAACCCCTGCGTCTGACCCTGACGGCCTTTGGGCCGTACGCCGGCCGCACCGAACTGGATTTTGCGCAGTTTGGCGGCAGCGGCCTGTTTTTGATCGGCGGCGACACCGGCGCGGGCAAGACCGCGCTGTTTGACGCCATCACCTTTGCGCTGTACGGCGAAGCCACCGGCGAAAACCGCAAAACCGCCATGCTGCGCAGCGATTTTGCCGCCCCCGACGCCGAGACCGGCGTGGAACTGACGTTCAGCCACCGCGGGCGCAGCTACACCGTGCGCCGCTGGCCCGAGCAGCTGCGCGCCGCCAAGCGCGGCAGCGGCACCGTCAAAAGCCCGGCGCGCGCCGAACTCATCCGGGAACCGGACGAGCCCGTCACCGGTTCGGCGGCCGTCACGGCGGCCGTGACCAAGCTGCTGGGCATCGACGCCAAACAGTTCGCGCAGGTGTCGATGCTGGCGCAAAACGATTTCACGCGGCTGCTCAACGCGCCGTCGGCGGACCGCGCCGCCATTTTGCGGCAGATTTTTGACACCGCCGACCACCAGCGCCTGGGCCAGGCCGCCGTGCAGCACGCCCGCCAGGCCGAGGACGCCTGCCGCCGGTGCGAGGATACCGTCCTGCTGCATGTGGCCAGCCTGCAGGCGGCCCCCGGGGCCGAGCAGGCCGCCGCGCTGCAGCAGATCCAGGACGCCCGCGACCCCTTTGCGGCCGCGGCCGCCGCCGAGCTGGGCAAACAGCTGCTGGCCGTGGACGAAGCGGCGCAGGCGCAGCAGCAGGCGCGCATTGAAGAACTGGAAGATAAAATCGCCCGCGGCGACGCCGCCGTCAAACTGGGCGAGGAACACGCCGGACGCCGCCGCCAGCTGGCCGACCTGATGCGGGAGGAAACCCGCACCGCCGAGGTGCTGCGCCAGGCCGAAGCGCACCAGCAGGAACTCGAACAGCGCAGCGAGGGCATCCGCCAGACCATTGCCGAGACCGAGACCGGCCGCGAAGCCCTGGGCCGCACCGATACTGAGCAGGTGCGCCTGGAACACCAGATCGAGCAGGCGCAAAGCCTGGCGGCGTCCTGCGCGGCGCTGCTGGCCGGCCTGACCGGGGCCGAAACCGCCGCCCGCGACGCCGCGCAGCGCCAGCAGCAGTACGCCGCGGCGCAGACCGCGCTGGACGCGGCCGAAGCCGAGTACGCCGCGCTGCAGCGGCAGCTCAACGCCAACCGCGCGGGGCTGCTGGCCTTGCAGCTGCAGCCCGGGCAGCCCTGCCCGGTGTGCGGCGCCACCGACCACCCCCACCCGGCCGAACTGCCCCAGGACCACGTGACCGAACAGGCGCTGGAAGCGCGGGAAACCGCCCTGACCGCCCAGCGCCGCGCCACGGCGGCCAGCAGCCGCGCGGCCGGCGACGCCGCCGCCCGCGCGGCGGAACTGCGCGCCGCCCTCACGCGTGAAGCTGCGGCCTTTTTTGCCCGGCGCGGCGCGCGCTACACCGGCAAACCGGCCGCCGAACTGGACGACGCGGGCCTGCGCGCCGCGCTGGAACAGCAGCAGAACAGCCTGGCCGAAGGGCTGGCCGGCCTGCGGACCCGGCACGACGCCTTTTTGCGCCAGGCCGAGCAGGCCCGCGCGCTGGCCACCCGGCTGGAAAACCTCAACACCCAGCGCACTGCGCTGGAAAAACAGCTTTTTGCCGCGCAGCGCAAAGCGGCCAACGCCAAGGCCGGCCACGCGGCGGCTGCCGCCCGCGTGCAGCAGCTGCAGCAGTCGATACCCGGCCGCGAGACCGAGGAAACGCTGGCCAAGCTGCAGCGGGCGCTGGGGCAGCTGCGCGCCAACCGCGCCGCGGCCATCACCGCGCGGGACGACGCCGCGCGCCGCCTGCACGCCAACCGCGCCGCGCTGGACGCGCTGGACAAAGCGCTGCGCCAGCTGGCCGCCGCGCGCAAAAAGCACGCTATGTGGGACAACCTCTCCAAAACCATCAACGGCAACCTGGCCGGCAAGGTCAAACTGCCGTTTGAACAGTACGTCCAGGCGTTCTATTTTGACGGCGTCGTCGAAGCCGCTAACCTGCGCTTTGCCCGCATGACCGACGGCCAGTACCGCCTGCAGCGCCGCCAAAGCGAAGCGCTGGGCGGCAAAACGGCGCTGGACCTTGACGTGTTCGACGCCTACACCGGCAAGACGCGCCCGGTAGGCAGCCTTTCGGGCGGCGAAAGTTTCATGGCCGCGCTCTGCCTGGCGCTGGGCATCAGCGATACCATCCAGCAGAACGCCGGCGGCGTCACCATCGAGACGCTGTTTATTGACGAGGGGTTCGGCTCGCTGGACGCCGACAGTCTCGAGAAAGCCGTCGACACGCTGGCGGGCCTGGCCGGGGGCGACAAGCTCATCGGCGTCATCTCCCACGTCGAAGCGCTGCAAGCCCGCCTGACGCGGCAGGTCCGCGTCACCAAGACCCGCGCCGGCAGCAAAGCCGAGATTGTGCTGGAATGACGGGGTGCCCGTTTCCGCCGCTCTGTAGGGCGGGCCTTACCCCCGCCGCAAACCCTGCCCCGCCACCCGTACACGGTTTACCGGCTGTTTGCCTTGCATTGTAGGGGCCGCATGCATGCGGCCCGTAGGCGGTTGCCTTACAATACCGTTTTTGGGCAAAGGGGCAAAACCCGGCCCGGCTCTATAAGATTCGGTTCCTTCGCTTGCCGTTTCCCCTTCCTTTTTGACCGGCCAAAAAGGAAGCGAAAAAGCCGCCGCTAATTCCGGGGCGCGGGGCACGGCCAAAGGGGCCTGCGGGCCCCTTTGGAAACCCCGGAGGTCTAATGGGGTCGCCCGAGACGGTTTCCGTTCCTCACAAGGCGAATGCTCTCTGTTACAATACCCTTTTTACCTGCCGGTACGGCTCATCCGGGCTCCCGTTCTGAAACCCCGCCCGCGTTCGCAGGCGGGCAAACCTGCCGGATACCTGACGTTTACCAAATAAGCATCCCCTTTCCGGTCGGTTTGTAGGGGCCGCATGTATGCGGCCCGTGCGTGTTTGCGGTGCTACCGGGTTCCCGGCTCGTGTACATGTTTACCTTATTTGTAGGGGCGGCAGACATGCCGCCCGGCAGGGGTGAATGGCCACGTGTGGTTCGCGGGAAACACGGCCGTTTCCGCCGCTCTGTAGGGCGGGGTCTTGACCCCGCCGCACATTAAAAATTTTCAAAAATAATAATATGCGGCGGGCGAAATCGCCCGCCCTACAATACGAAACACACACCATACGACCCGGTAACGGCCAACGCCCGCAACGTTTTGCGGGCGGCATATATGCCGCCCCTACGCATGGACCGGGCGCGGTCACGGCTCAAAAACGCCCGCCCTACAATACGAAACACACACCATACCAACCGGCAACGGGCAATGGCGCAACGTTTGCGGGCCGCATACATGCGGCCCCTACAAACTGCCCGAAAACGTCATGGTATCTATTTTTGCGCGGCGCAACCGCGCTTCCGCCCCAATTTTTCTTTTTATTTTCAATTTCTTATGGACTCTCTGCAAACACAATGCAAACGTCTGGCCGCCGCGCGTTGCCCGCTGCACATGCCCGGCCACAAACGCCGGGTGCCGCCTGCGCCCGGCCTGGCCTGCTATGCCTGGGACCTGACCGAGATCGACGGCGCCGACGACCTGCACGACGCCCACGGTATGCTGGCCGCCGCCATGGCGCGCACCGCCGCGCTGTACGGCTCGGCCCGGTGCTGGTACCTGGTGGGCGGCAGCACCGCGGGGCTGCTGGCGGGCATCCGCGCGCTGGCCCCCTTTGGCAGCGAGGTGCTGGCGGCGCGCAACTGCCACAAAGCCGTCTACCATGCGCTGGAACTCGGCCACCTGACGGCGCACTACCTTACGCCCTCGGTGCTGCCCGGGTTTGGCGTCTACGGCAGCGTACCGCCCGCCGCCGTTGCCGCCGCGCTGGACGCCCACCCGGCCGTGCGCTGCGTTATTTTGACCAGCCCGACGTATGAGGGCGTGTGCAGCGACGTGGCGGCCATCGCCAAAATCTGCCACGCGCGCGGCGTGCCGCTGCTCGTCGATGAAGCCCACGGCGCGCACTACCTGCCGCTGGCCGAACCGCACGGCTGGCGCGGCGGCGCGGTGGCGGCCGGGGCCGACCTGGTGGTGCAAAGCGCGCACAAGACGCTGCCCAGCCTGACCCAGACCGCCTGGCTGCATTTGAACGGCGATCTGGCCGACCCCGCCGAGGTCGAGCGCCAACTCGACGTATTTGAGACCAGTTCCCCCAGTTACCCGCTGCTGGCCAGCCTGGACGGCTGCACGGAGTGGCTTTTGCAAAACGGCGTGGCGGCGTTCGCCGCCTGGCGCGCGCGGCTGGACCGGTTTTACGCCGCCGCGGCGCGCTGGCAGCGCACGCCGGTGCTGGGCTGCGCGCCCGAAAAAACCGCCTGCTATGGGTATGATGACGGCAAACTGCTGCTGCGCATCGGCGCGGCGGGCGCGGCGGCGCTGCGCGCCGCCGGCTTTGAGCCGGAGATGGTCTGCGGCCCCAACGTGCTGGCCATGACCAGCCCCTGCGACGCCAAAGACACGTTGGACCGCCTGGCGGACGTTCTAACCGCCCGCGACGCCGCCGCCCCGCCGCCCCCCGCGGCCGGGGGCATCCTGCCGCCGCCCGGCACGGCGCAGTGTACCCTGGCCGAAGCGCTGCTGCGCCCGGCGTGCACGCTGCCGCTGGCGCAGGCCGTGGGGCATACGGCGGCCGAGTATGTCTGGGCCTACCCGCCCGGCGTGCCGCTGCTGGCCCCCGGCGAGACCGTCACGCCGGATTTTGCCGCCGCCGTCGCGGCGCTCACCGCCGCCGGCACCGCGCTGCGCCACAGCGGCGGCACCGCGCCGGACGCCGTGCGCGTGCTGGCGTAGCCGCGTTTCGACAGGGAACGGTTGCACAGCCCCGGCAAAAATGGTACAATAAACCCGTATATCTTTTACACATGCTACGGAGGGCCCACCCCATGAACTGGATCGATAAGCTGGAACGCCGCTACGGGCGTTACGGCATCCCCAACCTTGTCAACGCGCTCATGATCGGCCAGCTGGCTGCCGGGCTCATCATCCTCATCATCAACTGGAAGTTTTCCGCCCTGATCTCGCTGGACCGCGCCAGCCTGCTGCACGGCCAGATCTGGCGGCTCGTCACCTTTTTGTTTCAGCCGATCTGGCTGGGCGGGTTCCTGGGCATCCTGAACCTTGTGTTCTATTTCTGGATCGGCAACGCCCTCACCCGTTTCTGGGGCGATTTCCGCATGACGCTGTTCATCGCGCTGGGCATGGTGGGCGCGTGGGCGGGCTGCCTGCTCACCGGCGCGGCGTCGCCGTCTGCCATCTACCTCAGCATGTTGTTCGCCTACTGCTGGCTCTGGCCCGACCAGGGCGTGCTGCTGTTCGGCATCATCCCGTTTAAAATGAAATACCTCGGCTGGTTCGAGCTGTTCGTCTGGGTGGTGGAGTTCCTCACCGCCAGTATGCGCGCCCGTCTCAGCCTGGTATTGGGGCTGGCGGGCTTCCTGGCCTTCCTCGGCCCCGAGGTGTTCCAGTGGTGCAAGGACGCCATCGGCGGCTACAAACGCCGCCGCGACTGGAATAACCGTCGCTGACGCTCCCAAAGGGGGCAACAGCCGCGCACGGCGGTGCCTAACGCGGCTATTTCCCCCTTTGGATGCCCCTTCGACAAAATTTACCCCAAAACCGCGCACTCGTCGCGGGCTCCTCGCACACAATTTTGGGGTAAATTTCCCTGGTGGTGTCTCCATCGTCGGCACATGTCCGCCGATGGAGACGGATTTAAAATTTCTTGGTTACAAAGTAAGGGAGGAATGCCTTTATGAAACTCATCACTGCCATCGTCAACAAAGAGGATTCCCGCGTGGTCTGTAACGAGCTGGTCAAGCACAAGTTCTACGTCACGCGGCTGGCCACCACCGGCGGTTTTTTGATGGCCGGCAACATGACGCTGCTGATCTGCACCGAGGATGAGCGCGTCGACGACTGCATCGGCGTGATCTCGCAGTTCTGCAAGCAGCGCACCGAGATCGTGCCCGGCACCGCCACCATGGGCTTTGGCATCGAGAGCGCCATGCCGATGGAAGTCACCGTCGGCGGGGCTACCGTCATCGTCACCAACGTCGAGCGCTTTGAAAAGCTGTGATGCTGGACCGTCTGGCCGGTAACGACGAACTCAAACAGGCGCTGGCCGCCGCGCTGCGCAGCGGCCGGCTGCCGCATGCCGTGTTGCTGGTGGGGGAAGCGGGTTGCGGCGCGGGCTTTGCCGCGCGCTGCCTGGCCGCCGACTACCTGTACCCGGATGGCGGCCCCCACGCCGAGGCCGTGCTGGCCGGGGCCGACAGCGAATGCCTGGCCCTGCGGGGCGAGGGCGCGTCCGGCCAGATCCCCGTCAAGCGCGTGCGCGAAGCGCGCGAAGCGATCCAGCACTCGGCGCTGTCCACCGACGCGGCGGGCCGCGTGCTGTTCATCTACGGCGCGCAGAATCTGAACGGCGCGTCGGCCAACGCCATGCTCAAAATCGTCGAGGAACCGCCCGCCGGCGTGCTGTTCCTGCTCACGGCCACCAGCGCCGCCACCGTGCTGCCCACCATCCGCAGCCGCTGCGCGGCCTACACGCTGGCCCCGGTGCCCGGCCCGGCCTGCGCGGCCGAGCTGCGCCGCCGCGGCCTGCCGGCCCCCCTGGCCGAGGAACTGGCCTTTTTGTACGAGGGGCACATCGGCACCGCGCTGCGCGCCCACACCGACGCCGCGCAGCGCACGGCGCTGGCGCAGGCCAAAACGCTGTGCGGCTACGCCGCCCAAAACGATACCTACCGCGCGCTGGCGCTGCTGACCAAGTACGAGCGTGACCGCGACGGCTTTTTGGCGCTGCTGTGGCAGCTGGACCAGCTGTGCAGCGCCGTGCTGCGCCGCCCCGCCTACGGCCAAAGCGAGTGCGGCGGCCTGACGCCCGCGGCGGCGGCCGCCGTGCTGCGCGCCGCGGCCAAAGCGCGCCGCGCCGCCAAAGCCAACGGCAATTTGCGCCTGGGCACGGCCGTGCTGGCGGCGCAAATTGCCTGACGCGTTGCGCCAAAAGGGGCGGCTGCCCCGCACGGCAGGAAACTGAACGATAGATTGGGAAAACGCTATGAAAGTCATCTCTGTAAAATTCAAAGAAAACGGCCGCGCATACTACTTTGACCCTGCCGGGTTCGAGGTACGCGCCGGCGACTACGTCGTCGTGACCACCGCCCGCGGCACCGAGTGCGGCGAGGTCGTGCGCGCCGCGCACGAAGTGCCGGGCTTTGCGCGCGAAGTCAAGCCGGTGCTGCGCGTCGCCGACGCCGTCGACATCCGCCGCATGCGCCAGAACCGCGCCGACGTCCAGCAGGCTTACCAGCTGTGCGAGCAGCGCATCGCCGCCCACGGGCTGAAAATGAAGCTTGTCGACGCCGAGTATACGCTGGACCGCAGCAAGCTGGTGTTCTATTTTACGGCCGACAACCGCGTCGATTTCCGCGACCTTGTCAAGGACCTGGCCGCGCAGTTCCACACCCGCATCGAACTGCGGCAGATCGGCGTGCGCGACGAGAGCAAGATGCTGGGCGGCCTGGGGCTGTGCGGGCAGCCGTTTTGCTGCAGCCGGTTTTTGAAAAACTTCCAGCCGGTGTCCATCAAGATGGCCAAGGAGCAGGGGTTAAGCCTGAACCCCGCCAAGATCAGCGGCGCCTGCGGCCGCCTGATGTGCTGCCTGGCGTATGAGCAAAAAAGCTACGAGTACCTCAACTCCATCACGCCCACGCCCGGCAGCGTCGTGCGCACGCCGGACGGCGAGGGCACCGTCGTCGAGGTCAACGTCGTGGCCGGCACGCTGAAAGTCCGCTCCAACGTCGAGAGCCTGGCCCCGCGCGTCTACAAACGCAGCGAGTGCGTCTACCTGCGCGGCGGCAAGCGCGTGCCTAAAACCCCCGACGAGGAAAAGAAATAACGCCCACCGCAGCTTGTAGCGCCTGCCGGCCGGATTTTTTCAAGATATGGCACTTGCGAATTTTTATACAATGTGCTACACTGGGTATAACGCAGCAGGCAGCTAGATACCGCTGTGGAACCCGGGCCGGGGCGCAGCCGTGCAGGGCCGGCCAGGGGAGTACATTCAGCACGGAGATAAGGAGTTCACGATGGCTCATACCGTTTCCAGCGAGTGCGTTGCTTGCGGTGCATGTGTTGACACCTGCCCCGTCGGTGCGATCAGCATGGAGGACAAGGCTGTGGTTGACGCCTCTGCTTGCGTTGACTGCGGTGCCTGCGAGGGTGTCTGCCCCACCGGCGCGATCCAGGCTGAATAAGCAAAAAGCCAAACGCCGCGCGGCCTGCAAAGGCCGCGCTTTTTGTTGTGGCGCGCGGTGGGGCCGGGGCGCGGGCACTTTTTTGCGTTCTGCGCGGCAGGGCCTTGCCGCCGGCCGCTTTCCACCATCCCTGCACAGGAGGTTTTTATGAAACACACCAACCGCCGCCTGCTGCTCGTCCTGGACGCCCAGGGCGGCGGCATGGGCGCGCAGCTGATCAAACGGCTGGCCCCGGCCCTGCCGCCGGACTGCGACCTGCTGGCCGTGGGCACCAACGTGCTGGCCACCAACGCCATGCTCAAGGCCGGCGCGCCGCGCGGCGCCACCGGCGAAAACGCCGTCGTCTACAATGCCGCCCGGGCCGACGTCATCGTGGGGCCCATCGGCATGGTGTTGGCCAACGGCATTCTGGGCGAGGTCTCGCCCAGAATGGCGGCGGCGGTCTCGGGCGCGGGGGCCGAGAAGATCCTCGTCCCCTCGTCGCACTGCGGCGTGCAGGTCGCCGGCACGCAGGATTGCCGGCTGGAGGATTACCTGCAAAGCGCCGCCGCGCTCGCCCTGCGGGCGCTCGAAGCATGAGCGGCACGCTGTTTGCGGCCGCCGCGCCGGTGCTGGCGGCCGCCCGTGCGCTGGCCGCAGGCCCGCAGCCCGCGCTGCTGGCCATCGACGGGCGGTGCGGCAGCGGTAAGTCGGCGCTGGGGGCCTGGCTGGCCGCGCAGATGGGCTGTAACCTCGTGCATATGGACGATTTCTACCTGCCGCCGGCGCAGCGCCGCCCCGGGTGGGAACGCCAGCCCGGCGCCAACATGGACTTTGCCCGCCTGCGCGCCGAGGTACTGGCCCCGCTGCTGGCCGGGCAAAGCGCCGCCTGCCGCGCGTATGTCTGCCGCACCGGCGCGCTGCAGCCGCCCCAAACGCTGCCGCCCCGGCCGCTGACCATCGTAGAGGGCAGCTATGCGCTGCACCCCGCGCTGGACGTGCCGTTTGCCTGCCGCGTGTTTTTGACCTGCGCGCCCGCCTGCCAGCGCGCGCGGCTGCAGCAGCGCGAGGGCGCGCATTTTGCCGCCTTTGCCGCGCGCTGGATCCCGCTGGAGGAAACCTACCTTGCCGCGACGCACCCCGAGGCGACCTGCGATTTTGTGCTGGACACCACCGCGCTGACGGTGTAAAATAAAAACGGTATCGGGCGGGGGCGCAGCCTGCTTTTGGCAGAACGCGCCGCCCTGCCGGGTACAACCGGTCCCTTTGCAAAAAGCCAGGAAGGCAGCAGCGGCCCAGGAAGGGCCGCGCCGGAACCACTTTTTGAAAAGGAGGGGGGTCCCCTGTGACGACCCAAAAAAAGACCCATACCCTTGTGCTGGCGGCGCTGTTTCTGGCGCTGGCCCTGGTGCTGCCCTTTGTGACGGGCGGGATCCCGGCCATCGGCAACATGCTGCTGCCCATGCACATCCCCGTGCTGTTTTGCGGCCTTGTCTGCGGCTGGCAGTACGGGCTGGGCGTCGGCTTTGCCGCGCCGCTGCTGCGCTCGCTGCTGTTCGGCGCGCCGCCCATGTACCCCAACGCGCTGGCCATGGCGTTTGAGCTGGCCGCCTACGGGCTCATCATCGGGCTGGTGTACGCCCGCCTGCCCAAACAGGGCTGGGGCGCGCTGTACGCCAGCCTGCTGGCCGCCATGGTCGGCGGCCGCCTGGTGTGGGCGGTGGCCGAAGTCGTGCTGCTGGGCATGGCCGGCAACGCGTTCACGCTGCAGGCGTTTTTGTCGGGCGCGGTGCTCAGCGCCGTGCCGGGCATCGCGCTGCAGCTGGTGCTGATCCCCGCTGTCATGGTCGCGCTGGACCGCACCGGCGTCCTGCGCTTCCGCCACGCCGAGGGGTAAAGGCCGGGGCGCAGCCCCGTCCGCCGCAAAACCGCCGCGCAGGAAGCGCGGCATTTTTTGTGCGCCCGCCCGCTTGCCACCGCCGCGCGCGGTGTGCTATACTGGGGGCGTACCCCAAATTTCGGCAAAGGAGGCGCCCGGTATGGGCCTGATCGCCGCGATCCAGAATAAAACCGAACAAGCCCGCGCCAAAGAGCGCATCCGCCCGCTGGTGGAAAGCCGCATGATGCGCGATATCTTGCTGGAGATCGGCCAGCGCGGCACCGAAAAACTCGACCCCCAAAGCGTGCCACTGGCCCAGCGCCCGCGCGCGGCCAAGCTGGCGGCCGAGTGCGGCACCGCCGGGCTGCACCAAAGCGTCATCCGCGAGGTGCTGCTGGACGAGGCGGCCATCACGCTGTACACCGACGCCGACGAGATCGCCTTTTTGTACGGCGACTATAACTATGAGAATATCGAGGACACTGACTGCCTGCCCGCCGTGGCGCAGTACCTGGTGCAGCACCTGCGCGGGTATTACGATATCTCGCGCACGTTCTACACGGTGCCCAAGCACAACGGCCGCAGCATGACCGAAAAGACGCGGCAGGTGTTCATCCGACGCCACCACGAGGACACCCCCTTTGACCCCCAGCCGACCCAGAAACAGCGGCTGTTTTAAGCGGGCCGGGGCGGGCCGGAGTGGATCGGGCGCAAACGCAGGGCGGCGGCCGGGTGTGGCAACGCCGCGCCGCGCGCGATTTGCATTTGACACGCCGCGCCGCGTCTGCTATAATAGGCTGTACGCCGCAAGCGCGGCAAAAGAAAATAGGCAGCGGTATCGAAGCGGTCATAACGGGGCTGACTCGAAAAACTGCGGCGTGCTGGCCGGTTTGTCCGGCAAGGATGGCTTGACAGCGGGCCTTGTGGGGTGTCGCACCCTACGCAAAACACAGGTATCTTGCACCGAAATCTCGCATTTTTCCAAAGTGCGTGCAGGCGTGTGCGGGACAATAGAATAAGCAGCGGTATCGAAGCGGTCATAACGGGGCTGACTCGAAATCAGTTTGTGGGCAACCACACGAGGGTTCGAATCCCTCCCGCTGCGCCAGATGCGGGGGCAAGGACGGAAACGTCCTTGCCCCTTGTCTTTTTGCGACAAAGAAGTAAGATAGGCACCGTTACATTGGATGGAGGAAGCATCATGCCGACATTTACCATCGTAGGTGGGGTCAACGGGGCAGGCAAGAGCAGTCTGTCCGGCGTTTTAAAGGATTGCCTTGACGATTTGGGCGTGATCGTTGACCCGGATAAGCTGACGGCCCAATACGGCGGCGACGAGTACGCAGGCGGCCAGGCGGCTGTGGCCAAATTGCAGGACTGCCTGGCCCGGGAGATCGACTTTACCGAGGAAAGCACCCTTTCGGGCGGTTTCTCCCGCAAGATGGCCCGCGCGGCCCGGGACAAAGGATATACCGTGCGGCTGTACTATGTCGGCCTGGACACGGCCGAGGAATCGGTGCGCCGCATTGCCAACCGGGTGGCCCGCGGCGGCCACGACATCCCGACCCGCGATGTGGAGCGCCGGTTTGCCCGGCGTTTCCGGGATCTGGGCAAGCTGCTGCCGCTGTGCAACGAAGCGACGTTCTATGACAACGACAACGGCTTCCGGGTGGTGGCTTTCTACCGCAACGGCGAACTGCTGCCCGCCACCGATACCCCGCCCGCATGGCTCACCGAGTTGCGTCGGGAACTCGCGCTCTGAATCCGTGCAGGATCACCACCGTTTTTCCGGCAGTTCCTCCGGCAGCGGCAGCGCCTGCTCCATCGTGGCGGCGCTTAGCTGCTTGGACTGGCAGTCCAGGTGGGCGTAGATGTTGGCCGTGGTGGAAATATCGCTGTGGCCCAGCCATTCCTGGATCTGCTTCATCGGC
>CALXHR010000006.1 GCA_944388175.1 uncultured Gemmiger sp. | reverse complement strand
ACGTCCAGCGACAGCACCGCGGCTTCTGACAGCACGTCCAGCGAGAGTACCGCGGCTTCTGACAGCACGTCCAGCGACAGCACCGTGACTTCTGACAGCACTTCCGGCGACGTGCAGGCCGCCAAGCCCAACCAGGCTCCGGCAGCGAACGCACCCGAGGCGGTGAACGACGGGATCAGCACCTATGCGGAAGGCGGTGCCTCCCGCATCTACTGGGGCAGCTACTTTGATGTGACAGTCTACTGTGTGGATGAGGACGGCGCGGTCATCAGTCTTGGAGAGCTCATCCCGCAAGAGATAAGTTTGACCAACAACAATACGTTGACCTTTGCGGACTGGGCTGTCGGCAGTTATAAAACCGACACTGATGTTTACACCTATAAAGAAGCGCGCATGGATAACGCAGGCGGCAGTGTCGTGACTTCGCTGCGTGCGAGTTCCGAAACAGATTGGCTAGGCAACCACTACTACTACTACAACTTCTATAACGGCAGTAGCCAGCAGCGGTCCCTGACGTATTTGGATCGTTGGATAGGGGGGGATAGTGGCACCCAAACCGCCAACCTCTACCTCATCTATACCCGCACCGAAAAGGAAGCCGAGCAGGAAGGCGACCTCTATATCGAGGAGACCGTCGCAGATGACGGCCGGTTCACTGCGCGTTTCCAGGATACTGTGTCCATCCCGGACGATGCAGTGATCACCTACACGTGGCAGCGCAGCCTGAACGGTACAAGCGATTGGATACCGGTCGAACGCATTGCTGTCTCTGGCAGTGAAGGCAACTACATTTATAACATGGCCGAGAATGGCGTCTACGTCGACGTCGTACAGGATGCCTCCCCCAATGCAGCCAATGTGCAAGACGACGAGCGCTATTGGTATAAAGTCACCGCCACAGTGACCACGGGGGACAGCACGCAGACCTACGAAGCAGACCCCGTGCAGGTACCATATTATATCGAACTGCAAAACGGCAGCTTTGAATCTCCTGCCGGTCATAAGCAGTACGAGATGGGCGTGGAGGGCCTGATTTGGAAAACGACCGGCCCCGGTTCCCTTCAAAACAAACCCGGCCAGGACATTGAGATCATTCGACCCAGTGGGAATAGTCAAACGGTTCAAAACTACGGTGTTCCCGTTGCTTCGGAAGGCGAACAGTTTGCCGAGTTGAACTGTGAAGCCGTCGGTACGCTGTATCAGGACGTTATGACCATCCCCGGTACGACGCTGAACTGGCAGTTCGACCATGTGGCCCGCCAGCGCCGTGGACAAGATGGCACTTGGGATGCCCCGGACCTCTGGGACGAGATGGCAATGGTCATTATGCCGGCAGAAAACGCCGACTACTGGGCAAAGGAGCTGAAAAACGCTGGCAGCACCGCGAATGCGATCCGCCGAGTTTTACAGCGGATCGAAAACGAAGAATCTGGCGCCTACGTTCTCGACAACGTGCGCGACAAGCCGTATTACAGAGATAATGATAATACGTCGAATGTGCGCGGTTGGGGACACTACGACAGCGAGAACGGCGGCACGCCGTACACCGTGCCCGAAGACCAGTACCTGACCCGCTTCTTCTTCGTTTCGGTGTCGAGTGGTATGGGCTCGATCTCGCTGGGCAACTGCCTGGACAATGTGTATTTCAGTAAAGACCCCCTGCCGCTGGAAAACACCGAGTCCCGCGTCACTGTCACCAAAAAGGTTACGGGGCTGGATGCCATTCCGCAGGATTATTCCGTGACGTTCCAGATTGGGGAGCGTACAGAAACTCTCGCGGCGGCAGACTTTACCCGGCAGGGCCAGACTTTTACGGCGAGTGTCGACTTTACTTATACGGAGCTTAGCCCCAACAGTTCACAAAAATTGACCGTAACCGAGACTGGCGGTGCGGTTGAAAACTACCAGCAGGCGACAAGCTACCAGGTCACGGGTGGTGAAACGACGCTTACGGGCGAAGCAGTTACGACACAACAGTTTGATTTGCCGGCGGGGCAATCCCGTTCCGTCACCTTCACCAACACCTACACGCCGACCACGACAACGGTGACGATCCACAAGGTCATCACCGGTTTGGAGGACGAGCCGCAGAAGCTGGCGGCGCTGGTCAGCGCCCTGACCTTTACGCTGACCGATACCGAGAATCCTTCCGCCAGCTACTCGGCAATGCTGGAAGATGTTACACCGGGGGAGGGCGGCACCTATACCGTTACCATCGAGGATGTTGTGCCGGGTACCTACACGGTCACCGAAAGCGGCCAGAACGTAGACGGGTATGCGGTCACAACCACCGGCCTTGAGAAGGACGTTACGGTCACGCTGGACGGCAACAATACCGTCAACATCACCAACGCCTACACCCGCGACAACAACGACCTGACCATCAAGAAGGAGGTCTACTGCGACGGCAGTGACTCTGTGAGAAACGCAGTGGCGGACGCAGCCAACAACACAACCTTCACCTTCATCGTTACGGCAGGCGCGGGCGTCGATACGGCCAAGCTTGCGAACAACGCTGAATTCACTGTCGAAGGCGGCACGCAGAATACGGTCAACTTCATCGAGGTGAACGGCGTCTATTCGGCCCGGGTGTCTGTAACGGGTGCAAACTCGCTGACCATTCGGGGATTGCCTGTCGGCACCTACACGGTGTCGGAAGATACGACGGCGATCGAGAATGGTTTCCCGGAAGCCTATTTTGACGAGTACAACTTCATCGGGAGTTCTTCGACAGTCACCTTGACGGCGGATGATGCTGGTAATGTCAAAGTTACAAACATTTACGAAACCTACAAGACCGTGACCATCGAAAAAAAGGTCACCGAAAGCATGGGCAGCAAGAACGACTGGTTCAAGTTCAGCTTTAATGTGACCGACAAGAATGGTAACGACGTCACTCCCGACGTTATGGAAAAGATCACCATCAGCTCGACGGATGCGGAAGTAGACGGGAAAATCAACAAGGCCGCGAAAACCTTTGAGCTCCGCGGCGATAAGTCGGTCACCTTCGGCAATTTGAAAGGCGAGTACAAGATCACCGTCACGGAAACCGACAAGGGTACCGGTTACACGCTTTTGGGGCCCACGTTCGAGAGCGATAACCTCAATGATGAGATGATTGGCAAGTGCTTTGATGGATCGGGGGGCATCGCCCGAATCACTATCCCCGAAAGCGGCACTTATGAGGATGTCGGCACCGTCACCTTCACCAACCAGCGCAAGGCTGTCGCCCCCACCGGGCTGGAGTCTGACCACACCGCGCCGTTCGCGCTTATGGTAGGCGCGGCGTTCCTGGCCGGTGCGGCGCTGCTGGGCAGCGTCGTGGCGCGCCGTCGCCGCCGCTGGCAGGGGTAACCGCCTATGCGTACCATGCAGGACGTCGCGCAGGCGCTCTCCGCCATGAAATTCCGCAAAAAAACCTTTGGCGGGGTGGACGAAAGCGACGTCTGGAAGCAGCTCGAAGCCTTGCAGCGCATGTACCAGCAGGTGTATGACGAGCAGGCCGCCTACTACCAGGCCCTGCTGGACGAGCGGGACCAACAGCTTGCCCGCCTGACGGGCCGCCCCGGCGGTGATGCCTATGGCTGAACCGCAGCGCCCGCAGGGGACGATTCGGCGCCCGGCGCACGCCAACATCAGCGACAGGCCGGTACCGCCTAAGCCCGCCGCGGCCCCGCAACCCGCCGCGGCCCCGCAACCCACGCAACCCGCCCCGCCTGACGGGGCGGCCGCCGGGCAGCGCATCCGCCGCACCAGCGGCGACACGCGCATCACGCGCAGCTTCCCCAAAGTAAGCGCGCCGCCCGCGGCCCCACAACCCGCAAAACCGCCTGCGCCCCAACCGGAACCGCCCGCCCCTGCGGGTAAGCCGGCAACGGCGCAGCCCACCCCGCGGCCCCGGCCCGCGCCGCCCGCGGCCAAACCCGCCGAAACGCCCGCCAAACGGCGCGGCAAGGGCGCGCCCGCTGCGCCGCTTACCCCGGCCGAGGTCATTGCCCAGCGGCGCCGCCGCTGCGCCGACGCCGAGGACATCGCCGCGTTCCTGGTCAAGCTCGCCGCCATCATTGTGATGCTGGCGGGGCTGCTGGGGTTTGCGTTCGGCGTCACGCCGATGCACAACGACGATATGGCGCCGCGCATCTCGGCCGGCGACCTGCTGCTGTACTACCGCCTGGCCGACGATTGGGCCAACGGCGACGTCATGGTGTTTGAAAAAGACGGCCAGCAGTACGTGGGGCGCATCGTGGCCCGCGGCGGCGATACCGTCGAAGTCACCGACCAGGCGACGCTCGTCGTCAACGGCAGCACCGTGTTGGAGAACAACATCTTCTACACTACGCCCAAGTACGAAAACGGCCCCGCCTACCCGCTGACCCTGGCCGCGGACGAGTTTTTCGTCCTGTGCGATTACCGCGAAGGCGCGCGCGACAGCCGGTATTTCGGCGCGGTCAAACAAAGCGAGGTCAAGGGCAAGGTCATCACGGTAGCGCGCCGCAGCAATTTGTGACGCCCGGCCGACCGTCCCATGGGACATATACGCGTTTACCCCAAATTGTAGGGCGGGCGTTCACGCCCGCCGCCAACCCCGCGTTACCACCCGTTGCCGGGTTTGCCCGGTGTTTGCCCCGGGGTTCACCCCGTTATCACCCGTTCCCCGGTTTGCCCGGTGTTTACCCCGGTTTGTAGGGGCCGCATGTATGCGGCCCGCCGGGTACGCCCGGCCGACCGTCCCCCGGGTTGCGTATGCGTCCACCCCAAATTGTAGGGCGGGGTCTTGCCCCCGCCGCACATTGAAAATTTTAAAAAAATCATCGGTTCGGCGGGCGAAATCGCCCGCCCTACAGGGCAAGGCGAACGCCCGGCCGACCCGAAAACACCCACCACCGCAACGTTTGCGGGCCGCATACATGCGGCCCCTACAATGCGACGCAAACGGGAAACGACCCGGAAACGTTGCCGCAAGGCAAACGCCCACGGCGGGGTCAAGACCCCGCCCTACAGGGCAAGGCAAACGGCCAATGCCCCGGAACGTTGCCGCAAGGCCAACGCCCACCCGCCGCGGATGCGGCAACCCATTTGTACATCAGGCGCCACGCCGATGTAAATACACACGTACGTTATTTATTTTACGAAAGGAAGACCCGAGTATGAACCTGAAAAAGAACCTTGGCCGCATTGCGACCGCGTTCGTCGCCACCGCTATGCTGGCGTCCCTCACCGCCGTGCCGGCTTCGGCGACGAATGGCACCACCGGTACGCCCGGCACGGAGTTGACCGAGATCACCATCGAAAAAGAACTGGTCATGCCGACCAACGTCAACATGCCTTCGGATGCAAACTTCACGTTTGCGATCAATCCGGTCACGGATGTCACCAACGAGACCCTCGTGGATGGCGGTACTGCTAAGCAGGAATATGATGTGAACCCCGGCATTGGCACTGGCGTTACGACCGCGGGCAGCATTGCGAGCGCGGATTTCGGCACCCCCTCTGAAGAGACGATTGGTAACGAGCAGTATAACATCGCTACCGCTACCGTTACCCTGACCCTGCCGACGGATACGTTCGAGAACCCCGGCATCTATAAGTACCAGATCGACGAAGGCACCCTGCCGAGCGATGACTATGTGGACAAGACGGGGTCCATGGACCTGTACCTGATGGTCGAGAACGTAAGTGACGAATGCGTCATTACGGGCGCCTATGTCAAGAAAGACGGCAAAAAAATCGACACCTGGACCAACTACTACATGCTCGACGAAAACCTGCAGTCCAAGGCTGGCGACCTGAAGGTCACCAAGACGGTCGCTGGCTCCATGGGTGACCACAGCGACACCTTCACGTTCACGATCGAAACCCTGCCCGAGGGCAAAACCTTCACCGGCAACTACAGCGATAACACCCCGGCTGTTACGCTGAGCAAAACGAGCAACACCTTTACGCTGACGCACGGGCAGACCATCACCATCAAGGGCCTGGATGCGGGTGCTTACACCATCAAGGAAGATGCTGCTTCTTCTACCGATAAGGGCTATGAAGTTTCCTTTGACGTGGATAACGACCAGAACACTGACGGCGCGCAGCTGACGGTTGAGGGTGGCAAGGTTGAGGATAATGCGGTTGCCACCACTTGCACCAACAACCGTAACGCTGTTTCCCCCACCGGCATCGTGATGGACATTGCCCCGTACGCCCTGCTGGTCGTCGTGGCGGCCGCCGGCTGCTTCGTCTTCCTGCGTAAGCGCCGCGAGGACTGATTTCACCCCGTAACGATCTTACCCCCTGACTGCTGAAACTTCGGATCTTCGCCCCCCCCTCGGCCTGCCCGGGCCGCAAAAGCCCGGCGCGGGCCGGGCCGGGGCGCAAGGTCCCCGTTTTGACCACCTACCTACGCCCTCGAAAGGAGGCCCGCCCCCTTGCACACTGCGGCCAGGCTGGCGCGTGCCGGCGACCGTTTGGTCAGTATCTTTGCAGCGGCGCTGATCGTGCTGATGCTGCTGTACGGCGGCTACGCCCTGTGGGACACCGCCATGGTGTTCAACGGCGCTTTTTTGGACAGCGATCTGCTGCAGTTCAAGCCTGCGGCGGGGGACCCCGACTCCAACCCGACGTTGGAGGAGCTGGCGGCCATCAACCCCGACGTGCTGGGCTGGCTGACCATCGACGATACGCATATCGACTACCCCGTCGTCATCGGCGAGACCGACATGGAGTACGTCAACAAGGACGTCTACGGCGAGTTCTCGCTCTCCGGGTCCATCTTCCTGGACAGCGACAACGCCCGCGACCTGTCCGACCCCTACACCCTTGTGTACGGCCACCATATGGACAACGGCGGTATGTTCGGCGACGTCGTCGAGTTTGTCAACACCGATTACTTTACCACGCACCCCACCGGGACGCTCTACCTGCCCGACGCGACCTATGCCATTGAGATTTTCGCCTGCGTGCAGGTGGACGCCTTCGACAGCACGGTCTACGACCCGCACGGCCAGCCGCCGGGCGACGTGAGCGAACTGCTGTACTATGTGGATGAGATCGCGGTGCAAAGCCGGGAGATCGGCGTGACGCCGCAGGACAAGGTGATCGGGCTTTCGACCTGTGCGGAGGCGCAAACCAATGGCCGGGTGGTCATTTTTGGGCGGCTGGACCGCATGAGCTAGAACACCAATGTGGACCGGGGCCGGGGCGCGGCCGCGCGCCCGCCCCACCCCTGCCCATTTTGAAGGAGGTACCAAACCCATGAACCAAGCGATACGGAAACTGAGCGGATTGCTGGTCCTTCCCGTGCTGCTCGCGGCCTTGCTGCTGATGCCTGTGCGGGCGCTTGCCGCCGGGTACGAATGCGACGCGCAGATCCCCGTAACGGTCAAGCTGAACGGTGACCACGCCGAAGCGTTTGAAGTAACCATTGCGCTGCCCGACGGCGCCGACGCCGATACACCGATGCCGGAGGAAGGCAGCCTGCTGCTGCGCGGCGGCGAGAGCGGCAGCTTTGCCATCCACTATACCGCGCCGGGCGACTACTTTTACCTCATCCGCCAGACGGCCGGCGAGACCAGCCATATGACCTATGACGATACGGTCTATGCCGTGCAGGTGCAGGTGACGAATACCGAGGACGCGGACGGCAACCTGACGCTTGCCTATACGGTGACGGCGTACGACGCCGGTATCCAGAACCCCGCCCAGGAGAACAAGAGCACCGAGCTGGCGTTCCTGAACACCTACGCCCCGCCGACGCCGACCCCGACGCCCGCTACGGACGGCGGCCAGGCCGCTACCCCGACGCCCACCCCCACCCCCACACCGGAGCCTGACCCCGTGCAGGCTACGCCCACGGCGGCCCCGCTGCTGGGCATCATCCCGCAGACCGGCGACGCCCTGCCGTTGACGCTGCTGGCGGTGGTGCTGGTTGCGGCGGCGGTTGCCATTGCGGTGCTGATCGTGGCAAAAAAACGTAATACCAAACAGGACAACCAGCAGTAATGCGGTTGAAAATGCCTGCCTGCCGTTTGAAACGAATGGCTGGCAGGCAATTTTGATGTGGGCGTATGCCGCGATTTCGTGTGGTTCCCGCACAATAGATTGGGGAATAGGGATCATTGCCAACATCGAGCGGGCAAGCAGGAAGAGCCTAAGCGAGCCGGGACCCCGGAAAGGGAACCGGATATACGGCGTGATTAGGCAGAGGAACACTTGTTTATCCAGAGCAGGCTGCCAGGGATTCGCAAATCCGGAACGCAAGAATGCCAAGAGGGAATCTTGGCGTTGCAACGATAAAACCCAAGAAAAGCGAAAATGTCAAATTGGTGAAAGGACCCTTGATGACAATCGAAAAGAGAATACGGGGCCTGCTGCAAAAGGGGGTGGCCTTTGGGGGATTTCTGCTTTTGTGTGCGCTTTTTGCCCTGCCTGCGCACGCGCAGGCCGCACAGGATCCCTACTATTACCCCGGTTACGACCCGGCGGCTTACGGGGAGATCGACCTGATGCAATACGTCCGGTCGATCACACTGACAGTCAACGGACAGGAATATACCCCCGCGCAACTGCAGGAAATGCAACAGAGCGGAAAGCCGCTGGAAATGCAGGTAGGGGATACGGCTTCCCTGAATTTCAGTTTTGCGCTGTGCGGCCGCGCCTATGCGGCGGACGACCCAACACAGTTGGACGAGGCGGCCTCGACCCATGTGACCTACCCCAACGGTACCGCTTACTTAAATGGCGAGACGGTCGCGCCCGGCGCAACGGGCATCTTGGACGATTCCTCGCTGATGGTCGAAAACACCACGGCCGACAGCAGTTATCTGCGGTTGGGCATCGGCTGGCTGCTCGACTTTTGCCCCGATGATTTCCGCATCAACTACTCGGAGGGCGGGGTCTCGTTTGCGCAAAAGGGCGAGGCGCTGTACCTGTACTTTCCAAACGGCATCGGGGCGGACACCTATGCCGGCCCCGGGTATTTCTCGCTCGGTATCACGCTGGGCGAAGTAATCCAGGAAATCCGCATCCCCGGCGTCCCCGGCTACTATGTGCCGGGCAGTGACGACTGGGTATTCCCGATCCACATGGTGGAGTCGGCCGCGGACATGACCGGGGCGATCAGCACCTATGGCGATATTCTGGTCAGGAAGGTCTGGCAGACCGGCGGGCAGGAACATCCCGACGCGACCATTATCCTGCATTACACGGAGAACGGTGTAAAAAAGACGGCGACCCGCACGCTTGCGGGGGACAATGCAACCGCCAAGTTCACAATCCGCAGCGGTATGACCGATTGCTGGCTGGAGGAGGACATGACCGGCCTGGAGGACTATACCGCAACGCTGACGTCCAGCGAGGACGGTAAAACATTTACCTTTACCAATTCCACCACCAGAACGGTTTCCATCAGCAAGCGGGCGCTGACAGGAACCGACGAACTTCCCGGCGCGAAGCTCGAGCTGTATGTACTGTCCACCGATGGCGCGCAGACGTTGATCGACCAATGGACCTCGGGCGAGACGCCGCACGAGGTGGAACTCAACCCCGGCCGCTTTCTGCTGCACGAGACGCTGGCCCCGGCCGGCTATGCAGTCAGCCTGGATATTCCGTTTACGCTGCGGGAGGACCTGACTTTCCAGCTGGATGGAGATACCGGCGCGTTGGAGGGCGATACGCTGGTTGTGACCGACGCGCCGCTGGAGGTGAAATTTGCCAAGGTGGACGAAAACGGCGACCCGCTGCCCGGCGCGGTGCTGACACTGACCGACCTTACGGCCGGCACGCAGGTCGCCCGCTGGACCACCGGCGCCGAGCCGTATGTCATCACCGGCTGGACGGAGGGCGGCGCCGCGCTGGTGGCGGGGCACACGTATGTGCTGCATGAAGAAAGCGCGCCCGATGGTTACGAGACGGCGGCGGATATTACCTTTGTGTTCAACGCGGACGGGAGCATCCCGGACCACGGTTACCATACCATCCAGATGGAGGACAAGCCCAAGACGCCGCCGCCGAGCCCAACGCCCTCCGCCCCGCCGCCCGGCAGCACGCCGCCGCCGGAGGATACCCCGCCGGGCAATACCCCGCCGGACCGCGTCCAGACGGGCGACAACCCCTGGATGTGGGTATGGCTGGCGTTGGGAATCGCCTGCCTTTGCGGCGCGGCAGGGACGGCGCTTTATTACCACCGGCGTGCACACATACCGGCCTATTTACGATTGGGGTTGCGTGACAGATGATGACAGAGGAAACGAGAGCACGCCTGCTCCGGCCGCCTTCCCGGCTGTGGCTGGTGCTGAGCACCGCGCTGCTGCTGGCGGGGCTGGGATTTTTGGGGGCGTTCGGTTATGCGCAGTACCAGTATTGTAAGAGCAGCCGCCTTTATACAGAGCTGCGGCAGGTCGCCGCGCACGTTGCGTCGGAAGAGGAACCGGCCGGGGAAATCGACTTTGCGGCGCTGCAGGCCATCAACCCGGACACTGCCGCATGGCTGGAAATGCCGGGGCTGGACCTGTCGCTGCCGGTTGTGCAGGCGACTGATAACCAGACCTACCTGCACCGCGGCTTTGACGGCGGCGACTCCCCGGCGGGATGCCTGTTTTTTGCCGCGTCGGCTGGCGGTGAAGCAGGGCTGTACCGTGTGATCTACGGCCACAATTTGCACGACGGCAGCATGTTCAGCGGGCTGCTGCGCTACACCGACGAGGATTTTTACCGCGAATATCCGTATTTTACTCTGTACACGCCAGAGGGCGCCGAGACATACCGCATTTTCTCCTGCCATACAGCCACCGACCAGGAAGCGCTTTACCGAACAGACCGCACGGCGGGGGAAGAATATGACGCTTTTTTACAAGGGCTGAGGGAAGCGTCGGAGTACGACACCGGCATCAAGGCGCCGGACGGTGCGCAGGTGCTTACCCTTTCCACATGCTGGAGCGCATACGGAAGCGGCCTTGCGCGATATGTGGTGCATGCGTATCGGGAAGCGTAGACGATGCGGCAAGAAGGACCCTGCCCGGCGTGTAAGCGGAAAGCCTTGCCCGAGACGTTTTACCGGAAAATAGCCCCCAGCAAAGTGCTGGACGCCTAAAGTGCAGAGCCTGCCACCGGATCATTTACCGGGAGCAGGCTCTGGCTGCGTTTATGGGCAATCATTCCGTACGGATTCCTGCGCCTGCGCGGCGATTCCCGCCACAAAGGGCGCACTCTTTTGCGGCGTCCCGGGATGTTGCAGACGGAAACGGCCCTGCCGGCACTTTCCGTAAGGCTGCTTTTAGGGCACGGGAGCCCCCACAGGGAAACGCGCGGGAAAGGGGCGGGGCAAACAACGCGTTCCCTTGGTTGAAATACCGGGCGCGCTGTGGTACAATAAAATGAAAATCTTTGCGCGCCTGCGCACACTTTGGCGCGGCGCACAGCAGGCAGCCCGGCGCGGTGCGCCGGGCCGGGCACAGGGGTGACGTATGGACGGAATGGGCTACCGCGCCGCGCTGCGGCTGGTGAAATTGATCAACGTGGCCGTGATGACGGCCGCTTTTGGGGCGTGCTGGTACCTGGCGTATGCCGACAACATCCGCTCGCCGTTTTATAACCGCGGCAACTGGGTCGTCATTGCGATCTTTACCGTTTTGTACCTGGTGTACGGGCGGATCTATGACGCGTTCAAGGTCTCGCTGTACCGCATCCACGAGATGGTCTACTCGCAGGGGTTGTCGGTGGTGCTGTCGGACGCGGTGCTGTATGTGGTGATCTGGCTGCTCAACAAAGATATCCCGCCGGTATGGCCGCTGGCGCTGTGCGCGGCGGTGCAGATCGCCGCCGCGGCGCTGTGGTCGTGGGCGGCGCACCGGTGGTATTTTGCGGTGTTTCCGCCGCGGCGCACGGCCGTGATCTACGACCGCCGCGCCGGCATGGAACACCTGATCCGCCAGTATGGGCTGGACAAAAAATTCGACGTCGCCGCCACCGCGACGGTGGAGGAATGCCTGGGCGGCGGCATGCAGATGCTGCAGGGCATCGAAGCCGTGTTTTTGTGCGGCATCCACAGCCATGAGCGCAACATCCTGCTCAAACACTGTGTGGCGCACGGCGTGCAGGCGTATGTGCTGCCGCGCATCGGCGATTTGCTGATCAGCGGCGCCAAGCCGGTGCACCTGTTCCATCTGCCGATGCTGCAGGTCACGCGGTACGAGCCGGCGCCGGAATACCTGCTGCTCAAGCGCGCGTTCGACCTGCTGGTCTCGGGCGTGGCGCTGCTGGTGCTCTCGCCGCTGATGGTGGGCGTGGCCATCGCCATCAAAGCCTACGACGGCGGGCCGGTGTTCTACAAACAGCGCCGCCTGACCAAGGACGGCAAGCCGTTTTTTGTGCACAAGTTCCGCAGCATGCGCGTCGACGCCGAGAAGGACGGCGTGGCCCGGCTTTCGACCGGCGAAAAGGACGACCGCATCACGCCGGTGGGGCAGTTTATCCGCAAAGTGCGCATTGACGAACTGCCCCAGCTGCTGGATATCCTTAAAGGCGATATGTCGCTGGTGGGCCCGCGGCCCGAGCGCCCGGAGATCGCCGCCCAGTATGAGCAGACGCTGCCGGAGTTTGCGCTGCGCCTGCAGGCCAAGGCTGGCCTGACCGGTTACGCCCAGGTGTACGGCAAGTACAACACCACCCCCTACGACAAGCTGCAGATGGACCTGATGTACATCGCCCACCCCAGTTTTATGGAGGACCTGCGCATTATTTTTGCGACGATCAAAATCCTGTTTGTGCCCGAGAGCACCGAGGGCGTGGCCGAAGGGCAGACGACCGCGCAGGCCGATGCCGCGCAGACGCAGGAGGGCGAACGATGAAAATTTTACTGCTGGCCAACGATTCGACCTACGTCTATAATCTGCGGCGGGAAGTCATTGAAGCGATGCTGGCCCGCGGCTGGCAGGTGGCGGCCGTTTGCGAGGTCAAACAGCATGCCGACGACCTGGCGCAGCTGGGCTGCCGCGTGCTGCCGCTGGCTGTGGCGCGCCACGGCAAAAACCCGCTGCAGGACCTCGCGCTGTGGCGCGCCTACGGCGCGGTGCTGGACGCCGAAACCCCCGACGTGGTGCTGACCTACAACATCAAACCCAACGTCTACGGCGGCATGGCGTGCGCCAGGCGCGGCATCCCCTACCTGGTCAACGTTTGTGGCCTGGGCACCCCGGTCGAAACGCCGGGCCCCCTGCAGGTGCTGACGGTTGCGCTGTACAAACGGGGCGTCAAAAAAGCGGCGTGCGTGTTTTTCCAAAACCGGGAGAACGAAGCGTTTTTCAACGCCCGCCGCATGGCCCCGGGGCACCACCACCTGTTGCCGGGGTCCGGCGTCAACACCCGCCGCTTTGCGCTGCTGCCCTACCCGCAGGGCGAGACCGTGGACTTTTTGTTTATTTCCCGCGTGATGCAGGAAAAAGGCATCGACCAGTACCTGGAAGCTGCGCGCCGCGTCCATGCGCGCCACCCCGAGACGGTGTTCCACATCGTGGGCGGCTGCGACGACGAGCGCTACCGCGGCATTTTGCGGGAACTGGAAGCCGCGGGCGTCGTGCGCTGGCACGGCCAGCAGCCCAGCGTGCTGCCGTTCCAGAAAATCAGCGCCTGCACCGTGCACCCGACCTACTACCCCGAGGGTATGAGCAACGTGCTGCTGGAGAGCGCCGCCTGCGGGCGGCCCATCATCACCACCGACCGCAGCGGCTGCCGCGAGATCGTCGAGGACGGCGTCAACGGGTTTGTCTGCCGCCAGAAGGACAGCGACGACCTGACGGCCCAGCTGGAAAAGTTCCTGGCGCTGCCGTGGGAGTGCCGCCGCGATATGGGCCTGGCCGCCCGCCGCAAGGTGGAAAACGAGTTTGACCGGCAGATCGTGGTGGATGCCTATCTGCAGGAGATCGAAGCGGCGGTGCGCAACCGCCCGCAAGCGTAAGGAGTGGATGGCGTTGTACAGCGAGACGCCCAAAAGCGAAAAGACGATCCTGTATATCGGCGGGTTTGAACTGCCCGACAAAAACGCCGCCGCCCACCGCGTGCTGGCGGTGGCCAAGATGCTGCGCGCCGGCGGTTACCGCGTGGTGCTGCTGGGTGTGCGCCGCGCGGCCGACCGCCTGCCGGTGCTGCAGACCCGCGCGGAGTACGAGGGTTTTGAAACCTACGCCGTGCCCTACCCCCGCGGCGTGGCGCAGTGGCCGGCCTACCTGGCCGATACCGCCCCGGTGCGGCAGGTGCTGCAGGCCATGGGCGGGGCGCAGGCCCTGCTGTGCTACAACTACCCGGCGGTGGCGCTGGGGCGGCTGCGGGGGCTGTGCCGCCGCACCGGCTGCAAGCTGCTGGCCGATTGTACCGAGTGGTATAACGTGCGCGAAGTCGCCCCGCTGCTGAAACCCATCAAGGGGGCCGATACCGCGCTGCGCATGCGGGTGCTGCAAAAGCGGCTGGACGGCATGATCGTCATCAGCCGGTATCTGCAGCGGTATTACCGCGGCCGCCCCCATGTGGCGCTGATCCCCCCGCTGGTGGACGTGCAGGACGCCAAATGGCGCTGCGAACCCGTGCCGCGCGGGCCGGAGGTGACGTTTGTCTACGCCGGCAGCCCCGGCCGCAAAGACAAACTGGCCGAGATGCTGGCCGCCGTGCAGGCCGCCAACCGGCAGTACCCCTGCCGGCTGTGGGTGGTGGGCGCGACCTGGCAGGCGTTTGTGCGCTGCAACCCGGCGTGGCAGGGCCGCCCCCAGCCGGACTGCGCGCAGTTTTTGGGCCGCCTGCCCCACACCGAAAGCCTGGCCTACCTGAAAAGCGCCGACTGCTCGCTGATAATCCGGGACGACACCCGCACCAACAACGCCGGGTTCCCGACAAAGTTTGCCGAAGCCGTCACCGTGGGCACCGATGTGATTGCCAGCGATATCAGCGACCTGCGCGAATACCAGGGCAAGGTGCCGGGGCTGTACCTGGCCGAAGGCGACGTGGCGCAGACCGTGCTGCGCTACGCGGCGCAGCATGCCGGGGCCGCCGCCCCCAAACACCCGCAGGACCTGTTTGACTACCGCAACTGGCTGGCCGAGATCGAAAAGCTGGGGCTGTAAGGCCGCGCGCCGGCCGCAACACGACGGGAGAGCAAGATGAACGTATTGTGGATGACCAACGCCCCGCTGGGCGACGCGTGCGCGGCGCTGGGCTTTGCCCGCGCGCAGAGCGGCAGCTGGGTGGACGCAACGCGCCGCCAGCTGCTGGCCGCGCCGGACGCGCCGCGGCTGTCGATCGCCACCCAGGCGGACATCCCGGCGCTGCGCACGGCCGAGCAGGACGGCGTGACTTACTACTGCATCCCCGGCGGGCGCGCCCACCGCGGCGCGCGCGCGCCGCGCGGCAATGTGGCGCTGTGGCGCCAGGTGGTGGAAGCCGCGCACCCCGATGTGATCCAGATCTGGGGCAGCGAGTTCACCGACGCGCTGGACCTGCTGGACGCCGCGCCCGGCGTGCCGGCGGTGCTGTACACGCAGGGGGTCATTACGGCCATTGCCAAATACCCCAACGGCGGGCTGCCGCTGGCGGAACTGCGTGCCGCGCAGCCGTTGCCATACAAGCCGGTGGTGGAAAAATACCGCCGCGACGCCGCCAAAATGCAGGCGCAGGCACCGTTTGAGCGGGAACTGGCCCGCCGGGTGGACTGCATCGTCACCGACAACGACTGGTGCGCGGGGCTGTTTGGCCAGATCGCGCCCGAAGTGCCCATGGCCCGGCACATGCTGCCGATGAACGCGGCGTTCCAGGGCGAGCCCTGGACGCCGGAGGGCTGCGTGCCGCACACGATTTTTTGCAACGCGGGCCGCACGCCCTACAAGGGCCTGCACATGGCCGTGCGGGCGCTGGCGCTGGTCCGCGCGCAGTACCCCGACGTCAAACTGCGCATCCCGGGGGCGATCGGCTTTGCCGGGCTGGACCATTGGCGCACGCCGCCGTATTTCCGCTACCTGCACCGCCTGGCAAAAGAACTGGGCGTGCTGGACTGCCTGGAATTTCCCGGGGTGCTGACCTCGGACCAGATGGCGCAGGAGATGCGCCGCGCCCAGGTGTTCATCATGCCCTCGGCCATCGAGAACCTCTCGACGACGCTGCGCGAAGCGATGCTGGTGGGCACACCCAGCGTTTCGGCCAGCGTGGGCTGCGTGCCGGAGTACCTGCACCATGGCGAGAACGGGTACCTCTACCGGTATGAGGAGTATGAACTGCTGGCCCACTACGTGCTGCGGCTGTTGGGCGACGCCGCGCTGGCGGCACGGGTTTCGGACGCCGCGCGCCGGACCATCCGCGCCATGTACCTGCGCGAGGATTCCGGCGCGGAGCTGCTGCGCATCTACCGCAGCGTGCAGGACGCCCGCGGGGCGGGAGGAACGCGTTGAACATCACCTTTGTTTCCAACTTTATGAACCACCACCAGCTGCCGCTCTCGCAGGCGCTGGCCGCGCAGCCGGGGGTCCATTACACCTTCATCAGCCGGGAGGGCGTCCCCCCCAGCCGGCTGGAACTGGGCTATGCCGATATGGACCGCCAGTACCCCTTTGTGCTGTGCGCCTACGCGTCGGACGCGGAGCGCCGCCGGGCCGAAACCTGCCTGGCGCAAAGCGACGTCGTCATCGTCGGCTCGGCCCCGACGTCGATCCTGGCGCGGCGGCTGCGGCAGGGGCGGCTGACGTTCCAGTACTGCGAACGGTTTTTCAAGCGGGACGACGGCGGCCTGCCGCGCGCCCTCAAGGACCGCGTGCGCGCGTGGAAGCATTTTGTGCGGTTTCAGGGGCGGCCGCTGTACTTTTTGTGCAGCAGCGCCTACACCGCGGCGGATATCGCCCGCTATGCCGATTATACCGGCAAAACGTTCCGCTGGGGGTATTTCCCGCCTGTGACGCCGCGCCCCGGCGGCGCGCCGCCCGCCAGGGACCCGGCCACGCTGCTGTGGGCCGGCCGCCTGCTGGGCTGGAAACACCCCGAACAGGCGGTGGAAACGGCCCGGCGGCTGCGGGCGGACGGGCTGCGCTTCCACCTGGATATCGTGGGCAGCGGCCCGCAGCAGGCGGCGCTGCAGCAGCAGATTGCCCAGGCCGGGCTGCAGGGCTGCGTGACGATGACGGGCGCGCTGCCCGCGGCCGAAGTGCGCGCGCGGATGGAACAGGCGGCGATCTTTCTGTTTACGTCCAACAAGCAGGAAGGCTGGGGCGCGGTGCTCAACGAAGCGATGGACAGCGGCTGCGCCGTGGTGGCGTCCCACGCGGCGGGCGCGACGCCCTACCTGATCCGCGACGGCGAGAACGGGCTGATCTACCCCGGCGGCGACGCCGGGCGGCTGTACGCGGCGGTGAAACGCCTGCTGCAGGACCCGGCGCGCGCGCAGGGGCTGGGGCAGGCCGCATACCGCACATTGGCCGATACCTGGAACGCCCAGGTGGCGGCGGAGCGGTTTGTGGCGCTGGCCCGGGCGCTGCTGGCCGGGCAGACGCCGCCGGTGTACGCCGACGGCCCGTGCAGCCCCGCGCCCCTTTTGCCGGACGACTGGTATACCGCACCCCCGGTGCAGGAATGAGGAGGACGCATGCAAACGATTTTGATTACCGGCGCGGCCGGGTTTATCGGCGCCAATTTGGCCAAACGCCTGCTGCGGGACGACCCCGCGCTGCGCGTCGTCGGGCTGGACGACCTCAACGAATACTATGACGTGCGCATCAAGCAGGCGCGGCTGGACGAACTGACGCCGTACCCGAACTTTGTGTTCGTCAAAGGCGACCTGGCCGACAAAGCGCTGGTGCAGGGCCTGTTTGCGCAGTACCGCCCGCAGGCGGTCGTCAACCTGGCGGCGCAGGCGGGGGTGCGTTACTCCATCCAGAACCCGGACGCCTACATCCAGTCCAACCTGATCGGGTTTTATAACATTCTGGAAGCCTGCCGCCACTCGTACGACGGTGGGGCCGGCGGCGTGGAACACCTGGTCTACGCCAGCTCGTCCAGCGTGTACGGTTCCAACGCCAAGGTGCCGTATTCCACAGACGACAAGGTGGACAACCCGGTCAGCCTGTACGCCGCCACCAAAAAGGCCGACGAATTGATGGCCCACGCCTACGCCAAACTGTACGATATCCCCTGCACGGGGCTACGGTTCTTTACGGTGTACGGCCCGGCGGGCCGGCCCGATATGGCCTACTTTGGCTTTACCGACAAGCTGCGCGCCGGCAAGACCATCCAGATTTTCAACTACGGCCACTGCCAGCGCGATTTCACCTACATCGACGACATTGTCGAGGGCATCGTGAGGGTGCTGCGCCGCCCGCCGCAGCGCGGTACCGGGCCCGACGGCTTGCCGGTGCCGCCCTATAAGCTGTATAATATCGGTAACAACCACCCCGAAAACCTGCTGGACTTTGTGGAAATTTTGCAGCAGGAACTGGTGCGCGCCGGGGTGCTGCCGCCGGACTACGACTTTGCGGCCCACCGGGAACTGGTGCCCATGCAGCCCGGCGACGTGCCGGTGACCTACGCCGACACCGCCCCGCTGGAACGCGATTTCGGCTTTAAGCCGTCGACGCCGCTGCGCGCGGGCCTGCGCAAATTTGCCGAGTGGTACAAAACGTTTTACATGCAAAAGGAGTAACAGCATGAACATTGCAGTGGCCGGTACCGGCTATGTGGGGCTTTCCATCGCCACGCTGCTGGCGCAGCACCACCATGTGACGGCGGTGGATATCCTGCCCGAAAAAGTGGACAAGATCAACCGGCGGCAGTCGCCCATCCAGGACGAATACATCGAGAAATACCTGGCCGAGCGGCCGCTGGACCTCACCGCCACGCTGGACGGCGAGAGCGCTTACCGCACGGCGGATTTCGTCGTCATTGCCACGCCGACCAACTACGACAGCAAGCGCAATTTCTTTGACACGTCGGCCGTCGAAGCGGTCATTGACCTGGTGCTGAAAGTCAACCCGCAGGCGACGATGGTCATCAAATCGACGATCCCCGTGGGGTATACCGAGCAGATCCGCGCCAAAACCGGCAGCAAGAACATCCTGTTCAGCCCCGAGTTCCTGCGCGAGAGCAAAGCCCTGTACGACAACCTCTACCCCAGCCGCATCATTGTGGGCACCGACCTGGCCGACGCCGCGCTGACGGCCAAGGCGCACACCTTTGCCGCGCTGCTGCAGGAGGGGGCGCTGAAAGAGAACATCGACACGCTGTTTATGGGCTTTACCGAGGCCGAGGCCGTCAAGCTGTTTGCCAACACCTACCTGGCGCTGCGCGTGAGCTATTTTAACGAGCTGGACACCTACGCCGAGAGCAAGGGCCTGAACACCCGGGATATCATCCGCGGCGTCTGCCTGGACCCGCGCATCGGCGACCAGTACAACAACCCCAGTTTCGGCTACGGCGGCTACTGCCTGCCCAAAGACACCAAGCAGCTGCTGGCCAATTATGCCGACGTGCCGGAAAACCTGATTGAAGCGATTGTCGAGAGCAACCGCACGCGCAAAGATTTTATCGCCGACCGCGTGCTGGAGATCGCCGGCGCCTACGGGGCCAACAGCGACTACGACCCCGCGCGCGAGCACGCCGTTGTGGTGGGCGTCTACCGGCTGACGATGAAAGCCAACTCGGACAATTTCCGGCAATCCTCCATCCAGGGCGTGATGAAGCGCATCAAGGCCAAAGGCGCCGAGGTCATCATCTATGAACCGACGCTGGAGGATGGTTCGACCTTTTTCGGCAGCCGGGTCGTCAACGACCTGGCGGCGTTCAAGGCGCAAAGCCAGGCCATCATCGCCAACCGCTACGACAGCTGCCTGGACGATGTGAAGCCGAAAGTGTACACGCGGGATTTGTTCCGCCGCGATTGAGTTTGCAAGGAAAGTTGGGCTGCCTATGGTTTCGATGCGCAGTTTGCTGGCCTATTTTTGGGTCGACCGGCCGCGGGTGATCTACTTTGTGCTGTGCTGCGCCGTGGTGGTGCTGCTGGCGTGGAAACGCCGGGACGAAGCGTCCCGCGCGCTGCGCCGCTATGTGGTGGTGCCCGCCGCGGTGCTGCTGGTGCTGCTGCTCAACCCGGTGGTGGCGCATTTCCTGGTGACCAAGTATGAGGAGACGCGCTCGCTGCGGTTTTTCTGGCTGATCCCCGCTTCGCTGCTGATGGCGGCCGCCAGCGTGTTGCTGGTGGACTGGCTGCGCCCCCGGGCGCTGCGCCTGCTGGCCGCCGTGGTGCTGCCGCTGGGGGTGCTGGCGACGGTGAACGGGTTCCAGAGTTTGCGCCACACCTGGCAGAACCGCATAACCAACTGGTACAAAGTGCCGGGTTCCGTGATGGAACTGTGCGACGCCATTGTGGCGGAAAGCGGGGCGACTAAGGCGGTGTTCCCCACGCCGCTGAACCTGTGGGTGCGGCAGTACCGCCCCGAGATCGAGCAGCCCTACGCCTGGACCAAGGTGAACCAGGCGTCGCAGGCGGCCGTGACGATCTATGAGACGCTGGAAACGGACGAGGGCGCCGTCGACCTGGACGCGCTGGGGGCCGCGGCGGCTGAGGGCGGGTACGAGTACATCGTGCTGGCCGAAAACGGCGACTATACCGGCGATTTGGCGCCGTACGGCTATGCCGAGGTATACCGCGTCGGCGCCGAACCGGACCAGGTTGAAAACGCCTACGACGAGACGTACATCCTGTACCGCCGCACGGAAGGAGCGCACAACGCATGACCGCAGTTTGGACAGGGATTGTGCTGGCAGCGGTGCTGCTGGGCATCCCCTTTGGTATGGGCCGGTTGCTGACCGGCGGCAAAAGCCTGCGCCTGACGATGCTGGGCGGGCTGTTTGCCAGTTTTTGCGTGTTTGAAGCGCTGGCGATGGTGTTCCATGTGACGCAGGGCAGCCTGCGGGTGATGACCGCGCTGTGGTGCGCGGTGTGCGGCGGGCTGGCGGTTTGGGGCTGGCTGCGCGCGCGCCGCACGGGCTGGCCGCAGCCCGAGGGCCCGGCCCTGCGCTGGGACCGGGTGGAAAAACTGCTGCTGGCCGCGGCGGTGGCGTTGATTGCCCTGCAGACGCTGAACACCGTGCTGAACACGTTTTACGGCAACTGGGACGACGAGACGTACTGCGGCACCGCGGTGACAAGCTGGTACACCGATACCGTCAACCGCTACGCGCCCAGCACGGGGGCCTGGCAGCCGCCGTTTTACAACCAGAAATACGTCATTGCCAGCTGGCCGGTGTACAGCTCGATGCTGGCGGTGCTGACCGGCGTGCACCCGGCGATTTTGTTCCGCACCGTGCTGCCGCTGTTTGAGATGCCGCTGGCCTACTGGGTGGCGTACCGGCTGCTGCGCTGCTTTTTTGCGCAGAGCCGCAAAAAAGCGCTGCTGGGGCTGCTGTATTTCCAGGTGTTTGTGTGGATGGCGGCCGAGAGCATGGGCGAACACAGTGGCGAGTGGTGGATGCTCGTCAACGGGTGGACCGGCAAGGCGCTGATGGCGTCCCTTGTGACGCCGCTGATTTTGTGGCTGCTCATTGCGCTGGACCGGGCCGGCGACGCGGCGCAGCGGCGCGCGCTGTGGCGGGTGCTGCTGGTTGTGTGCTGGGCGGCGTGCTTTGTTTCGGCATCGCTGTTTTTTGTGGTGCCGCTGGAACTGGCCGTGTGGGGCGGGCTGCGCCTGCTGCGCACCCGCCGCTGGGGCGAAGCGCCGGCGTACCTGCTGTGCGGCGCACCCGCCGCGTTCTGCGCGCTGATTACCCTGTTTTAAGGGGGGCGCGGCCCGGGTTTACAAAGCCCGGGCGGTATGGTACAGTAATACAGTATTTGCAACGGCGCCGCGCTGCGGCGCGCAAGAAAGGATTTTGGTATGACGTCATGGTCGCTTACCGGGCAAAAGGTCCTGGACCCCTCGTTTTCGTGGCGGCGCATCCCGTATACGCTGCGGGTGTCGCTGGCGGCCACCTTTCTCATCGGGGTGGCGGCGCACTTTTTCTGTTACACCAACGTGATGTTCAACCACGATGCCGCGGCCATGTACTGGGAGCGGATCAGCTTTTCCACCGGGGCGTCCGGTTCCCGCTGGTTGGCGCCGGTATGGCAGGCGATGGTGGCCTGCGTGCAGATGCCCTGGCTGGAAGGTATTTTGACGCTGCTGCTCTACGCGGTGAGCGCCTGGTTGGTGTGCGAGACACTGCACATCCGCTATACGGCGCTGATCGTGCTGGTCAACGGCATCCTGGTCACCTCGCCGACGGCGATCTCCTCCAACCTGTACCTGAGCAGCGCGCACCAGTACGCGGGGGCGCTGCTGTTCGCCTGCCTGGCGGTCTACCTGTTTGAGCGATATCGCTTTGGCTGGCTGGGCGCGGCGTTCTGTTTGCTGCTTTCTTCGGGGAGTTATGCGTCGTACGTCAACTTTGCGGTGGCGCTGTTCCTGCTGGTGCAGATCGTGCGGATTTTTACCGCCCGCCGGCAGGACGAACGGAAGTTGCTGGCAGATCATTTTCGCTTTTTGTTTACTGTGGCGGCGGGCCTGGCGGGGACGCTGGGGCTGTCCTCCTGGCTGCTATGGCGCGACCCGGCGGCCGAGGGGCGCGTAAACCATCTGGTAGCAGGGGAAGGGCCGACCTTTCTTGAGCGTATCGGCGAGGCCGTCGGCCTGGTGGGGGAGTATTTCTCGCCATGGAACGACCTGAGTTATTTCCAGGAAAATACGCTGCTGTATGCGCTGTTTGCGCTGGCGGCTGTCTGCACGGTGGCGGCGGCGGTGGCGTTGCTCATCCATAACCGGCTGTGGCAGCAGCCGCTGCGGCTGCTGGTGCTGGCGGTGGACCTGGTGTGCATGCCGCTGGCCATGAACCTGATCGGGATGTTTTACAAAAGCCACACGCTGATGCAGTTTGCCTTTGTCATCCCGTGGCTGCTGTTCCTTATGCTGGCGCAGACGCTGGCCGAACAGCCGGATCTGCGCGGTTGGATCGCGGCCGGGGCGCGGCGCGCGGCCGCGTTTACCGGGTATGCGCTGCTGGTCGCGGCGCTGTCGGTCGTCACGATTGTGAGCGGGGTCTACCTGGCCAACGTCTCGTATATGAAAGCCTACGCGCTGTATGAATCCGGCATTGCGCTGACCAACCGCATTGTGGAACGCATCGAGAGCACGCCCGGCTACACGGCGGCGCAGACCCGCGTCGTGCTGGTGGGGGATATCGAAAAGAACTACTCGCCCTACCGCGAAGGGTTCGCCCTGTGCGACGATATCACCGGCGTGGGCCGCTACAGCTGGGACACCGCGCTGACCTACAACCTGGTGCTCTCGACATATATCGAGCAGGAGCTGGGCATCCAGATGGAATTTATGAACCCGGGCGATTCGGTCTATCCCGACACGGCGCCGGAGTTCCTGGCCGAAAACGGCGTGGCCTGGGCCGGGGAAAGCCAGGCGATCCTTGCGGGGATGGAGACGTTCCCCGCGCAGGGGTGCATCTACCTGCGCGACGATGTACTGCTGATTAAATTGGGGGAATGACGGCGCAGCGCCGTTAAGGAAAACGTATGAGCCAACACAACACGGGCAACAGAATCAGCGAGTTTGAAAAAAGCAGCCTGGTGCTGTTTGTGATGATGATGGCGGGCAACGTCTGCAACTACCTGTACCAGATCGTCATGGGCAACCTGCTGTCGGTCGCGGATTTCGGCATGCTCAACACGCTGCTCTCGCTTTCCACGGTGGCGGCGGTGCCCTCGGGCATTTTGCAGCTGATCGCCACGCGGCAGGCCGCCGACTATGCGGCCCGGCAGGAGACCGGGCGCGTCCGCCTGCTACTGCAAAAACTGCTGCGCGCGGCCGGGGCCACGGCGGCGGTGTTTCTGGCGGTGGGCGTGCTGGCCACGCCGCTCATCGGCGCGGTGCTCAACATCGGCAACAAAGCCTACATTGTGGCCACGCTGGCGGTGGTGGCCGTCGGGTGCCTGTACGCCATCACCAACGGCGTGCTGCAGGGGCTCAAACGGTTTTTCCAGTACGGGTTTTCCACGCTGCTGCTGTCGCTGTGCAAGCTGGCGGGCTCGGTGCTGCTGGTGGCGCTGGGCCTGGGGCTGTACGGCAGCCTGGCCGCGCTGGGCCTGGGCGCGGTGCTGTGCATCGGCTACGGCTGGCACGCGCTGCGCGACTGCCGCCGCGCCCCGCTGGGCGACGGCGTGCGGCTGAACGGGCGCGAAATCCGCGCCTACTGCAAAAAGGCGTTCGGCGTGCAGATCATGACGACGCTGCTGTCCAACGGCGATATCCTGCTGGTGCGCGCCTTTGCCGCCGACGACGTGCAGGTGGGCATCTATTCTTCCGGCATGGTCATTGGCAAGATCGCCATGTATGTGGCCACGGCGGTGGTGGCGGTGCTGTTCCCCATGGTGGCCGAGCGCCAGGCCCGGGGCGAGGATACCCGCGGCCTGTTTGCCAAAGCCATGCTGTATGGCGGCGGCGTTTCGGCGGCGTGCGCCGTGGGCATGAACCTGTTTGGCCCGTGGGTGTTCCCGCTGCTGTTTGGCGAGCGGTACACCGCGGCCATCCCGCTGCTGCTGCCCATCAGCTTTTTTGTGGTGGCGGTGACGTTTATCACCATCCTGATGAATTACCTGACCGCCAAGGCCCAGACCCGCTTTATGACGCTGACGCTGGGCGGCGGCTTTGCGCTGATTGTGGTGCTGGTGGCGCTGTTCCACCAGGATATTGCGCAGATGCTGTATATTATGGGCGGGGTGCTGTTTGGGGTGTTCCTGCTCAACCTGCCCGGCGTGGCGGCAGACCGGCTGTAAGACCAAAGGGGGCGCGCAAGCGATGCAACAACGCGAACTGTACTTTTTCATCGGCACCGAGGCGGAACTCATCAAGCTGTTCCCCGTATTGCGGGAACTGCGCGCGCGCGGCGTGCCGTGCCGCATTGTGGCTTCCGGGCAGAACGACCTGAAAAAAAGCACGGTGCTGCGCGCGCTGAACGGCGGCCAGGTGGACCTGGAGCTCAGCGATGAGCGCAGCATCCGCAAAACGGCGGCCGGGCTGCTGCAGTGGTACGCCGCCACCTGGCGCGGCGCAGCGGCGCGCATGGAACAGGCGTTTGGCGCCGCCGCGCTGCGCGGCAGCGTGCTGGTGGTGCACGGGGATACCGTTTCGACCATGATGGGCGCCTACCTGGGCGCCAAGCTGGGCATGCGCGTGGCGCATGTGGAAGCCGGGCTGCGCAGCCACAACTGGCTGAACCCTTTCCCCGAGGAGATTGACCGCGTGCTGACCAGCCGCAAGGCGGTGCTGCATTTTGCCCCCGGCGCGCAGGCCGTGCAGAACCTGCAAAAAGCGCACGCCAAAGGGCAGGTCGTCGACACCGTGTACAACACCATCATCGACAGCCTGGCGTGGTCCCGCCGCGAACCCTGCCGGGACCCGGCCGTGCAGGCGCTGTGCGGCGGGGACTATTTTGTGTTTGTGATGCACCGGCAGGAGAACCTGGCCAACAAAAAACTTGTGCAGGCCATGGTGGAGCGCATGACCGCCCAGGCGCAAAAGCGGCGCTGTGTGTTGATCCTGCATAAACCCACCGAGGTAACGCTGGACCAGATGGGCCTGCTGGCGCCGCTGCGCGCCAACGCGCAGTTTACGCTGCTGCCGCGGGTGGAATATTTTGACTTTATGAAACTGCTGGACGGCGCCGCGTTCGTCATCACCGACGGCGGCAGCAACCAGGAGGAACTGGCCTACATGGGCAAGCCCTGCCTGATTTTGCGCACCCATACCGAGCGCCAGGACGGCCTGGGCCAAAACGTGGTGATGTACGGCGGCGACCTGCGGGCGGTCGACGCGTTTACGGCCCGCTACGAGACCTACCGCCGCGCGCCGGTGTGCCCGGAACAGTCGCCGGCAAAGGTCATTGCCGATACGCTGCAAGCCTGCCGGGAGGGGTAACGCACCATGACGCCACGGGTCTCCATCATCATGCCGGCGTACAACGCCGCCGATACCATCGAGACGGCGCTGCAAAGCATCCGCCGCCAGACCATCGCCGACGAGGTCGAAATCCTGGTCATTGACGGCGGCAGCACCGACGACACGCGCGCCATCGCCCGCCGCTACGGCGCGACGGTGCTGGACAACCCCCAGCGCCTGCCGGAGCCGGCCAAAGTCATCGGCATGCGGCGGGCCGCCGGGCGCTATATCGTCGAGCAGGACACCGACGAGGAATGGCTGCGCCCCGACCAGCTGGAACAGCGCCTGGCCCTGTTTGCGCAGTACCCCGACGTGCACTGCATCGTCTGCGACGTGCAGCACCCGGGGCCGGACGCCGGGCTGGCGGCGGCGTATCTTTGCGCCTGCGGCGACCCGTTCAGCTTTTTTGTCAACCGGCTGCAAAAGGGCGTCTACCGCACGTTTTGCGGCAACCCGGCCAACCGCCCGCCCCGCCCCGGGCTGCTGCGTTTCCGCCCCGGGGACCCGGCCCCCATCGGGGACGGCGGCACGACGATGTTTGACCTGGCGTGGGTCAAACAGCAGTTCCCGCAGGAATGGGACGATATCCGCTTTGTCTGCGCCATGACCAACCGCATCATCCAGGCCACCGGCTGCTGCGGCTGCATCCCGGGCGACGATATCCGCCACCATGTCAAGGCGGGGCTGCGCACCTATTTGAGCAAGCTGCGTTTCCGCGTGGTCAACAACCTGTTCCACCAGCAGGAGAGCGGGTTCTCGGCCCGGGCGGCCGACGCCGTCAACCGGCGCTTTGCGCGGCGCAAGTACTGGTTTGTGCTGTATGCGGCCACCCTTGTGGGGCCGCTGGCGGACAGTGTCCGCCTGGCCGTGCGCGAGCGCGCGCCCAGCATGCTGCTGCATGCGTTTTATGTGTATTATGTCTGCGGGTACATCGCCTACAGCCTGGCGGCCGCCCGCCTGGGCCGGACGGCGCGCCGGGATTCCTACGGGAAATAGGCGCGCCCCGGCCCAAAAGCCCCCGGCCCCCTGCCAAAGCAGGGGGCCGGGGGCTTGCGCTGTATGTTCAGGGTTTGGGCATCGTCAGGTAGCGCCATAAGTCGCGGAAACGGGGGGTCTTGCCGGTGGACTGCACCTCCGGCTGGCGGCGCAGCTGCACCGTGCCGGCAAAATACTGGGCCAGAAACTCCGGCAGCAGGCGGCAGATCAGCCGCAGGTTCTCGCACTTGTACCCGGCCAGCGTCAGCGGCGCGCCGGGGCACACCTGCTGCACGGCGCGCTGCAGGGCGATGTTGCCGGTGTCGATGCCGGTGTCCAGCTTGAAGATCGTGATGCCGATCTTGTCAAGGTCGCCGTGGCAGTAGGCCCAAAAATCCGAGTGGACGTTTTTGTAATACGGCAGCACGCTGCTGTGGATGTTGTAGACTTCGCACGGCAGGGCGTCCAGCGTCGCGCGGGTCAGGATGCCCACGCCGTACACCAGGATCACGTCCGGCGCCAGGGCGCGCAGATGCTCGATGGCGCGCGGTTCGTTGATGTCGTCGATGGTGTAGGGCGCCGGGGCCGGCGGCGCAAAGCGGCCCAGCTGCTTTTGCATCCGCCCGGTCAGGACTTTGTCATACAGCCACAGCGCGCCCAGGTCCAGCACCATGGCCGGGTACTGGTACCAGGCGTAACTTTTGACGACGCGGCGCAGCTTTTTTCGGCGCGCCAGGGCGCCGGTCTCCAGCACCGGCGTCACGTGGTACGGCAGGTCGGCCTGTTGCAGCCAGGCCAGCAGAAAACGCGCGTCGTAGCCGTCGCGCAGTACCCAGGCAACGTTAGGCATCGCATACCTCCGTCAATTCCTGCAGGGTTGCAAAGCGGCAGCCGGCCTGCTGCGCACTGGCCAACACGCCCTCCAGGGCGGCCAGCGCGCGGGGGTCGCATCCGGCAAAATAGGGGTGGCCGTACAGCACCGTCACGGGGTGCTCCTGCACAAACTGCATCGTGCGCCGCACGATCTCTTCCGTCGGCAGGCCCTGGGCGACGCAGGTCTCAAACCAGGCGACGCCGCCGGGCTCGCCCAGCAGGTTGACGCCCACCAGCGGCAGCGGCCCGCCGGCGCGCACCGGTACGGGCAGGCCGTAGGCGTGCAGGTCGGCGCTGTAGCGGAAGCCTTTTTGCCGCAGCAACGCCAAAAAGTCGTCGGTCGCCGCCCAGCAGGGGCTGGCAAAGCCACAGGGCTGTGCGCCGGGGGCGACGCTGCGCAGGTTGCGCAGCGCAAAGTCCAGCTCGTCGCAGACGCGCGCGGCGTCCCAGCGGGCAAAGTCCCGCGCCCACAGCGCGTGGTTGCGGCCGCCGTGCAAGCCCACTTCGCAGCGGCTGGCCAGCAGCGCGTCGATCTGCGCGCGGTAGCGCATCAGTGGCGGGTTGCATACCGCGCAGTACAGGTAGTCGGCCGTGCCCAGCTTGGCGCGGGCGCTCAGGTGCGGCGCGGCGTCCGCCGGCCCGGGGCGGAACAGCGCCTGCAGGGAATCCCGCAGGTCGATGGCGCGGCCGGTGTTGAGGAAAAACGTGAACGGCACCCCGTAGCGCTCGCTCAGGGCCAGCAGGCGCGGCACGCCGTCGCGGATGCACTTGTGGGTGTCGATATCAAAACGGATGGCAATGGTGTTCATACGGCCCTCCCCGCAGCGCGGGGCGCGGCGCCCCGGCAAGTTACACCCCATTGTAGCACAGCCCGCCGGGGATTTCAATGCGCGTGCCCCTTGCATTGGCGGCGGCTGCGGCCTATAATAAAAACCGGCGCGCTGTGCGCCGGGGAAAGGGGACTGTGACCGTATGCCAAAAACCGAAGCCCGCATGCTGACGCGCGGGCCCATCACGCCGACGCTGCTGCGCTTTGCGGTGCCGATGATCCTGGGCGACCTTTTGCAGCAGATGTACAACGTGGCCGACACGCTCATCGTCGGGCGGTTCGTGGGGGCCGACGCGCTGGCGGCCGTCGGCTCCGCCTATACGCTGATGACGTTTTTGACGTCGATTTTGCTGGGGCTTTCGATGGGCAGCGGCGTGGCGGTGTCCATCTCCTACGGGCGCGGCGAGCACGCACAGATGCGGCGGGAAATCTTCCTCTCCTTTGTGTTGATCGGCGCGGCGGCCGTCGTGTTAAGCGTCGGGGCGTTTGTGTTCCTGGACCCGATTTTGTGGCTGCTGCAGGTCCCGGCCGAAATCTGGGACCTGATGCGCACCTACCTGCTGGTGATTTTTGCCGGCATCGGCGGCACGTTTTTGTACAACTATTTTGCCTGCCTGCTGCGCGCCGTGGGGGATTCGGTGCGGCCGCTGGCGTTTTTGGGCGTGGCGGCGGCGCTTAACATCGTGCTGGACCTGGCGTTTGTGCTGGGGCTGGGCTTGGGCGTGGCCGGCGCGGCGTGGGCCACCATTGTGTCGCAGTGGCTGTCCGGCGTGGGGCTGTGCGTCTATGCGCTGGCCACCCGGCCGGACCTGCGCGTGCCCCGCGCCGAAATGCGCTGGAACGGCCGCTGCGCGGCGCATGTGTTCCGGCTGGCGTTCGTCACCGGCGCGCAGCAGTCCATCATGAACTTTGGCATTTTGCTGGTGCAGGGGCGCGTCAACAGCTTTGGCCCGGCCATCATGGCGGCGTTTGCCGCGGCGGTCAAGGTGGATTCCTTCGCCTATATGCCGGTGCAGGATTTCGGCAACGCGTTCTCGACGTTTCTGGCGCAGAACTACGGCGCCGGGCAGTATGACCGCATCCGCCGCGGCACGCGCAGCGCCGTGGCGGTCAGCATGGCGTTCGGCGCGGCGGTCAGCGCCGTGGTGTTTGTGCTGGCGCGGCCGCTGATGCTGCTGTTTGTGCAGCCCGGCGAGACGGAAATTCTGGCCGCCGGCGTGCAGTACCTGCGCACCGAGGGCGCGTTCTACTGCCTGATTGCGCTGCTGTTTTTGCTGTACGGCTTTTACCGCGCCATCGAGCGCCCCGGCATGTCGGTGGTGCTCACGGTCATCTCGCTGGGGCTGCGCGTCGTGCTGGCCTATGCGCTGTCGGCCATCCCGGCGCTGGGCGCGGCGGGCATCTGGGTGTCCATCCCCATCGGGTGGGTGATCGCGGACCTGGCGGGCGTGATCCCGCTGGCAAAGTTTTTCAAAAACCTGCGCCGCGGCGATACGGCCGCCCCGTAAAGGGAAGCAGAGCGGCGCATTGCAGAAGGGGAACTCGACAGCGTTAACGCCGGAAACAGGTGCATCGAGACGAATCGCCCCGCAAAGGAAGCGGTACCGCTTCCTTGGCGGGGCGATTTTTTGCGTACAGTTTTGCAGGGCGCTTTTTGGCAGCGCGCCCCTGGTCAGAAGTTCGCGTACAGGAAAACGGAGACGTCAGCCAGCGAGACGATGGACCAGAACAGCAGCCCTGCGGTGGCCAGCGCCGTGCCCAATGTGGGGCGGAAGCGGATTTCGCGGTTGTTGGGCAGGTTGAGCACGATGAAAAACGCGCCGAAGAGGAACAGCCACAGGTTGCAGCCGGTCATTTGGGCGGCCAGCGTGCGCAGGCCGGGCAGCATCCGTTCTGCCAGCAGCAGTTCCTGCAAATCAAAGCAGGCGTACAGCTCCGGCCGGATGGTAAAACTGGACCAGCGGAACCATTCTTTCAAAAAGGCGACGGCGTCGCCCAGCGTGTCGGCGCGGAAAAACACCCACAGCACAACGACCGACAGGAAAGTCAGCAGCCATTGGGTGACCGTGTGCAGCCGCGCCCAGGGTTTGCGCAGGGCGCGGTGGAGGCAGTTCAAAAGCCCGTGCAGCGCGCCCCACACCACAAAGGTCCAGTTGGCGCCGTGCCACAGCCCGCTGACCAGAAACACGACCAGAATGTTGCAGTAGGTGCGCGCCGTGCCCTTGCGGCTGCCGCCCAGCGGGAAATAAATGTAGGTGCGCAGAAAGCGCGTCAGCGTGATGTGCCAGCGGCCCCAGAAATCCGGGATGGAGAGCGCTTTGTAGGGCGAGGTAAAGTTCTGGGGCAGGTCGATGTTGAACATGGCGGCAATGCCCAGCGCCATATCGCAGTAACCGCTGAAATCGAAATAGAGCTGGAAGGCGTAAGACAGCGCGACAAGCAGCGCTTCCAGCGAGGAGAGCGACGGGATATCGGCAAAACCAAAGTCCACCGCTTTGGCGAACGTATCGGCCAGGATGACCTTTTTGAACAGGCCCAGCGCCAGAACATACAGCCCGCGCGCAAGGTTCTGCGCCTGCGGGCGGCGGCGGGCCGGGTCGCGGAACTGGGGGATCAGTTCGCCGTGCAGCGCGATCGGCCCCTGGGACAGCTTGGGGAAAAAGACGACGAAAAGCGTATACTCCCCAAAAGAATACCCGGCGGTCTGCCCGCGGTAGGAATCGACCAGGTAGGCGATCTGCTGGAAGGTGAAAAAGCTGACACCCAGCGGCAACGCGATGTGCTGCAGCGTGAAGGAGCGGCCCAGCGCGGTGTTGAGATTCTCCCAGAAAAAGTTGAAATATTTAAAATAGAACAGCACCGCCACGTTGCAGAGGATGCCGGCCGCCAGCAGCAGTTTGTGGGTGGGCGGGCGGCGGAAACGGCGCGCCAGCCACCGGGAAAACGCAAAGTTAACCACGACGCTGCCGCACAAAACCCACAGGTAGACGGGGGCCAGGTAGGCGTAAAACCACAGTGACATGCCGATCAAAAAGAGGTCGGCGGCCCGGCGCCGGCCCAGGCGGTTCAGCGCAAAATAGCCCAGCAGGGCCAGCGGCAGAAACAAAAGCAGGAACAGGTAAGAATTGAACAGCATAGCGGCCCCTTAGTTGACAGGATTGAGGGAAGCGTAATCGAATGAGGTATAAAACGCCCGGATTTCGTCCAGATAGGCCTGGTAATTGTCCCGGGTCAGGCGGTATTCGTCGCGGCACAGCTGCTCCAGAATCCAGGAGTTGACCCACTCGCCATAATGTTCGTAATCCTTGTAGTTGTCCAGGTCGCAGATGAGGTCAAAGTTGTTGTTGAAGGAGTACAGCCGGATGTTGGGCACCTGCAGCAGCAACTCAATGGCGACCTGCTCGGCGTCCAGCTGGCGGCCGACGCGGCCCAGGTTGTACTGGCGGCCCCAGTCCACGATGCTGAACGGGGAGAAGAACAGGTAAAACGTTGTCTCGGGGTGTTCCCGGGCCAGGGCGATGACGTTCTGCTGCAGGTTTTCCTCGATCATGCGGCGGTCCTCCGCGGTCAGCGGCGAGACCGGGGGTTCTTCCTCGGCAAACAGGTAGGGGGCCAGCACGGTCTTTGCGCCGTAGGTGAACGCGTCGCTCCAGTTGGCGTATTCGTCAAACGTCGTCGTGCGGTTGCCCTGGCGCGTGTAGTCGAGCACGCGCAGCGTGTAGTCAAAAAAGATCGTCTTGTTGAACAGGTAGTGGACGTCGTCGAACGGGATGTCGTTGTACAGGTAGTCGGGGTAGTCGTAGTCCTCTTTGTACGCGTCCTTGTCCACGATCATCAGCTCCGAGTCCAGCCCGCGGATGATATAGCGGATTTCGTGGCCGGATGCATAGGCACGGCGCAGGTTGTCGTTGACTTCTTTGTGGCGGCCGCCGGCGTACGGCACCTTGATGAAGGTGGCGTCAAACAGGCGGTCGGCTTCCGAGGTTTTGAAATTTTCTGTCACCGAAGTGCCCGTGATGATGCCGTCGTAGGGAAAATGCCGCGTGATGCCGTCGTTCTGGTATCGCTCGTTCGTGATGGGGTATTGGTACTGTTCCAGCGGGGCGTGGTAGTGGAACAGCGGGTCGATGTACGCGGTGGGCACGGCAAACAGGCACAACAGCAGCAGCGTCAGCGCCAGGGTGGCCAGTACCCAGCGCGCACAGGCGCGCGGCGCGGCGGGCGGGGGGATGCGTTCCATCGGTAAGCTCCTTGATCGCATGGGTACAATAAGAAGCTGCCTGGCGGGAAACCCAACAAAACAGGCAGCTTCCTAATTTCCGGCAGCGCCGGTCAGTTCTGTTCCGGTTGTTCGGGGCGCACAACCTCGCGGATGGCGTTGGCGATGGCTTCGGCCGAAAGGCCGTAGTCGCGCAGCACTTCGGCCGCCGGGCCGGAGTGGCCGAACTGGTCCTGCACGCCGATGCGGCGCACCGGGCAGGGCAGCTTTTCGCTCAGCAGGCTGCAGACGGCTTCGCCCAGGCCGCCGATGATGTTATGCTCCTCGACGGTGATGATGCGGCGGCATTCGCGCGCGGCGGTCAGGATGATCTCTTCGTCCAGCGGCTTGATGGTGGGCAGGTTGATGACGCGCACGTTGATGCCCTGGCGCTTGGCGATGACGGCGGCGCGCAGCGCTTCGCTGACCATCAGGCCGGTGGCCACGACGGCCACGTCGTAGCCGTCGGTGAGTTTTTCGCCCTTGCCGATCTGGAACCGGTAGGTCTCGGGGTCATGGAACACCGGCGAGGCCAGGCGCGACAGGCGCAGGTAGACCGGGCCGTTGTAGTTGTACGCCGCAATGACGGCGGCGCGCGCTTCGACGGCGTCGGCGGGCGAAAGCACCACCATGCCGGGGATGGAACGCATGAGGGCGATATCCTCGCAGCACTGGTGGGACGCGCCGTCCTCGCCCACCGAAAGGCCGGCGTGGGTGGCGGCGATCTTGACGTTGAGGTGGGGGTACGCGATGGTGTTGCGCACCTGCTCAAACGCACGGCCGGCGGCGAACATCGCAAAGCTGGAAACAAACGGCACATAGCCCATCGTGCTCATGCCGGCGGCCACGCACATCATGTTCTGCTCGGCAATGCCGCAGTCAAAATGGCGGTTGGGGTATTCGTTGCGGAAGATCTCGGTCTTGGTAGCGGCGGCCAGGTCGGCGTCCAACACGACCAGGTCGTCGGCGCCCTGGCGGGCCAGCTCCACCAGCGTCTCGCCGTAGCTGACGCGGGTGGCGATCATTTTCATCTCAGCCATTGTTGAGCTCGATCTCCTTTTCCAAAGATTCGTGGGCCTCGCGCAGTTCCTGCATGGCCTGCTCGTACTCTTCGTCGTTGGGGGCCTTGCCGTGCCAGTCCACGGCGTCCTGCATGTAGCTTACGCCCAGGCCCTTGGTGGTGCGCAGCAAAAAGCAGGTGGGTTTGCCGCTGCCGTGCGACAGATCAAACATCTTGAACGCCTGCTCCAGCTCGACAAACGAGTTGCCATTGCACACAATGGTGTTGAACCCAAAGGCGTCCATCTTGCGGTCCAGCGGTTCGGTGGTCATGACCTTGTTGGTGGGGCCGTCGATCTGCAGGCCGTTGACGTCGATCATGATGCACAGGTTGTCCAGCTTGTAATGGTTGGCGAACATGAACGCTTCCCAGCATTCGCCTTCGTCGATCTCGCCGTCGCCCAGCAGGGTGTAGACGTTGATATCGCTGCCCAGCTGTTTGGCGGCCAGCGCCATGCCGCAGGCCGTCGAGACGCCCTGCCCCAGGCTGCCGGTGCTCATATCGACGCCGGGCACCGTGTTCATGTTGGGGTGCCCCTGCAGGTAACTGTTGGAGTGGCGCAGCGTCGGCAGGTCCGACACCGGGAAAAACCCGCGCTCGGCCAGGGTGGCGTACAGCGCCGGCGCGCAGTGCCCTTTGCTGAGCACAAAGCGGTCGCGGTTTTCTGCCTGCGGCATCTCGGGGTCGATGCGCATCTCGCGGAAATACAGGTAGGTCAGTACATCCGCGCAGGACAGGCTGCCGCCGGGGTGGCCGCAACCTGCGCCGTGGGTCGCTTCAATCACGCCCATGCGCACGCGGGTCGCCGTCAGCTTCAACTGCAGCGTTTCCATCTTTGTCATAGTCAAGCTCCTCCGGTCTGTATAAAAATCAGGCGGTATTCCGCGCGGTTCCCTTGCTTTCTTATGTCACCTGCGCTTTGCGCAGGGCGCGGCGCAAAACAAAGCCGCAAAACACCGCGCCCCCGCCGTGCGCTGCCGCGCCTGCAGGACGTTTGGGCGCCGCGCAAAGGGGCTACCGCCCATAATTCTACTACTTTATATTATACACAAACCGACGCGCCTGGCAAGATTTTTTTGCGAAATTGGCGGGCTTTTGTCGGTTTTTGCCAGCGCGCCGCCCGTGCGGCGGCCTTTGGCGCAAACGATTTGTGCGTTGTGCCAAAAAATGTGCCCAAACCACCCCAAAGAACGGCGAATTGGCACTTGCACAAACGGGCAAAATGTGGCATAATCTGGGTAAAGCCTGTCGCGGCAAACCCTGAATATGGGGCAGCCAACTGGCGCGCGCACTATATTTTGGGGGAGGGATCGGGATGCCCAACGGGATTTACATCCAGACGGAATACCACGGCAAATTGATCCGCAAGATCGTCTGCAATGGCGAGGAACGCTGGTTCATCGGCTCGGACTGCGCGGTGACGTTCCGCACGATGGACGACTGCATGGCGGCGATTGACCGCCGCGCCTAAAGCACGTACAGGCAGCACCCCGCCCGCAACCGCGGCTGGGTGCTGTTTTTCTTTTTCTGTTTCTGTGCGGCCAACGCCCTGGCGGTTGGCTGCGCGTTCCTGTTTGGCAAAGAGGTGTGTATGACCCGCCACAAATTTACCTGGCGCCATGTGGTGCGCCGCATCCTTTCGCTGGTGTTCAGCCGCCTGGTCGTCACCGGCGTGCTGCTGCTGGCGCAGCTGGTATGGTTTTTTATCTTGTTTTCGCGCCTGAGCGAATACGCGACCTGGCTCAACGCCGTGGGCATCGCGCTCAGCGTCGTGATGTGCCTGGCGCTCATCCGGCAGGATTCCACCGTGCCGGAGTTCAAGATCAGCTGGATGATTCTGTTCGCCATCATGCCGGTGCAGGGCGGGCTGCTCTACCTGCTGTGGGGCGACAAACGCCCCGCGCTGCCGCTGCGCCGCCGCCTGGAACGCGCCGAAGCCGTGTTGGCCCCGCTGCGCACCGCCGACCCCGCCGCCCAGCAAAAACTGGCCGCGCGCGACCCCCGCGCGGCCGAAACCGCGCGCTATGTGCGGGACTTTGCCCCCGCGCCGGTGTTTGACGGCACCGCCGTGCGCTACTACGCCAGCGGCGAAGCGATGTTCCCCGATATGCTGGCCGCGCTGGAAAGCGCCGAGCACAGCATTTATGTGGAAAGCTTTATCATCGGCATGGGCGAGATGTGGGGCCGCATCCATGAGATTCTGCGCCGCAAGGCGGCCGCGGGCGTTGACGTGCGCGTGATCTACGACGACGCGGGCTGCCTGAGCCTGCTGCCGCACAACTACGCCGACACCCTGCGCGCCGAGGGCATCCGCGCGTTCTCCTTCAACCCGTTTGTACCGCTGTTCAACCTGGTCATGAACAACCGCGACCACCGCAAAATCATGGTCGTCGACGCGCGCGTCGCCTTTACGGGCGGCGTCAACCTGGCCGACGAGTATATCAACAAGCTTGTGCGGTTCGGCTACTGGAAAGACAGCGGCGTCCGGCTGGAAGGCCCCGCCGCGCGCAGTTTTGCCAACATCTTTCTGACGTTCTGGAAAGCCCGCTACCCCGAGGAGCCGCTGGACCTGCCCGCCATGCTGCCCGAGCCGGCCCCCCAGCCCACCGACTGCCTGGTGCAGCCCTTTGCCGACAGCCCCGCCGACCGCGAGACCGTGGCCAAAAACGTCTACCTGGACCTGATCGCGCAGGCGCAGGAACGGCTGTACCTCTGCACGCCCTACTTGATTTTGGACAACGACCTGCTGACGGCGCTGCGGCTGGCGGCCAAGCGCGGCGTCGATGTGCGCATCTACACGCCGGGCACGCCCGACAAACCCACCATCTACTTTTTGACGCGCAGCTACTTTGCCAACCTGCTGCAGGCGGGCGTGCGCATCTACAGCTACACGCCGGGCTTTTTGCACGCCAAGACCTGGCTGTGCGACGACCGTGTGGCCGCCGTGGGCACCGTCAACCTCGACTACCGCAGCCTGTACCTGCATTTTGAGTGCAGCGCCCTGCTGTACGGCGGCCGCGTGCTGGAGGATATCCGCGCCGACCTGGCGGAGATTGAGCGCGCCAGCAAACGCCTGGGGCTGGAGGATTGCCGCACCGGCTTTTTGGGCACGATGCGCAGCGCCGTGCTGCGCCTGCTGGCCCCGCTGTGCTGAGCGCGCCGCCCCATATTGGTTGTGAAAAACAGCAAACGCCCCCGCCGGGGTAACCCCGGCGGGGGCGCAGTGGTTTGCGGGGTAGGTCAGCCGCCGTACAGCAGGTCGGCCGCCTGCCGGTAGGCTTCGCCCCAGCGGGCGTTGGGTTTTAAGTGGAACAGCTGTTTGTCCATGACGTAAAAGCGGCCCTGCTGCACGGCGGTCAGCGTGTTCCAGGCGGGGTTGGCGGTCAGCGCGGCTTGCAGCGTGCGCTGGGCGGCGGCTTCGTCGTCACCCTGGTAGACCACAAAAATGCAGTCGGGGTCGTCGGCCAGGATGCGTTCCAGACTTAAATCCTCCAGCAGTTGGGTGTCGCTGTCCGCAATGTTGACGGCCCCCAGATCGGCCAGCAGTTCGCCCAGCACGGTGCCCCGGCTGTTTTTGACCTTGCAGCTGCTGCCGGCCGCGCGCAGCACCAGCACGGTGGGGGCGCTGCCGTCGGCACGGGCTTTGGCGTCGTCCACCTGCGCCTGCACGTCCAGGCCGTTTTGCTGGTACAGGTCGTCGCGCCCCGTCAGCATCGTGCAGGTCTGCAGCATGGCCAGGTAGTCGGCAAAGCTGTTCACATCAAAATACGCCACGGGGATGCCCAGCTCCGCCAGCGCGCCCTGCAGTTCCAAATGGGCGGCCGTGTTGCTGCTGGCGATGACAAAATCCGGCTCGGCGGCGATCAGGGCTTCCAGGTTGGGCTCCAGCAGGCCGCCCAGGTCGGCCACGCCGTCGCCCAAAGCGAGGGCAAAATCCGTCCAGGCGTCGTGCGCGGCGGCCGCCAGCGTGCCCTGCCCGCCGGCCAGGCACCAGACGTCGGCATAGCTGCCCAGCAGCGCCGCCACGCGCTGCGGCGGCGCGGGGGCCGTGACCTCCCGCCCCAGGTCATCGGTAAAGGTCAGCGTTGTGGCGGGGTTCACCGCCGATGCGGCCGGGGCGGGGCTTTCGGCAGGGGCAGGCGCGGCCCCGCAGGCGCACAGGGCGGCCAGCAGCAGTGCGGCCAGCAGGCAAAGCGGTCGTTTCACAGGTCGGCTCCTTTCGGGGCGGCGGGCAGGGTGTCCAGCCAGCGGTCGGCGTCGGCGCGCGCGGCAAAGCGGTGCAGCGCCACCTGCGCCGGGCGCTGCGCCAGCAGCGCGGCCAGCTGCGGGCGCTGCTGCGCCGGGAAATCCCGGATATACTGCGCAAATTCGGGGTCCAGCGCGCGCTCGACCCAGGGCAGGTCGGGGCGCGGGCGGCCGATGCGCGCAGCCGCGCCCGCCAGGCAGACCTCGACCGGCGGGTCCAGCCACAGCACGGTGTCGCAGGCCGCCAGCCGCACGGGCAGCGTGCGCAGGTAGTTGCCGTCGACGATCCAGCGCTGCTGTGCCAGCACCTGCGCCAGCGCGCGGTCAAATTCCGCGGCCGAGACATGGCTGCCGTCGGGGCGGTGCCACAGGCAGTCGAGGTAGTATAGCGGCAGGCCGGTCGCGGCGTGCAGGCGGCGCGCCAGCACGCTTTTGCCCGCACCGGGGCTGCCGACGATGAGGACTTTTTGCATAGGGGCTCCTTTTTATAGGGGCAAAAAACCGCCCCGCGGCGGCAGGCGCCAAGCGCCGGGCCACGGGGCGGCCGAAAGGAAGAACGTTACAGGTAGGGCCGGGCAATCTCTGCCAGTGCGTCGGGCTGCGCGGCGCGCCAGGCGTCCCAGCCAAAGCCGGCGTCGGCCGCGGCGCGGCCCAGCGCTACCAGCAAATCGGGCAGCTGGTCCTCGGCCACAAAGCCCAGCGGTTCGCCAAAGCGTTCCCGGCCCAGGGCGTCGCAGCCGCCCACAAACAGCCGGAACGCCGGCACCGGTTTGCCGCCCGGCACCGGCTTGACGCAGCCCTGGAAGCCCAGCGCGGCCGCCTGGTGCGCCGCACAGCTGGAAGGGCAGCCCGAGATGCAGATGCGCGGCAGCGCGCCGTCGGGCAGGTTGGCGGCGCGCACAGCTTCGACGCAGCGGCGCAGCGCCGCCTGGCTGTCGCGCACGCCCTGCTGGCAGATCGACGCGCCGATGCAGGCAACACTTCTCTCAAACTGCGTTTGGGCGCCGTCGTCGGTGGCCTGCAGCGCGCGGGCGGCTTCCACCGCCGTCAGGTTCAGGATATACAGCGTTTCGTCGGGGCCCACGCGGCACTCGGCCCCCGGCAGGGCGGCCAGCAGTTCGGCCAGCTGGGCGGGCTTGCCCGCCGGCAGGCAGCCGCCGATGGGGTGGTAGGCCACGGCGTACAGCCCCGGCTGTTTTTGCGGGATGGCGCGCGCGTCGTGCAGCACGCCGCTGCCGGTCTTGGTCACGCGCGGCGGCTCCAGCACAAGGTCCAGCCCGCCGCGCTGTTTGGCGGCCTCGAGGTTCTGCAAAAAGGCGCGGCGCAGCCCGTCGGGGCCCAGCGTCTGCTGCATATAGCGGGTGCGGGCTTTGGCGCGGTTCTCATAGTTTCCGTGGGCGCAGAAGGTATCCACCATGGCGCGGATGGCGTACAGCACGTCGCGCGGCAACAATGCTTCGACCACCAGCACGCCCATGCGGTGCTCGTTGCCCAGGCCGCCGGCGATATACAGTTGGAAGGTGCCGTCCGGCTGCGCCACAAAGCCCATATCGCGGAACGCGGCGTGCACGCAGTCGTCGACGCCGTTGCAGAATGCGACTTTGAGTTTGCGCGGCATGCGGATGTCGCGGCAGATCGAGAGCAGGTAGTCGCTGGCGGCTTCGGCCCAGGGCATGACGTCGAACGCTTCGCCGGGCTGCACGCCGGTCAGCGGGCTGGCCATGACGTTGCGCGGGTTGTCGCCCCCGCCGCCGCGGGTGATGATATCGCAGCCGATGGCGTGTTCCATCAACACCGGCAGCAGGTCGGGCGTCAGGTTGTGCAGCTGGATGGCTTCGCAGGTCGTCAGCTTAACGGGGTCGATGCCGTAGCGCTGCGTGACCTCGGCCAAAAAGCGCAGGCGCGGCAGCGTCAGGCGGCCGCCGGGCAGGCGCAGGCGCAGCATGTGGCGCGAAGCGTCGCGCTGGGCGTAGCTGCCAAACCCGCCCGAAATGCCCTTGTAGTCCTTGCGGGGCAACTCGCCGCGGTCAAACGCTTTGGTTGCCGCGGTAAACTGTTCAATCTCGCTGCGGTATCGGGTCAGCCATTGTTCGTCCATGTTACGCTCCTTTTTTGCGGGTTTGCGGCGGTCTCTTTTTCAGTATAGCACACATGTACGGCGTAAAACAAGCGGTGTTGTTTTTGGGCAGCGCGGGCAGGACGCGCAGGCCCATTTTGTGCAGTGCGGCCAGGCGGCGGGCGCTCAGGTCGTTTTGCAGCTGGCGCAGCGTCCAGCGGTAGGCCGGGCACAGCAGCAGGCAGGCCGCCACCCAGGCCGACGGGTTGGAAAGCTCGGCCCCAAAATAGCCCAGCGTCGGCACCAGCGCCAGCGCCACGGCGATGCGGGCGGCCATTTCGGCCACGCCGGCCAGCATCGCCAGGCTGGAATGCCCCAGCCCCTGGATGCTGTACCGCCATACGATCAACATGCCCAGCGGGATAAAGAACAGGCTGTTCCAGAACATATAGTCGCGCGCCATCTCGACGATGGTGACCTCGGCCGAGGTGTCCAGGAACAGCGCGATGACATAAATGTCAAAGTAGTGCAGCGCCACCAGCGCCGCCAGCGAGTAGACGATGGCAATGCCGTGGGCGCACCGCACGCCGCGGCGTACCCGGCCCAGCTGCGCCGCGCCGAGGTTCTGGCCGGCGTAGGTCGCCATGGCGGTGCCGATGCTTTCCAGCGGGACGGTCAGCAGGTTCTGGGTCTTGCCGGCGGCCGTGACGGCGGCCACCGCCGTGGACCCCAGCACGTTGACGGCGCTTTGCATGACGACGCTGCCAATGGCCGTGATGCTGCACTGCAGGCCCATGGGCAGGCCCATGGTGCACAGGCGGCGGCAGATGGCGCGGTCAAAACGGGTCTCGCCCGGCTGCATTTTGAGCATGGTGAAACGGCGGCGCATGTACACAAAGCTCGCCACGCCGGACACTGCCTGCGAAAGGTCGGTGGCGACGGCCGCGCCCAGCACGCCCATGTCAAACTGGATGATAAAATACAGGTCCAGCCCGACGTTGAGCAAACTTGTCAGCACCAGGAAATACAGCGGGGTTTTGCTGTCGCCCAGCGCGCGCATGATGGCGCTGACCATGTTGTACAAAAACACGAACGGGATGCCCGCAAAAATCCAGCCGATGTACAGGCAGGCGTCGTCCAAAATATCGGCGGGGGTCTGCATCAGCTGCATGATGGGCCGCGTCAGCGCCACGGTGGCCACCGTCAGCACGCTGCCAAAGCCTAGGCACAGCCAGGCCGCATTGGCGATGCTGCGCCGCATGGCGGGCATGTCACGCGCGCCGAACTGCTGCGCGATGGGGATGGCAAACCCGCTGCAGATGCCGGTGCAGAAGCCGATGATAAGGTAGTTGACCGCGCCCGTCGCGCCGACGGCGGCCAGCGCCCCCACGCCGACAAACCGCCCGACGATGATGGTGTCGGCCAGCGCGTAAAATTGCTGGAACAGGTTGCCCAGCACCAGCGGCAGCGTAAACAGCGCGATGACGCGCAGCGGCGCGCCGGAAGTCAGATCTTTCGTCATACCCAAAACCCTCTGTACGCAAAGAATCACGCGGCCCACCGGGCCGCGCAACACCATATTATACACGCCGGCAAGCGAAAAGCAAGCGGGTTTGCGCAAAAAAATCCCCGCCCCGGGAAATTTTTTTCCGGGGCGGGGATGGTGCGGTTTTCAGGCGGCGGTCAGCGCGCGGGGCGCAGCCGGGTTACAGCTGCGGGCCGGCGGAAACCAGGGCCTTGCCGGCTTCGTTGCTCTCGTACTTGACGAAATTCTTCTGGAAGCGGGAAGCCAGGTCTTTCGCTTTGGCGTCCCACTCGGCCGCGTCGGCGTAGGTGTCGCGCGGGTCCAGGATGGCGGGGTCAACGCCGGGCAGGGCGGTGGGAACCTCAAAGTTGAAGTAGGGGATGGTCTTGGTGTCGGCTTTCAGGATGGAGCCGTCCAGGATGGCGTCGATGATGCCGCGGGTATCCTTGATGGAGATGCGCTTGCCGGTGCCGTTCCAGCCGGTGTTGACCAGGTAGGCTTTCGCGCCGGATTTCTGCATCTTCTTGACGAGTTCCTCGGCGTACTTGGTGGGGTGCAGCTCCAGGAAAGCCTGGCCGAAGCAGGCCGAGAAGGTCGGCGTGGGCTCGGTGATGCCGCGCTCGGTGCCGGCCAGCTTGGAGGTGAAGCCGGAGAGGAAGTAGTATTCGGTCTGCTCCGGGGTCAGGATGGAGACCGGGGGCAGCACGCCGAACGCGTCGGCGGACAGGAAGATGACGTTCTTGGCGTCGGGACCGGCCGAGACGGGGCGCACGATCTTCTCGATGTGGTCGATGGGGTAGCTGACGCGGGTGTTCTCGGTCACGCTCTTGTCGTGGAAGTCGATCTTGCCATTCTCGTCCAGCGTGACGTTCTCCAGCAGGGCGTTGCGCTTGATGGCGTTGTAGATGTCGGGCTCGGACTCTTTGTCGAGGTCGATGACCTTGGCGTAGCAGCCGCCCTCAAAGTTGAAGATGCCGTTGTCGTCCCAGCCGTGCTCGTCGTCGCCGATCAGCAGGCGCTTGGGGTCGGTGGACAGCGTGGTCTTGCCGGTGCCGGACAAACCGAAGAACAGCGCGGTGTTCTGGCCGTTCATGTCGGTGTTGGCAGAGCAGTGCATCGACGCCATGCCCTTGAGCGGCAGGTAGTAGTTCATCATGCTGAACATACCCTTCTTCATCTCGCCGCCGTACCAGGTGTTCAGGATGACCTGCTCACGGTCGGTGAGGTTAAAGACGACCGCCGTCTCGGAGTTGAGGCCCAGCTCCTTGTAGTTCTCGACCTTGGCCTTGGACGCGTTGTAGGAGATGAAGTCCGGTTCAAAGTTCTCGAGTTCCTCGGCCGTGGGCTGGATGAACATGTTCTTGACGAAATGCGCCTGCCAGGCCACTTCCATGATGAAGCGGATGGCCATGCGGCTGTCCTTGTTGGCGCCGCAGAACACGTCCATCACGTACAGCTTTTTGTTGGAAAGTTCCTCGATGGCCAGCTTCTTGCAGGCGGCCCAGGCTTCCTGGCTGGCGGGCTTGTTGTCGTTCTTGTAGCCCTCGCTGGTCCACCACACGGTGTCCTTGGAGGTGTCGTCCATGACGATGAACTTGTCTTTGGGGGAGCGGCCGGTGTAGATGCCCGTCATAACGTTGACGGCGTCCAGCTCGCTGACCTGGCCCTTCTCATAGCCTTCCAGGCCGGGCTTGGTCTCCTCGGCAAACAGTTCCTCGTATGAGGGGTTGTACACGATCTCAGTCGTGCCGGTAATGCCGTATTTGGTAAGATCCAGCTTTGCCATATACTTATACCTCTTTCTCTATTACATTTGCCGGGCAGATGCAGATGGGGGTTACCGGCCATTGTCCCCCACGATACTTTTATTATACATGAACCGCGGGTAAAAGCAAGACGGTGCGCGGCCTTAAATTGTTACTTTTTTGTGTTGTGTGCCAGGGCGCGCGCCGCGCTGTTTACCGCTCGGCCAATGTCACATAGGGCTGCGGTTTGCCCACGTACTGGTAGGCGGGGCGGATGATGCGGTTGGCGAACTCGACTTCCTCGACGCGGTGGGCGCACCAGCCCGGCACGCGGGCAATGGCGAACAGCGGGGTGTACAGGTCCTCGCTGATGCCCAGCATGCGGTAGATCAGCCCGCTGAACAGGTCCACGTTGGCGCACACCTTTTTGGGGCCGTGCTTTTCCTCGGCAAAAATCTGGGGGGCCAGCCGCTCGATGCTGCACAGCATCTCGAACTCCTCGTCAAAGCCTTTTTCGTAGGCCATGCGGCGGGCGTGGTTCTTTAAAATCTGCGCGCGCGGGTCGCTGACGGTGTACACCGCGTGGCCCATGCCGTAGATCAGCCCGCTGCCGTCGCCGGCTTCTTTGCGCAGGATTTTGCGCAAAAACTCGCGCACTTCCTCGTCGTCGGCGGGGTTTTGGACGTTTTCCAGGATGTAATCCAGCTGGTGCATGACCTTGAGGTTGGCGCCGCCGTGCTTGGGGCCTTTCAGCGCGCCGATGGCCGCCGAAATGGCCGAGTAGGTGTCGGTGCCGGAGCTGGACAGCACGCGGCAGGTGAACGTCGAGCAGTTGCCGCCGCCGTGGTCGGCGTGCACCAGCAGGCACAGGTCCAGCAGGCGCGCTTCGGCGCGGGTGAATTTCTGGTCAGCGCGGTAGGTACTTAAAATATGCTCGGCGGTGCTCTGCCCCTCGGTCGGCAGGTGGAAGTACATGCTGGCGCGGTCGTACACGCGGCGCTTGATCTGGTAGGCGTTGACCATCATCGTCGGCAGTTCGGCAATCAGGTTGACGCTCTGCCGCAGGATGTTGGGCAGGCTCAGGTCCTCAGCGTGTTCGTCGTAGCTGTACATGGCCAGCACGCTGCGCGCCATCTTGTTCATGATGTTGGGCGAGGGCGAGTTCAGAATCATATCGTCGGCAAAGCCGCGCGGCAGCTCGCGGTGATGTTCCAGCAATTTGCAGAACTTGGCGTGCTGGTCGCGGTCGGGCAGCGCGCCGAACAGCAGCAGCCAGACGACTTCCTCAAACAGAAAGCGGTCGTGGTTGTCGGCTTCGGCCGCCAGCGTGTCGATGTCGATGCCGCGGTAGACCAGCCGCCCCGGGATAGGCACAACGGCGCCGTCGGGCGTTTTGTCGTAGCCGATGACGCTGGACACGTTGGTGATGCCCGCCAGCACGCCGGTGCCGTCCGGGTTGCGCAGCCCGCGCTTGACGCCCATGCGGTCGGCCAGGGCCGGGTCCAGGTGGGCGTTGTGCTCCAGGTATTCATGGCAGAGCAGTTCCAGTTCTTCCGGCTCCAGCGCCGGCACATCGGGGTAATACATCGGCGTGCCCTCTTTCGTTTTGGTTTTGCCGCCCGGAAGGGGGGCGAGTAGTTTTATTTTATAGCGTTTTTGCGATTTCGTCAATACAAAGTTAAGAAATGTTTAAAAAGCACTTGCGCAGACTTTATTTTATTAAGCGAAAAGCCGCATCGCGTTGACAACCCCGCCCAAAGCGGGTATAGTGTTCTTATAGATAGGTATGCGGCAAGGGCGGTGCGGCCGTACCGCCTGCCGCCAAAACAAATGGAGGGAACGACCATGAAACTGCATCCCCAGGGCGTCTACCTGGTCGACGGCGCGCTGCAGCCGTCGGCCCCGGCCGGTGTGAGTGAAGCCGAAGCGCGCCGCGGCACCATCGCCTATGCCATCCTGCAGGCGCACAACACCAGCGGCGACGACAAAGCGCTGCGCATGAAGTTTGATTCGATGACCAGCCACGATATCACCTACGTCGGCATCATCCAGACGGCGCGCGCTTCCGGCATGGAAAAATTCCCCCTGCCGTACGTCATGACCAACTGCCACAACAGCCTGTGCGCCGTCGGCGGCACCATCAATGAGGACGACCACCAGTTCGCCCTCTCGGCCGCGCACAAATACGGCGGCATTTATGTGCCGCCCAACATGGCCGTCATCCACAGCTATAACCGGGAAATGATGTCCGGCTGCGGCCGCATGATCCTGGGGTCGGATTCCCACACCCGGTACGGCGCGCTGGGCACCATGGCCGTGGGCGAGGGCGGCGGCGAGCTGGCCAAACAGCTGGTGGGCCGCACCTACGATATGGCTTACCCCGGCGTTGTGGCTGTCTACCTGACCGGCAAACCGCGCCCCGGCGTCGGCCCGCACGACGTAGCGCTGGCGCTGGTGGGCGCCACCTACGCCAACGGCTATGTCAAAAACAAAGTCATGGAGTTTATCGGCCCCGGCGTGGCCAACCTGTCGGCGGACTACCGCAACGGCATCGACGTCATGACGACCGAGACGACCTGCTGGTCCAGCATCTGGCAGACCGACGCCGTGACGGAAGAATATTTCGCCCAGCACGGCCGCCCCGAAGCCTACAAGGAACTCAAACCCGCCGCTGTGGCCTACTACGACGGCTGCATTGAGTTGGACCTTTCCACCGTCGAGTGCATGATCGCCCTGCCGATGCACCCCAGCTACGCCTACCCCATCCGCGAGCTGAAGGCCAACGCCAAAGACATCCTGCATGAGGTCGAGGCCCGCGCCAACGAGCAGCTGGGCGGCAAGGTGCGCATGGATCTGGTCAGTAAGGTGCGCCCCGACGGCAGCATCTATGTCGAGCAGGGCGTCGTGGCCGGCTGTTCCGGCGGCACGTATGAGAATATTTGCGCCGTGGCGGAAATTCTGCGCGGCAAAAGCTGCGGCAACGGCGTGTTCAAGTTCAGCGTCTACCCCGACAGCATGCCCACCTACCTGGAACTCGTCAAAAACGGCGCGGTGGCCGATATCGTATCGGCGGGCGGCATCTTCCGCGAGTGTTTCTGCGGCCCCTGCTTCGGCGCGGGCGACACGCCGGCCAACGGCGAGTTCAGCATCCGCCACACCACGCGCAACTTCCCCAACCGCGAGGGCTCCAAGCCCGGCGAAGGGCAGATCAGCGCCGTGGCGCTGATGGACGCGCGCTCCATTGCGGCCACGGCGGCCCACGGCGGCGTGCTGACGGCGGCCAGCGAAGTCTGCGAGAGCGAGTACACCGCCCCCGCCTACCACTTTGACGCGGGCGTCTACGAAAAGCGCGTCTACAACGGCTGGGGCCGCCCCGAACCCGACTACGCGCTCAAGTTCGGCCCCAACATCAAGGACTGGCCCGAGCAGCCGGCCCTCAGCGACGACCTGCTCGTCAAGATCGTCAGCTATATCACCGACCCCGTCACCACCACCGACGAGCTGATCCCCTCGGGCGAGACGTCGTCCTTCCGCTCCAACCCGCTGCGCCTGGCGGAGTTCACGCTCTCCCGCAAGGACCCGGCCTATGTGCCGGCCGCTAAGGCCGTGCAGGCGCTGGACGCCGCCCGCCGCGCCGGCGACCTGCCGCAGGAAGTCGCCGACGTCTACGCTGAACTGGCCAAGGCCGGCTACCACCCCGACGCCGCGGCCACCAACATCGGCTCGGCCATCTTTGCCAACAAACCGGGCGACGGCTCTGCGCGCGAGCAGGCCGCCAGCTGCCAGCGCGTGCTGGGCGGTGCGGCCAACTTTGCGTGCGAGTACGCCACCAAGCGCTACCGCTCCAACTGCATCAACTGGGGCATGCTGCCCTTGCTGCTGGACACGCCCAACGTGCTGGACAACGGCGACTACGTCTACCTGCCCGGCGTGCGCGCGGCGCTGCTGAACAAGGCCGACGAACTGGAGGCCGTGGCCGTCAAGTCGGACGGCGGCATCGTGCGTTTTGCCGTGCGCCTGGGCGCGCTGACCGACGCCGAGCGCCAGATTTTGGCCGACGGCTGCCTGATTAACTACTACAAACACAACTGACCCATATCCCCAAACAAAACCCCAGGGGGCGCAGGAGGTACCGCCTGCGCCCCCTGGGGCGTTTGTATACGGGCCGGTCAGACCGGCTTTTTCTCGTGCGCGCAGTGGCCGCAGCCGTGGCAGCCGCCCGTGCAGTGGGGGCAACCGCCGGGGCAGCCCCCGCAGCTGCCGCCTGCCTTGCGCGTGCGGTACAACAGCCAGCCGGTACCGCCAAATACCACCGCTGCAATCAGCAGCGTGGGCAGGTTGAAGTTCATCGCCAGAAATTCCAGCATGGCAGGCTCCTTTCTTGCAGGATGGGTCAGGTCTTGGCGGAGACGATCGTCTTGGCGTCAAAGGCGGTCTCGTTCACGTTCTCGTACTTATTGGGGCGCAGCAGCAGCCACAGCACCAGGCCGACGAGCGCCACCGCCACGACGGTGAAGAAGTTGAACGTCACTTCGCCGGTGGCCAGGCCGCCCAGCTGGTAGACCACCAGCGAGGTGCAGTACGCCAGCAGGCACATATAGCCGATGGCGATGGCCGTCCAGCGGGGGTTGTTCATCTCGCGCTTGATGGCGCCCATGGCGGCAAAGCAGGGGGCGCACAGCAGGTTGAAGATCATGAAGCTGTAGGCCGTCAGCGCCGTGAAATGCCCGGCGATCACATTCCAGATTTCGTCGCCGTTCTCGGACACTTCGCCCGCAAAGCCGAACAGCACGGCAAAGGTGGCGACGACGTTCTCTTTGGCGATCAGGCCGGTGACGGTGGCCACGGTCGAGCGCCAGTCCCCAAAGCCGAGCGGCGCAAAGACAAAGCTGACCGCGCCGCCGATGGACGCCAGCAGGCTGGTGTTGTTATCCTCGACCATGCCGAACGCGCCGTCGGTAAAGCCGAAGCCCTGCAAGAACCACAGCACAATGGTGGAAGCCAAAATCACGGTGCCGGCGCGCTTGATGAAGGACCAGCCGCGCTCCCACGTGGCGCGCAGCACGTTGCCCCACGCCGGGATGTGGTAGGCGGGCAGTTCCATGACGAAGGGGGCCGGGTCGCCCGCAAAGAGTTTGGTCTTTTTGAGCATGATGCCCGACGCGATGATGGCCGCCATGCCGATGAAGTAGGCCGAGGTCGCCACCAGGCCGGACCCGCCGAACAGCGCGCCCGCAAACAGGCCGATGATGGGCATTTTGGCGCTGCAGGGGATAAAGCAGGTGGTCATGATGGTCATGCGGCGGTCGCGCTCATTCTCAATGGTGCGGGACGCCATGACGCCGGGCACGCCGCAGCCGGTGCCGACCAGCATGGGGATAAAGCTCTTGCCCGAAAGCCCGAACCGGCGGAAGATGCGGTCCATGATAAAGGCGACACGCGCCATGTAGCCGATATCCTCCAGGATGGAGAGCATCAGGAACAGCACAAGCATCTGCGGCACAAAGCCCAGCACCGCGCCGACGCCGGACACAATGCCGTCCACGATCAGGCCGCTGAGCCACGGCGCACAGCCGACGGATTCCAGAAAACCGGAGACGGCCGGGGGCACGACCTCGCCAAACAGCACGTCGTTGGTCCAGTCGGTGGCCATGGTGCCGAAGGAGAAGCCGGTGCTGCCCATGGCGACGGTGTAGATCAGCGCCATGACCACCGCAAAGATCGGCAGCGCCAGGATGCGGTTGGTGACGATGCGGTCGATCTTGTCGGATGCGGTCATGTGCTCGACGCGGGCCTTTTTCCGTACCGCGCGGCCCACGACGGTGTTGATGTAGGCGTAGCGCTGGTTGGTGATGATGCTCTCGGCGTCGTCGTCCATCTCTTTTTCGCAGTCGGCGATGTGCGCGTCGATGTGGGCCAGCAGCTCGGCGTCGAGGCCCAGTTCTTTCTGCACTTTGTCGTCGCGCTCAAACAGCTTGACGGCGTACCAGCGCAAAAAGCGCGCGTCGACCTGGTCCTGGATGGATTCCTCAATATGGGCGATGGCGTGCTCAACGCTGCCGGTGAACACATGCGGCAGCTCGCCGGCGCGGCGGTGCTGTGCCGCGGCTACGGCCAGTTCGGCGGCCTGATGGCTGCCCTCGCCTTTCAGTGCGCTGATGGCCACGGCTTCGCAGCCCAACTCTTTGCTCAGCCGCTTGAGGTCGATGGCGTCGCCGTTTTTGCGCACCAGGTCGATCATGTTGACGGCCATGACCACCGGGATGCCCAACTCGATGAGCTGGGTCGTCAGGTAGAGGTTGCGCTCGATGTTGGTGCCGTCGATGATGTTGAGGATGGCGTCCGGTTTTTCGCCCACCAGGTAGCCGCGCGCGACGACTTCCTCCAGCGTGTAGGGCGAAAGCGAATAAATGCCGGGCAGGTCCTGGATGATGACGTCGTCGTGGCCTTTGAGCTTGCCCTCTTTCTTTTCTACCGTGACGCCGGGCCAGTTGCCGACGAACTGGTTGGAACCGGTCAACGCGTTGAACAGCGTCGTCTTGCCGCTGTTCGGGTTGCCGGCCAGTGCGATTTTGATCGCCATAATGTATACCCCTTTCTGCGCGGTCGCGCGCTCGCAGTTACTCTACCTCTACCATTTCGGCGTCGGCTTTGCGGATGCTCAACTCATAGTTGCGCACCGTCAACTCCAGCGGGTCGCCCAGCGGCGCGACTTTGCGCAGGTAAACCTGCGTGCCTTTGGTCAGGCCCATATCCAGGATGCGCCGCCGCACGGGGCCTTCGCCGTGCAGGCGCACCACCGTGGCGGTCTGGCCGACCTTGAGGTCTCTGAGTGTTTTCATACAAATTGCCTCCTCCACTTTTTTTCTGGGACCGGGGCCGCGCAGGCCCCGCGCCGCGTTGCTTTACCCGGCCAGGATGCGCGCGGCCAGCGCTTTGCTCAGCGCAATGCGGCTTTCTTTGACCTGGACGATCAGGTTGCCGCCCAGTTCGTTCACAACGCAGACGCGCTCGCCCACCACAAAGCCCAACTCGGCCAGGTGCTGGCGCACCTCGTCGCGGCCGGTGATCTTGTGGATGGTCAGCATCTCGCCCGGCTTCGCCATCGTCAACGGCATGGTTTGCACCCTCTTTCCGGCGGCTCTGTAAATTAGCGTCCACTAACTGCAGGGCCGAAAATCAGCGGCCTTCTGGCCGCAGTGCGCGGGTACGCGGCAAAGCACCCCGCAAAAGGTTAGCAACGGCTAACACGCGCCCCGGTAAAACCGCACCGTGCGCCCGGGGGCAGCGGTGCGGCCATAGGGGAACGGGCGCGGCAGAAGTGGCCCGTTTATGGGTTAGCCTTATCTAACGAAAACACTATAGCACGCCCGGCGGGCGTTGTCAACCCGGCGGGAGGAAAATTTTTTCTTTGTGGTGCGCGGCGCGGGTTTTCAAAATATACCAGCCGGCTCGACACGTCCGGCAGTGGCATCTTGCCGGGAGATGTGCTATAATACGATATGATGGGTTTCCCACAAAAAGACCGGGGCGGCGCGCCCCGACAGGAGGGTTTTTTCTTGAAACACTGGTTCCAACGCACCCCCCGCACCATCGGCGATTTCCTGACCCTGGCGGTCGGGGTGGCCGTCATTTTTGGCATTGCGATGCAGCTGCCGGCCGTGGCCGGCGGCATCGGCGCGTTTTTGGGCATCCTGACGCCGTTTGCCTGGGGCATTGTGCTGGCGTATATTTTGGATATTCCCACCCGCTTTTTTGCCAAAAAGCTGTTTGGCGGCAAGCGGCCGCTGGCGGTGCTGTTGAGTTATATTTTGATGCTGGGCGTCGTGGGGCTGTTGGTGGCGCTGGTGGTGCCGCAGCTGGTGTCCAGCGTGCAGTCCTTTGTCGGCAAGCTGGGCATCTACGAAGCCGCCATCCAGGACGCATTGGCCTGGGTGCAGACGACCTTTGGCCTGGACACCGCCACGCTGGAAAGCTATGTGGAACTGCTGACCATCCGGCTGGAGCAGTGGTTTGAGGGCATCTCGGGCGCGGCGGCGCAGGCGGCGGCCGGCGCGGCCGCCGGCGTGGCCGGGGCCGCCATGGACGGCTTTGTGACGCTGGCGGTCAGCATCTATCTGCTGACCGGCAAAGAGATGCTGCTGCACACGGTGCGCACCTGCCTGCGCGCGGCGCTGCCGCCGCGCCGGGTGGGCAATGTACTCTCGGTATGCACCATGGCCAACCGCACGTTCAGCGGCTACATCGGCGGCCAGCTCGTCGACGCGCTGCTCGTCGGGGTCGAGACGTTTATCCTGATGTCGCTGTTCCGGCTGGACTATGCGCCGCTGATTGCGGTGCTCGTCGGCGTCACCAACATCATCCCGCTGCTGGGGCCGTTCATCGGCGCGGTGCCGGGGGCGGTCATCCTGCTGCTGGAATCCCCGCTGCAGGCGCTGGAATTTGTGTTGATTATCCTGGTGGTGCAGCAGATCGACGGCAACTTCATTGCGCCGCACATCATCGGCGGGGCCACCGGCCTGCCGGGCCTGGGCGTGCTGCTGGCCATCATTGTGGGCGGCGATCTGTTCGGGCTGCCGGGCATGGTCATCGGCGTGCCGACGCTGGCGGTGGCGGTGACGCTGCTCAAACAGGCGGTGGGGGCCGGGCTGCAGGCCCGCGGCATCGACGCCGACGGCAACCCGCTGCCGTCGGTGGAAGAAATTTAACAACTTGTCCCTTGTTTGACGGCGCGCCGCACGGTACAATAAACAAAGGAGAATGCGGCGCCCGCCGGCAGGGAAAGGGGCAAGGACGTTGAACAAAAAATTCTGGCTGGAAAAACCGCCCGCCACCATGTTGGATTGGCTGTGCCTGATTTTTGCGGGGGCGGCGTTTTACCTGTTTTTGCAAAATCTCAGTTTCTTTGTGGGCGGGCTGCAGACGCTGCTGGGCATCCTTTCGCCGTTTGCGGGGGGCGTGGTCATCGCGTTTGTACTGGACCCCCTGGTCGAAACTTTTCACAACACGCTGCTGCGCGGCGCCCCCAAACTGCGTTGGCTGGCCATTTTGCTGGCCTACCTGGCGGCGCTGCTGCTGCTGTGGCTGTTGGCCTGGCTGGTGCTGCCGCAGATCGGCGGCAGTTTTGCCATGCTGTTTTCCAGCCTGCCCGGCTACATGGAGGAAGTGCGCCGCACGCTGCTGATGGTCCAGCAGGACTACGGCCTGCCGGTGCAGCATGTGCTGGACCTGCTGGAAGATTCGGAAGCGCTGATGCGCCAGGCCTACAACCTCGTCAGCAGCGCCATGCCGCAGATCGTCGCCACGCTGGGCGGCGTGGCGTCCAACTTTGTGGCGGTGTTCACGGCGGTGGCGTCCAGCATCTACATGCTTTCGGGCAAGAGCAAACTGCTGCACCAGCTGCGCACCATCACGCGGGCGGTGCTGCCGCCGCCCGTGGCCGAAAACGTGCTGCGCCTGTGCCACTTTACCAACGAAAATTTTACCGGCTTCTATGTGGGCAAAGTCATTGACTCCGCCATCATCGGCGTGCTGACCTTTGTGCTCATGTCGCTTTTGGGGCTGGATTTTGCGCTGCTCATCAGCGTGTTTGTGGGCATCACCAACATTATCCCGGTGTTCGGGCCGTTCATCGGGGCCATCCCCAGCCTGTTCATCCTGCTGCTGGTCGACCCGCTGCAGGCGCTGGTCTTTGCGGTGCTCATCCTCGTCATCCAGCAGCTGGACGGCAACTTTATCGGGCCCAAAATTCTGGGCCAGTCGGTCGGCATCTCGTCGCTGTGGGTGCTGTTTGCCATCGTCGTCGGCGGCGGGCTGTTCGGGCTGCCGGGCATGGTCATCGGCGTGCCGCTGTTCGCCACGCTGTACGGTTTGCTGCACCAGGCCGTGGCGGCGCTGCTGCAGCGCCGCGGCATCGACGCCGAGGGCGAGCCCCTGGCCGCAGAGCCCTGGCCGGAGGGCCCCGCCGGGGACGGGGACCCCGACCGCGAGGAGGATGCCGCGCTGACGCATTGACGCGGTGCAAAAAAGAAACAAAAAGGGACTGCTTTTTGGCAGTCCCTTTTTTGGTGCGGCAAAAAGAAAATTCCGGGCAGTCCGCAAAATGCTATTGACAACTAATGGTTGTTAAACTAAGATGGTAGGTACCGACAAGGATGACGCAGGCCCCAAGGGCGAACACGAGGAGCAGAGCAGAAGGAGGAACGCTATGACCTACCCGGAAAAGATCAACTGGCTGCGGCAGTACCGTGCCGCCGTGCGCCGCGAACAGCTGCTGGAAGGCGAGCTGGAAGCCATGCGCAGCGCCGCCGTGCGCATGACCGCCTGCCTGACCGGCATGCCGGGGGCGGGGCCGGACCCGGACCGGCTGCCGCGCGCGGTGGAACGTATCGAAGATACGCGCAAAAAGCTGGAACAGCAGATTGAGGAATGCGTCGAACGGCGCTTTGAGGTGCTGCGCGTTGTGGCGGCGGTGCCGCAGGCCGACGTGCAGGAAGTGCTGCGCCGCCGGTATATTTTGGGCCAAAGCTATGCCGAGATTGCCGACGCGATGGGCCTGGTGATGCGCCGCATCTACCAGATCCACCGCGCCGGGGTGCTGGCGCTGGACCTGGAGGGCGAAGCGGAAACTATTTCCTGAAGTTTCGCAAACCGTTCGCAGCGTTTCATTGCATTTCACAACAAAAGGTTGTAATATGAGATCGTCAAAGACCCGCAGATGGGGGAGACCCCCCGCCTGCGGGCCTTTGCGTTGGGCAGACCACGCAAAGGAGGTGAACCCCCTGCACGCAACGCCCGGCCGCGCACCGCAGCGCGCCGCCGGGCCGCCCGGACAGACCGCTGCGGGGAAGGAGCGAGTTTTTGCAAAATTATCTGGAACAAGCGTTTGGCAAAAGCGATGTGACGTCGCCCAAGATGCGCGCGGCCCTGCGCGAGTGGCTGGACCTGTACTATGGCGCGCCCCGCCCCGGCGAGGACCCGGCCCCGCGGCTGGCGGCGCTGATTGTGGCCAAGCTGTGCCGCACCGTCTTTGCCGAGTATGCGCCCCGGCTGGAAGGCGCGCCCGGCGAAGCGCTGCGCCGCAGCCTGGACGCGCTGCACGCCGTGCGCAAAACGGCGATGCAGTATGCGCTCATCGGCGGCGAGTGCCTGCTCAAACCGGTGGTGGCGGACGGCGCGCTGGATTTTGTGCCCATCCGGCGGGACTGTTACGTGCCGCTGGCGCGCGACGCCCACGGCGCGCTGCAGGCCGTGGGCACGATGGAATGCCACCGCAAGGGCGGCGTACGCTACGCGCTGGTGGAGCGCCGCACGGCCGGCCCCGACGGCCTGACCATCGAGACGCGGCTGTTTGAGCGCAACGGCCAGGCACTGGGGCGCTGCGTGCCGCTGGCCACGCTGGACGCCTGCGCAGACCTGGTGCCGCAGCTGTTTCTGCCCGGCGTGCCGGGCGTGGGGCTGGCGGTGCTGCGCACGCCGCTGGCCAACTGTGTGGACGGCAGCCCCGACGCCGTCAGCATCTATGCGCCGGCCGTGGGCCTGCTGCACGCGCTGGCGCGGTGCGAGCAGCAGCTCAACACCGAGTTCGCCAACGGCGCGTCCCGCGTCTTTGCGTCGGAGGACCTGCTGCGCCCCGACGCCAAAGGCGTCCGCGCGCTGCGCGACGACTTTTTTGTCGGCCTGCCGGACGACCCGGCCAACGTCGGCGTCACGGTCTACAACCCCGCTTTGCGCGAGCAGAGTTACCTGGCCCGCAAGCAGGACCTGCTGCGCGGGTGCGAGAGCCTGCTGGGGCTGCGCCGCGGCATTTTGAGCGAGACCGAAGCCGAAGCCCAGCCGCGCACCGCCACCGAGGTGGCGGCGACGGCGGTGGACTACGACCTGACCATCCGTGATTTGCAGGCCATGTGGGAGGACGCCGCCCGCCAGGCTGTGGCGCTGTGCGGCACGCTGGGCGCACTGTACGGGCTGGAAGGCTGCGCACCCGGAGCGGCGGCGTTCAGCATCGACTGGGGCGACGGCGTGCTGTACGACCGCGCCCGCGTCTGGGCCGAGCAGCGCGACCTGGTGGACGCCGGGCTGCTGCGGCCCGAGCGCGCGCTGGCCTGGTACTACGGCCTGCCCCAGCAGACCGAAGCGGATTTGCAGCGCATCCGCCAACAGTATATGCCGAAAGGAGAAAACCCCTGATGGAAGAGACTACGACCCCTGCGGCGGCCCCTGCCGCCGCGCCTGCGCCCTACGCGGCCGGCACCGGCAGCGTGCCGGTGAACGCCGACCGCGACGCTTTTGCGCGCATGGGCTACCGTGAACGCCTGGCCCTCAAGCGTGAGGACCCCGCCGGGTACGCCGCGCTGCGCAGCCAACTGTAAACACAGAGAAAGGAGCCAATGTATGGCAGACATTATGACCAAACTTTCCGACCTCATCGACCCCGAAGTCATGGCCGACATGGTGTCGGCGCGCATCCCCAAAAAGCTGCGCGTCGCGCCGTTCGCCAAGATCGACGACACGCTGGCCGGCGTGCCCGGCGACACCATCACGGTGCCGGCGTACACCTACATCGGCGACGCCGCCGACGTGGCCGAGGGCGGCGAGGTCGCCATTGAAAAAATGACCACCTCCACCCGCAAGGCCACCATCAAAAAGGCGATGAAAGGCATCGGCCTGACCGACGAGGCCGTGCTCTCGGGCTACGGCAACCCGGTGGGCGAAGCCAACACCCAGCTGGCGCTGGCCATCGCCGCCAAGATTGACAACGACTGCATGGACGCGCTGCAGGGCGCCAGCCTGACCTACGACGGCTCGGCCGCGACGATCAACTACAACGCCATCGTCGACGCCGTCGATGTGTTTGAGGAGGAGATGGGCTGCTCCGACAAGGTGATGTTCGTGCACCCCAAGCAGGTTACCCAGCTGCGCAAGGACCCGGATTTCATCAGCGCCGACAAATACCAGCCCGGCGTGGCGCTGACCGGCGAGATCGGCATGATTGCCGGCTGCCGCCTGGTGCCCAGCAAAAAGGTGCCGGTGGTGACCGTGGGCGGCACCGAGGGGGACGAGGACGGCGAAAAGGCCGCCGGCGGCACCCCGTGCTACGCCTGCCCCATCGTCAAGCTGGAAGCCGACCCCGAGGTCGACGACGAAATCCCGGCGCTGACCATCTACCGCAAGCGCGACGTCAACATCGAGACCGAGCGCAAGCCCAAGACCCGCACCACCGAGATCACCGCCGACGAGTTCTATGTGGCGGTGCTCTCCAACGAAGCGAAGGTGGTGCTGGCCAAGTTCAAGGTGTAAGGGGACGCGCCTATGCCCGATTACACCTACTACCGCGACACCTACCTGGGCGAGGATATCCCCGAGGAAGCGTTCCCCCGCTTTGCGCAGCGCGCGGCCGACGAACTGGCGTATATGCGGGACGTCTACGCCGTGGCCCCGCGCCGCGGCCTGGACCCCGACGAGGCCGAGAACATGGCCCTGTGCGCCGTGGCCGACGCAATGTATGAGTTTGCGCAGGAGGACGAAGCCCGCGGCCTGACCGGCGTGACGGTGGGCAGCGTGCACGAGACCTACGCCGCCCCGCCGGAGCTGTGCGCCACCACGTTGAGCCTGCGCGCCGCGCACTACCGGCACGAAGCCGGGTATTATCTGCAGATCGGGCGGTGGCTGCCCCATGCGTGAAAGCCGCCTGTACGCCCAGACTGTGACGCTGTACCACGGCGACGCCGCCGCGCAGCGGGTGGTGCGCACCGTGCTGCGCGGGGTGTTTTGGCAGCACGGCCGCCGCAGCACGCCCGACGCCGGCGGAACCCAGGTGGGCGCCGCCATGCTGCTGGTGGTGCCGGAAACCGCGGCGCGCTACGGCACCGATTACACGCTGGAACCCGGCGACCGCCTGTGCCCCGGCGAAGGCCCGGCGCTGGCCTGGGCCGACTGGCCCGCCTTTGTGCCCGGCGCGCGGGACGACGTGGCGGTGGTGCAGTATGTGCTGCCCATGACGCTGGGCGGCGCGCCCCACCACGTGGAAGCCGGCGCCTGGTGGACCGGCGGCGGCACCGGCGCGCACAGCCTGACAAATTGAGCGCGCGGGGGTGCAAAGGGGGCAACAGTCCCGCACGGCGGTGCCTGACGGGCCTGTTTCCCCCTTTGGATTCCCTTTCGACAAAATTTTGCCCAAAACCGCGCACTCGTCGCGGGCTCCTCGCACACAATTTTGGGCAAAATTTCCCTGGCGGTGTCCCCGTCGTCGGCGCATGTCCGCCGGCGGGGACAAATTCGATAGGGGGGCAACCGTCCCGCACGGAAAGAATGAAAAAGGAGAAAACCATGAACGATACCGCATTGCCGGCGCTGCTGGAATTTTTGGCCGGCGCGCCGGCGTTGCAGGGCGTGGCCCTGCGTGCCGAGGACGCCGGCCCCGCCCCCGGCACCGGCGGCGTATGGCCGCGCGGCGTCACGGTGCTGCGCCGCCGCGCCGACGTGCTGGGCGGTGTGGCGCTGCGCTGCCGGGCCGAGTTTTTGCTGCGCCTGTGCCTGCCGCAGCCGCCCGGCGACGCGGCGCAGGCCGCGCAAAACGCCGGGCGGCTGCTGGCGCTGCAGGCCTGGGTGGCGGCGCAAAGCGCCGCGGGGCGCGCGCCGCGCTTTGGCAGCGACCCCGCCGCGCCCGAAACGCTGGCCGCCGCGGACGGCCGCCTGGAGCGCGCCGACCCCGGCGGCACCGCCCGCTATACGCTGCGCCTGCTGGCAGAATACACTGATTTTTATAAGGAGGACACGGCATGAAAATTCAACGCAAGTACATGGCCCACTACCTCAACGCCGCCTTTGGCGAGGAAACGGCCCGCTATGTGCGCCTGGGGCGCGACCTGGAGGAGTACGCCCCCGAACTGAGCGCCAACGTCGAAAAAAAGACCAACATCCTGGGCCAGACTTCGGTCGTCATCGACAGCTACCAGAAACAGGGCGAGGTGACGCCGTTCTATGCCGAGGACGGCGACCCGCTGTTTGAAAAGCTGCAGGCCATCCTGGACGGCGACCTGGTGCTGGACGACCTCAAGACCGATATCGTCGAGGTCAAACTCTGGGACGAGCAGAGCGGCGCCTACCCCGCCGTGCGCGAGGAATGCTACATCGAGATCGTCAGCTACGGCGGCGACACCACCGGCTACCAGATCCCCTTCAACGTGCACTACACCGGCGTTAAAACCAAGGGCACGTTTGACCCGGCGGACAGCACGTTTACGCCGCAGGCATAAGGAAATACCACCCGGGGCGGGGGCTGCGCAGGCGGCCCCCGCCCCTGCTTTTACAGGAAAGGACAGGCTATGAACCAACTGAACATCGATACCGGCGTCGAGGAATACCGCGTCAACGGGCGCGGCGTGCTGCGCTTTAACCCGGCGGACCCCAACCTCTACCACCGCTTTTTTGCGGCGGCCCCGCAGCTGGACGCGCTGGACCGCGAACTGACGCAAAAGGCCGCCGCCCTGCCGGAAAACGACAGCGCGCAGGGGCTGGCCCTGCTGGCGGAGTACGATGCGCGCATCAAGGCGCTGCTGACCGGGATTTTTGGCCCGGAAAACGACTTTGACCGCGCGCTGGACGGCGTGAACCTGGCCGGCGTGGGGGCCAACGGCAAGCGGGTGGTGCAGAACCTGCTGGAAGCGCTGACCCCCGTCTTGCAGGCCGGGGCGCAGCGCCGTTTGCAGGCGCAGGCCGATGCCGCCGCAGCGGCGGCCGATGCGGCGCGCGCCGCGCGGGGGCAGGCGTGACGGCCGCCTGGGCGCTGCCGGCGCAGGCCGAACTGGGCGGGCAGGTGTACCGCATCCACAGCGACTACCGCGACGTGCTGGAGATCCTGCGCTGGCTGGACGGCAGCGCCGACCCCGCCCTGGACCGGGGCGAGCGCTGGTACGTGGCCATGCGGCTGTTTTACCCCGAGTTCCCGGCCATGCCGCAGCAGGACTGGCCGGCCGCCACGGATTTTCTGGCGGCGTTTCTGGCGGCGGGCCGCCCCGCGCCCGCCGGCCCCGCCCCGCGCCTGATGGACTGGCAGCAGGACGCGCCGCTGATCGCTGCCGGCATCCAACAGGCGGCCGGGCGCGATGTGCGCGCGCTGCCCTACCTGCACTGGTGGAGCTTTTTGAGCTGCTTTGACGCCATCGGCGACGGGACGTTCGCCACGGTGGTGGCCATCCGCGACAAGCTGCGCCGCGGCAAAAAGCTGGAAGCCTGGGAACTGGAATTTTACCGCGCCCACCGCGCCACCGTCGACCTGCGCCCCGCGCCCGACCCTGCGGCCGAGGCCGAAAAGCGGCGGCTTTTGGCAAAGCTGGGCGCGTAAACACAAAGAAAGGAGGAACTTTTGGCGCAGAACCTTTCGTTTGAGGAAATTTCGGAGTTGAAAGCGCCGGACGGGCGGCTGGCCGACGCCCTGCAAAAGATGACGCAAGCCCTGCAAGGGCTGGGCGACGCGGGCAGCGAAGCCCGCAGCGTGCTGGAGGAGTTGCGCAAAAGCCTGCGCGACACCGCCGCCCAGGGCGCCAAAACCGCGCGCACGCTGGCCAAATTTGACGAGATCGAACGCCTGGCCGCGCCCGAAGCCGCCAAAAGCCAAAGCGGCAGCGACGGCGGCAAAACCAGCGGGAAAAACGGCGGCAAAACCAGCGGCAAAGGCGCACAGGCCGCGCGCGAGGACGCCGCCCGGCAACAAAACATCTGGCAGGCGCTGCTGCAAACGCTGCGCGGGTTGTGGGCACAGTTTTGGGACTATTTGCAGACCTACTACGCGCCGGCCATCGCGGCCTGGCAGGCGGCCTGGGCGCAGATGCGCGCGGCGGCCGCCGCTGTGTGGGAACCGCTGCGCGCCGCGGCGACCCGGCTGTGGCAGGGCACGCTGGCCCCGCTGGCGCAGTACCTGGCCACCGAGTTCTGGCCCGGCATCGTCAACAGTTTTTCGCAGGCGTTCGCGCCCATCGCGGGCGGGGCGCTGGCGGCGGCAATCACGGCGCTGGGGCAGGCGTTCCAATGGCTGTGTGCTTTGGCCGACGAGACCGTGCAGACGGTACTGCGCCCGGCGCTGGCGCTGGTGCTGACAGCCTGGCAGGACCTGATGGCCGGCATCCAAACGGCCTGGGCCGCCTACGGCCAGCCGCTGCTGGACGGCGCGGGGCAGGCGTTCCAAAACCTGATGGCGCTGCTGACGGCGCTGTGGCACAACGTGGCGCAGCCCATTTTGCAGCAGGCCATCGCCGTGCTGGGCGCGCTGTGGGCCGACTGCCTGGCCCCGCTGTGGCAGCAGCTGACGCTGGCGCTGGGCGCGGTGGGGGACCTGGTGCTGACGCTGTGGAACACCGTGCTGGCCCCGCTGGCCACATGGCTGGCAGCGACGTTCGGCCCGGTGTTCACGCAGGTGTTCGCCGCCGCTGCGTCGGCGGTGTCGGCGGCCGTCAGCCTCATCAGCGGCGCGGTCACGGCGGTGCTGGCCGTGCTGCGCGGCCTGGCCGATTTTGTGAGCGGCGCACTGCGTGGCACGTGGGACAGCGCCTGGAACGCCCTGGCCACTACCGTGCAGACGGTGTGGCGCACCATCACCGCCACCGTGCAAAACGCCGTGAGCGGGCTGGTCGGCGTTGTGCAGAACATGGCCGGGGCTATCGGCGCGGCGGTACAGGGCATTCTGTCGCTGATCGCGGGCGCGGGCAGCGCGGCGTCCGGGGCCATCGCTTCGGCCGGGCAGTGGCTGGCAGGCCGCCGCGCCGCGCCGGCCATGGCCTATGCGCAGCGCATTGCGGTGCCGGCGCTGGCCCGGGGCGCGGTCATCCCGCCCAACCGGGAGTTTCTGGCCGTGCTGGGCGACCAGCGCAGCGGCACCAACGTCGAAGCGCCGTTGGCGACTATCCAGCAGGCGGTGGCAGCCGTCATGCAGGATAACCTAGACGGCGAGCTGGCCGCGCTGGAGCAGGTCGACAAAACGCTGCGGCAGATTTTGGAAGCCGTGTACGGCATCCACATCGGCGACGATACCATTGGCCGGGCGGTGCAGCGCTGTACGGCAAAACAGGCAATGATTACCGGGAGGGCATGAGATGGCAAGGACCAAAACAGACTGCTACCAGATCGACGGCCAGCCCCTGCTGGCCCCGGACGCCGAAGCTGCGTTTTCTTTCACCGACCTCGACGCCAGCGACAGCGGCCGCACCGAGGACGGCGTCATGCACCGCATCGTCATGCGGGAAAAAGTCGGCACCTGGGGGTTTTCTTACAGCCACCTGACCGACGAAGAACTCGCCTACCTCAAGGGGCTGTTCGCCGGCAAGGCAACGTTTGCGTTCACGCACCCGGTGTTTGGCGGCAGCAACGCCACCGAGACCTGCACAGCCTATATGAGCCAGTACAGCGCGGCGTGGAAGAGCAAGGCCACCGGCACCTGGCGCAATTTCAAGTTCAACATCATCCAGTGTTGAGGGGGTGACAGATTGTTTTTGCATACGATCACGCTGGCGGACGGCGCCGTGCTGGACAGCAGCACCATCCGCAGCGTGACACTGACCGAGCAGGTCAGCGACCAGGACGACCTGTGCCCGGGCGCGGCCTGTGCGGCCTGTGCCGAGATCGAACTGTGGGCGCCGGAAAACGGCCTGAACGTCGCCCAGGGCGCCGAACTCACGCTGGCACGCATTGACACAGAGAGTGGCGCGCGGGAGACGGTGGGCGTGTTCCTGGCCGAAAAACCGGTCAAAACCAGCGCCAACGTCGTCAAGGTCACGGCCTACGACCGCATGATGCTGCTGGACAAGGACCTTTCGCCCTGGCTGCGGGAGCAGCAGGGCGGTTTTCCCATGACCCTCCGGGCATTGGTGGAAACCGTCTGCGCCCAGTGCGGCGTAACGCTGGCCGACGGCGCGCTGGACGGCGCGCTGAACACGGGCTATGCCGTGCAGGCGTTCTATGCCGACAGCCTGACCGGGCGGCAGTTGATCCAGTGGGCGGCACAGGCCATGGGGCGGTTTGCCCGCATGACCCCGGCCGGTGCGCTGGAATTCGCCTGGTACACCGGCTTTGCGGGGTACACCATCGGCCCGGGGTCGGACGCTATGGGCGTGCCCACGGCGCTGGGGCTTTTGGGGCCGGTGCTGGGCACCGTGGACGGCCTGGTGTGGACGTTCCGGCGCGCGCAGAACGGCTATTTCCAGGGCGGGCTTTCGTATGAGGACTACGAGACTGCGCCCATCGACAAGGTGCAGATCAAGCAGTCCGACGACGACGTCGGCGTGCTCTACCCGCCCGATGAGACCGGAACCAACGCCCTCGTCATCCAGGGCAACCTGCTGCTGACGACGGCCAGCGCCGACGCGCTGCGCCCGGTGGCCCAGGCACTGTACGAGCAGCTGCAGGGTGTCACCTACACCCCGCTGGAGGTCAGCCTGCCGCTGACGGCCGGTGCGCCCGCGCCGGGGCGGATCATTGCGGTTACCGATGCCTGGGGCCGCAGCCTGCGGGCCTACGTCATGCAGCGCACAATCACCGGCCAGCGCATGACGCTTACCTGCACCGGCAACGCCCGGCGGGACGGTACCGCCGCCGTCAACAGCCAGACCTGGCAAAACCTGCAGGGCAAGCTGCTGGAACTGCAACTTGGCGTCGATGGGCTCAAGGTCACGGCCAGCGAGCTGCAGGGCGACTATGCGCAGCTGCAACTGACGGTGGATGGCCTGACGTCTGAAGTGGCGGACGTACAGGGCAATGTGTCCCGTTTGTCCCAGACGGTAGCGGGCATTTCGACCGAGGTCTCCAACGTGCAGGGGGACATGACCCGCCTGGAACAGACGGTGGACGGGCTGGAGCTGACCGTCGTCAAGGACGGCGAGGTGCGCACGGCGTTTGCGGCCGACAGCACCAGCGTGACCATCAACAGCGGCCGCATCACGTTTTCCGGCAATACGCTGGTGGTGAACAGCCAGAATTTTCAGCTGACGGAGAGCGGCACGGTGAGCATCACGGGGGATTTTTATTCCCGCGACAGCTCGAACCAGGTCGAAATCAAGGACGGCCTGATGCGCATCTGGCGCAAAATCAGCGACGGGTCCCAGCGCGAAGCGGCGACGATCGCTGCTTCCGGGGCGAATGCCGCCATGGGCAACCTTTACCTGCTGGGGCCGGGCGCCAATGGCGAACAGGTGTGGAATGTGACCGCGGGCTCGGACTGGCGCGGCGGGAGCTTGCGCGTCTACAATGCCTCGCAGCAGGCAAAATTTCAGGTGTACATCAACGGGGACGGTGACGCGGAAGTATGGGTGAACGGGACAAAGAGATTTTGACAGGAGGTACGCATGAACGATAACGAAAAAGTAAAGGCGCTGCAGGACAGCCTGCTGCGCGACGTCAACGCCGCCGCCCTGCCGCTGGGCGTCAAGGCGGTGGCGCTGGAAAACCTTTTGCTGCGTGTCGAGATGGCCATGAACGCCGCGGCCGGCGCGGCGGACGTGCCGGTACCGGCAGCGCCGGAAAAGGAGGTCCCCGATGCCTGACGAGCTCCAGATTTACCAAAGCGACCTGACCGGCCCGGAACTGGACGAAGCGCTGCGCAACGTCGGCAAAGTGCAGCAGTCGGTGGCCGACGCCGCCCAAAGCGCCGCCACGGCCGAGCAGTACGGCAAAATCGTGCAGCAGAACCAGCAGGCGATCCAGGAAATCCACGACAACTTGACCGTGATTGAAGCTGCGCCCGGCAACGCCCAGGCGGCGCAGACCGCCGCCACGCAGGCCGCCGCCAGCGCCACCCGGGCGGCCGGGTCAGCAGCGGACGCCGCGCAGAGCGCGGAGGATGCCCAAGCCGCCGCCCAGCAGGCACTTGGATTCCGCACATTTTTTGGCGCGATCTCGCCCGACGAAAGCGGCAGCCTGGACCCGTCCCGCCCCATGACCACCGCCAGCGCAAAAGCGGCCTGGACGGTACGGAGCGAGGGCGACATGCTGCGGAGCGTTGAGGTGTTCGGCTTCACGTCCGGCGGCGCAGGGGCTGGGGCGGACGGAAAAGTCACCGTGACCGTGCAGGGGCATACCGATAGCAGCGTGGATATCCCGCTGACCCAGCAGCTGCTGGAGGGGGAATCCGTGAAAAGCTACGTGGACAGCGGGTGCAATGCCTATATCGAGTTTGACGGTAGCGAGGACGAAAGTTGGATACTGGCAGGAACAATCGATGAGAAACCGAGATACCGCATAGCAGGGAATTGGCTTCCCTCAGACAAAAACGTTCATTTGAATCCTGCCTATGCGAATTGGTTACGACTCGTTGATGAGACTATGACATACATGGGGAAAGACGAGTACAGTTTTACGATTTCGACTGACGGGCAGCTATACGTTTTTACGGACAACTCACCACTGGAATCTTTTAAAGAAACGCTGGCGCAAAACCCATTGCAACTCTGGTACTGCTCCCAAGAAGACACTGGGGAAAATCTTGCTGTATCGCTGGAAAGCCACGCAGACGGTGCTACTTACGCCCACGACCCGGTAGAAATTTCAGCCGACCCGTACACCGATGCGGACACCGGCGGTGAGCCGGGGACCTATACGGTCAGCAGTGAGGACGGCACGACCGTCAAGGTGACGCTGAAAGCCCTGACGGAGAACGCCAAGGCTGATACCGCCGTGCAACCGGGCGATATCCTGGACCTTGTCTACCCGGTGGGCAGCGTCTATTTGAGTTGCAACGCTACGTCGCCGGGCACGCTGTTCGGCGGGACGTGGGAGCGCATTGAGGGCCGATTCCTCTTTGCGGCGGACGACCAGCACCAGGCGGGCAGCACCGGCGGCAGCGCCGCGGTCACGCTGACAGCGCAAAACATCCCGCAGGTGACCGGCCAGCTCGGGTATTGCGACGGCGGTTTTGTGCCGGCCAACGGATACGCGCGGTCCGTAATCAAGAGTGGTACGGGCGGCGGGGGAACGGTGCTGGAAGGCAAGACGGGCTCTTTGTCCGACCGGGACCCGGCCGGATACTACGCTTCGTCGCTGGTGCGCATGGGGACGGCCTCGCCGTCGAGCATCCCGATCTTGCCGCCGTATCTAGCTGTGTATATCTGGCGGCGAACCGCATAATGGGGGATAACCCAGATACACGTCGTGCGCATACAAAGAAAGGTGTAAGAAATGACGCAAGCACTTAAACAAACCGGCATCTTTAAGGGCCGGACCCGGGTCCCTTACGCTTATGGGTGTTTCGGCTACACGCGTGGGGACGGAAAGACCTGGCATGGCGGCATCGACCTTGTGGGCATGGACGATGACACCATCTGCATGCCCTACTACGAAAATGGCGACGGTACGCAGCGCGCCATCCGGGGCACGGTGACGCGTGCGCGCAAGGTAGACAAGGCCTCCGGCGACCGCACGTGGGAATGGGGCTGGTACATCTGCGTGCAGCTGGACGCAGACCAGACGCCGGACGCCGTGAATTTCCTGTATTTCTGCCACAACGAGAAACTGCTGGTGAAAGCAGGGCAAAAGGTCATCAGCGGCACGCCGCTGGCCGTCATGGGCAACAGCGGCAACGCGGCGCTGAACGACCCGCCGTACAAGCACTGCCACCTGGAAGTACGCGCCACAGCCACTGGCGTAGGGCTTGACCCGACGCGCTACAGCGGCACCAAAAACGCCGTTGGCACATATGGCACGGCGGCGCTGCCCGCGCCGGAACCTGCCGACCCGCCCATGGCCGCGCAGCTGCAAACGCTGTGCATCCTGGACGCGGGCGAGGACATCGTGGCCAAAGCGCAGGCGCTCGGCCTGCCGGTGCGCCCGGTGCAGGGGTTCGAGATCGGCCCGGCGTCCAGCGGCGACGCCATGACGCTGTGGGGCATGGCGCAGGCCGCGGGCAAGCCCTACTACGCGAGCTATACGGAGGAGTAAAATGGAAAACAACAATGTATTTTTGTGGGTCAAGGCCGCCATCGCGGCCGCGGCCGGGGCGTTCGGCTGGCTGGGCTGGCTGGTGCTGGCCTGGGTGGGCTGCATGGCGCTGGACTACCTCACCGGCAGCGCGGCGGCCGCCGCCAAGGGCAACTGGTCCAGCGCCGCGGCGCGCGCGGGCATCTGGCACAAAGGCGGCATGATCGTCGTCGTGCTGGTGGCCGCCGTGACCGACTGCGTGCTGGGCGTGGCCGTTGAGCACCTGCCCGGCCTGGGGCTGGACTACACGGTGCTGGTGCTGCCGGTGATCCTGGTGTGGTATATTTTTACCGAGCTCGGCTCCATTGCCGAGAACGCCGCCGACATGGGCGCGCCGGTGCCCGCCTGGCTGACCAAGCTGCTGGCGGCGGGCAAATCGGCGGCAGATCACCAGCCGTAAACGCAAAAGGGCCCCGCCGGGAACTTGTCCCGGCGGGGCCTGTTTTGTTTTACGAAGGGGGTTACGGCGTTACTGCATCCAGGTGTCGGCGTCGGCGATCATCTGCGCGTTGATGGCGTCGGCCTCGGCCTCGCTGCCCGCCACGGCGGACAGGTACACCTTGATTTTCGGCTCGGTGCCGGACGGGCGCACCATCAGTTTGGCGCCGTTTTCCAGGCGGTACTCCAGCACGTCGGCTTTGGGCAGGCCGGTGTCGTCGTGCTCGTAATCGGTCACACCGGCCACCTTGACGCCGGCGATGGCGGCGGGCGCTTCGGCGCGCAGCCGGGCCATGATACCCTGCATCGTGTGCATGCCGCTCTCGCCCTCAAACGTATAGCTCTTGAGCGCGTTGCGGTAGAACCCGAACTCCTTGTACAGCGCATTGACGGCGTCCAGCAGGCTCATGCCCTGGGCGGCGTACCAGGCGGCGGCTTCGCAGGCCAACATCACGGCGTTGACGGCGTCCTTGTCGCGCACGTGCCCGCCCGAAAGGTAGCCGTAGCTCTCCTCAAAGCCGAAGATATAGCGCTCCACATGGCCTTCGGCTTCCAGGTTGCCGATCTGCTCGCCGATGAACTTGAAGCCGGTCAGCGTGCGGCGCAGCTCAACGCCGTATTTGGCGGCGATGGGGGTGGCCATGTCGGTAGAAACGATGGTCGTGACGGCCACGGGGTCTTTAGGCATCGTGCCGTTGGCCAGGCGGGTGCGGCAGATGTAGTCAAACAGCAGCACGCCCATCTCGTTGCCGGTAATCAGCCGGTAGCCGCCCTGGCCGTCGGGCACGGCGGCGCCCATGCGGTCGCAGTCGGGGTCGGTGCCGATCATCAGGTCGGGGTGTACGGTGTCGCACAGTTTCAGGCCGGTCTCCATCGCTTCGCGGATCTCGGGGTTGGGGTAGGGGCAGGTGGGGAAGTTGCCGTCCGGCTGCTCCTGCTCGGGCACCACCGTCACCTGCGTCACGCCCATGCGGTCCAAAAGCATCCGCACCGGTTCCAAGCCGGAGCCGTTCAGCGGCGTGTAGACGAGTTTCAGTTTGCTGACGTCGTTGCCGGGGCGCAGCGCCAGCACGGCGTCCACAAAGTCCGACAGGCACTGGTCGTCGATGGTCCGGATGCTGCCGGCGGCGACGGCTTCGTCATAATCCACAAGTTTGGGGCTGTCGAAATAGTCATGCTGCCCAATGGCGGCCAGCACCTGGGCGGCGGCTTCCAGCGTAATCTGGCAGCCGTCGGCGCCGTAGACCTTGTAGCCGTTGTACTTGGCGGGGTTGTGGCTGGCCGTCACGCAGATGCCCGCGCCGCAGCCCAGGTACCGCACCGCCCAGGAAAGCGCGGGCGTCGGCTCCAGCCGGGGGTACAAATACGCGGTGATGCCGTTGGCGGCCAGCACGCGCGCGGCTTCGCGGCTGAACAGTTCACCCTTGATGCGGCTGTCGTGGCCGATGGCAACCTTTTTGGGCAGCCCGGCGGCGTTGACATAGTCGGCCAGACCCTGCGTGGCGCGGCGGATGGTGTAGATGTTCATACGGTTGGTGCCGGCGCCGATCACGCCGCGCAGCCCGCCGGTGCCAAATTCAAGGTCGCGGTAAAAGCGGTCGCTGATGGCGGCTTCGTCGCCGGCAATGCCGGCGAGTTCGGCGGGCAGGTCGGGGTCCTCAACCGCGCGGGAAAGCCAGAGATCGTACAGGGCAGAAGACATAGGGGGTAGGCTCCTTTCCTTTTATATAGACGGTGCAAACAGCGGTGTGCCGGCGCAGCGGCCGGCGGGGCAGGGGAAATTCTACCTTTACGGTACCACACCCCGCCGCAAAAAGCAAGCGGCAGGGCCGCGTGTTGTGCGGCCAAAAACTTTTTGCAAAAAAGTGCTTGACATTGCGGCGGCACAGTGCTATTATACTAACTGCACTTGCGCCGGTAGCTCAGCTGGATAGAGTGTCTGACTACGAATCAGAAGGTCGGGAGTTCGAGTCTCTTCCGGCGCACCAAGCCCCACGTTTTCGTGGGGCTTTTTTGTTTTGCCGGTTGGCTGCGGCGGCCCCGACCGGGCAAGCTGTGCGGACTCCGGCAAAACGCGATGCCCGCCGGTTGCAAAATCCTGCCCCCTGCACCGGGGATGCGCCGGGTTACATGGCGTCCAACGAGAGCGCCGGAGACGTGACCAATGAGCCCTGCGATATTTTGGGGAATTTGGCGCTTGAAATCGGCAAGGGCAAGCGTGTAAACTGGAAATATAGGAAAGCATAATGACTGAAGGGGAGCACATGTACAACATTGTGACTTTGTTGGCTTGGGCCACGCTTATAATGGGCATGTTTATCGTTCGCAAACGAGTCAAAAAGAAAGCATTTGGCGTAGCCGTAATGGTTTTGGCCTTTATTGTAATCGGAGTGTTCTCGTTGAAAATCAACCATTCCTTGTTGTATGATACTCCGGAAGACGTAATGCGATATCTCTTTAGAGGGGAAATTGTAGATACCGTAGAAGGGCAAGATTCGTGCTGTGTTGTGACAAGAAAAGGTAACTCTAACTACGAGGTAACCCTTTTACGAAAAGTTGAAAACAAATATAGACTTCTTGGTGGAACTGAAAAAAGACATGAGACTATCAATGCCGATAGCGGAGAGTTTATAGTGATCCTTTCTGTAGATGGAACAACGGACCAATATGCCTATGGCGTATTCTTTGAACCGGCGGATAGTGGAATTGAAATAAAGGATACAAACGGGACCGTATTTAAAAAAGTGGTAACGGAAACGGGGTATCCGCAAAATTCCGTATTTGCGTATGCGTACATCGGACAGGTTGAAGATAACTATGGGGTCTATGTGACATATGGACCCTGACCGTTCTGCAAAACTTTACATGCAGTACCTATATTCCACGACCAATAAGTGGTTCCCCTTTTAGCACTACACTTGCTTCCTTACCCACCCGCGGCCGGTTTTCTCGAATGAGAAAACGGCCGCGGGCCTTTTGTCTTTTCGCGTAATGCGGTTGCCCGCCTGCCACAAACAAATCCTTCAAGTCAGGGAACGGCAAGAAGGTCGCCGCCATCAAGGGCAACGGTGACGGCAGCAGCAAAATTCACCAAGTATTCCTTTAAAACCAAAGCCCCTACCCAAGAAGTTCGGATGTCGAATGCTGCGTTGCATAAAACCTCGCGGAACCGTGCGGCTCTTTGCAAGAAAAAAGCCTGCTGCCGTGGGGCATGCATGGTGACTTTTTGGGGCGCCGGATTGTGTGGGTGTGCCATGAACAAAAAAGAGAAAAATGTTCGATTGTGGCAAGGAATAGATAGGAAGTAAGTAAATTCTGTCTCTAAACAATGCCTTATGGGGGCGCGTATCATCGCTATAATGAAGCCATAATAGCTGTGGAATGACGGTAGTGTGGTGGAGTTATCGAAGAATGGTGAAATTGAGGCAAAGAAAGCTGTTGTGCTATCTGAAAAGCCAAAAGTGTTTTTGTACCGCGAAGGAGCTCGCACGTCATTTGGATTGTTCGGTCAAAACGGTTTACAATGACGTGGCTCTCTTGCAGGAATACCTTGAACAAAAAGGATGGGGCACGCTCTACACAAGGCCAAACCGCGGGGTACAGCTGGAGTTGACGAGTGAAGGTGCGCAGGCATTGGGGCGCAGTTTGGAAGAGACACCGGTGATCCGGGATATGCCAGACGGGGAGCACGATCCCGTCCGGAAGTTGCTGCACTACTTGCTGCGCCGACGCACTGCAACAATCGAGGAACTGGGGCAACAGATCCATGCGAGTCGTACGCTGGTGGAACGGTGTCTGAACCGTGTCGAAAAATGGCTGGAGAAAAGGCACCTGCGCCTGGTACGCATCAGGGGACGTGGGCTGCGTGTCGAGGGTCAGGATCTTTATTATCGGATCGCCGAATGGTATTTGTTTTGCGACTATTATCAGGTGTTGTCTACACAGCACCCTGTAAAGTATGCAGATGTTCTCCGTGTAGTACACCTGTATTTGGAGGGGTTTGACGCCGGTGGCGTCGCACAGGCACTGCAGGAGATAGAAAATGAATTAGGGGTCACGTTGGCGTATGATGCTTATACGCGGATGCTTTTCTTTGGCAGCCTGACGGTGTGGTGCGAGCGCCGCCAACTGCACAATACGCCGGGTGGGGAAGCTTTTGTGAAAACTGCTTTGGAACGGCGCTTTGTAAAAATACTGAAGACAAAACTGCAAAATCGCTTTCGCTGCCAGATCGGAACGGCAGGGCAGGAATTTCTTGGCCTGGGCGTAGCAATCGCAGAAATTACCTGTTTTCAGGAGGAAAGCGTTCGCCTTCACTTTTTAAAGGAGTACAACGAGCTGGACGGGGTGCTTTCTGAGGGAATCGAATTGATGGGGTGTGTGCTGCAGGCGGATTTTTGCGGGGATGCCATCCTGGAAATGCAGCTGTTCTGGATGATGCGAAGCGCCGTTGTGTTGGGAAAACTCGGGCTTTGTTGCAGACCTTTGGATCCACATTTAAAAGTTCTGCCCAGCGCGGAAAGTGGCGCGGTCCGTACGGCTGCGATCATTTTGGACGATCTGTGTGAAAAGCACTTTGGAACCCGTCTCACCCCGCAGGATACGGAATATCTGGTTGTTGTGCTGGAAGCGGCTGTTCGGAGAAACTGTTCCGTGTGCCGTCTGGGGCTTGTGTGCGCGCATGGTGTCGGCGTAGGGCAGATCCTCCGCGAAGAGATCGAAAGCAGGATTCCGCAGGCAAAGGTAGTATGTGTGCTCAGTGTACGGGAGTTGGAACGTCTGAAGCAATACGAAACAGACCTGGTGGTTTCTGTAGTGCCGTTGCCATACCAGTTGCCACAGACAGAGGTCTGGTGCACGGATATGGAACACTTGGACCTGGCCGCGCTGCAAAGGCGGGTACGTCAGGTAGGCCGCCAGAAAGCACCCATGCCATTCTACGAGGTGGAGCCGGAATATTCACTGTTTCGAGAGGAAGCGATTCTGCTAAATTGCCAGGTCCGGGACAAGGAGGAACTTCTGGGCCTGCTGTGCGGCAGGCTGGAAGCGTTGGGGGCCGTGGACAGCGAATACCGCAACAGTGTACGGCAGCGGGAGGAAGACGCCCCAACCCTGCTGGGACAGGAACTTGCACTTCCGCACGGGAGGGCTGAGGGGGTACGGTCTTCGATCATTGCTTTGGCGGTTATGGAGCAGCCGCTTCGATGGAGCCGGACCGGCAGCGTCCGTGTGGTGATGCTGGCAGCGGTGCGCGTCAACGATCCCGTTGCGCAAGCGGCAATTTTGCGGTTTTACAAGATTGCTGCTGACCTTGCCCGTGGGCGGAAGGCGGAACTTTTGGGGCATCTGTATAGCGCTGCGCAGCCAAAGCAGGCGGCGCAGCTGATGAATGCCGCTATTTGGGGAAAGGGGGACTCTCTACGCAAAAGGCGGATCTGGTGATTGCATTGGAAAATGGCCTTCATGTACGGCCGGCGGCGAACTTTTCCCGGAGAGCCCGGCGTTTTCGCAGCAATGTAAGGCTTTTAAAAAATAACAACAGCTACGACGGAAAAAACGTGTATGATCTGTTGGGAATGTGCGTTTCCAAAGGCGAGACGGTTTGTCTGGTGACCGATGGAGAGGACGAACGTGCAGCTTTTTCCGTGCTTTCGGCTATGCTGACCCAAGGGGAGGCGCACACAACGTGAGATTTCAAAATTTATTGGATGCAAATACGATCCAACTGAAAATGCAGGCCGGCAGTAAACAGGAAGCGCTTTGGCAGATGTACCGGATGCTTTACCAGGCCGGGTGCATCCGCAGCATTGCGCGTTTTGCCGACGCCGTCCAGGAAAGGGAAAAGCATGGGATGACAGGGATTGGCGGAATGCTGGCGATCCCGCACGGATGTTCGGAGACTGTGGTCCGCAGCCGTGTGGCGATCGCGCGGCTGGTGCATCCGATTCAATGGGAAACGGTGGATTGCCAGCCGGTGCGCGTGCTGCTGCTGTTTGCGATCGCTCCCGGCGACAGCGAAGTACAATTGCAGGCCATGGCGGCAATGGCCCGCTTTTTGGGGCAGGAGGAATATAAGCGGCGTCTGCTGAATTGCCGCAGCGTAAGGGGGCTGTGCCGTTTGTTGCAGGAAATGCCGGAAGGGGAAATGGGGGTGGGATTACATTTGGTGGCGGTGACTGCCTGCCCCGCAGGGGTGGCGCATACGTACATTTCCCGTGAATGTCTAATCCAGGGGGCTACAGCCAGACATCACAGTATAAAAGTAGAAACACAGGGCGCTGTCGGTGTGGAAAACCGTCTCACCCCGGTAGAGATCCGAGAAGCGGATGTGGTGATTATTGCCGCTGATATTGAGATCGAACAGCCGGAACGATTTGAGGGGAAACGGATTGTGCGTGTGCCAGTCTCTGTGGCGATACATTCTGCCGACGAATTGGTTGCACGTATCGAGGAACGACTGAACGCTTGCCGGAAGGAATGGGTATGAGATACTTTTTGGAACAGCTGCGCCGCAAAGTGCAAACGGGGATCTCCTATACATTGCCGGTTTTAATAGTTGGCGGCGTGTGCGGCAGGGCGGCGCTTTGGTGTGAGGAACCGCTCCGTGAGATGCTTCTGCAGGCAGCGCGGACATGTGAATGGCTGGTACCGGCTATTTTTTCTGCCTATACGGCGTATGCGCTGGCTGGTCGTCCGGCCATAGCGCCAGGGATCCTGGCAGGATGGTTTGCGCAGCAATGGGGGGAAGGCGTTTTGGGGGCACTGGTTGGTGCGCTCCTGTGCGCAGCGGCCGTGAAAGGGCTCTGGTATCTTCCCTTTCCGCACGATACGGGGAACATAAAATCCTTACTGGTATTACCCTGCGTCGCAACAGGGGGGCCGATGCTGGCTTTGTGGATACTGGCGCCTCCGGTGAAGGGGTTCCTGCATGCCGTAGGGGAAGGGTGGGGCAACGCACCGCAAGCGCTACCGATCATATGCGGAAGCGTGATTGCAGGGGCGCTCTCTCTGGATATGGGCGGCGATAAGGGAAATTGGAGTTCTCTGATCGCAAATCTGCTTTTAATGCAGGGCGTACTGTGGCCTACGGCAGCTAAGATCGCGGGCAGCATTGTCCCGGTGCTGATTTTGGCACTTCATCAGTTTATCACAAAGAAGCCGGGAGCGTTTCGGCTGTTGGTACAGGGAAGTTGCCAAATCACCGAAGGTGTATTGCCGTATCTGCATCATGGGCCACAAGGCTTGATCCCGGCCTGTATGGCTGGCTCGGCCGTTGCGGGGGCACTGGCCGTAGGAGGGGGCGTACAGTGCGCGGTGCCGCACGGGGGACTCTTTCTTCTGCTGTTTATGGAGCAACCGTTTTGTTTCCTGGCGGCGCTGACGGCTGGGAGTGCTTTAGGGGCGGTGCTGCTGTTTGCGTTCCAAAAACTTCCGCTGCTGGCGTGTGCGACCACCAAAAAAGAAAAAGAAAAATTGCCTGTTGAATGGGTGAACTTTTGATACCGCAGATTCATGATGTGATTTTGGAAAGGAGACTTCACAATGTTTGTACCGATGAAAACAATTCTGGACCACGCAGTACAAAACCAATACGCCTGTATTGCCGCCTGCGGTGTGGATATGGAGATGGTGCGCGGTTTGATCGCCGCGGCCGATCGCAAGCAGGCACCGTTGATCATCCTGATGGGCGGCATGCAGATGGAACGCATGGGGAACCCGGAACTTATGATCCCCCTGATTAAAACACTGGCGGCGGCCACACCCTCGCCCATAGCGGTTTGCCTGGACCATGGAAAAGACTTTGCAAAGGTAGGCTATGCAGTGCGAAACGGGTTCTCTTCTGTGATGATTGATGGCTCTACTTTGCCGATGGAACAGAATATTGCCATCACGCGACAGGTGGTGGCGTTTTGCCACCCGCTGGAAGTCTCTGTGGAAGGTGAATTGGGGCATGTGGGGCAGGCTGCTACTGGCGATGGCCGCGAAACCGCGTTTTATACCGCGCCAGAAGACGCAGCTGCGTTTGTGCAGGCGACGGGGGTGGATTGCCTGGCCGTTGCGGTGGGAACTGCGCATGGAAAGTATCCGGCCGGCTATCTGCCCCGGTTGGATTTTGACCGCATTCGGGCAATCAAAGAGGCGACGGGTGGTGTGCCGTTGGCGTTGCACGGCAGTTCGGGTTCCGGCGACGAAAATATCCGGCGGGCTGTGGCCGCCGGGATCAACAAAATCAATGTGGCGACTGATCTGCTGGAAGCCAGCAAAAACGGGGTGGCAAACGCTTTGCGTTCCGCCAGAGAAGCGGATTACATAACGGTGATGCAGCAAGGAGAATTTGCCTGCGGAAAACTGTTGGAACATTGGCTGGAACTTTCCGGCTCCTGTGGCCGGGCACCCCAGATCCCGTGCTCTTCCCGGATAGAACGCCTGCAGCCGGCGTTTGATTCTCAGGCGCGAGGAGAGTAATGGTGCACAATTTTGCACACGAAAATTTTGGCGTAGTGCCTAAAGAGAGAAACGGTATTGGCGGTTCTAAAAAGAATGTGGTAAAAAGTAAAACGTTTGCGGCAGGGGGCTGCCTATTATACTGGAGACAGAAAAAATGGCGGGAGGATCAGAAAATATGGCAAAAAAGAAGGTGCTGGTTGCCGGATCTCTCGTGTTGGACGTGGTGGCTGCAGTGGCGGAAAACGCGGATCAGAACCTGTTGTTTGCGGAGGGGAAACAGACCGAACTGGGCAGCGTTACGATGTATTTGGGCGGTGAAGTGGGAAACACGGGGATCGCATTGCACAAATTGGGGACGCCAGTCCGGTTGGTCAGCAAAGTCGGGGACGATCTGAATGGAGGAATCATCCGCAGGCTGCTCCGCGAAACCGGGGTGCCGGCGCAGATCACGCAGGTCAAGGGGTTGCCCAGCACAACGTCGATCTGCCTGGCGATTCCTGGAAAAGACAAGATGACCTTTCACCAGGAGGGGGCGTCGCAGACTTTTGTGGCGGAGGATGTGCCCCAAAAGGAATTGGAAAGCGTTGATCTTTTCCATTTTGGATACCCACCGACCATGCGCAGCCTGTACGAAAATGGGGGCGAGCAGCTGCTTCAAATGATGAAGCGGGCCAAAGCGGCCGGGGCGACCACTGCGATGGATATGAGCTTGCCAAGCCTGTCCAGTGCGGCGGGAAAAGTCGAGTGGAGACCGATCCTGGAAAAGGTGCTGCCGTACGTAGATATCTTTTTGCCCAGTTTGGAGGAAACCTTCTTTTTATGGGACCGGGCCGGTTACATAAAAATGACCAGGCAGATAGGGCGCGGCAATATGATTGACCGGCTTACGGCGGAAGATGTACGCCAACTGGCCAGCGCCCTGCTGAAGGCGGGAGCAAAAATCGTGCTGATCAAATGTGGACAAAAAGGGATGTACTTGCGTACAGCAGAGGAACTGCCGGACATGGGGCGGGCCTGGCCGCAGCAGGGGGAACGTTGGAAACGGCGCGAGTTATGGGATGCCCCCTGCTGTGTAGAAGAGATTCATTCCACAACGGGCGCAGGCGACACGGCAATTGCCGGATTTCTGGCCGCGTTTTTGCAAGAGTATGACCCACAGACCGCCCTTCGCGTGGCATCCTATGCGGCAGCTCGTTGCATTGAGGGATATGATACCTCCGGCGCGCTGGAGCGTTTGGAAGACGCAATTCTGCACATGAACCGTTACAAAAAAATGCAGATGGAATGGGGGCGGGATGACTGGATACCGTGCAGCAACCACGGCCAATGGATTGGCAGATATGATACAAACTGGTTACGACAGGTAAGGCAAACGGCAGGAACAACGCCGGAACAGGGAATTCGGTGTACAGGCACCTGCTGCTTGCCGAACCAAAACCATAAAAAATAAGGAGGAAAACAATGAAAAAGTTTGTTACAGTGGCACTCTGTTTAAGCATGCTTGCCACATCGCTGGCGGGCTGTGGAGCAAACAGCTCCTCCGGCGTGTCAGAGGCCGGTGCGGCAACGGCGCAGACGGACGGCACAGAACCGGTGGAGATCACCTACTGGTTCAATGAAGACAACGAAGGGACTCACGCTGCCATGCTTTTGGACCGATGGAACGAGTACTGCGGCGGGCGGATCAAGCTGAATCTGGAACCGATCCCGGCAAGCAGCTACTATGATAAGCTCATCACTGCCATCAGCACGGGAACCGGCCCGGACGTGTTTTTGATGTGGCCGTCCTACTTGTCGACCATGGTGGATATGGGGGCGTTGGTCGATTTGAGCGATGCCTTTTCGGATTGGGAATACATGGACGAAGTTTCCGATGTGATGCTGGAAACAGCACACGGTGGTTACGAGGAACTGTATTCGTTCCCACGCTCTGCGGTGGTCATGTACCTTTATTGTCGCAGCGATATGTTTGCAGAGGCGGGGCTGGACTACCCGGAGACAATGGATGAATTTTATGAAGCCTGCGAAAAATTGACGCAGGATACGGATGGAGACGGCATCACCGATGTATATGGTTTCGGCATGCGCGGGGCGCGTAACGGGAACCAGATGTGGTCGAGCTTTGTGTTCAATTCCCGGCCGGACGGCGATTACTATGATGACAACCAGGTCCCGCAGATGCTGGCAGAAGAATTTATCGAGGCAAACCAGAAATATTTGGAGATTTATCAAAATGGCTGGGCACCTCCTACTGCGCCTACCGACGATTTTGCCGAAATCAGCCAGAACTTCAAGTCGGGCGTCACAGCCATGTTGTATCACCATATCGGATCTTCCGCAGCTATGAAAGAAGCGCTGGGAGACAATGTGGTTGCCGTTCCGATCCCGGCTGCGGAGGATGGCACCCGCTATGGTGTGACGGAGATTACCACACTGGGCGTTAATGCGGCGTCTGAAAACCAAGAAGCCGCCATCGAATTTATCAAATGGCTTTCTTCGCCGGAGATCCAGGATGTTGTCTGCACGGAACTGCAGCAAGTCCCTTGGCTGGAGAGCGTTCAGAGTATGGACAAATATTCTCAGGACCCGTTCTTCTCTGCTTCCATCGAATCGCTGAGCTTTTCCCATCCGGTGCCTACGAATGCAGAGTTTACCCCCTTCTCGGAAGAAATCTGGCCGCAAACTTTCCAGCGCGCTCTGATGGGGGAAATCGATTCGCAGCAGATGATGCAAATCTTGCAGGATACTCTGACGATCAAGGAGACAAACGGATAACGGGCAGGTTCCGCCTGCCGGAGCGCGAAAAACGGCCGTAGCAACATACGTTTGCGCGCCCAAAAGCCGTGCGGCACCGCGGACTGGTCAGAACGAACAGCCGGCGGTGCCGCGCGGTTTTTACTGTACAAAATAAAAAGGCCGCCCTCGGAAGTGCTTGCGCCAGATGACAACACGGGGGCATTGGCCTTTGAAGAGAAAAGAGGTTTTGCACCATGACTGACGCGCCCCAACAGACCCATAAAAAGAAAAAGATAGACTGGACACCCTATATTCTGCTTACGCCGGCCTTTCTTTTGGTGGGATGCATCATTATTTATCCGATTCTGAACGCGATCTATACAAGCTTTTTCTATTACAATATGACGGATTACAAAAATATCCATTTTGTCGGGTTGCAGAACTATATAGATGTCTGGTCAGATGCGGCCTTTCTGGAGTCGCTGGGAAATACCGTAAAATGGGTTGTGATTACCGTCTCGTTTCAGTTTGTTCTGGGATTGGGGCTGGCGCTGCTGCTGAATCAGCCGTTCCACGGCCGCGGCCTGATCCGTTCGGTTTGCTTTATTCCATGGGTTACCCCAAGCGTGGTGATTGCGTTGATCTGGTCCTGGATTTATAATGGGAATTTTGGCATACTGAATATTCTGCTGCGGTGGTTGGGAATTCTGAGCCGGAATGTCGCCTGGCTTTCAGACGCAAGCGTTGTTTTATACGCAGAGATCGCGACGATGGTTTGGCAGGGGCTCCCCTTTTTTACGATCATGATTTTGGCATCGATTCAGACAGTTCCGTATGACCTGTACGAAGCGGCCGATGTGGAAGGCGCCGGGCGATGGAAAAAATTTCAATGCATCACCTGGCCGCACATTCTACCCACCGTGGTCACGACCATCCTGCTGCGCATTATATGGGTGTTCAACAACGTTGATGTTCTGTACCTGATGTCCGGTGGTGGTCCGGGCTACAGTTCCATGACCCTTTCGTTGAATGCCTATATCAAAGCCCAAAAGTCGTTGAATTTTGGCTATGGCGCTACAATTGCTGTCTATGGGACCATTGTGATTCTGATTTTTATGTCAATCTATTTGAAAGCTGCCAATAAGTTGAAAGGGACAGAATCATGAAACAGAAAAAACACGTGCTGACTTTTTATTTCCCGCTGACAGTATTGGTGGCCTTTATTGTACTGCCGTATGTTTGGACACTGGTTACCTCTCTGAAAACGACCAATGAATTGTACTCGACACAGGTTACGTTTCTGCCCCGTATGCCAAGTCTGGAAAACTACCGTGTGCTTTTGCAGGAGACGGACTTTTTGTACAGCGTGGGGCGCAGCTTCCTTGTGGGGGTTACGACCAGCTTTCTGGCGATGGCGGTGGCGGTATTGGCGGGATACGCGATCTCTCGCTATCGCTTTGCCGGACGCAGTGTGATACTGCATGGTGTTCTGCTGCTGTATATGTTCCCTTCGGTCCTTTTTTTGACGCCACTTTACAAAGTGTTTAATGCGTTGCACCTGATTGGCAGCAACCTGGCGCTGGTGATTGCATATTGCACATTTACCATCCCGTTTGGAATTTGGCTGCTCACTTCGTATATCGACGAAATCCCGCGAGAATTGGATGAGGCAGCCATGATTGACGGCGCCAGTGTATTCCAGGTCGTCACGAAGGTGCTGTTTCCGCTGCTTTGTCCGGGGTTGGTGGCTACGGGAACCTACATATTTATAAACTCCTGGAATGAATATCTTTATGCAGTGATGTTTACGACTTCGCAGAACCGGACAATGCCGGTCATGCTGGCGTCGCTGGTGGGGCAATATGATATTCGTTGGGATCTGATCAGTGCGGGGGCGGTTTTGGCGCTGCTGCCTACGGTGATCCTTTTTATGCTGGTACAAAAGCAGCTTATCAGCGGGCTGGCTTCCGGTTCGGTGAAAGGATGATGCAAATGGAACGAAAATATCCCGATTTTTTGTCGGAACTTCCAATGCGGGTGGCTCCAAGTCTGGTATGGCGAACCTATATGGGCGGCAAACTGTTGGCGGCCTGGCGAGGGCTTGCGCCGCAACCGGACGGGCATTTCCCGGAAGACTGGATCTGTTCCACCACGCGCGCCCAAAATCCTGGAAGAGAGGAAATCCAGGAAGGGGATACGCTTGTTTTGGCAAACGACGGGCATTCCCGCCGGACGGTGGCCTTGCGGCAGTTGTTGGAGGATATGCCGGAAGCCTATCTGGGTGCCAGGCATATGCGCCGTTTTGGCGCGGAGCCGGAACTGCTGGTCAAACTGCTGGATTCAGCAATACGCCTGCCGATCCAGGCACATCCTGGCAGGGAAAAGGCACAACGGCTGTTTGGTTCCCGGCATGGAAAAACCGAATCCTGGTATGTGTTGGATACCCGCGGCGAAATAAAGCATCCCTATGTGCTGTTAGGGTTTCGCCCGGGCGTTACAAGAGAACAATGGAGGAAGGCGTACCGGGAACAGGATATTCCCGCCATGTGCGGTATGCTGCATAAGTTGGAGGTCCGCAAAGGGGAGATGTACCTGGTGGAGCCGGGGGTTCCGCATGCTATCGGGGAGGGGTGTCTGCTGGTGGAAACACAGGAGCCGTCGGATCTGGTATTCCGCACCGAAAAGAAAAATGCAGCCGGCCAACTCCTCAGCGACGAGGTTTGCTCTATGGGGATCGGTGTAGATGCCATGATGGATTGCTTTGTCTACCGTGGTGCAGATGAACAGGAAACACGGCGAAAATATCAGGTGCGCCCCACCATGCAGTGGGAAAGGGAAGAGGGTTCTCTGGTGCGCCTGATCGGACCAGAGCAGACAGACTGCTTTGAAGTGGTCCGGCTCTCCGCCGCGAGGATGGTCTGCTGGCAGCCAGATCGTTTTGCTGTGTGCATTGTCGAAAACGGGGGCGGTTTGCTGCGGTGCTCGGCCGGGAGCGTACGGATACGAGCGGGAGAGACGTGGCTTTTGCCTGCAGGCATCACGGAGTTGCGTTGGGAGCCGGCCGGATCGCTGGAAACAGTGATCTGTCTGCCGCCCAAATGAATGCGTGGGAAAAAAGGGGCGCAATATGGAGCAAACGATCCAAAGCAATCGGATCTGCGCGGTGATTGATTCTTGGGGTGCGCAAATGTTGAGTCTGCGCCTGGCTGGACGGGAATATCTCTGGCAGGGGGATCCACGCTATTGGGGGCGCCGGGCGCCGTTGCTGTTCCCTGTTATTGCGCGGATGCAGGAACAACGCTACCTCTATCAAGGGAAAAGCTACCCGGTACAGATCCATGGCTTTCTTTCGCACCGAAAATTTAGCGTAGAACAAAAAACGCAAGATTCGCTGACGTTGGTCTATCAGCCGGATGTTTCTACCTGGAAAAATTACCCATTTTGGTTTTGCTACAGGATCAATTACCATGTAACAGAAACAAACGTTGGGATCTGTGTAGAAGTGGAAAATATGGATCGGCACAGCATGCACTTCGCGATAGGGTGGCACCCCGGCTTCCGTGTCCCGCTGGAGGATGCTGTATGTTTTGAGGACTACTTTCTGGAATGGGAGCAACCGGGGAATATGACGCGCATCTGTTTTGATGGGAAGAATCTTGTGACCCGGCAGAGGGAAGCGTTTTTACCGTCCCAAAGGCGGCTACCACTGCGGCATGACCTCTTTGACCGGGATGCTATTGTGTTGGCGGGCAGTGGCTCTGCGGTGACTTTGCGTACGGAACATGCCGAACACGGGCTCACACTGGAGTATCCGTGCATGCCGTATCTGGCGCTGTGGCAACGCCCCTATACCGATGCGCCCTATCTGTGCATAGAACCCTGGAGCGCGTTGCCTGGCCGGGCAGGAACCATAGAAGAACCGGCGCGTCGAGGGGACTATTTCCATTTGGAAGCAGGGGGACGCTTGGTGCGTCAATGGAGCGTGAAACTGTTCTAGAAACCCGCGTTGGCTTGTATGGTGATTGCTCCGCCGCCTGTGCCGGAGCCGAGCGCCGTCTGCAGCGGAAGCGGCGTGGCAGCCATACCTCCCCCAGCCCCGGCGGGGCGGTACGCGCGGCGCAGAAGCCGCATAAATTCGTTTTTGTTGAAAGTGTGCGCCGTGCAAGGACATATCCCGGCTGCTTTATACACGGTATACAGTTTTTCCCCGCGTTGCCAAAGATGCGGGCTGCATGAACTTGCATTTTTGTGGAATTTTGCCTGTATGCGTACGGTTGACAAACCGGGCCGGGGCGATTATAATAATAGAGATTTCGGGTATGAACGATGGCGTTTGTGCAGCCGCAACCGCCACCGTCTTTTTTATTCCCCCGGTTTGTCCGCTGTGCACGCACAAACGTGCGCAAAATGTGGCGGCCCGGCCGGGAAACGCCCCCGGGGTCGGCAATTTGTATTCCATAAAGAAACGGAGTGGCACAACACCATGGCGAAGTACGTCATCAAGCGTGTGCTGATGGGCATTTTCAGCATGTTCATCGTGGCGACGCTTACCTTCTTTATCATGAACCTGGTCCCCGGCGGCCCGTTCGTGGCGGAAAAATCCATCAGCGTGGCTGCCCAGCAGGCGCTGGAAGAAAAGTACGGCCTGGATAAACCCCTGGGCGTGCAGTACCTGAACTACATGGACGGCCTGCTGCACGGCGATATGGGCCTGAGCCTGAAACAGCGCGGCCGTACCGTCAACCAGATCATCGCCGACAAGCTGCCCATCTCCTGCCAGGTGGCGGGCATCGCCGTGGCGGTGGCGCTGTGCGTCGGCATCCCGTTGGGCTGCCTTTCGGCGTACCACCGCGGTAAATGGGCCGACAACGTCATCATCGTGTTTGCCACCTGCGGCATCGCCATCCCCAGTTTCATATCCAGCGTATTGTTACTGTATACGTTCGGCATGAACCTGAAACTGCTGCCCACCACCGGCCTGAATGAACCGGCGGCCTACATCATGCCGGTCACGGCGCTGGCCATCTACCCCACGGCATACATCACCCGGCTGATGCGCTCCAGCCTGCTGGACGTCATGGGGCAGGACTACATGCGCACGGCCCGCGCCAAGGGTGTTTCCAGCGTCAAGATTCTGTTCAAGCACGCGCTGCGCAACGCCATTCTGCCCGTCGTCACCTACGTCGGCCCCATGCTGGCGATGCTGATGACCGGTTCCTTCGTGGTCGAAAAAATCTTCACCATCCCGGGGCTGGGGCGTGACTTTGTCTCGGCCATCAACACGCGCGACTACACGATGATTATGGGCACCACCATTTTGCTGGCGTCGCTGGTCATCATCGCCAACGTCATCGTCGATATCCTGTACAAGGTCATCGACCCGCGCATCAAACTTAAGTAAAGGAGGGGCAGAACGATGGGACATCTCAACAAAAAGAATCCGCTGAGCCTGCAGCTCAACGCCGACGATTTTCTGCCCGCTTCGCAGGAAGAAAAGCAGAGCCTTGTCATCATGCGCGACAGCGTCAACTTCTGGAAAGACGGTCTGCGCCGTCTGCGCAAAAACAAGATCGCCATGGTTAGCCTGGTGGTCATTATCCTCATCGCCATCTTTGCCTATGTGCTGCCTGCCGTGTGGCCCTACGCCTACGACGAGCAGATCAAATACAGCGAGAACCTGGCCCCGTTTGAGTACGGCAAAAAGGAACTGGAACGCATCGAAGCGGGCGAGGACGTGTTCCCCCACATTTTGGGCACCGACCGTAACGGCCGCGACTTTGCCGTGCGCCTGATGATGGGCACCCGCATCAGCCTTTCGGTCGGGTTGCTGGCGTCGGTGCTGGTGCTGATTATCGGCGCCACCTACGGCGCGGTTTCGGCGTTTGCCGGCGGCTGGGTGGACCTGATTATGATGCGCATCACCGATATTCTCAACACCATCCCCGATATATTGCTCATCATCCTGCTGGGCACCGCGCTCAAAGACCCGCTGGCCCAGCTGGCCGAGCAGCCCGGCTTTGACTGGATGCAGAAACTCGGCCCCAACATGATCTCGATCTTCATCATCTTTGCGCTGCTGTACTGGGTCGGCATGGCGCGCATTGTGCGCAGCCAGGTGCTGACGCTCAAAGAGAGCGAGTACGTCACCGCCGCCCGCGCGCTGGGCGCGTCCAACGGGCGCATCATCAAGCGCCACCTGCTGACCAACTGCATCGGCACCCTCATCGTCACCACGACGCTGCAGATTCCCTCCTCGATCTTTACCGAGAGTTACTTGAGCTTCCTGGGCCTTGGCGTGGCGGCGCCCATGCCGTCGCTGGGGTCCTTGGCCACCGACGCCGTCTCGGGCATGAACACCTACCCGCACCGCCTGCTGGCCCCGGCGCTGATGATCAGCGTCATGATTCTGGTGTTCAACCTCCTCGGCGACGGGTTGCGCGACGCCTTTGACCCGAAGCTGAAAAACTAAAGAGGGGAGAGCGAACACATCATGAGTGAAAAAATTCTGGATATTCAGCAAGAGCGTCTCTCCTTCTTTACCCCGGCGGGCGAGGTCAAGGCGCTCAACGGCGTGTCCTTTGCGATGAACCAGGGCGACGTGCTGGGCATCGTGGGCGAGTCCGGCTCCGGCAAGTCGGTCACGGCCTACTCCATCATGGGCCTGACGGCCTACCCCGGCAAACTCGTCGGCGGCAAAGTGTGGTTCAACGGCCACCAGATCGACGAGATGAGCGAGAAAGAGTTCCGAAAAATCCGCGGCAACGAGGTCTCCATCATCTTCCAGGACCCCATGACGAGCCTGAACCCCGTGTACACCATCGGCAACCAGATCGTCGAGGTCATCCTGCTGCACACCCAAAAGACCAAGAAAGAGGCCTGGGCCCGCGCCAAAGAACTGCTGGAACTCGTCGGCATCAACGAGCCGGAGCGCCGCCTCAAACAGTACCCGCACGAACTTTCGGGCGGTATGCGCCAGCGCGTCATGATTGCGATTGCCCTGGCATGCGAACCCAAGCTGCTGATCGCCGACGAACCGACGACGGCGCTGGACGTGACCATCCAGGCGCAGATTCTGGAACTGATGCAGGACCTGCGCAAAAAGCTGGGCATGAGCATCATCATGATTACCCACGACCTCGGCGTTGTGGCGTCGATGTGCGAAAAAATCGCCGTTATGTACGCCGGCCACATTGTGGAATACGGCACCACCGACGAGATTTTCTACAACCCCCAGCACGAGTACACCAAGGGCCTGATCAACTCCATCCCCAAGCTCAACGCCGAGGAGAAGGAGCGCCTGGTCCCCATCGAGGGCACGCCCGTCGACCTGCTCAACCCACCGGCCGGCTGCCCGTTCGCGCCGCGCTGCAAAAGCTGCATGAAAGTCTGCCTGAGCAAGATGCCGCCGCGCACCGAGCTCAGCGACACCCATTACACCTACTGCTGGCTGCGCCAGAAAGAGGAATTTGAGAAAGGGGGCAAAGCGGAATGAGCGAGCAGAAGAACCTGGTCGAAGTCAAGCATCTGCAGCAGTATTTCCCGGCCGGCGGCTTTGGCAAAAACAAGCGCTATGTGCAGGCCGTCGACGACGTCAGCTTTGCCATCCGCAAAGGCGAGACGCTGGGCCTGGTGGGCGAGTCCGGCTGCGGCAAGACCACGACCGGCCGCACGCTGCTGCGCCTGTATGAGCCCACCGGTGGCACCATCGTCTACGACGGCGAAGTGCTGTTTGACAAAGAGCAGAAAATCGCCGTCGACATGCTGCCCTACCGCCGCCGCATGCAGATCGTGTTCCAGGACCCCTACGCCAGCCTGGACCCGCGCATGACCATCGGCGATATTGTCGGCGAGGGCCTGGACATCCACAAGCTGGCCGAAAACGACAAGGACCGCCACGACCGCATCATCAGCCTGCTGGAGCGCGTCGGGCTCAACAGCGAGCACGCCAACCGCTACCCGCATGAGTTTTCGGGCGGGCAACGCCAGCGCGTCGGCATCGCCCGTGCGCTGGCCGTCGACCCCGAGTTCATCGTCTGCGACGAGCCGGTCTCGGCGCTGGACGTTTCCATCCAGGCGCAGGTCGTCAATATGTTCGAGGACCTGCAGGCCGAAATGGGCCTGACCTACCTGTTCATCGCGCATGACCTCAGCGTCGTCAAGCACATCTCCAACCGCATCGGCGTCATGTACCTGGGCAAACTGGTCGAACTGGCCGACAGCTACGAGCTCATCGCCCACAGCGTCCACCCCTACACCCGCAGCCTGATCTCGGCCATCCCGGTGGCGGACCCCAAGACCGCGCGCCAGGCCAAGCGCATTGTGCTGCAGGGCGACGTGCCCAGCCCGCTCAACCCGCCCAGCGGCTGCCGGTTCCGTACCCGCTGCCCCTACGCGGACGAGCGCTGCGCGGCCGAAGTGCCGGAATTTAAGGAGGTTGGCCCCGGCCACTGGGCGGCCTGCCACCACCTGGACAAAGTCGCAGACTGAACCGCAGCGCCGGGGTGTGCGCCCCGGCCTGCAGCCAACGCCCCTTGTGCGGAACGCGCAGAAATGGGAAATTTCACGTTTCTGCGCGGGCGTGCCTGTCACAAAAAAATTACAAAAGGGTGATTCCCCTTGTAAGTGGCGGCGCGCCGGGCTATAGTTATGGTATTCATTCCCAGAGGGGGACACGCCCCCTTTGAGGGATTGGGTATAGTATTTTAGCAATGGAGGAAAACCACATGAAGATGAAGAACTTTGTCGCCCTGGCTCTGGCCGGCTGCATGGCTCTCTCTCTGGCTGCCTGCGGTTCCACCGCGACGACCAGCGAGACTTCGGAAGCGGCGACGGGCGAACAGGCCGCCGACACGACCGAAGCGACCGAAACGACCGACGCTGCCGCCACCGGTTCCGGCTTCACCGTCCAGCTCGGCCCCAACCCCGAGACGCTGGACCCTGCGCTGAACTCTGCCATCGACGGCGCCAACACCATCATCACCATCTTTGAGCCGCTGCTGCTCGTCGACGAGAACAACGAGGTCGTCGGCGGCCAGGCCGAAAGCTGGGAAGTCAGCGACGACGGCCTGGTCTGGACCTTCACCATGCGTGACGGCCTGAAATGGAGCGACGGCACCGACCTGACGGCCAAGGACTTTGAGTACAGCTTCAAGCGCCTGGCCGACCCCACCACCGCCGCGCCCTACGGCCAGACCGTCGTGGGCATGATCGCCGGTTATAACGACGCTGTCGGCAACCCGGACGCCGACGGCAACATGACCACCGAGCCCGACTTTGACGCGCTGCAGGTCGTGGCCAGCGAGGACGGCAAGACCCTGACCGTCACGCTGAGCTACCCCTGCTCCTACTTCGACAAGATCGCGGCGTTCGCTTCGATGTCCCCTGTGCAGCAGGCGACGATTGAAGCCAACGGCGACGGCTGGTGCACCCAGCCCGAGACCTTTGTCTGCAACGGCCCCTACATGATCACCGAGTGGACTCCCAGCGAGCGCATCGTGCTCTCCAAGAACCCCAACTACGTGGGCGGCTGGGATTCCTCCCGCATCGTGTCCGACACCATCACCCTGCTGCTGATCGAGGATGACACCGCCGCGTACGCCGCCTACAACAGCGGCGAGGCCCAGCTCATCAAGAGCGTGCCCTCCGACGAGATCCCCAGCCTGACCCCGGCCGAGGACGGCGGTGATTTCTACATCGACTCCAACCTGGGCACCTACTACATCAGCGTCAACTGCCAGCGTGAGCCGTTCACCGACCCCCTGGTCCGCAAGGCGCTGAGCCTGGCCATCGACCGTGAGTACGTGGCCGACGTCGTCATGCAGGGCACCTACAGCGCCGCGCACGGCATCAGCTGCCCGGGCATCACCGATGCCGACGGCAGCCAGTTTGCCGACAACGCCAACGGCGGCGAGCCCTACATCAGCTCTGACTACGATGCCAACCTCGAGGAAGCCAAGGCCCTGATGGCCGAGGCCGGCTACCCCGACGGCGAGGGCTTCCCCACCGTCACCTACAGCACCAACGACCAGGCGTACCACCTGCCCCTGGCCGAGTACCTGCAGAGCGCCTGGGCCGAGCTGGGCATCACGGTGAACATCGACACCGTCGAGTGGGCCAGCTTCACCCCGCTGCGCCGCGCCGGCGACTATGACATCAGCCGCAACGGCTGGGTCATGGACTACGATGATCCTTCCAACATGCTGGAACTGTTCCAGACCGGCAACGGCAACAACGACGGCAAGTACAGCAACCCCGAGTTCGACGCCGCCATCGAGGCTTCCAAGGTCGCGGACAAGGCTACCCACTATGAGCAGCTGCACAAGGCCGAGGATATCCTGATGGAGGACATGGGCTGCATCCCCGTTGCGTACTACAACGACTTCTGGCTGCAGAGCCCGTCCCTGCAGGGCACCTGGCACAGCCCCTACGGCTACTGGTACCTGCAGTACGGCTACGTGGAGTAATTGCCCCGCGCAGCACGTATAATGCCTGAATAACAAATCCCCCGCTGTGGCAGCACAGCGGGGGATTTTGGCGTTGTGGGGTTCCCGGCGGGAGACGGGACGTTGTGGTTGGCTTGTAGGGCGGGGCCTTGGCCCCGCCGTGGCTGTTTGCCCTGCGATACCATTTTTTGGTTGTGACGGCGTTTGGTCCATGCGTAGGGGCGGCATACATGCCGCCCGCGAAACGGTGCCTGCGCCGTCCGTACACGGATGGTATGATGTGTATCTTATATTGTAGGGCGGGGTCTTGACCCCGCCGTGGCTGGTTGCGGCAAACACTGCCTTGCCTGTTTGCCTGCCGTCTCTGGCCGGTCTGTAGGGGCCGCATGCATGCGGCCCGCGAAACGGTTATACCGTTGCCTGTCCACGGTTTGCATGGCGTTTGTCTCGCATTGTAGGGCGGGGGTTCACCCCCGCCGAACATTGAAAAATTTTAAAAATTTATCGGTCCGGCGGGCGAAATCGCCCGCCCTACAAATCGGGGTAAATGGCCATATTTCCCGTAAACCCCGCGTGGTGGCGCACCCCTGCCGGGCGGCATATATGCCGCCCCTACAAATAAGATATACGCGTCTACAAAGAAAAAACACGCAATGCCATCAACGTTTGCGGCGGGGTCAAGACCCCGCCCTACAAATGGGCGTAAACGGTCGATTTTCCCAGGAACCCGTATGACCACGCACCCCTGCCGGGCCGCATGCATGCGGCCCGCGGGCGTTTGCCCCACAAACCCGTTTTTTGCGTTGTGACGACGTTTGGTCTATGCGTAGGGGCGGCATACATGCCGCCCGCGAAACGGTTATACCGTTGCCTGTCCACGGTTTGCATGGCGTTTGTCTTGCATTGTAGGGCGGGGGTTCACCCCCGCCGAACATTGAAAAATTTTAAAAATTGATCGGTTCGGCGGGCGAAATCGCCCGCCCTACAGAGTGGCGTAAACGGTCGATAAACCATAAACCCCACGTGACCGTTCACCCCTGCCGGGCCGCATGCATGCGGCCCCTACAAACCGGCCGGGATCGCGTCTATAGCCCGCCAACGGGATACAAAGGGGCCCCTATCAGAACTCTGCCCCCAGCGTGGCGGCCATCACGGCCTTGATGGTGTGCATGCGGTTTTCCGCTTCGCGGAACACGATGGACTGCGGCCCGGCGAACACCTCGTCGGTCACTTCCATCTCGCTGCGGCCAAACTTTTCGCCCATCGCCTTGCCAATGGCCGTCTTGTGGTCGTGGTAGGCCGGCAGGCAGTGCATAAACACCGCCGTTGGCTTGGCTTTCGCCATCAGCGCGGCGTTGACCTGGTAGGGGGCCAGCGCTTCGATGCGCTCGGCCCACACGGCTTCCGGCTCGCCCATGCTCACCCACACGTCGGTGTAGACCACGTCGGCCCCAGCCACGGCGTCAGGGTTCTCGCTCAACGTCACGCTGCCGCCGCTCTCGTGCGCCAGCGCGCTGCACTGCGCGGCCAGCGCTTTGCCTGGCCAGTAGGCTTTGGGCGCGCAGGCCACAAAGTGCAGGCCCATCTTGGCGCAGCCGATCATCAGGCTGTTGCCCATGTTGTAGCGCGCATCGCCCATGTACACGAACCGCAGCCCCTGCAGCGTGCCAAACTGCTCGCGCAGCGTCAAAAAGTCGGCTAAGATCTGCGTGGGGTGGAACTCATTGGTCAGGCCGTTCCACACCGGAACGCTGGCGTACTGCGCCAGCTCCTGCACAATGTCCTGCCCAAAGCCGCGGTACTCAATGCCCTCAAACATGCCGGAAAGCACCTGCGCCGTGTCGGCAATGCTCTCCTTTTTGCCAATCTGGCTACCCGTCGGGTCCAGATAGGTCGTGCCCATGCCTAAATCGTGGGCGGCCACCTCAAACGCGCAGCGCGTGCGGGTCGAGGTTTTTTCAAAAATCAGCGCCACATTTTTGCCGCGCAGCACATCGTGCGGCACGCCGGCTTTCTTTTTGGCTTTCAGCTCGGCCGCCAGGTCCAGCAAATACTCGATCTCCTGCGGCGTATAGTCCAGCAGCGTCAAAAAATCGCGCCCCTGCAAGTTCATGGTATGACCCCCTATACAGTTTATACGGCATATAATGAATTTTTATACATCCATTATCGCACGTTTTGCCCTGCTGCGCAAGGGGATATTTTGTGGTATAATGGCATTACAAAGGGGGTGCGTGCTGTGGGCAAAGTGTTCTTTCACGTGGACGTCAACTCGGCGTTTTTGTCGTGGTCGGCGCTCAAACTGCTGCGCGAAGGCCAGGAACTCGACCTGCGCACGGTGCCATCCGTCGTCGGCGGGGACGAAGAAAAGCGCCACGGCGTTGTGCTGGCCAAAAGCGGCCCCGCCAAACACTTTGGCATCCGCACCGGCGAAAGCCTGTTTGCAGCCCGGCTCAAATGCCCGCAACTCATCGTCACGCCGCCGGATTTTGATTTCTACGTGCAAAACAGCAAGGCGCTCATCGCCATTTTGCAGCAGTATACGCCCGACGTCGAGCAGTACAGCATCGATGAAGCGTTTTTGGACATGACCGGCACCGAAGCGCTGTTTGGCCCGCCGCTGGAGGTCGCGCACGCCATCCGCCGCCGCGTCAAGCGGGAACTGGGCTTTACCGTCAACATCGGCGTTGCGCCCAACCGGCTGCTGGCCAAGATGGCGTCGGATTTTACCAAGCCCGATAAGGTACACACGCTCTTCCCCGACGAGGTGCCGCAAAAAATGTGGCCGCTGCCGGTGCGGGAACTGTTTGGCGTCGGGCCCAGCGCGGCGCGCAAACTCAACCAGTGCGGCATGCTGACCATCGGCGATTTGGCCCGGGCCGAGCGCAGCACCATCGTGGCGATGTTCGGCGCGCGCGGCGACACGCTGTGGAACTACGCCAACGGGCGCGAAGCCGACCCCGTGACCAAACAGCAGACGCGGGATAACACCTACGGCAACAGCGTCACGCTGCCGCAGGACCTGACCCGGCCCGAACAGGCCGACGCCACGCTGCTGGCGCTGTGCGACTCGGTCGGGCGGCGGCTGCGCACCGACGGCAAGACGGCGCGGGTGGTGGCCGTGCAGCTGGTGGACAACGCCTTCCGCCGTACCAGCCACCAGACCACGCTGCCCGACCCCACCAACGCCACCGACCGTCTGTACGAGGTTGCGGGCCAGCTGCTGCGCCAGATGTGGCCGCAGCGCCCGGTGCGGCTGGTGGGCGTCAGCGCCGAAAAAACCGGCGCCGACAACTTTGAGCAGCTGGACCTGTTTACCGACAGCGAACGGCGCGCCAAAAAAGAAAAGCTCGACCACACGACCGACGCGCTGCGCCGCAAGTTCGGCAGCACGGCCGTCACAAGGGCCAAGCTGCTGACGCCCGAAACGCGCGCCCCGGCCGCGCTCTCGGCCGCCAAACAGCGCGATAAAGAGAAAAAGAAGTAGCGGCAAGGTTCCCTTTGCCGCAGCAAAAAAGCCGCCCCGGAGGGGGCGGCTTTTGCGTTGTATCAGGCAGGCGGGGGAGGGTCCCGGTCACTCGGTATAAAACAGCAGGCGGCTGTAGCAGGGCAGCGGCCAGTAATCTTCCTCCACGCGCTCCTCGGCGGCGTCGGCGGCGGCGCGCAGGCGGGCCATCAGCGGCAGTACCTCGTCGTGGAACGCATACGCCTTGGCGCATTCGTCGGGCAGGGCGCAGGCTTTGTCGGTGGCGGCTTTCAGCTCCTCGGCGGCGTCGGCCATCTCGTCGGTATACTGCGAAAGCGCCTGCAGCAGTTTGGTCTCGGCCTTGGTCGAGATGCCCTCCACCGCGGCGGCCTTGGCGGCGGCGGTGTTGGCCACTTCGCCCATGTAGCTCGTCGCAGCGGGGATCAGCTGCTTGTTGGCAATTTTCAGCATCGTGCGCGCTTCGATGTTGATGACCTTGGCGTAATGCTCCATCTCGACTTCATAGCGGCTGAACATCTCGGTCTTGGTCAGCACGCCGAACTCTTCCATCAGCTGGATGTTCTTGGGCTCTTTCAGCGCAATCATCGCGTCGGGCGTCGCCTTGCGGTTGGGCAGGCCGCGGCGCGCGGCTTCGGCTTCCCAGGCGTCGGTGTAGCCGTTGCCGTTAAAGATCACGCGGCGGTGCTCGTTCAGCGTCTTTTTGACCCAGGCGGCGGCCGCGGCTTCAAAATTCTCGGCGCCGGCGGTCTCGGCAATAAAGCCCTTGAGTTCCTTGGCGACCGAGGTGTTCAAAATGGTGTTCGCGTCGCTCAGGTTCTCGGCCGAGCCGGGCATACGGAACTCAAACTTGTTGCCGGTGAAGGCAAAGGGGCTCGTGCGGTTGCGGTCGGTGGTGTCTTTGCTGAACTTGGGCAGCACGTCGACGCCGAGGTCCATCTTCATCTTGACGGGGCCCGCATAGGGGGAGTCGGTGCAGATGGCGTCGATGACGGCTTCGAGTTCTTCGCCCACAAAGATGGAAATGATGGCCGGCGGGGCCTCGTTCGCGCCCAGGCGGTGGTCGTTGCCCGGCGTCGCCACCGAGGTGCGCAAAAGGTCGGCGTATTCATCCACCGCCTTGATGACGGCGGTCAAAAATACCATGAACTGCAAATTTTCCATCGGGGTGTCGCCGGGGTCCAGCAGGTTTTCGTCCTCGGTGCTCAGCGACCAGTTGTTGTGCTTGCCGCTGCCGTTGACGCCCTCGAACGGTTTTTCGTGCAGCAGGCAGACGAGCCCGTGCTTGGCGGCGATCTTTTTCATCATCTCCATCGTCAGCAGGTTGTGGTCGATGGCGACGTTGGTCACGTCGTAGATGGGCGCGAGCTCATGCTGGCCGGGCGCAACCTCGTTGTGTTTGGTCTTGGCCGGGATGCCCAGCTTCCACAGCTCGGCGTCCAGCTCTTTCATAAACGCCGAGACGACGGGCCGCAGCGTGCCGAAGTAATGTTCCTCCAGCTCCTGGCCCTTGGACGGGGCCGAGCCGAACAGCGTGCGGCCGGTCAGCACGATGTCCTGGCGTTTCTCGTAATCCTCTTTGCGGATGAGGAAATACTCCTGCTCGGGGCCGACGGTGGTCGCCACGCGCGGCACGTCCTTGCCAAACAGGTGCAGCACCTTGCGCGCCTGGTCGCTGACCGCCTGCATCGAGCGCAGCAGCGGCGTCTTTTTGTCCAGCGCTTCGCCGGTGTAGGAGCAGAAGGCCGTGGGGATGCACAGCACGTCGTCCTTTACAAAGGCGTAGCTGGTGGGGTCCCACGCGGTGTAGCCGCGGGCTTCGGCCGTGGCGCGCAAGCCCCCCGACGGGAAGCTGGACGCGTCCGGCTCGCCCTTGATGAGCTCCTTGCCGGAAAACTCCATGATGGCGGTGCCGTCGGGCTGGGGGCTCACAAAGCCGTCGTGCTTTTCGCTGGTGGTACCGGTCAGCGGCTGGAACCAGTGGGTGTAGTGGGTCGCGCCCAGTTCAATGGCCCAGCGCTTCATCACGCTGGCCACGACGTTGGCGACTTCCAGGTCCAGCGGCTGGCCTTTCTCAATGGTCGCCTTCAGGCTCTTGTAGGTAGAGCTGGGCAGGCGCTCGCGCATTTCATGCTCGTTGAACACTTTGCTGCCGTAAAGTTCCATGACGGTTGCTGCCATACTGCATACTCCTTCGTACGTCTTTTACGGAAAAAGGCGCTGCGAAAAAGTCCTTCGCAGCGCCCGTAGCTGTTGTTACCATTATACGGGCTGCGCCGCCAAAATGCAACTGGCGGACTGTAAAAATCCCGGCGGGCCGGCGCGCCAAAAACTGGCAAATTTGTCCATCGCGCCGCGGCGCGGGCTGTGGTATACTGGGGGCGGAACGTACAAACACAAAAAGGGGAGGGACCCGCCATGGAAATTGAACGCAAATGGATGGTGCACGGCTGGCCGCAGGGCCTGCCGCTGACCGAAACCTACCAGATGGACCAGGGGTACCTGACCGTGCGCCCGACGGTGCGCATCCGGCGCGAAGCGCTGCAGGGCGGGCCCACGGCGCTGGTGCTGTGCTTTAAAGGGGCGGGGACCCTCAGCCGTGAGGAGATCGAGACCGAGATCGACGCCGACCTCTTCGCCAAACTCGAGCATCTGATCGGCAAGCCGCTGATCCACAAAGAGCGCCGCGGCTACGCATTGCCCGGCGGCCTGACGCTGGAGGTCAACTGCGTCGACCCCGGCCAGCCGACGGCCTTTTGGTACGCCGAGGTCGAGTTTGCCACCGAGGCCGAAGCCCTGGCCTGGGACCCGGCTGCCGCCGGCCTGGCGGACTACCTGGCCGACGAGTGCACCGGCCGCCCCGGCGCGAGCATGGGCGAATACTGGGAGCAGACGCGCGGGTAAGAGGTACGCGGTTTGCGGCAGACGCTTTGCCCGCCGCACATTCAAAATTTTGAAAATAATAAGGTTCGGCGGGCGTGAACGCCCGCCCTACAACGTAAAATAAGTAACCGCCGATCCCCGTAAACACCCAAACATCCGCAACGTTTTGCGGGCGGCATATATGCCGCCCCTACGCATAGACCAAACGCCGTCGCAACCCAAAAACGGTATCGCAGAGCAAACGTCCGCGGCATTGAGTATTTTTCTTCGCAGACGCATATACCTCATTTGTAGGGGCGGCATACATGCCGCCCGGCAGGGGTGTGCCCCGCGCGGAGTTCGCGGGGAAATTGCCTGTTTATTCCGTCCTGTAGGGCGGGCGATTTCGCCCGCCGCACCAATCGAGCAAATAATAAATTAAAAAAATAATAATGTGCGGCGGGGCCAAGGCCCCGCCCTACCATGCGAGATCAACACCGCGCCGACCCGTAAATGCCCTATCCCGCAACGTTTTGCGGGCGGCATGTATGCCGCCCCTACGCATAGACCCAACACCGTCGCAACCAAAAAACGGTATCGCAGAGTGAACGTCCGCGGCATTGCGTATTTTTCTTTGCAGACGCGTATACCTCATTTGTAGGGGCGGCATACATGCCGCCCGGCAGGGGTGTGCCCCGCGCGGGGGTCGCGGGGAATATGGCCGTTCACCCCGGTTTGTAGGGCGGGGTCTTGACCCCGCCGCAACCCCCGCTGTGCCGCCCGGTACCGGGCCGGATTTGCGGTCCCCCTTTGCTCGGCAGGGCGGGCGATTTCGCCCGCCGCACCGGTTCTTTCCCAATTCAAAAAACAACAAGGCCGCCCTGCAAACGCAGGGCGGCCTTGCCGCATGTAAGGGGTACTTTACGTTAGGGGGTGCAAAGCGGGCTTACTTGCCGCCGCGGCGCTTGCGCAGCGCCCACAGGGCCGCCAGGCCGCCGGCGGCCACAGCGGCCAGGCCGGCCAGCAAACCGACGGGCATGTCGTCGCCCGTCTGCGGGATGGCCCCTGCCGGCAACCCGGCCAGGGCTTCCCACTCCGACGTATTGATGACGTTGTAGCCATCAATGGTCGTGGTGTAGCCTTCGACTTTGTCCTCCGAAATGCTGTACACGATCTGCTTGCCGTTTTCGTACTTGGGCAGGTCGGTGAAAGTCCACTGCCAGTCATCCTCGGCCGTGACCACCACTTTGGCGACGGCCCGCTCGTTGGCGAGCAGCCGGATGGTGATGCAGTCGGGGCGCAGGCTCTGGTTGGAGGCATCGCGCCAGATTTTGTGGCCGGATACTTCCACACGTTCCGGCACGTGGCGGTTGGTGACCACATAGCCTTTTACCGCGTCGCCGGAAATCGACGACTCGTACCCGTGCACGCCGACCTCCTGGATGCTGTAGTGGATCTTTTTGCCGGCCTTGTACTCGTCCAGGCTTCCGAACGTGCCGGACCAGCCGTTCTCTGCGCTCAGGCGCAGCGTCTTGCCGGTATCGGCGCCATCGGCCAGCAGTTTGATCTCGATCACAGCGGGGCGCATGCCGTCCTGGTTGCCGTTGTCGTCCCAGTTCTTGGTCACGCCGACGCTGGTCTTGCCGGGGGTATAGCGGTTGGTAACGGTAAAGGTGGCGTTATCGACCTCTGTGGTATAGCCGGAAACCGCATCCTCGGTGATGGTATACACGATCTCGGTGCCGCCGTCGCGGTACTTGGGCAGGCCCGTAAAGGTGTGTTTCCAGCCGGTATCCGCGTTCAGCGTGGCGACCTTGCCTTCCAGCGGCCGGCCGTCGGCATACAGGCGAACCGTGACCGCATCCGGGCGTTTGCCGTCCTGGTCGTGGGCGTCGTCCCACACCTTGGTGACCGGGATATCGATCACTTCCGGCGTGTGGGTGTTGGTCAGGGCATGGCTGCCGTCGTCCTTGTATTCGACTTTGGCCGCATACCCGTCCACCGCTTCTTCCTCAACGGTGTACTGGATGGCAACGCCCTGGTCGCGGTACTTGTGCAGGCCCGTAAACTTCCAGTTCCAGTTTCCTTCGCTGTCCGGTTTAACCTCCAGCGTCTGCACGGGCGTTTCCGCACCGTCGGCATACAAATGGACGGTGATGGCGTCCGGGCGCTTGCCGTCCTGGTCGTTATGGTCGTCCCAGGTCTTGGCGCCCTGCAGGTCGATGCGCTCGGGCTCATAGGTGTTGGTAATGGTAAAGCCGTCGGCCATGCTGCCGGAAAGTTCGGACGTGTACCGTGCGGCCGTATCCGCATCCAGCACTTCCTGGACCGTGTATTGGATCTCCTTGCCATGGTCCTTGTGCACGGGCAGGCCCGTAAAGGTATGCGTCCAGTTGCCCTCTGCATCCGGCGTGACCGTCGCAGTAGCCCAGGTCTCGCCGTCCGCCAGCAACTGCACCGTGATCTCCTCCGGGCGGATGCCGTCGCGGTCGTCATCGTCCACCCACTGCTTCGTCACCTTGACTTCGGTGGTCTCGGGCTCGTGGGTATTGGTGAGGGTAAAGCCGTCGGCTGCCTTGCCGCTGACCTCAGCGGTATATCCATCGGGCAAAACTTCCTGGACGGTGTACTGGATTTCCTTGCCCTGGTCTTTGTACACGGGCAGGCCCGTAAAGGTATGCGTCCAGTTGCCCTCTGCATCCGGCGTGACCGTCGCAGTTTCCCGGACCTCGC
>CALXHR010000005.1 GCA_944388175.1 uncultured Gemmiger sp. | reverse complement strand
GCCCGCGAACGGTGCGGGTATTGGTCGTTTATGGGTTGTATGATGTTTGCCTTGCATTGTAGGGGCCGCATGTATGCTGCCCGCGGGTGGTCGCCTTATGTACCGTTTTTGTACCGTGATGGTGTTGGGTCTATGCGTAGGGGCGGCACACATGCTGCCCGCCGAACGTTATGGCGTTGGTCGTTTATGGGTTGTATGATGTTTGCCTTGCATTGTAGGGGCCGCATGTATGCGGCCCGCGGGTGGTCGCCTTATGTACCGTTTTTGTACCGTGATGGTGTTGGGTCTATGCGTAGGGGCGGCAGAGATGCCGCCCGCGAAACGGTATGACCGTTGCCTGTACCCGGTTTGTGTGTTGTTTATTTTGTCTTGTAGGGCGGGGTCTTGACCCCGCTGCACATTATAAAATTTAAAAAAAATTATTGGTTCGGCGGGCGTGAACGCCCGCCCTACAGAACAGGGTAAACGGCCATATTTCCCATAAATCCCGCGTTGGGCAAATGTTCACGGGCCGCATACATGCGGCCCCTACAAACCGACCGGGGACGGCAGGTAAACAGGTAAAGCAGGCGTTTGCCGCAGGCCGCCCACGGCGGGGTCAAGACCCCGCCCTACAGAGTAAGGCAAACAACAGGCCAACCGCAAACCCCGCGCGACCATTCACCCCTGCCGGGCGGCATATATGCCGCCCCTACGAACCGACCGGAAACGGCAGGTGAATAGGCAAGGCAGGTGTTTGCCGCGAGCCGTCTCCGGCAGGTGCAACCGCCCGCCGTGCCGGCCAAAACCGGGAATTTTGCGATTCTTTCAAACTTCCTTCATACGCCGTTCATCATTTCGGCGCATGCTATACAGTAGGGCGCGCCACGCCCTTTCGATAAGGAGTTGAACACCTATGCAAGAAACCACACCCCCCAAAAACCCGCAGAAAAAACTGTGGATCGGCTATGCCGTCGTCATCGGTCTGATGCTGCTGGCCAACCTGTTCCTGTTCCCGATGCTGATGCAGTCCCGTGTCGAGAGCGTCAACTACAGCACCTTTTTGCAGATGCTGGAAGAGGAAAAACTTTCCACCGTCCAGCTCGAGGACCAGCAGATTTTCTTTGTCGATAAAGAAGACCACGCCTACAAAACCAACGCCATCGCGCAGGACACCCAGCTTGTCAACCGGCTCGAGGACGCCGGCGTCGAGTTCGGCACCGTCTACCAGGCCCCCACAATCTGGGATTCCCTGCTCAGCCTGGTGTTGAGCTTCCTGCCCGTCATCCTGCTGTTCTGGTTCGCCAACCACATGCTCGCCAAGCGCATGAAAGAGATGGGCGGCGGCAACGCGATGCTGTTCGGCGGCAAATCGGGCGCCAAACAGTACGTCGTCAACGACGAGACCGGCATCCAGTTCCGGGACGTCGCGGGCGAGGATGAAGCCAAAGAGAGCTTGCAGGAGATCGTCGACTTTTTGCACAACCCCAAAAAGTATGAGGATATCGGCGCCAAGATGCCCAAGGGCGTGCTGCTCGTCGGCCCCCCGGGTACCGGCAAGACGCTGTTGGCCCGCGCCGTCGCGGGCGAGGCCGGCGTGCCGTTTTTCTCCATCGCCGGCAGCGAATTTGTCGAGATGTTCGTGGGCATGGGCGCGTCCAAAGTGCGCGACCTGTTCAAGCAGGCGGCCGAAAAAGCGCCTTGCATCGTATTTATTGACGAGATCGACACCATTGGCAAAAAGCGCGACGGCGCCGGGAGCATTGGCGGCAACGACGAGCGCGAGCAGACGCTGAACCAGCTGCTTACCGAGATGGACGGTTTTGACGCGACCAAGGGCGTTGTGATTTTGGCCGCCACCAACCGCCCCGAAAGCCTGGACCCCGCGCTGACCCGCCCCGGCCGCTTTGACCGCCGCGTGCCGGTGGAACTGCCCGACCTGCAAGGCCGCGAGAGCATTTTGCGGCTGCACGCCAAAAAGGTCAAACTCGGCCCCGACTGTGATTTCGGCGTCGTGGCGCGCATGACGCCGGGCGCTTCGGGCGCGGAACTGGCCAACATCATCAACGAAGCGGCGCTGTGCGCCGTGCGCCACCACCGCAAGGCCGTGACGCAGTATGACCTGCAGGAAGCCGTGGACACCATCCTGGCCGGCGCGCAGAAAAAGAACAAGATTTTGAGCGATAAGGAAAAATGCATCGTCGCCTACCACGAGGTCGGCCACGCGCTGGTGGCCGCGCTGCAGACCCACAGCGCCCCCGTGCAAAAAATCACCATCGTGCCGCGTACCTCGGGCGCGCTGGGCTTTACGATGCAGGTGGACGAGGGCGAGCGCACGCTGATGAGCAAGGACGAGATCCTGAGCAAGATCGCCACGCTGACCGGCGGCCGCGCCGCCGAGGAAGTGGTGTTCCATTCCATCACGACGGGTGCGTCCAACGACATTGAGCAGGCGACCAGGCTGGCCCGCGCGCTGGTGACGCGCTACGGCATGACCGACGACTTTGACATGGTCGCGCTGGAAACCGTGCAGAACCAGTACCTGGGCGGCGACACCAGCCTGGCGTGCAGCCAGCGCACGGCCGCCGACGTCGACGAAAAAGTGGTGCAGATCGTCAAGGCCGCGCACGAAAAAGCCCGCGCCCTGCTGTGCGACAACCGCCGCAAACTGGACGAGATCGCCCAGTACCTGTACGAAAAAGAGACGATCTCCGGCGAGGAATTTATGCGCATCCTGACCGCGCAGCCGCAGCTGCCGGCGTCAGACTCGGCAGAATCCACAAAAGAGCAGGTATAAATTTGTGCGTTTGTGCCGCCCGCGGTACTTGACGAACGCCGTAGCGCCCTGTATCATAAAATTAACTTCCCGGCGAGAGGGGGCACACGGAATGACGTTGGAAGAATTGCAGGAGATCCTGGCCGAACAGTTCAGCTGCGACGCGGCGGAACTGGAACGCGATACCGCGCTGGCGGACCTGGGCGCCGACCATGAGGATATGGTGGAACTGGCCTGGGCGCTGGGCGAAGCGATCGGCGTCGAGATCGACGAGAATGAGTTGAATGTGGATATGACCATCGGCGAGTTGTGGCGCCTGGCCCGCGACCTGGAAGAAAACGCCGCCGAATAAGGCGGCGCACGGCTGCGCTTGCTTTGGTCCTTTGCCTGTCATTTCCGGGCGGTTTGTAGGGGCCGCATGCATGCGGCCCGTGGGCGTTTGCCACGGGGCAACGTTTTTGGTTTGTGTACGCGGTACCCTTATTTGTAGGGGCGGCATACAGGCCGTGCCACATTTCCATTGACACCTACGGTACGGTATGCGTACCACCACGCGGGGTTCCCGGTTGGTTACACGTTCCAGCCGCTCTGTAGGGCGGGCGATTTCGCCCGCCGAACCGATCAATTTTTTAAAATTTTTCAATGTGCGGCGGGGTCAAGACCCCGCCCTACAAGGCAAAACAAACAGCGTGCCAACCGTGAACGGACAATCCCGCAATGTTTGCGGGCCGCATGCATGCGGCCCCTACAATGCGGGATGCACAACAGGCAACCCGGAAGCGGATAATCCCGCAACGTTTTGCCCCGATATTGGAACCCTGTCGCCGCAGGGCGGCACTGTACGCTTTCCCTTTTAAATGTTTTTCTGGCCCGCGCGCCGCGCGGGCCTTTTCGCTGCAACGACCACAAAACAGGGGGTGGACCCATGGCGCAACGCAAACGGTTGCATGCGGCGGCGCTGGCGCTGCTGCTGGCCGCTGGCCTGGCAATGATGATCTTTTACGCCGCGCGCAAGACCGGCTACCATGTGGACGAACTGTATACCTACGAGCTGGCGAACTATCCCGGCGGCTTTTACGCCCTGCAGGACGGTTACCTGGACGCCTGGCAGGACGGCGCGCTGTTTGAACGCGCGCTGCACCCCGCGCAGCCGTTTGACTACCGTATCCCCTGGAACAACCAGAAAATCGACGTCCACCCGCCGCTGTACTACTGCCTGGTGTACACGGCCGAAAGCCTGCTGCCCGGCCTGGGCCTGCCGTGGGTGGGGCTGCTGCCCAACTTCCTTTGCCTGCTGGCGGGCGCGGCGGTGCTGTATGGCACGGCGCGGCGGCTGACCGGCCGGTTCTGGACGTCGTGGCTGGCTGCAGCGGTGTTTTTGCTCAACGCCGGCACGCAGGGCATGGCGCTGCTGACGCGGATGTACGCGCTGCTGATGCTGGAAACGCTGGTGTTGGCGGCGGCGCATCTCTCGCTGTTTGGCACGGTGCGGCGCGGCGGGCGGCCGCGGTGGGTGTTTGCGGCGCTGGCGGCGGCCACGCTGACCGGCGCGCTGACGCAGTATTTCTTTTTGGTGTTCTGCCTGTTTTTCTGCGGGCTGTTCGGGTTGTGGCTGCTGGCGCAAAAGCGCTGGCGCACGGCGCTGGCGTATGCGGCGGCCGAGTTCGGCGGCCTGGCGCTGGCGTACCTGGCGTTCCCCACCATGAAAACGCATATCTTTGGCGGCGCGCGCGGGCAGCAGGCGCTGGGCAGCTTTTTCAGCGTTTCGGCCCTGGGCGACTGGGCTGCCAGCGTCGGCCGCGTGCTGGCGCTGCTGGGCGGGCAGTTCGGCGGGGCCGCGCTGTGGGCGTTTTTGCTGCTGCTGGCCGCTGGCATCCTGTACAAAAAGGGCTGCCGCCTGCGCGGCAGCGCGGTGTTTGCCGCCATGCTGGCGCTGGCCGGGGCGCTGTATATCCTGGCCATCAACAAGGCCGCGCCGTTTGAAGCCGACCGCTATTATGTGATGATCTACGGCCCGCTGATCCTGGCCGGGGCGGCGGTGGTGGCGCGGCTGGCCGCGTTTTACCCCAAAGCGGAGCCGCTGCTGGCGCTGCTGGCGCTGGTGCCGGTGTTGACCGCCCACCTGACCGTCGGCAACGACTACCTGTACACCCAGTACGCCCCCCGCGAACCGGCGCTGGCCGCCACGGCGCAGCAGCCGGCCGTGGTGCTGAACGCCGCCGGTTACGACGTGGCCCCCGACCTGTTTTTGCCGGAGTTCGCGCGCCGCAGCGCCGTGTACCAGGTGGCCGTTGCCACCGACCCGGCCGAGGGTCTGCGCGATGCCGCCGCGACCGGCGCGCTGGACGGCGGGTTTGTGGTGTACGGTTACACCTGGGACGCCGCCGAGCTGCTGACGCTGATCGAAGAAACGTTGGACGTTGCCAGCGCCGAACTGCTGACCGACGTCGCCCGCTGCCCGGTGTACGCCGTCACGCTGCGGTGAAGGGGCAGACGGTTTTGCCCGGCAGGGCGGGTGTTCCTGTAACCGCAACCTTCCCCTTTTTTGCCAACTTTATCTTGCTCTGTAGGGCGGGCGTTCACGCCCGCCGCACCGGTGATTTTTTATTAATGTGCGGCGGGGTCAAGACCCCGCCCTACAAACCGGGGCAAACGGGTAACCAACCGGGAACCTCGCGCGGGGCAAACCCCTGCCGGGCCGCATATATGCGGCCCCTACAAATAAGGTAAACATGTACACGAACCGGGAAACGAGTAACACCGCAAACGGGCGCGAGCCGCATACATGCGGCCCCTACAAACCGGCCGGGAAGAGAATGTTTATTGGGTAAACACCCGGTATCCGGCAGGTTGGCCCCTTCCCCCATACGGTACCGTAGGGCGAACGGGCGCAGTACTACAATTTTTCATTTTTGATTGCAAGGAGGGTTCCCTATGCCGGCCGTTCTGACCTTTGACGATATCCGCCAAAACGGCGAGATTGCCGCCTACATCCGCAAAGCCGACGAATCGCTGATTGCGCTGGGGTATACCGAGCACAGTTTCCCCCACGTCGGCCGCGTGGCCGACCTGGCCCGCCGCATTCTGCTGTGGCTGGGCCACGACGCCCGCACGGCTGAGCTGGCCGCCATCGCCGGGTGGCTGCACGATATCGGCAACGTCGTCAACCGCATCGACCACGCCCAGAGCGGCGCGGTCATGGCGTTCCGCATCCTCGACAAGCTCGGCTTTGCCCCCGACGAGACCGCCACTGTCATCACCGCCATCGGCAACCACGACGAGGGCACGGCCTTCCCCGTCAACGCGGTGGCGGCCGCGCTGATTATTGCCGACAAGACCGACGTGCGCGCCAACCGCGTGCGCAACCGCGATCTGGCCAGCTTTGACATTCACGACCGCGTCAACTACAGCGTCCAGCGCTCGGAAGTGCAGCTGGAACCCGGCGCCATCCGCCTGGTGCTGGACATTGACACCAAAATTTGCGCCGTCATGGATTATTTTGAGATATTCCTCGACCGCATGGTGCTGTGCCGCAAAGCCGCCGAAAAACTCGGCGTGCGCTTTGCGCTGACCATCAACGGCCAGCCGATGCTGTGAGCGCCGCCGCGCCCCCAATGCCCGTTTTGCACAGAAAGGACCCCGCTATGATCGACAAAGACCGCCTGGCGCGCAAATGTTCCACGTGGAACATCGCGCTCACGCCCGAACAACTCGACCTGCTGGACGCTTACGCCGCAATGCTGGTAGACTACAACCGGAAAGTCAACCTGACGGCCATCACGACGCCCGAGGGCATTGAGGACCGCCATTTTGCCGACAGCCTGCTGTTTGCCGCCCAGCCCGAGGTGCGCGGCCGTCTGGTGGACGTCGGCACGGGGGCGGGCTTCCCCGGCGTGGTGGCCAAAATCTACAAGCCCGATTTGCAGCTGACGCTGATGGAGCCCACCGGCAAGCGGGTGGACTTTTTGCGGTATCTTTGCGCCGAACTGGGCCTGACCGGCGTTGCGTTCGCCAAGGAACGCGCCGAGGAAGCCGCCCGCAAACCCTGGCGCGAGCAGTTCGACGTCGCCTGCGCGCGCGCCGTGGCCGCGCTGCCCGTGCTGTGCGAGTACTGCCTGCCGCTGGTGAAACCGGGCGGGCATTTCATCGCGCTCAAAGGCCCCGACGCCGACGCCGAAGTACACGCCGCCGCCCACGCGCTGCGGGTGCTGGGCGGCCAATATGCCGAGACGCGCGCCTTCACGCTGCCCGACGGCAGCGCCCGCGGGCTGGTGGTGTGCAAAAAAATATCGCAAACCCCGACCGTTTACCCGCGAAACGGCGGAAAAATCGCCAAAAAACCGTTGTAACACCGCGGTTTTGTGCGCTTTGGGGCGAACGATTTTTATTCCTCTTTGGCGTGGGATGTGGTATGCTTTTTGCAGAAAAAGCATACCTGTTTTTTTATGCACCCGCAGGGAGGAACCATCGTGCCCAGAAAAGAACCCCAAAAGACCGGCCGCGTGCTGATGCTGCCGCTGGAAAGCATCGAGCCCTCGCCCTACCAGGCGCGCACGGCGTTTGACGAACAGGAGATCGCGGCGCTGGCCGTGAGCATTTTGCAAAACGGGCTGCTGCAGCCCGTCAGCGTGCGGCGCGTCGGCCTGCACAAATACCAGCTGGTGGCGGGCGAGCGCCGCCTGCGCGCCTGCCGGTTGGCGAAACTGGAAAAAATCCCGGCGATTTTGGCCGACTACGACGACAGCGAGAGCGCGGCGCTGGGGTTGTTGGAAAATTTGCAGCGCAGCCAACTGGACCCCTTTGACACGGCGCGCGGCATCAAGGAGGTCATCCGCCTGTGGGGTTGCACCCAGGCCGAAGCCGCCCGCCGCCTGGGGTTGAGCCAGCCCGCGCTGGCCAACAAGCTGCGGCTGCTGACGCTGACGCCTGCGCAGCAGCAGCTGTGCGCCGCCCACCACCTGAGCGAGCGCCACGCCCGCGCCGTGCTGCGCCTGCCGGAAAACCGCCGCACCGCCGCGCTGGAAAAGATCGCGCGCGACAAGCTCAGCGTGCGCCAGGCCGACAAGCTGGTGGACGGCATGCTGGCCGCGCCCAAAGCCCCCAGCCCCTGCCGCCGCACCATCCCGATGGTGCGCGACGTGCGGTTTTTCGTCAACACCTTGCAGCACGCCGTCGACCTGATGACGCAAAAGGGCATCGCCGCCACCACCACCTGCGGCAAGCGCGACGGCTGCCTGGAATACACGGTGCGCATCCCGGTGGGCGAAGGCCACCCCGCGCCGGTCGTCGCGCCGCGCAAAGCCCCGGCCGCCGCCCTGCCCGGCGCGCCGGGCCCCGCCGGCCCCGCATGGGACGCCGAGGCAGACGCCGCCCCGGCCGCGGACGAAGCCCCGCCCGCCCGGGAGGACGCGCCCCCCGGGCCGCGCGCCGCGGCGCCGGCACAAATGAAGAATCCATACGCCCGGGAGGATGCCGTGCAAAGCGCCCCGCCCGCGCAGCAGGAACCGCCACCGCAGCCCGAAGAAGCGCCCCGCCCGGCGGCGGTGCAGGCCGCGCAGGCCGCGCGCGCCGCGGCCGTCCAGGCCCCGCCGCCCGCCGAAGCCCTGCAGGCGGCCCCGCTGACCGCCGCCGAGCTGGAGGAGTTACTCTCCCCCGCCGAGACCCCGCCGCAGACCGGCGATTTTGCGGTGCAGCTGCTGTGAGGGCGAGCGGCATGCGGCCTGCAAAGCGCCGCGAGTGTTGACCGTTGCCGGGTTGTATGGTGTGTATCTTATAATGTAGGGCGGGGCCTTGGCCCTGCCGCACATTATAATTTTTAAAAAATCATTGGTGCGGCGGGCGTGAACGCCCGCCCTACAAATCGGCGGAAACGGGCAACCAACCGGAAAACCGCGGCAAAACAGGTCCCTGCAACCCGCCCGGAAAGGGTAAATTTCCCCATTTGCACGCCCCGGATGTTCCACGTGGAACATCCGGGGCGCATTTTTTACAACCACCCCCTTTTTTACACCCCGCGGCTGTGCTATAATAAAGTCCGGACGCGCAAAACGCGCCCAAACCAACCAAAAGGAGGGGCATGCCATGGCCAAAGTCATCGCGGTGGCAAACCAGAAAGGCGGCGTCGGCAAGACGACCACCGCCGTCAATTTGAGCGCCTGCGTGGCCGCGCTGGGCAAAAAGGTGCTTGTCGTCGACCTCGACCCGCAGGGCAACTCGACTTCCGGCTACGGCGTGGCCAAAAACAAGCTCGACGCCGACCTCTACACCTGCCTGATCGACGACGACGATGTGCGCGACGCCATCGTCAAGACCGAGTATAACGCCGACCTGCTGCCCTCCAACACGCAGCTGGCGGGCGCGGCAGTGGAGCTCGTCGCCCTGCCCCGGCGCGAGATGCGCCTGCGCACCGTGCTGGCGCCCGTCGTGCCGCTGTACGACTATATCTTCATCGACTGCCCGCCGTCGCTGGACCTCTTGACCATCAACGGCCTGTGCGCCTGCGATACCGTGCTGATCCCGCTGCAGTGCGAGTTTTTTGCGCTCGAGGGGTTGACGGAACTGATGAGCACCCTCAAGACCGTGCGCAAAAAGTACAACCGGTACTTAGATATCGAGGGCGTGCTGTTCACGATGTATTCGGGGCGGCTCAACCTGACGATGCAGGTGGTGGCGCAGGTCAAAAAGTATTACGGCGACAAGGTGTATAAGGCCGTGATCCCCCGCTCGGTCCGTCTGTCGGAAGCGCCCAGTTTCGGCATGCCCATCAATTTTTATGAGCCCAACGGCAAAGGCTGCGAAGCCTACATGGAGCTGGCGCGGGAATTTTTGCACAACAACGAACGGTAAGGAGGCAACCATGGCCAAACGCAAACTGGGGGGCCTGGGCAAAGGGCTGGACAGCCTGTTTGCCGACCTGCCCGAGACCGACGACGCCGCGGCCGGCGTCACGACGCTGCCGCTGCGCGAGATCGAACCCGACCCCGACCAGCCGCGCAAACGCTTTGACGAAGCCGCCCTGGCCGAGCTGGCCGCCAGCATCCAGGAAAACGGCCTGCTGCAGCCCATCGCCGTGCGGCCCAAACCGCTGGGCGCCGGGTACCTGATTATTGCGGGCGAACGCCGCTGGCGCGCCGCCCGCCTGGCCGGGCTGGACGAGGTGCCGGCGCTCGTCAAGGATGTCACCGACGAGCAGGCCGCCGCGCTGGCGCTGATCGAGAATTTGCAGCGCGAGGACCTCGACCCCATCGAGGTCGCCGAGGGCTGCCGCCAGCTGATTGAAAAGTACGGTCTTACGCAGGAAACCGCCGCCAAGCGCCTGGGCAAAAGCCGCAGCGCCGTGACCAACTCGCTGCGGCTGCTGAACCTGCCCGACGACGTGCGGGCCCAAGTCAGCGACGGCAGCTTGAGCGCCGGGCACGCCAAGGCGCTGCTGGGCCTGCCCGACGACGCGCGTATCCGCCAGGCCGCCGGCGAGATCACGGCCAGGGGGCTCAACGTCCGCCAGGCCGAAGCGCTGTGCAAAAAGCTGGCCAGGCCGCCCAAAGCGCCCAAACCCAAGCCCGACGCCTTCACGCGGCCCAAACGCGCCGTCGAGATCGAAGCTGCCCTCAAGGAGGTCACCGGCAGCGAGGTCCGCGTCGAGTACAAGGACGGCAAAGGCAGCCTGAAAATTGATTTTTACAGTGATAAAATGCTCGACCAGTTCGCCGCGCTGCTGGGCCGCTACGACCCGGAAGCGTAATCAAAGGGGGCTGCCGTCGGCACACTGCGCCCGCAGGCGCGTTTCGGACGGGCGCAGCAGCGCCGTTTCGGAGCGCAACCGGGCCGCAGGCCCGGCTCTTGGGCCGGAGATGTCCGCCGGCACCGATGATTTTTAAACATTTTTTGTGAATTTGTAAATAGGAGCGAGGACCATGTTAGACATCCGTTTCATCCGCGAGAACCCCGACGCCGTCAAGGAGAACATCAAGAAAAAATTCCAGGACCAGAAACTGCCGCTGGTGGACGAGGTCATTGCGCTGGACGCCGAGTACCGCGCCGCCATCGGCGAAGCCAGCGACCTGCGCGCCAACCGCAACAAGCTGTCCAAGCAGATCGGCATGCTGATGGGCCAGGCCAAGAAAGACCCCGGCAAGGCCGCCGAAGCCGAGGAGATCAAAAAGCAGGTCACGGCGCAGGCCGACCAGCTCAAGGCACTGGAAGCCAAGGAAGCCGAGTTGGAGCCGAAAATCCGCGAGATTTTGTACCAGATCCCGCAGATGATCGACCCCAGCGTGCCCATCGGCCCCGACGACAGCCACAACGTCGAGGTGCAGCGCTTTGGCGAGCCGACGACGCCGGACTTCCCCATCCCCTACCATGTTGAAATCATGGAGAGCTTCGGCGGCATCGACCTTGACTCTGCCGGGCGCGTGGCGGGCAACGGGTTCTACTACCTGCTGGGCGATATCGCCCGCCTGCACGAAGCCGTGCTGGCCTACGCGCGCGATTTTATGATTGACAAGGGCTTTACCTATGTGATCCCGCCGTTCATGATGCACGGCGACGTCGTCAAGGGGGTCATGTCCTTCCCCGAGATGGACGCCATGATGTACAAGATCGAGGGCGAGGACCTCTACCTGATCGGCACGTCGGAACACACGATGATCGGCCGGTTCATCGACCAGATGCTGGACGGCGCCAAGCTGCCGCTGACGCTGACGAGCTACTCGCCCTGTTTCCGCAAAGAGAAGGGCGCCCACGGCATCGAGGAGCGCGGCATCTACCGCATCCACCAGTTTGAAAAGCAGGAGATGATCGTTGTCTGCAAGCCCGAGGACAGCATGAACTGGTACGAGAAGCTGTGGCGCTACTCGGTCGAATTGTTCCGCTCGCTGGAAATCCCGGTGCGCCAGCTGGAGTGCTGCTCCGGCGATTTGGCCGATTTGAAGGTCAAGAGCTGCGATATCGAAGCCTGGAGCCCGCGCCAGCAAAAGTATTTTGAGGTGTGCAGCTGCTCCAACCTCGGCGACGCCCAGGCGCGCCGCCTGCGTATCCGCTACAAGGACGAAAACGGCAAGCCGCAGCTGGCGCATACGCTCAACAACACCTGCGTCGCGCCGCCGCGCATGCTCATCGCGTTTTTGGAGAACCACCTCCAGGCCGACGGCAGCGTGACCATCCCCGAAGTGCTGCGCCCCTACATGGGCGGCAAGGAACGCCTGACGCCGCAGCCGTAACAAGTAAAAAAAGGCCCGGCCCCCGCGGCCGGCCGGTAAAAGTCTCTGTTCCGGCGCCTTTGCGCCGGGGCAGAGTTTTTGCATAGAAAGAAAAAAGCGAATGGAGGGTTAGCCATGGGATTTATCAGTATCGTGCTGCTGGATTTTGTGTTTCTGGCGGTTTTGGGCGTGATCGCGCTGGGCGGGGTGGGCCTGATTTTGGGCATTGTGTGCCTGGTGTTGTATCTGCGGGCCCGCAAGCGGGGCGAAAAACGGCAGTTCCTGTTTCTCGGGCTGACCATCCTGGGCGCGGTGCTGACCCTTGTCGGCGGCGCCACGCTGCTGTTCGTCCAGCGGCTGATCGGCTGACCGCCCCCGGCGGGGATGGTTTTCCCTATGTTCCCAAAAAACTACGAAACAACGCAAAGAAAACGCATGGCGTACGCCATGCGTTTTCTTTTTGCCGGTATATAGGGGGCTATGCGCGTTTACCGCGGTGCGGCGGCGCGCGGGCGTCCCGTCAGAAAATGCCCAGCCACTTGGTGGCGAAATTGCCCAGCAGGTAGTAACCGGTCTGCGACTGGCAGGAGACCATGGACCAGGCCACGATCCAGGTGTTGACAAACGCGGGGAGCCAGACGCTGCCGGAGACTTTGTACAGTTTCCGGTTGATGAATGCGAACATCGGCAGGTTGATCAGCATCGGCCAGGTGGAGATAAACGCGATGGCGGGCGCGCGGCCGACGCCGGTGGCGGCGTACTCGGCATACACGGTGCCGTAGCTGAAAGCGACCAGGATGTACAGCCCCACGCCGGCAATCGCCATCTGCAGCAGGGTGTTCCAGCCGTCGCCCATATCTTTCATGCGGCCGGCGTTGACCATCAGCGCGCTGACGAGGAAGGACGGCAGAATGACAAGGCCGTACCGCAGGCACAGCGTCCAGTACTGAGGCAGCATGTCTTTGATGCCGTTATCCCAGAAACGGAAATCCTGGTGGAAGAAATATTTCATGGCGGCCAGCATGATGTAGGCGTAGCCGATCAGCACGACCGAAAGCAGGAAGTAGCGGCCGATCTTTTTGGGCGAGATGCGGAAATTCAGTTCGCGCAGCAGGTTTTTGCCGGTCTGCTTTTGGGTCAGCACGCCAAAGACGACCAGAATCACCAGCGACAGGATGGACAAAATCCACATGAACCACAGGTGGATGTTGGCGGTAAAGTCAAGCGAGAGGAAATGTTTGAGCCCCTCGCTCTTAAAACCGAGGGTGGGGCCTTTGGTGGCGACGTAGTACTCGGCAGCCATGGTGCCCAGCACCAGCAGCACGGCGGCCAGCCAGAACGGCCCGCTCTTGCGGGAGGTAAAGGGTTCGCAGCAGTCAAAGCGCAGCGCGGCGTACTTTTTGGTCTGCAGCAGCATGCCGGCCAGGGCGATCACGCTGATAAACAGGGCGAACATCGCCAGCAGGTCCAGCACTTCGCGCGCCATGTAGGAAGTCTGCTGCGCCGGCAGGGGGGTCGTGGCGGCGTCCGTGATGTTGCCGCCGTTGTACTGCAGCGTCTGCTCAAAGTACCGCAGGATATACTGGAGGGAATCCTGGCTGAAATAGTCCAGCGCGTGGCCGCCCACCTGGTTCACGATCATGCGGGTGGTGCGGGCTTCAATGGCCTGGGCCAGCGTGGCGTCCGCCGTGTAGGTGGTGTCGTCCAGCGTGCCCAGCACCGTGCTGGCCGGCTGCTGCGCGTTGGTGCTCTGGTCCAGGTTGTACCAGGTCCCCGCGGTAAGGGGTTCGGTGCTCTGGAACTTGGCCATCATGTCTTCGTTGGAAAGGTTCTGCTGGCCGGTGCCCGCGCGCCCCTCGTTGAAGGTGGAGATCATGTACAGCATGTTGGTGTTGGGCTCGCGGGTTACCGTGATGCCGCCGACCGTGACTTCCTGGGGTTCGCTGCCCCAGTTGCCGCCCAGGATGACGGCGGCTTTCAGCCGGGTGTTGAAATATTCCTCGGCCTGGGCGGCCAGGGCCTGGTAGGCGCTCAGCGCGGGTTCGTCCAGGCGGGCGGCCGCCAGTTCGTCGGCAGGCTGGCGGATTTCGTCGGCGGTGAACGTCTGGCCGAAGGTATCATACAGGAGGTTGATCTTCAGGTCGTTCAGCGTGTACAGGCTGGAATCCATATCCACCGCGGTGGAGGTGTTCAGCGACCCCTGGGAATGCCCGATCATGCCCACGCGGGTCTGGTCCACGTAGTTCAGGGTGCGCACATACTGCAAAATGTCGTACATGCCGTAGGACGGGTCGCTCATGTCCGAAGTTTCGGACGAACCGGACCCGTAGGTGGAAACGCTGAGCACTGCAAAGCCCCGCTTGGCCAGTTCCTCGGCAAACGGGTTGACGGCGCTGTGGTTGCAGCTTAACCCGTGGGTGAAGATGATGCAGGGGATTTCACTTTCGGAATTTGCGTCTCGGGGGGTGTACAGGGTGGCCTGCATGACCGACCCGCGGGAATCGATGGACAGCTCGCTGACCTTCACGGCGCCCCAGTTGCAGGCAATCATGTAGGCAAAGAAGCTGAACAGGACGACGGCGATTACCGCAAGGCGGAACACCCGTCTGCTGCCCTCAAAAGTCTGCAGGTTGAACTTGTCTTTCATCTACGATCCTTCTTTCTCTCATTATTTTTATTCCGACCCGCCCCGCGCAGCCGGGGGCGGGACCATACCCGCAAAAGCCGGGGACCCCGGCGCAAAAGGGGAAACAGATTGAATCGTTTAACCTACCCTGATGGTAAGCCCCGCCGGCGGGGCTTGTCAAACGTTTTTTCGCTTTACTCGGCTTTTGCACATTGTGACCATAAAACCGCCCAAAGATTTATAGACTTCGCAAATTGACAGGGCGCGGCCCCGTTTGGTATTGTAAATTTTAGTGGATTAAAACGTTTAACTTGCCGGAAAGGGGGGCTGCGGGGTGGCGGCAAAGATCACGGACGTCGCACGCCGGGCCGGGGTGTCGATTGCGACGGTGTCCAACGTCATCAACGACACGCGGCCCGTCCGGCCCGAGACCCGGCAGCGGGTGCTGGAAGCGATCCGGCAGCTGCAGTACGTGCCGGACAGCGCGGCCCGCCACTTTAAAACCGGCAAGCAGCGCACGGTCGGCTTTGTGATCCCGGATATCAGCAACACGTTTTTTGCCTGCCTGGTCAATGCGGTGGAGGAAGTGCTGGACGCCAACGGCTATGACCTGATCCTTGCCAACACGCACGAGGACCCGGAAAAGGAGACCAAGCGCATCCACAGCCTGTGCAGCGGCAAAGCGGACGCGCTGATTCTTGCCAGCGCGCTGGAGGACTACCGCGACCTGGCGGCGTGCATCCCGGAGGAAATCCCCCATGTACTGGTCGACCGCGTGCCGTTGGGGTGCCGGGCCGACGCGATCCAGGCGGACGGGGACGAAGCCATCGCCCGGAGCGTGCAGCGCCTGGCCGAAAAAGGGCATACCCGGGTCGGCCTGCTGGGCTGGAAAAAGAGCGTCAGCACAACGCAGGCGCGGGCGGACGCGTTCCTGCGCGCGGCGCAGCGCTGCGCGCTGGAAGCGCGGGTCGAATATTCAGATTTTGAAAAACCCGCCTTCGACGCCGCACAGGCCCTGCTCTCGCAGGGGTGCACCGCGCTGCTGGCCGGCAACAGCAAACTGTGCCTGGACCTGCTCAGCCGGGCGCAGCGGCTGCCCCGCCGGCCGGAGATTCTGACCTTTTGCGATTCCGACGGGTTCGAGCGGTTGTTTGGCGGCATCCCGCTGATTGTGCAGCCCACCCGGAGCATGGGGCGGCTGGCCGCGCGCCGCATCCTGAGCCGCCTGCAGGACCCCGCCCTGCCCGCCGAGACGCTGGTGCTGCCCTGTACCTACCGGGACGCCGCCCTGGGCTAGCGGTTGGCGCCGGCGCAGACGTTGTTCTTGTAAATTTTGCAGGATGCTGCTAGGGACCGAACAGAGACAAAGGCGTGGGCGTAGAAATCCGGCGCCGTGCTGGCCCGGGAAGAGCCCGGCACGCGGACGTTGGAATGCTTACGGCAAAAACAAACCACCGGCGGACAAACACGCCGGTGGTTCTTGTTGCCTTTATGCGGTTTTTACACAATCTTCGCTTCGTAGGGCGCCAGGGTGACGGCGGCGTCGAGGCCCAGACTGGCCGGGCTGTCGAGGTGGACGGTCTGCGGCTGCTCGCTGAAATTGAACAGCCCGACCAGGCTCTGGCTGCCGCGGCGGCGCACCAGCGCCAGCACGGCGTCGTTGTCGCCGCCCCAGGTCGTCACGGCGGCGTCGGGGGCAAAGCAGGCGTCGGCGCGCAGCGCGCGCAGTTCCGCCAGGCCCTGCCAGATGCGGTTTTGCAGCGTGCCGGGGCGGCGGCGCTGCGCCGCTTTGCGCCAATGAAACGCCGTGCGGTGCAAGTTGCGGCTGTCGTCGGCGCGGGCGGGGTCGTTTTGGTAGTCCCAGCCGTTGAGCTGGGCGATCTCGTCGCCGCTGTTCAGCATCAAAAACCCTTTGCAAAAGGCCGCCGCGCTGTGCAGCAGCAATACGCGCCGCACGGCCAGGTCCAGCGCCGCGTCGTCCTTTTGGTCCAGCGCGGCCTCCACGCCGCACAGGCTGGCCGTGGTGCCGCAGCTGCGCGCGTCGCCGGTGGCGGGGTCGTAGTTGTACAGCGCGCCGCGCGCCCAGCTGCCGGGGAACTCGCCGTCGTAAAACCGGTAGAGGTACTCCTTGTGGCGCTGCGGGTCGATGCCCAGGCGGCGCTCCTCGTCCTCGTCCAGCCCCCAGCCGATGTCGTCGTGGCAGCGCAGGTAGTTGACGAACCAGCAGTGTTCCGGCAGCGCGTTGAGCTGGTCCAGCTGCGCTTTGAGCAGCCGCACGTCCCGCGCGGCCAGCGCCGCCCACAAATTGACCATGACCGAGACGTTGTACAGCATGTGGCATTCCGGCTTTTCCGGCGTGCCGTAGTAGGCGGCCAGCTCCCGCGGGGCCATGACGACCTCGCCTTTGAGGATGACGGCCGGGCAGACGCACTCCAGAATCATGCGCACCATGCGCACGATGGTGTGCACCTGCGGCAGGTTGCGGCAGGTGGTGCCCAAGGTCTTCCAGATATAGGGCACCGCGTCGATGCGCAGCACCTCGACGCCGAGGTTGGCCAGGTGCAGCATGCTTTTGACCATCGCCGTGAACACCGCCGGGTTGCGGTAGTTGAGATCCCACTGGTAGGGGTGGAACGTCGTCAGCACCCAGCGCTGCATCGCGTCGTCCCAGGTAAAGTTGCCCGGCGCGGTGTTGGGGAACACCTGCGGCATCGTGCGCTCAAACTGGTCGGGGATTTCGCGGTCGGGGTAGCAGCAGTAATAGTTCTGGTACACAGGGTCGCCGGCCCGGGCGCGCAGCGCCCAGGGGTGGGTGTCGGCCGTGTGGTTCATGACGAAATCCAGGCACAGGCTGATGCCCGCCGCGCGCAGCTGCTTTGTCAGCGCGGCCAGGTCGGCGTTGGTGCCCAGCGCCGGGTCGACGGTGTCGAAATCCTCAACGGCATAGCCGCCGTCGTTGTGCGGGTGCGGCATTTTTAAAAGCGGCATCAGGTGCAGGTAGGTGACGCCCTGCTCCTGCAGGTAGGGCAGCTTTTTGGCCAGCTTTTTCAGGTCCCCGGCAAACAGGTCGGTGTACATCGTCATGCCCTGCATCGTGCCGCGGCGGTACCAGTGGGGGTCGGCTTCACGCGCGGCATCCAGCGCCTTCAGTTCGGCGCTGCGCGCGGCAAAAGCGCCGGCCATCTCGGCTTCCAGCGCGTTCAGGGCGGCGCGGTCGCCGTACAGCTCCATAAACAGCCATTCCAGCTCGTCCTTGTGGCGGGCCAGGCGGGGTTCAAATTGCAGGTCCATTGCCATCCCCCTCCTCGGGTGTGTCTACCCGTGTCAAGTGCAGCTGCACGGCGGGGTAGTCGCCGTACAGCGCGGGCAGCGTCAGCCCGGCATAACGCAGGAAACTGCCGCTGAACGCCTGCCCCTGCAGCGCCCGCGGCCCGGTGGCGCGCTGGGCGTCGGCGGCCTGCCCGCAGCCGCAGACGACGACCTCGTCGATGCGGTACAGCGCATCGGGCGCGACGTCGCGCAGGCGCAGGTGCAGCGGGCGGGCGTTGGCCTGCGGGTGGGTGACCACGATGCTGACCAGCGCCGCGCCGGCGTCGGGCGCGGTCATCTGCCAGGCGGCGAAGCTGCCGTTTTCCCCGGGCGCGGCCAGGCGGGCAAAGTCCCCGCCGGCAATCAGGTCCGCCCAGCGGCGGAACCGTTCAATCTGCCCGCGCACGGCGTCGCATTCCTCCGGCGTTAAGCGTCCAAGGTCCAGCTCATACCCAAAGGTGCCGCACATGGCCACGACGGCGCGGGTGCCCAGCGGCGCGGTGCGGCCGGTCTGGTGGTTGGGGCAGGCCGAGACATGCGCCCCCATGGCCGAGACCGGGTACCCGAAGCTGGTGCCGTGCTGGATGGTCAGCCGCTCGACGGCGTCGGTGTCGTCGCTGCACCAGATCTGCGGGAAATAGCACAGCATGCCGGCGTCAAACCGGCCGCCGCCGCCGGCGCACCCCTCAAACAATACCTGGGGGAAGCGCTGCGTCAGCGTTTCCAGCAGGCGGTAGACGCCCAGCATATAGCGGTGGGCGGCTTCGCCCTGGCGCTCGGGCGGCAGCGCGCGGCTGTACACATCGCTGAGGTTGCGGTTCATATCCCACTTGACGTAGGCGATGTCGTGGTTTTGCAAAAGGTCGGTCATCCAGCCCAGGATGTGGTCGACGACCTCGGGCCGGGCCAGGTCCAGCGCCAGCTGGCCGCGGCCGGTGGCGGGGCGGCGGCCGGGCAGCGTCAGCGCCCAGTCGGGATGGGCGCGGTAGAGGTCGGAATCCTCGCTGACCATCTCGGGCTCAACCCAGATGCCAAACCGCATACCCAGCGCGTGCACACGGTCGATCAGCGGGTCCAGCCCGCCGGGCAGCTTGGCGGTGTTGACCTGCCAGTCGCCCAGGCCGCTGTTGTCGTCGTCGCGCTTGCCGAACCAGCCGTCGTCCAGTACCATCAGCTCCACGCCCAGCGCGGCGGCCTTTTCGGCAATGGCGGCAATTTTGTCGGCCGTAAAGTCAAAGTAGGTGGCTTCCCAGTTGTTAATCAACACCGGCCGCCGGGCATCGCGCCAGGGGCCGCGGCAGACATACCGCCGCAAAAACCGGTGGTACCGCCGCGACAGCCCGCCCAGGCCCGCGCCGGTGTACGCCAGGATGACCTCGGGCGTGGTAAAGGCCTGCCCCGGCTCCAGCAGCCAGCAAAACCCTTCGTCCTGGATGCCGGTGACGACGCGCACCAGGCCGGTCTGCGTCTGTTCGATATCGGTGCGGAAACTGCCGGAGTACGCCAGCATGACGCCGCAGCAGTCGCCGGTTTCCTCAGTGGCGTCGTGGTCGCACAGGATGACGAAGGGGTTGTGGTGGTGGCTGGACGCCCCCCGGGTTGAGGATACCGTCGTGATGGCGTCGGGCAGCGGCAGGCGCTGGGCCTGGCGCTCCATGGCGTGGCGGCCGTGGAAATGCACGAGGTCCCACCGGCCGTAGGGCAGGTCCAGGCAGGCCGAGGCCGCTTTGCCCAGCCGCAGCGCCCCCGGCCCGGCGTTGACCAGCCGCGCGGCGCGGGTGATGATATCGGCGTCGGCATACACGGCGTACAGCAGTTCCAGTTCCAGCCCGGTGACGGCGTCGCGCAGGCGCACGGCCAGCGTTTCGGCCGCGCCGTCCTCGTCATGGGCGGCGGGCAGGCCCTCCAGCGCGTATTTGCCGGGCCGGACTTCGTGGCGGACGTAGGTGAAATCCGCGCCGCGCGCGCCGGCTGCGTCGGTGACCGAAAGGCAGCTCAGGCGGAAATCCCCCACGTTGCAGCCGGTATACTCCTGCGGCAGGATATCGGGCGAAGCCCGGCGCGTGCGGCGGTCGTCGTAGTAGTTGGGCGAAAAGCTGACGTCGGCCGGCGGGTAGAGCGCGGCCAGGTCCCCGGCGCCGATGCGGCGCCCGTAATACAGGTGCAGCAGATGGCCGCGGCCGTCCACCTGCATGGCGTAGGTGGCGGTGCGGGTTTCCAACCGGAAACAGCGGTGCGCGGGGTCAAAGTGAATGCTCATAACGGGTCCTCCTGCGGGTAGGTTTCGGCGGGTTGCCCCGCCCCAAAAACGGCAAGGCGGGCGGACGTTATCCCGCCCGCCTTGCCGGCTCTTGTAAAAAGGTAACGTTTATTTGCCGCCGGTCATGGCGATGCCCTGGATAAACTGTTTCTGGAAGATCAGGTACAAAACCACCATGGGCACCATGGCCAGCAGGCTGCCGGCCATCAGCACCGGGAAGTTGGTGGTGTACTGGCCGTTGAGGGTGGAAAGGCCTGCCGACAGCGTCATCATGTTCAGGTCGGTGTTGCAGATCAGCGGCCACATCAGGTCGGAGTAAGCAAACACGGCTGTGAAAATGGCCAGCGCAGCGCAGCTGGAACCGGTGAGCGGGAACATGACCTTGGTAAAGGTCTGCCATTTGGTGCAGCCATCCAGATAGGCGGCCTCGGCGATCTCATTGGGGATGCCCAGGTAGGTCTGCCGCAGGAAGAAGGTGCCAAAGGCCGACACGATGCCGGGAAACACCAGCGCGAAGATGGTGTTGGTCTGCCCCATGCGCGCCAGCATCAGGTACTGGGGCGTGATAAAGATCTGGCTGGGCAGCATCATCTGCACCAGCACGATACTGAACAGCAGATTTTTGCAGGGGAAATTCAGTTTGGCAAAGGCATACCCGGCCATGGAGCTGAATACGACCGCGCAGATCACGCGCAGCACGATCAGCAGCGCCGTATTGATATACAGGTTTACGAAGGGCAGGCTTTGCAGTGCGGTGACAAAATTTTCCAGGTCCCAGTGGGAGGGAAGGATCTGCGGGGGAATCGCCATCGACTCGGCCTGCGTTTTGAAGCAGGTCAATACCATCCACACAAAGGGGAAGATCATCACGACGCTGCCCAGGATCAAGACCGTATAGGTCAGGCCCTCGCCCAGCCGCCGGTTGGTTTTCATACTGGTTTCCATAGTTTTACACCTCGTAATTGACCCACTTTTTCTGACCGACGAACTGAATGACCGTGACGATACCGATCAGCAGCACCGTCCAGACAACAATGGCGGATGCATATCCCTTATCACCGGCAATAAAGCTTTCACGGTAGAACAGCGACATCAGGGTTTGCGCGTCATTCAGCGCCGGGTTGGCGTCGTCCACCATCATGTAGACCAGGTCGAACACCTTCAGAGAAGACATCAGGCGCATGATCAGAACGACGAACAGCGTGGGGCTCACCATCGGCAATGTGATGCTGAAGAACTGGCGGACCTTGGACGCGCCGTCCAGGTCGGCCGCCTCGTACAGCGTCTGGCTCACATTCTGCAGGCCCGCCAGCAGCAGCACGGCGTCGTAACCGATGTTGGACCAGATCTGCACCACCGCACAGGTCAAAAGGACCAGATGAGGGTCGGTCAGCCAACCCACGTTTTGGCCGAAAGCCGTATTAAGAATGCCATACTGGGTATTGAAGATCCACTTCCAGACCATGGCGACAGCGGCCGGCGCCACGACCATGGGCAGGAAAAAGATGGCGCGGAACGTGGTGCGCCCACGGATCTTTGAGTTGAGCAGCACCGCCACCAGCAGCGCCAGGAAAATGCCGACCGGTACAGTCAGAATACAGAACAGGATCGTATTGCCGGTGGCTTTCCAGAATTCGGGGTTCTGGAACATCTCGATATAATTATCCAGGCCCTCAAACTCAAATTCACCAAAAGGCAGCGATTTGGAAAAGCTCATGTAAATGGTCTCGATAAACGGCCAGATGTTCAGAACCAGCAGGCCGATAATGGTGGGCGCCACCATGAGCAGGCCCCATACAGCGCCGTCGCGGGACAGCTTGGACGTTTTCTGCATCACGCATCCTCCTCATAGTATTCGGCGCTGGCCGTGTCCACAGCCTCCTGCATCTGTGCAAGGCCGGTGTCCAGGTCCAGTTCGCCGGTGTAGATTTTCAGCAGCGTGTCGCTCACATCGGTCTTCCACTCGGGGCGGGCCGCGTTGTTCACGCTTTGGATGCAGTAATCAAACATGTCGATAAAGCACTGCACATCAATGGGATATTCGTCGAACACACCGACCCAGGTATCCTCCAACCCTTCATAGGCCGGGATGGCGGCGCCGCTTTCGCCCTGGATGCGCTGGCCTTCTTCACTGCCGAAGAATTTCAGGACGTCCTTGACGATGTCCAGATGCGGGTTGTTGGCGCCGGTGGCGTAACTCAGGCCGTTGGAAATGGTGGCCCGTCCTTCCCCGCTGACAGGATCGGGGCAGGCCGGCAGCACGGCAACGTCCCATTTCCCTACCATATCGGGATAGTTTTGCAGCTCCGCCAGGATATTCCAGTTCCCTTCCAGGAACATCGCGCCTTTTTCCGAAAAGAATGCCGTACCGGGTGAAGTTTCGGCAAAGTAATTCTGGTCGGGGCACCAGTCATTCTGCTGCAGGCCGATGTAGAATTCCATGCCCTTGCGGGTGCCGGGGTCCAGGAAGTTGCCGCGGGTCTTGTCCGGCGTCAGGATGCTGCCGCCCGCCTGATACACAAAATTCCAGTAGCCAAGCTGGTCGTCGGCATAGGCCATGTAGCCGTAGTTGCCGGTGGCGTCGTGGATTTTTTCAGAGGCTTCCACAAGGTCGTCCCAGGTCCAGGTCTCGTCCGGGTAAGCAACGCCGGCAGCATCGAACATTTCCTTGTTATATACCAGTCCCACGGTGTCCTTGTCCTTCGGCACACCGTACAGCACGCCATCGGAACCGCTTGCATTGGACAGCGAAATGTCCGAGAAATGCTCGGTCTCCACAATGTCGGAGCAGTCTGCCAGTTTGCCGTTGTCGGCATATTTCAGGATCTCGTTGGTATGCATCCAGAAAATGTCCGGCATCTTGTTTGACATGGTGGCAGCTTCCAGCTTGGTCCAGTATTCGTCCCAGTTGATGACCTGCACTTCAATATGTACATCGGGATGCTGGGCCGTGTAAGCGTCGCACATGGCCTGCATGCCGTCGCGCTGGGCCACATCCCAGATCTGAAAGGTCAGGTCTACAGTGCCGTCATCTGCAGCGCATCCGGCCAGGCTGGCCGCCAGCAGCGCCGCCAGGGCGCCGGCGGCAAAACGATGCAACTTGTTCATGATCCATCTCCTTTTTGAAGATACTTCCAATGCAAAAGTGAACGCTTTCGGCCAGCCGGGGTTCCGGGCGGGTTTGGCACCGCCTTTGGCTGTTTTGCCAAAAACGCGCCGGAAAATTTGTGCATTGTGCACATTGCACAAATTTTACCCGCTGATTACAAAAACATTATACAATTCCGCACCTGGGAATTGAATGCCGCCATGCCGCTTTTTATATGCCAATTTCAAGGAATTTGCGCATTTTTGTTGAAGTCGGGACGCATTTTGGTATATACTGGAAGCAAAGGAGGGATCTGTATGGCACCGGAAAAGGACGTCAGCAAGTTCAAATTTCATGTGTTCCGCGATGAACGCTTCATCGACCTCAACCTCTACCAGTTCGGGTGGGAGCGCACCGGCCCCGCGCACTCCTACGGGCCGCACGCGCGCAACCACTACCTGTTCCACTACATCATCGCCGGGCGCGGCGTTTTGCTGGCCAACGACAAAGAATACGAGGTCGGCCCCGGGCACGGGTTTCTGGTGGTGCCGGGGCAGATCACGACCTACCGCTCGGACCAGGCGGACCCGTGGGAGTATACCTGGCTGGAGTTTGACGGCCTGCGCGCGCATGAGAGCCTGCACCTGGCGGGCATCAGCGGGAAGGAGCCCGTTTATACGGCGCGCAGCAAGCGGGATGGCCAGCTGCTTCAGGATGAAATGCTGTACATCGTCAACCACAGCGACGCCAGCCCCATCCACCTGATCGCCCACGGTTACCTGTTTTTGGACCAGCTGGTGCAGTCCTCTGCCAACCGGCAGGAAGGCAGGGAAAGGCGTCTGCGGGATTTCTATATCAAGGAAGCCCTGGTCTTTATCGACCGGAATTATCAGCGGGATATTTCCATTGAGGAAATCGCCGCCGTCTGCGGGCTCAACCGCAGCTATTTCGGCAAGGTGTTCCGCGACGCGGTGGGCGAAAGCCCGCAGGCCTATCTGCTGCACTACCGCATGGCCCGCGCAGCCCAATTGCTTAAAGAAACGCGTATGTCCATCGGGGAGATCGCCGCCCAGGTCAACTACCCCAACCAGCTGCATTTTTCGCGCGCGTTCAAAAGCGTGCACGGCGTCCCCCCGCGGGAATACCGCCGGACGCACTTTTTACAGACAAAATAAGCCGGCCGCCGGGCAGTTGGATGCCCGGCGGCCGCTGGTTTTGGCGCGCCCGCTGCTGCGGCCCGCAAAGCGCCCGCCGGGGCACGGCGCGCCGCCTGGGGAACGCCCCTGGGGGATGCCCCGTCAGCCCAGCGTGTGCTGCACGGCGTCGAGGTGCAGCGGGCCGCCCTCGGCGGCAAAGGTGATGCCCTGCGCTTCGGGCGGGGTGTCCAGCACGGCCGAGAGCGCGCGCTCGCCGTCGTTGACAAAGAGCTCGGCGCAGTCTTTGTCCAAAATCAGCCGCAGCGTCAGCACGCCGTCCTTGGGCGCGGCCTGGATGTGCCGCGTGTGGGCGCAGTCGCGGCGGCTGCCGCCGTGGCTGCGGTCAAAGGCCAGCTCGCCGCGGTCGAGGTCGCAGCGGATCTCGTTGTACAGCGCGTCGCCGGCGGCAAAGCGCAGCGTAAAGCGGCGGCAGGCGGGGCTGGCGGCGGCGTCTACCCGCACCGTCAAATCCAGGCTGCGCCCGCCGATGCCCGGCAGCGCGGCGCACCCCTCCACCGTGACGCCGGTCAGCTCGACCTTGTCATGCCACAGCGTCTCGATCTCCCGCACGGGGGTCTGGTACAGCCGGCCGTTCTGCACGCGCAGCTCGCGCGGCAGCGTCATGCGGCCAAACCACGGCCTGCCGCCGGCGCAGGGCGCGCTGGGCGCGGTTGCCCAGCTCTGCATCCAGGCCACCATAATGCGGCGGCCGTCGGGGGCCAGCGCCGTCTGCGGGGCGTAAAAATCCAGGCCGTAGTCGATGGCCTGCACGCTTTGCCGGGCAAAGGCGTGGGTGGCGGGGTCGTAGCGGCCCAGGATGGCCACTGTGCCCTCGCCGGCGTGGAACTCGCCGTCGGCTGTGGCGCGCATCTCCTGCGGGCTGACGAGCAATACCTGCGCGCCGTCCAGGGCAAAAAAGTCGGGGCATTCCCACATTTTGCCCAGCGCGTCGTGGCTGGCGTCCAGCACGGTCAGGTAGTGCCAGGTGTGGCCGTCGGGGCTTTCAAACAGCAGGATGGACCCCTGCTCGGTCTTGTGGCGGGACGCGGCGACGCAGTAATACTGGCCGCCCTCCTGCCAGATCTTGGGGTCGCGGAAATCCACCGCGCTGTAGCCTTGCGGCAGCATGGCGGCGGTGATGACGGGGTTGGCGGCGTCCTTGGCAAAGTCGCGGCCGTCGCCCACGGCGACGCACTGGGCCTGCAATTCTTTGTGGCCGATGCCCGCCGGCTGCACGCCGGTGTACAGCAGCAGCAGCTGGCCGTCCGGCAGCGGCACCGCGCTGCCGGAAAAACACCCCGCCGCGTCGGCGGCGGTGTCCGGCGCCAGGGCGCAGGGCAGGTAGTCCCAGTGCAGCAGGTCGGCGCTGGCGGCATGGCCCCAGTGCATGGGCCCCCACACCGTGTTGTAGGGGTGGTACTGGTAGAACAGATGGTAGCAGCCGTTATAGTAGCAGAAACCGTTGGGGTCGTTCATCCAGCCTACCAGCGGCGTCAGGTGGAAGCCGGGGCGCGCGTGCGGCGGGATCTTGGCGGCTTCCTGGTGTTCAAATTCGCGGGCGGTCTGCAATTTGGATAGATGGCGCGGCATGGGAAATGCCCTCACTTTCCGGTCATGATGTCGTGATACAGGTCAGCTTTATCCCCCAAAGGCCAGCGCCCCGAAGAACGCTGGCCGTTTGGAGAAAAGGAGGAACACTTTGGGGGAAGTCAAAGGTCAGGTGAGTGGAATCACTCGGCGCTTTCGGCCGTGGCGGCGGGGGCGGTGTTCTCCGGCTCGCCGGCGGTCTCGGCATAGCGGTCGTAGGCGCTCTGGTAGGCTTCCCGCAGTTTGTCCATGCCGTAGCTGTTCAGGTTGTCCTTGTAGGCGGCCCAGGTCTCGTCGGTGATGCCGCCGTCGCGCAGCCAGGCGGCCTCCTGCTCGGCCACAAAGCCCTCAAAGTCGACGCGGTAGCGGTCGATGGTATCGAGCTCCTCGGCCGTGAACACGCAGTCAATGGGGTAGCAGGTGGTGTCATCCACAAACGGCATCCAGTAGTCGTACAGGTCGTTCAGGCGGTCCTGCGCGCGGGGCTCCATCTCAAAGACGTTGGCGTAGTAGTCCGAGAGAATCAGCTTGGGCCCGGCCACTTCCAGCTCGCTTTTGAGCTCGCCGGCGCTCTTGCCGAACTTTTCTTTCGCTTCCTGGTCGGTCACGCTCTGCCACAGGCCGTTCTCGTCCTGCTCGGTGAAGTAGGTGCCGATGGGGCCGTACTGCAGCTGCGTCGTGTTTTCGGGGATGTACCACTGGTCGTAGAATTTCAGCAGGTTGACGGGGCTCTTGCAGGCTGAGGTGATGCTCAAACTGCCGGAGTTGATGCCGCCGCCGTCGCGCACCGTGACGTTGTGGGTGCCGTCGGGGCCGTCGAGCACGGGCAGGAAAACATAGTCGTCGGAGTGGTCGGCCATGAGCTCCTCAATGTACCACCAGGTGGCCACGCCGACGCGGCCCTGGCTGCACTTGGCCATGTACTGGGTGTCGTCCTGGCTGAACACTTCCTGGTCGATCAGGCCCTCGGTGAACCAGTCGTGGAAGTATTCGAGCGCGGCGCGGTAGTTGTCGTCGTCGCTGACGAAGTTGACGGTGCCGTCGGGCTGCAGCTGCAGGTCCATGCAGACGTCGTTGGTCCAGTTGGTGAAGCCGAAGCCGGCGTAGTAGATGTTCTGGCCCCAGCACCACTGGTCGATGCCGAAGGACATCGGGATGGTCTGCCCGGCGTCGTTGCCGTACATGGTGGCCATGTCGTTCTCTTTAAAGGCGACCAGCACGTCGTGCAGTTCGTCCAGCGTGGTGGGCACTTCCAGGCCCAGCTCGTCGAGCCAGGTCTTGTTGATCATCGAGTACTGGGGGATGGTATAGATGTTGTAATCCTCAGCCTTGCCGACGCCGGCGGTGCCCATCTGCTCGCCCGCAGGCAGGCCGTAGATGCAGCCGTCGTCCATCGTGATGGCGGCGCGGATGTCGGGGTGTTCGTCCAGGATTTTGGTCAGGTTGGGCATGTATTCTTCATTGATATAGGGTGTCAGGTCAATGAAGGTGCCGTCCTGGCCGTAGTTGGTCAAATCGTAGTTCGAGAAGCCGACGGCGTTGAAGGCGTCGGGCAGGTCGTTGCCGGCGATGCGGATGTTGACCTGTTCCGAGAGGGAGTCGCTCATCGTCTCCCACGTGATGGAGATGCCGGCGTTTTCGGCCATCTCGTTGAGGACGGGGTTGTTGTCGTACCCGCCGGACAGCGCCGAAATGCCGCTGATGATGTTGAATTCGGTCTGGTCGGTGTTGGTGTTGGCGACGCCGGGTTCGGTCTGGTTGTCGTTGCCGCCGCCGCAGCCCGCCAGGGATGCGGTAAGGCCGGCCAGCGCGACGAGCGCGCCGATGCGTTTGGTGAGATTTTTCATGGGAAGTCTCCTTTGAAAAGTAAAAAGTAAAAATGAAAAACGGTGGTGTCGCGCGCCGCGCGACGGGATTTGAAAGTTGGCGGGGCGGCCCGGCGGTTGCCTTGTAGGGTGGGGTCATTTGCCCCATGGTACCGTTTTTGGGTCGCGACCGCGTTCGGTCCATGCGTAGGGGCGGCATACATGCCGCCCGCAAAACGATGCGGTCATTTGGCGTTGCCGGGGCGGCCTGGCGTTTGCTTTGCCTTGTAGGGCGGGCGTTCACGCCCGCCGAACATTATAAAAAATTTTTGAAAAATTATCGGTGCGGCGGGGTCAAGACCCCGCCCTACAGGGCGGCGGGAACGGGCAGCCAACCGCAACCCCCGCGCGGCGTACCCCCCTGCCGGGAGGCATGTATGCCTCCCCTACAAATAAGGGTACCGCGTACGCGAACCGAAAACGCTGCCGCGGGGCAAAAGGGCCGCTGCCCTTGCGGGCCGGGATGCCGGTATTTTGCTCCCCGCGCCGCGGGCGCGGGACCGGCATTTTTCATTCTTCATTTTTCATTCGGCCAACGCCGCAGGCGTCAGCCCTTGACCGCGCCGGCCATGAAGCCCTGCTCAAAATACTTCTGCACGAAGGGGTAGATGATGAGCATCGGCGCGGCGGCCACGATGATGGACCCGAACTTGATGGACTCGGTCAGTTTGTTCAGCTCGGCGTACCCGCCCGAGATCATGCTGGCCTGCGAAGCCGAGGTCTCGCTGGCGATCAGGATGTTGCGCAGCACCAGCGGCAGCGGGGCGCGGCCCTCGCCGGTCATGTAGATGAGGGCGGTGAACCAGTCGTTCCAGTAGGCCACCATGCTGAACACGACCATGACGGCCATGATGGGGCGCGACAGCGGGATGATGATGTCCCAGAAGATGCGCAGCTTGGACGCGCCGTCAATCTCGGCGGCTTCTTTGAGCTCTTTGGGGATGCTGGTCTCAAAGTAGTTGCGGGCGATGATCATGTTGGACACCGCCACGCCGCCGGGCAAAAACATCGCAAAAATCGTGTTGATGAGCCCGGTGTCCCGCACGACCAAATAGGTGGGGATCAGGCCGCCGCCAAAATACATCGTGATGACGAAGAAAATATTGAAGAACTTGCGCCCCGGCAGATCGGGGTTGGAAAGCGGGTACGCCGTGATGTAGATCATGACCACCGAGAAGATGGTGCCCACGACGGTGTACTTGATGCTGTTCCAGTAGCCGATGAGGATGCTGTCGTCCGAGAAAACGGCCTTGTAGCCATCCAGCGTGAACTGGCTGGGCAGCAGGAAGGTCTTGCCGGCGTAGACGTCGTACGGGTCCGAGAAGGAGGCCACCAGGATGTAATACAGCGGGTAGGCCACCAGCAGCATGACGACGACGCTGAGCACGACGAGCACGACGTCGCTGGCTTTGTCCGAAAGGCCGCCGGGTTTTTTTCCCAAAGCCTTGGTTTGCGCTGACATTGCGTTACCCCCTTTACACAAACTGTACGTCGCTGGCCTTTTTGGCGATGCGGCTAACAATAATCAATAGCACGATGTTGACCGCTGTGTTGAACAGCCCGATGGCGGTCGAGTAGCTGTACTCTGCCCCCAAAATACCTTGTTCGTACACATAGACGGCGATGGTATCGCTGACGGGCTTGTTGAGGTCGGTCTGCAGCAGGTAGATCTTTTCAAAGCCGACGTTCATCAGGTTGGACGCGCTCAAGATCAGCTGCAGCACGGCCATCGGCACCAGGGCCGGCAGGTCGATGTGCAGAATGCGCTGGAACACCGACGCGCCGTCGACTTTGGCGGCTTCATACAGCGCGGTGTCGACGCTCGAGAGCGTGGCCAGGTAGATGATGGTGCCCCAGCCGGCTTCCTGCCAGATGCCGGAGGCGATGTAGATGGTGCGGAACAGCGAACTCTGGTTGATGAAGTCGATGCTGGTGCCCAGCAGCAGGTTGAGCAGGCCGCCGGACGGGCTTAAGAAGATGCGCAGCATACCGCAGATGATCATCGTCGAGATGAAGTGCGGCGCGTACAGCACCGTCTGCACGACGCGCTTTAGTTTGTGGAAACGCAGCTGGTTTAAGGCCAGCGCCAGGATGATGGGCACCGGGAAGCTCCACAGCAGACTGTACAGGCTGATGAGCACGGTGTTCACGATCATGCGGCCGCAGTTGGGCGAGGAGAAAAACCGCTCAAACCACTCAAACCCGACCCATTCGCTGCCCCAGATGCCGCGGCTGGCTTTGAAGTCGCGGAACGCGATCTGGATGCCGTACATGGGGCCGTACTTGTACACGATGGTGATGACGACCGGGATCAGCAGCAAAAGATACAGCTGCCAGTTTTCTTTCAGCCGCAGTTTCAGCGGCTTGCGGTGCGCAGGGGCCGGGGTTTTGCCCGGTTTTGCCTTGGCGGCCGCCGGGGCGTTGCTCATGCGATCTCCTCCTTCTTGGTTGCAGCAGTGGATGCGGACGGTGCGGGAACGGTTCGGGGTTGATCGTGAATCGTTTCACGCTTTCTGTGAAATCAAAATACCACGTCGCAGCCCCCGCGTCAATAGAAATTTCATAAAAAACCGGCCTGTTGGCGCGTTTTTGGCGGGTTGTACAAACCGGGCTCGCCAGATTTGGCAGTTTTGCCAAAGAGAACGCCGCGGCGCGCCGCGTGTTCGTTTCGTGAATCACGAAAATATTTTCATGAAATCTATTTACATTTCACGCGCGCCGTGCTACAATACCTTCAGAGACTTGGCGGGCTGCCCGCCCGATCACTGTAAAGGAGGTTCCTTTATGCGCAGCAAACAGGCCGCCACCATGAGCGATGTCGCCCGCGAGGCCGGCGTGGCCCTGGGCACGGTGTCCAAGGTCATCAACGGCCAGCCGGTGGGGGAAGCGTACCGCCTGAGGGTGGAGGCCGCCGTCAAAAAGCTGGACTACCAGGTCAACCCCAGCGCCAAGGCGCTCAAAAGCAACCGCAGCGGGTTTATTGCGCTTATCATCCCCGACACCACCACCCCGTTTTTTGCGCTGCTGACCCAGTACGTCAACCTGGCGCTGGAAAAGCGCGGCTATAAAATGATGCTCTGCTTTACCGGGCGCGACGCCGACCGCGAGCAGGAGTTCATCCGCATGGTGCGGCGCAACCAGGCCGACGGCATCATCGCGCTGACCTACACGCCCGACCTCGAGATCCCCGCCGGCATCCCGTTTGTGACCATCGACCGCTTTTTCAGCGTCGACGTGCCCTGCATCGCCTCGGACAACTTCGGCGGCGGCCGCCTGGCCGCGCAGAAGCTGGCCGAACTGGGCTGCACCCGCCTGGCCTGCCTGCGCATCGGCTCGTCGCTGGTCAACGAGCCCAGCAAGCGCAAGGACGGCTTCGTCAGCGGCTGCATGGAGCTGGGGCTGCCCTTTGAGGTCTGCAACCTGCCGGACGGTTCGCCGATGTCGGCGTTCGAGGTGTTCCTCAAGCGCAACATCCTCGAGAGCGACCAGCCGCTGGACGGGCTGTTCTGCGGCAACGACCTGCTGGCCTGGCAGGTTACCGGCCTGCTGCGGCGGCTGGGCCTGCGCGTGCCGGAGGATGTACAGGTCATCGGCTTTGACGGCATCCGGATGTTCGGCGACCAGGATTACATCTGTTCCACCATCGTGCAGCCGGTGGCGGATATTGCCGAGACGGCGGTGAACATGGTGCTCTCGAACGACTTCACCGGCCTGCCGCCGCTGATCTGCCTGCCGGTGCGCTACCAGCCCGGCGGCACGACGCGCGACAGCGCCCCGCACACGGAGGGATAAGCCATGGCGTTCAATCTGTTCCGCCCGTTTGGCGGCGGCGAGCCGCAGCGCGACGCCCGCGGCCGCCTGACCGGCATCGACCGCTACCAGGACGTGCTGGGCCGCAACTGGAAGCGCTTTTTGCTCACCGGCCTGTGCACGCTGGCAGGCTTTGCGCCATTTGCCGCCGGCGTGGCTTACGCCATTTTGAGCAGCAGCGTGTTGGTGCTGCTGCCGGCGGGGCTGTTGGGCGGGGCCGTTGCCGGGCCGTTTACCGCCGCGCTGTATGACACCGTGCTGCGCGCGCTGCGCGACGCCCCCGGCAGCTGGCGGCACAACTACGCGCGGGCGCTGCGCCAGAACTGGCGCGGCGCGCTGGCCCCCGGTGCGCTGACCGGCCTGTTTTTGGCCGCCGGGGCCTTTGCCGGCATGATGCTGTTTGGCTGGGCGGCGGTGTGGCCGTCGCTGGGCACCATCTGCGTCTACCTGTTCAGCTGGCTGCTGTTTTTTGCCCTGCAGGTGTTGTACTGGCCGCAGCTGGTGCTGTTTGAACAAAAAAACAGCGTGCGGCTGCGCAACGCGCTGCTCTTCACGCTGAAATACAGCCTGCCGGTGCTGGGCGCGGCCGGCCTGCAGCTGGTGGCCTGGCTGCTGATGGTGCTGTTTGCGCCCTGGACGCTGCTGCTGTTGCCGGTGGCGGCTGTCTGGTTCATCCCCTACGCGGCGCTGTTTGTGCTGTACGACGACTGGGAGGAAGCGTTCCACCTCGAGGAACAGATCGCCGCACAGTTCCCCGACCAGCCGGTGCGGCGGGACTGAACCGTTCCCCGCCGCCCGCGACCCTGTCACAGATTCTATGTTTGGAGGTTTACGCCATGTTGGATGTTGTTGCTTTGGGCGAACTGCTCATCGACTTTGCGCCCGTTTCCACCGATGCCGCGGGTTACCCCACGCTGAAAGCCCAGCCGGGCGGTGCGCCGGGCAATTTCCTGGCCGCGCTGCAGGCTTACGGCTGCGAAACGGCCCTGATCGGCAAGGTCGGGGCGGACAGTTTCGGCCAGCTGCTGGTGCGCACGGTGGCCGAAAAAGGCATCGAAACGCGCGGCATCGTGGCCGACCCGGCCGTGTTCACGACGCTGGCCTTTGTGACGCTGGACGCCACCGGCAACCGGGAGTTCAGCTTTGCCCGCAAGCCCGGCGCCGACACCTGCCTGCGCGCCGACGAGGTGGACCGGACCCTCATCGACGAAGCCGGCGTATTCCACTTCGGCACGCTGAGCCTGACCAATGAACCCGCCCGCACGGCCACGCAGCAGGCCGTGGCCTATGCGAAAGAAAAAGGCAAGCTCATCAGCTTTGACCCCAACCTGCGCAAACCGCTGTGGGCCAGCGAAGCCGACGCCAAAGCCCAGATCGAGTGGGGCCTGCGCCAGGCCGACATCGTCAAGATCAGCGACGAGGAGATCGACTTTTTGTGGGGCATCGGCCCCGAAGCGGGCGCCCAAAAGCTGCTGGCCGGGTACGGCGTGCAGCTGGTCTACGCGACGCTTGGCCCCAAGGGCTGCTTTGTCGCCAACGGCCGCGGCAGCGCCACGGTGGAAAGCCCGGCGGGCATCCATGTGGTGGACACGACCGGCGCGGGCGATATCTTCGGCGGCAGCGCGATGAGCCAGTTCCTGCGCTTGGGCAAAGCGCCCGCCGACCTGACGGCTGAAGAGCTGCGCGCCGTCACCCGGTTTGCCTGCTGTGCGGCCAGCCTTTCGACCCAGACGCACGGCGGCATCACCAGCGTGCCGGAAGAAAACGCCGTGCGGGCGATTGTGTAAACCTGCGGGGCAGCAGGCCGCGCCCCGGGTTGCACCCAAAACCATTGCCAGCCATACGTTGGCCGGGGCTTCACCTCCCGGAAAACAAACAGGGCAGCACCCAAAAATGGGTGCTGCCCTGTTTGTATGGAATTTTGCGGGATGCTGCGAGAGGGGCGAACCGGTGCAAAAGCGCGGGCCAGCCAAACGGGCGCCCCGGCGCTTACCGGTGCGGCAGCACGGCGCCGTTTGTCTCGGCAACGCGGGCATACCAGCGGGCGCTGTCCTTGGGGGTGCGGTCACAGGTGGCGTAGTCGGTGTAGACCAGGCCGAACCGCTCGATATAGCCGCTGTGCCACTCGTAGTTGTCAAGCAGCGACCAGTGGAAGTACCCGCGCACGTCCGCCCCGCGGGCGATGCCGTCCGACAGGGCCAGCAGATACCGGGCGGTAAAGTCGATGCGGTCGGCGTCGTGGACCTGGCCGTCCAGGCTGACCCAGTCGTTGCAGGAAAGGCCGTTCTCGGTGATGTACATCGGCAGGCCGTAGCGCGCGCCGATGAAATACGGCCCCCAGTCCAGGCTCTTGGGCTCGACCGGCCAGCCGATGGCGGTGCGCGGGTAGCCGGCAGGGCGCTCGACATATTCGGGGCCGGCGCTGCCCATGCGCACCGGCGCGCCGTTGTAGATGTTCAGGCCGATGAAATCCAGCCGGCCCAACGGCAGCGCGTTTGTGATCTCGGCCGGTACCCGCGCGATGGCGGCGGCCAGCCGCGGGCCGACATCCTGCTGCGGCCAATGCCCAAGGCACAGGGGGTCCAGCGCCATCTGGTGGGTGAAGGACCAGTCGTCGTCCGGGCTGGCAAAGGTGGCGCGGCGCGCGGCCGCAATGTCCGCTTCGCTTTCGGTCAGCGGGTAACAGATGCGGCCGGTGGAAGCAAACCCGATGCGGTTTTCGGCATCGGCGGCGCGCAGGGCCTGCGCCGCCAGACAGTGGGCATACAGCACGTTCTGCCAGCAGGCAAACTGCCCTTCCAGCGAGAGCTGCAGCCCCGGCGCGTGTACGCCGCTGCCATAGCCCAGGCCCACAATGCAGGCAATCTCGTTGATGGTGAACCACCGGTGCACCCGGCCTTTGAAATGCTCGCCCAGCTTGGCGGCGTACTGCGCAAAGGCCTTGGCGGTGTCGATGTTCTGCCAGCCGCCCTTGTCCTCCAGCGCCTGGGGCAGGTCCCAGTGGTAGAGGGTCACGCACGGCTCAATGCCCTTGGCCAGCAGGCCGTCTACCAGCTTGTCATAGTAGGCCAGGCCCTCGGCGTTCCAGTCGGTGCCGCCGGTGGGGGCCACGCGGGGCCACGCGATGCTGAAACGGTAGGCTTTCAGGTGCATGTCGGCCAGCAGCTGCACGTCCTCGGGCCAGCGGTGGTAGCTGTCGCAGGCGACGTCGCCGGTCTCGCCGCGGGCGGTGCGCCCCGGCGTGTGGGAAAAGGTGTCCCAGATGCTTGCGCCGCGCCCGCCTTCACGCGCGCCGCCCTCCACCTGGTAGGACGCGGACGCCGCGCCCCAGAGAAAACCCTGCGGAAACTGTGCCATGATGAAACCTCTTTTATGAATGGTGTTCGGGTTTGCTGCGCGCCGCCAACTTCTCTTGCAAAAAGGCCGTCAGCACGTCGGCGGCCTGGCGGTGGCAGGCCGCGCCGGGGTGCTGGCGCGCGCCCAGCGTCTGGGGTGTGGCGGCGGGCAAGGCCAGGTAAAAGGCGCGCGCGTCGCCGGTTTCGGCCGTATAGCGGGCCACGGCGGCGCGCAGCACCGCGCCCATGCGGCCTTCGCCCAGCATGCCGTACGCCCACACCAGCAGCGCGCCGGGGTTGCGGCGGCGGATGTTTTTCAGGGCGTCCACAGCCGATTGTTCCAGTTCCGCCAGGTGTTCAGGCGTGGGGCGCTGGGCGAACGCCTCGCCGGTGACCGGGTCGACCCAGGGCGGGTTGTTCATCGCGCCGTCGTCGTTGGTGCCGAGGTTGAGGATCACGGCGTCGGCCGGCCAGGCGGCAAAATCGTAGGGCTGCTGCGCGCCCAGGGCTTCGTTGTGCGCCCCGGCCGCCAGGCCGCAGACGGTGTCGTAAAAGTCCAGCACGCGGCGGTGCGGGTCGTTTTCCCAGCTGGACAAAAGCCCCCAGCCGCTTTGGCTGACGATGCGCCAGTCCGCCCCCAGCGCGTCGGCCGTCAGGCGGGCATAGTGGTTCTCGGCGCTGAAAAACGGGCTGACCCAGTCCTCCTCGCATTGTGCGCCCAGCGCGCCCTCGCCGCTGGTGATGCTGTCGCCCACAAATTCCAGCCGGTACGCAGGTTCCGGCAGCGGCAAAAACTCACCGTCCGGCGCGGACAGGCCGGTTACCTGCACAAAGTGCCCGGGGTCGTCGTGCATGGCCTGCACGTCTTTGAGTACCCGCACCGTTTTGGGCACGCCGGGCGTCATGCCGCGGAACAGGCAGATTTCGCTTTCGCCCGCCGCCACCGGGAACCGGGCGATCCACGCGCCGTTGAGCTCGACGCTCAACCAGGGTTCATACAGGGTAAAGCCGGCGTTCAGGTGCAGGTGCAGCTCGCTGCCGGTGAACCGGCACACAAACCCGGCGGCGGTGTAAAACAGGTTGAGCGCGCCGTCCGTAACCGTGCAGCGGCCCAGCGGCCGCACGGCGGGCAAGTGGGGAAGAGGGATGCGCATCCAGGGGACCTCCTTCATTTACTTAATTTATGGTTAATTGTTACCTAACAAGGCAAGGGTACCACACCTGACAGCTTGTTGCAAGAGGGTTGCACAAAATTAGGCAAAATACATAAATAATTTAGTTCAATATTGACGAGCCGCTGCACGGCTACTATACTGTATTTAAGTAAATGACAACAGCGGCCGCGCAGCCGCTGCAAACGAGGTGGCATATGGCAAAACGTGTGCGAATGGCGGATATCGCCGCCAAGCTGGGCATCAGCATTGTTTCGGTCAGCAAGGGGCTTTCCGGCAAGGAGGGCGTCAGCGAGGAGATGCGCGCACGCATTTTGGATACCGCGCGCGAGATGGGCTACGCCCTGCCCGCCAAGGCGGACGCGGCCGCGCGCAGCGCGACCATCGGCATTCTGGTGGCGGACCGCCACTTTGACGACAGCGCGTTTTATTCCAGCCTTTACCGCGCGGTGGTCAACCGCTGCGGCGCGGTGGGCTACAACTGCATGCTGGAGATCGTGATGCCGGAAGCCGAAAACGCCTGCGCCATGCCCACGCTGCTGACCGGCCGCAAGGTGGATGCGCTGATTTTCATGGGCGAGTTGCGCCGCCGCTACCTGAGCACGGCTTTGCAGTACAGCCTGCCGTATATGTTCCTGGATTTTTACGACGACACCATCGCCGGCGACAGCGTGCTGAGCGATAATGTCAGCGGCGGCTACCAGATGACCGAGCACCTTTTGCAGACCGGGCGGCGGCGCATCGGGTTTGTGGGCAGCATCACAGCGACCAGTTCGATCATGGACCGCTACCTGGGCTACTGCCGCGCGCTGCTGACAGCCGGCATTGAACCGCGGCCCGACTGGCGGCTGGAGGACCGCGGCCCAGACGGCTACTGGACCCCCTTTACACTGCCCAAAGAGATGCCCGAAGCCTTTGTGTGCAACTGTGACGAAGTTGCCTTTAATTTGGTTGAGCGGCTGCACCGCGAGGGCTACCGCATTCCGCAGGACATCGCGGTCACAGGCTACGACGATTACCGCTTTTCCACCATCAGCCGCCCGCAGCTGACCAGCTACCGCATCGATGTGGACGGCATGGCGGCCGCCGTGGTGGCCCAGCTGCGCCGCAAGCTCAGCGGCAAAGCTTCGCTGGCCCCCACCACCATGGTCCCCGGGGCGTTTGTGCGGCGGGAATCGACCTGAAAGGCCGCCCCGGTCCCCCCCCTCGGCTCTATGTTTTTACTTAAATGCAGGCTAAATTTGTTTTTAGCCTGCATTTTTGCCACTTTAGCGCGGTTTGTCTTGGCAATTTACCCAACGGGCGGCGGCTCGAATTCACCAATTTACCGAATTTTTACTTAATATATTGACTTAAAAACAGCTAAATGTTAAACTAAACTTGCAAAAGGAAATCGCGCGAAATTTCCCGGAACCGGCCGGCGCGGCGCCGCCCGTTCTGTGACCGTCCCGCCGCACCCCGTCAACCTTTCGAAAACCAACGAAAAGGAGAACACCATGAAAAAAGCACTTGCCCTGACCCTGGCCGCTGCCCTTTCTGCCAGCCTGCTGGCCGGCTGCGGCGGTTCCGGCTCCAGCACCAGCACGGCCGCGGGCGGCGGCGACGCCGCCACCGCCGAGCAGACCGGCCTGCCCGCCTACAATGAACTGACCGTGGGCGAAGATTACACCGACCTGACGGCCAACATCAAGTTCATCTCCCACCGCACCGACCTGATCGAGGACGGCACCTTTGACGGCTACGTGGCCGCCTTCAACGAGCTGTACCCCAACATCACGATCAGCTACGAGGGCATCACCGACTACGCCGGCGACATGACCACCCGCCTGACCAGCCAGGACTGGGGCGATATCTGCATGATCCCCACCACCATCCCGCTGCCCGAAATCGGCGATTACTTCTATGCGATGTGCGACCTGTCCGCCATCGAAGCCGACTACAACTTTGCCGACAACCGCGCCTATGACGGCAAGGTCTACGGCATCCCCTCCACCGGCAACGCGCAGGGCATTGTCTACAACAAGGCCGTGTTTGAAGCCGCCGGCATCACCGAGCTGCCCAAGACCCCGACCGAGTTCCTCGACGCGCTGCAGGCCATCAAGGACAACACCGACGCCATCCCGCTGTACACCAACTACGCGGCCGGCTGGACCATGAGCGCCTGGGACGCCTACATCGGCGGCGGCGCGACCGGCGACGCCGAGTGGATGAACATCACGATGCCGCAGACCCATGACGCCTTTGCCGCCGGCGTGCCCACCGGCGACACCGAGAGCGGGCCGTATGCCGTGTACAACATCCTGTACGAAGCCGTCAAGCGCGGCCTGACCGAGGACGACCCCACCACCACCGACTGGGAAGGCTCCAAGCCGATGATCAACAACGGTGAGATCGGCACCATGGTGCTGGGTTCCTGGGCCATTGTGCAGATGCAGGACGCCGGCGAAAACGCCGATGACATCGGCTATATGCCGTTCCCCATCAGCGTGGACGGCACCCAGTATGCTTCCTCCGGCGCCGACTACTGCTACGGCATCAACGAGTATTCCAGCGATGACAACAAGATTGCTTCGATGCTGTACATCAAGTGGCTGACCGAATCCTCCAACTTCAGCTATGACCAGGGCGGCATCCCCATCCTCAAGAGCCAGGAATACCCCGAGACGCTGGCCGCCTTTGACGGCATCGAACTGGTCGCCGACACCGCGGCCCCGACCGAACTGTCCGACCTGGGCGCGAACGTCCAGCGCGACGCCGAGCTGATGCTCAACTCTGACCAGACCCATGTCATGCGCATTGTCGAAGCCGCCATCAACGGCGACGAGACGCTGGACGACATTGTGGCCGACTGGAACGAGGCCTGGAACGCGGCCGTGGACGAGAACGCCCCCGCGGCCTGACCCCGTAAGCGTACCATGAACTGAACCACTGCGGCGGGCCGGCGCACCGCTGGCCCGCCCGCTTTGTTTGAAAGAAAAAGGGAGGCCCTGCCATGAGCAAACCCGCTGCACAGGCCAAACCGCGCAAGACGTTTTTGCAGTGGTGCAAAAGCATGCGCGGCCAGCAGATCATCTGCACGGTCACCTTCCTGGCCGTTCCGCTGCTGCTGCTGTTCACCTTTACCTATCTGCCGTTCTTCAAGATGGTCGAGTTCAGCTTTTTTGATATGCGCTACATCGGCCGGCGCGAATTTGTCGGGTTGGACAACTACATCGACGTCTTTACCCGCGACGACTGCTTCCAGGCGCTGAAACTGAGCTTATACTACATGGTCGGTTCGGTGGTGCAGATGGCCATTGCGCTGCTGTTCGCCACCATTTTAAGCTTCCATGTCCGCGGCTCCAAGTTTTTCCGCGGCGCGCTGTACTTCCCCTGCCTGATCTGCGGCATCGCGGTCGGCTTTATCTTCAAATTCTTCTTCACCCACGGCTTTGTGCTGGATACGCTGCTCTCCTGGGTCGGTTTCGACGTCGAGAGCCTGCCCTACTGGCTGCGCGACGAATCCATCAACAACATCGTGCTGGTGGCCTGCTCGGTGTGGAAGTATGTGGGCCAGAACATCGTCATGTTCATCGGCGCCATCGCTTCGGTCGATTCGACTTTGTATGAAGCCGCCGAGATCGACGGCGCCAACGCCTGGCACCGCTTTAAGGATATCATCCTGCCCTCCATCCGCACCATCGTCGTGCTCAACCTGATTATCTCGGTCTCCGGCGCGCTGTCCGCCTTCGAGATGCCCTACGTTGTCACGGGCGGCGGTTTCGGCACTTCGACCTACTTCGTCATCATGGACAAGCTGGCCCACGTCGACCAGAAGGTCGGTCTCGCTTCCGCCATGGCCATTGTGCTGCTGGCGCTCATCATGGTTGTGACCTTTGTCCAGAAGCGGGCCGAAAAGTGGCTGGATGAGCGTGACAGCCGCACCCCCAAAGCCGTGGTCAAAGCGGACCCCAACACCGCCGCGCAGGCTTCCAGCGCCCGCCCGGCCCACGCAGAATGAGCAAGGAGGCCAAGACCTATGCCATCCAATGCAGCCATCCGTGCCAAAAACATCACGATCAACATCTTAAAATATGTGCTGCTGATCTTTTCGGCCTTTGTGGCGCTGGTGCCCATCGTCTCGCTGGTCAACACCGCCTTTAAAACCGAGGAAGAGTACGCCAACACCAACGTCATGACCCTGCCGGAAAACTGGCTCAACTTTGACAACTTCATCACCGCCTGGCAGCAGGCGGACATGGGCCGGGCCTTTCTCAACAGCTTTATCATCCTGGTGTGCGTGCTGACCGGCAGCGTGATGATCTCCTCGATGCTGGCGTATGTGCTCAACCGCTTCAAATTCCCCGGCAACGGCCTGATCCGCAACGCGTTCATGATCGCCACGCTGATCCCCGGCATCGCCGCGCAGGTCACGGTCTACCAGATCATGACCAGCTTGCACCTGGTCAACTCAATGCCCGGCTACATCATCCTGATGATGGGCACCGACGTTATCACCATCTATATCTTCCTGCAGTTTTTCGAGAATCTGTCCGTCAGCCTGGACGAAAGCGCGATTCTGGACGGGTGCACCTATTTCGGCGTGTTCTTCAAGATTTTGCTGCCGCTGCTCAAACCCGCCATCGTCACTTCCGCCATCCTCAAGGGCGTGGGTACCTACAACGAGTATTACATGGCCAACCTGTATTTGCAGGATAAAACCAAATACCAGGTGGTTTCCACCTCGCTGTATGTATTCTCGGGCCCGATGGGCAGCCAGTACAACTACATCTGCGCGGGCGTCATCATCACCATCATCCCGGCGCTGATCGTCTTTCTGCTCTGCCAGGACCAGATTTACAGCGGCATGGCCGCCGGCGCGGTCAAGGGGTAAGCCTTTTTTGCCGCAACCCACTGCTTTCCCGTTCTTATCTTTTCTCCTTTTTTGCAAGCGGTCCGCCCCGTCCCCCAGCGGGGCGGGGGCGGGCCGCGCTCTTTTTACCGCCATCCCACCCGTTTGTTTTTATAGAAAGGCAACTGTATGACCAACGTAAAACTTTTGTGCGGCGCGCTGCCCAACATCCCCTGGCAGGACAAACCTGCCGGCCAGACCCTGCCGCTGTGGCGCTATACCCAAAACCCCATCATCCGCCGCAACCCCGTCCCCGGCGTGGCGCGCATTTTTAACTCGGCTGTCATGCCGTACCAGGGCGCGTTCATCGGCGTCTTCCGCGGCGAGCAGACAAACGGCATCCCCTTTATCTACCTCGGCCGCAGCGCCGACGGCGTCCACTGGGACTTTGCCAAAGACAAAATCCCCTTTGTGGACGAAAACGGCGCGCCCTTTATGCCGCCCTACGCCTACGACCCGCGCCTGGTCGAGATCGAGGGCACCTATTACATCATCTGGTGCCAGGATTTTTACGGCGCGTCCATCGGCATGGCCAAAACCACCGATTTCAAAACCTTTACCCGCATCGAAAACCCGTTTGTGCCGTTTAACCGCAATGCGGTGCTGTTCCCGCGCAAGGTCGGCGGGTACTACACGCTGCTGTCCCGCCCGTCGGACTCCGGCCACACGCCGTTCGGGGATATTTTCCTCTCCCAAAGCCCCGATATGGTCTTTTGGGGCCGCCACCGCCATGTGATGGGCAAGAGCGGCAACTGGTGGGAGAACCTCAAGATCGGCGGCGGCGCGGCGCCCATCGAGACAAGCCTGGGTTGGCTGCTGTTCTACCACGGCGTCACCGGAACCTGCAACGGGTATGTCTACTCCATCGGCGGGGCCATCCTCGACCGCGACGAGCCGAGCAAGGTGCTCTACCGCTGCTCGACCTTCCTGCTCACGCCCGAGACCGACTACGAGGAACGCGGTTTTGTGCCCAACGTCTGCTTCCCCTGCGCAACGCTGCAGGACGCCGCCACCGGGCGCATCGCCATCTACTACGGCTGCGCCGACAGCTACGTCGGCCTGGCCTTTACCACCGTGGACGAAGTTTGCGACTACATCATCGCCCACGACAACGCCGGCGAAGCGGACAAAGAGCTCGGCCGGCGCTGAACCTGACACAAAGGAGGTGGCTTTGCCATGCAACGGATTTCCCAGGCGGCCAAAGCCATGCTGGAAAACACCATCCTGCCGTTTTGGCTGCGCCTGCAGGACCGCGAACACGGCGGGTTCTACGGCCTGGTGGATTTTGACCTCCGGGTCGACAAAACGGCCGAAAAAGGCTGTATCCTCAACAGCCGCATTTTGTGGTTTTTTGCCAGCGCGGCGCTGGCCACCGGCCGCGCCGACGCGCGCGCGGCGGCGGACCACGCCTATGCGTTTTTAAAAGACCACTGCCTTGACCGCCAAAACGGCGGCGTGTACTGGAGCGTGACGTTCGACGGCCGGCCGCTGGACACCACCAAGCACACCTACAACCAGGCGTTTGCGATCTATGCGCTGGCAGCCTACTACCGGCTGACCGGCAACGCCGAAGCGCTGGCGCTGGCGCGGGAGCTGTTCGCCGTCATCGAGCGGCGCTGCACCGACGCGGGCGGGTACTGCGAAGCCTTCACGGTGGACTGGCAGCCCGCGTCCAACGAAAAACTGTCGGAAAACGGCGTGCTGGCCGCCCGCACCATGAACACGCTGCTGCATGTGTTTGAGGGGTACGCCGGGCTGTACCAGGCCGCGCCCGACGCGGCGGTGGAAACGGCGCTGCGCCGCATCCTGGATATCTATGCGAACAAGGTCTATGCCCCCGCCCTGCACCGCCAGCTCGTCTTTTTTGACGCGGACTACCGTTCGCTCATCGATCTGTACAGCTACGGCCATGATATCGAGTCGAGCTGGCTCATCGACTGGGGCGCGGGCCTTTTGGGCGACGCGGACCTGACCCGGCGCATCGGGGCCATCAACAGCGATCTGGCCGCCGCCGTCTACGCCCACGCCTACCGCGGCCACAGCGTGCTGAACGAGTGCGAGCGCGGCGCCGACGACACCACCCGCGTGTGGTGGGTGCAGGCCGAAGCGGTGCTGGGCTTTGTGAACGAGTACGCCAAAAGCGGCGACGCAAAATACGCTGCCGCCGCGGCCGATCTCTGGCAGTATATCAACGCCAACCTGGTGGACAAGCGCCCCGGCGGCGAGTGGTTCTGGCGGCTGGACGCCCACGGCGTGCCCGACGCCCAAAAGCCCATCGTCGAGCCGTGGAAATGCCCCTACCACAACGGCCGGATGTGCCTGGAACTGATGAGGAGGGACCCTGAAATTGATGTGTGAACTGCACCCCGAATACCTGCGCCAGAAGCAAAAGCAGGAACAGCTGCTGGCCCGCAAAAACCAGCCGACTGAATTTTACAACGGCCTGCTGACCCGCTGGCAGTACCCCGTGCTGACCCGCGACCACGCGCCGCTGCTGTGGCGCTACGACCTCGACCCCAAAACCAACCCCTATTTTATCGAGCGTCTGGGCGTCAACGCGGTGCTCAACTCCGGCGCGATCGAGTTAAACGGCAAGTTCTACCTGGTCGCCCGGGTGGAGGGCAATGACCGCAAGAGCTTTTTTGCGGTGGCCGAGAGCGATTCCCCCGTGGACGGCTTCCGCTTTTGGGACAAGCCCGTCGAACTGCCCGACACCTGCCCCGAGGAGACGAACGTCTACGACATGCGGCTGACCAAACACGCCGACGGCTGGATCTACGGCGTCTTTTGCTCCGAGAGCAAGGACAAAACAGACCCCGACCTTTCGGCCGCCGTGGCTGCCGCCGGCATCGTGCGCACCCGCGACCTCAAAACGTGGGAGCGGCTGCCCAATTTGGTGACCAAACGCAGCCCCCAGCAGCGCAACGTCGACCTGCTGCCCGACTTTGTCAATGGTCAGTATGCGTTCTACACCCGGCCGATGGACGGTTTCATCGACACCGGCTCGGGCGGCGGCATCGGGTTTGGCACCTGCGCCGACATCACCCATGCGGTGCTGGAGGAGGAGGTCATCACCTCCCCGCGGCGCTACCACACCATCACCGAAGCCAAAAACGGCGAGGGCGCGCCGCCCATCCGCACCGAAAAAGGCTGGCTGCACATCGCCCACGGCGTGCGCAACACCGCCGCCGGGCTGCGGTATGTGCTCTATCTCTTTGTCACCGACCTGGCCGAACCGTGGCGGGTCATTGCCGAGCCGTCGGGCTATCTGCTGGCGCCTTTGGGCGGCGAGCGCGTGGGCGATGTGTCCAACGTCGTGTTCACCAACGGGGCTATTGCGCGCGATAACGGCGAGGTGTATATTTATTATGCGTCCAGCGATACGCGGCTGCATGTGGCGTCCACCACGGTGGACAAACTGCTGGACTACGCCTTCAACACCCCGGCGGACCCGCTGCGCAGCCGCGACTGCGTGGCCCAGCGCTGCGCGTTGATCGACAAAAACCTGGCCTATTTGCAAGAGGTCGAACAGGCATGAAGCTGAAAACCGCCGCAATTTTTTCCGATCACATGGTGCTGCAGCAGGGTGTGGCCGTCCCCGTATGGGGGCGCGCCGCGCCCTGCGCGGCCGTGGCCGTCTGCCTGCAGGGCGCCGGCGTCCAGGCTGAAACCCGCGCCGACGCCGCCGGCGTCTGGCGGCTGGCGCTGCCCGCGGCCCCTGCCGGCGGGCCGTACACCCTGACGGTGGCTTCGGCCGGGCAGACCCTGCGCTTTACCGACGTCTGGCTGGGCGAGGTCTGGCTGGCCGGCGGCCAGAGCAATATGGAACTGCCGCTGGCGGGCAGCCGGGACGGCCAGGCCGCGCTGGCGGCCTGCGCCGACCCCCGCCTGCACTTTTACGCCACGCCCAAAGTGACAACGCCCCAGCAGGCCGAAGCCGCCCCCAGCGGCTGGCAGCCGGTACGCCCCGACACGGCGGCCGAGCTTTCGGCCGTGGCCTACTACGCCGCGCGCGAACTGGCCGCCGCGCTGGATGTACACGTGGGCATTTTGCAATGTTTCTGGGGCGGCACCTACGCGCATTGCTGGCTGCCGCGCGCCGAGCTGGCAACCTTCCCGCAGGGGCGCGCCCGTCTGGCCTGGTACGATGCGCGCGCGGGCGAGAAAACCGACACGCAGTTCGACGCCGAGTGCGCCGCCTACCAGGCCGAAGTGGACGCCTGGAACGCGCGGATCGCCGCGCGCCGCGCTGCCGACCCGGACGTGCCCTGGGCGGTGCTTAACCGGGAATGCGGGCTGTACCCCTGGCCGCCGCCGGCCGGGCGCACCGGCTACCAGCGCCCCGGCAATTTGTACGAAAGTATGCTGCGCCGCGTCTGCCCGTATGCCGTGCGCGGGTTCTGGTACTACCAGGGCGAGCAGGACGAGGAATGGCCGCAGGACTACCAAACCATGCTGACCCATCTTGTCCGCCGCTGGCGCGCCGACTGGGGCGCGGGCAACCTGCCGTTTTTGCTGGTGCAGCTGCCGATGTACGCCACCGGCGCGGGCGAAAACGCCTGGCCCACCCTGCGCGCCGCGCAGGCCGCCGTGGCGGACGCCGAGCCGAACGCCGGGCTGGCCGTTTTGGCCGACCTGGGCGAGGAAGATAACATCCACCCGGTGGACAAAGCCCCGGTGGGCCATCGTTTGGCGCTGCTGGCGCAGGAAAAAGTCTACGGCCTGCCGGTCGTGGGCACCGCGCCGCGCCTGACGGGAGCGCTGCGCACCGGGGACAGCGTGCTGCTGCGTTTTGCCCACACGGGCGGCGGCCTGCGGTTGCAGGGCGCGGGCCGCGGGTTCGCGCTGGCCGGCGCGGACGGCGTTTTTGCCCCGGCGCAGGCCCGGGTGACGGCGCCCGATACCCTGCTGCTGCAAAGCGACGCCGTGGCGCAGCCCGCGGCCGTGCGCTACGCCTGGTACAATTTTGGCCCGGCGGAACTGTACGGCGGTACCGGCCTGGCGGCCGCGCCGTTTTGCGTGGCTTTGCCGGCCCGGTGATTTACAGGTCCTGAAAACGCGGAGGTGCGCAATGAAAAACAACCATCTGAACGATTCGCCGTTTTTCCAGGCCATGGGGCGCGTGGGCGATGTCTTTCTGCTCAACGTCTGCTGGCTGGGCGGCTGCCTGCCGGTGGTGACCATCGGCGCTTCGACCACGGCGGCTTTTGCGGTGGCCAACCGGATGGCGGCCGGGCAGGAAGTGCGCATCTTCCACGACTATGGCCGCGCGTTCCGGCGGGACTGGGCGCTGGCAACCCGCACCTGGGGGCTGCTGGCGGCGGCCGGGGCGCTGCTCTGGGCCGATTTCCGCATCGGCCTGGCCCACAGCGGGACGCTGGGCGGCGTCCTGATTGCGGCGGCAGCTGCGCTGGGCGTGGCCTGGCTGTGTGTGGCGGGCGGCGGGTTTGCCCTGCTGGGCCGCTTTACCTATACCCGCGTGCGGGATGTGTGCAAAGACGGGCTGCGCATCGCCCTGGGCTGCCCGCGCGCGGCCGCGCTGTGGGCTGTGGGCATGGCGGCGCTGCCGCTTTTGTACGGGCCGGCCCCGCAGGCGTTCTGGTACCTGCTGCCGCTGTGGCTGCTCATCGGCGGCGGGGGCGTCATTACCGGTACGGCGTATCTGCTGCGCCCGACCTTTGCCAAACTCGAAAACCGTTCTTGACGAACACCGTATGTACTGTTGAGGGAAAATTCTTTTATGCAAACGATCCATGCCATCAACTTCGCCCCGTTTTCGCCCCGCGGCGCGCTGGACACCGCCGCCGCGCGCGACGGGCTGCGCCGGATGCAGCAGTGCACCGGCGCCAATGCCGTGATCCTGTGCCCCGGCGCCGTGCAGGCCGGCCCCTTTGCCGAGGAGATCGACTTTGCCGGCGCGCACACCACGGCGGACGCGGAACTGCTGGCGTTCACCGCCTATGCCCGCAGCCTGGGCCTGCGTGTGCTCTGGAAACCGACCGTCAACTGCCTGGACGGGACCTGGCGCGCGCGGATCGACTTTTTTGACCACACGGTGCCAAACGAGACCAACTGGGGGCCGTGGTTCCGCGCTTACACGGCGTTCCAGCTGCATTTTGCCCGCCTGGCGCAAAACGCGGACATAGAGCTGTTGCTGCTGGGGTGCGAGATGACCCAAAGCGAGCGCCGCGAAGCGGACTGGCGCGCACTGATCGCCGCCGTGCGCGGTGTGTATGGCGGGGCGCTGGGCTACAACTGCGACAAATATGGCGAGGAGCACGTCCCCTTCTGGGACGCGCTGGACGTGATTGCGGCCAGCGGCTACTACCCGGAGGACGATTTCCCCCGCCAGCTGGACCGCATTGCGGCCGTGGTGGAAAACTGCCAGAAACCGTTCTTTTTTGCCGAGTGCGGCTGCATGCGGGTGGCGGGCTCCGCCGCGCGCCCCAACGACTGGACGCTGCAGGGCGCGCGGGACGATGAAGAACAGGCGCGCTGGTACCGCGCCCTGTTTGCCGCCGTGCAAAACCGCCCCTGGTTCGGCGGTATGGCGCTGTGGGACTGGCCGCTGGACCAAGCGCATGACAGCGCGTACTCGTTCTGGAACGCCCCGGCCCTGGAGGTCATCCGGGAAGCCTGGCGCCAAGGCTGACGCAAAAACGCGGCGCAAGCCCGTTTTGAAAGGAGTTGCTTCCCCCTATGATCCACGCTGACTTTACCGCCCGCCGGTTCGGTTTGCACACCGCCCATACCAGCTACTGGCTGGCGGCGGACGACGCCGGCCGCCTGCTGCACCTGTACTACGGCCCGCTGTGCCGCACCGCCCCTGCGCTGCCGCCCGCGCCGCACAACGACCCCGGCTGCTGGCCCGACCGCCTGCCGCAGGAGTACCCGGCCCCCGGCCTGGGCGACAACCACGCGCCGTTTTTTGCGCCGGAATGGCCCGACGGCACCGTCGCCGGCGACCTGCGCTTTGCCGGGGCCGAAGTGCTGCCCGGCAAGTACGCCCTGCCGGGGCTGCCGGCCTTCCGCGACGGCGACGGGGCCGAGACGCTGCGCCTGACCCTGCGCGACGCGGCCGGCCTGACCGTCACGCTGTTGTACGGCGTGCTGCCGGGGTGCGATGTCATCACCCGCGCGGCCATCGTTGAGAACACCGGCCGCGCGCCGGTGACGCTGCGCGGCGTGCCGTCGGCCGTGGTGGACTTTGCCAAAGCCGACACCCCGGCGCTGGACCTCATCACCTTTGACGGCGACTGGGCGGCCGAGCGCACGCCCTGCCGCGCCGCGGTGCGCCCCGGCGTGCAGAGCGTGGGCAGCGTCGGCGGCATCCCCACCCACGCGCACAACCCCTTTGCCGTGCTGTGCACGCCCGACGCGGGCGAGGAACACGGTGCATGCTGGGGCGCGGCGCTCGTCTACAGCGGCAACTACCGCATCCAGGCCGAGCGCACGGTGGCAGGGGTGCGGCTGGCTTTGGGCATCGAGCCGTTCCGTTTTGCCTGGACGCTGGCCCCCGGCGAGCGGTTCACGACGCCGGAAGCCGCGTTTGTGTACAGCGGCGCGGGCCTCGGCGGCATGAGCCGCGCTTTCCATGACGCCATCCGCCGCCACCTGATCCCGCCGCGCTGGGCCGATTTGGCCGCGCCGCGGCCCGTGCTGCTCAACAGCTGGGAAGCCTGCTATTTTGATTTTGACGAGGGCAAACTGCTGGCGCTGGCCGCCGCGGCCAAAGCCGCCCACGCCGACCTCTTTGTGCTGGACGACGGCTGGTTTAAGGGCCGCGACGCCGATACGACGAGCCTGGGCGACTGGGTGGCCGACCGCCGCAAACTGCCCGGCGGCGTGGCGGGGCTGTGTAAAAAAGTCAACGCCCTGGGGCTGGATTTTGGCATCTGGGTCGAGCCGGAAGCCGTCAGCCCCGACTCGGACCTCTACCGCGCCCACCCCGACTGGGCGCTGCACATCCCCGGGCGGGAAACGCTGGCCATCCGCAACCAGTATGTGCTGGATTTCTCCCGCGCCGAGGTACGCGAAAACATCTGGCAGCAGCTCACGGCGCTGCTGGATGCCTGCCCGGTGCGCTACCTCAAGTGGGATATGAACCGCAGCCTGGCCAATGTGTACAGCGCGGCGCTGCCCGCCGCCCGCCAGGGCGAGGTGTACCACCGCTATGTGCTGGGCGTGTACGACCTGCAGCAAAAACTGACCGACCGCTACCCCGACCTGCTGCTGGAAAACTGCGCCGGCGGCGGCGCGCGGTTTGACTGCGGCATGCTGTACTATGCGCCGCAAATCTGGGCCAGCGACAACACCGACGCGCTGGACCGGCAGATGATCCAGTACGGCACCAGTTTCTGTTACCCGCCCTGCGTCATGGGGGCACACTACTCGACGGTGCCCAACCACTGCACCGGCCGCACCGCCAGCGTCGAAGCGCGCATGGCGGCTGCGCTGACCGGCACCTTTGGCTTTGAGCTGGACCTGACCCGGTATACCGCGGATGAAATCGCGGCGCTGCACCCCTTTGTGCAGTTCTACCGCGACCACGGCGCGCTGCTGCGCAGCGGCAGCTACTACCGCCTGGCCGCGCCCGACGGCAGGGGCGCGGTGTGGGCCATCGCCGCGGCGGACGGCAGTGAAGCTGTGGTCTTTGCCGCCGGCGCAACGCTCGACGGCCGCCGCCAGCCGCTGCCCTTTGCCCGCCCCGGCGCGCGCTACGCCGTGCAGGCGCGGTACACCGGCGGCACGGACGAAACGGCCCACGCCGGCGAGGCCCTGGCCGCCCCCGGCCTGCCGCTGCCCGCGCTGCGCGGCGAGGTGCCGGGCTACATCGCCTGGCTGCACGCGCAGGCATAAAACCAACGCGGAAGCCCCCGGCGCGCCGCCATCGCGGCGCGCCGGGGGCTTTGTTTTGGAAACAGGCGCCGCTTCCCCAGCGGCGGGTGCATTGCTGCGCAGCAATACACCCCTTACAGCTTCTCGAGAAATTTCACAAGGAGCGCGTTCACCTCGTCCGGTGCGTCGGTGTTGACATTGTGCCCGGCGTTCCGGATCCACACCAGCGGAATGCCGGTATGTTTGTGCCACGCCTTGTTATACCGGATGCAGGAACCGGCGCGGTCCTGCTCCCCGCAGATCAGCAGCGCCGGGCAGGGGATTTTGTAAGCAAGGTTGGATTCCATGGCCTGGGCCAATATCCGGAACCCATGCCCCGCGAGTTGGGCGTATCGTTCCTGGTCGCCGTCGTAGGCCATCATCATGTCGCGCATCAGGGCTTGCCCGTAGGCGGAGGTGGCCACGCCTTTTGACCCGGTTTTCAGCAGGGACTTCCATGGGCAGTGGCGGTAGACCGGTTCCATCCGTTTGAGGAGCCATAATTCGAGGCCCGTCACATATTTTCTTTGCAAAGGGGCCGAATCAAGGGAGACAAAGCCCTTCAATTTGTCGGGGAACAGCTCCGCATAGGCCTGGCCCACATAGCCACCCATGGATTGCCCTATGATCACCGGATGGCGCAGGTTTTCCGCGCACAAAATCCCGTCCAGCCATTTTGCTTTGTCCATCAGGGAAAATGTCAGCCGGAACGGCCAGGAAGCGCCATGGCCGGGGGCGTCCCACACCAGCATGTTGTATTTCCCCTCAAAATAGGCGACCTGTTTGTCAAACAGCCGATGGTCTGCGGTCAACCCGGGGAGGAAAACCAGCGTGACCGTTTCCGGGGTCCGGCCGACGCCGACCCAGTAATGAATCTCCCCGCAGGGCGTCGGATAGACTTTTTCTTGCATGGTCGTCACCCCGTGAAATATCGGTTTGGTGTTGCCCCCATTATACAGCGCGCAGAGAGAAAAGTATAGCCGGTTTTCGGCATCCGCAGCGCAAGGGATTCCTATGGGTTTGCCGTGCTGTAGGGCAGTTTTTGACCACGTTTGTTTTTTCATCTGTTCCGTCAGAGGAATTTTATATCCTGACACTGTCTTATTTGTACAAAGACCAGCGCGGGAAGTTGTGCATGCTGCACAACTTCCCGCGCTGTATCATTATATTCTGCCAGATATTTACAGCTCTCCGACGCCAAAGGCCAGAGGTTTGAATCCCCCCGGCCGCACCAAAGGCAGCACCCTTTTTGCCGGCCGCTTTTGTGGGTTCAGGGGGTGGAAGCAGGGGCGCCGGGGCGCTGGCGCACCGCGTTGCTCTGGAAGCGGAACACGCCCGGGTAATGGCGGGCCTGGGTGTACTCAAACATGACGCCCTCGCTGTTATAGGTCTGGCTGCACACCACCGCCAGGCAGTCGTAACCGTCCAGCTGCAGGTAGGTGCGGTCCTCCTCGGTGGCGTGCTCCACCGTAAAAATGCGTTTGCTGGTCACAATGGACATGCCCAATTCATCTTCCAGGTAATGGTAGATGGACCCGGACGAAATTTCGGCCGTCAGTTCGGGCATGCAATCCCGGCGGAAATAGTTGTGGTTCAAAATGCGGGGCACGCCTTCGATCTGGTGGATGCAGATCTGGTGGAACAGCGCCGTCCCCTGCGGGAACCCTGTCTTGCGCGCCAGCGCTTCGTCGGCTTCGCAAGCTTCAAAACAGACGATGCGCGAGGTGCCGTTTTGCCCGGTGCGGCGGGAAGCTTCGGCAAAGGATTCAATGGTGTCCATCGTGTAGGAGGACGGTTCCAGCGGCTGGTAGATGTTGCAGACGCCCCGCCCCTGCCAGGTCTGCACATAGCCGTCCCGCACCAGGCCGGAAATTGCGCGGCGCACGGTGTTGCGGGAACAGGCAAACTCCCGGATCAGCGTGTTTTCAGAGGGGAGAAGCTGGCCGACGGTGTACACGCCGGTTTCAATGCGCTTTTTAAGTTCCGCATAAATCTGGGTGAACTTACGGCGCGGCATGATCGACCTCCCACCTGTGAAATGAATGCATTCCCAAAAAAAATTTTTCTTACCATATTATTAAACGCTTTTGGTGTAAAAATGTCAACCTTAAAACGGCGCAAAACTCCATAAAGCGGGCGCGGAACGCCCGCTGGCGCGCCGCCTTTTTTGCGCGCAAATAAAAAACCGGCAGCCCTGCTTTGCAGGGCTGCCGGTTGCGGTGTGCGGGGGTTACGCCATGGGCGGCGTGATGCGCAGCGTGCCGTTGTGGTATTCTTCCTCGGTGCAGGGCACGCAGCGGTCCACCTGCCACATGCCGTCGCGCCACAGCAGCTGGATGGTCAGGTAGTCGGTGCCGGCTTCGTCGGCGCCGGTGTTGCGGTTGACGCCGTACCACTGGCCGGCGGCGTTCAGCGTGACGGTGCCTTCGCGGTAGGCGATGCCCTCCAGCGTGAACCACATGTCAGAGCGGTCCAGGTCGTAGGCCACGGCGTTGTACGCGCCGTTGACGATGGCCGTCTGGTAACTCTGGTCGTTCATATCGGTCGAGAAGCGCAGGTCCGCCACCTGGCCGGAGTTGTAGGCTTTCAGCAGCGAACGGTAGTACAGCGAAAGCAGCGTTCCGATAAAATCGTCGTCGGGCTGTGCGCTGCAGCCCTGCGCGTCGCTTTCGCGCAGGGCGCCAAAGCTGGCCGTCTGGTTGCCCGGGCGGGACACCAGCGCCGTGGCGGTCAGCCAGCGGTTTTCGCCCTGGGGCAGCACGGCGCGCAGCAGCGTGTCGCTTTGGGTCACGGCGCTCTGGTCGATGCAAAGGCGCCCGGCGGCGTCGGTCTGCCAGGCGGCCGGCGCGCCGTTGACCGTCAGCGTCAGGCCCTCGGTCTCGGGCAGGCCCTCCAGGTACAGCAGCGTGTGGTCCAGTTCCGGCACGGCGCTCTCGGCCGTTTCGGGGGTGTTGGCGGTGTTGGCAGTGGGCCGCGGCGTGGCGGCCGGCGTCGGGGCCGGGGCGTCCACCGGCGTGGCGGGCTGCCGGCTGTGCGGGGCCAGCGCCCAGATGGCGATGCCCACCGCCGCCACCACGACCACCGCGGCCGCCGCAACGCCTGCGATCAGGCGTTTGCGGCGCACGGCGGCTTCGTCCCCGGCGTAGCCGGGCGTGGCCTGGGGCGGCGTGTCGGAGAGCGGCGCGCCGCATTTCTGGCAGAATTTCTGGCCGGGCCAGGGGCACAGGGCCCCGCAGTTCGGGCAATGTTTCATACGGGAAAAGCTCCTTTCTGCGCCGTCTTAAGTCTCGGCGGCGGCAACCAGGTATTTGTAGATCTGGGGCTTGTATTCCTCATACAGGCCCATCTGTTCGTACAGCGCTTTGTAGTAGCTGAACAGCGCCTTGCGCGTCGTGACGACGTTGACGGGGTTCAGCACCGTGTGCACGGCGCTGCCGGGGGTGTTGTAGTAGTTGTAAACCGGCGTGGACAGGGCGTAGAAACGCTCGGCATAGCGGATGTAGCTGAGGTTGAAGTAGAGGTCCTCCGACCAGTCGAGGTCCTCGGCACACAGGATATCGTCGTGCGCATGCACGATGTCGGCGCGGTAGAGCTTGTTCCACATCACGCCGTAGTAAAAGCTGGCGGGTTCCTGCATCAGGCCGGCGGCAAACGCCTGCTTGTCCATGGGACCTTCCAGCAAAAAGCCGAAGGTCTGCACTTTGTCGGGCCGGGGCGCGCGCTTGGGTTCGCCCTCGCCGCGGGCGCGCCGCGGCGTGATGCGGTTGTAGTGCGCAATGACCAGGTCGGCGGCAAAGCGCTGCGCGCGGTCCACCAGCAGTTCGGTGGCGTTGGGCAGCAGCGTGTCGTCGGCGTCCACAAACTGCAGGTATTCGCCGGTGGCGTACCGCAGCCCCAGGTTGCGCGTGGCGGCCACGCCGCTGTTGGCTTTGTCGATGAGGGTGATGCGCTTGTCGACGCGGGCGAACATCTGGCACACCGGCAGGCTGACGTCCTCGCTGCCGTCGTTGAGCAGCAGAATCTCGAGGTTTTCGTACGTCTGGCGGCGGATGCTCTCGACACAGCGGGCAATATGGTCTTTGGCGTTGTAGATCGGCACAATCACACTGACGAGCGGTTTGGTCTGCGGCATGGCATGCGCCCCCTTTCCCCCTATAACACCATACCACAAAATAGCGGTTCTGGCAATGGAAAAAGCTGCCGCGGTGTGGTACAATACAGGTGCTAACCCCGCAAAGGGGACTGCCCGGAAATGAAAAACCTGACGAAAGGTCGTGTTTTTGTGAAAGATTCTCTGCGCCGTTTGCGGGCGCTGCAAAAACAGCTGTACGCCTACAACTACGCGCTGGCCGCCATCGACTTTGACGCCGAGACCGTCGCCCCGCCGCAAAGCGCCGCCGGCCGCGCCGAAGCGTGCGAGGTACTCTCCCGCGCGCAGTTTGATTTGCTGGTCAACGCCGACACCGCCGCGCTGCTGCAAACCGCGGCCGCCGAAGCCGAGGACGCCCAGCAGGCCGCCGAAGTGCGCGAACTGCAGCGCCAGTACGACGAGATTGCGCGCATCCCGGCGGCGGAGTACGCGGCTTTTACCAAGCTGGTCCAGCACAGCATCCCGGTGTGGACGCAGGCCAAGCGCCAGAACGATTTCGCCGCCTTTGCGCCGTATCTCGAGCAGATTGTGGCCGCGCGCCGCGCGCAGGCGCAGTATTTTGCCCCCGGCAAAGACCCCTACGAGGTCTGGCTTGACCGGTATGAGCGCGGGCTGACCATCGCCCAGTGCGATGCGTTCTTTGACACGCTGCGCGCGGCCATCGTGCCGCTGCTGGCGGCCATCCGCGACCACGGCGCGCCGGTGCGCACCGATTTCCTCGACCAGGACTGGCCGCTGGACGCCCAGCGCGAGCTTTCGCGCCGGGTGATGGCGCTGTGGGGCCTGGAACCCGAGCACTGCCTGCTGGCCGAGAGCGAGCACCCCTTTACCACGCAGTTCTGGCGCGGCGATGTGCGCCTGACGACGCATTACCAGCCGCGGGACGTCTTTTCCAACCTGTACAGCGTCCTGCACGAGGGCGGCCACGCGCTGTATGAGCGGCACATCGACCCCGCCTACGACTACACCGTGCTGACGGGCGGCGCGACGATGGGCCTGCACGAGAGCCAGAGCCGCCTGTTTGAGAATTACGTCGGCCGCAGCCGCGCCTTTATGCGCTGCCTGTACCCGATTTTGCGCGAACTGTTCCCCGCGCAGCTGGCAACCGTCAGCGAGGAGGAAGTCTGGCGCGCCGTCAACCGGGCCGAGCCGGGGCTGATCCGCACCGAAGCCGACGAACTGACCTACGCGCTGCACATTATGGTGCGCTACGAGCTGGAAAAAGCCCTGCTGCAGGGCACGCTGGCCGTGGCCGACCTGCCCGCCGCCTGGAACGAAAAGTACAAGCAATACCTGGGCCTGGACGTGCCCGACGACGCCCACGGCTGTTTGCAGGATATCCACTGGGCCATGGGCGATTTGGGCTATTTCCCGAGTTATGCCCTCGGCAGCGCCTACGCGGCGCAGGCGGTGGACGATTTGCGCCGCACGCAGGATTTCGACGCCCAGTGGGCCGCCGGCGACCTGCAGCCGCTGAAAGACGCGCTGTGCGCCCGCCTGTGGCGCTGGGGCAACGCGCAGGAACCCGCCTGGCTGGTGCAAAGCCTGTGCGGCGGCGCGTTTGACCCCGCGCATTACACGCGCTACCTGACCGAAAAGTACACCGCGCTGTACCAACTGTGAGAGGAGGTCCCCCCTATGCCCCGTGTGGAGATCGCCGTCATCGGCACCGGGCCGGCCGGTGTTTCGGCCGCCATCACCGCCAAGCTGCGCGGCAAAACGCTGCTGCTGTTCGGTTCGCGCGCCCTCAGCGATAAAATCGGCAAGGCGCACCGCATCCAGAACTACCCCGGCCTGCCCGATATCGCCGGGCAGGACCTGCGCGCGGCGTTCGCCCGCCACCTTGACGTGATGGGCATTGCCATCACCGAGCAGCGCGTCAACGCCGTCTACGCCATGGGCGACTACTTTGCTGTGCAGACGGCCGAGCAGATGTACGAAGCCGCGACGGTCATTCTGGCCACCGGCGTCGTGCAGGGCAAGCCCCTGCCCGGCGAGGAGGAGTATCTTGGCCGCGGCGTCAGCTACTGTGCCACCTGCGACGCGCCGCTGTACCGCGGCAAGGCGGTGGCGGTGGTGGGCGCCAGCCCTGCCGCCGAGCCGGAAGCCGCCTACCTGGCCGAAGTTGCGGCGCGCGTGACCTACCTGCCGCTGTATGCGGGCGACCCCGCGCTGCCGCCCGCCGTGCAGGTGGTGCGGCACAAACCGCTGGGCGTCGAGGGCGGCGACACCGTGGACACGCTGCGCACCGACGGCGGCGACCTGGCCGTGGACGGCGTGTTTTTGCTGCGCGACGCCATGGCTCCCGCCCAGCTGGTGCCGGGCCTGGCTGCCGACGGCGGCCACGTGGCGGTGGACGCGCAGATGCGCACCAATTTGCCGGGCTGCTTTGCCTGCGGCGACGCGGCCGGCCTGCCGTACCAGTACGTCAAGGCGGCGGGGCAGGGCAACGTGGCGGCGCTCTCGGCCGTCGAGTACCTGGCCGCCCAAAAACGCGCCCGGGTGTGACTGCGCCAACGATACCAACGCAAAACCCCCGCCGTGTACACGGCGGGGGAATTTTGTTTGGCAGAACTTATACCAGCACGTAGGTCTGCAGCGCCCAGATGCCCAGCACCACCACGCCCAGCGCGATGCGGTACCAGCCAAAGGCCGTGAAGGTGTGCTTTTTGACGTAGTTCATCAGGAAGCGGATGGCCGCCATCGAGACGAGGAACGCCACCACGCAGCCCACGGCGAGGGCCAGCACTTCGGCCAGCGTAAAGACGCTGCCCTCGGCCAGGTATTTGACGACCTTGAGCCCCGACGCGCCGGCCATGACCGGGATCGCCAAAAAGAAGGTGAATTGCGACGCGCAGGGGCGGCTCATGCCGCACAGCAGGCCGCCCACGATGGTGGCGCCGCTGCGCGAGGTGCCGGGGATCATGGCCAGTACCTGCCAAGCGCCCACCAGCAGCGCCTGCTTGTAGGTGATGCGGTTGAGCTTGGTGGTGGCGGGCACGCGGGGGCGGCGCTCAATCAAAATAAACGCCGCGCCGTAGACGATCAGCATAATGGCGACGACGACGCTGTTGTACAGGTGGGCGTCCAGCCAGTCGTCCAGCAAAAAGCCCAGCACGGCCGCCGGCACGCAGGCCACCACGATCTTGCACCACAGCCGCACCACCGGCCAGCGCAGATGTTTGGCAAAGCCGGAATCGCGCCCGTTGTCGGCGCAAAACGGCCACAGTTTTTTCCAGTACAATACCAGCACCGCCAAGATCGCGCCCAGCTGGATCACGACGCGGAACATCGACATGAACGCGTCGTCAAAGCTGAATTTCAGCACCTGTTCGGCCAGGATCATGTGGCCGGTGCTGGAAATGGGCAGCCATTCGGTAATGCCTTCAATCACGCCGTATACGGCGGAGCGCAGCAGGTCCAACAACAATTCCATGCAGGCAAGCCTCCTTATTCCATTTTCCTATCATACCACAAAATCAGCGCGTGGGGTATCTTTTTTTATAAATTTACAACTGTTTTGCGCGCCGCGCGCCGCGGCAAAAAGGTCTTGCCGTTTTGGGGCGCAGCTACTATAATAAAAAGTATCCAAAACAGCAAAAGCGGGGGGAAAACGCGCACATGTACACAACGGTATTGTTCGATCTAGACGGCACGCTGCTCAACACCATCGACGACCTGGCCGACTCGGCCAACCGCGTCTGCGCGGCGCACGGCTGGCCGCAGTTTTCGGTGGCGCAGTACCGGTATTTTGTGGGCAACGGCATCCCCAAACTGGTCGAGCGGTTCAGCCCCGAAACGGCGCGCACCCCCGCCCTGCTGGCGGCCACCCTGCGCGAGTTTGACGCGCAGTACGGCGCGCATATGTTTGACAAAACCGCCCCCTACCCCGGCATGCCGCAGCTGCTGGCGCGGCTGCACGCGCGCGGCGTGCGCATGGCGGTCTACTCCAACAAAGCGGACGAATTTGCCGGCGAGGTTGTCGCGCGGTATTTTGACCCGGCGCTGTTTGCCCTTGTGCGCGGCGCGCGCCCCGGTGTGCCCACCAAGCCCGCGCCCGAGGGCACCCGCGCGCTGCTGGCGGCCCTGGGCGCCGACCCGGCGGCGGGGGATGTGCTGTATGTCGGCGACAGCAACGTCGACGTCGCCACGGCCCACAACGCCGGGCTGCCCTGCTGCGGCGTGCTGTGGGGGTTCCGCACCAGGCAGGAACTGCAGGACGCCGGGGCCGAGTACCTGGCCGCCGACGCCGCCGCGCTGGAACGGGTGATCCTGGGAAATTGAAATGGTGCGATAGAATGCAGCGGCTGCCCGGGTAGGGGTTGTATGACGTTTGCCTTGCGTTGTAGGGGCCGCATGGTTGCGGCCCGCGGCCGTATACCCAACAAATCCGTTTTTGCGTTGTGACCACGTTCGGTCCATGCGTAGGGGCGGCATACATGCCGCCCGCGAAACGGTGCGGCGCTGCCCGTTGCCGGGTTATCATGGTGTTTGCTTTATACTGTAGGGCGGGGTCTTGACCCCGCCGTGGGCGTTCGCTCTTTGTGGGGGGTATGGTTTGTTGCGTGTTTACCCGGGTTTGTAGGGGCCGCATGTATGCGGCCCGCAAACATTGCGGGATTGCCTGTTCACGGTTTGTATGGCGTTTGCCTTGCCTTGTAGGGCGGGGTCTTGACCCCGCCGCACATTGAAAATTTTAAAAACAATCAAGGTTCGGCGGGCGTGAACGCCCGCCCTACAAATCGGGGCAAATGGCCATATTTCCCGTAAACCCTGCGTGATGGCACACCCCTGCCGGGCGGCATGTATGCCGCCCCTACAAATAAGGTAAACATGTACACGAGCCGGGAACCTGGTAGCACCGCAAACACGCACGGGCCGCATACATGCGGCCCCTACAAACCGACGGAAATAGCGCATGTTCCCGTTTGGTTGCAAACAAATCTCTACCTACACGGCGGGGGTAAGGCCCGCCCTACACCCAATCGGGATTCCGCATGCCCCCATAGAGCGGCAAACGAACCTCCCGCCTGTTTTCCACAAAAATCGCAAAGGAGTGCTGCTACCATGATCGCACAGGCTTACAAAGAGATGCTGGGGGCCAAATCGGTCATCCGCGAAATTTCCGAGTGGAGCACCGCCCGCGGGGCCGAGATCGGCTACGACAACGTGTTCGACTACTCGCTGGGCAACCCGTCGGTGCCCTGCCCGGCGTCCTTTACTGCGGCCTGCCGCGACCTGCTGGAGCACACCGACCCCGTAACGCTGCACGGCTACACCCCCACGCTGACGCTGCCCGAGGTGCGCGCCGCCGTGGCCGAAAGCCTGAACCGCCGTTTCGGCATGGACTACACCGCCGCGCACATCTTTATGACGTCGGGCGCGGCGGGGGCGCTGGCCCACGCGCTGCGCTGCGTCGGCGTGCCGGGGCAGAACGTCGTGACCTTTGCGCCGTTTTTCCCCGAGTATAAGCCCTATGCTGAGGGCGCGGGCCTTGCCTTGCGCGTCGCGCCGCCGCGCACGGCGGATTTCCAGCCCGACCTCGACGCGCTGGACGCGCTGGTGGACGAAAACACCGCCGCCGTGCTTATCAACTCGCCCAACAACCCCAGCGGCGTGGCCTACAGCGCCGAGACGCTGGCCCGCCTGGCCCAAAAGCTGGCGGCCGCCAGCCAGGTCTACGGCCACCATATCTTCCTGATCTCGGACGAGCCTTACCGTGAGATCGCGTTCGGCAGCCCGGTGCCCTACCCCGCCCAATTTTATGACGACACGCTGACCTGCTATTCCTTCTCCAAAAGTTTAAGCGTCCCCGGCGAGCGCATCGGCTACCTGGCCGCCAACCCCCGGTGCGAGGACGCCGACCTCATTGTGCCGATGTGCGGGCAGATTTCGCGCGGGACCGGCCACAACTGCCCGTCGGGGCTGTTCCAGCGCGCCGTGGCCCGCTGCCTCGACGACACCAGCGACCTTTCGGTGTACAAAACCAACATGGAACTGATCTACGCCGAACTCAAACGCCTGGGCTTTACCGTGCAAAAGCCCGACGGCACGTTCTATATCTTCCCCCAGGCGCTGGAAGCCGACGCCAACGCCTTCTGCCGCAAAGCGATGGCCTACGACCTGGCGCTGGTGCCCGGCGATACCTTCGGCTGCCCGGGGTATTTCCGCATGGCGTACTGCATCGAGACCGAAAAAGTCCGCCGCAGCTTCGCCGCGCTGGAACGCTTTGTGCGGGAAGAATACGGCGTGCAAATTCACGAAAAATGAAATCTGTAGGGCGGGGTCTTGACCCCGCCGAACCGATGATTTTTTAAAATTTTATAATGTGCGGCGGGGGTGAACCCCCGCCCTACAGAACAAGGCAAACGCCAGGCAAACCCGGCAACGCCCAACGCCGCACCGCCCCCCCCTATTTCAAAACCCGTCGCGCGCCGCGCGGTACCACAAGTTTTCATTTTCACAAAGGATGGTCCCCATGCAACTGTTTCGCCGTATCCTGCCGCTGCTGGCGGCCGCTTTGCTGGCCGGGTGCGCGGCGCTGACGCCCGCGCCGGAACCGACCCCGACGCCCAGCCCCACCCCGGCGCCGACGCCCAGCCCCACGCCCACTCCCACGCCGGAAAGCGAACTGGTGCTGGCTACGGCGTCCAGCAACGCCACCAAGGACCCCCCGCAGGTCACCGACCCGTCGACCTGGGACGACGCTGGCAAGGCGCTGATGGAACGCCTGGAACAGCAGTTTGCCGGCGACGGCATGACGCTGGCCGCGCAGGAGGGCTACCCCTACCTGCTGGCCGTCAACCGCGCGGCGTCCACCGTGACGGTGTACACCACCGACGCCGACGGCCGCTATACCGTGCCGTTTATGGCCATGGTGTGCAGCGGCGGGCCGGACACCCCCACCGGTTACTGGACGACGCCCGTCAGCTACGACTGGCGGCTGCTGCTGGGCCCCAGCTACGGCCAGTACGCCACGCGCATCTACGGCGGGTACCTGTTCCACAGCGTGCCGTACTACAGCCAGCACAAGGATGACGTCGAGTACGACCAGTTCAACGAGCTGGGCACCCCGGCCAGCCTGGGCTGCATCCGGCTGGCGGTGGTGGACGTCAAGTGGATTTACGACAACTGCCCCATCGGCACGCCGGTCGTGATTTATGACGACGAAGCCGACCCCGGCCCCATGGGCAAGCCCGGCACCATCTACACCGACCCGGCCGACGAGACCAAGCGCGGCTGGGACCCCACCGACCCCGACCCCGCTAACCCCTGGGACGACGCGTATTTGACCGGCACGGCCATCCGCAGCCAAGAAGCGTGGGACCAGTGGGAAGCCGAGCACGAAAGCTGGCAGGCCAGCCTGACCCCCACCGACTTGCAGGGCTGGAGCACCGATTCCAGCATTGCCGGCACCCGCGGCTGACCCCCTTAGAAACGACACACCGCCCCCGCCGCAACATGCGGCGGGGGCGGGTCTGGTTTTTACCGGGGCGCGGTTACCCCTGCGTGCCGTACAGCGTCTGGTCGATGGTGTCCAGCGCCTGCGGTACGCCGGCAAGGTCCAGCGCCGTCAAGTCGGTGGTTACGCCGGCGGTGTCCAGCTGTTCCTGCTGGGCGGCGGGGTCGGCGCACAGGTCCTGCGCGAAGCGGTAGACCGCCGGCCAGTTGGCGTCCAGCGTCTGCTGTTCGTCCGCGCTCAGGTCCTGCTGCCAGGCCTGCGTCTCGCCCGGCAGGTCGGCGGGGGGCTCTTCGGCCAAAAATACCACCAGGTCCGACGCTGCGACCGTTATTTTCAGGCTGCCGCCGGCGCTGTCCGCCTCAAAGGCGATGCAGCTGTCCAGCACGGTGGCCAGCGTCTGTGTAGTTTGCTGCGGGGCGGTGCTCTGGGCCGGCGCGACGGCCGAGCAGCCCGCCAGCAGCAGGCACAGCGGCAGAGTGATCCAATTACGCATCCTGCGTACCTCCTTTTGGTCTATGGTATGCGCGCGGCATCTGCCGCGTGCTATCCCCTACTTTACCACCGGCCGTCCTTTTTTGCAACTTGCCTGCCGCCGTCGTTTGCGGTACAATAGGGGCGGAAATACGCATAAAGAAAGGCATAAAACATGATTGACGACGTGTTTGAATTTTTACAGGAGGGGCTGACCCCCTGCCACGCGGCGGCCACGGCGGCCGCCTGGCTGGACGCCGCCGGCTTTGCCCGGCTGGAGGAAGCCGATTACTGGAACCTGGAACCCGGCCACGGGTATTATCTCGTCCGCGGCGGCTCGGCCGTCGTGGCCTGGCGCGTGCCGGACCACGCCATCGGCGGGTGGCGCATCACGGCCAGCCACAGCGACGCCCCGGGGTGGAAAATCAAGGCCGACACCGTCGAAAACGACGGCTGCCGCCGCCTGAGCGTCGAGGGCTACGGCGGCATGAACATGGCCACCTGGCTGGACCGCCCGCTGACGGTAGCCGGGCGCGTGCTGCTGCGCACCGACGACGGCGTCGAGACGCGGCTGGTGTACCTCGACCGCGATCTGCTGGTGATCCCGTCGCTGGCCATCCACATGCAGCGCGACGTCAACAAAGGGCACGAGTACAACCCCCAGCTGGACATGCAGCCGCTGTGGGGCCCGGCGGGCAGCCGCACGCTGACCGATCTGCTGTGCGAGGAACTCGGCGTGCAGGCGGAGGACATTCTGGACCGCGACCTGCAGCTGGTGGTGCGGCAGGCCCCGGTGCAGGTGGGCCCTGACGGCGAATATTTCATGGCGCCGCGCATCGACGACCTGGCCTGCGCCGCCACGACGCTGCTGGGCTTTTTGGACGCCGCGGCCGAAGCCGACAGCGCCTGCGCCCCCGTGTGGGCGATGCTGGACCATGAGGAAGTCGGTTCCTCGAGCCGGCAGGGCGCGCAGAGCAGCTTTTTGCGCGACGTGCTGGACCGCATCCTTGCGTCCATCCCCCACAGCGCGCAGATGGAATACCGCGCGCTGGCCAACAGCTTTTTGCTCAGCGCCGACAACGGCCACGCCACCCACCCCAACTTTGCCCAAAAAAGCGACCCGGCTGCCCCCGTGCGGCTGGGCGGCGGCGTCGTGCTCAAGTACAATGCCAGCCAGAAATACACCACCAACGCGCTCAGCGGCGGCATTTTCCGCGCCATCTGCCGGCAGGCCGGCGTGCCGGTGCAGGTGTTCACCAACCGCGCCGACGAGCCGGGCGGCAGCACGCTGGGCAACCTGCAAAGCCACACGCTGCCGGTACCCATGGCGGACATCGGCCTGCCGCAGCTGGCGATGCATTCGGCTGTCGAGACGGCGGCTGTGGCCGATATAAACGCCATGGTGCGCGCGGTGGCGGCGTTCTACCGCGTCCACCTGCGCGCGCTGGCCGACGGCGCCTATACGCTGGCATGACCACCGGCCGTTACGCGCCCAGCCCCAGCGGGCGCATGCACCTGGGCAACCTGCTGTGCTGCCTGCTGGCCTGGCTTTCGGCCAAAAGCAAGGGCGGGCAGGTGCTATTGCGCATCGAGGACCTCGACGCCCAGCGCTGCCCGCGCGTCTACGCCGACGCCATCGTCGACGACCTGGCCTGGCTGGGCCTGGCCGCCGACGGCCCCTGCCCGCCGGTGTACCAGAGCGCGCGCAGCGCCATCTACCAGCAGTATTATGACAAGCTCGCCGCGCGCGGGCTGACCTACCCCTGTTTTTGCAGCCGCAGCCAGCTGCACGCGGCCAGCGCACCCCACCGCAGCGACGGCCAGGTCGTCTACGCCGGCACCTGCCGCGGCCTGACCCCTGCGCAGGCCGCCGAAAAGGCCAAAACCAAGGCCCCGGCCTGGCGCGTGCGCGTGCCGGACGAGGAGATCGCCTTTGTGGACGGCCACCTGGGCCCCTATGCCGAAAACCTTGCCCGCGACTGCGGCGACTTTTACCTGCGCCGCGCCGACGGCGTGTTCGCCTACCAGCTGGCCGTCGTGGTGGACGACGCGCTGATGGGCGTGACCGAGGTTGTGCGCGGGGCGGACCTGCTTTCCAGCACGCCGCGGCAGCTGTGGCTCTACCGCGAGCTGGGCCTGACGCCGCCCGCGTTCTACCATCTGCCGCTGCTGCTGGACCACCAAGGGCGCAGGCTCTCGAAACGCGACGGCGACCAGAGCCTGGAACACCTGCGCGCGCGCTACGCACCGGAAGAGATCGTCGGCAAGCTGGCGTTTGCGGCCGGCCTGCAGGCCACGCCGCGCCCCGCCGCCCCGGCCGACCTGGCGCGCACCTTTGATTGGGCGCAGGTGCCAAAACACGACATATTTTTGCCGGAAAACCTGTTTTGATAGAAGAAACGGCGGGTTGGCCTGCGGCAGACGTGTTTCCCTGCCCCGTTTGCCGGACGTTCCTGGCCGTCCTGTAGGGCGGGGGCTTGACCCCGCCGCACATTATAAAATTTTAAAAAATAATAATGTTCGGCGGGCGTAAACGCCCGCCCTACCATGCAAGGCAAACGCCATACAAACCATACCCGGGGCAACCGCCGCGTTTTATGGCATCACAAACCCCCATTTTCTCGCGGCATGGCCGCAAATCCACCTCAATTTTTCATTTTTCAGGAGCCTGCCCATGCAAAGCTGTGACCCCGCGCGTCTGCGCACGCGCTTTTTGGCCAATCTGGGCCTGCTGGCGCCGCTGTTGTACCTGGGCGCCGGGCTGCCGCTGCCCGCTGCGCTGCAGGCCGGGCCCGGCGCGCTGGCGCTGGGTTTTGTGCAGCTGGCGCTGGCGCTGGGCGTCTGCGGGCTGGACCGCGGGCTGTTCGCCGCGGCGTGGCAGGCCGCGCGCACCCGCCCGCTGCAGCGCGCGGCCCTGCTGGGGCTGCTGCCGGCGCTGGGCGCATCGCTGGCGCTTTTGTACGGCGCGGCGCGGCTGTTGCTGGCGGCGGCCGGGGCGCTGCCCGCCACGTCCGCTTTGCTGCTGGACGCCGCCGCCGCGCTGCCGGCGGCCCACACCGGGCTGGCCTGGGCGCAGGCGGTGGACCGGCAGCGCGACGCCGCCCCGCTGGCGGCCGCCGCGGCGGCGCTGCCGCGCACCGCCCGCGTGCTGCGGGACGGCAAACCCGCCGTCGTCCCGGCGCAGGACGTCCGGCCTGGCGAACTGTTTCTGATCAAACCCGGCGAACCCATCCCCGCCGACGGCACAGTGGCCGAGGGCGTCTCGGCCGCCGACGAATCGGCCCTGACCGGCCCCGCCGCCCCCGTGCACAAATACCCCGGCGCGCCGCTGTGCGCCGGCAGCGTCAACGGCGGCGGCGCGTTGGTGGGCAAGGCGGTGCGCACCGGCAGCGATACCACGCTGGCCCGGGCCGCGCAGCGCCTGACGGACGCGCTGCCCCATGCGGCCCAGCCCCGGCAGACCGCGCGGCTGCTGGCGGACGCAGCCCTGCCGCCGCAGCTGCTCCGGTGGCTGGCGGCGGGGGCGCTGGCCGTCGCCGCCCTGGCCTGCCTGCTGGGGGGAGCGCCCCGGGGCACGGGGGTGGCGGTGCTGCTGTTGGGCGTCGCCCCGCTGCCGGCCGGAGCCGCCCCGGCCCTGCTGGGCCGGGCCCTGTGTGCGGCCGCCCGCCGCGGGCTGTGGTTCCGCGACGCCGACGCCCTGCAGGACGCCGACGCCCTGCGCGCCGTGGCGCTGGGCAAAGAGGGCGTGCTGACCTGCCCCGAACCCGGTGTTGTGCGCATTGTGGGCAGCGGCCGCGTGCCGGAAAAGTTCCTGCTCAGCATGGCGGCAGGGCTGGCGCGCAGCAGCGACCACCCGCTGGCCCGCGCGATCTTGCAGCGCGCCGGGCAGGACGGCATCCAGTACGCCGCCGTCGCCGACGTCGAAGCCGTGCCCGGGCAGGGCCTGCGCGGCAAGGTGGCCGGCAAGGTGTTGGCGGGCGGCAATGCGGCGTTTATCCGCGCCGGCTGCCCGCTGCCGCCCGCGCTGGAACAGGCCGGGCGCGAGATGGAACAAAACGGCGTCACGCCGCTGTATTTTTCGCTGGCCGGCAGCCCGGCCGGCATCGTCGGCGTGTCGGACGTACTGCCCCGCACCGCCGCACCCGCCGTGGCGCAGCTGCGCGCGCTGGGGTTGGACGTCCGCCTGCTGACCGGGCAGACCGCCGCCGAAGCGCAGCGCCTGGCCGCGGCCATCGGGCTGGACGCCGCGCACACGGTGCCCGGCACGCCGCCCGCGCAGCAGGCCGAAGCCGTGCGCCGGATGCAGGCGCAGACCGGCCCGGCCGCGCTGGCCGGCAGCGGCGAAGCCGACGCCGACGCGCTGCGCGCCGCCACCCTGGGCGTGGCGGTGGGGGCGGCAGGCCGCGCCCTGCCGCCGGACGCCGGGTTGGCGGTGATGCAAAACGACCTGACCGCTTTGCCGGCGGCCATCGCCCTGGCGCGCACCGCCGTACAGGCTGCGCGCCGCGCGCTGGTGGCGGTAGCGGCCGCCGCGGCCGCCGTGCTGGTGTTGGCGCTGGGCGGGCTGCTGCCCCCGGCGCTGGCTATGGTGCTGGCGGCGGGGTGCACGGCCGCCGCCCTGTATGCGCCGCGCCCCAACCCCGCCGAGGAGGAACGCCATGAACCATGAAATTTTGCGCCGCCGCTGGCGGTTCACCGGCCGTGTGCAGGGGGTGGGGTTCCGCTACTTTGCCGCCTGCGCCGCCCAAAAACTCGGCCTGACGGGCTGGGTGGCCAACAACTGGGACGGCAGCGTCACGCTGGAAGCCCAGGGCCCCCGCGCGCAGCTGGACGAGCTGGTGCCGCTGATCGAGCGCAGCAACCGCTGGGCGCGCATCGAGGGTATGACGGTGGACAACCTGCCCCTGGCCGAACACGAATACGGGTTTGCCGAGCGCAGCGGCGACTGACTGCCTGAAAAAACACAACGCGCCCCGCCGGCCTTGTTACGGGCTGGCGGGGCGTTGGCGTTGCGCCGGGCAAAAAAGGCGCCCCGCCCGGTTGCGGCTCCGGGCGGGGCATTGGGGTATCGGTTTGGTGTGAGGAGGAATCATGTTCCAGAGTCTGCGGTTGCGGCTCCGTGACCCTGTGCTTATACGATACCCGATAACTGCGAAAAAACTATGATGCCGATATGAACTTTTTGTAAAATTAGACAGGTGTGCATGGAGAGAGGGGTAAAAACCGGGAAAATGCAAAATTGCGGTGCCGCCTGCGGCGACAAATCTTGAAAAAATCGGGGCCAACGGTGCGATGTTGCCTGTTCATGGTTTGTATGACGTTTATTTTGCATTGTAGGGCGGGCGGTTTCGCACGCCGAACCGATCATTTTTTAAAATTTCATAATGTGCGGCGGGGGTAAGGCCCGCCCTACAGAGCGGCGGAAACGGGCAACCCCCTTGCAGCAAAAAAACGGGCAGGGTTGCGCCCTGCACGCGGCAATCCATTCGGCAAAACAAAACCCCGGGCAGGGGGACCCTGCCCGGGGGAGTATGCGTAGGATGCAAACCGCTTAGCCCAGCATGTTGATGAGGATGCCGGCCGCGACTGCGGAACCGATGACGCCGGCCACGTTGGGGCCCATGGCGTGCATCAGCAGGTAGTTGCGGGGGTTGTACTCCTGCCCGACTTTCTGGCTGACGCGGGCCGCCATCGGCACGGCCGAGACGCCGGCGGAGCCGATCAGCGGGTTGATCTTGCCGTGGGTGACGGCGCACATCAGCTTGCCCAGCAGCACGCCGCCCGCGGTGCCGACGCCGAACGCCACAACGCCCAGGACGATGATCTCGACCGTCTGCAGCGTCAGGAAGGTGGACGCGTTGGTCGTGCAGCCGACGCTGAAGCCCAGGAAGATCGTGATGATGTTCATCAGCTCGTTGCCGGCGGTCTTGGTGATGCGCTCGACCACGCCGGATTCTTTCATCAGGTTGCCCAGCATCAGGCAGCCGACGAGGATGGCCGCGTCCGGCAGCGTCAGCGAGACAATGATGGTGACCATGATGGGGAACAGAATCTTCTCGGTCTTGGTGACGGCGCGCGGGGTGTCCATGACGATCATGCGCTCTTTATCCGTCGTCAGGAACCGCATGATCGGCGGTTGGATGACCGGCACCAGCGCCATATAACAGTAGGCCGCCACCGCAATGGAACCCAGCAGGTGCGGGGCCAGGCGGGTGGTGGTAAAGATGGCCGTGGGGCCGTCCGCGCCGCCAATGATGCCGATGGACCCGGCTTCCTGCGGGGTAAAGCCCAGGATGCGCGCGCCGACATAGGTAAAGAAGATGCCCAGCTGCGCGGCCGCGCCCAGCAGCAGGCTGGACGGCCGGGCGATCAGCGGCGTAAAGTCGGTCATGGTGCCGATGCCCAGGAAGATCAGCGGCGGGTAGATGCCCAGCTTGACGCCGAGGTAAATGTAGTCGGCCAACCCGCCGGAGTTGCCCAGCAGCTCCCAGTTGATGTGGTTGGTCTCGTTCAAAAAGATTTCGATGTGGAAAATGCCGTCCAGCGGCAGGTTGGTCATCAGCATGCCAAAGCCGATGGGCAGCAGCAGCAGCGGCTCAAACTGCTTGACGATGGCCAGGTACAGCAGCACGCAGGCCACCGCCAGCATGACGGCGTATTTCCAGCCGCCCTCTACCAGAAAAATCTGCGCCCAGCCGGATTTCCCCAAAATCTCGGCCAGGTTGGTCCAAAGTTCGCCCATGTTCAGCCCTCCTTACACAAACGGCGTGGTCTGTTCGCGCACGCCGGCGTCGCCCCACGCGCCACGGCGGGACGCACGGCCCGGGGCCTGGACGCGGCGCACGCTGTGCACCACAGCGCCCTCGCCCAGCACGGCGGCGACGGCGGCCGAGATGGCGGCAATGACCTCGCCCGGGATGCCGCCCGGGGCCGGTGCGGCCGGCGCAGGCGCCGGGGCCGGTTTGTTGGCGTGCTTCGGCGGCGCTTTGCGCGCCGCTTTGGGCGGGGCCGGGGGTTCGGCGGGGTCGGTGGGTTTGCGGTTTGCGCGGTCGAACGCCTTGCCCTCCAGGGTAATAATCAGGCAAAGCACGATCAGCATTACGAATACCAGCACAATGCTGGTGACCACGACGGCGCCGTCGTAGGCATCCAGCGCCAGCAGCGCAAGATCAGGCATAGCAGGGTTCCTCCTTTTGTATGGGTGCGCGTGCAGATTTGCACAAACAGTATTTGATTGTATTATACCACACCCGTTCTGGTTTGGACAGCATGTTTGTAAAAAAATGTGCGATCTGCGGCGCACGCACCGGCGGGCGGCTTGCCAGGGCGGAGCCCGGCGGGTATAATGGAGCCAACTATTTTAAAAAGGAGAGGGCGACATGGGCCGCAAAATCCCCTGGCTGGATATGGCCAGCAAAAAAGAGCGCGCGCGGCGGGAGGAAAAACTCCGCCGCAGGCTGTTCCCCCTGGGCGCGCCGCAGCGCGAAGCCGAATTGCGCCTGCTGCGCGCGCTGGTGACGACCCGCGCGCAGGACGAGGACCTGCTTTACCAGCTGGTGCAGGCCCGGGACTGCCTGTACCGGCAGGAGGACGAAGAACCCGCCGAACAGCGCGAACGCCTGCAGACGTGGCTGCAAAGCCAGCTGCTGCAGCGCTATACCCGGCAGGAACGCCTGTATTTTCTGGCGCTGGCCCAGTGCGGGCAGGCCCCGCAGACGCTGGACGACCTGCCCGACGCCGCGGCGGTGCGCCGCCGCGCCGAAGCGCTGCAAAACGGCGACGCGCCGCTGCTGCCGTAAGGCGGCGCGCGGCAAAACAAGCCCCCGGCCCGGGCGGTCCCAAGACCGCCCGGGCCGGGGCGTTTGCGTGTAAGGGGTCAGCCGGTGATGACGGCCCAGGGGGTAAAGCTGCGCTCGGCCAGTTCGGCCATGGCTTTGTGCGGGTCGGTCTCGGGGGTGAGCCACAGCGTGTACCGGTACTCGCCAAAGCCGGAAAGATCCAGCTTGAAATTCGTCTCCCACAGGTTGTTCATCACCCAGCTGTAGACGGGGCGGCGGTTGTCGGCGGGGTCGTTTTCGCACAGGCGGATGGGGTGGTGGCGCATTTCGCCAAAATAGCACAGCGGCACGTCGGGCGTGGCGACCAGCGCGCTGCCCTGCGGCCCCACAAAGGCCAGCCCGGCGTCGGTCATCGAAAATTCCATACAGGTGCCGGGCAGCTGGTCCAGCCCGGGGCGGAACGGCTCGCTGCCCTTTTGCAGCCACAGTTCCTGGGGGCCGCCCAGGTCCAGCGTCAGCGGCAAAAAGACGCTCTCGACGTCGTCCGACAGCGTTTTGCCCAGCTGCAGCGTAAAATCAAGCCGGGGCGCGCCCTCGTACAGCTTGACGACGACGTCGGCCTTGACCGTGCCGGGCAGCGCGTAGCGCAGCCGCAGCGTCGTGAACACGGGGCCGTGTTCCTCGCAGCGGACCTCCTGCAAAACGCCGGCCGTCAGCACGGCGTGCGGGCCGCGGATGTTGCGCCCCAGCATGCGGCGGGCGTGCTCGGCCGGGCAGGGGGTGGCGCGGTCGGCGTCGGTCAGGGGGGTGACCTCATGCAGCGGCGTCAAAAACGGCGCGGCCCCGGCGGCCAGCAGGTTGTGGCCGCTGCGCTTGTCGAGGAGGGCCGTCACGCCGTCGCCGGCGCGGCAGTCCAGCCGGAACCAGCGGTTCTCGTACCCGTAGGGCAGGCGGAAGGTGACGGGGTCGTAGTCGTTGACGATATCGCGCACGCGCTCGGCCCCCACATAGCACTGCCGGCTGTTGAGGGTGTCGGGCAGCGCGGGCAGCGGGGCGAAGGTATAGGTTTCCTCCCGCTTGGCGGTAAAGTCGTCCAAAAAGGTGATGCGCCGCCCGCGCGGGTGGGGCGATACCTGGCAGGGCAGCTCGACGCCGTCGCTGCGCGTGATGCGCGCGCGGGCCAGGTGGGGGCTTTCGACGTAAATTTCCACCGGCTGCGGGCCGGGCGCCGCGCCCGGGGCGCAGACTTTCAGGCGGCCGGCGGTGTTATAGTAGCACAGCGTGTCGCCTTTTTCGGCGCCGATGGCCCCCAGCAGGCGGCTGGCAGCTTCGTGCGCGGCGCTGGCATAGCCGTTTTTGCGCATGTCGAGGTCCAGCACCATCGTGTCGTAGGGGTCGGTGACGGTGGAGGAATGGCCCCAGGTGTGCTCAGCGTAGAGCAGCAGGTTGTCCTCGGCCCGGCGGCAGAGGTCGGGCCATTTCTGCGGCGCGGCGGGGTCCAGGCGGCGGGCCAGCGCGTAGCGGTGCTGCGCGGCGCGGTAATGCTTGACGGCATACGGCGTCGAGCCGGCGCCGTCGGCCCACCAGTCGGTCAGGTCGCCGTGGTAGACGGGGCTGTTTTGCAGTTTGGGGGCGATGGCGTCGTACAGTTCCTGCAGGCTGACCATGCGGAGGGCGACGCCGCCGGGGTTGCGGGCGGTATAGCCTTCGATGACGCGCAGGATTTCCGGTTCCGGCGGGGCGTTGTCGCTGAACACGCCGGACACGCTGGCAATGATAAAATCGTACGGGTAGCCGTTCTGTTCGCACTCGGTCAGGTAGCGGTCCAGGTTGCGTTCCAGCGCCGCGACGGGGTCGGTGGGCACCGGTTCGTCGCCAAAAAAGTTCTGCGCCATAAAGCTGTTGACGGCGTTGGGTTTTAAGCCCAGCACATTGCCCAGGTTATAATGTTCGCCGTTCCACACCAGCAGGCGCTGCCCGGCGGCGTTCTGCCACCAGTAGGCGGTCTGGTTTTGGCGCAGCGGGTACATGCCGTGGTGGCAGTGGATGTTGGTGTACAAAAACTCGATGCCGTTTTCGAGCATCGCGTCGCGCAGGCCCATCGAGATGCCGTTGATATCGGCGCACATGGCGGTTTTGGGCGCAATGCCGTGGGCGCGCAGCAGCGCGCAGGCTTCGCCCAGGCGGCGGGCGTAGACGCCGGCGTCAGCCAGGTCGCAGAAATTGAGGTAGTTGGCCGAAAACCCGACGCGCCCTGCCCGCATGGCGGCGAACAGGGCCTCGGCCTCGGCGGGGGCGGCGGTTTGCAGAAACTGTTCGACGCAGAACCAGGTCTCGCAGTTCCAGCGGAAGGCGGCGTTTTGCGGCTCGGCCAAAATGCGCAGCGCGCTGCGGATGTAGTCGGCCTGGGCCTGCACGACGCGCTCCTGCAGGTCGGTGTAGCCGATATCGGTGTGGGAGTGGTGCACGACGTACAGCGTGCGGATGGTGTGCGGCATGGGGGACCTCCTTTATATAAATAAAGTACAATAAGGTTGGCGCACGGGCGGGGACGGTCTGCGGCGGATGTTTGCTTTGCCGGTTGGTCGGCCGTTCCCGGGGGGGTTGTAGGGCGGGCGTTCACGCCCGCCGCAAACTGTGCGGCGTTGACTCTGCATGGGGCGTCTGTTGTGAATCTCGGTCTGTAGGGGCCGCATGCATGCGGCCCGCGGCCGTACACACAACAAACCCGTTTTTGGGTCGTGACCGCGTTGGGTCTATGCGTAGGAGCGGCATAGATGCCGCCCGCGAAACGGTGCGGGCGTTGGGCGTTGCCGGGTTGGCCCGGCGTATATCACGCGTTGTAGGGCGGGGTCTTGGCCCCGCCGCACATTATAAAATTAAAAAAATCATTGGTTCGGCGGGCGTGAACGCCCGCCCTACAGAGCGGCGGAAACGTGCAACCAACCGGGAACCCCGCGTAGGGGACACGCCCATACAAATAAGAGTACCGCGTACACGAGCCGGGAACCGGATAGCACCGCAAACGCCCACGGGCCGCATATATGCGGCCCGGTAGGGGTGATTCCCACGTGGGGTTTACGGTTGGTTGCCTGTTTACACCCATTTGTAGGGCGGGCGTTCACGCCCGCCGAACCGATGATTTTTAAAAATTTTATAATGTGCGGCGGGGTCAAGACCCCGCCCTACAGAGCGGGGCAAACGGGCAATTTTCCCGCAACCAATTGCCCTCCGCTCACCCGCCGGTACGGTCGATGACGCGGGTAATCAGGTAACACACCTCGCAGGCGGCGTCGGGGTGGGCCAGGCGGAACAAAATGTGCATCGCCAGCCGCGCGCCGATCGTCGGCGTCTGGGTGTCCACCGTCGTGATGCGGTCGGCGACGTTGGCGTACTCGGTGTTGTTGTCAAACCCGGTCAGCGGCACGACGCCGGCGCGCGGCAGGGCGCGGTCGTCGTAATACTGCTGGATGTAATGCGCCATGTAGTCGCTGGCGCACACAAACCCGCCCGGCAGCGCGTCCAGCCCGTCCAAAAAGGCGCTGATCTCCTCATAATGGGTGTACAGGCCAAAGGGCCCGGTCAGGCACAGGCGCTCGTCGGGCGTCAGGCCGCGCGCGCGGTGGGCGTCCAAAAAGCCCTCGTAGCGGTCGGTGTTGGTCTGGGCATAGCCCACGTCGCCCATAAAACCCAACCGCGTGTAACCGGCGTCCAGCAGCTTGCCGGTGATCTGCCGCACGGCGGCGCGGCCTTCCAGCAGCAGCAGGTCGCCGCCCAGCGCCGGGGGCAAAAACCCGGGCACTGTGTCCAGAAACACCTTGGGCAGCGGCAGCGCAGCCAGCAGCTGCAACAGCGGTTTGGAGTAGATGTTCAGCACAATGATGCCCGCCACCGAACCGTCGGTCAGCGCGCGGGGCAGGGTGTAACTCTCGTCGCCGTAGGCGGGCAGGTAGGTGTACATCAGGTTCCAGCCCTGGGCCGTCAACTCCCGCGCCAGGCGGTGGACAATCTGCATCCAGAACAGCGAACTCTCCGGCCGGGACACCACCACCGATACCGTGCGCGCGGCGGCCGGCGCGGCCTGCAGCACCGCGGCGGTGCCCCCCTTGTTGTAGCCGAACTCCTGCGCTTTTTGCAAAATCTGCCGGCGCAGTGCTTCCGATACGCCGGGGCGGTTGTTGAGCGCTTTCCACACCGTAATGCGCGAGGTTTCCAGCGCATCGGCGATCTGTTGCATCGTGGGTCTGGACATGGCGAACCCTCCCTGAAATGTTGTGGGCGCCGCCCGGCGCCCGGTTGCCGTTGCTGTTACTGCTATTATACCGGAATCGGCCGCCAGATGCAAGAAAAATGTTAATATTTGATAACGAAACATGCGTTTTCCCGCGATTGGACGCGGGATGGCTGTTTGCACAAAAAGATTTGTCAAAAAATGGAGGTTTTGTAATAGACAATAAATCGCTGCACTTTTTGTACAGGTTGACGATTGACAAGTACATCGAGACCAGTTAATATAAAATTAACATTTTTGGCACGCGGCGGTCGTGCGTGTTAACATGTTAACAAAACAGGTTAACATCCGCCGCAGAGAAAGGAGAAGCCTATGAAAAACGAAACTGCGGCAGTGGCAACGGAAGTCAAAAAGCGCAAAAAGTTTACCTGGACGCGCGACGACTCCGAACTGGCGCTGCTGGGCTTGCCCGCAACGATCTGGTTTGCGGTGTTTGCCTACCTGCCGATGTTCGGCCTGATTATCTCGTTCAAGAACTTCCGGCTGCAGCCCGGCAAAGGCTTTTTGGCCAGCCTGTTTGCCAGCGACTGGTGCGGGTTTGAGAACTTTGAGTTCTTCCTGACCAGCAACACGTTCAGCATGCTGCTGCGCAACACGCTGCTGTACAACCTCGTGTTCATTGTGCTCAACCTCGTCATCCCTGTGGCGCTGGCCATCGTCATCAACCAGCTGTACTCCAAGATGGCGTCCAAGTGCTACCAGACGCTGATGTTCTTCCCCTACTTTATGTCGTGGGTCGTTGTCAGCTACTTCGTCTACGCCTTCCTGAACCCCACCGGCGGCCTGGCCAACCTCATCATCGAAGCGTTTGGCGGCGAAGGCGTCATGTGGTACTCGCAGCCGCAGTACTGGCCGTTCATCATCGTGTTCATGTCCACCTGGAAAGGCATGGGCTACAACATGGTCGTCTACCTTGCGTCCATCACCGGCATCGACACCAGCCTGTACGAAGCCGCCATCCTGGACGGCGCCACCAAGTGGCAGCAGGCGTGGTACATCACCATCCCCACCATCCGGCCCATGATTATCATGATGTTCATCCTCAACATCGGCCACATCTTCTACTCGGACTTCGGCCTGTTCTACCAGGTCACGCGCGGCATCCCCACGTCGCTGTACAACACGGTCAGCACCTTTGATACCTACATCTACCAGGCCCTGTTGTCCAACGCCTCCATCGGGCGCACGGCGGCGGCCGGCTTGTTCCAGTCGGTCTGCTGCTGCATCACGGTGTTGATCACAAACGCCATCGTGTCCAAGATCGACCCCGACAGCGCCATCATCTGAGCAGGTTCCCGGCCGCAGACGCTGCGGCCTGTACGAACTGCCAGGGCGCTGCGCACCGGAACAAAAGTTTCAATCAGAAAAAAGGGACGTCCCTTTTTTCTTCTGTGACACACTCACAGAAGAATGAGCCCTGACATCCCGATACCTGATAGGAGGGAAATCCATGTCAACCTTTGCCGAAAAACGCGCGGCCCGCAAGGCGGAAAAACGCCTGGAGATCGAAGAAGCCGAAGCCGGGTTTAAGCTGAATAAAATCAAGCCTGTCACCAACGCCTGCTTCAACGTTCTGTTCGCCATCCTCTCGTTCATCTGCATTTTCCCGTTCTTCTTCGTGCTGATTATCTCGGTCTCGTCCGAGGAATCCATCCGCATGAACGGTTACTCGCTGCTGCCGTCAGAGTTCTCTCTGGCCGCCTACCAGTTCCTGTGGAACGAGCGCGACATGATCTTCCAGTCGCTGCTGGTCTCCATCGGCGTCACGGTGCTGGGCACCGTCATCGGCGTGCTGCTCACCACCATGATGGGCTACGTGCTCTCCCGCCCGCAGTTCAAGCTGCGCGGGTTCCTGCAGTGGGTCGTGTTCATCCCCATGATCTTCACCGGCGGTATGGTGGCCAACTACGTCGTCATCGCCAACATGCTGCACCTCAGCGATACGATCTGGTGCCTGACGCTGCCGCTGGCCGTCTCGAGCTGGAACGTCACAATCAGCAAAACGTTCTTCCGCCAGACCATCCCCGATTCCATCATCGAGTCGGCCAAGATCGACGGCGCTTCGCAGCTGACGATCTTCAGCCGCATCGTGGTGCCCATCTCCAAGCCCGTGTTCGCCACCGTCGCGCTGTTCCTGACCTTCGGTTACTGGAACGACTGGCTCCAGGCTTCGCTGTACATCACCAAAGACAGCCTGCGCGCGCTGCAGCCGCTGTTGAACACCATGATGGGCCAGCTGACCTACCTGGCCAACAACCCCACCGCCGGCCTGAGCCTGCAGCAGTACCGCGCTTCGATGCCTTCGGAGTCGGTGCGCATGGCCATTGCGGCCGTCATCGTCATCCCCATCGCGTGCGCGTACCCGTTCTTCCAGAAATACTTTATTTCCGGTCTGACGGTCGGCGCCGTCAAGGGCTGATACCCCGTTTTTTCCCTGACTTTCAGCGGGGGTGGGCCCCCGCCTGATAGTAAACACCACTTTTCAACAACAAAAGGAGAAACAGCATGAAAAAGTTGAAAAAAGTGCTCGCTCTCGGTCTGGCCGGCGCCATGGCGCTGAGCCTGGCAGCCTGCGGCGGCGGCGCTGATTCTGCCGCCAGCGGCAGCACGGCGGCCAGCGGCGATGCCGCCGCCACCGACAGCGGCGAAGTCGTTACCCTGAAGTGGGTCATGGTCGGCAACGGCCAGCCCGCCAACTACGACGCGTGGCTGGAGCAGATCAACCCCTACCTGGAAGAGAAGATCGGCGTCAACATTGACGTTGAGGTCGTTGGCTGGGGCGACTGGGACAACCGCCGCAACGTCATCGTCAACACCGCCGGTGAGTACGACATCCTGTTCACCAACGTCAACACCTACACCAACGACGTCGGCGTCGGCGCGTTCCTGGACATCACCGACATGATCGAGACCGTCACCCCCGATCTGTACGCGTCCATCCCCGCCGATTACTGGGATGCCTGCCGTGTGGGCGGCCAGATCTACGCCGTGCCCACCATGAAAGACTCCTCCATCTCCAACTACGTGGTCTGGGATAAGGCCGCCATGGACGCTGCCGGGTACGACGGCTCCACCATGACCGACCTGACCGACCTGACCGAGCCCCTGTCCAACCCGGATTTCCAGGAGTATGTGACCAGCCAGGGTTCCGTGGCGTGGCCGCTGTCCAGCTCCGGCGCTACCTACCTGAGCTTCACCTACGACACGATGGGCGCCGGCCTGATCGCCATGGGCGTCAAGTATGACGACCCCGAAGCGAAAGTCGTCTCCATCTGGGAGCAGGACGACATGATGGAGTACCTGCGCCTGTTCCACGAGTGGTACAACGCCGGCATCATCAATGCTGACGCCGCCACCGCTTCTGAAGAAAACGCTTACAAGCCCGCCGCCATCGCGCAGGGCTGGCCCAGCGCCGCTGTCACCACCTGGGGCCCGAACATGGGCGTCGAGGCCGTGGCGTATCAGTGGGGCCCGACGATCGTCTCCAACGACTCCGTCCGTGGCTCTCTGAACTGCATCAGCGCCAACTGCCAGAACCCCGAGAAGGCTCTGCAGTTCCTGGAACTGGTCAACACCGATACCTACGTCCGCGACCTGCTGTACTACGGCGTCCAGGGCGACAACTGGGATTACACCGACGACACCAAGGAATGGGTCCACAAGAACAATGCGGACTGGTCCATGGCCGGCTACACCCAGGGCAGCTTCTTCACCGTCACCCCGACCGACGACTTCGACTTCAACCAGTATGACGAAGTTGAGGAACTCAACGCCAACGCCGAGCCTTCCGTCCTGCTGGGCTTCAGCATGGACACCAGCCCCGTCGCCACCGAGATCAACCAGTGCATCTCCATCGCCGAGCGTTATAAGAGCGAGCTGCTGACCGGCACCGCCGACCCCGACGTGATGGTCCCGCAGATGGTCGAAGAACTCAATGGCGCCGGCTTCCAGGAAGTCATCGCCGAGGCGCAGCGCCAGGTGGATGAGTTCATGGCCAGCAACGGCGGCGCTACCGCGGAAACTGCGGAATAAGCCGCTGCCAGGCGTGGCCAGGGACGCAGCACCCGAAGGGCCGACCCTTGCGGGGGTGCGCCTTGCCAACAGTACGTAGACCCTAACTGCAGCCGCCGCTTTGTGCGGGCAGGGGAAATGCCGGGGCGGCGCCAATACCGCCGCCCCACCGGCGAAGCCCACTTCGCCGGGGATCGCAGTGATCCGGCCGCCCCGGCGCCCCGCCAAGCGGCGGCTGTTGCTGTGGGGGACGTTGTTAAAAAAGCAACGAACCGGAAAGGCGGGTGGGCCGTGACCCGTTGCAAAACGCCGCCCGGGTATGGGGTGTATGGTGGTTGTCCCGGTTTGTAGGGGCCGCATGTATGCGGCCCGCGGTCGGTTGCCTTATGTACCGTTTTTGCGTTGCGACCGCGTTTGGTCCATGCGTAGGGGCGGCATACATGCCGCCCGCAAAACGCCGCGGCGTTGCCCGTTCACGGGTTGTATGGTGTATGCCTTGCATTGTAGGGGCCGCATGCATGCGGCCCGCGGCCGGTTGCCTTATGTACCGTTTTTGCGCCGTGACCGCGTTTGGTCCATGCGTAGGGGCGGCATACATGCCGCCCGCAAAAACGCCGCGGCGTTGCCCGTTCACGGGTTGTATGGTGTTTGCCCTACAGAACAGGGTAAACGGCCATATTTCCCATAAACCCCGCGTGGTGGCAAACCCCTGCCGGGCGGCATATATGCCGCCCCTACAAATAAGAGTACCGCGTACACAAACCCAAAAACATCACCATAGGACAAACGCCCACGGGCCGCATACATGCGGCCCCTACGAACCGGCCGGAAACGGCAGGTACATGGGCAGAGCGGGCGTCTACCGCAGAACGCCCACGGCGGGGTCAAGACCCCGCCCTACAGAGCGGCGTAAACGGTCGGTTTACCCGCAAACCCCGCGTGGCGCAACCCCCTGCCGGGCCGCATACATGCGGCCCCTACAAACCAGCTGGAAACGTCAGGTGAATGGGCAAAGCAGGCACCTGCCGCAACACGGGCGGAATACGCAAAAACCGGACACAAATTGCACATTTGTGCAATGTTGGATTTCACCCGGCGCGGGACCAAAACTGCACGCTGCACCGTGCAAAATGCCTTGCCGCCGTGCGCGACGCAGGCTTCACAAAAATTTCTTTGGCAGACCCCCTTGACGCGGGCAAACCGGCGTGCTATACCTATGGGGCATGCTAAAAAACCGGCGCGCCGGGCGGGTGCAAAAGTACCAATAACGGTACTGTAAAACACCCTGCGCCAACGCGCTGCAAAAACCGGCTTTCCACCGCACTTTCCTTGTTTCTTCTTCCCTCTATCTATATCTATATCCGAACCTTCCCACCTGAAAAGGAGGTACCTTCCTATGGCCAAGATCATCGGCAAACCGCTGCCGAACATCCCCTGGCAGGACCCGCCTGCCGTCACCCGCACGCCGCTGTGGCGCTATGACGGCAACCCCATCATCGGCCGCGACGGCAACAAGCGCTCCAACAGCGTGTTCAACAGCGCCGTGGTGCCCTTTGGCGACGGCTTTGCGGGCGTGTTCCGCTGCGACAGCCTTTCCATCAGCATGGACATCTTTGCCGGGTTCAGCAAAGACGGCATCCACTGGCAGATCGACGACGAGCCCATCCACCTGGTGGGCGACGACCCCGAGATCACCAACCGCGAATACCGCTATGACCCGCGCGTGTGCGAAATCGACGGCAAATACTATGTGTCCTGGTGCAACGGCTACCACGGCCCCACCATCGGCCTGGCCTGGACCGAGGATTTCAAGACCTTCCACCAGCTGGAAAACGCCTTTTTGCCCTACAACCGCAACGGCGTGCTGTTCCCGCGCAAAATCCAGGGCCGCTACATGATGATGAGCCGCCCGTCCGACACCGGCCACACCCCGTTTGGCGATATCTTCGTCAGCCAGAGCGAGGACCTCATCTACTGGGGCCGCCACCGCTACATGATGGGCGCGGTCAAGGGCGACGAGAGCGCCTGGCAGAGCCTGAAAATCGGCCCGGGGCCCATCCCCATCGAAACCGACGAGGGCTGGCTGCTGATCTACCACGGCGTCATCATGACCTGCAACGGCTACGTCTACCGCATGGGCGCGGCGCTGCTGGACCTCGACGAGCCGTGGAAAGTCAAGGCCCGCGGCAAGGACTACATCCTGGCCCCGCATATGCCGTATGAGTGCATGGGCGACGTGCCCAACGTCACCTTCCCCTGTGCGGCGCTGGCCGACGCCGCCACCGGGCGCATCGCCGTCTACTACGGCTGCGCCGACACCGTCACCGGCCTGGCGTTCACCACCGTCGACAAGGTGCTCGATTACATCAAGGCCAACTCGTTCTAACGGTTTTGCCGCAGCGCAGGGCGGCGCGCGCCGCCCTGCCGCGTTGCGGAAACAATACACAATAAAGGGATTCATTTTTGGGGAAAGACCGCGGCGCGGCCGCGGCAGAAAGGGAAATCGCTATGTTTTTTGTGGACAAGCGCATCGGCGTCATCTGCGATGAATTGCAGAAGCTGAGCGTCAAGCAGAAGGTGCCCATCACCACCTGGCAGATCAAGCCCGGCAACTACCTGACGCCGGCCGAAGCCGACGCCGCCGAAGCGCCCTACGCCGAGTTCGGCCACCAGGAAACCTACGACCTGCAGCGCTACCTGCGCGGCGGGTACGAGGACGACAGCGCCGTCAACAGCAAGATTTCGCACTGGTATGGCCCTGACCGCCACTACTGGTTCCGCACCGAGGTCACCGTGCCCGAGAGCTTTGCCGGCAAAAGCCTGTGGCTGCACATCCAGTCCCAGATCGAGGAATGGGACGACGCCAAGAACCCGCAGTTTCTGGTGTTTGTGGACGGCGTCGTCACCCAGGGCGCCGACATGAACCACCGCGACGTGCTGCTGGCCCGCAAAGCGGAAGCCGGCCGCACCTACCGCCTGGACCTGCAGGCCTACACCGGCATTCTGCACGCCGAGCTCAACCTGCTGTGCGACCTGCGCGAGATCGACCCCGAGATCGAGGGCCTTTACTACGACATGGCCGTGCCGCTGCGCGCGTTCGGCCGCCTGGAGCCCGACGGCAAGCCCCGCCACGACCTTGAGCGCGTGCTCAACGAGGCCGTCAACAGGCTCGACCTGCGCACGCCTTACGACGAAAGCTTCTACGCCAGCGTGGCCGCCACCCGCGCCTACCTGGCCAAGGCGCTGTACACCGACCTGGCCGGCCATGACGAGGTCATTGCCAGCTGCATCGGCCACACCCACATCGACGTGGCCTGGTGGTGGACCGTCGCCCAGACCGAGGAAAAGACCTGCCGCAGCTTTGCGACCGTGCTGCGCCTGATGGAGCAGTACCCCAACTACAAGTTCATGTCCAGCCAGCCGCAGCTGTACGCCTTCCTGAAAGCGCGCTACCCCGAGCTGTTTGCGCAGATCAAAGCCCGCGTGGCCGAAGGCCGCTGGGAGCCCGAGGGCGGCATGTGGGTTGAGGCCGACTGCAACCTGACCAGCGGCGAAAGCCTGGTGCGCCAGTTTATCTACGGCAAGCGCTTCTTTAAAAAGGAGTTCGGCGTCGACAACCGCATTTTGTGGCTGCCCGACGTGTTCGGTTACTCCGGCGCGCTGCCGCAGATCATGAAACAGTGCGGCATCGACTACTTTATGACCACCAAGCTGGCCTGGAACCAGGTCAACAAAATCCCCTACGACACCTTTCTGTGGCGCGGCATCGACGGCACCGAGGTGCTGACCCACCTGGTCACCACGCTGGACCTTGGCCAGGACCCCACCAAGAACTTCTTTACCACTTACAACGGCCAGCTGCACCCCGACGCCATCATGGGCGGCTGGCAGCGCTACCAGCAAAAGGATATCAACAACGATATCCTGATCAGCTACGGCTACGGCGACGGCGGCGGCGGCCCCACCCGCGATATGCTGGAGACCTCGATCCGTATGGAGAAGGGCGTCGAGGGCATCCCGCAGGTGCGCCAGGTCTTTGCCCGCCAGTTCTTTGAGGAGCTGGACCAGCGCGTTTCCGGCAACCGCCGCCTGCCCACCTGGGAGGGCGAACTCTACTTTGAGTACCACCGCGGCACCCTGACCAGTATGGCCCGCAACAAGCGCAGCAACCGCAAGAGCGAGCTGGCCATGATGGACCTGGAACTGCTCAGCGTGCTGGCGGCCGACAAGCTCGCCTACCCGCAGCAGGAGATGGACAAGCTGTGGCGCGTCATCCTCATCAACCAGTTCCACGATATCCTGCCCGGCTCGGCCATCCATGAAGTGTACGAGGTCACCCGCGAGGAGTACGCCGCCGTGGCCGAAAAGCTGGCCGCGCTGACGGCCGAGCGCCTGGCTGCGCTGACCCCCGAAGGCGACGGCGTGACGGTGTTCAACACCACCGGCTTTGTGCGCGGCGACGTGGTCACCCTGCCCGACGCCACGGCCGAGGCCCTGGCCGACGAGACCGGCTGCGTCTACCCCGTGCAGAAAACCGCCGACGGCGGCGCCGTGGTCTACCTCGAAAACCTGCCCGCCAAGGGCCGCAAGGGCTTTGCCAAAGCGGCCGCCGTGGCGGTGGGAACCCCGTTCACCCTCTCGGCCGACGGGCATACGCTGGAGACGCCGTTCTACACCGTGCGCTTTGACGAGCACGGCCAGATCGCCGCGATGTTCGACAAGGACGCCCGCCGCGAGGTGTTCAAGGAGGGCCAGCCCGGCAACGCACTGCGCGTGTTTGAGGACAAGCCCATCTACTACGATAACTGGGATATCGACAACTGGTACACCGAGAAGTTCTGGGACGTCACCGACGTTAAGGACTTCACCTGGACCGAGAACGGCCCCGTGCGCGCGACGCTGCACATTGAGCGCAGTTTCAGCCACTCGACCATTTCCCAGGATATCCACTTCTACGCCAACGTGCGCCGCGTCGACTTTGTCACCCACGTCGACTGGCACGAGCACCAGAGCCTGCTGAAAGCCTTCTTCCCCGCCGACGTGCACACCGACGAGGCGACCTTTGAAGTGCAGTACGGCAACCTGACCCGCAAGACCCACAGCAACACCAGCTGGGACGTTGCCCGCTTTGAGAGCTGCGGCCAGAAATGGTGCGATGTGTCGGAAGGCCACTACGGCGTCAGCGTGCTCAACGATTGCAAGTACGGCCACTCGGTCAAGGACGGCTGCATTGGCCTGACGCTGATTAAGTCCGGCATTGAGCCCAACCCCGTCACCGACCAGGAGCAGCACGTGTTCACCTACGCGCTGCTGCCCCACCAGGAGGGCTGGCAGGCCGGCGGTACCGTCCGGCAGGCATATTTCCTCAACCAGCCGGCGCTGGCGGTGGCCGGTGGCAGCGCGGATGCCGGCGTCAGCCTGGCGAGCGTCGACGCGCCCAACGTCGTGCTCGAGACCGTCAAGCGCGCCGAGGACGGCGACGGCGTCATCCTGCGTTTGTACGAGTGCGAGAATGCCAGAACCCCGGTCACGCTGACCTGGAACGGAGCCATTGCTTCTGCCGAAGCCGACAACTGCATTGAGGAAAAGACCGGCGAGGTCGAAGTGGCCGGCAACCAGGTGCGGTTTACCATTAAGCCGTACGAGGTCAAGACCATCCGCATCCGCTGAGAGATGGGGCCGCCTTGGTTTGTAGGGCGGGGCCTTGGCCCCGCCGCAAACCCTGCCCTGCCACCCGTACACGGTTTACCGGCTGTTTGCCTTGCCTTGTAGGGGCCGCATGCATGCGGCCCGCGGGCGTGCACCCCACGACATTGTTTCTGTGTTGTGACAACGTTTGGTCCATGCGTAGGGGCGGCATAGATGCCGCCCGGGGAACGTTGTGGGCATCATCCGTTGCCGGGTCGGCCTGGTGTTTGCCTTGCCTTGTAGGGCGGGCGTTCACGCCCGCCGAACCGATCATTTTAAAAATAATTTTTATAATGTGCGGCGGGGTCAAGACCCCGCCCTACAGAGTGGGGCAAACGGGCAACGAACCGGGAACCCCGCATAGGGCAAACCCCTGCCGGGCGGCATGTATGCCGCCCCTACAAACCGGCCGGAAATAGCAGGTGAACGGGCAAGGCAGGTGTTTGCCGCGAGCCGCCCGCGGCGGACGTGAACGCCCGCCCTACAGAGCGAGGGAAACAGGCAACCAACCGTAACCCCGCGGGAACGCCCGCCCGGCAACCCCAACCACCGCGACCCAACAACCCAACAACCCAAAACAGAATACACCAAGGCAACCGCACGGGATCGGGAAGTTTTTCCCGGTCCCGTTTGCGCTGCCGGGAGGGAATCATCATGGATTTGCTGCCAAAACCCAAACAGCGCGCCTTTGCCGACGGCGCGTACACCCCCACTGTCCACAGCCGCATCGTGCTGGCCGCCAACACCGCGCCCGGCGCGCTGCTGTACGCCCAGATGCTGCAGCAAACCTTTGCCGAGCAGGCCGGCCTGCGGCCGGATATCCTGCGCGGCGCAGCGCGGCCCGGCGACCTGCTGCTGACGCTGGACGACGCGCTGGCGGCCGGGCACTACCGCCTGGACGTCGCGCCCGGCGGCGTGGCGGTGGCCGCCGGCGACGACGAAGCGCTGTGCAACGGCGTGCAGACGCTGCGCCAGATCATCGACACAAACGGCGCGGTGCTGCCGGCCCAGACCATCACCGACTGGCCGGACATGGCCACCCGCGGCTACTACTTTGACTGCTCGCGCGGGCGGGTGCCGAAACTGGACTACTTAAAGCAGGTGGCCGACCGCCTGTGCCGCTACAAGGTCAACCAGTGGCAGCTGTATATCGAGCACACCTATCTCTTCCGCGACCTTTCGGAAGCATGGCGCGACGACACGCCGCTTTCCGCGCAGGAGATTTTGGAACTGGACGCCTACTGCGCCGCGCGCCACATCGAGCTGGTGCCCTCGCTGTCGACGTTCGGGCATATGTACAAAATCCTGTCCACCAAGACCTGCTGCGACCTCTGCGAGCTGGAGGATTCCGAGAAAATCCCCTTCCGCTACACCTACGCCGCCGCGCACCATACCCTCAACGCGTCGGACCCCGACGCGCTCGCGTTCGTCAAGCGGCTCATCGACGAGTACCGGCCGCTGTTCCGCACCAACAAGTTCAACCTCTGCGACGACGAGACCTTCGACCTCGGCAAAGGGCGCAGCAGCGCGGCCGCCGCAGCCGACGGCGGGCGCGGGCTCTATGTGCGCCACGTCAAGGCCCTGTGCGAGCATATCGTCGCGCAGGGCGGCATACCGCAGTTCTGGGGCGACATCATGTGGCGTTTCCCCGAAAGCTGCAGGGAACTGCCCAAAGAGACCATCTGCCTGAACTGGGGCTACCTGCCCGACCAGCGCGAGAACGAGATCCGCGACATTGCGGCCAGCGGCATCACGCAGTACGCCTGCCCCGGCTGCTGCACGTGGAACCGCTGGATGCCGCTGCTGGACTACGCCTACCGCAACAACCGCGTCATGGGTCGCCATGCGCGCAAATACCACGCCGTCGGCATCCTGAACACCGACTGGGGCGACTACGCCCACGTCAACGACCCGCGCTTGAGCGTGCCGGGCGTGCTGTACGGCGCGGCCTTTGCCTGGAACGCCGACGAAGTGCCTTTTGCCGAGATCAACGAGGCCGTCAGCCGGCTGGAATACGGCGACGCTTCGGGCACGCTGGTCGCCGCCATGGCCGAACTGGCTGACCAGCACGAAATCTTTGACTGGCCGCACGCCGTCAACTGGATCGAAGCCGTGCCCGCGCGCCGCGCCGAGGTGCTGGCCGACGTCGACTTTGGAAAAATCCCCGCCGCCAACGCCGCCGTGGCCGCCGCCTGCCAAAAGGCGCTGGCCGCCGCCCGCAGCCTGCCCGCCGGCCGCAAGGATATCGTGCAGCTGGTCTGCGTCGTGGCCGAGGGCATCACGATCTGGAACGATATCGGCGCCTACCTGGGCGGGGACCACGCCCCCGGCGACGCGGCCGGCACGGCGCTGGCCGCCCGGCTGGAACAGTGGTTCTACCGCTACCGGCTTGAGTGGGACAAGACCAGCCGCGTTTCGGCCACGCCGAACCTGATCCGCCTGATCTGCGACTGGGCCGACTGCCTGCGCGGCCGCGCCTACGGCAGCGTGGCCGCCCCCGGCCTGCGCGGCTGAGCCGCCCCATACCATAAGAAGGAGGGCAACGCCTATGTACCCCTACCAGGACCCCGCCCGCCCGGTGGAAGAGCGTCTGGACGATTTGATGGCGCGCATGACCACCGAGGAAAAAATTTTGCAGACCGACCTGTATTCCTCGACCGATTTCTGCACCCATGACAAGGACGGCGTCGTCGACGGCATGGACGTCGGCAAGCTGGCCGCGCTGCTGCGCGGGCACAGCGCCGGCTGCGTGCAGCTGCGCAGCATGACGGCCGCCCAGGCCAATGAAGTGCAGCGCTACGCGGTGGAAACCACCCGCCTGGGCATCCCGTTTTTGTTCAGCGAGGAAGCGCTGCACGGGCTGTACAACGCCAAGGCCACCAGTTTCCCGCAGCAGATCGGCCTGGCCGCCAGCTTTGACCCCGCGCTGGGGCGCAGGATGGGCCACGCCATCGCGGCCGAGACCCGCGCCAACGGCATCCACGAGACTTACAGCCCCGTCATGGACCTCATCCGCGACCCGCGCTACGGCCGCGGCGAGGAGAGCTACGGCGAGGATACCTACCTCTGCGGCGAGTTCGCCCGCGAGGTGGTGCGCGGCATGCAGGGCGACGATTTGACCGCGCCCGACGCCGTCGCGGCCGAGCCCAAGCACTATGTCGGCTACGGCATGCCGGTGGGCGGGCTGAACTGCGCGCCCACGGCCATGGGCCGGCATGAGGTGTTCAGCGACTGCCTGCCGGTGTTTGAGCAGGCCTTTGCTGCGGGCGGCGCCGTCGACGCCATGTGCAGCTACAACGCCATCGACGGCGTGCCGGTCTCGATGGACCACGAACTGCTCACCGACGTGCTGCGCGGCCAGTTTGGCATGCCGGGCCTGGTGCGCGCCGACATGACGGCGGTGTCCCGCCTGTACGACTGGCACTTTGTGGCTGAGACACCCAAGGACGCCGTGCGCATGGGGCTTTCGGCCGGCGTCGATATGCAGCTCAACGATTTCCCGCACGAGGTATGGCAGAACAGCATTGCGGAGCTCATCGCTTCCGGCGAGATGGACGAAGCCGTGTTGGACGAAGCCTGCCGCCGCGTGCTGCGCGTCAAGTTTATGCTGGGCCTGTTTGAAAACCCCTACACCGACGAGCACCGCGCCGAAACCCTGCTGCGCTGCCCCGAACACCTGGCGCTGGCCAAACAGATCGCGCGCGAATCCATCGTGCTGCTCAAAAACGAGGGCGGCCTGCTGCCGCTTTGCAAGGATATCGGCAGCGTGGCGGTCATCGGCCCCGGCGCGGCCAAGGCCGTGCTGGGCGATTATACCGAGACGCGCGGCCGCACCGGCACGGTGTCGATTTTGGACGGCATCCGCGCTGCCGTCGGGCCCCAAACCCAGGTGCGCTACGCCCGCGGCTGCAACATCCTCGGGCAGGAGCTGCACCCCGTCCACCAGTCGATGCTCACCGATGAGGACGGCAACATGGGCCTGACCGGCCGGTACTATAACGGCCCCATGCCCGCGGGCGAGCCGGTGCTGACGCGCACCGACCGCACCATCCACTTCAACTGGATTTTCGCCCTGCCGGACTCCAACCTCAACGCCAACTGCTTCAGCGCGGCGTGGACCGGCACCCTCACGATGCCCCGCAGCTTTGACGGCTACCTCGGCCTTTCGACGCAGGACAGCATGCGGCTGTACGTCGACGGCCAGCTGCTCGTCGACGGCTGGGGCCCCGGCAAGAGCGCCGACCAGGCCGTTCCCTTCCACTTTGAAGCGGGCCGCGCCTACCGGGTGCGCATCGAGTTCGTCAACGACGGCCGCGGCGCGCGCGTCCTCTTCGGCTACAGCGAAGGGCGCGAGGACATCGAGGGCGCGGCGGCCCTCGCCGCCGAGAGCGACGTCGCCATCCTGTGCCTGGGCGATAACGAGGAGACCAGCGGCGAGAACTTCGACCGCACCACGCTGGACCTGCCCGGCCGCCAGCTGGAACTGGCCAAGGCCGTCTGGGCCACCGGCACGCCCACCGTGCTGGTGCTGCAAAGCGGGCGGCCGGTCTCTGCCAACTGGGAAAACGACCACATCCCCGCCATCCTGGAAGCGTGGTTCCCCGGCGAGCAGGGCGGCACGGCGGTGGCCGAAACGCTGTTTGGCGACAACGCCCCCGGCGGCCGGCTGCCCATCACCTTCCCGCGCAGCGTCGGCCAGGTGCCCTGCCACTACGCCCGGCGGCCCGGCGGCGGCAAAAAATATGTCGAGATGGACTGGCTGCCGCTGTATCCCTTCGGCTACGGGTTGAGCTATACGAGTTTTGCCTACCGCGACTTTGCGCTGGACGCCGATACCATCGCCCCCGACGGGCAGGTCACGGCCCGCGTCACGGTGCAAAACACCGGCGCGCGCCCCGGCGTGGCGGTGCCGCAGCTGTATGTGCACGACCTGGTCAGCTCGGTCGTCAAGCCGCTGCGCCAGCTGGCGGGCTTTGCCCGCGTGGAGCTGGCCCCCGGCGAAAGCAAGACGGTATCGTTCCCCGTCGGCACGCGCGCGCTGCGCACGCTCGGCGCGGACTATATCTGGCGCGTCGAGCCGGGCCGGTTCGTGCTGGAACTGGGCGACAACGCCGAGAACATTCTGCTGACGGCCGATTTGACCGTAACCCCGTAACACAACATGCAAACAAGGAGGATTTGACCATGGTTACATTGGGTGTAGACCTGGGCGGCACCAACATCAAGGTCGCCCTGGTGGACGAAACCGGCGCCATTTTGCAGGAGGGCAGCCGCCCCACCAACCTGCCCCGCCCGGCCGAAGCGGTGTGCGACGATATCGCCGACTTGTGCCGCGAGCTGACGGCCGGCCGCGACGACGTCGTGGGCATCGGCGTTGGCTGCCCCGGCACGGTGGATGACGCCACCGGCCTGGTGCTGTATTCCAACAATCTGGCTTGGTCCAACTTTGCCATGGGCCCCTACCTGACCCGGCGTACCGGCCTGCCGGTGCGCCTGGCCAACGACGCCAACGCCGCCGCGCTGGGCGAAGCGCTGACCGGCTGCGCCAAAGGCGCCGACAGCGCCGTCATCATTACCTTAGGCACCGGCGTGGGCGGCGGCGTCGTGCTGGGCGGCAAGCTGCTGACCGGTTACACCGGCGCGGCGGCCGAACCGGGGCATATGGTCATCCACGACGCGCCCGACGCGCCGCTGTGCACCTGCGGCCGCCGCGGCTGCCTGGAAGCCTACGCCAGCGCCACGGCGCTGATCCGCATGACCAAAGAAGCCATGGCCGCCCACCCCGAAAGCGCGCTGTGGCAGCTGGCCACGCCGGAAACCGTCGTGGGCCGCACGGTGTTTGACGCGCGCGACGCCGGCGACGCCGTGGCAGCGGCCGTCGTCAAAGAATACATCCACTGGCTGGCCGTCGGCGTGGCGAACCTCGTCAACATTTTCTTCCCGCAGGTGGTGGGGCTTTCGGGCGGCGTCGCCAACCAGGGCGAAGCACTGCTGGCCCCGCTGCGCGCCGAGGTCGAGCCGATGGTGTTCGGCCATGCGTTTGCGCAAAAACATACGACGCTGACGACCTGCACGCTGGGCTACCGCGCCGGGGTCATCGGCGCGGCGCTGCTGGCGCGCCAGGCGTAAAGCCGGCCGCTGCACCTGCCGCTGCGGCACAGGGCCGCCCCCGCGGGGGCGGCCCTGTTTTTCTGCCGCGGGCACGCCTTGCGCGGGGGCGGCAAAACGGGTATAATAGCAAAATAGGGAAAGTGCAGCAAAAAGGAGGGGGGACGGGCGTTGAAGATCCTGCTGATCCATTGCCATTACCGCCTGCCCGGCGGCGAGGACGCCGTCTTTGCCGCCGAGCGCGCGCTGCTGCAGCGCCACGGCCACACCGTGCTGACCTATGAGCGCAGCAACGAGGAAGCCGCCCACGGCCTTGCCAGGCTGCTGCTGCCGCTGCACGCCGTGTGGAACCGCCGCGCCGCGCGCGAGGTGCGCGCGCTTATTATGCGCGAGGGCGTCGAAGCCGTGCACATCCACAACACGCTGCTGCTGCTCAGCCCCGCAGTGGTGCGCGCCGCCAAACAAAGCGGCGTGCCGGTGGTGCAGACGCTGCACAATTTCCGGCTGTTCTGCCCCAACGGCATTTTGCTGCGCGGCCAGACCGTCTGCGAGGACTGCCCCCGCCGCGGGCTGTGGTGCGCCGTGCGCCACCGCTGCTACCGCGGCAGCCTGGCGCAGACCGCCGTGGTGGCGCTGGCCTACGCGCTGCACCGCCGCCTGGGCACCTGGCGCGGCGTCACGCTGACCGCCCCGACGGAATTTGACCGCCAGAAACTGCTGGCGTTCAACGCGCTGCGGCCGATGTTCGACGCCGCGCGCCTTGTCGTCAAACCCAACCCGGTGGCCGTACCGGCCGCCCCGGCGACGCCCTGGCAGGAGCGCAAACGCCAGTTTGTGTTCGCCGCCCGGCTGGAGGAACTCAAGGGCCTGCGCACCGTGCTGGAAGCCTGGGCGCTGCTGGGCCCCGACGCCCCGCTGCTGCTGGTGGCGGGCGACGGCCCGCTGGGGCCCTGGGCGCGGCAGCACGCCGGGCCGAACGTGCGGTTTCTGGGCCAGCTGCCGCCGGCACAACTGCACCGCCTGATGGCCGAAAGCCGCGCCGTGGTGGCCGCCAGCCTGTGTTACGAGAGTTTTGCCCTGACCCCGGCCGAAGCCCACATGCTGGGCACGCCGGTGCTGGCCAGCGACCTGGGCAACGTGGGCGCGGCCGTGCGCCCCGGCATCGACGGGCTGCGCTTTGCCCCCGGCAACGCCGCCGCGCTGGCCGGAGCCGTGCGCGCGCTGGAAGCCATGGCCTTTGACTGCGCGGCCATTGCCGCCGCCGCGCGCCGCACCTATACCGAAGAAGAAAACTACCGCGCCTTGCTGCGCCTGTATACCGGGGAAACGCCATGAACCAACTGTACCGCGCCCTGCACATGCCGCCCGGGCGGCTGCTGCGCAAACTGACGGGCGAAAAAGAAGTCTATACCATCGCCGTGCGGCGCATCCCGCCGGCGGAGGGCGCCGCGCCGCTGCCCGCGCTGGGCGCCGCGCCCTACACGCAGCTGCCGGGGCGGGCCGGGGCCTGGTTTGCCGACCCGATGCTCTACCGCCGCGGCGGCGCGCGCTGGCTGTTTGCCGAAGCGATGGACCTTGCTGCCGGCAAAGGCCATATTGAAGCGTGCGAACTGTACGACGACGGCACGGCCGGGCCGTGGCAGCCGGTGCTGGAGGAAGATTTCCACCTCTCGTTCCCGCTGGTGTTCGACTGGGACGGCGAAACCTGGATGATCCCTGAGAGCGGGGCCGACCACAGCCTGCGGCTGTACCGCTGCCGGGCGTTTCCCGGGGAATGGGAACTGGCGCAGCGGTTTGACGTGGGGGCCGAACTGTGCGATACCATCCTGCTGGACCAAACCCCCGGCACGCTGACGCTGCTGGGCAGCGAGACGCGCCCCCAAAACCAGCTGTACGTGCGCTGGCGGCGCTATACGCTGCGCCGCGCCGCCGCGGCCGCGCCGCTGCCCGGCACCGAACCGCCGCCGCCCGAAGGGCCGTTTGAACTGCTGCCTGACGAAGCGTTCAACCTGCAGCACCGTGCGTTTGATTTGACCAGCCGCAACGCCGGGGCGCTGTTTGCGCTGGGCGGGCAGACCGTGCACCCCACGCAGGTCAGCACCACGGTGGACTACGGCGTCTACCTGCAATTTCTGGCGCAGCGCGGCCACTCGGAAGTGCCGCTTTGCGCGGCGATGCCGCAGCACCTGTGCATTGCGGGGCTGGACGAAAAAGATATCGTCGGCGTGCACACCTACTGCCGCGACGACGTGCTGGAAGTCATCGACGCGCGGTACCTGACCAAACTGCCCAAAACGCCCGCCGCGCCCGGCGGGCAGCAAGGATAAGCAAAACCACAGGGGGCATGCATGAAAACCATTGCGATCCCGCAGTTTTACTGCGGACCGTCCGGCCAAAAGGGGATGTATAACCGGCAGGAGGTGGGCCTGGCGCGAGCGTTCGCCGCGCTGGGCGCGCGCGCCGTCGTGCTGTACCCGGCGCCGGGCGCCGCCGCCCCTGTGGTCGAGGACCCCGAACCCAACGTGCGCATCTACACGCTGCCGGCGTGGGCGCTGGGGTCGCAGGCATTTTACAAAAGCTGGCAGGTGCTGCGGGCCGAACACGTCGACGCCGTGCACGTCATGGGCGATAATTCCCCCGGCGTGCCGGGGTTGTACCGCTTTTGCCGGCGGCACGGCATCCTGTTTTACAGCCAGGTCGGCGCGCTCAAAAGCACGTCGCCGCGCGCGGCGGTGCGCGCCGTCATGGACCTTTTGCTGCGGCGCAACCTGGCGGTCTACCAAAAAACGCCCACCTACGCCAAAACGCCGGCCGCCGCGGCCGAGCTGCAAGCCCTGGGCGTGCGGTGCGCCGGGCTGATGCCCGTGGGGCTGGACACCGCCATCATCCCCGATCTCCCCGCCGGGCGCGCGCAGCTGCGCGGCGCGCTGGGGCTGGACCCGCAGGCCAAAATCTTCGCCTTTGTGGGCCGGCTGGACGCCTACAAGCGCCCGCTGGACCTCGTGCCGCTGCTGCAGGCCGCGCCGGGGTGGCAGGCCGTCGTCATCGGGCAGGGCGCGCAAGGCGCTGCGCTGCGCGCCGCGCTGGCGCAAAACGGCCTGCTGGGGCGCTGCCGGTTGATCCCGCAGCTGGCCAACCAGGCCGTGCACGCCTACTACCACGCCTGCGACGCCTTCGTCAACTTAAACGACGGCGAGATTTTCGGCATGAGTTTGCTGGAAGCGATGTACGCCGGCTGCCCGCCGGTGGCGCGCCACGCGCCGGGGCCGGACCTGATTATAGAGGACGGCGTCAGCGGCTTTTTGTGCGATACCGTCGCGCAGATGGCCGCCGCGCTGGACCGCGTCGACGACGCCATGGGCGCGGCGGCGCAAAAACGCATCAATGAGCATTTTCTGTGGCAGAACAGCGCCGAGACCGCGCTGGCGCTGCTGCAAGGCAAGGGGGCCGCGCATGGATAACGACAACGCCCTGCTGGAAGCGGCGCGCAACCTGTACAAAGGCGCGCGCTTTGGCTGGAAATACCGCGGCGTGCCGGTGCTGGACGCCGCCGCCGGCAACGACCTGGTACGCCGCGCCGTGCTGCGGGGTGGGCCGTACCTGTTCGGCCGCTGCGGCGCGACCGAGATGCGCACCGTGGCCGACTGGCTGCGCGGCGGCACCTTTGCCGAAAAAACGCGGCAGGACATCCGCACGCTGTCCGGCGTGTTCCCCACTGACGACGATACGCTGGCGCGCTTTTGCCGGCTGTATGTCGACTGCGCGCACAGCGCCGACCTGCTGGCGCTGTGGGACGTCGGGGCCGAGCGCGAGGTCATCCGCGGCTGCCGCGGCACGCAGTTCACCCGGCTGCGCGCGCTGGAACCCTACTACCATGCACAGCCCTGGAGCGCGGCGATGGCGGGCAAAAAAGTGCTGGTGGTGCACCCCTTCCGCGAGACGATCCTGCGCCAGTACGCCCGGCGGGAACAGCTTTTCCCCGGGCGGGATATCCTGCCGGCGTTCGCGTCGCTGACGGTCGTGCCCGCCGTGCAGGGCCTGGCCGGGCAGGAGACCGGCTACGCCAGCTGGTTCGACGCGCTGGCGGCCATGCAGCGCCAGATGGACGCGGCCGACTACGAGGTGGCCATCATCGGCGCGGGGGCCTACGGCCTGCCGCTGGCTGCCCACGCGCGGGACACCGGCCACGTGGCCGTGCAGATGAGCGGCGCGACGCAGCTGCTGTTCGGCATACGGGGCAAACGGTGGGACGACCACCCCGTCATCAGCAAACTGTACAACGACGCCTGGGTGCGCCCCGCCGAGAGCGAGGGCGTCGCCCACCGCGAAGCCGTCGAGGGCGGCAGCTACTGGTAAACCACAGAGAAAGGGCCCCGGCTATGCGCATTTTGATGATTAGCAACCATTTGGGCGTGCAAAGCGGCGTGCAGCGCTATGTGCAAAACCTGCTGCTGCACCTGGACCTGGTGCGCTACCAGGTCGACCTGTTCGTGGGGCAGTGCCCGCCGGACCAGGCCAGCACCGCCCCCGCGCTGCAGGCCGCGGGCGTGCAGATCCTTGCGGTGCCCGACCATAAAAAGGACCGCATCCGCGCGCTGTGGGCCCACCTGCGCGCCCACAAGGACTACGATATCATCCACTACCACACCGCCAGCAAAATCGGCGCGCCGGTGTGCGGCATGATGCGCGCGCTGTGCCCGCACGCCAAAATCATCGTGCACAGCCACATCGTCTACCCACCCCTGACGCTGGCCTGGCACGCCGCGCATCTGGTCTACCAGTGCTTTGCCGATTATTTCCTGGGGTGCGGTGTGGCGGCCGGGCGCTTTGTGTTTGGCGCGCACATCGACCAGAAACCCAATTTTGCCGTGGCCTGCAACGCCGTGGACCAGAGCCGCTTCCACCCCGACGCGGCAGCCCGCGCCGCCGTGCGCGCGCGGTACGGCGTGGCCGAAACCGACCGCCTGGCCGGGTTTGTGGGGCGCATCAACCACCAGAAAAACCCGCTGTTCCTGTTGGATGTCTTTGCGGCGCTGGCCGCGCAGGACCCGGCGTGGAAACTGCTGCTGGTGGGCACCGGCGAGATGGAAGCCGAGGTGCGCGCCGCCGTGCAGGCGCAGGGGCTGCAGGACCGCGTGCTGTTTGCCGGCGTGCAGGACGACGTGCCGGCGTTTATGAACGCGTTCGATGTGTTTTTGCTGCCCAGCAACTTTGAGGGCAGCCCCGTCACGCTGGTGGAAGCCCAGGGCTGCGGCGTGCCGTGCCTGGCCTCGGCCAATGTGCCAGACGACGGCGCGGTGACCGAGCTGGTGCATTTTCTGCCGCTGGACGCCCCGCTGGCCGTGTGGGCCGCCACGGCGCAGCGCATTGCGGGGCAGGGAGCCCACGCCGACCACTGGGCGCAGCTGGCCGCTGCCGGGTATGAGCTGGGCGCGGCTGCCCGCCGCATGGAACAGCTGTACGACGAACTGGGGGGCGCGCGATGATCTACGCCGAACTGGCCGGGGGCCTGGGCAACCAGATGTTTATCTACGCCTTTGCGCGGGCGCTGGGCCTGCGCTGCGGCGAGGGCGTCACCCTGCTGGACCGGCAGGACTGGCGCGACGGCGCGCCCGCCCACACCGTCTGCGCGCTGGGCGCGCTGAACCTTGCGCCGGAGGTGCGCATTCTGGCCGAGCCGGGCTTTGCCAAACGGCACCTGCCGCGGCAGAACGCCGCCAAGGCGCTGATGATTAAGTACGAGCAGCGCCGCGGCCTGCTGGCGCGGGACTGGCACGGGTGGGAAGCGCGCTGCGCCCCTGTGCTGAACCTGCTGGGGCTGCACTTTGCCACCGACGGCTACACCCCGGCGCGCCGCGGCCCCGCGCGGGATTTTCTGGCGTGGGGGTATTTCCAGGCAGAAGGGTATTTTGCCGACTGTGCCGGTACCATCCGGCGCGAACTGCGCGCCAAACAGCCGCCCGCGGGGCCGTGGGCGGCGGCCATCGACGCCGCGGCGTGGCCGGTGGCGCTGCACCTGCGCCGCGGCGACTATGCCAAGCCCGAAAACGAGATTTTACAGGTGTGCACGCCGGCGTACTACGCGCGCGCGGCGGCGGCGGTCAAGGCCGCGCGGCCCGACGCAACGGTGTTCGTGTTCTCTGACGATGTGGACTGGGCGCGCGCCAACCTGGACACCGCCGGCCTGCCCGCGCAGTTTGTGCCGCGCGGCGACGCCGTGGCCGACCTGGCGCTGATGCAGCGCTGCCGCGGGTTTATCCTGAGCAACTCCACCTACAGCTGGTGGGCGCAGTACCTGGCCCCGGCGGCCGATGCCGTGTGGGCGCCCGACCGCTGGTACGCCCACACCAAGCACACGGCGCTGTACCAGCCGCACTGGCAGCTGGTGGAAACGAAGTAAAACGCCGAAAGGAGGCCCCGCCATGCCGATGTTTTCCATCATCGTGCCGGTGTACAATGTGCAGAACTACCTGGCGGCCTGCGTCAAGAGCGTGGCCGAGCAGCCCGGCCCCAAAGACTGGGAGTGTATCCTCGTCGACGACGGTTCCACCGACGCCAGCCCGCAGCTGTGCGACGCCTTTGCGGCCGAAATCCCCGGTTTTCAGGTGATCCACCGCAAAAACGGCGGGCTGGCCGCCGCGCGCAACACCGGCCTGAAAGCCGCCGCCGGCGACTGGGTGCTGTTTCTGGACAGCGACGACGCCATGGCCCCCGGGCTGCTGGCGGCGCTGCGGCGGGAACTGGCCGCCCACCCGGGGTACGACTGGTACATTGGCAGACATTTAGAGTGGCAGCCCGACGGCACGCTGGCCGAACACCCCGGCCTGGCGCTGCGCCCCGGCCCCTTTGCCAGCGCCGACTACGCCGCGCGGCTGCGCGCTTTGTACACGGCGGGGCACTGGTCGGTATGGAAATACTGTATGCGCCGCGCCTGGCTGCGGCAAAACCGGCTGCGCTTTTGGACCGACGTGCGCTGGGCCGAGGACTGGCCCTTTGACCTGTGGGCGCTGACCTGCTGCGAGCGGCTGTACTTTTTGGACGTCGTGTTCATCCACTACCGTGTGGGGCGCCCCGGCAGCTTGCTGACCGACGCCCAAAACCTGCCCCGGCGCTTTGCGGCGCTGGTGGCCGCCCAGCGGCGGCTGGCCGCGCTGGCCGCCAGCGGCGGGGCTGATGCGGCTGCCTACACCGCCATGCAGGACGCCGCCGCCGATGTGTTTTGGCCGCAGGCGCGCACGGCCGCCGTGCGCGACGCCACGGTGCGCCGCGCCTGCCTGCCGTACCTGCGGCAGCTGCGCCCGCTGTACGCCCGCGGGACGCAAGTGCGCACCCGCCGCGACTGGCGGGCTTTCCAGGCGATGATGCGCCTGCTGGGGCCGCGGCTGACGCTGTGGCTGGCCGCCGCCTGCAAGAAAGGATAACCATTTTGCGAACCAAACGTACGTTGTTGAATATGGCCTACGCGCTGGGGTCCAGCCTGCTGCTGTTGCTGCTGGGGCTGGTCACCCGGCGTCTGCTCGTCTACAATTTCGGCGCGCAGATCAGCACGGCGTCGCAGGTCGTCACCCAGCTGTTCAACTTTTTCTCCATTGCCGAGTTCGGCGTCGGCAGCGTCATCAGCTACCGTCTCTACGCGCAGATCGCCGCCCAAAATGAAGAAAAAATCAGCAAATACATGTCGATGTACAAGTGGGCCTACCGCGCCGTGGGCCTGGCCATCGCCGTGCTGGCGCTGCTGGGCGCGGCCGCCCTGCCGTGGATCATGCCCGACGTGCCGGCGGCCACGGCGTACACGGTGTACGCGCTCAACGTTGTTTCGACGCTGTGCAGCTACTTTCTGGTCACCCGGCGGCTGATGTACACCTGCACCCAGCAGGGGTACCTGTGCACGCGCATCGATTTCTGCTTCAACGTCCTCACCTCGCTGGCCAAAATCGCCGTCTCGCTGTGGTGGCCCAACTATGTGCTGTATTTCAGCACCGCCATCGTCTGCAACGTCTGCGCCAACCTCGTCATTGCGCGGCGGTTCAACAAAGATTTCCCCTATGTTAAGGACGTCAAGGTCACGCTGCGCGATTTTAAAGAGCTGGGCATCTTCCACGACCTGCGGTATTACCTTGTACACCGGCTGTCCAACACAATCTACGGCTCGTCCGACACCATCGTCACGGCGCGCATGGGCGGCTCGGTCCAGACGACGCACCTGGGCAACTACACCAACATCTCCACCAGTGCCACCGACCTCGGCAACAAAATCATGGACAGCTTTGCCGCGGCCATCGGCAACATCGTCTACGACAAAACGGCCGCCGCCAACGCCCACGACAAGCAGGTGTTCTGGGGCATGGACCTGTTCAGCTACCTGTTCGCCAGCTTTGTGGCCACGGCGTATTTCTGCCTGTTCCAGCCCTTTATGGCGGCCTGGATGGGCGAGCAGTGGCTGCTGCCCATGAGCTTTGTGCTGGTGTTCTGTTTGAACGAATACATCGGCTGGAACCACCGCATGCTGGGGTCCTACCGCGCGGTGCTGGGCCATTTTGAGCAGGACCAGTGGTTCATGGTGGCGTCGGCCGCCGTCAACCTGGCGCTGAGTTTTGCGCTGTTCCCGCTGTGGGATATCACCGGCGCGCTGGCGGCCACCGTCATCGCCCACGGCATCATGTGGGCGGGGCGCATCCGGGTGGTGTTCCGGCAGTATATGCAGGGCAGCCTGGGGCATTACCTGCGCGTGCAGGCGCTGCACCTGGTCACGCTGGCGGCCTGCCTGGGGCTGACCTACGCGGCCTGCGCGCTGGTGCCGCTGGGCGGCTGGCTGGGGCTGGCCCCGCGCGCCGTGCTGGTGCTGGTGGTGCCCAACGCCCTCAACCTGGCCGTCTACGGCTGGGGCGGCGACGCCGCCTACCTGCGGCAGTACGCGGCCGGGGTCTGGCGCAAACTTACACACAAAAGGAGCGCGTAAAATGCCTACCGTTGCGGTGCTGTACCTGTGCACAGGGGCTTACCGGGTCTTTTGGCACGACTTTTACCCCAATTTCAAAGCGCATTTCCTGCCGGACTGCGCGCGGACGTTCTTTGTGTTCACCGACGCCGAACGCATCGACTATGAGGACGCGCCCGACGTTGTGCGCATCCCGCAGACCGCGCTGCCCTGGCCCTACAGCACAATGCAGCGCTTTGACGCGTTTTTGGGCCAGGCGGACCGGCTGGCCGGGTACGACTACCTGTTTTTTGCCAACGCCAACCTGCGCTGTATGCGGGATATCCCGGCGGCCGAGCTGCTGCCCGACCCCGCCGCCGGCCAGGAATTGGTGGCGGTGTGCCACCTGCCCTACTACGGCAAAGACCCGCTGTTTCACCCCTATGAGCGCCGCCGCCAGAGCCGCGCCGGCATCCCGTACAACTGCGGGCGGTATTACGTGGCGGGCGGGCTCAACGGCGGCACGGCGGCGGCCTACCTGGCCCTGTGCCGGGAGCTCAAAGCCCGCACCAACGAGGACCTGGCCCGCGGGGTGATTGCGCGGTTCCATGACGAGAGCCAGCTCAACCGGCTGGTAGCCGAATGCCCGCAGCGGTTCCGCATCCTGGGGCCGGACTACTGCACGCCGGAGGAAACGCCCACCGGGCACGAAGCGATCCGCGTGGTGCAAAAGGCGCGGTACATCGACGTTGCGGCCGTCAGGGGGGCGGCAAAACCCCAGACCTGGCTGCAGCGCAAGTGGGAAGCCTTTTGCCTGAACTGGCTGCCCTACCTGTGGCGTGCGCGCGACGCGCTGCTGCGCCGCCGGGTGGACCCGCCGCAGCATGCCGGGAAGGGGGCCGCCCGTTGAACCGCAAACACAAAACCGCTGCCGGGTACGCGTTGGCGGCCGTGCTGGCGCTGGCGGCCGCCGCGGCCATGGCGCGCACGCTGTACACCGGGCTGGAGATCGACGAACAATACGCGCTGTCGCTGGGGTACCGGCTGGTAAGCGGCGACCGCCTGTTTGCCCAGATGTGGGAGCCGCACCAGCTCAGCGCGCTGACCACCGCGCCGCTCATCGCGCTGTTTAGGGCGCTTTCGGGCGGCACCACCGGCGTGCTGCTGTTTGTGCGCGGCGTGACGCTGGCGGCCAAGGCGGGGCTGGGCGTCTGGTGTTACCGCAGCCTGCGCGGGGCGCTGGGCCGCCCCGCCGCGTATCTGGCGGCGTTGGGGGTGTTTTTGTTCACGCCCAAGTGGTTTTTGGGGCCGGATTATACCAGCCAGCAGTTCCACTACACGCTGGCGGCGTTTTTGTGCTGGTACGGCTACTATGCGCCCGGGGCGCGCCAGTACCGCGGGCTGTGGCGCGTGGCGGCGGGGGCGGTGTGCGCCTGCCTGAGCTTTTTGGCCTACCCGCAAAGCGTGGCGGCCGCGCCGGTGCTGTGGCTGGGCATGGTCCTGCTGGGGCGCCGCGGGGGCGAAGCTCGCGTGGGCCCGCTGCCGCGCGGCGCGCTGGCGTTTGCGGGCGGCTGCGCTGTGTGCGGCGGCGCGTTTTTGCTGTGGGTGTGCGCGGGCATGGGGTTTGACCTGCCGGCGCTGGCGGCGCGCATCGCCCTGGTATTGCACGACCCGCAGTACAATTTTACCGCCGCCCAGCGGCTGGCGGTGCTGGCGGGCCAGGCGCTGACGGCGGCCCGATTCGCGTTCTGGCCGCTGCTGGCGGCGCTGGCGTTGTGGGCGGTGTGGCTGTGGCGCCGCCGCTCCGGGGTGCCGCGCGCGGTGGAAGCGCTGTTGTGGCTGTTCACCGCCTGCATGAGCGTGCGCTGCGCGCAGTTTGCGCTGGCGGACGCCGCGCTGGACTGCCGCCACCTCTACCTGGCGGCGACGGTGGCCGGCGGCTGCACCTTTTGGCTGGACCGCCGCTGCGCGCAGGGCGGCGCGGCGCGCGCCGTACTGTTCTGGCTGGGGTGGCTGCCGGGGGTGGCCGCCTACCTGATGATCCTGCGCTCGACGCTCATCGCCCTGCCCACCACCTTTATGTATCTGTTCTGGCCGGCGTGGTGCGGCGCGGCGGCGCTGGCGCTGCGCCGCCGCGCGCCGCGCGTGCACACCGGGGTGCTGGCGGTGCTGGCAGTGCTGCTGCTCTGCCCGGCGGCGGCGCGGCTGTGGCTGGTGCAGATGACCGGCTGGCGGGCCGGCACGCCGGGGGACACGGCGCTGGTGCGCATCGGGGACGGCCCGGCCCAAGGCGTCTGGGCCGACGAGACCGCCGCCGACATGCAGCAATGCCTGTATGAAGCGCTGGCCCCCTACGCCGGGCAAAAGGTGCTGCAGGCCATCGGCGAGCCGCACGGCCTTGCCTGGCTGATGGACGACGGCACGCTGGAGGTCGCGCAGGCGTCGGTGATTTCGGGCACCGACAGCGACCCGCGGTATGAACAATATTACACCGACGTGCCGGGCAAATTGCCCGACGTCGTGCTGTACAACGACGCCGAGGTGCGCGACATGGCGGAATTCCACGCCTGGATTGAGGAACACTTTGCCATAACCGACCGTTACACCGTGACCCACGGCACCGCCAGCTTGCAGGTGCTCGTCGTCGATGGCTGGGCCGGGGAACCGGCCGGGAGGTAACAGCCGCGGGGTTCCGGTGGGGTCTACAGGGCGGGCGCTCACGCCCGCCGGGGCAGGGTGCGGCCAAACGCAACGTTTCCCGGCGGGGTCGAGACCCCGCCCTACAAAATCGTGGCAATTCGCGGCCAAACGGGAACAGGCCGCCGCGCCGTTGCGGCCGCGGCGGTTTTGTGCTATAGTGGATACGGAAAAATACGGCCCGGCATCCCCCCGGGCAAAGGAGCCGACTATGGAAAAACTGCTGGTGTTCATCCCGGCGTATAACTGCGAAAAACAGGTCCCCCGCGTGCTGGACCAGCTGCTGGACGCCCGCGTCGCGCCGTGGGTGGGCGCGTGCATCGTCGTCAACAACCGTTCCACCGACGGCACCGAGGCCGCCGTGCAGGCCTGGCGCGCCCGCCACCCCGAGGCCCCGGTGCATCTGTTGCGCAACGACCAGAACTACGGCCTCGGCGGCAGCCACAAGGTGGCGTTCGGCTACGCCGCGGCGCACGGCTTTGCGCATCTGGTCGTGCTGCATGGCGACGACCAGGGCGCCATTGCGGACCTTTTGCCGATCCTGGAAAACGGCGTCTACCAACAATACGACTGCTGCCTGGGTTCCCGCTTTATGAAAGGCAGCCGCATCCAGGGGTACAGCGCGCTGCGCACCGTGGGCAACTACGGGTTCAACGCGCTGTTCAGCGTGGTGGCGCGCCGCAAAATCACCGACCTGGGCAGCGGGCTCAACCTCTATGCCGTGGCTCCGCTGCAAAACGGCTACTATAAAAAGTTCCCCGACACGCTGTATTTTAACGACTGCATGATTTTGGCGCTGTGCCAGCTCAAGCAGAAAATCCTGTTTTTCCCCATCAGCTGGCGGGAGGAGGACCAGGTCAGCAACAACAAGCTGACCAGCTTCGGCGTCAGTTTGCTCAAACTCTGCGGGCGGTACCTGCGCAGCCCGCGGGCGTTTGTGGCGCGCGAATGGCGCGATAAGATCATTGAGGAATACACCTACACCGAAATCCCCGCGCAACAATAAGGAGGGTCTGGCAATGAAAGTTCTGGTAACGGGCGCCGCCGGGTTCATCGGCGGCCAGCTGTGGCACGCGCTGTGGCGGCGCGGCGACGACGTCGTGGGCATCGACAACTTCTCTTACGGCAACCTCGACAACCTGAAATTCGACGACCATGATTTCGGCGGCGAGGTGCGCCGCATCGACATCCGCGACCGGCAGGCCATCCCGGCGCTGTTTGAGCAAGAAAAGTTCGACGTCGTCTACAATATTGCCGGCATCGCCCCGCTGCCCGACTGCCAGAGCGACCCCGTGCAGGCCGTCGAGGTCAACACGCTGGGCCTGGTGCACCTGCTGGAATGCGCGCGCCGCACCGGCGTCAAACAGCTCGTGCAGGCGTCTACCAACGCGATGTATGAGAACGAGACCGAGTTCCCCACCGTGGAGGGCAAATTTGCCCCGCCGACGCTGATCTACCCCAACACCAAATACTGCGGCGAGCGCTTCTGCCAGAGTTTTGCCGACACCTACGGCATGACGGTGACCTGCCTGCGGTTCGCCAACGTCTACGGCCCGCACATCGACTGCCTGCGCAAGCAGCCGCCGTTTGTGGGGTACATGATCCGCGAGCTGTACTATGACCGCGTGCCGGAGTTCCACTCCGACGGGAAGCAGCGGCGGGATTACATCTACGTCGACGACCTCATCGCGCTGGCGCTGCGCGTCGTCGACCGCCCGCAGAAAGGCTTTGACGCGGTCAATGTTTCCAGCAACCAGAGCTACTCGGTGCGGGAACTGTACGCCACGGCCAGCCGCCTGATGGGCAAGGAAATTGAAGCGAAGTACTGCCCGCCCAGCCACTACTGGGCCAAATACCCCGAACTCTACGGCGGGGCCTACGGCATCAAACCGGAAATTCTCGACCACGAGGTCAACAAGTTCAGCCTGTGCGACAACGCCCACGCGCGCGAGGTCTACGGCTGGACGCCGCAGGTGGATATCGAGACCGGGCTGGCCCGCGTGATCGAAGCCGAATGCAGGATGCTGGCCGCGCGCGACCGCGCCTGAACCGCCCCCGCAGAAAGGAGCCGCCTTATGCCCAAACTGCACCTGATCCTGCCCATGGCCGGGCGCGGCAGCCGCTTTTTTGAAAACGGCTTCGTCTGCCCCAAACCGCTGATCGAAATCCACGGCAAACCGTTTTTCTACTGGGCGGCGCGCAGCGTCGAGAAGTTCGTCGACTGCGCCGACGTGACCTTTGTCGTGCTCGAGGAGCATATCCGGGAGTTTGCCATCGACCAAAAGATCCGCGCCTACTGGCCGGCGGCGCGCATCGTCGCCCTGCCGGAAGTCACGGCCGGGGCCGCCGTCACGGCGCTGAAAGGGGCCGAGGGGCTGCCCGGCGGCGAGCCACTGCTGTTCAACGACTGCGACCACCTGTTTTTGTGCCGCGCGTTCAACGAGTTTTGCGCGGCGGGGGCGTTTGCGGACGGCCCTGCCGGCGCGCTGCTGACCTTTGCCAGCGATTCGCCGGCGTACAGCTACCTGCAATACGGGGCCGACGGCAACGTCTGCCGCACGGTGGAAAAACAGGTCGTCAGCCGCGATGCCATCTGCGGCGCGTACTATTTTAAAGACAAAGAGACCTACGCCGCCGCCTGCGCGGAATACCTGCACGCCTGCGAGTACAAAGAGTTTTTTGTCTCGGGCATTTACAACGTGCTGGCGCAGCACGGCGCGGCGGTGCGCGGCTTTGCCACCGATTTGCACCTGCCCTTTGGCACGCCGGACGAGTACCGCGCCGCCGAAGCCCCCCAAAACGACGCCGCCTTTGCGGCGCTGGAATGAACCGCCGGGAAGGACACCGCATGGAAACGCTGAACCGATACCGCCTGCCGTGGGAAGCCGCGGCCGCCGCGCTGTGGTGCGCGCTGACGCTGGCCACCGACCGGCTGTTTTTCCGCTATGACTGGCGCACGCCCGCCTTTTTTGCGTACAAGGCGCTGTTCTTTCTGGCGGCGCTGGCCGTGGTGCACGGCGCCGTCACGCTGGTGCAAAAAGTGCGCCGGCGCGATTTGTTTGCGCTGTGCTGGCTGCGGTGGGCGCTGCCCTACCTGGCGGTGACGCTGGTGGTGCTGGCCCTTGTGTGGCCGGGGTGCTGGGGCAGCGACGACCTCGATGTGCTGATGCGCGCCCGCACGCTGGAACCCTCGGCCTGGCAGCACTTTTTGACGAGCGCGGCGTTTATCCTCTGCCTGATGTTTGTGCCGCTGCCCGGCGGCGTGGTGCTGGTGCAGACGCTGCTCATCGCCGGCATTGTGGGCTGCTTTTTGGCGGCGGCCGAAACGCTGGCGGTGCAGCGGCTGCGCAGGCCCCCGGCGCGCGGGTGGTTTGCCCTTTTGTACCTGCCGTTTTTGCTGCCGCCGGTGCTTTTGCACGACATGCAGCCGTTCCGCACCACATGGGCCACCTGGTGCGAACTGCTCACGGTGTTTCTGGCCGTGTGGTGGTACCTGCGCGGGGAACCGCTGAGCAAAAAGCAGTGGGCGCTGTTTGCGCTGCTGGGCGTGCTGACGGCGGCCTGGCGGGGCGAGAACCTCTACTATCTGGCGGCGCTGCCGGTGCTGCTGGCGTTTCTGGCGCACAAAAAGCTGCTGCGGCCGGCCGCGGCGGCGCTGTGCGCGGGCGTCATTGTTGCGGGCACGCTGCTGTGCAGCCGCGCCAACAACCGCCTGATGGGGGCGAACGCCTGGGTGTACCAGCGCGTGGCGCTGTGCTACCAGACGGCCGCATTGGTGCAGGACGCCGACCCCGAAGCCGACGCCGAAGCGCTGGCGGGCATCGACCGCATCTTTGATGTGCAGGCCTGCCGCGACTATTCCAACCTGCACGGGGCGGAGCTGCGCAGCCGCATCACCCGCAGCGAGACCGGCCTGACCGAAGCCGACTGGGACGCCTGCAAAAAGGGCTTTGTGCAGCTGGCGCTGAAATACCCCGGTTCGCTGCTGCGGGAACGCCTGGGCGTGTTCCGCAATACGGTTGTGCAGGGGCAGACGGATTCCAACCAGAAACTGGTGTTTGCCTCCACCACGCTGCTGTATACTGACCCGCTGGACGGCGCACGGGCGGACCGCCTGGACTTTTTGACCGCCAGCCCGGGCGCCTGGCCGCTGGATGTGCAGCTGCGCGAAGATTTTATTATGGCGCTTTCGTATGATACAGCGTTCCTGGGCGGGGCGCTGCTGCCCACCTGGTGGATGCTGCCCGCCTTTGCGCTGCTGTTCGCGGCCCTTGTGGTGCTGGGGGGGCGCCGGCAGTGGATGCTGTTTTTTGCCGCCGGCGCGCTGGCGGCGCGCATCCCGCTGGTGTTTTTGACCGCGCCCGACACCTACTTTATGTACTACCTCACGCCGTATATGGCCGGGTATGCGCTGGCGGCGGCGGGCGTGGTGTACGCTGTTTTGCGGCATATAAAACATAGGCAAGAAAGAGGGGACCGCGCGTGACGCTGGGGTATCTGCTGCTGGCGATCCTGCTGGTGCTGGCGGGGCATGCGTTCCGCCTGCTGCGGTGGGAGCAGTTCGTGCGCATCTATGAGCGCCCGCTGCGCGGCATCATGCTGCGCGGCATGGCCGGCGGCTACGCCGTCAACACGCTGCTGCCGCTGCACCTGGGCGACGTGCTGCGCGCCGTCTACGTGGGCCGCCGCATGAAAACCGGCGTCGGCTTTGCGCTGGCCACCGTCATCATGGACCGGTTTCTGGACGTCTGGTTTGTGGCGCTGGGCTTTGCGGCGTTTGCGCTGCTGGGCCAGGGCGGGGCGAACGTGCACGCCGCGGCGGCGCTGTACCTGGCGTTCGCCGTGGCGCTGGCTGTGGCGCTGGCCGTCGTCGTCGCGCTGCGCGACGCCATCAAGCGCGCCTGCCTGGCCGTCTGCGGCATTTTTAACGAGACGCTCAAGCTCGACGGCATGGTCTTTTGCTGGAGCCTCATCAACACCTTCAAGGACCTGCGCCGCGTCAATTTGGCGCGGCTGGCAGCGAACACCGCCGTCATGTGGGCGGCGTACCTGGGCTCCTACGCGGCGCTGGCCGCCGCGCTGACCGGCGCCGGCCGGCCGATGGCGCTGGTGGATGTGTTCGACCTGCTGTTTGGCCGCACGGCCGGCGACCTGCGCGCGCTGCTGCCCGGCGGCGTGCTGGACGGCGCGCCCGCGGCGGCGTATGCCGTGCTGCTGGCGTGGTTTCTGGCGCCCATCCTGGTCATGTGGCTGGTCACGCTGCTGCCCGCGCAGGTGCGCGGGGCCGTCAACCAGGTCACGGCGGCCGCCCCGGCGGGCGAAAGCTACCTCAACCTGCTGCCCCAGGCCGACCCGCAGGACCGCGCGGCGTTTTTGAGCCAGTATTTCGGGCTGCAGAACAAGACCTGGGTCGACCGCTTTTTGCAGATGAACCAGGGCATCACCATTTTGCAGGATTTTTCGGCCGGGTCCAACGCCACCACCATGCTGTGCATGGACAAAAACACGACGTTCTACCGCAAATACGCCTTTGGCGCCGACGGCCGGAAACTGGCCGAGCAGCTGCACTGGCTGCGCGCGCAGCAGGCCCGCCTGCCGCTGTGCGAAATTTTGCGCACCGGCGAGGACGACGCCTGCTGCTGGTACGATATGACCTACGACCCGCAGGCCGTGGGCATGTTCCGGTACCTGCACTCCCACCCGGTGGAGCAAAGCGCCGCCGTGCTGCACGCCGTGCTGGACACGCTGGAACAAAACCTCTACCGCCCCACGGCCCTGCCCGCCGCCCCCGACGCGGTCGAGCGGTACATTGCCCAAAAAGTGGACGCCAACCTGCAAAAGCTGCGCGACGCGCGCAGCCTGCATGAGCTGCTGGCCGCCCCCACGCTGTGGATCAACGGCACGCAGTACCAGAACCTGCACCAGCTGGCCTGGCTGTTCGACCACGACCGCCTGCGCACATTGTTTGCCCGCGACCCGGTGGGGACCATCCACGGTGATTTGACCATCGAGAACATCATCTGCCGCAACGACGGCAGCTGGTATCTCATCGACCCCAACACCGGCAACCTGCACGAAAGCCCGTTTTTGGACTACGGCAAACTGCTGCAAAGCCTGCACGGCGGGTATGAGTTTATGATGATGACCCCGCGCGTGAGCGTGCAGGGCGACCACATCGACTTTGCGCTGACGCGCTCGGCCGCCTACGACGCGCTGCTGGCCGACCTGATGGCCGAACTGGGCCGCCGCTATGCGCCGGAGCAGGTGGACAGCATCCTGATGCACGAGGTTGTGCACTGGCTGCGGCTGATGCCCTACAAACTTGCGCGCGACCGCAAGCGCGCGCCGATGTTCTACGCCGGGCTGGTGATGGTGGCCAACGACGCCGCCGCCCACGCCGTGCGCGGAAAGGAGAACCCATGCTGATCTGTGTCGATTTGGACGGTACGCTGCTGGACACCGTGCCCGCCAACGGCGCGTCCTACCGCGCCGCGCTGGAGGAACTGGGCTTTACCGTCAGCGACGAATACTACGCCGCGCACTGCAACGGCGGCTACTACAAAGACTTTTTGCGCCCGCTGATGGGCGGCGACCCCGACCCCGCCGACGTTGAGCGCGTGCATGACCGCAAAAAAGCGCTGTACGGCGATTTTTTGGACCGCGTGCGCCCCAATACGGCGCTGCTGGCGCTGCTGCAAGGTATGCGCGCGGCCGGGCACAAGCTGGCCTGTGTGACGACCGGCAGCCGCCGCAACGCCACCGAGGCGCTGGCGCACGCCGGCTGCCTGGACTGGTTCGACCTGGTGCTGACCAGCGAGGACGTGACCCGCAACAAGCCCGACCCCGAGGGCTACCGGGCCGCGATGGCACATTTTGGCGTGGCGCCCGCCCAGACCATGATCTTTGAGGATTCCGGCCCCGGGCTGGCCGCCGCGCAGGCCAGCGGGGCGGCGGTGTTCCGCGTCGAAGCGTTTTAAGGCAGACCGCCTTTTTATGGAAAGGACCCCTGTTATGAAGATACCCGCAAACGGCTTTACCCACGGCGGCAAGTTCCACGCCGACGACGTGTTCTCGACGGCGCTGCTGCAGATCGTGCGGCCCGACATCCAGATCACCCGCGGTTTTACGGTGCCCGAGGATTTCGACGGCATCGTCTATGACATCGGCGGCGGCATGTTCGACCACCACAGCGAACCGCGCGAGACCCGCCCCAACGGCGTGCCCTACGCGGCGTTCGGGCTGCTGTGGCGCGTGCTGGGCCCCCAGCTGGTGGGCGCGCACCAGGCCCGCCTGCTGGACGAAAATTTCGTGCAGCCGCTGGATTTGAACGATAACACCGGCGAGCAGAACTCGCTGGCCGACGCCATTGGCAGCTACAACCCGCTGTGGGACAGCAAGGACGACCCCGACGCCTGCTTCTGGCGCGCGGTGCCGGTGGCCAGGCAGATTTTGGAAAATGAGATCGCCGCCGCCAACGCCGTCAACCGCGCCGACGAGACGGTGCGCCGCGCCTACGCCAACATGCGCGACGGCATTGTGGTGCTGCCGGCCTACATGCCGTGGAAAAACGGCCTGTACAAGACCGACGCGCTGTTCGTCGTCTACCCCAGCCAGCGCGGCGGGTACAGCGCCCAGTGCGTCACCGACCACCGCACCAAGCGCAGCAAGGTGCCGTTCCCGCCCGCGTGGGCCGGCAAACCGGAGGAGGAACTGCGCCAGGTCAGCGGCCTGGGGCTGCGCTTTTGCCACCCCAGCCGGTTTTTGATTACGGCCGACGACAAGGCCGCGGCCATTGAGGCCTGCCGCCGCGCGCTGCGCGCCGCGGGCCGCCCGGTGGGCGAATGAGCGCCGCGCTGTACGGCCCCGCCGCCAGCACGGCCGCCGACCGCGAGCCGGAAGCTCCGGCGGCCTGGGTCTACCTGCTGCGCTGCGCCGACGGCAGCTTGTACGCGGGCTGGACCAACGACCTGACCCGCCGCCTGCGCGCCCACCGCAGCGGCGCGGGCGGCGCCAAATACACCCAAAGCCACGGCAAAGCTGCCGTGCGGCTGGCCTATGCCGAGCGCTGCGCCGACAAACCGGCCGCGCTGCGGCGCGAAGCGGCGCTGAAAAAGCTGCCCAAGGCCGAAAAAGAGCGCCTGGCCGCCGCCTGGGCCGATCGCAGCCGCTTGACGCTGCGCATGGCGACGCCCGACGACGCGCCGGCCGTGGCCGCGCTGTACAACGGGTATGTCACCCGCGGCACCCAGACTTTCCAGTACCAACCGGCGACGGAGGAGGAATACCGCCAGAACATTGCCGGGGTGCTGTGCGCCGCGCCGTTTCTGGTGGCGTACACGGCCGACGGCCGCCTGGCCGGGTACGCCTGCGCCCACCCGTGGCAGACCCGCCGCGCCTTTGCGTGGGACGTCGAGACGACGGTGTACTGCGCGCCGGACTGCCTGGGCCAGGGCGTGGGGCGCAGGCTGTACACGGCGCTGCTGGAATTGCTGCGCCGCCAGGGGTATGTCAATGCCATCGCGCTCATCACCCGCCCCAACCCGCAGAGCGAAGCGTTCCACAAAGCGCTGGGGTTTGCGCGCTACGGCGTCGAAAAAAACAGCGGTTACAAGTTCGGCCGCTGGCTGGACCTGGGGTACTGGGCCTGTGCGCTCAACCCGCCCGCCGACCCGCCCGCCCCCGTGCGCCTGCGCCTGGATGCAGCCGAGGTGGCGGCGGTGCTGCGGGAGCAGAATGAACATTGATAAAAGGCACACCGGAAAAGGGTGACGCCGCGCCCGCCGGCAACCGCCCTGTGCCGCCCGTTCATGGTTGGTAGGGTGTTTGCCTTGCGTTGTAGGGGCCGCATGCATGCGGCCCGCGGCCGGTCGCCTTATGTGCCGTTTTTGCGTTGTGACCGCGTTCGGTCCATGCGTAGGGGCGGCATACATGCCGCCCGCGAAACGGTGCGTTACAGCCCGTTGCCGGTTTGTATGATGTTTACCCCGCATTGTAGGGCGGGCGTTCACGCCCGCCGAACCGATGATTTTTAAAATTTTTATAATGTGCGGCGGGGTCAAGACCCCGCCCTACAGAGCGATGGAAACGGATGGTTTCCCGCGAACCCCGCGTAGGGCACACCCCTGCCGGGCGGCCTGTATGCCGCCCCTACAAATAAGGTAAACATGTACACGAGCCGGGAACCCGGTAGCACCGCAAACACGCACGGGCCGCATGCATGCGGCCCCTACAAACCAACCGGGGACGGCAGGTGAATGGGGTAAGGCGGCATCGGCTATAAGCGTCCACGGCGGGCGTAAACGCCCGCCCTACAGAACGGGGAAAACGTCCCGCACCCCCCGCAAAACCTGCATATTCATGCAAGAACACGCCCCCGCGGCCGGGTGCCCGGTCAGAATCCCCAAAAATCCCGCAAAATTGTCGCCGCCTTTGTGCGCTTTACCCCTTGCCTTTTGGAAAATATGTTGTATAATATACAACATCAAATGAATAAATATTCAAACCGGGCGCCGGGCGGCCGCCGCGCCGCCGCCCAAACGGGCCGGCCCGGACCCCATACCAAAACCCAAAGAAAGAGGAACGGATCATGAAAAAAGCAAAGAAAGACATTAAAAAAGTCGTGCTGGCCTACTCCGGCGGGCTGGATACCTCCATCATCATCCCCTGGCTGAAAGAAAACTATAATAACTGCGAGGTCATCGCGGTTTCGGGCGACGTCGGCCAGGGCACCGAGCTTGACGGCCTGGAGGAGAAAGCCAAAAAGACCGGCGCGTCCAAGCTGTATGTGCTGGACCTCAAAAAAGACTACGTCGAAAACTACATCTGGCCCTGCCTGAAAGCTGACGCCAAGTACGAGGATTACCTGCTGGGCACCAGCCACGCCCGCCCCTGCATCGCCAAGGGCCTGGCTGAGATCGCCATCCAGGAGGGCGCCGACGCCATCTGCCACGGCTGCACCGGCAAGGGCAACGACCAGGTGCGTTTTGAGCTGACCCTCAAGGCGCTGGCCCCCGACATGGCCATCATCGCCCCCTGGCGCGAGTGGGATATCAAGAGCCGCGACGAGGAGATCGACTACGCCGAAGCGCACAACATCCCGCTGCGCATCAACCGCGAGACCAACTACTCCAAGGACAAAAACCTCTGGCACCTCTCGCACGAGGGGCTCGACCTCGAGGACCCCAAGAACGAGCCGACCTACAACAAGCCCGGCTTTCTGGAACTGGGCGTCTCCCCCGAGCAGGCGCCCGACACCCCGACCTATGTGACCATCCACTTTGAAAAAGGCATCCCCACCGCCGTCGACGGCAAAGAGATGGACGGCGTGGCGCTGATCGAGTACCTGAACAAGGTCGGCGGCGCCAACGGCATCGGCCTGCTGGACATTGTGGAAAACCGCCTGGTCGGCATGAAGAGCCGCGGCGTCTACGAGACCCCGGGCGGCAGTATCCTGTACAAGGCGCATAACGTGCTGGAGACCATCACCATCGACAAAGAGAGCTTCCACTTTAAGGAGATCGTCGCCCAGAAGATGGGCGAACTCGTCTACAACGGCCAGTGGTTCACCCCGCTGCGCGAAGCGTTGAGCGCGTTCACCGACGAGCTGCAAAAGACCGTGACCGGCGACGTGACCCTCAAGCTCTACAAGGGCAACATGATCAACGCCGGCGTCACCAGCCCCTACACGCTGTACGACGAGCAGACCGCCTCGTTTGGCGAGGACGACGACTACGACCAGGCCGATTCCGCCGGGTTCATCAACCTGTTCGGCCTGCCCATTGCCGAGCGCGCCAAGCTGGCCAAAAAGTGGCCGCAGCAGTAATTCCGCCAACACACCGCCGCCGTGGGCGTTCGCCCGCCCACGGCGGGCTTTGTTATTCTTTGACAGTCCGGGAGGGGACAAAGACCATGGCACAACTTTGGCAGGGCCGCGCCAGCAAAGCGGTGGACAGCCGCGTCAACGACTTTAACTCCAGCATCCGCTTTGATGCGCGCATGATCGAGCAGGATATCCGCGGCAGCATGGTGCATTCGGCCATGCTGGGCAAACAGGGCATCATTGCGCAAAGCGATGTGCAGGCCATCCACGCGGGGCTGCGCGGCATCCTGGACGATTTGCACAGCGGGGCGCTTTCCATCGACCCGGCGGCCGAGGACGTGCACACCTTTGTGGAGCAGACGCTGACTGCGCGCATCGGCGACGCGGGCAAACGGCTGCACACCGGCCGCAGCCGCAACGACCAGGTGGCGCTGGATTTGCGGCTGTACCTGCGCGGCGAGGTCGAGCATCTGCAAACCCAGCTGCGCGAGCTGATCGGCGTATTGTGCGCCCAGGCGGAAAAAAGCGCCGGGTATGTCATGCCCGGCTACACCCACCTGCAGCGCGCGCAGCCGGTGACCTTCGGCCACCAGCTGATGGCCTACGCCTGGATGCTGCTGCGCGACCTGGGCCGCCTGCGCGACGCGCAGGCGCGCATGGACGCCGAGTGCCCGCTGGGGTCCGGCGCGCTGGCCGGCACCACCTACCCGCTGGACCGCGTTTATACCGCGCAGGAACTTGGCTTTGCCGCGCCGTGCGCGAACTCCATCGACGGCGTGTCCGACCGCGATTTCTGCATCGAGATCGCGGCGGCGCTGGCTACCTGCATGATGCATCTTTCGCGTTTGTCGGAGGAGGTCATCCTCTGGTGCAGCTGGGAGTTCAAGTTCATTGAGCTGGACGACGCGTTCACCACCGGGTCGTCCATCATGCCGCAGAAGAAAAACCCCGACGTCACCGAGCTGATCCGCGGCAAGACCGGGCGCGTCTACGGCGATTTGAACACGCTGCTGGTCATGATGAAAGGCATCCCGCTGGCCTACGACAAGGACATGCAGGAGGATAAGGAGGCCATCTTTGACGCCGTCGATACGCTGGAACTCTGCCTGCGCACCGTGACGCCGATGCTGGCCACCATGACGCCGCTGCCCGCCAACATGCGCCGCGCGGCGGCCCAGGGGTTCATCAACGCCACCGACTGCGCCGATTACCTGACCAAAAAGGGCATGCCGTTCCGCGACGCGTACAAGTGTACCGGCACCATGGTGGCGGCCTGCATCGCGGCCGGCAAAACGCTGGAGGAACTGACGCTGGACGAGTTCAAACAGTACAGCGATTTGTTTGCGGAGGACGTGTATGCGGCCATCGACCTGAGCGCCTGCTGCGAGGGCCGCACAAGCTACGGCGGCCCCATCCGGGCCAGCGTGCTGCACCAGATTGAGCTGGTGCGCGACCGGCTCGCAAAAGGGGCAACAGACGCGCACTGACACCGCAGGCGCGTGTCGGCACCCCTTAGGCCGGAGATATCCGCCGGCGGGGATGATTTTCACAACTTGGCAAAGAGATAGGTGGTTTTGTGGCAAAATACAAAATTTTCGTCGACGGTTCCGCCGGCACCACCGGCCTGCGCATTGCCGAGCGTCTGGCCGCCCGGCCGGAGTTCGTGCAGCTGACGCTGCCCGAAGCGCAGCGCAAAGACCCCGCGGCGCGCGCCGCGGCTATCAACGGCAGCGACCTGGCGTTTTTATGCCTGCCGGACGCTGCCGCGCGCGAGATTGTGCCGCTGCTGCGGCCCGACGTGCGCGTGCTGGATACCTCCACCGCGCACCGCACGGCCCCCGGCTGGGTCTACGGCCTGCCGGAACTGCACGGCACGCGCGCGGCGCTGCAAACGGCTACCCGCGTGGCGGTGCCGGGGTGCCACGCCACGGGGTTCATCGCCCCGGTGGCGCCGCTGGTGCAAAGCGGGTTGCTGCCCAAAACCGCGCGCCTGTGCTGCTACAGCCTGACCGGGTATTCCGGCGGGGGCAAGGCGATGATCGCCGACTACGAAGCCCCGCGCCAGAACCCCGCGCTGGACGCGCCGCGGCCCTACGCCCTGGCGCTGCACCACAAGCACCTGCCCGAGATGCGCGCCGTCGCCGGGCTGGACGCGCCGCCCAACTTTGTGCCCATCGTGGCCGACTACTACGCCGGTATGGTCACGATGGTGCCGCTGGACCTGGCGGGCCTGGGCCTGACGCCGCAGCAGGTGGCCGACGCGCTGGCCGCCTACTATGCGGGCGAGCGCGCCGTGACCGTCCACCCGCTGGGCGAAGGCACCGACGGCGGTTTTTTGGCGTCCAACGCCCTGGCCGGGGCCGATGGGCTGGAAATTTTCTGCCTGGCCAGCCCCGACGGGGCGCAGATGCAGCTCGTCAGCCGGTTCGACAACCTCGGCAAGGGGTCGTCGGGCGCGGCGGTGCAGTGCATGAGCCTGATGCTGGGCCTGGATGAGTACGCGGGGTTGAATGTGTGAAGGGGTGGAGCCGTTTCCGGCGGATTGCATGTTCCCACCGGTTTGCAGGGCGGGCGATTTCGTCTGCCGCAAACTAGGCGGCATTGCCCTTGCACGGGTCGTTTGCTGTGAATCTCGGTCTGTAGGGGCCGCATGTATGCGGCCCACGGGCGGTCGCCTTACGATACCGTTTTTGTACCGCGATGGTGTTGGGTCTATGCGTAGGGGCGGCATAGATGCCGCCCGCGAAACGGTGCGGGCATTGGGCGTTTATGGGTTGTATGACGTTTGGTTTGCAATGTAGGGCGGGCGATTTCGCCCGCCGAACCGATGATTTTTAAAATTTTTATAATGTGCGGCGGGGTCAAGACCCCGCCCTACAGAGCGATGGAAACGGATGGTTTCCCGCGAACCCCGCGTAGGGCACACCCCTGCCGGGCGGCATGTATGCCGCCCCTACAAATAAGGTAAACATGTACACGAGCCGGGAACCCGGCAGCACCGCAAACACGCACGGGCCGCATGCATGCGGCCCCTACAAACCTACCGGAAATGGCAGGTGAATGGGTAAAGCAGACGTTTGCCGCAGACCAGCCCGCCTGCGAACGCGGGCGGGGTTTCAGATGAATCAAACAGAACGAAATTTTTGGAGAGGGGCATCACGATGGAAAGTACAAAATTTCAGCCGGTGGCGGGCGGCGTCTGCGCCGCCAAGGGCTTTGCGGCGGCGGGGGTGCACTGCGGCATCCGGCGCAACCACGCAAAACCCGACCTGGCGCTCATCAAGGCTGACGTGCGCTGCGCGGGCGCGGGCTGCTACACCACCAACAAGGTGTACGGCGCGCCCATCACGGTGGACCGCGAGCACCTGGCCGACGGCTACGCCCAGGCCATTTTGGTCAACAGCGGCAACGCCAACACCTGCGCGCCGGGCGGCGTCGAGCTGGCGCGCGCCACCTGTGCGCTGGCCGCGCAGGCGCTGGGCGTCGCGGCGGCCGACGTGCTGCCGTCCTCGACCGGGGTCATCGGCCAGGCCATGAGCCTGGAACCGTTCGCCGCCGGCATCCCCGCCGCGGCCGCCAAGCTGGAAGCCAGCGCCGCCGGCAGCCACGCCGCCGCCACCGCCATCATGACCACCGACACCCACCCCAAAGAGTACGCGGTGGAGTTTACGCTGGGCGGCAAGCCCTGCCGCATCGGGGCCATCGCCAAGGGGTCCGGCATGATCCACCCCAACATGGCCACCATGCTGCTGTTCATGACCACCGACGTTCAGGCCGAGCCGGCCGTGCTGCGCAAGGCGCTGGCCGAGGTCGTGCCCGCGACGTTCAACCAGATCACGGTGGACGGCGATACCTCCACCAACGACACGGTGCTGCTGCTGGCCTCCGGCCTGGCGGGCGCGCCGGTAGGCCCCGACGGCGACGCCTACCGGACGTTTGTGGCCGCGCTGACCCAGGTGGCCGAACACCTCAGCCGGGAACTCGCCGCCGACGGCGAGGGCGCGACCAAGTTGCTGGAATGCACGGTAACCGGCGCGCCCGACGTGCTTACGGCCCGCGCCGTGGCCCGCAGCGTCGTGCACTCGACGCTGTTCAAGGCCGCAATGTTCGGCGCCGACGCCAACTGGGGCCGCGTGCTGTGCGCCATCGGCTACACGCCGGGGGATTTTTCCATCGACAAGACTTCGGTGCGGCTGCGCAGCCGGGCGGGCGAGGTGTTCGTGTGCGAGAACGCCGCCCACCGCCCCTACAGCGAGGAGGAAGCCGCCAAGGTCCTGGCCGAGGACGAGATCGACATCCTCGTCGACCTGGGCTGCGGCAGCGCCGCCGCCAAGGCGTGGGGGTGCGATTTGACCTACGACTACGTCAAGATCAACGGCGACTACCGCACCTGAACCGGGGCCATATAAAGGGGGAGAGACGGCCATGAAAAACGAAGAGATGGCGCTGCTGTTCAGCGAAGCAACGCCCTATATCCAGAAATACCACGGCAAAACGCTGGTCATCAAATACGGCGGCAACGCCATGGTCAACGACGACCTCAAGCTGGCCGTCATGAACGACCTTGTCACGCTGACGCTGCTGGGCGTGCGCGTCGTGCTGGTGCACGGCGGCGGCCCCGCCATCAACGAGATGCTGGCCCGCGTGGGCAAGCAGTCCCGGTTCGTCGGCGGGCTGCGCTATACCGACAAAGAGACGATGGGCATTGTGCAGCAGGTGCTGGCCGGGCAGGTCAACAAGGATCTGGTGGCGCTGCTCAAGGGGCGCGGCGTCGGGCTGTGCGGCATGGACGGCCATATGCTGACCTGCGCGCGCAAAAGCGACGTCGACCTTGGCTATGTGGGCGAGATCGAGCGCGTCGACACCACGCTGATCGAACATCTGCTGGCCGACAGTTTCATCCCGGTCATCGCCACCGTCGGCATGGACGGCAACGGCGTGCCCTACAACATCAACGCCGACACCGCCGCGGCCGAGATCGCCATCGCCCTCAAGGCCGAAAAACTCGTCAGCATGACCGATATCGTCGGGCTGCTGCAGGACAAAAACGACGAATCGACGCTGATCCCCGAGGTGGAAGTCTCCGAGATCGAGGGGTACAAGGCCGCGGGCGTCATCGCGGGCGGCATGCTGCCCAAGATCGAGGGCATGGCCGACGCCATCTACCAGGGCGTGCACGAGGCCGTCATCATCGACGGGCGGGTGCCGCATTCCATTTTGCTGGAGATGTTCTCCGACCGCGGGGCGGGCACGATGTTCTACCGCCGCGGCAACCGGTAAAAGGGGGCGTTTTGTATGGACAGCAAAGCGATCATCGCGCGTGACGACGCGCACGTGCTGCACACCTACGCGCGCAGCCCGCTGGCGCTGGTGCGCGGCGAGGGGCTGTACGCCTACGACGCCGAGGGCAGGCGGTATCTCGACTTTACCTCCGGCATCGGCGTCAACGCGTTGGGGTACTGCCACCCGGCCTGGGTGCGGGCCGTCGCGGCGCAGGCCGGGCAGCTGCAGCACACCTCCAACTTATACTACACCGCGCCCTGCGGCGCGCTGGCCGAAGCGCTGTGCCGCCGTACCGGGCTGGACGCCGTGTTTTTTGGCAATTCGGGCGCCGAAGCCAACGAGGGGGCCATCAAGGCCGCGCGCAAATACAGCGCCGACACCTACGGCCCCGGGCGCGACCGCGTGCTGACGCTCGTCAACTCCTTCCACGGGCGCACGCTGGCGACGCTGACGGCCACCGGGCAGGACGTGTTCCACCGGGATTTCGGGCCGTTCCCCGAAAAATTCGCCTACGTGCCGGCCGGCGACTTTGCCGCGCTGCAGGCGGCCGCCGCGCCCGACACCTGCGCCGTGCTGCTGGAACTCGTGCAGGGCGAAGGCGGCGTCGTCGCGCTGGAAAAAGACTACGTGGCGCGGGTGGCGCAGCTGTGCAAAGAGCGCGATATCCTGCTGCTCGTCGACGAGGTGCAGACCGGCGTCGGCCGCACCGGCACGTTTTTGGCGTGTGAGCAGTACGGCTTGCAGCCCGATATTGTGACGCTGGCCAAGGGCCTGGGCGGCGGGCTGCCCATCGGCGCGGTGCTGATGACGCGCAAAGTGGCCGAGCACATGGGCCCCGGCAGCCACGGGTCGACGTTCGGCGGCAACCCCGTCGCCTGCGCCGGGGCGCTGGCCGTGCTGGACACGCTGGACGAAACGCTTTTGCAAAACGTGCGCGACCGCGCCGCGCAGCTGCGCGCCGGGCTGGCCGCGCTGCCCTTTGCGGAGCAGGTCACCGGCCTGGGGCTGATGGCGGGCGTGGCGCTGCGGGGCGGCGTTTCGGCCGCTAAACTACGCGCCGCGTGCGAAGCCCGCGGCCTGCTGGTGCTGACCGCCAAGGACCGCCTGCGCCTGCTGCCGCCGCTGACGCTGACGGCGCAGCATGTCGACGAAGCGCTGGCCGTTTTGCGCGCCGCGGGGGAGGGCATGCCATGAAACACCTGCTTACGCTGGGCGCGCTGACGCCGCCCGAGATGCTGCATATTTTGGATACCGCCGGCGAGTACAAACGCCTGCACAAGGCCGGGGCCGACCCCAAAGACCTGCAGGGCAAGACGGTGGCGCTGCTGTTTGCGCAGCATTCCACCCGCACGCGCGCCAGCCTGGAAGCCGGCATCTACCACCTGGGCGGGCTGGGCGCGTATTTGAGCGCGCGCGACCTGCAGGCCGCCCGCGGCGAGCCGCTGCGGGACACCGCCCGCGTGCTGGGGCGGTACTATGACGCCATCGTCTGCCGCACCTGCAAGCAGGCCGATTTGGAACTGCTGGCGCAGGTCAGCGGGGTGCCGGTTGTCTCCGGCATGACGGACTACGCCCACCCGCTGCAGGCGCTGGCCGACCTGATGACGGTGCGCGAATACAAGGGCCGCCTGGCGGGGCTGCGCGCCGGGTTCATCGGCGACGGGTGCAACGTCTGCAACAGCCTGATCGCCGGGTGCCTGGCCATGGGCATGACGCTGACGGTGGCCTGCCCGTCCGGTTACCGCCCGGCCGCCGACGTGCTGCGCCGGGCCGCGGGGTACGGCGCAGCCTTCCGCCTGACCGACGACCCCGACGAGGCCGCCCGCGGCGCCGACGTGCTGTTTACCGACGTGTGGGTCAGCATGGGCATGGAGCGCGAAGCCGAGCGCCGCCGCCGCGATTTTGCCGGTTACACGCTGAACGCCGCGCGCCTGGCGCTGGCGAAGCCGGACTGCATGGTGCAGCACCCGCTGCCCGCCCACCGCGGTGAGGAGATCGCCCCCGACGTGCTGGAACAGCATGCCGCCGAAATTTTTGACGAAGCCGAAAACCGCCTGCACGTGGGCAAAGCCGTGCTGGGCGTGCTGCTGGCGGGGCGATAAAATGCGCCCGCCGTGGTCCTTCGCGGTTTGCATGGTGTGTGCCTTGCATTGTAGGGCGGGGTCTTGACCCCGCCGTGGGCGTTCGCGGTAAACACGGCCTTGCCCGGTTTGCCTGCTGCTTCATTCGGTCTGTAGGGGCCGCATGTATGCGGCCCGTGGGCGGTTGCCTTACAATACCATTTTTTGGTTGTGACCGCGTTCGGTCCATGCGTAGGGGCGGCATATATGCCGCCCGCCGCACGATGCAGGTATTGGCCGTGTATGGTTTGCATGGCGTGTGCCTTGCATTGTAGGGCGGGCGTTCACGCCCGCCGCACCGATGAATTTTTAAAATTTTTCAATGTGCGGCGGGGCCAAGGCCCCGCCCTACAAACCGGCGGAAACGGGCAGTGTGCCCGCAAACCCCGCGCGGGGCGCACCCCTGCCGGGCCGCATATATGCGGCCCCTACAAACCGCCCGGGAACGCCGGGCAATGGGCAACGCGGGTGTCTGCCATACACCGCCACGTTCGTTCACGGTTTGCATGGCGTGTGCCTTGCATTGTAGCGGGCGTTCACGCCCGCCGCACCGATGAATTTTTAAAATTTTTCAATGTGCGGCGGGGCCAAGGCCCCGCCCTACA
>CALXHR010000004.1 GCA_944388175.1 uncultured Gemmiger sp. | reverse complement strand
CCCCTTGATAACTTCTTCGTTTAGCTGTACAATCTTCTCGGACATGGTTTGCTGTCTCCTTTCGAATGGTGTGTCGCGACTTCATTCTACCAGAGATCTGCAAACCATGTCTTCTTTTATTTTTGCGAAACTTATTCTACCTTATCTTTTGACAGGATAATTAGAACATGAAACTAGAGCCGGACTTCGTTCAGGAAGTCCGGCTCTTTAATACGAAAAATAATGCTTTTGGATGTTAATGGCCTTATTGAATTAAAGATATACAGTGAATATCCTTTTTGGATGAATACCTTATTTAAGGACTGAAAATTATATTCTGTCACTATAAGGTAAAGATCTCATATAACTATCCATCCATTCCCAATCAGGAATGTAACCATCATCAGAGAATTCGTACGTTTTATCAAATACAATTCCATCAGCATTATGTTTGACGGGAAGCTTTATGGTGAAATCTTTTCTAAAATGAGAGTTTAATTCGCGTCCAAATGCCTGATATTTGACTTTACATTCATTTCTTATAAGTGTGGCAATGAACAACTTAGTGTGGATAGACAAAGGAACTTTCTCCTGCAATACAGCTACATTTTGTGCAGTATAGAACGGCTTCTTTTGAATAAAGCAGGAACCTAAAAAACTGCCACCCAAAGCTAAAGACATCGCACCGGCAGGAAATGGCTTTTCACCTTCAATTTCATCTACAAAGCCTACAACGCCATTCCCATTGCTGTCACGGGAAACATAGTTGTATTTAGGGTTGTCACTTGTAGTTAAAACGGCATCTATTCCATTTCCCATTCCGGCTTTCATTATGCGATGCAAAAGAAATTCCTTCCATTCAGTGGTAACCAATTTTGTGTTTGTAGATGTAATAACTCGAGTTGTAATAGGCTTATAGTGCAAAGTTTTTATATACTTTTCCATCCACTCCCAATCGGGGATATATCCTTCATCTGAATATTTTTTATTAACATCAATAATGGGAACTCCGTTTTTATCTTGTAGGATGGGAAGGCGTAATTGAGATTTTACCATTCTTTCGGGGCGCCATTTACGACCATATCCCCAACGGTATCTATCATGCATAATAATTGTGGCAACAAACATTCCGGTATATTGATTGAACTCCCTATCTAGCAAATATAGCGGATTGACATCATGGCTACAAGTAAAAGGTTTATTTTGATAATAAGCATACCCTACAGAACCATTATTGGTGACACATACGGCGTGTCCAGGAAATAGCTTGCGTTCAATGGGCTCGTTGGAGTCATTGCCGGTTTTTGAAGATGATTCTATTTCTTCATAGGTGTAATACCCGGTAACACCATTATTGCTGTCGGTTGCACCCAGGAACGGAATTGTCCCGTTACCTGAAGCTTCGGGTTTTTTGTTATAGAATCCCTTTTTGATGTCAAATATTTTGACAAAATCGAATAGTTTCCATTTTTCTATATCAAGATTCATATACTTCACCTTCTTTAACCAAATAGGATAAATAATCGTTTAGTACTTTTTGAAAGTCACCTTCTGATAATGTGCTATAGTCAGTTTCCATGTATGCTTCTGCAAGCCACTCATCCTGCCAAGTGACGCGATGCATTACAGAAAGACCGGCAACTTCTCTCCTGTTTTTATAAAGAGTTAACCACTGCTCTTTTGTTTTAGCCCATAAACTATTTCCGTCAGCATCGGTCCGTTCGATGCGCCCCAAACCCTTTCTTTTAATAAATTTATCATCCTTGAAATAACCGAAAAATGTATCTTTGTTTGCTTTTTCGTGCTTCTGAGAAAGGTCAAAAATCATGCAACAAGCAACAGCTGCCGCACCGGGATAGAACATTTCAACGGGAAGTGAAAATACTGCATCAAGGGTGTAATTATCCAACATTTTCTTTTTAAATACTTTGATGTCTCCACTATTACCGATAGCGGCTTGCATAGGCAATAGTACTGCCATCTTGCAAGTGGATGGGACGTGACGAGCTACCCATTCGACAAAGTGTAATCCTTTCGAGGGATCTTCTTTTTTCTTTGAATCCCAGTCTTTTGTATACTCAGGATCACAACATTTTTTGGTGGCGTTATAAGGAGGGTTCATCAAAACAATGTTAATATTGTTTTCGGCAATCCATTTAGCTCGATTAAACATTGAATCTTGAACAACATTAGAATTTCCGTCACCATGAATCAACATATTTGTAGAAGCAAGACCAAATGCTCCTTCTTCATATTCGATACCAAAAATTTGATTCCGTTTAACTTCTTCACGCTCTTCTTCAGTATCGCAATCATCCATTGCATCAGTCATTGCCCTGACAAGGAATGCGCCACTTCCACAGCAAGGATCTAGAACACGAGAATTTTTGTTCACGCCGACAGCTTTGCTCATAAAATCGCAAATATGGTCAGGAGTAAATGCTTGATTTTTATCGGATTTTCCGACATATTTGTTGAATGTGGTAAAGAACAGGTTTAACAAGTCTTGCCCGGCGGTACTCTTGTCATTAATATAAGGAACAACATTATCGTCAATGAATTGCAGGATATCTTCAAGCTCTTTGTATGTTAAACTAATAACATCTTGGTCGTCTAAAACTTTACTGTTGAGGACGGCAAGCTTACTAGCTTTGTTAAGGCTACCGCCACGAGTGAGCAACCCCTCCAGAATATCTTTGATGCTCTTCAAAACTACACGTTCAGGAGCGAGTTTCTTCCCGGTTTTGGGGTTGATAGTCTCCTTCACGTTTTTGTAAACGAGCCCATTTTTAAGGGCTAAGAGGCAAGTGCCAACAAACTGACTCCGCAATTTTTCGTTGATACCATCTGAATGAAGTTTTTCGTTGAGTGTTTTAATTGAATCAACGACTTTGATTTTGTCGTTCACTCTACCAAAGCACAAATTCTCGTATTCTTCGAACTTGCGGAGGGTTGTTTCTTCTTCCATGCGATGCTCATCATCGATAATGACAGATTGACCATACCATACCCATACTTCGTCGCCGTCTGTTTCTGCAAGGATAGCAACAATCTTTTTGTCCGAGTATGCCTTCTCGAAGCGGACATAGTCCTGTAGCTGGCCTTGAATTTTGCCCTTATCCCAGCGACTGAACTTGTTTTTGCATTCAACAAGAATCGCTAAGCGTTCGTTTTCAAAACGGAGGTCAAGGAATTTGTGCTGTGTTCCGGTTGTCGCCTTTTGGTAATCCTTAATATCTTTACCAACAGTTTTTAGGGCTTGAGAGTAGCTAAACTCTCCCGTTTCAGTGTTGCCAATATGGTACTTATCACCAATTTGGTTTATAATATCAAACCTATTCATATTTGATTGTTCTCCTTTGTTTATTCATATGTTCCAATGCCAAATCTATCAGCCTATTTGATCAACAGGCCATAGAAAGCAGACTGTTCAATGCATCCGCATTTTAGATTATCCAGTAAGAATCTGATACGAGTATTAGTTTTGTCTGAGCAAGGTTTCAGATTGGATGAGAGAATTTACCTCATTGGGGTGGCTTTATCTGTGTCTAGTACCAAGGAACTACTTTATTCTATGTGGCCGAAATATAGGTTCAATTTAAAAGACCGAAGTTGTTACACGAGGGAAATTTTCGTAATTATTTCAATCGCATAAAGGGGCAAATTGATAAGCCAATCTTCCCTTTTGAAATCCGCCATCGAAGTACGGACACATACGTCAGGCGAAAACTTTTCCTGATACGTTTTCAAACTTTTGGCTCTGAGGTTTACTTCTGCCTTTACTTCTACGGGAATGATTTGTTCACCAGTATCTATAATGAAATCAACCTCGCAGGAGCCTCGGTCGTTGGTATAGTAATACACCCCGAGATCCTCGATGGTTTTAAGCTGCTGGCAAACGTACTGCTCCGTCAAAGCGCCTTTAAACTCTACAAAAAGATCGTTGCCATCAAGCAGCGTGCGCTGGCGAAGCCCTGCCATGCAGCTGAGCAAACCGACATCCAGCACAAACAGCTTGAAAGCTTTCAGATCTTCATAGGCTTTCAGAGGAAGGCCGGCCCCATTGACGCGGCTGATTTTGTGAACGAGCCCGCAGTCGGAAAGCCACATGATGGCCGTTTCGTATTCTTTGGCGCGGGCGCCCTCACGGACAAGGCCGTAAATGAATTTCTTGTTTTCCTTCGCAAGCTGCGAGGGGATGCTGTTCCATAGCATTCGGATTTTGGGGACAATTTCATTAGGGGCATGTTTGGAAAAGTCTTGCTCATAAGCAGCCAAAATCCGCTTTTGAATAACACGGACTTCATTAAAATCTTTGTCCTCCGCAAAGCTTTGTACAGCTTCAGGCATACCGCCGACGAAGTAATATTGTTTCAGGGCGTCAATGTATGTTTGCTTGAAGTTCGTAATCATTTCAAAGTCTTGTTTGTCAAGCAAGTCTGCAAAACGCTCTTTGTCGGTTGCCATCAAAAACTCTTTGAAAGAAAGAGGATAGAGTTTTAGGAAGCTGACTTTGCCCACCGGAAAGGAAGTCCCTTCATGGAGAGCGATACCAAGCAGCGAACCAGCGCAGACAATGTGATATTGCGGAGCATTTTCATAGAAATACTTGAGAGAAGCCAGCGCTCTCGGAACTTCCTGCACTTCATCAAAAATCAACAGGGTGTTGTCCGGGTCTATTTTACGGCCTGCATACAATTCCAGCCCCATAATCAGGCGATCTGTATTCAAATCGGAGGCAAATAAGTCTGCCATTCTCGAATTGGAATCAAAATTGATATAAACAGTGTCGCTGTAGGCTTGCTGACCAAATTCTTTCATAAGCCAGGTCTTGCCGACTTGTCGCGCCCCTTCTATGATCAGCGGTTTGCGACGTTTGCTCTCTTTCCATTTGAGCAGCTTTTCCATAGCAATTCGATACATGGAAGCACCTCCATCACTATATTACAAATGTATTATAGCATGAAGAAACAAAAAATACAACGAACTTTTGCAAATTGGTTGCACTTTTATCAGCGAATAAAATTCGCTGCTTATGCGTATGTAATAAGTTTTCAATAAAAAGAAGCGATATTCGGTTGCTAAACCGAATATCGCTTACTTTTTTGCAATTCTGATGTCCGTTGCATGACCAGGGATTGGCGTTATTTCAGATTCTTCAGTTGCTCTTTGGTCATGGCTTTCAGTTCTGCCATGTCGTACTTGCTGAGATCCGCCGAATAAAGGGGCTTATCGGTCAAAGGTGTTCCACCGTGCCGTGCTATTTCTTCCTGCGTCCAGTTCTTTAGGCGGCTGGGGTTGTGCCAGTAATCTTCGCTCCATGCACGCTCGGCGGAAAACCCCTCCAGAAGAAAACAAAGCGTCTCATTCAGGACGGCATCGGGATCATTGGCCCGAAATGTCAAAGAGGCGGAGAAATTTCCATCGTCACACCGTTCGTGGGTGATTTTCACATCAAAATGCAGCTCTTTCTTTTTGTTGAGCTCATAGAGCATAGCGATAACGTCGGACAGAGAGTTCAGCTGCAGTTGGGGTTCTACAAACCCCAAGAGATAAGAGGGGGTTACCCCCAAAAAGTTTGCAATGCTGCAGATGGTGTCAAAGAAAATCCGGCTTTCACCGCTTTCATAGCTTTGCACGGTGCGCAGGCTTTTCCCCAGAAACTTTGCAAGCTGGGTTTGCGTAATATTTTTTTCTGTGCGGACAGTCTTGATGCGCTGTCCGATTTTTTCGTTTGTAAGATTCATGGCTTGTCACCTCGTCCTAATTCTACCATAGAAATGTGAAGAAATCAAGCATTGTTAACAAAATATATGAAATTATAGTGCGCAATATAGATTGACATATGCAATAAAACTGCGTATAATAAAACTGCAGAAAAACAATCGCCACGGAAAGGAGGTGGACAACATGGGAGCAAGCCTGCGGTCTCAACCCGGAAAATGATGCCGGGAAACAGAAAGAGCGCTTACCCGTGCAGGGGTAAACGCTCCGATGAAAGACAGTACCAGCAGCGGATGCTGCAAGTAACTATCAGGCACCACTGATATTCTACCACAGCAGCCGCCATTTTTGAAGAGAGAATGGAGGTTTTATGGGAAATGAGAATACCGTAAAATTGATTTCTTTGGATACGATTCCCGTACAGGAAGTGGAGTGGCTGGTATATCCATTCATCCCCTGCGGAAAGATCACCATTATTCAGGGCGATCCCGGCGAAGGAAAAACCACCTTTATTCTGCAGCTGATCGCGCGTCTGACCACCGGCAGACCCGCATGGGACGGGATGCCGCCCATGACACCCGGCAATGTGATCTACCAGACGGCAGAGGATGGTTTGTCGGATACCATCAAGCCGCGGCTGGTGGTCGCCGGTGCAGCCTGCGACAAGGTGCTGGTGATCGATGACAGCGACAGGGCGCTGACGCTGGAGGATGACCGGCTGGAACAGGCCATTGTGCAGACCCATGCACGGCTGGTCGTACTTGACCCGATTCAAGGCTACATCGGCGCCGGGGTGGACATGCACCGCGCCAACGAAATTCGACCATTGATGCACAGAGTCGGTGTCCTGGCTGAAAAGCATCACTGTGCCATTGTCCTGATCGGGCACATGAACAAGAACAGCGGGGAAAAATCCAGTTATCGGGGGCTCGGCTCCATCGACTTTCAGGCCGCTGCCAGAAGTGTTCTGGTGGTGGGTCGTATCAAGGAGGATCCGACGCTGCGGGTGGTCTGCCCCACCAAAAGTTCCCTGGCTCCGGAGGGAAAGGCCATAGCCTTTCGCCTCGACCCGGAGCAGGGCTTTCAATGGGCGGGTGAATATGACATCAGCGCAGAAGATCTGCTTTCCGGCAACAGCCGCGGGCATAAGCTGCGGGAAGCACAGAATTTCCTGCAGGGAGTGCTGGCGGAGGGGGCCCTGCCGCAAACAGAAATAGAGGTAGCTGCGGAGCAAAAAGGCATCAAGCCCAAAACACTGCGCAATGCCCGGTATGAGTTGGGCGTCACTTCCCACAAGGTGGGGAAACAATGGCTATGGGAATTGCCACAAGAATAATGCAAGAAGGCAAGATGCCTAGTTCTTATAGATAGGGTCATCTTGCCACCTTGAAAAATACGATTGTTTTTTCAGCTAGGCAGCCCCGCAGGGCGCAAGGGCGCTTTTGATGCGAAGTGTCAAAAGTGCTTTTGCGTTACTCTTGGCAAGAGTAACAGAACCCGCCGGCTTGCGCCGGAGAAAGGAAAGGTTTTGAAAAGGACGATCAGCGCTATGGTTGGGAAAGGCTCCCTCAATCATAACAGCCGTGAGTTTTACGCCCCCAATGTAGACCCGTCCCGCAGCCATCTAAATGTGGAGTTCTGCAAGGAAGATATCCGAACGGTGTACCATGAACTGTTTGACACAGCACAGCAGCGTTACAATGCAAAACAGACACGCAGCGACCGCCGTATAGCGGACTATTATGAAAAAATCGCTTCCTCCAGGCAGGAAAAACTCTTTCACGAGATCGTGCTGCAAATCGGAAACAAGGATGATACCGGCATCGGCTCGGAAACGGCGGAACTTGCCAGGCAATGTCTGGAAGCGTATGTCCGTGGCTTTCAGGCACGAAACCGCACATTGCGTATGTTCTCCGCCCATTTGCACATGGACGAAGCAACGCCCCATATCCATATCGATTTTGTGCCCTATATCACCGGCAGCAAACGGGGCATGGATACCCGTGTATCCCTCAAACAGGCGCTGGCGCAGATGGGCTTTGTGGGCGGAACGCGCAGCGCCACAGAGTGGAATCTCTGGGTGCAGCGGGAAAAGCAGGTGCTGGCGGATATCATGCAGGAGCATGGCATCGAATGGGAGCAGCTCGGCACCCACGAAGAGCACTTGTCGGTACTGGAGTACAAAAAGCAGGAGCGCAGCAAGGAGGTCAAGGAACTGGATTCGGCTATTGCGCAGAAACGCACCGAAGTGGAAAAGATAGAGGACACCTTGCAGGCGGTCCAGAAACAGGTGGTGGACCTTGATAAGATCGAGGCCGTCAGTGCGAAAAAAGCTTTTTTGAGTGATCGGGTAACGATGCCGCGCAGTGACTTTGAAAACCTGCTCCATGCAGCCAAACAGTATGTGGTGTACCGCCGTCAGGATGAACAGCTGCAGAAACTGCTGGATGCCGCCCAGGAGAAAATCCGTCAGCTGGAAAGTGTGCTGAACGGTCTGAAAGAGAAAGTGGCCGATCTGACCAACAGACTGGCAGAGCAGACCTCTCATCATCGTCAGGCACTCATGGGGGAAAGAGCCCGACGGATGCAGGTGGAAAAAGAGAACGCACGCCTCCAACGGGAAAAAGCAGGCATGGCGGCGCTTCTGCGCAAACACGGGATTGCATGGAAGGAACCCCCGTTAGAGAGGACGAAAGAAGAGTTGAATATCAGATAAAAGCTATGGAGGTGGCTTATGGACAATGAAAAGGCAATGGCCTGTGAGAAAAAGCGTTCGGATGTTCCGGTTTGGCACCGGTATACGTTGACCATCGAGGAAGCCGCCGGATACTATCATATCGGGGAAACCAAGCTGCGGATGCTGGTGGATGAGCATCCCAACGAGGATTTCTTTGTGATGAACGGGAACCGCGTCCTGATCAAACGGGAAAAATTCGAGCGGTATCTGGATCGGGCAACGGCTGTATAACAGCCTTTCCAAGGAGGCAACGGCAGATTGCCGATTTCCTATGGCATAGCTATGCGGGGAGCCAAACTTGTGCTATGATAAGAGTGCAAGTCTGGCTCTCCTTTCTTTTTATAAGGAGAGATTTCCATGAGCGAAAAAAGACGTGACAATCGAAATCGAATTTTGCGCGATGGCGAGTATCAGCGCAAGGATGGGAGGTATCGGTATCGCTACGTTGACGAAAACGGCAAGGAGCAAAGTGTGTACAGTTGGCGGCTGGATAAGAACGATCCCATGCCCAAAGGGAAAAAGCCCGAACTTTCTCTGAGAGAAAAGAAAAAGCGGATTGAGGCGGATCTGTTCGACCACATTGTGACCAATGGCGGAGATTATACGGTGCTGGAACTGGTGGAGAAATATATTTCTCTGAAAACCGGCGTCCGCCATAATACAGCGGCAGGTTACAAGACTGTGATCGGCATCCTGAAAAAAGAAGCGTTTGGCAGGCAGCGCATTGACAGGGTACACCTGTCCGATGCGAAGGCATGGCTGATCAAACTGCAGCAGGTGGACGGTAAAGGGTACAGTTCCATTCATTCCATCCGAGGCGTTCTCCGACCGGCTTTCCAGATGGCGGTGGACGATGACCTGCTCCGCAAAAATCCCTTTGGGTTTGAACTGGCCTCGGTGGTCGTCAATGATTCGGTGACCCGGGAGGCCATCACCCGGAAGCAGGAACGGGATCTGCTGCAATTCATCAAGGAGGATAAGCATTTCAGCAGATATTACGATGGGATCTACATCCTCTTTCACACAGGGTTGCGTGTCTCGGAATTTTGCGGCCTGACCATGCAGGATATTGAATTTTCCGAGATGCGTATCAAGGTGGATCATCAGCTTCAGAGAACGTCGCAGATGGAGTATGTGATTCAGCAGCCCAAGACAGAACGCGGCATCCGCTATATTCCCATGACGGCGGACGTGGCCTCCTGTTTTCGTCGGATCATTGCCAACCGGCGGACTCCGAAAGGAGAGCCGATGGTGGACGGATACGCGGGTTTTCTGTTTTTGGACAAGAATGACATGCCCATGGTGGCGCTCCACTGGGAAAAGTACCTGCAGCATATCGTGGAGAAGTACAACAGGATCTACCGCATCCCCATGCCCAAGGTAACGCCCCATGTGTGCAGGCACACCTTCTGTTCCAATATGGCAAAATCCGGGATGAATCCCAAGACCCTGCAGTACATCATGGGCCATGCGGACATCAGCGTTACCCTCAACACTTACACCCATGTGAGCTATGAAGATGCCAAGGGAGAACTGCTTCGGCTGGCCCATGCCTGAAAAGGGCCGTTGGTAAATTTTTTGAATTTACCAACGATTTACCAATGTTGCAGGGAAAAACATGGGAAGCGCTGAGAAGATGTGAAAAGATATCTTCCCGGAACGGGTCTTTGAAGCATAAGAAAAAGCAACGATACACCAAATAATATTTGGAATTTGAAACGAAATGAAGCGCTTTTGAGGAGTTCTGAAAAGATGGTAAAAATCCTGTTTGTTTGCCACGGCAACATCTGCCGCAGCCCCATGGCCGAGTACCGCCTGCGCGCGCTGGCGCGCGAGGGCGGGCTGCAAACGCGCATCACGGCTGCTTCGGCCGCCACCAGCGCCGAGGAACTCGGCAACCCGGTCTACCCGCCGGCGCGGCGCAAACTGGCCGAGCACGGCATCACCTGCGCCGGGCACGCGGCGCGCCAGCTGCAGCGGGCCGACTACGACCGGTACGACCTGCTCGTTGCGATGGACGAGGAAAACCTGGCCGGTATGCGGCGCATCTGCGGCGGCGACCCGGCGGGCAAGATGCGTCTGCTGTTGAGCTACACCGATACCCCGCGCGCCGTGGCCGACCCCTGGTACACCGGCGATTTTGAAGCCGCCTGGCAGGATATCGACCGCGGCTGCCGCGCACTGCTGGCCGCAGTGACCAAACCTTGACGCAAACCGCCCCCGGGACGTTCGTCCCGGGGGCGGCGCTGTTGTTTGCGGATGGCTCACGGCGCTTCGTGGGCTTTGGCGGTCCAGGCCGTCACCCGCAGGCGGATCACCGCCGTCTCGCGCACCATGCGCGCGTCCAGCGGCAGGTCGCGGCGGCGGGCGCAGTGGGCCAGCACGCATTGCAGGCCGTGGCGCTTTTCGGCGTCGTCCGTAAGCAGTTCGGCCACGCCGCGCCCCATGACGGAGCGGTAGGCGTAGCTGTACGCACAGCCGGTCGCGCCAGGCAGCAGGCGGTGGGCGGTGTCCATCTCAAAACTGACGGCAGGGTTTTGGCGCAGCAGCGCCAGCTTGCGCCCCTCGGCCGCGCCGTGGAAATACAGCGTCAGCGTCTCGCCCTCGGCTTCCCAGCCAAAATTCAGCGGTACAATGTAGGCTTCCCCGTTTTCTACCAGCCCCAGGCGGCAGCAGTCGCACTGGCGCACCACCGCCAGCATGGCGGCAAAATCGGGGATCGCGCGGTCGTTGCGGCGCATGGCAAACGCATCCTTTCCTGTTGGTTTTTTCCAGCGTAGCACATCCGGCCGCCCCTTGCAAGGGGCAGGGGCGCGGGTGTATGATAGGCAGGGAAGGGGGGCGTGTGCCGTGAGAGAGGAACTTTTGCGCGAACTTTCGCGCATCACGCCGGAGGAACGCGCCCTGCGCGACGGCGCGCCGCTGGACCGCACGCTGTACGCCACCGGCCACGGCTTTGCCGTCGAAGCCGCCAAGCTGCTACGGCAGGGGCAACTCATCACCATCCGGCCGCACACGCGGTTTGTGGCGTTCCCGCGGCACAGCCACGACTATGTCGAGATCATGTACATGTGTACCGGGCAGACCACTCACCTCATCGGCGGCACGCCGGTGCACCTGCACGCAGGGGAACTGCTGTTTTTGAACCAGCGCGCCAGCCACGCCATCCAGCGGGCGGACGCCGGGGACGTGGCGGTCAACTTTATTGTGTTGCCGCAGTTTTTTGACTTTGCGTTTTCGGTCATCGGTACCTCCAACCTGCTGGGGCGGTTTTTGCTGGGTACGCTGCAAAGCGGCGGGGCCGAGATCAGCCACCTGGTCTGCCACACCGCCGGGCTGCTGCCGGTGCAGAACCTGGTCGAGAGCATGGTCTGGAGCCTGCTGCAAAACGAGCCCGGCGCGCGCCGCGCCAACCAGCTGCGTATGGCCTTGCTGCTGTTGGACCTGCTGGACCACCCCGACTGCATCGAGATCCCGCCCGAGCCCGGCCAGGGCAGCCCGCTGGTGCTGGCCGCTTTGCGCGAGATCGAGGACGACTGCCGCGGCGCAAGCCTGACCCGCGTGGCGCAAACCTACCACGTCTCGCTGCCGTATGTCAGCGCGCTGGTCCGCCAGGCCACCGGCAGCACGTTCAAGGAGCTGTTGCAGCAAAAACGGCTGGACCGTGCGCAGCGGCTGCTGCGCACCACCGCCCTGCCCGTGCAGGCCGTGGCCGAAGCCGTCGGGTACGAGACGACCAGCTACTTTTACAGTCTGTACAAAAAGCAATTCGGCATAACGCCAAAAGAATACCGGGCCCGTTTGTGCAACCATGACAAATAGGGCTGTTTTGCTTAACTAAGCGCGTGATTTTATTGTAAATCACGCGCTTATTTTTTGCCGCCGGGTCTGGTATGCTAAAAGCAGAAAAGGGGGCGTTGACTTTTGACCTACCATCTTGCCATCGACATCGGCGCGTCCTCCGGCCGGCACATCGTCGGCTGGGTACAGGACGGCCGCATGCACCTGAAAGAACTCTACCGCTTTGAAAACCGCCTTGTGGAGAAAAACGGCCACCTCTGCTGGGAGATGGACCGCCTGTGGCAGAACGTCTTAGACGGGCTCAAGGCTTGCAAAGAAGCCGGGTACACGCCCGCGACGCTGGGCATCGACACTTGGGCCGTCGACTTTGTGCTGCTGGACGAAGCCGGGCAGCTGCTCGGCGACACCGTCGCCTACCGTGACGGGCGCACGGCGGGCGAGCGCGACCGGCTGGAAAGCCTGCTGCCCTTTGCCGAACACTACGCCCGCACCGGCATCCAGTACCAGCCGTTCAACACGGCCTACCAGCTCACGGCGCTCGGGCGCGAGCACCCCGAGCAGCTGGCCGCGGCCAAAACCTTTTTGATGGTGCCGGACTACCTCAACTACAAGCTGACCGGCGTTGCCGCCAACGAGTACACCAACGCGTCCACCACCGCGCTGGTGGGGGCCGCCAGCCGCGACTGGGACGATGCACTGATCGCCAAACTGGGCCTGCCGCGGGGCATTTTCCAGCTCATCCGCATGCCGGGCAGCGTGCTGGGTACCCTGACGCCAGCCGTGCAGGCCGAGGTTGGTTTTGACTGCACGGTCGTTTTGCCCGCCACCCACGACACCGGCTCGGCCTACCTGGCGGTGCCCGCGCGGGACGAAAACGCCGTCACGCTTTCCAGCGGCACCTGGAGTTTGCTGGGCGTCGAAAACCGCGCCCCCATCACGACGCCCGAAAGCTGCGCCGCCAACTTTACCAACGAGGGCGGCTACGGCGGTACCTACCGCTACCTCAAAAACATCATGGGGTTGTGGATGATCCAGAGCGTGCGGCGCGAACTGGGCGAGAAAACCGGCACGCGCCCGTCTTTCCCCGAACTGATCGCCGCCGCCAGGGCGAGCAGCAACTTCCCCGGCCTGGTGGACGCCGATGATGACCGCTTCCTTGCGCCAAAGAGCATGATCGACGAGGTCACGGCCGCCTGCGTGGACGCCGGGTACCCCGCCCCGCAGACGACCGGCGAGGTGATGCAGACCATTTACAATTCGCTGGCCGACGACTACCGCCGCGCCGTGCAAACGCTGCAAACGCTGACCGGCAAGACCTACACCGGCGTCAACATCGTGGGCGGCGGCAGCCAGGACGACTACTTAAACCAGAGGACCGCCAACGCCACCGGCCTGCCGGTCTGCGCCGGCCCCACCGAGGGCACGGCCCTGGGCAACCTGATGGTTCAGTTCCTCGCCGCCGGCGCGTTTGCCAGCCTGCAAGCCGCCCGCGACGCCATCCGCAACAGTTTTACGATCAAGGAGGTAAACCCGCAATGACAACGCCGTTGATCCCAACCAAAGCCCGCGTGGGCGTGTTCGCCATCGCGCTGGGCGCGTACCTGCCGCAGTTCCCCAGCCTGGTGCCGGAGTTTGAGGGCCAGTACGCCGCTTTCAAAAAGACGCTGCCCGATACCGTCGACCTCGTCGACGGCGGCATCGTCACCACCAAGGAGTTGGCCCAGGCCGCGGGCGACAAGTTCCGCGCCGCCGACGTCGACCTCGTCATTTTGCAGCTGCTGACCTACGCCACCAGCTACAACATGCTGCCCGCCGTGCGCGACCTGGACGTGCCGGTGGTGCTGGTCAACGTCCAGAAACTGCGTGCGCCCGATTACGCGCATACCGACACCGCCAAGTGGCTGGGCGAACTGTACGCCTGCGGCGCGGTGGGCGAGATGGTGGCCGACCTCGAGCGTGCCGGCAAGCGCCATGCCGTCATCACCGGCGTGGTGGAGGGCGGCGATGCCACCGTGCAGGCGGAACTGGAAAGCTGGTGCCGCGCCGCCCAGGTGCGCCGCCGCTTCCGCGATTTGAACCTCGCGCAGATCGGCCGGCCCTACCCCGGCATGATGGACCTGTACATCGACGAGACCAACCTCTACCACCGCATGTGGCTGTACACCAAGCAGTTCGACTGGGAGAAAATGTGGGCCATCGCCGACCACATCACCGACGAAGCCGCCATCCGCGCCAAGGCGCAGGATATTTTGGAAACCTTCGAGATCGAGGGCGGCGGCACCGTCGAAAAAGTCTGGGATATGGCGCGCTACGTCGTCGCGTTTGAGGAATGGGTCAAGCAGGAGCACATCGGCTTCATCGCTTCGCACTACGACGGCTTTGCCAAGGGCGCGGCCGGCGTGCTGGATTCCATGCTGATCCCCGCGTTCTCGATGCTCATCAAGCAGAGCGTGGCCTGCGCGGTCGAGGGCGATATCAAGGTGGCCATGGCGATGTCCATCTTAAAGACCATTGCCGGGGCGGGCCAGCTGTCCGAGATGTACTCCATCGACTTTGACAAGGATATCTGCATCATCGGGCATTCGGGGTCCGGCGATGCCGATATCTCGGCCCAAAAGCCGACGATGAAGATCGTGCCAGTGTTCCACGGCAAGACCGGCGGCGGCTACCTGACGCAGTTCTACCCCCACCTTGGCCCTGTGACCTACCTGGCCATCACGCAGGACCGGGACGGCCATTTCAAGTTCGTCGTGGCCGAGGGCGTCAACGAGGACGGGCCCATCTTCACCTTTGGCGATACCAACATGCGCACCCGCTTTGCCTGCGGCGCGCGGGAATTCTGCAACCGCTGGAGCGAGGCCGGCCCCACCCACCACATGGCCGCCGCGCCCGGCCGCCATATCGACACGATCTTGAAAGTCGCCAAAATCTTCAACGTGCCGGTGGAGATCGTCACCCGCTGACCGCCAAAACCAGAAAAACGAAAGGATGGTTTTTCCATGGAAATTTACGAGGTCCCCTGCGTTAAAGGCTTTATCCGCATGTGCAACGACGGCTGGCTGCAGGGCTGGCATGAGCGCAACGGCGGCAACCTGACCTACCGCATGACCGAGGGCGACGTCGCCGCCTGCCGCCCCTATTTTGACGAGACCCCGCGCGAGTGGGTCCAGATGGGCGTCCAGGCCGGCAACCTCGCCGGCGAGTATTTCATCACCACCGGTTCGGGCAAATACTTCCGCAATGTCGAGCCGGACCCCCTCCACAGCATCGGCATCGTCGAAATCAACGAGACGGGCGATGCCTGGCGCATCGTCTGGGGCCTGGCCGAAGGTGCGCGCCCGACGTCGGAGTTCCCCAGCCATTTTATGAACCACAGCGTGCGCAAGGCGGCCACCGGCGGCGCCAACCGCGTCATCTACCACTGCCACGCCACCAACGTCATCGCGCTGACCTACATTCTGCCGCTGACCGACCGCGATTTCAGCCGCGCTTTGTGGCAGAGCGCGACCGAGTGCCCCGTCGTCTTCCCCGAGGGCGTCGGCGTCTGCCCCTGGATGGTGCCCGGCGGCGCAGACATCGCCATGGCCACCAGCGAAAAGATGAAACATTACCAGGCTGCCGTCTGGGCGCAGCACGGGCTGTTTGCTTCCGGCCCCGACTACGACACGACGTTCGGCCTCGCCCATACCATTGAAAAGAGCGCCGAAATTTACGTCAAAGTCCTCTCGATGGGCGGCGGGCTGATCCGCCAGACCATCCGTGACGACGACCTGCGCGCCATCGCCCGCGACTTCGGCGTCCAGCTCAACGAGGAATTTTTGGACTGAATCCATTGCCTGCGCCGCCCCCGGCGTGGTATGATACAAGTAACAAGGCAGCGGGCGCCCCGGCCCGTGCCGCACAACAACACAAAGGAGAAATGCCCTATGGTAAGCCGTATCGTCCTCAACACCATTTCCTATCATGGCCATGGCGCCATCGAAAACATCCTGCCCGAGCTCAACGCCCGCGGCTACAAAAAAGCCTTCGTCTGCTCGGACCCCGACCTCATCAAGTTCGGCGTCACCGGCAAGGTCACCGCCCTGCTGGACGCCGCCAGCTACCCCTATGAAGTCTACTCCGACATCAAGGCCAACCCCACCATCGAGAACGTGCAGCACGGCGTCGAAGCGTTCAAGGCTTCCGGCGCGGACTGCATCATTGCCATCGGCGGCGGCTCGGCCATGGATACCGCCAAGGCCATCGGCATCATCGCCAACAACCCCGAGTTCGCCGACGTGCGCAGCCTCGAGGGCGTCGCCCCCACCAAAAAGCACGCGGTGTTCACCATCGCCGTGCCCACCACCGCCGGCACCGCGGCCGAGGTCACCATCAACTACGTCATCACCGACGTCGAGAAAAAGCGCAAGTTCGTCTGCGTTGACACCAACGACATCCCCGAGATCGCCGTCGTCGACCCCGACATGATGGCTTCGATGCCCAAGGGCCTGACCGCCGCCACCGGCATGGACGCCCTGACCCACGCCATCGAAGGCTACATCACCAAGGGCGCGTGTGTCATCTCGGATATGTTCCACCTCGAGGCCATCCGCCTGATCAGCGAGAACCTGCGCGGCGCAGTGCAGAACACCCCCGACGGCCGCGAGGGCATGGCCCTGGGCCAGTACATCGCTGGCATGGGCTTCTCGAACGTCGGCCTGGGCATCGTGCACAGCATGGCGCACGGTCTGTCTGCCCTGTACGACACCCCGCACGGCGTGGCCTGCGCCATCATCCTGCCCACCGGCCTTGCCTACAACAAGGGCGTGGCCGGCGGCCGCTACCGCGCCATCGGCAAGGCGATGGGCGTTGCGGGCATTGACGCCATGAGCGATGCCGACGCCGCCGACGCCACCATTGCTGCCGTCAAGCAGCTGTCTGCCGACGTGGGCATCCCCACCGACCTCAAAGGCATCCTGAAAGAGGAGGACATCGACTTTTTGGCCGAGTCCGCCTTTGCCGACGCCTGCTGCCCCGGCAACCCGCGCGACACCAGCGTCGAGGAGATCAAGGAACTCTACCGCAGCCTGTTGTAAGCGCAGCGGCCGCAAAACACAAGACCTGCCCGCATTGCGCCGGGCCCCAAGGCGAGCCAGAAGCCGCCGGGGCCCGGCGCTTCGGCGTTTGGGGCGCCCGGGCTTTACGCGGCCTGCCCGCCGCGCTATAATGGGGGGGGGAAGAAACCGGTTAGGGGGGACACTCCATGAAACAACTTACCTGGCGGCAGCGGCTGGCCGTGGCCAGCATGCTGTTTGGCATGTTTTTCGGCGCGGGGAACCTGATTTTCCCGGCGTCGATGGGCCAGCTGGCCGGGCGTAACCTGTGGGCGGCGTCGGCGGGGTTCCTCATCACCGGCGTCGGGCTGCCGCTGCTGGGCGTGGCGGCGCTGGGCGTCAGCCAGGAGGAAGGGCTTCTGCCCCTCAGCAGCCGGGTGGGGCGGCGGTACGGGCTGTTTTTCACCTGCGCGCTCTACCTCACCATCGGGCCGTTTTTTGCCATCCCGCGCTGCGCCACGGTGGCCTACACCGTCGGGGTGCAGCAGCTGCTGCCCGGCGTGCCGCAACCGGCGGCATTGGCGGTGTTCTCGCTGGTGTTTTTTGCGGCGGTGCTGTGGTTTGCGCTGCGCCCGGGCCAGATCCTGACCTGGATCGGCAAGGTGCTCAACCCGCTGTTCCTGTGCTTTTTGGGGGTGCTGGTGCTGCGCGCGCTGGCCGCGCCCCTGGGCGATGTGGGGCAGATCGAACCCGCCGGGGCCTATGCGACGGCGGCGTTTTCCACCGGTTTGCTGGAAGGGTACGACACGATGGACGCGCTGGCCAGCCTGGCGTTCGGCATCATCGTCGTGCACGCCATCCGCGGCCTGGGCGTGCGGGAACCCGCGGCCGTGGCCAAAAATACGGTCTGCGCCGGGGTGTTCAGCTCGCTGCTTATGGCGGCAATCTACCTGCTGGTCACCGTCGTCGGCGCGCAAAGCCGCGGGCAGTTTGCCGCCGCGGCCAACGGCGGCGAAGCGCTGGCTCAGATCGCCGCGCATTACTTTGGCGGCGCGGGCGCGCTGATTCTGGCTGCCACCGTCACGGTGGCCTGCCTGAAAACGGCGGTGGGGCTCATTGCCAGCTGCGGCGAAACCTTTGTGCAGCTGTTCCCGGCCGGGCCGCGCTACCCGGTGTGGGCGGTCGTGTTCTGCGGGGTGTCGCTGTTCATCGCCAATTTTGGGCTGAATGCCATTCTGGCGTGGTCGCAGCCGGTGCTGATGTTTTTGTACCCGCTCTCCATTGCGCTGATCCTGCTCACGCTCGGCGGGCGGGCGTTCGGCAACGACCGCCGGGTGCTGCGCTGCACCATCGGCTGTACGGCGGTGGCGGCGGTGCTCGACCTGCTGGGCGCGCTGCCCGCCGCCGTGCAAAACGCGCTGCACCTGGCCCCGGTGCTGGCGGCGGCCGGGCGCTGGCTGCCGCTGTACGCCCAGGGCTTTGGATGGGTCTGCCCGGCGGCCGTCGGCCTGGCTGCGGGCCTTGGCTGGCGTGCGCTGGCCCGAAATAGAGCATGAAACCGGCAAGCGGGCCGCCCCACGGCAGGGGCGGCCCGCTTTTTGTGCCGGTATTTTGTACCCTGGTTTGCGTTCAGGCCCGGCGGCGCACCAGCCACAGCAGTGCGGCCAGCGCGCCCAGGGCGGCCGCGCCCCACAGCGCGGGCGTCGCCGCATCGCCGGTCGGGGGCAGGGGCTCGCCCGGGACCGGCGTGCCCGGGGCGGTGGGGTCGTCCGGGGACGACGCGCCGGGGGTGTTCTCGGGCGGATGGCCTGTGGAAGGCGCCGCCGTACGCCCCGGCGTGGGCGAAGGCGCGGCCGTTGCGGTGGGCGTCGGGCCGGGCGACGGCTCCGGCGTGGGGGTGGCGGACGGCGTGGGTTCCGTCGTTGGCTCCGGTGAGGGGGAAGCCGACGGCGTGGGTTCCGGCGTGGGCTCCGGCGAGGGGGACGGCGTGGACGTCGCCGGCGGGGCGTCGTTGCGGTTGGTGAACACCACAGCGGTCAGCCCCGGCGCGGGCGTTACCGTCACGGCGGGCCCGGGCTGCGCGTCGCCGCCGTCCACCCGCACCGTCGTCTCGTACCCGGGGGCCGGCTCTTCCTCAATCGTGCACACAGCCCCGGCCGGCAGGCCCTGCAGCGTCACCTCGCCGCCGTCGGCCAGCGCGGCGTGCGCCGTGCCGTCGGCGGCAAAGGTCAGGCCGCCAAAATCCCCGGCCAGCGGCGCGCCCTGCGCGTCGCGCAGTGTCAGCGTAAAGGCAAATTCCCGCGTTGTTTCGCCGGCAGGGCCGGTTACGACCTTTTGCAGCACAAGCCGCGTCGTCTGGTTGCGCACGCGCACCACCGTGCTGCGCGCAAACAGCGCGGTCAGGTCCTGGCTGCCCAGGTCGGTTTTCAGCGCCGGGCCCTGCCCGCCCGCATAGTCCTGGGTCACGCGCAGCTCCGCCCAGCCGGCCTGCACGGCAAAGTACACGGGGCCGCCGGGGGTGGTGGGGCCGTATTCCAGCACTTCGTCGCTGCCGCTGTAAGAGAGCGCCAGCGGCGCGCCGCCCGCGGCGTTCCAGCCCGGCCAGTCGCTCCCCGCGCCGGCGGGGTAGCTGGCGGCGGTGTACAGCGCGGCGTAGATATCGCTCAGCGTTGTGTTGATGTTGTCGGGCACGGCAAACTGCAGCATGCTGCGCACAATCTTGCCCACGCTCAACAGCACCGATACGTCGTCCCCGGCGGTGCCGGCGTCGGCATACACGCCGGAATTGTCCACGATCACCTCGGTCAGTTCGTTGCTGGGGGCGTACCCGGCGGGGGCCTGCAGTTCTTTCAGGTAGTAGGTGCCGGCGGGCAGCACCGGCTGCTCGGCGGGGAACGCGCCGCCGCCCGCCAGCGTCACCACATCCCCGGCCGCCTGGCTCAAATCGCGGGTCGTCACGGTGTCAAATGGCTGCGCGCCGGGGTTGACGGTGCCGCCGGTCACGTCGGCGGCGCGGTACAGCGCAAACTCCGCGCCCTCCAGCGGGGAGTCGTCCTCCGCCACCTTTTGCACAAACAGGTAGTTTTTGGCGTTGGGCACATACAGGCGCACGGCAAACTCGCGTTCAAATGCGCCGCCGGGGCCGGCGGTATCCAGCCGCACGGTGTTCTGCGGCGTGGCGGCGTCCAGGCTGGCGGCGCTGGTGCGGTAAAAGCCGAGCGTGTACTGGGCGTTGTCCGCCGTCAGGCGGCCGTTGGTCAGCAGCACATAGTAATAGGTCAAAATATCGCCGGGCAGGTTGTCCAGTTCGCTTTTGTACGCGCCGCTGCTGTCCAGCGTAAAGACGTAGTGGTCGGCGCGGGCGGCCTGCAAAACGGCGTCCAGGCCGGTGCTGCCGGCCACATGCCAGCCGGCAATCGCTTCGCCCGAGACAGGGTACCATGCGCTTTGCGCCGCGCTGCCGTCGCCGTCGGCGTCCTGGCGTTTGAGCACCACGGCAAAATACAGCCCGTCGTCGGCGTTGTAGGTTTGGCCCTGCAGGTCCTGCACCTGGTCGGGCAGGGTCACGGTCACCGTGGGGCTGGCGTAGGCGCCGGTCTGCCAGGGGTTGCCCGAAAGCAGCGTGGCCAGCTCCGGGAAATCGGGCGAGAAATACAACTCCACCGGCCCGGGGTTGCGGTACCCGGCGGGGGTGGAAAGTTCCACTAGCACAAACTTGCCGGTGCGGCCGGGGCCGCCGTACAGGTCTTTGAGGTTGTTCAAACTCAACAGTGTGCCGTCGGGGTTCTGGAACACAAAGGTGCCGTCGGGCCCGGAGGTGCCGGTGGCCAGCAGGTCCTGCGCGTCGTATGTATAGTCGTCGTGGGCGTAGTACAGCGCAAACTGCGCGCCCGGCACCGCGTCGCCGATCTGGTCCACTTTGACCAGGTCGCTCTGCGGGATGGAGACGAGGTTGAACTTGAGCTGCATGTTGGAGTCATAGTTCCCGCGCTCCAGGTAAAAGAATTTCAGCGTGTGGTAGGTGTCGTCGGCAAAGGTGGCGCCGCGGCCCGCCCAGGGCCGCCCGGCGGCGGTGAATTTGTCCTGCAGCGTGCCGTCAGGCTGCCCGTTGACGGTGACGGCCCCGGTGCTGAAATCGATCGTCAACGACGCCGCGCCGTGGATGCCGCCCAGGTCGCCCACCAGCACGTCGTCAAGGAACACCCACACGTCATCGTCGCCGGAAAATTCATACGTCACCGGCGTGCCGCCGGGCTCGCCCTCCACGGTGCCGTAGGGCTGCTGCACAAAGCGGGTGGTCATGGTGACGCCGAAATAGTGGTTGATGGCCGCGTTGGTGGCGTACATCCCGCGCACCTGGTCGTACTGGTTAAAGGGGAAAAACTGCCCCAAAATGCCGGACGCCCCGCCCGGGTAGACGCCGGGGCTGTCGTACAGCGTAAAGGTGCTGGTGCTCTCGTCAAACTGGGCAAAGTTCTGGCGGCAGTTGTAGTAAAAGTAGTTGTCGGCGTCGATCTGCAAAAGGTCGCGCACGTTGGCAAACGCCAGCTTGCCGGCGTTGGGCAGGGCGGGGTCGAACAGGTAGGCAAGGCTCTGGCCGCTCTGGGTCAGCTGCGGGTAGCCGTTTTGCAGCGTGCGCTCCACCATGCCGGTGCGCGGTGCGCTGCTGCCGGTGTAGTTGTTGATACCCGGCCCCCGCCCCGGCGACGCCGTAAACTGCAGCGCGTGCCCGGCGTTGATGCCCTGGTCCATGTCGGCAGGGTTGACGTTGTCGGGCGCGGTGCGGGTGGTGATCCAGTAATCGAACAGGTGGATGGTGGTGCCAATGGGCGAGACCGCGTCCTGCACCACGCCGGCCCGCGGCTGCGCCGGGGCGGCCGGGGCGGCTGCGGGCGCCGGGGCGGTTGGTTCGGCCGGTTCGGCCGCGGGTTGCTCCGGCGTGGCGGGCGGCCCGGCGGCGTCCGCCTGTTCCGGCGTGGCGGCCTGTTCCGGGGTGGTCTGCGGCAGCGTGCCTGCGGTGGCCAGCGGCAGCGCGGCGGCCGGCAGGGCCGCCGCAGCCAGGGCGGCGGCCAGGGCCAGCGCCGCCAGCAGCGCCGCGCCCCGTTTGCGGATTGTGTACATACAGTATGGTCATCCTCTCTGCGGCAGGGGGGCCGCAGCTCCATCATACGCGCCGCGCCGCGCGGGGTTTGGCGGGTTCTGTCGGCAGGGCGGGAAACAAAAAGCCCGGCGGCATCGCTGGATGCCGTCGGGTGTGTGTTTTCTCTGGGGCCTGTCGATCAGACCTCGGTGGGCAGGGCGCTGAACGCAGCCAGGATGGCGTCGCGCTGTTCGGGCAGCTGGTAGCTGATGGCGATGGCGTACATGCGGCCGCCTTCTTTGTGCACCAGCATCGTCTGGCTGGTCTCTACCCCGTTGGAAGCGACGGTGTAGTGCAGTGCGGTAAAGGCGACGCCGCCCAGGGTGGCGGGTTCCGGTTCGCCCAGGTCGGTCTCTACGGTCGTCTGCGCCATCTGTGCGCGAAGCGCTTCGATGTACTGTTCTTCCGTCGTGGCTTCCAGCGGCAATTTTTCGCAGACAATCATGACATTGCTGCCGTTGGTCACATCCACGGCCACCATCTCGTACACCGTCGTCAGCTGCGCGTAGTCCAGCATCTGTTCGCCGGTCTCGGGGTCCTCGTACATGATTTCGGCCCCGGCGGCCATCATGGCGTCAATCTCTTCGTCGCTGGCCATCACCATATTGGTGGGCAGCGTAAACTGCAGGCCCAGCGCGGCGTTGGTGTACCCGGTTTCGGTGCGCTCACCGGGTGTGTATTCCGGTTCGGGCGTGGGCGTGGGTGTGGGCTCCGGCGTGGGGGCCGGGGTCGGTTCCGGCGTGGGTTCTTCCACCGGGGCAGATGCCTGTTCCGGTTCGGGGGCGGCGCTTTGCGGCGCGCCGCCGCAGCCAGCCAGCAGCGCGGCCAGCAGGGTGGCGGCCAGTGCCAGGGCAAATGGGTGTTTCATCGCGTCCTCCTTTGTTTTACACATCACGGGGACCGTGCGGTCCTTCCTCGCAAAACAGTGTACCGCAGCGGCAGGCAGGGCGGCAAGGGGCAACCTGCCCAAAAAACAGGCGCGGAAATTGGCAGGTTGCCCCCTTTACAGCGGCCGGGCGCTCTGCTATGATGGGCCGTGCATCCCAACACACCCTGCCCCAAGGAGGTTGCCTACTATGGAAGAACTCTCCCAGCTGCACGATACCTCGCTCTACCTGCCCGACGGCGAAGCCATCGTGGCCGAGCAGACCCGCTGCCTGGAACGCCTGTACGACTATAACCAGACCCGCCCCGCCGAGGGCGTGCGCCGCGCCGAACTGCTGCGCGCCATGTTTGCCGAGATCGGCGACGGCTGCTATATCGAGCCGCCGCTGCACGCCAATTTTGGCGGGCGGCATGTGCATTTTGGCAGCCGGGTCTACGCCAACTTTAACCTGACGCTGGTGGACGACACCCACATCTATGTGGGGGACGCCACAATGCTGGGCCCCAACGTCACGCTGGCCACGGCCGGCCACCCCATTTTGCCGGCGCTGCGCGCACAGGGCTACCAGTACAACGCCCCGGTGCGCATCGGCCGCAACTGCTGGCTGGGCGCGGGGGTCGTCGTGCTGCCCGGCGTTACCATCGGCGACAACACCGTTGTGGGTGCGGGTTCCGTCGTCACCAAAGACCTGCCGGCCAACGTCGTGGCGGTGGGCAACCCCTGCCGCGTGCTGCGGCCCATCGGTGCGCGCGACGCGCAGTATTATTATAAAGACCACGCCATCCCGCCCGCATTGCGGGGGGAGTGACCGCCAGCGCCCGCCCCGCAGGGGCGGGCGCGTTTTTGGTTTTACGGTGGTATTTCTGCGCCGCAAAGGCTTGTAGCGGCGCGCCAATGCCTGTATAATAGGCATGTATACTGTAAAAAACAGGGGAGATGCCGCCCATGAACATCCAACTGCAAAACCTGACCAAACGGTTCCCGGCCCGCGGCAAAAAAGCCAAAGGCGAAGTCACCGCCGTGCAGGACCTGACCTTCACCGTGCCCGACGGCAAGCTCGTGGGGCTGCTGGGCCCCTCGGGCTGCGGCAAGTCCACCACGCTCAACATGATCTGCGGGCTGGAAACGCCCACCGCCGGCCGCATCCTGTTTGGGGAGGAGGACGTCACCAACCTCCCGCCGGAACTGCGCGGCGTCGGCATGGTGTTCCAGAACTATGCGCTCTACCCGCACCTGACCGTGCTGCAAAACATCCTCTTCCCGCTCGAGAACCTCAAGGGCGACCAGCGCCCCACCCGCGCGCAGATGCGGGAAAAAGCGCTGCAGGCCGCGCAACTTGTGCAGATTGAGGACCTGCTCGACCGCCGCCCGCGCGAACTTTCGGGCGGGCAGCAGCAGCGGGTGGCCATCGCCCGCGCGCTGGTCAAGACGCCGCGCGTGCTGCTGCTGGACGAGCCGCTTTCCAACCTCGACGCGCGCCTGCGCCTGCAAACGCGCGAGGAGATCTGTAAAATCCAAAAAACCACCGGCATCACGACGCTGTTCGTCACCCACGACCAGGAGGAAGCCATGAGCATCTCGGACTTTATCGTGGTTATGAAAGACGGCGTGCTGATGCAGCAGGGCGCGCCGCAGCAGGTCTACGACGACCCGGCCAACCTGTTTGTGGCTAAGTTCCTGGGCACGCCGCCCATCAACGTCTTTGCCGGCGAGGTAAAGGACGGCATGCTGCTGCTGGCCGGGCAGAAAGCGCTGGCGGTGCCCGGCGCGCCGGACGGCGACGTGTGGGCCGGCGTCCGGCCCGAGGGCTTTGTGCCCGACCCCGAAGGCCCTGTGGCGTGCGGGCTTTCCCGCGTCGAGGTGCTGGGCCGCGACGCCAGCATCGTCTGCACCCACCCTGCCTGCCAGGGCGACACGCTGCGGGTGATCCTGCGTTCGGAGCATGAGGTGGACGGCGCGCAGGGCAGCGTGCGGTTTGCCCTGCGGCCGGAAAAAACCTTCCTGTTTGACCGCAGCGGCGAGCAGCGCCTGCGTTTTGGCGCAGGGCAGGGCGCGTAAGGGGGCGACGGCATGGACCGCAATACCAAAAAGGCATGGCTCTACCTGCTGCCGTCCATCGTGCTGCTGGGGGCGTTTTTGGTCTACCCCCTGCTGGACGTGGCCGTCTACTCGGTAGAAGAATGTTTCAATTTCGCTTCGCAGACCTACCAGGGCGTGGGGCTGTACAACTATGCCTACGTGCTGCACGACCCCTACTTTTTGCAGGCGGTGCAAAATACCTTTGTGCTCGTCGCCATCACGGTGCCGCTGTCGACGGTGCTGGCGCTCGTCATCTCGACGGCGCTGTCCTCCATCCGGCCGCTGCGCCAGCTGTACCAGACCATCTACTTTCTGCCCTACGTCACCAACACGCTGGCCGTGGGGCTCGTGTTCATGGTGCTGTTCCAGCGCACCGAGTATACTGACGGCCTGGTCAACCTGATGCTAAGCTGGTTCGGCGCCGGGCCCATCGACTTCATCAACGGCCCGCACTGGGCCAAGATGTTCGTGCTCTGCTTTTATACCATTTGGGTCGTGCTGCCGTTTAAAATTCTGGTGCTCACCAGCGCGCTGGCCTCGGTCAACGACGAATACTACAAGGCCGCCCGGGTGGACGGCACCAGCCGCACGCGCATTTTTTTCCGCATCACGCTGCCCATGATCTCGCCCATGATCGTCTACCTTGTCATTACCGGCTTCATCGGCGCGTTCAAGGCGTACAGCGACGCGGTGGCGCTGTTTGGCACCGACCTCAACGCAGCCGGCATGAACACCATCGTCGGCTATGTGTACGATATGCTCTATGGCGACAGCGGCGGCTACCCGTCCTACGCATCGGCGGCGGCCATTTTGCTGTTCGTCATTGTGCTCACCATCACCTGCATCAATCTGCTCGTCACGCGCCGCCGTGACGGCGGGGAAGGGGGCGCCGCGCTGTGAACGCAAGCGAATACGAAAAAAAGCGGCAGGCCCTGCGCCGGCGCGAGAATTTACGCAAAGCGCTGACCTACCTGTTTTTGAGCTTCTGGGCGGTGGTGGTGCTATTCCCGTTTTACTGGATGGTGCTCACCTCGCTCAAAAGCTACGGGGCGTATAACTCCGAGTATCTGCCGGTGTTTTTCACCCTTTCGCCCACGCTGGAAAACTACCATAACGCCTTTACCGCCGTGCCGCTGGGCGGCTACCTGCTCAACACGCTGATCTTCTCGGTCGTCACCACGGCCGTCATGGTGGTGGTCAGCACGCTGGCGGCCTACGCCTTTGCGCGGCTGCGCTTTGCCGGCAAGGACCTTCTGTTCGGGCTGTTCCTCTCGATGATGATGATCCCCACTGAGCTCGTCGTCATCACCAACTTTGTCACCATCACCAACTGGGATCTGCGCAACACCTTCCCCGGGCTGATCTTGCCGTCCATCACTTCGGTGTTTTACATCTACCTGCTCAAAGAAAATTTTGAGCAGGTGCCCGACGAACTCTACCGCGCCGCCAAGGTGGACGGCACCTCCGACCTCAAATATCTGTGGAAGGTCATGATCCCCATTTGCCGCCCCACCATCGTCACCATCACCATCCTCAAACTGATCGAGTGCTGGAACTCCTACGTCTGGCCCCGGCTCATCACCGACGATCCGGCCTACTACCTCGTCTCCAACGGCATCCAGGAGATCCGCGAGAACGGCTTCGGGCGCGAGAATATCCCCGCCATGATGGCGGCGGTGGTGGTGATCTCGGTGCCGCTGATCCTGCTGTTCCTGGCCTTCCGCAACAAGATCATGGAGGGCGTTTCGAGAGGAGGCACCAAGGGATGAAACACCGTACCCGTCCCGCCGCGCTGCTGCTGGCGGCCTGCATGGCGGGGGCGCTGCTCACGGGCTGCCACGGCAGCCGGGAACAGGCCGCCTTCACCGTGCCGGACAGCTTCGATACCAGCCGGGACTATGAGATCACCTTCTGGGCCAAGAACGACACCAACAAGACCCAGACCGACATCTACCGCCAGGCCATCGAGGATTTCCAGGCGCTGTACCCCAACATCACGGTGACGCTGCGGCTCTACACCGACTACGGCGACATCTACAACGACGTGATTACCAACATTTCCACCGGCACCACGCCCAACGTCTGCATCACCTACCCCGACCACATCGCCACCTACCTGACCGGCGACAACGTGGTGGTGCCGCTGGACGGCCTGTTCACCGATGAAAAGTACGGCCTGGGCGGCAGCGAACTGGCCTTCGACGGCCCCGCGCAGAACGAGGTCATGCCCCGGTTCCTGGAAGAATGCCGCCTGAACGGCCACTACTACGCGCTGCCCTACATGCGCTCGACCGAAGCGTGCTACGTCAACAAAGATATGGTCGAGTCGCTCGGCTTCACCCTGCCCGAGGATACGCTGACTTGGGATTTCATCTGGGAAGTATCCGAAGCGGCGGCCGCCACCAAAGGGGCCGACGGCGTCTATGCCGTCAACGGGCAGGAGGTGCTGATCCCCTTCCTCTACAAATCCACCGACAACATGATGATCCAGATGCTGCGCCAGTTGAACGCGGGCTATTCCACCGCGTCGGGGGACGTGCAGCTGTTCAACGACACTACCAAAGACCTGCTGCTGGATATTGCGGGCCATACCGCCAGCGGGGCCTTCTCCACCTTTAAAATTTCCGGCTACCCGGCCAATTTCCTGAACGCAGGGCAGTGCATCTTCGCGGTGGATTCCACCGCCGGGGCTACCTGGATGGGCTGCGGCGCGCCGCTGGTGGATATCGACCCCAGCGAGATCGTGGAGTTCGAGACCGCCGTCTACCCGGTGCCCCAGTTCGACCCCGCCCACCCGCAGATGATCAGCCAGGGGCCGTCGGTCTGCATCTTCAACAAGGAGGACCCGCAGGAAGTGCTGGCCTCCTGGCTGTTCGCCCAGTACCTGCTGACGGACGAGGTCCAGATCGCCTACTCCCAGACCGAGGGCTACGTCCCTGTGACCGAAAAGGCCCGCAGCACGCCGGAATACCAGGACTATCTCTCCCGCGCCGGGGAAGATGACGATGACCACTACGATATCAAGATCCAGGCCGCGCAGCTTTTGCTGGACCACCCCGACGATACCTTCACCACGGCGGTGTTCAACGGTTCAGCCAGTTTGCGCAACGCGGCGGGCCAGCTCATCGAGGATGTGACCAAAGGCGTGCGCCGCGGCCAGACGGTGGACGATGCGTTCATCGACCAGCTTTATACCGACACCGCCGCCCTCTACCACCTGGATTCGGTGGCGGCCAACGGGGCCGCCAAGGCCGACCTGGGCCCGCTGCCCGGCACGGCGGCGGCCCTGCTGGCGGCGCTGGCTGCCGCCTGGGCGTGCATCCTGGCCTACGTGGCCCGGCAGGCGGTGCGCGCGCGCAAAAAGGTAAAAAAAGAGTAAGAAAAACCTGGCGGCGGTTGCTTTTTTCGTGATTTGCAGTATAATAAAAGCGGCTGCTGCGCACCCTGCGCCGCACCCCCGAACATAAGGAGGAAAGAACCTATGAAAAAGTTTTTGTCTGTGCTCCTGGCGCTGGGGCTGGCTGTGTCTGCCACCGCCTGCGCGGGCGGCGCTTCGTCTTCCAGCGAGGCCGCTTCCAGTGAACCCGAAGCCACCCCGGCGGCGGAGTCCGAAGCCGCCACGTCTGAAGCGGCTGCCGCCACCGGCGAGGTCATGACCTACGACGAGTACATGGCCGCCGCTGTGGACGAGGCCGTTACCATTGAGTCCTGCGTCCAGGCCAAGCAGAGCTACTACGCCGAGCAGGGCACTGCCACCGTCTACCTGCAGGACGAGGACGGCGCCTACTTCGCCTACGACATGGCCTGCACCCAGGAAGAGTACGACGCCATGACCGAGGGCACCCGCATCCGCGTCAGCGGCTACAAGGCCGAGTGGTCCGGCGAGATCGAGATCATGGACGGCCAGCTGGACGAGATCCTGGAGGGCGACACCTATGTGGCCGAGCCCCTGGACGTGACCGAACTGCTGGGCACCGACGAGCTGGAGAGCCACCAGAACGAGAAGGTCAAGTTCACCGGCCTGACCGTGGCCCCCAGCACCATCGAGGGCGATACCACCGAGTACGCCTTCCTCTACAACTACGACGGTTCCGGCACCCAGGGCGACGATGTGTACTTCAATGTGGAGTACAACGGCGAGACCTACCAGTTCCTGGTGGAGAGCTACCTCTGCGACAGTTCCACCGACGTCTACAAGGCCGTGGAGGCCCTGGAGATCGGCCAGACCATCGACTGCGAGGGCTTCCTCTACTGGTACGAGGGCGTCAACCCCCACATCACTTCTGTGACGGTCGCCGGCTGAGCGTGCAGGGCGTAAACGCCAGTTCCGGGCGGCGCAGCTTTGGCTGCGCCGCCCTTTTTCTTTGCCTGCCCTTGTGCTATACTGGGGGCAGGACCCGGAAGGAGGGAACGCCATGCGCATCGTCACCCTGATCGAAAACACCCCCGGCGCGCCGGGCTGCGCTCATGAGCACGGTTTGAGCCTGTATATCGAGACCGCGCGCCACACCCTGCTGCTGGACACCGGCGCGTCGGACGCCTTTGCCGCCAACGCCGCCGTGCTGGGGCTGGACCTGGGCCGGGTGGATACCGTCGTGCTCAGCCACGGCCACTACGACCACGCGGGCGGGCTGCTGCGGGCGGCCGCGCTGGCCCCGGGGGCCCGCATCTATATGCAGCGCGGCGCCGGGCAGGATTTCTACCACGGCGCGCGCTATATCGGCATCGACAAAGCCATCCTGCAGCTGCCCGGCGTCCGCCTGCTGGACGGCGACTGCCGCCTGGACGACGAGCTGTTTCTGTTTGCCGGTGTCACGGGGCGCCGCTTTTGGCCGCAAAGCAATTTGGAACTGCGCGCCGCCGGGCCGGACGGCGTGCTGCGGCAGGACGATTTTGCGCACGAACAGTGCCTGGTCGTCACGCAGGGGGCGCGGTATATCCTGCTTTCGGGCTGTGCGCACAACGGCATCCTCAACATTCTGGACCGCTACCGCGCGCTGTTTGGCGCCGACCCCGACGTCGTCGTCAGCGGCTTCCACATGAAAAAAGCCGAGCCGTATACCGATGCGGAATGGCAGGTCATTGAGGACACCGGCCGCGCGCTGCAAGCCTACCGCCACACGCAGTTTTACACCGGCCACTGCACCGGCCGCCCCGCGCAGGAGCGTTTGCAGCAGATTCTGGGCCCGCAGCTGCGCGCGCTGCACAGCGGCGTGGCGCTGGACCTGTGACCCGCCGGGGAAGGGAAAAGGGGAGAGGGATATGAAACAAACCTTGTTGCGGCGCGCCGCCGCCTTTTGCAGGCAGGAGGCCGTGCTCTGCGTCGCCGCCGTGCTGGCCGTGGCGTCCATGGCGCTGGAACCGCCCAGCGCGGCTTATCTTGGCTACATCGACTGGGACACCCTGGCCATGCTGTTCAGCCTGATGGCGGTCATGAAAGGTTTCCAGCACGCGGGGCTGTTCGTGTGGCTGGGCAACCGCCTGCTGCGCTACACCAACACCACGCGCAAGCTGCTGTTTGCGCTGGTGTTTTTGCCGTTTGTGTGCAGCATGGTCATCACCAACGACGTCTCGCTCATCACCTTTGTACCGTTTGCGCTCATTGTGCTGCACATGGCCGGGCAGGACTGGCTCGTCGTGCCGCTTGTCGTGCTGCAGACGGCGGCGGCCAACCTCGGCAGCATGCTCACGCCCATGGGCAACCCGCAAAACCTCTACCTCTACACCCGCTCCGGCATGTCGTTCGGCGCGCTGGTGGGGCTTATGCTGCCCTATGTGCTGGCGTCGGCCATCTGCCTGGCGGTGCTGATCTTCCGGTGCGATTCAGCGCCCATCGCCCCCGTCAGCGTGCAAAGCCGGCTCGCCCCGCCGCACACGCTGGCCGTCTACGCGGCCGGGTTCGCGCTGTGCCTGCTGGCGCTGTTCGACGTTGTGCCCACGCTGGCGGTGCTGGGCGTGGTGGCCGTGTTTTTGCTGTTCTATGACCGCCGTGTGCTGGCGGCCGTGGACTACGCGCTGCTGGGCACCTTTGCGGCGTTTTTTGTGTTCATCGGCAACCTGGGGGCGGTACCGGCCTTCCGGGCGTTTCTGGCCGGCATCCTGGCCGGGCATGTGGTGCCGGTGGCGGTGCTGGCCAGCCAGGTCATCAGCAACGTGCCGGCGGCGCTGCTGCTCTCCGGCTTTACGGCGGACTGGCCCGCCCTCATCGTCGGGTGCAACCTCGGCGGGCTGGGCACGCTCATCGCGTCGATGGCCAGCCTGATCTCCTACAAACTGGTGGCGCAAAACAGCCCCGGCCGCCGCAACGCCTACCTGGGCTGGTTCACGGCGTGCAACGTCGGCATGCTGGCGCTGCTGCTGGCGCTGTACTGGGTGCTGAACCGGTAAACCCGCCCCGGGTCTGGCATAGCAAAACCCGCCCCGTGCTTTGGCACGGGGCGGGCCTTTTGTATGCATTTTTAGTACACGAAAGCCTTTTGCAGCAGGTAGTTGGCAAAAAACAGCGCCACATCCACGGGGATTTTCAGCGCCAGTTCCGGCGTGCCGGCGGGCAGCAGTGCGGCCAGGCCCGCCACCAGCAGCGCGCTGGCCAGCGTTTTCAGCACCGTGATGACGGTGTACAACCCGGCCGAGCGCCCATGCGCGGCGCGGCTGTGGAACACAAAAAAGTAGTTAATCAGGTAATTGCACAGAGACGACAGCACCCGCGCCGCCACCGTGGCCGTCAGGATCAGCGCCCCGGCGGGCAGGTACGGGCGCAGCGCGTTGCACAGCAGCGTGAACGCCGCCAGGTCCACCACGCTGGAGGACAGCGACGAAACCGAAAACTTGCCGAACTTGCGCACGGCGGCCAGGTTGGCGCAGGACAAACCGGGAACCCCTCTTCCACAACAGAAAAAGTAATATAGGATACCCCTACTATACTCCCTGCGCCGCCCGGTGTCAACCGCCGCGGGGGCGGTCCGTCAGGCGGTAGATCAGGCTGGGGCGGCCGCCGGTGCCGTAGTTCATCGTGCTTGTCACCAGCCCCTGCTGCGCCAGGTAGGCCAGGTAGCGCCGCGCCGTCACCACCGAGATACCGGCCGCTTCGGCCACTTCCTCGCTGGTATAGCCGTGCGGCGGCGCGGCGCGCAGGCAGGCCAGCACGCGCTCCTGCGTTTGGGGCTGCAGGCCCTTGGGCAGCGCGGCCGGGGGCGCGGTGTGCAGCAGGCTGTCCAGTGCGTCCTGGTCCAGGCTGCCGCCCTGCATGGCGCTGCGCCGGCGGCAAAAGGCGTCCAGCGCGCGGCAGAACCGCTCGTAGGCAAACGGCTTGACCAGGTAGTCCACCACGCCCAGGCGGGTCAGCGCTTCCACGGTGGCGGCGTCGTTGGCGGCCGTCACCATAATGACGTCGGCCGCCACGCCCGCGGCGCGGATGCCCTGCAGCAGTTCCAGGCCGTTCATCTGCGGCATGTAAAAATCCAAAATCACCAAATCGGCGGCGTTGCGGCGCAGCCAGTCCAGCGCGGGGCGCGGCTGCGCAAAGGTGTGCGCCACCGCAAAGCGGCCGTCGCGCTCGATGTAGCGGCGGTTGAGCTCGGCGATCATGGGGTCGTCCTCCACAATGACAACGGTATACAAAGCGTCCCTCCTTACAGGTGCGTTACGGCTCCGGCGCGTCGGCGCCGGGGCGGAAGGTGATAACAAACGAACTGCCCACCCCGCGCGTCGACTCCACCCGGATATCGCCGTGGTAGGCGTCCACGATCTGCTTGACCAGATACAGCCCGGTGCCGTGCCCCTCGCCCTTGGAGGTCGCGCCCCGCTCAAACAGGTGGCGGCGCACCTCGTCGCTCATGCCGCAGGCGTTGTCGTCGACGCTCAAAATCAGCCCCTGTTCGCCCTCGCGCACCGAAACGCTCACTTCGTGCAGCGCGCGGCCGGGCGTCTGGGCAAAGGCGTCGAACGCGTTCTCAATCAAATTGCCCAGCACCGTAATCATGGCCGGGGCCGGCAGGCCGCGCGGGTCGGCACCCAGATGGCTGGCGGGGTCCAGCGTCAGGCGCACGCCCAGCTCGGCCGCGCGGCAGCTTTTGCCGATCAGAAGCGCCGCCACCGACGGCTCGGCGATGCAGGCGGAAATCTGCCGGGTCGAAAGCGTCCGCGTCTGGGTCAGCTGCAAAACGTATTCCTCGGCCCGCTGCGCTTCGCCCAGTTGCAGCAGCCCCAGGATCACATGCAGCTTGTTCATGAACTCGTGGGTGTAGGCGCGCATCGCTTCCACAATGTGCTGCACGCCGGTCAGCTCGCGGGCCAGGCGGGCGACCTCGGTGCGGTTGCGGAAAATCGCCACCGCCCCCACGATGCGCCCGTCGCGCCAAACCGGCATCCGGTCGGACAAAATGCGCACGTGCTGCAGCGATTCCAGGCTGACATTGTACTCGGCCTGTTGGGTGCGCAGCACCTGCGGGATGGTGGACTGGGGGTACACTTCGGCCAGCGGGCGGCCCAGCACGGCGTCCTTGTCAAACGAGAGCATCTCGGCCGCCGCGCGGTTGATGTACAGAATGTGCGCGTCGCGGTCGATGGCCAGCAGCCCCTCGTCCAGGGCGTCCAGCAGCTCCATGCGGCGCAAAAACAAATCGCGGAAAGCGTCCGGCTCATACCCCAGCAGCCCGCTTTTGATGCGGCGGGCCAGCTGCAGGCTCAACAGCGTGCCGACGCCCAGCGCCGCCAGCCCGATGCCCACAAACACCCCCAGCGTGCGCAGCGCCATCGTGCGGATGGACCGCAGGTACAGCCCGGCCAGCACGTAGCCGGTCACCGCGCCGTCCGCACCGCGCACGGCGGTCACGGCGCAGTGGTCGGCGCCCAGCGGGGTCTCGGCGTCGTCCAGCAGCACCTCGCCGCTGTGGGCCAGGCGGCGGCACAGTTCGGCGTCCAGCGCCGGCAGCCCGGCGCGGCCGGCCTGCCCCGATACAATGTCGGCGTAATACACCGGCTGGCCCTGCCCGTCGTACACGGCAAACAGGTCGACGCCCTCAATGCCCTCCACCGTGCGCAGGGTGTATTCCTGCAGCTGCTGCGCGTCGCTGCCCCCGTCCAGGGCCAGCGCGTGGGCCGCGGCCTGCACGGCGGCGGTCAGCGTGTCGTCGCGCATGCGCTGCTCCTGCGCAAGGCTCAGCCACAGCCCGGCGCCGGTGGCCAGGATCATCGCCACCAGAATGCCCAGCACGCTCACGCGGCGAATCTGCTGGTACAGCGTCTGCCCGGCGGTCTTTTGCACCACGGCGGCCCCCTTTCTGCGCGTAAAACGCCCGTTTGCGGTTATGATACCACCTGGGGGCAGAATCGTCAATGTTGCACAAAGTTTGGGGGGAAAGTATAAAGAAAATGCGGCGGTTTCTACGACTTTGCTTTTTTTATGTTCCAAAGCCTTATCACCGGCGCGCCCCGGCGGTAAGATAGGGGACGAAACGAGGTGAAATTGCTTGGAAGGTTTTAAACAAGCCCTGCTGGAAGCGCTGGAAAACGAGACCGCGTTCACCATCCCGGCGTTCGGCGGCATCCCCATCGCGTCGTCGCTCGTCGTCAGCTGGGTCATCATGGCGGCGTGCGTTCTGTTTACACTGCTGGCCACCCGCAACCTCAAGGTGCGGGACCCCGGCAAAGTCCAGGTCGTGCTGGAAAGCGCCGTCCAGTTCTTGAACGGCTTCGTCAAGGACTCCATCGGCCCGCACTGGCGGCCGTTTGCGCCGTATCTGGGCACGGTGGCCATCTACATTGCGCTGGCCAACATCATCGGCATCTTTGGGCTCAGCTCCCCCACCAAGGACATCAGCGTCACCACGGCGCTGGCGCTCATGAGCATGGCGCTGATCTACGGCGCGCAGTTCCGCTACAACGGCCCGGGCGGCGGTCTCAAGCGCTTTGCGCAGCCCATGCCGCTGCTGACGCCCATCAACCTGATGGAAGTCGCCATCCGCCCGCTGGCGCTGTGCATGCGTCTGTTCGGCAACGTGCTGGGCTCCTACATCATCATGGAGATGATCAAGTACCTGGTGCCCGCCGTTGTGCCCGCCGTCTTTGGCATCTATTTTGACCTGTTCGACGGCATCATCCAGACCATCGTCTTTGTGTTTTTGACCGCGCTCTTCACCGGCGAGGGCATCAAGCAGGAAGAAGCCTGACCCCCCAACCCTACCACTACTTTACCAAACAGGAGGAAACATCTCATGGATATCGGAATCATCGCCGCAGGCATCGCAGTTCTCACCGGCATCGGCGCCGGCATCGGCATCGGCATCGCCACCGCCCACGCCAACGACGCCATCGCCCGCCAGCCGGAAGCTTCCGGCAAGATCACCAGCACGCTGCTGCTGGGCGCCGCCATGGCCGAAGGCACCGCCATCTTTGGCTTTATCACCGCGCTCATCATCGTCTTTGTGGGCTGAAAACCGCTTTTTGAACACTTTGTAAGGAGGTGTGCGGGATGCTGGACTTCCAGCCCGTGACCATCGTCTGCACCATCATCAACCTGCTGGTGCTGTACTTCTTTTTCCGCAAATTTCTGTTCGGGCGCGTCAACGCCGTGCTGGCGCAGCGCGAACAGCTGATTCAACAGCAACTCACCGACGCCGAGACCGCCAACACCAAGGCGCAGCAGGCGCAGGCCGAGTATGAGCAAAAGCTCGCCGCCGCCCGGCAGGAGGCCGCCCAGCTGGTGGCCGACGCCAAGCAGCGCGCCGACGCGGCCTATGACGAACGCATGGCCGAGGCCGACGCCGACGCCAAACAGCGCGCCGAGGACGCCGCCCGCCGCATCGAAGCGGAACGCAGCGAGATGCTGCGCGCCGCCCGCGGCGAGGTAGCGCAGCTGGCCGTGCTGGCCGCCGCCGAAATCGCCGCCAAGCGCCTGGATACCGACGACGACCGCGCCCTGGCCGAGGAATTCCTGCAGAAAGTGGGGAACGCGCAATGAGCGAGATGACCCAGCGTTATGCCGCCGCCCTGCTGGGGGCTGCCGGCGACGACGCCCCGGCCGTGCGCGCCGCAGGCGACGCCCTGCTGGCCGATACCGCCCGCTGGAACGCCCTGACGAGCCCGGCGGCGACCCCGGCGGAAAAACAGCAGTTGCTGGCCGACGCCCCCATGCTGGTGGGCTGCGACGCACTGAAAGCCTTTTTGGATATCCTGGCCGACGCCGATGCGCTGGCCGACCTGCCCGCCATTTTGGCGGAATTTTCCCGCCTGGCGCTGGCGGCCCGGGGCGGCGTGGCCTGCCGGGTCACCTGCGCCCGCCAGCCCGACGAAGCCACGCAGCAGACCCTGCGCAAAGCGGTCTGCAAGCTGTGCGGCGCCGAAAACGCTGTGCTGGATATCCACGTCGACCCCGCTATCCTGGGCGGCTTTGTGCTGGACGTCAACGGCCTGACCTATGACTACAGCGTCAAAGGCCGGCTGGACCGCCTGGCTCGCGGCCTGCGGGACGACCCTGCCGCCGGCGCGGACGCCGGCCTGGCGGCCATGCAGGACCGCATCAAGGCGGCCATCCGCAGCGAGGACGCCGCCGATACCGTCGAGACCGGGCGCGTACTGTCGGTTGGCGACGGCATTGCCACCGTCAGCGGCATGCAGCACGCCGTCTATGGCGAGCGCGTCGAATTTGCCAACGGCACCGCCGGCATCGTGCTGGATTTGCGCCGCAAGCATACCGGCGTCATCCTGCTGGGCAGCCAGGACGGCCTGGAGGAGGGCAGTCTCTGCCGCCGCACCGGCCGCCCGGCCGACGTGCCGGTGGGCGAAGCCCTCATCGGCCGCACCGTCGACGCCCTGGGCCGCCCCCTCGACGGCCTGGGCCCCGTCCAGACCAGCGAGCGCTACCCCATTGAGCACGAAGCCCCCGGCGTCATCAGCCGCGAACCCGTCAACCAGCCGATGCAGACCGGCATCCTGGCCATCGACGCCATGGTGCCCATCGGCCGCGGCCAGCGCGAGCTCATCATCGGCGACCGCCAGACCGGCAAGACGGCCATTGCCGTCGACGCCATCCTGAACCAGAAGGGCCAGGATATGATCTGCATCTACGTCGCCATCGGCCAAAAGGAATCCACCGTCGCCCGCCTGCGCGAGACGCTGCGCCAGCACGGCGCGCTGGCGTACACCATCCTGGTTTCGGCCACGGCGGCCGAGGGCGCGCCCATGCAGTACATCGCACCCTATGCGGGCGCCGCTATGGGCGAGTATTTTATGGCCCACGGCAAGGATGTGCTCATCGTCTACGACGACCTTTCCAAACACGCGGTGGCCTACCGCACGCTGTCGCTGCTGTTGCAGCGCAGCCCCGGGCGCGAAGCCTACCCCGGCGACGTGTTTTACCTGCACAGCCGCCTGCTGGAACGCGCCTGCCGCGTCACGCAGGAGTACGGCGGTGGTTCCATGACGGCGCTGCCCATCGTCGAGACGCAGGCCGGCGACGTGTCGGCCTATATCCCCACGAACGTCATCTCCATCACCGATGGCCAGATTTACCTCGAAAGCGGGCTGTTCCATTCCGGCCAGCGCCCGGCGGTCAACGTCGGTTTGTCGGTGTCGCGCGTGGGCGGTGCGGCGCAGATCCCGGCCATCAAAAAGACGGCCGGCACGCTGCGCATCGACCTGGCCCGCTACCGCGAACTGGAAGTGTTCACCCAGTTCAGTTCCGACCTCGACGCCGGCACCCGCAAGGCGCTGGACCACGGCAAACGCATGATGGCCCTGCTGCGCCAGCCGCGCAGCACGCCGATGTCGGCCGCGCGCCAGGCGGTCGTGCTCTACATCGCCACCAGCGGCCTGCTGGCCGACGTCCCGGTGGAGGAGGTGCGCGGCTTTGCCAACGACTTTGTCGACCTGCTCGAGCGCGAACGGCCCGACCTCATGGCCGGCATCGCGGCCAGCGGCACGCTGCCCGGCCCCGCGACCGAGCAGATCCGCACCACGCTGGACGGCTACAAAAAGCAGGTGAGCGCGCAATGGACAGCATAAAAGAGATCCGCAACCATATCGACAGCGTCCAGCAGACGCTCAAGATCACCAACGCGATGTACCTGATCTCTTCCTCCAAGCTGCGCAAAGCCCGCGAACAGCTGACCAACGTGCAGCCCTATTTTGCCAAGACGACGCAGACGATCTCGGACATTCTGCACCGCACGCAGGAAGTCGAGCACATCTACTTTGACCGCCGCCCCGGCAAACCCCACAAGGCGGGGTTCATCATCATTACCGGCGACAAGGGCCTGGCCGGCGCCTACAACCACAACGTGCTGCGCATGGCCGAGGAACACATGCAAACGTTCGACGACCCCACGCTGTTCCTCATTGGGCAGGCGGGCCGTAGCTATTTCCGGCACAAGGGCGTCAGCGTCGACGTCGAGTTCATGTACACCGCGCAGGACCCCACGCCCGGCCGCGCGCGGGAGATCGCCGACCTGTTTGTCGAGCATTTCCGCAAAGGCCGCCTGGACGAAGTGTATGTCGTGTATACCGAGCTGGTCACCCCGCTGCAGCTGCAGCCCAGGATCCTCAAGCTGCTGCCGCTGGACCGTGACGCCTTCCCCTGGCAGCCGCGGCCGCGGGCCGACGGCGGCATCCGGCGCGAGGTGACGTATATGCCCTCCGCCGCCGAGGTGCTCAACCACATTGTGCCCGTCTACCTCAAAGGCGCGCTGTTCGGTGCCATGGTGGAGTCCTTCTGCTCCGAGCAGAACGCCCGCATGACGGCCATGGACACCGCCACCGAGAACGCCCGCAGCCTGCTCAAACAGCTTTCGCTGGAGTATAACCGCGCCCGCCAGGCCGCCATCACGCAGGAGATCACCGAGATCGTGGCCGGCGCGCAGGGCGGGGAGGACGGCGACGCCCCGAACGACGCCGAGTGAACAAGAAAGGAACGACTGCTATGCAACAAAAAGGTGTGATCGCGCAGGTGCTGGGGCCTGTCGTCGACGTGCAGTTCGGCGCAGACGCCCTGCCGCAGATCCACGAGGAACTCTTTGTGGAAAAGCCGGACGGCCGCCGCACCATGGAGGTCGCCCGTGATATCGGCGGCCATGCGGTGCGCTGCATCCTGCTTTCGCCCGGCGAGGGGCTGGCGCGCGGCGATGAGGTTATCGCCGCCGGGCACCCCATCCAGGCGCCGGTGGGCGAGGGCACGCTGGGGCGCATGTTCAACGTCCTGGGCGAGCCCATCGACGAAAAAGGCCCCGTCGACGCGCCGGAGCGCTGGTCCATCCACCGCGCGCCGCCGCCGTTTGAACAGCAGAGCACCGGCACCGAAATTCTCGAGACCGGCATCAAGGTCATCGACCTGCTGGCCCCCTACACCCGCGGCGGCAAAATCGGCCTGTTCGGCGGCGCGGGCGTCGGCAAGACGGTGCTCATCCAGGAACTGATCCACAACATCGCCACCGAGCACGGCGGCTACTCGATTTTTACCGGCGTGGGCGAGCGCACGCGCGAGGGCAACGACCTCTGGCGCGAGATGGGCCAGAGCGGCGTGCTGGACAAAACCGCCCTCGTCTTTGGCCAGATGAACGAGCCGCCGGGAGCCCGCATGCGCGTGGCGCTGACCGGCCTGACGATGGCCGAGTATTTCCGCGACCGCCAAAAGCAGAACGTACTGCTGTTTATCGACAATATCTTCCGCTACGTGCAGGCCGGCAGCGAGGTCAGCGCCCTGATGGGCCGCATGCCGTCGGCCGTCGGCTACCAGCCCACGCTGGCCGACGAGATGGGCGCGCTGCAGGAGCGCATCACCTCCACCAAGGACGGGTCCATCACCTCGGTGCAGGCGGTCTATGTGCCGGCCGACGACCTGACCGACCCGGCCCCCGCCACGACGTTCAGCCACCTGGACGCCACGACGGTGCTGTCCCGCAAGATCGTCGAGCAGGGCATCTACCCGGCCGTCGACCCGCTGGAGTCCACCAGCCGTGTGCTGGAACCCGACACCGTCGGCCAGCGCCACTACACGGTGGCGCGCGGCGCACAGGAACTGTTGCAGCGCTACCGCGATTTGCAGGACATCATCGCCATCCTGGGCATGGAAGAACTCAGCGAGGACGACCGCCGCACGGTGGCCCGCGCGCGCCGCATGCAACAGTTCTTCTCGCAGCCGATGTCCGTGGCCGAGCAGTTCACCGGCCTGCAGGGGCGCTATGTGCCGCTGCAGAAAACGCTGGACGGCTTTGAAGCCCTGTTGGGCGGCGAGCTGGACCAGTACCCCGAGTCTGCGTTCTCGATGGTGGGCACGGCGGACGAAGTGCGCGAAAAAGCGCGCGCCCAGGGGGCGGTGTAAATGGCCAACACATTTTTGCTGGAGATCGTCACCCCCGAGGGCCCGTTTTTTACCGGCCAGGTCGAAAGTTTGATCCTGCCCGCCACCGACGGCAGCTACGGCGTCGAAGCCGGGCACGGGCCGGAGGTTGCCGCCATTGAGCCGGGCGAAGCCCGCTACAAGGTGGACGGCGCATGGACCAGCGTCATCGTCACCCACGGCTTTGCCGAGATCATGTCGGACTACGCTGTGGTGCTCGTCTCCACCGCCGAACGCCCCGAGCAGATCGACGAAGCCCGCGCCCAGCGCGCCAAATCCCGCGCCGAGGAACGCCTGCGCCAGCACGGCAGCCAGCGCGAGTATTACCGCAGCAAGGCCGCCCTGGCCCGCGCCACGGCGCGGCTTTCGGCAGTGCGCCGCCACCGCGCCGGGTACTGACCCGCCCAACAAACCCAAAACTTACAAAAGCCGCCGCACGCTTTGCTGCAAAGTGTGCGGCGGCTTTGTTTTTTGGCTTGCCACAAAGGCCGCGCTATGGTAGGATAAGAGCGCCCCGCCGCCAGCGTGACAAAGTCACCGACAAAATGGCATGGCGCCGGGTATACTAAGGCAAAACCATACAAAGGAAAAACCGTACAGGAGCGTTCCATGCAATATTTCATCGCTTTTTTGGAGGGGGTCATCACCTTCCTCTCGCCCTGCCTGCTGCCGATGCTGCCGGTCTACCTCAGCTACTTTGCGGGCGGGGGCGAACGCAGCACCCGCAAAACGCTGGCGGGCGCGCTGGGCTTTGTGGCCGGGTTCACCGTCGTCTTTGTGCTTATGGGCGCGCTGGCCGGCACCGCCGGGCAGCTGCTGCAGCAGTACCACACGGCCGTCAACATCGTCTGCGGCGCGGTGGTCATCTTCTTCGGCCTTTGCTACCTCGGCGTCATCCGGCTCACGCTGTTCCGCGGCAGCAGCCGCACGGTCAACACCCAGATGGGCTTTGGCGCGGCGGTGCTGTTCGGCGTTGTGTTCTCGCTGGGGTGGACGCCCTGCGTCGGGGCGTTCCTCGGCTCGGCACTGGCGCTGGCGTCCCAGCAGGGGCATGTGCTGGTGGGCATGGCGATGCTGCTGGCCTACTCGCTGGGGCTGGGCGTGCCGTTCGTGCTCAGCGCCGTGCTCATCGACCGGCTCAAGACGGCGTTTGACTGGGTCAAGCGCCATTACGGGGTCCTCAACCGCGTGTGCGGCGTCTTTCTCATCGTCGTGGGCGTGCTGATGGCCACCGGCCTGATGGGGCGTTTCCTCAACCTGCTCAGCTAATCCAAGGAGGTTGCCATGAAAGACCGCAAAACTTTAGTCCTGCTGGTGCTGGCGTTCGTCATTGTGCTGGCGGGGGCCTACCTGCTGTATAACCGCCTGGGCAGCCAGTATGCGCCCGACCAGCTGGCTGTCGAATCCACGCCGGTGCCCGCCGACCCCGCCGAAAGCGGAGCCGCACAGCCCGGCGCACAGCAGACGGCGGAGGACGCCGCGCCGGAACGCACCGCCGCGCCGGACTTTACGGCCTACGACGCCGACGGCAACGCCGTGCAGCTTTCAGACTATTTCGGCAAACCGCTGGTGCTCAACTTCTGGGCCAGCTGGTGCGGCCCCTGCAAAAGCGAGATGCCGGCTTTCCAGCAGGCGTATGAGCAGGAGGATGGCGTGCAGTTCCTGCTCGTCAACATGACGGGCGGGCGCGAGACGCAGGCCGACGCCGAAGCGCTGTTGGCGCAGGAGGGCTACACCTTCCCCGTGTTGTTCGACCTCGACCTTGACGCCGCCACGACCTACGGCGTCACGGCGCTGCCCACGACCTACTTCCTCGACGCCGAGGGCAACCTCGTCGCCTGGGCGCAGGGCGCGATCAATGAACAGACGCTGCAGCAGGGGCTCGACATGATCCGCCCCGCCGCGTGACATCCCCACAAAACCCAAACGCCCCGTGCCGACCGGCACGGGGCGTCGTTTTGTTTTGGTACAAATAAAGGGGGCCGCTCAGCTTTGCGCGGCGGCTTCGCGCAGCGCGGCCAGCAGCGGGGCCAGTTCCTCGTCGCGGTACTGCACCATGCCGCGCAGCGGCGAGGCGTCCAGCATGGCGGCCATCGCTTCGGGTGGCATCAGGCCGTCGCCGGCGTCGCCCTCCACCACGCCGTGTTCGGCCATCGCCCGGCGGATCACGGGGGCCGTGCGGTCGTCGGCCAGCAGCACGCCCAGCGGCGTGTTCTCGTCAATGGCCAGCGGCGGGCGGCGCGCCGTCTCGTAGCGCAGTTCCAGCGTCTGGCGGATATCCCGGCTGGAACGGCCGATGCGCAGCTCATACCGGCCGGGTGCGGCGTACCAGCCGTGCAGCGCGGCGTCGTAGTGGGCCAGGTCGCGCGGCGTCAGCGTAAAGGTGACCTCGCACGCCTGGCCGGGGGCCAGCTCCACTTTCTGGAACCCGCGCAGCGCCTGCGGCACGCGGCCGCCGGGCACCGGCGCGCCGGTACCGTCGCTGACATACAGCTGCACGACCTCGGCCCCGCGCACCGCGCCGCTGTTTTTGACCTGTACGCGCACCGTCACACAGCCGTCGTCGGCCAAAACGGCGCGGTCCAGCGCGGCGTCGCGGTACACAAAGCCGGTATAGCTCAGCCCGTGGCCAAACGGCCAGCGCACCGGCATGCGGCGCGCGTCGTACCAGCGGTAGCCCACAAAGACACCCTCGCGGTAGTCGGCGGTCAGGCCGTCGCCGGGGAAGTCGAGGTAGCAGGGCGTATCCTCCAGCCGCAGCGGCCAGGTCTCGGGCAGGTGGCCGGCGGGGTTGGCGTCGCCCCACAGCAGCGCGTCGGCGGCTTCGCCCACGCCCTCGCCCGCCAAGTACATGCACAAAATGGCCGAAACATCCCCCGCCCACGGGCATTCCACCGGCGCGCCGGTGTGCAGCACCACCACGGTGTTTTTCTGCACGGCGGCCACGCGGGCAATCAGGTTGTTCTGGCAGTCCGGCAGCCGCATGTGGCGGCGGTCGGCGCCCTCGCTCTCAAAGCTCTCGGGCAGCCCGGCAAAGATCACGGCGGCGTCGGCTTCCTCGGCCGCCGCCACGGCGCGCAAAAACTCGGCTTCGTCGCGCTGGTCCAGCGCGGCGGGGAACCCCTCGACATAGCGCACGTTGCGGTGGCGGCGCTGCGCGGCCTGCAGCGCGCCCACGGCCCCGCGGGTGTTCACATGGCTGGACCCGCCGCCCTGGTAGCGCGGCTGCGCGGCCAGCGCGCCGATGTAGGCCACTTTCTGCCCCTCGCGCAGCGGCAGCGCGCCCAGGTTTTGCAGCAGCACGGCGCTCTCTTTGGCCAGGCGCACGGCCAGCGCGTGCCCGGCTTCGCGGTCGGCGGGGGCGGGGCGGGCCAGGTCGGCGGCGCGCAGCACAATGTTCAAAATGCGCGCCACGGCTTTGTCCAGCACTGTTTCGTCCAGCGCGCCGCTGCGCACGGCGGCCGTGATCTTGGCGTCGTTGACGCCGCTGGAACCCGGCATCTCCAGGTCCAGCCCGGCGGCCAGGGCGCGCACGCGGTCGCTGACCGCGCCCCAGTCCGACATCACGAACCCGGTAAAGCCCCACTGCCCGCGCAAAATTTCGTCCAGCAGCAGCGGGTTTTCGCTGGCGTACACGCCGTTTACGCGGTTGTAGCTGCTCATCACGCACCAGGGCTGCGCGTCGCGCACGGCGGTCTCAAACGCTGGCAGGTAAATTTCGTGCAGCGTGCGCTCGTCGATGCGGTCATCGACGCTCAAACGGCGGGTCTCCTGGTTATTGGCGGCAAAGTGCTTGGGGCAGGCGCCCACGCCCACGCCCTGCGCGCCGCGGATGAACCCCGCCGCCAGCTCGCCGGCCAAAAACGGGTCCTCGCTGTAATATTCAAAGTTGCGGCCGCACAGCGGGCTGCGCTTGATGTTGATGGCCGGCCCCAACACGACGCCGACGCCGGCGGCCTGCGCTTCGCGCGCGACGGCCGCGCCCAGGCGCTGGGTCAGCGCGGGGTCAAAGCTGGCGGCAGCCGCGCAGCCGGCGGGGTAGCAGATGGCCTCGACGCTGTCGTTAGGGCCCTCGGCCCCGGGGCGCTGGGCGCGCAGGCCGTGCGGCCCGTCGGACACCATCATGGCCGGGATGCCCAGCCGCTCGACGGCTTTGGTGTGCCACGGCCCCTGGCCGGAGCACAACCCCGCCTTTTCTTCCAGCGTCAGGCTATGTACCAGTTCTTCTATGGTAGCAGGCATGGCAGAACGCCTCCTTTTTGTAAATTTATGGCTTTGGCTATAGTATACCACGCAGGCTGTGGTAAAATAAAGGAAATTGTGAAATTTTTACAACAAAGGCTGTTACAACTACGATACAAAGCCCTGCTATGCTGGGCGCAAAGAGAGGGAATTGCCTATGATACGCGTATTGATCGTGGAGGATGAACCGCTGATCTCCCGCCTGATCGAGATGAACCTGACCCGCGCGGGCTACCGCTGCACGGTGGCCAACGACGGCAAGACCGCCGCCGACCGCATTGAGCAAAACGACTACGACCTGGCACTGCTGGACATCATGCTGCCGGGGCTGGACGGCTACGACCTGCTGGACTACCTGCGCCCGCAGGGCGTGCCGGTGATTTTCATCACGGCCAAGGGCACCGTCAAGGACCGCGTCGAGGGGCTGCGCCGCGGCGCCGACGACTACATCGTCAAGCCCTTTGCGGTTGAGGAACTGCTCGCCCGGGTCGAAAGCGTGCTGCGCCGCAACGGGCGCGGCAGCGTCATGCAGGCGTTCGACGTCGTGCTGGACTCCGGCGCGCACACGGTGCTGCAAAACGGCGCGCCGGTCGATTTGACGCCCAACGAGTTTTTGCTGCTGGAACAGCTCATGCGCAACCGCGGCGCGGCGCTCTACCGCGACACGCTGTATGAGCGCGTCTGGGGCGGCGACCGCGCCGAGACCGACACCCGCACGCTGGATTTGCACATCATGCGGCTGCGCCGCAAACTGCACTGGTACGACCATATCGAGACGGTCTACCGCATCGGCTACCGCCTGAAAAAGGAATAAGGCCGCCGCCCAAAAAACAGAGGACCTGCCGTTCACGGACGGTTTGTAGGGGCCGCATGCATGCGGCCCGCGAAATGTTGCCCGCACCGCCCGTTTATGGTTTGTATGACGTTTCCCTTGTATTGTAGGGCGGGGTCTTGACCCCGCCGTGCCCGGTTGCCTTACGATAACGTTTTGGGCAAAGGGGCAAAACCCGCTTCGGCTCTATAAGATTTGGTTTTCTCGCTTGCCGTTTCCCCTTCCTTTTTGACCGGCCAAAAAGGAAGCGAAAAAGCCGCCGCTAATTCCGGGGCGCGGGGCACGGCTAGGGCAAATCCAGTGGCCCTTTAGCACCGCCACGCTTTACCATCCGGCAGCATCTGCTGCGTCGCTCGGGCTTGCAATACATACAGTATTGCTGCGCCCTCGCTCCTTGCATCTGCTACCGTCTGGCAAGCGGTGCGGCGCTTCAGGACCACCGGCTTTACCCCAGGTCCTGCGGGCCCCTTTGGAAACCCAGGGGGTCTAAGGGGGTCGCCCGAGACGGTTTACCTTTCTCACAAGGCAAAGGCTCTCTGTTACAATACCCTTTCTTTCCTGCCGGTACGGCTCATCCGGGCTCCCATTCTGAAACCCCGCCCGCGTTCGCAGGCGGGCCGGTCTGCGGCAAACGCCCGGCTTACCCATTCATCTGCCACTCTTGGCCGGTTTGTAGGGGCCGCATGTATGCGGCCCGTAAAACGGTACGGCTACCGACCGTCCACGGCTTGTGTGCGCGATACCGGGTGTTTGTAGGGGCGGCATACATGCCGCCCGGCAGGGGTTTGCCCCACGCGGGGTTCCCGGGCAAATCGACCGTTTCCGCCGCTCTGTAGGGCGGGCGTTCACGCTCGCCGCGCTACCCCCGCCGCACCGTTCATTTTATTCGGCATTTGATTCCCCCAAAAACAAGGAGACCCCTTATGCGCTTTGCCCAAAAACTCATCTGTCTGCTGCTGCTCGTGCTCAGCGCGTCGTTCGGCGTGGGTGGGTGCTACTTACTGTACAGCGATTTTGCCGCGCAGCGCCAGCGCGTCGACCACGCCAACGCCGCCGCCCACGCGCAGGCCTGCACGCTGCTGCAAACCGAAATTCTGGACCTGCAGCGCCGCGGCGACGATACCGGCGACGACGCGCTGGCCGCCCTGGTGCGCGCGCACGGCCGCATGGCCGCCGTCTGGCGCGGGCAGGACCTTGTGTACAGCGCGCTGCCGCTGGCGTGGGACGCCCCGCTGCCAAACGCCACCGCGCGCACCGTGCGCGACGACGGCGCGGTCTACGCGCTGTACGGCAGCGATTTGCAGGGCGGGGTACACCTGGTCAGCGCGTTCGACCTCACCGGCCTGTACCGCGAGCGCGACGCCAGCCTGCGCCGTTTCCTGGGGCTGGAAGCCGTCGTGCTGGCGGGCGGCGCGGCCGTGCTGGCGCTGCTGGCGCGGCAGGTCACCCGCCCGCTGCGGGCGCTCACGGCGGCCAGCGCGCGCATTGCCGGGGGCGACTACGCCCACCGCACGGCGCTGCATACCGGCGACGAGATCGAGCAGGTCAGCCGCAGCTTTGACCAGATGGCCGACGCCGTGCAGGAAAAGATCGCCGCGCTGGAACACAGCGTGCAGCAGCGCGAGGATTTTATGGGCGCGTTCACCCATGAACTCAAAACCCCCATGACCAGCATCATCGGTTACGCCGATATGCTGCGCACCGCGCAGGGCGACCCCGACGAACAGCGCGAAGCCGCCGGCGCCATCTACCATGAGGGCCGCCGCCTGGAGGACCTGAGCCAGAAACTGCTGGCACTGCTGGCCCTGGGCGGCGAGGACCTGCACCTGCGCCCCGTGGACCTGGCCGCGCTGTGGCCGCGGCTGCGCGCCGCCTGCCCGGGGGCCAACCTGCAGACGCCGCCGGGGCCCTGCACGGTGCAGGGCGACGCCGATTTGCTGCTGGACCTGTTTTACAACCTGGTACAAAATGCCGTCAAGGCCAGCGCGCCGGGCGCACCCATCGCCATCGCCTGCACGCAGCAGGGCGGCAGCGTTGCGGTATCCGTCACCGACTGCGGCTGCGGCATCCCGCCGCAAGAAATCCCCCGCGTGACCGAGCCGTTTTATATGGTCGATAAATCCCGCGCGCGCAAACAGGGCGGCAGCGGGCTGGGGCTGGCGTTGTGCCAGCGCATCGCGGCAGCCCATGGCGGCACGCTGGAAATTGAAAGCCGGCAGGGGCAGGGCACCACCGTGCGCGTCACCCTGCCCAAAGGGGGTGGCGAAGCATGAAACTGTGGCAGCATCCGCGCCTGGCGGGCGCGCTGTGCGCGCTGGCCGTGCTGGTGTGCGCAGCCGCCCCGGCCGTGTTTTTGGCGGCGGTCGACGCCGCGGCGCTGGGCCGCACCGCCGCCGTGCAGGACCCCTACGCCGCGCCGGTGCCCAGCGGCGACGACTATTACCTGCTGCGCCAGCTCCAAGAGCGCGCCGCGCAAAGCCAATACGCCTACGCCCCGCCGGAGGAAGCCGTCGCGCAGGGGCTGACCTTGTACATCGGCGCACAAAACAGCATCGGCAGCATGACGTTCAACAGCCTGTACCGCGATACTATGAACACCGTGCTGCAAAACCTGGCCGACAGCGGGGCCCTGGCACCTGCCTGGGCCGCCTGGGGCAGCGACTGGGCCGACGAAGGCCCCTACACCGACTACGACGGCACGCAGTATTGGCTGGACATGCCCTACTACACCACCGACAGCCTGGGGTTCATCACGCTCAAGCGCTTTGCGCTGGACGAAACCGGCACGCTGTACACCGCCTGCAGCCTGACGATGGACAGCCGCACCGGCGCAGTGACCGACATCTGGCTCTCGGCCCCATACGACTATTTTGGCGGCCTGGCTACGCAGCAGGTCGCCTTAGAGGCCGCCGCACAGGCTGCCCTGGAGGCCGCCGCAACGGGCGAGGTAGACGCGGCAGGCGGCAGCACCGCCCCGCCAACGCCCGATGAGACCGCCCTGCACGCCTTTGCCGAGCAGGCGGGCCTGGCCGCTCTGGGCGACTGGGCCGTCCCGCAGGACAGCCTGTACCCCCACGCGCTCTACAGCCAAAACGGCGCGGCGCTCATCACCGCATCGGTCTACCCGTATACCACCATGACCGGCTCGGTAAGCGGTGGCGAAACGGCCCACACGCGGTGGGTGTTCTCGCTGACGCTGCAGCCCTGCACGGCGGAGGAACTGCCCCGCGCCGTGCCCGAGACCCCATAAGAAAGGAAGCTCTATGAAAACCCGACTACCCGTTGTTTTGGCGCTGGCCGCCGCGCTGGCGCTGACTGCCTGCGCCCCGGCGCAAACCGCGGACGCGCCCCAAAACGTACAAACCGCCGAGACCGCCCCGGCGCAAGAAACCGCCCCCGAACCGCAAACGGCCGGACCGGCCGGGGCGTTTTTTACAGTGGCAGCGTGGAACGCCACAGGGCCGGCCTTCAATGCGGGCGACGCCTACTATATGCTGGACCCCACCTACCGTTTGGGCTACTGCCTGCTGACTGAGATCGACTACGCCACCGCCGAACAGCGCGTGGTCTGCCGTGTGCCGGGCTGCGGGCACGATACCGACGCCTGCCCGGCGTATTTCCCCGGCCGGGGGGATGAACTGTGCGTGTTCCCCGTGGGCGAGACGCTGTACGTCTACCACCGGGTGGCCACGATGCACTACGAGGGCAGTTGGGATGATTATTACGCCGAGGTCGTGGCCCCCAAATTGCAGGAACGCCCCCAGGGGTGGGAGACATTGACCGACGAGGAACTGCTGGCCTACTGCCGCGGCCGCTATGCCGAGCAAAGCGCCCCGGCGGGGCTGTATGTCATCGAGGGCGGCGGCACGTCCCGCCGGGAGTTGACCTGCACGCAGGACCTGGCAAGCACCACCATGCGCTGGTGCGACGGCGCGGCGCTGTACGGCTATGCCTACGACGCGCTGCCCACCGGCAACTCGGCCGGGTACCGCATCGCGCTGGCCGACGGCAGCGTGACGACCTTCCCGCTCATGCAGTACGAGAAGATCGTCGGCGCGCAGGGCGGCCGGCTGCTGACCAGCCGCCCCGTGGCCGACGCGCCGCTGCCCGACCCTGGCCAAAACTGGGAAGCCTACGACGCCGCCATGCAAAACGCTGTGGTGGAATACGACTGGCTGGACCCGGCCACCGGCATGCGCAGCAAAGTGCTGGAACGCCCGCGCGATGCTTCCCTCTACGAGGACAACGGCTTTTGCGGCCTGCTGAACGGTGAACTGGTTTTTGAGGAGCAGGAACTCCAGGACGACGGCGCCGCCCTGAGCCGCTCCTTCTGTGCCTACGACCCGGCGGCCGGGACCTGGCGGGACCTGCTGCGCCCCCTGCCCGACGCCAGTATGACCCTGCGGCACCCGGATGCGGCCTGCCCGGCGTCCAGCGCCGCCTGCACGGCGCCCTACCTGTGGTTTACGGGTTCCAGCGCCTGGACCGAGGACCTTGCCTGGGCGCTGGACAGCCGTACCGGAACGCTGACCGCCGTGCAGCAAAAGCTGGCGGACGCCCCTTACGGCCCGCAAGCCGTCTACCCGCTGGCCCAGACCGACGACGGCCGCTTTTTGGTGCGCACCGCGTACCAGGATGAGGGAGAATTGTACGACTACGGCCTGATCGCCATCGACGCTTTTTTGCAGGGCAGCACCGACTACACACCGGTGCAGATGCTCGCTTGACCACACCCCGCCGCGATAAGGAGGGCGCCCCATGAAAACCCGCATACCCGTTGTTTTGGCGCTGGCCGCCGCGCTGGCGCTGACCGCCTGCGCCCCGGCGCAGACTGCGGACGCGCCCCAAAACGAACAAACCGCCGAGACCGCCCAGAATGCCGGGACCGCCCCGGCGCAAGAGACCGCCGCCCTGCCCGCCGTGGCAGGGGAGTTGTACGCCCTGGCCGAGGACGGCGCCCAAACGTGCCTGTTCAATGCCGGGGACTGCGGCTACCAGATGCTGTGGCAAAACGACCACGGCCTGGTCACCGTCATCGACTACGCCGCCGCCGAGCAGCGCGTGCTGTGCAGCGTGCCGGGTTGCGCTCATGCGTCGGAGGACTGCCCGGCGTACTTCCCCGGCATCCGGCACCATTATAAGTTGTTTGCCGCCGGGGACGCCGTCTATGTGTATAAACAGTGGGCGGGCGAGTATATGCCCGCCACCTGGGAGGAATACTACGAGACCAACCTGGCCGACACACTGGCCGAGGACGCGCAGATCTTTGGCCAAACGCCCGAGGAATACCTGGCCTGGGAGCGCGCGGTGTATCGCTCCTCCACAGACCCCGCCAGCCTGATGGTCATTACCGGGGGCGGCGCGGCCAAGCACATCCTAGAACTCTCGCAAAACCTTGGCTCGGATTCCATCCTGCACTGGTGCGACGGCGCGGCGCTGTACGGTTACAGCAGCGGTGCGTTCACGATGGGGGCGCGCACCGGCTACCGCGTATCGCTGGCCGATGGCAGCGTGACGGAATTTCCGCTGCAAGAAAACGAATGGCCCTGCGGCGTGATGGGGCAAAACCTGCTGGTCGATCAGTTCCTCACCGACGCGCCGCTGCCCGACCCCGACCAAAACCGGGAAGCCTACGACGCCGCGCTGCAAAACGGGTACTATGCCTACTACCTGCTGGACCCCGCCACCGGCGTGCGCACCCCGCTGCTGGTCGACCGGACGATCGTGTCCGACACCGGGTTCCGCGGCCAGGCGGGCGGCTGGCTGTATTTTGCCACGATGCAGCGCGACGGCGCGGGGGTGCTGACGCGCATGGGGCTGCGCGCCTACGATACGGCCACCGGCCAGTGGCAGGATATCGCCGGGGCCAACGGGCATATTTTGGACGCCGAAGCGCGCGCCCTGCCCGGTACCGCCGCGCAGGAGGGCCGCTGGATCTGGCTGGAGAGCGCCGCCGAAACACCCGAGGCCCCCAATACGGCGTGGGTGCTCGACCGGCAAAGCGGCGAGCGGTACGCCGTGACGCAGACGATCGAGGCCACCGCCCCGGTGGACCGCACGATGTTTGCCGCCGCCGTGACCGACGACGGGCGCTTTCTGCTGCCGCTGCACGAGAAAGCGCCCTATGCCACCGACTACGACTACGGCCTCATCGACATCGACGCCTTTTTGCAGGGCAGCACCGACTACACGCCGGTGCAGATGCTGCCGTGAACTTTCTTAAATACTGTAAAATTGCACAAACTGTCCATGGCATGGGGACACCTGCCGCTGAAATGCGCACAAACTTTATGAAAGTTTATGCAAAATCTTGAAAAACTACGCATTGCGTGGTAGGATAAAGGCGGTGTTCGAAATTTATATAAAGGAGAGTGTCCCACATGTCGATCAAAAATGCGTATCTGCAGGGCGTGTACGAGGGTCTGACCCAGCGCTACCCCGAGCAGAAAGAATTCCTGCAGGCGGCTGAGGAAGTCCTCGAAAGCCTGGAGCCGGTCGTCGCCGCCCACCCCGAGTATGAGGCCGCCGGCCTCATCGAGCGCATGGTCGAGCCCGAGCGCGTCGTGATGTTCCGCGTGCCCTGGGTCGACGATGCCGGCAAGGTGCAGGTCAACCGCGGCTACCGTGTCGAGTTCAACTCCGCCATCGGCCCCTACAAGGGCGGCCTGCGCTTCCACCCCAGCGTCAATTTGTCCATCATCAAGTTCCTGGGCTTTGAGCAGTGCTTCAAAAACAGCCTGACCGGCCTGCCCATGGGCGGCGGCAAGGGCGGTTCCGACTTTGACCCTCACGGCAAGTCTGACGCCGAGGTCATGCGTTTCTGCCAGAGCTTTATGACCGAGCTGTACCGCCACATCGGCCCCAACACCGACGTGCCGGCCGGCGACATCGGCGTCGGCGGGCGCGAGATCGGCTATATGTTCGGCCAGTACAAGCGCATCTGCAATGAGTTTACCGGCGTGCTCACCGGCAAGGGCATCCCCTACGGCGGTTCCCTCGCCCGTACCGAAGCCACCGGCTACGGCCTGTGCTACTTCACCGACGAGATGCTCAAGGCCAACGGCAAGAGCTTCCAGGGCGCCAAGGTCGTCATCTCCGGTTCCGGCAACGTGGCCATCTACGCCAACCAGAAAGCCACCCAGCTGGGCGCCAAAGTCATCGCCATGAGCGATTCCAACGGCTATATCGTTGATGAGAACGGCATCGACTACAAGGTCATGAAAGAGATCAAGGAGGTTAAGCGCGCGCGCATCAAGACCTACCTCGACTATGTGCCTTCCGCCAAGTATGTCGAGGGCAGCCAGGGCATCTGGAACGTCGCGTGCGACATCGCGCTGCCCTGCGCCACCCAGAACGAGCTGCCGCTCGAGGGCGCCAAGGCGCTGGTCGCCAACGGCTGCTACGCGGTGGCCGAGGGCGCCAACATGCCCACCACCCCCGACGCCACTGCCTACCTGCAGGAAAACGGCGTCCTGTTTGGACCTGCCAAGGCGTCCAACGCCGGCGGCGTGGCGACCTCCGGCCTTGAGATGAGCCAGAACTCGCTGCGCCTGGCCTGGACGTTTGAGGAAGTCGACGCCCGCCTGCACGACATCATGGTCAACATCTACAAGAATACCGCCGCCGCGGCCGAGGAATACGGCATGAAAGGCAACCTCGTCGCCGGCGCGAACATCGCAGGCTTCCAGAAGATCGCCAGCGCGATGATGAGCCAGGGCGTTGTCTGATCGCTTTCGCACAGACCCCTGCACAACAAAAAACGGGCGGCTGCCCGCGGGATTCCCGCGGGCAGCCGCTTTTTGCGTTATGTGGTGTAGTTAAGGGGGAACGGGGGGGATGGGAAAACCGATCGTTGCCGCCGATTTGTAGGGCGGGGTCTTGACCCCGCCGCACCGACGGGTTTTCAAAAAATAATTTTTATAATGTGCGGCGGGCGAAATCGCCCGCCCTACCATGCGGAATAAACACCCTGCAAACCGTGAACATCCAACGTCCGCACCGTTTTGCGGGCGGCATATATGCCGCCCCTACGCATAGACCATACGCCGTCACAACACAAAAACGGTATCATGGGGTAAACGGCCGCGGCGGGGTCAAGACCCCGCCCTACCATGCGGATAAATACCCTGCAAACCGTAAACGGCCAACGCCGCACGGTTTACGGGCCGACCGGGGACGGCAGGCAAAATCATTTGGCGGTTGTTTCCGCCGCATTGTAGGGGCCGCATGTATGCGGCCCGTGGAACGACACGCCCGCCGACCGTCCCCCCCCGGTTCGTGTACGCGGTACCGGGTGTTTGTAGGGGAGGCATATATGCCTCCCGGTAGGGGTTTGCCCCGCGCGGGGTTTATGGGAAAACCGACCGTTACTGCCGATTTGTAGGGCGGGGGCTTGACCCCGCCGTAAAACCTTGCGGGATCGCCTGTCTACGGCCTGTATGTCGCTTATCTCGGCCTTACCCCCGCCGCCTTACCCCTGCAAAAACGCGCGGATCTCGGCTTCGACGGCGGCCACTTCCTCGGCAAAGGCGCGGGCTGAAACCCGCAGCGCGCCGTGCCCCAGCACAATGATCTGCTCGGCCCCGTCGCTGCTGACGACGCGGGTGCGCCGCTCCTTGGCAAGCTCGTGGGTCGCGCGCTCAATGTACATGTCGGCGGTCTCGGCTTCCTGCGTGTAGACGACGTAGAGGTTGTGGTACCGCTCGACCTCGCGCACGCCGCCGCGCACCTTGTAGGCGTCAAACACCAAAATCGGCACGCAGCGGCGGTACCCGGCGTAGTTGCACAAAATATCCATCAGGCGGCGGCGCGCGGCGTCCAGGTTGTCGTTGGCCAGGCGGCGCAATTCCTCCCAGGCGTAAATGACGTTGTAGCCGTCCACCAGCAGGTACTCCGGCCCGGCGGGCGGCGTTTTGGCCGCGGGGGCCGCAGGGGCGGTGTGCAGCGCGGCGCGGGCGGCCTTTTTAGCGTCGGCGGGGGCTTCGCCCCGGCGTTTGACGGCGCCGTAGGTGCGCTCAAAGATCGCCAGCAGCTCTTTGTCCTGTTCCAGCGTGCCGCGGTAGGCGTCGGCGCGCCGGCGCGCGGCGGTCTGTTCGTCGCCGTCCGCATCCGCCCCGGCGGGGGCCAGCCGCCGCGCCAGACCGCTGGCCACATGGGCGCGGGCGGGCACTTCATCCCATTGTACGGTATATCCGGCCCCATGTGCGCAAAAGACCGAGTCCGCCGGGTTCTCGGTGTCGGCGTCGGGATCGTAGCCGCAGGCGGCCACGACGGCTTCGGCGTCGTGGCAGGCGTCGTACCCGGCGGGCAGCACGCTCCAGCGGCCCAGGCCGTGGGTGTAGGCCGCGACTTCGCGCGCGTAGCCGCACGCCGTGGCCACCGGCAGGCGGCCGGTCAGGCGGGCGGTGTCGCCCAGCGTTTCGGGCGCGTCAAAGCTGCCGCACAGGCGCTGGATGTCGGCCATCGCGCGGCCCACGGCGTCGGCGGGCAGTTCCAGCGTAAAGGCGTACCACGGTTCCAGCAGCTGCACGGCGTTTTGCGCAGCTGCCGTGCGCAGGCCCTGGCGCACCGCGCGGTAGGTGGCCTGGCGGAAATCCCCGCCCTCGGTATGCTTTAAGTGTGCGCGTCCGGCCGCCAGCGTGATTTTTACATCGGTCAGCGGCGCGCCGGTCAGCACGCCGGGGTGGGTGCGCTCGGCCAGATGGGTCAGCACCAGGCGCTGCCAGTTTTCGGCCAGGCTGTCGGGCGGGCAATCGGCGGCCAGCTGCACGCCGCTGCCGCGGGGGCCGGGTTCCAGCAGCAGGTGGACCTCGGCATAATGGCGCAGCGGCTCATAGTGGCCGACGCCTTCCACCGCCCGGGTGATCGTCTCTTTGTACAGGATGCCGCCCTCGCTGAAGGTGACCGCCAGCCCAAAACGGCTTTGCAGCAGGGTTTGCAAAATTTCCAGCTGCACTTCGCCCATCAGCTGCACATGCACCTCGGCCAGGTCGTCGCGCCAGGCTACATGCAGCTGCGGGTCCTCGTCCTCCAGCGTGCGCAGCGCGCGCAGCAGCGTGTGCGGGTCGGCGGCGGGGCAGCTGGCGCGGTAGTTCAGCACCGGTTCCAGCAAGGGGGCTTCGGCGTCGGTCTCGGCCCCCAGGCCCTGGCCGGGGCGTGTGCGGGCCGGGCCGGCCACCGCCACCACCATGCCAGGCTCCGCGGCGCTCACCAGCCGGAACTTGCTGCCGTTGTACAGCCGCAGCGCGTCGGCTTTCTCGCCGCCGGGCAGCACGGCTTTTACCGGCAGCGTGCCGCCGGTCACCTTCAGCCAGGTCAGCCGCGCGCCGGCGTCGTCCTGGCTGATCTTGAACACCCGCGCGCCAAACTCTGGCCAGGTGGGCGGCATGCGCGTCAGCGTCTGCAGCGCGCGCAGCAGCTCATCCAGGCCCTGCAGGCGCAGCGCCGCGCCAAAAAAGCAGGGGAACACCTGCCGCCGCGCAATGGCCTGCACCAGCGTGGCGGGGCGCGGCGCGCCGGTAGCCAGCACTTCCTCCATCAGCGGTTCGCTGCACAGCGCCAGCGCTTCGGCGTTGGGCGCGGCGGTAAAGTCTATGCAGCCGTCGCCAAAACGGCCGCGCAGCTCCCGCAGGCGCACGGCGGCGTCGGCCCCCGGCAGGTCCATCTTGTTCACAAACACAAACGTCGGCACGCGGTAGCGCGCCAGCAGTTTCCACAGCGTCTCGGTGTGGGCCTGCACGCCGTCGGTGCCGCTGACCACCAGCACCGCGTAGTCCAGCACCTGCAAGGCGCGCTCGGCTTCGGCCGAAAAATCCACATGCCCCGGCGTGTCCAGCAGCGTCAGTTCAGTCTCCTCGGCTTCGCCGGCCGCCGGCAGCGCCAGCACGGCCTGCTTGGCAAAAATCGTGATACCCCGCGCACGCTCCTGCGCGTCGGTGTCCAAAAAGGCGTCGCGGTGGTCCACCCGGCCCAGCTTGCGCAGCGCGCCCGCACGGTACAACAGCCCTTCGGCCAGTGTGGTCTTGCCGCTGTCCACATGGGCCAGCAGGCCCACGACCAAACGTTTCATAGCGTTCCCCTTTGTTGTGTACAGTCTGCCCTTATTGTACGCTTTTTGCGCCCCGGCGTCCAGCGGGGCGGCGATTTCCAGAAAAAGTAATAATAAATCTTAAAAATACTCTTTACAAACACAAAAAGTATGCTATACTATAAGCAAGAAGTGAACCGGCGGCAAACCGGCTGCCGGATAAAACAGGAAAAAATCCTATAATTTTACCAACCCAAAACAAGGAGGCGCACTATGGAGCTCAAATTTTTCCGCTGCGAACACTGCGGGAACATCGTCACGATGGTCAAGGACAGCGGCGTACCGGTTTTCTGCTGCGGCCAAAAGATGACGCAGCTCATCCCCGGCACGGTGGAAGCCGCGCACGAAAAGCACATCCCGGTCTACACCGTCGACGGCAATACGGTGCAGGTGACGGTGGGCAGCGTCGAACACCCGATGCTGGATGTGCATTATATCGAGTGGATCGCCCTGCAGACGAAACACGGCAGCCAGATCCACTACCTCGCCCCCGGCGAAGCCCCGTCCGCGGCTTTTGCGCTGGCCCCCGGCGACGCAGTCGAAGCCGTCTACGCCTACTGCAACCTGCACGGGCTGTGGAAAGCCTGAACCCGAAAGGAGAACCCTGCTATGGAAAAATATATCTGCCCCTGCGGCTATGTCTATGACCCCGCCCTCGGCGACCCCGACAACGGCATCGCGCCCGGCACCCCGTGGGCGGACGTCCCCGCCGACTGGCTGTGCCCGGTCTGCGGCCTGGGCAAGGACGCCTTTACTGCCGAAGCGTAAAGGCGCGGCCCCGCAAGCATTTCCCTGACATTCCGATATACCTGCAGATACCACAAAGCAACGCCCGGGGCGCTTGTAAAAGCGCCCCGGGCTTGTTGTATGTATGGCCGCAGCAACACCGGCGGGGGTAAGGGGGCGTCAATGCCGCCAGGCCCACCACAAAAATTTCAGGTTGGTCACATAATACCGGGCAAACAGGCGTTTGGGGTCCTGCAGCAGGCGGTACAGCCATTCCAGGCTGCAGCGCTGCATCCACTGCGGCGCGCGGCGGATGTTGCCGGCCTCGTAGTCGAACGCGGCCCCCACGCCGATCATCACGGCCTGCACGGCGCCTTTGTGGGCGGCCATCCAGCGTTCCTGCTTGGGCGCGCCCAGGCCCACCCACACAAAATCCGGCCGGGCGGCGTTGATGCGTGCCACGGCGTCAGCGTCCTCTTGTGGCGTCAGCGGGCGGAACGGCGGCGACTCCATCCCCGCGATGACGGCCCCGGGGTAGGCGGTTTCAATCTTCTGGCGCAAAAGGTCCAACGTCTGCGGGGTGGACCCGTAAAAATAATGCCGCCAGCCGTGTTCGGCGCTCTCGCGCAACATCTGCTGCATCAGGTCGGGGCCGGTGACGCGCTGCGCCTGGGGGAACCCGTGCCGCCGGCTGTACTGCGAAAGCGGCCCGCCGTCGGGCAGGGCCAGCGCGGCGCCGTTTTGCACGGCGCGGTAACCCGCGTCGCCGTAGGCGGTCACGGTGGTGTGTACGTTGGCCACGCAGATATACTGCCCGCGCCAGGCGTCCTTGTTTTGGCACAGGCAGCGCACGGTCTGCGCCATGTCGGTCACGGCGATGCGCACGCCCATAATCTCGCACACGGGCAGCGGTCCGCAGTCCATAGGGCGGCCCCCTTTCGCAAAAAGTGTGCCTTTATCATACCACCCGGCGCGGGCGGATGCAAGCGAAGCCCGGCAGAGCCTGCGCGCACAGGCAAAAAAGCAGGGGGCGCAAGGCCCCCTGCCCGGGCGGGTCAGGATTCGTCCAGGACCGGCACCGGGTCCTCGCAGCGTTTGTCCAGGTCGTGGAGGTAGGTCTCGGTCTCACGCGCGATCACGCCCGAGAGCAGCAGCACCGCAATCAGGTTGGGCAGCGCCATCAGCGCGTTGAGGGTGTCGGCCACCGTCCACACCAGGTTCAGCGCCACCACCGGCGCAATGGCCGCCACCGCCACATACGCCACGCGGTAGGCCGTGCGGCCTTTTTCGCCCACGAGGTATTCCAGGCACCGCTCGCCGTAATAGGACCAGCCCAGCACGGTGGAAAACGCAAACGAGATGATGCCCACCACCAGAATCACCGGCCCCAGCACGGGGATCTGGTCAAAGGCCAGCGTCGTCAAAATGCCGCCGTCCGCAATAGAACCCATGTCGATGGCGGGGTTTTTCAAAATGCTGGACACCAGCACCAGGCCGGTCATCAGGCAGACGACGACGGTGTCCCAGAACGTCCCGCTGCTGGACACCAGCGCCTGGCGCACCGGGTTGCGCGTCTGGGCGGCCGCCGCCACAATGGGCGCCGAGCCCATGCCCGATTCGTTCGAGAACAACCCCCGCGCGATGCCGTAGCGCATCGCCAGCATGATGCCGCCGCCCGTCAGGCCGCCGGCCGCCGCGCCGGGCGTGAACGCCAGGCGGCAGATCGTCGTCACGGTCAGCCACAGGCAGTCGCGGTTGTACACCAAAATGGCGGCGCAGCCCAAAATGTAAAAGGCCGCCATAAAGGGCACCAGCTTCTCACACACGCGGGAGATGGTCTGGATGCCGCCAAAGATGACCAGCGCCGTCAGCGCGGCCACCACCAGCCCCGTGACCCAGTTGGGGACGCCCAGGTTGGCGCTGCATACGGTGGCGATGGCGTTGACCTGCGTGGCGCAGCCGATGCCAAAGGACGCCAGCGCGCCGAACAGCGCAAACGCCACGCCCAGCCATTTCATGTGCAGGCCGCGTTCCAGCGCGTACATCGCGCCGCCCTGCATGCGGCCGTCCTTGGTCTTGACGCGGTACTTGACGGCGATGAGAGACTCGGCATATTTGGTGGCGATGCCCAGAATGCCGGCGATCCAGCACCAGAACACCGCGCCCGGCCCGCCCAGCGCAATGGCCGTGCCGACGCCGATGATGTTGCCGGTGCCGATGGTGGACGCCAGCGCCGTCGTCAGCGTGGCAAACTGCGAGACCTCGCCCTCGGCGTCGGGGTCTTTGGTGACCGAAAGGCGGATCGCCGTGGGCAGCATGCGCTGGATGCCGCGCGTGCGCACCGTCATGAACAGGTGGGTGCCCAGCATCAGCACAATGGTGGGCCAGGACCAGACCCACTCGTTGGTCACGTTGATGATGTGTACAATCGTATCCAGAAGAAACCCCTCTCCAACCGCGGCGCGGTTTTGTTTTTTTCAAAATATGATACACCCCCTGCGCGCATACCGTCAAGGGCGGCTTTTGCGCGCCGGCGCGCTTTGTGGTACAATGGCGGAAAACCTTACCCAAGGGGGCTTTGCCATGCCTGCCCGTTATATCCTTACCGGCCGCCCGTTGTGCGGCAAAACCTCGCTGGCCGCCTGGCTGTGCCGCCGCCTGCCGCAGCCCGTGCTGGGCGTGCGCACGCTGTGCACCGGGCGCTGCGCCGCGGGGCCGCTGTTCTCTTTGCAAAACCTTGCCACCGGCGCGCTGGCGCCCATCAGCTGCGAAGCGGACGGTGCGGTGCGCGCCGTGCCCGAAACGTTTGCAACCTTCGGCGTGCAGGCGCTGCGCGCCGCGCGCGAAAGCGGCGCGCCGACGGTGCTGGTCGACGAGATCGGCCGGTTTGAGCGGGACTGCGCGCCCTACCTGGCCGAATTGCAGGCGCTGCTGGACGGCCCCGCCGCCGTGGTGGCCGTCGTCAAACAAGAGGACCTGCCCCACTTAAACGCGCTGCGCGCCCGCAGCGGGGCGGTGCAGCTGGACCTTGACGCCGAACCGCCCGAGACAATCCGCGCCCGACTGGCCCCCGCGCTGCCCGCGCCGCTGCACGCCGGCGCGCCGGTGCGGCTGTACCGCGCGGGCAAATGCTTTGGCCCCGGCCCGCTGCAGCTGCTGGAACTGGTGGCGCGCACCGGCAGCCTGCGCACGGCGGCTTCCGTGATGGGCATGGCCTACTCCAAGGCGTGGGGCATGCTCAACGAGCTGGAAAGCCAGTGGGGCTTTGCGATGGTCGCGCGCCGCCCCGGCGGGGCGGGCGGGGGCGGCTCGCTGCTGACACCGCAGGCGTGGGACCTGATCCGCCGCTACCGCGCGCTGCAATGGGCCTGCGACCGCGCCGCGCAGGACGCGTTTGCGCAGCAGTTCGGCGGCATGTGGTAGCAAAACCGGGGGCAATTTCTTTTTGACAGAGCGTTATTCTTGTGCTAGAATAACGGTGCCGGGCACACGCCCGGGCTGCAAAAGTGAGGAGGGGACCCCCTGTGCAACACCGTTTTGTACAAAAACTGACCGCGCTTGGCCTGGCGCTGGCGCTGGCCGTCAGCCTGGCTGCCTGCGGCGCGCCCGCGCCGTCTGCCGGCACGGCCGAAGCTGCCAGTGAAACCGCCAGCGAACCCGCCGCCGAAAGTGCGGCGGAAAACACCACCGAGACCGCCGCGCCGGACGCCGCCCTGACGCTGATCGACCAGGCCGGACGCACCGTCACGCTGGACGCCCCGGCCGAAAGCGTTGTCAGCTGCTATTACATCACGACCTACGCCGTCATCGCGCTGGGGCAGAAAGACAAGATCGTCGGGCTCGAGAACAAGGCCGACACCCGCGCGCTCTACGCGCTGGCCGCGCCCGAACTGCCCGAACTGCCGCAGGTCGGCACGCTCAAGGAGCTCAACGTCGAAGCCGTCGCCGCGCTGGCGCCCGACCTCGTCGTCATGCCCAAAAAGCTGCTGGACAATGCCCAGACGCTGGAGGCCCTCGGCATCCCGGTGCTCGTCGTCGACCCCGAGACACAGCAGGGGCTTGAGACGATGCTGACGCTGCTGGGCCAGGCTCTGGGGGCCGAAGCGCAGGCCGACGCGCTGCTGGCCTATACGGGGCAGCAGCTGGCCCGCGCCGCTGCGCTGACGCAGGACCTTGCCAAGCCCGAAGTCTGCCTGCTGGGCAACGGCAGCTACCTGACGGTGGCCCCCGCCGGCATGTACCAGAACGATCTGATTGAGCAGGCGGGCGGCGTCAACGCGGCCGCCGGCGTCGACGACGATTACTGGGCCGAAATCTCCTACGAGACGCTGCTGGCGCTGGACCCCGACGTGCTGGTCATCCCCTCGGGCGCAAGCTATACGGCCGACGACATCCGGGCCGACGCCCAGCTGGCGGCGCTGACCGCCGTGCAGAACGGCGCGGTCTACACGATGCCGCAGGGTTTGGATGAGTGGGATTCGCCTACGCCGTCGGGCGTGCTGGGCGTGCTGTGGCTTACCAGCGTGCTGCACCCCGACGCCTACCCGTTTGAGACGTTCACTGCCGACGCGCAGGAATTTTATCAGGAATTTTACGGTTTTACGCCGGACGCTTCGCTCATCACGCAGTAACCAGTAAACACAAAATGGGGCGGCGCAGGAACGCCGCCCTCTATTTTTGCCAGAAGAAAGGAGGTACCCGCCATGCCCACCCGCACCCGTCTGTGCGCCGCGCTGGCGCTGGGGCTGCTGGCCGTGTTGGCCGTAACTTCGCTGTGCGTGGGCGCCTACCCGCTGACGCCGGGGCAGATTCTGGCGCTGCCGGGCGGCGGCGACCCTATGGCCGCGCGGGTGTTCTTTACGCTACGCTTGCCGCGCACCGCCCTGGCCGCGCTGGCCGGGCTGGCGCTGGGCGCGGCGGGCGGGGTGTACCAGACGGTGTTCCGCAACCCGCTGGCCTCGCCCGACCTTACCGGCGTGGCGGGCGGCGCGTCGCTGGGGGCGGCCGCGGCCATCGTGCTGGGGGCCGGCAGCGCATGGCAGATCATGGGCGGCGCGTTTTTGTGCGGGCTGCTCAGCCTGGCGGCGGTGCTGGGGCTGGTGCGCGCCGCCCGGGCCGAGCGCACAGCCGCCTACGTGCTGGCCGGCATCCTGGTCAGCGCGCTGGCCGAAGCCGGGGTCATGCTGCTGAAAACGCTGGCCGACCCCGAGCGGGAACTGGCCGCCATCGAGTACTGGACCATGGGCAGCCTGGCGGGGGTCACGGCGGGCAAGCTGGCCGCAGCCGCGCCGCCGGTGCTGGCGGGCCTGGTGCTGGTGTTGTTGTTCCGGCGGCAGGCGGCGCTGCTTTCTTTAGGGCAGGCAAGCGCCCGCGCCAGCGGCCTGGAACCCCGGCGCTGGCGGGCGCTGCTGCTGGGCCTTACCACGCTGATGGTCGCCGCCGTCGTCAGCGTGGCGGGCGGCATCGCGTTTGTGGGGCTCATTGCGCCGCACATCGCCTACGGCTTGCTGCGGCGGTGCGGCGGCGCGTTTTTGCCGCTGTGCGCCGTCACGGGGGCCGACCTGCTGCTGGCCGCCGATTTGCTGGCCCGCAGCGCGGGCGGCGGGGCCGAACTGCCGCTGAGCATCTTTACCGTGCTGTTTGCCGCGCCGGTGCTGGCGGCGCTGCTGATTACGGGAGGGGGGCGCGCCGATGCTGCTTGAAGCGGAAAACCTCACGGCCGGGTACCGCCGCCCCGTCGTGCGCGGCGTCTCGCTGGCGCTGCCCGCCGGCACCGTCACGGCGCTGCTGGGGCCCAACGGCTGCGGCAAATCGACGCTGCTGCGCGCGCTTTCCGGCAACGGGCGGGTGTTTGGCGGCGGCGTGCGCGTGCTGGGGCAGGACTGCCTGGCCCTGCCGGCGCGCCGCCGGGCGCGCTGCCTGGCGCTGCTGCCCCAGCGCACCGGCCTGCTGCCGGGCCTGACCGCACGGGAGGTTATTGCCATGGGCCGCTATGCCTACAGCGGGCCGTTCGGCGGCCCCGCGCCCGGCGACGCCGAACGGGTGGCGCAGGCGGCCCGCGCCCTGGGCGTGCAGGACCTGCTGGACGCCGACTGCGCCGCCCTCAGCGAGGGGCAGCGCCAGCTCGTCCACCTGGGCCGCGTGGTGGCGCAGGACGCCCCCGTGCTGCTGCTGGACGAACCCAACAGCGCGCTGGACTACACTCACACCCACCGGCTGTTTGCGGCGCTGCGCCGCTGGGCGCAGGGGGGGCAGCGCGCCGCGCTGGTGGTGCTGCACGACCCCGCGCTGGCGCTGCGCTACGCCGACCGCCTGCTGCTGATGCAGGACGGCGCATTGTGCGGCAGCGTTTGCCCCGGCGACGGGGCCGCCGCCGCGCAGGCGGCGCTGCGGGGGCTGTACCCGGGGCTGTGCGTTGTGCCGGGGCCGGACGGCGCGCTGTTCTGCGCGCCGGGGCAGGGGATGTGACCCCTCGACGCCCCGTTTTGCCAAAATTCTGCTTTTTTTGCCCTGTACCGCGGTACGGGGCTTTTTCTTTGCCTGGTTCCATGGTATACTGGGGATACTGAAATTCTGTCATTTTTTGCAGGAGGGACCCCAATTGCTGACGATCAAGCGATATGTGCGGGCGCAAAGCCTGGACGAAGCCTACGCGCTGTGCCAAAAGCGCGCCAACGTCGTGCTGGGCGGCATGCTGTGGCTCAAGACGCAAAACCGCACGGTGGACACCGCCATCGACCTGTGCGGCCTGGGGCTTGATACCATTGAGGAAACGCCCGACGCGTACCGCATCGGCGCGATGGTAAGCCTGCGCGCGCTGGAACAGCACGCCGGGCTGGGCGCCCTGACGCAGGGCGCGCTGGCCGAAAGCGTGCGCCACATCGTGGGCGTGCAGTTCCGCAACCTGGCCACCGTGGGCGGCAGCCTGTACGGGCGGTTCGGGTTTTCGGACGTTTTGACGCTGTTCCTGGCGCTGGATGCCCGGGTGGAACTGCACCACGGCGGCACGGTGCCGCTGGCCGAGTACGCTGCCCGCCCCTATGAGCGCGATATTTTAACCCACGTCGTCCTGCCCAAATTGCCGGGGCGCGTGGCCTACGCCAGCCAGCGCAACAGCGCCACCGACTTCCCGGTGCTGGCCTGCGCCGTGGCCCTGCGGCCCGACGGCGTGCGCTGCGCCGTCGGCGCGCGGCCGATGAAAGCGCAGCTCTACCCCGGCGACCCGGCGCTGTTGGCCGGCGGCGTCACGCCGGAAACCGCCGATGCGTTTGCCGCCGCCGTGGCGCAGCAGGCGGCGTTTGGCAGCAACCTGCGCGCCGGGGCCGATTACCGCCGCGGCTTGTGCCGCGTGCTGGTGCGCCGGGCGCTGCTGGCCTGCAAGGAGGGATAAGGCATGGAAATTCAACTCAAACTCAACGGGCGGCCGCTGCGCGCGGCCGTTGAACCCGGCACGCTGCTGCTGGACTTTGTGCGCGCCCACGGCTGCGCCAGCGTCAAGCGCGGGTGCGAAACATCCAACTGCGGGCTGTGCACCGTGCTGCTGGACGGCAAACCGGTGCTTTCCTGCTCGGTGCTGGCGGCGCGCGCCGACGGCTGCGAGGTGCAGACGCTGGAGGGCCTGCAGGCCGAAGCCGAAGCCTTCGTCGCCTTTATCGCCGACCAGGGGGCCGAGCAGTGCGGTTTCTGCAACCCCGGGTATGTGATGAACACCATCGCGCTGCTGCGCGAAAACCCCGACCCCACCGACGACGAGATCCGCGCCTACCTGGCCGGCAACCTCTGCCGCTGCTCGGGGTATGAGGGGCAGCTGCGCGGCATCCGGGCGTTTTTGGACGCCCGCGGCCCGGCAAAGGAGGGACACCATGGCTGAAACCAAAACCGTCGGCAAGGGCGTACGCAAAAAGGACGCCCTGGGCCTGCTGCTGGGCAGACCTGCGTTTGTCGAGGACGTTACCCCGCGGGACTGCCTTGTCGTCAAGGTGCTGCGCAGCCCCCACGCCCACGCGCTCATCCGCTCCATCCGCACCGACCTGGCCACGAAAGTGCCGGGCATGGTAGCCGTGTATACCTACGAGGACGTGCCCCGGCAGCGCTTTACCATCGCCGGGCAGACCTACCCCGAACCCTCGCCCTATGACCGCCTGATTCTGGACCGCCGCCTGCGCTTTGTGGGCGACGCCGTCGCCATCCTGGCCGGCGAGAGCGAAGCCGCCGTCGACAAGGCGATGAAACTGGTCAAAGTGGACTACGAGGTGCTGCCCGCCGTGCTGGACCCGCACACCGCGCTCGACAACCCCGTCCTCGTCCACCCCGAGGACGACTGGCGCGCGCTGTGCGCCGTCGGGGCCGACAACCGGCGCAACCTCTGCGCCAGCGACCGCTGCGGCGACGGCGATGTCGACGCCGTATTGGCGGACTGCGACGTCGTCGTCGACCATGTCTGGCACACCAAGCCCTGCCAGCAGGCGATGATGGAGACGTTCCGCACCTATACCGAGATCGACCCCTACGGCCGGCTGCACGTCGTCAGCTCGACGCAGATCGTGTTCCATGTGCGGCGCATCCTGGCGCAGGCGCTGGGCATCCCCAAATCCAAAATCCACGTCGAAAAGCCGCGCATCGGCGGCGGCTTTGGCGCCAAACAGACCGCCGTGTGCGAGGTCTACCCGGCTTTCGTCACCTGGAAAACCGGCCGCCCCGCGCACATCGTCTACACCCGGCAGGAATGCCAGACCGCCGGCAGCCCCCGGCATGAGATGGAAGTGCACGTGCGCCTGGGCGCCAGCAAACAGGGCAAAATCCGCGCGCTGGACGTCTACACGCTGTCCAACACCGGCGCATACAGCGAGCACGGCCCCACCACCGTCGGGCTTTCGGGGCACAAGTCCATCCCGCTGTACACCGGCGGGCTGGAAGCCTTCCGCTTTGCCTACGACGTCGTCTACACCAACGTGCAGGCTGCCGGGGCCTACCGCGGCTACGGCGCGACCCAGGGCATCTTTGCTGTTGAGAGCGCCGTCAATGAGCTGGCCGACCGCCTGGGCGTCGACCCCGTCGCCCTGCGCGAGCAGAACATGGTGCGCGAGGGCATGCGCATGCCCGCCTACTACAACGAGCCCGCCAACGCCTGCGCGCTGGACCGCTGCATGGCCCGCTGCAAGGACCTGTTCGGCTGGGACGAAAAGTTCCCCGTGCGCGATATGGGCAACGGCAAGGTGCGCGCCGCCGGCGTGGCCATGGCCATGCAGGGGTCGGGCATTTCCGGCGTCGACGTCGGTTCGGCCACCGTCCGCCTGGGCGACGACGGCATCTACAACCTGGTCATCGGCGCGGCCGATATGGGCACCGGCTGCGATACCATCCTGGCGCAGATGGTGGCCGAATGCATGGACTGCGACGTCGACAACGTCGCGGTGTTCGGCGCCGACACCGACGCTTCGCCCTACGACTCCGGCTCCTACGCTTCGTCCACAACCTACGTCACCGGCAAAGCGGTCGAGCGCGCCTGCACCCAGCTCAAAACGCAGCTCTGCGCGCTGGCGGCCAAGGGCTTTGGCTGCACGCCGGAAGAAGTGGAGTTTACCGGCGACGCCGTGCGCCGTCTTGACGGCAGCGCGTCGGTCCCGCTGGCGGACCTGGCCACCCGCGCCATGTGCAACAACACCACCGCCGTGCAGGCCACCTGCACCCATTCCTCGCCCATCTCGCCGCCGCCGTTCATGGTCGGCATGGCCGAGATCGAACTCGACAAAGAGACCGGCAGCGTCACCGTGCTGGACTACAAGGCCGTCGTCGACTGCGGCACGCCGGTCAACCCCAACCTTGCCCGCGTCCAGACCGAGGGCGGCATCGTCCAGGGCATCGGCATGGCGCTGTTTGAGGATGTGCACTATACGCCCGCGGGCCGCATCCTGGAAAATTCGCTGATGCAGTACAAAATCCCCACCCGGCTGGACATGGGCCACCTGCAGGTGGAGTTTGAAGCCAGCTACGAGCCCACCGGCCCCTTTGGCGCCAAATCCATCGGCGAGATCGTCATAAACACCCCGGCCCCGGCCATCGCGCACGCGGTGTTCCGCGCCACCGGCACCTGGTTCCGCGACTTGCCCATCACGCCGGAAAAAGTCTACACGGCGCTGCACGCCCAGCCGTGACCCACGTCATTTTGCTGGCGGCCGGGTCGTCGCGCCGCTTTGGGGCCAATAAACTGCTGGCCCCCTGGCGCAGGCGGCCGCTGTACCGGTACGGCCTGCACACGCTGGCGGCGGTCTGCGCCGCCCGGGCGGACGCCGCGCTGCTTGTGGTCACCAACACCCCGGCCATCGCGCAGGCGGCCGCCGCCTGCGGCGCGCGCGCCGTGCCCAGCCCGCACAGCGCACAGGGGCAAAGCGCCAGCATCCGCGCCGGGCTGGACGCCGCCGGCCCGCTGGCGCCCGGTGACTTTTTGCTGTTTGCGGTGGCCGACCAGCCGCTGCTGCGCGCCGCCACCGTGCACCGCCTGCTGGATTTGGCCGTGCCCGGCACCTGGGGCGCCACGGCCGCCTGCGGCGGCCGTGTGGGCAGCCCGGCGCTGTTTTGCGCGGCGCTGGCCCCGCAGCTGTACGCCCTGGGGGGCGACTGCGGCGGGCGCGCGGTGCTGAACGCCCGGCCCCAAGCCGTATTGCGCGTAGCCTGTGAAGCGGAAGAACTGTGGGATATCGACCGCCCCGGCGACCTTGCGCCGTGACCCCCTGCGCCGCAAATTTATCTCAATAAAAGCATAAACGCCCGCCCGGGGTACAGCCCCGGGCGGGCGTTTGGCGTTTATAAACACGCGGCAAAAGCCGCCTGTGCAAAACCCCAATTTAAAGATGTTCCACCATGTACGCCACAAGGGCCGTGGCGGTTTGGACATACGCGGCAATGCTGAAATCCCGCACCACCAGCACCTCGTACCCGTCCTCGTCGGCGTTGTCGCTCATGGCACGCAGCACCACGCAGGGCACGCCGTTGCGCGCGGCAATCTGACTGACGGCTGCGCCCTCCATCTCAACGCAGTCGGGCGCGCAGGCTTGGGCGATGGCCTGTTTGGTGGCGGCGTCGCCCACAAAGCGGTCACCGGTGGCGATCTTGCCCGCAATGGCCTTGACGCCGCACGCCGCGCAGGCGTCCAGCGCCGCGCGCACCAGCGCGGGGTCGCCGTGGTACTCGGTGGTAAAGGGGGCGCTCTGGCACAGCATATCCATGTCGGCGTCGTGGTAGACGACGGTTTCGCCCACGCAGACGTCGCCAATGCCGATCTTGCTCGTCATATTGCCGGCCACGCCGCTGAAAATCAGCCGCTCAATGCCGTAGCGCGTGCACAATACCTGCACGGTGCTGGCCGCGTTGGCCTTGCCCATGCCGGCGCAGCACACCACCACCGGTTTGCCGTGCAGCGTGCCGCGGTGGTAGTCCACCCCGGCGTAGGTCTCGCAGGTCACGTCCTGCAATTTGGAGCACAGCTGGTCCACTTCCTCGGGCATGGCGCCCATAATGCCGTAAAGCATCGCGTCCCCCTTATACGTTGAACAAAAATTCGATCACGTCGCCGTCCTGCACCACATACTCTTTGCCCTCGGTGCGCTGCAGGCCCTTGGCCTTGACGGCGGCGTAGTTGAAATCGGCGTCGGCCAGGTCCTGGTAGGCGATGACCTGCGCGCGGATAAACCCGCGCTCAAAATCGCTGTGGATTTTGCCGGCGGCCTGGGGGGCCTTGGTGCCTTTTTTGATGGTCCAGGCGCGGCACTCTTTTTTGCCGTCGGTCAAAAAGCTAATCAGCCCCAGCAGGTCGTAGCTGGCCCGGATGAGCTTGTCCAGGCCGGTGGATTCAATGCCCATCTCCTGCAAAAAGGCGAGCTTTTCCTCCGGTGTGGCGTCGGCGATATCCTCCTCGGTCTTGGCGCAGATCGGCAGCGCCTGCGCGCCCTCGGCGGCGGCGCGCTCGGCCACCAGCGGGTAGTAGCGGTTGCCGGCCAGGCCCTCCAGCAAATCGTCCTCGCCCACGTTGCAGGCGTAGATCACCGGCTTGGCCGAAAGCAGCCCCAGCTCCTTGCGGGTGGCGGCCTGCGCGTCGTCGGCGTCGTCAAAGGCAAAGGTGCGCGCGGGCTTTTCGGCTTCCAGGTGGGCGGCCAGTTCGGCCAGCCAGGCGGCTTCGGCCGCGGCGGCCTTGTTGCCGGTCTTGGCGGCTTTCTGCTGGCGGGCCAGGCGGTGGTTGACGACCTCGAGGTCGGCCAGGATCAGTTCCAGGTCGATGGCGTCGATATCGCGCAGCGGGTCCACGGGCTCGGGCTGGTTGACGTCCTCGACCACATGTACGATGTTGTCGTCGTCAAAGCAGCGCACCACATGCACCAGCGCGTCGCATTCGCGGATATGCCCCAAAAACTTGTTGCCCAGCCCCGCGCCGTGCGCCGCGCCTTTGACAAGGCCCGCAATGTCGACGAACTCGACGATGGCGGGGGTCTTTTTATCGGTCTGCCACACTTCGGCCAGCTTGTCCAGCCGCGGGTCGGGCACGGCCACAATGCCGGCGTTCGGCTCAATGGTGCAGAAAGGGTAGTTGGCGGCCTGCGCGTTGCGCGTCGAGGTAATCGCGTTGAACAGCGTCGACTTGCCCACGTTGGGCAGGCCCAAAATTCCCAGTTTCATGGTACAATCGCTCCTTTTGGCGGTTCAGTTTCCTACCTATTATACACACAACGGCGCGCAAAGGCAACATGCCGGTGGCGGCGGGCGGCCTGCCAGGCGGCACAGCCGTGTTCCGGCCGCCGCGCCGCCTGGCGTAAGGCGCCGTTTTGTGGTATGATGAAAAAAACGCCCGGAAAGGGGACCCTGCCATGCGTATTTTGGTCGTGGAAGACCAGCCCGAGATGAACGCCCTGCTCGTCAAGCAACTGACAGCGGCGCACTACAGCGTCGACAGCTGCGCCACCGGCCCCGACGCGCTGGACTATCTGGCCGCCGGGGCCTATGACGCCGTCGTGCTGGATGTCATGCTGCCGGGGCTGGACGGCTTGCAGGTGCTGGCCCGCCGCCGCGCCGCCGGCGACAAAACCCCCGTGTTGCTGCTGACGGCCCGCGACGGCGTCGACGACCGCGTGCGCGGGCTGGACAGCGGCGCCGACGACTACCTGGTCAAACCGTTCGCCCTGCAGGAACTGCTGGCCCGGCTGCGGGTGCTCATCCGCCGCGGTACCGGCCAGGTCAGCGACGTCATCACCGTCGGGGACCTGCGCATCGACTGCACGGCCCGCACGGCGGCGCGCGGCGGGCAGGCGCTGGCGCTCTCGGCCAAAGAGTTCGCCGTGCTGGAATACCTCGCCCGCAACGCCGGGGTCGTCCTCTCGCGCGAGCGCATCAGCCAGGGCGTGTGGAACTTTGACTACGAGGGCGGTTCCAACGTCGTGGACGTCTACATCCGCTACCTGCGCAAAAAAATCGACGACGGGCGCGAGCCCAAGCTCATCCACACCGTGCGCGGCGTGGGCTACGTTCTGCGGGAGGAAGTATGAAACACCTTTCCATCACGCTGCGGGTCACGCTGCTGTACACGCTGTTCATGGTGCTGCTGGCGGTGCTGTCGCTGGGGGTGCTCTCCTACGTGGGCGCGCAGACGGCCCGGCAGGGCAAGCTCACCCGCATGCAGACGATGGCTGACGCCGCCGCGCGCGAGATTGAAGCGAAGGACGGCGAGCTGGACATTGACCGCGACCTCGAAGCCTTTGACGACGGGGTCTATCTTTCGGTCTATGACGCCGACGGCGTGCCGCTGTACGGCTTTGTGCCGCGCGATTTCGACAACTCGGCCGTGTTTGCCGCCGGGCAGCTGCGCACGACGCAGGGCGGCGGCCGCACCTGGTACCTGTACGACGAACCCCTTGCGGTGGACGGCTACGGCGCGCTGTGGGTGCGCACCGTCACCGACGCCGGCGCGGTGGACAGCACGCTGGGCGCGCTGTGGCGCTGGGCGCTGCTGGTGCTGCCAGTGTACATTGTGCTGGCGGCGGTGTGCGGGTACCTCGTCACGCGGCGGGCGTTCGCCCCGGTGCGGCATATCACCGCCACCGCGCGGGAAATCCGCGCCGGCGGCGACCTTTCGCGGCGCATCGGCCTGCCGCCCGGCCGCGACGAAATCCGCACGCTGGCCGGCGAGTTTGACGCGATGTTCGCCCGCCTGCAGGACGCCTTTGACCACGAGCAGCAGTTTACCGACGACGCCTCGCACGAACTGCGCACCCCCACGGCGGTGATCCTCTCGCAGAGCGAGTATGCGCTCGCCCAGCCCGAGACGACGGGCGAGACCCGCGCCGCGCTGCAGGCCATCCGCACCCAGGCCGCGCGCATGGCGGCGATGCTCTCGCAGCTGCTGTGGCTGGCCCGGGCCGACAAAGGCCGCCAGCCGCTGCAATGGCAGCCCGTGGACCTGAGCGAGATGACGGCCCTGGTGGCCGAAACGCTGGCCGAGCAGGCCGCCGCGCAGGATATCACGGTGCAGACCGACCTTGCCCCCGGCGTGACGGTGCAGGGCGACGAAACGCTGCTGATGCGCATGCTCATCAACCTGGGGGAAAACGCCATCCGCTACGGCCGCCCGGGCGGGCAGGTGCGGCTGACGCTGCAATGCCGGGACGGCCAGGCCGTGGGCACTGTGCAGGACGACGGCATCGGCATCGCGCCCGAAAACCAGGAAAAAATCTGGCAGCGCTTCTGGCAGGCGGACCCCGCGCGCAGCGGCGGCGGGGCGGGCCTGGGCCTGGCCATGGTGCGGTGGATCGTCCGCGCCCACGGCGGCGACGTCACGGTGCAAAGCGCGCCGGGCGTCGGCAGCACCTTTACCTGGCGCATCCCGTGCGCGCGGGGCGGGCCAGAAAATCCGCAAACCCTGCAAAAACCACAAAATTCTTAAAATCCTTAATGTGCTTTTAATCTGGCGGCGGTATACTGGGGTCAAACAAAACGAAACACCCCCACACAACAAGGAGGAATTGAATATGAAACGCCGTATTATCGCCCTGACCGCCACCGCCGCTCTGACCGCCCTGCTGCTGACCGGCTGCGCCGAAGCTGCCAACTTTGACGGCCCCGCGCAAGGCCCGGCCCCCGTGCCGGTGACCGGCGAGAGCGCCGCCGCGCAGGACGCCGCCCCCGCAGCTACCGAAGCCCCGGCCCCCGTGGCCGCCCCCGCCAGCGAGGCCAACGCCGGCATCGCCGGCAGCGCCGACCCCAACAGCGGCTATATTGGCGAGGACGCCGCCAAAACCACCGCCCTGACCCGTGCCGGCCTGGCCGAGAGCGACGTCGAAGCCATCCGCGTGCGGCTGGACTACGACGACGGCCGCGCCGAATATGATGTGGAGTTCTGGCTGCGCACCGACACCGGCGCCGCCGAGTATGACTACGAGATCGACGCCCTGACCGGAGAAGTGCTGGCCTTTGACTATGACGCCGAGGACTACAACGCCGCCCAGGCGGCCCAAACGGCCCCCGCCGCGTCCGGCGCAGCCATCACGGCCGAGGAAGCTAAGCAGATCGCGCTGAACCACGCCGGCGTCAACGAAGCCGACATCCGCGCGCTGGAACTGGAGACCGACCGCGACGACGGCCGCACGGTGTATGAATTTTCCTGGAAAGTCGGCTGGACCGAGTACGACTACGATATCGACGCCGCCACCGGCGAAATTTTGAGCTTCTCGCAGGAGACGGACGACTGACACCCAAACCGTACAACGCAACAAGCCCCGGGCCGCAGGCCCGGGGCTTGGCTTGTGTTATGAGAGCGCATTGGTTTGCATTTCGACGGCCAGTTTTGGCCGTATTGTAGGGCGGGGTCTTGACCCCGCCGCACATGGAAAAGTTTTCAGGCAAATCTGGCAAACAGACGCCGGGCGATGCCCGAGGTCTGGTTACGATCGGTTCAGTTTTGCCATACAAAGGCGGCGTCTTGCGCGGGCGGGTAGGCCCGCAGCGCGTCGCCGTCGGGTTCGGCGTCCAGGCGCACGGCGTGCAGCGTGCCGCCGTCATAGGTTTTGTAATAGTAGGTGCGGGTTTGGGCGTCAAAACAGCAGCTGTAGATCGTCTTGTCCCAGCGGCCTTCGGCCGTGCGCACGCTGCCGCGCACCATGGCCACGGCGTCCAGCATATGGAAAAATTGCACGACCTGCGCCGGGCGTTCGCCGTCAAACACCGCGTGGGCGCGCAGGTAGGCCGCCCGCACAAAGCGCGCCGTGGGCGACGCCCCGCCCGGCAGCCCCAGCCCGCCCAGCCCCTGGCCGAACACATCCAGCTCGACGCCGGGGGCGACGGTGTTGGGCGGCGTGGCGGGCCCGACACCGCGGTACTGCGCCAGGTTGGTGCGGTGGAACGGGTAGGGCGGCTCGTTCGTCAGCACGCCGGTATCGTCGTCGTACAGGCGCAGGCCGTCGGCGCGCGGCTCGGCCACCAGTACGCCGTCGGGCCCGGCCACCTGCCAGTGCAGCGGGGCCAGCGGCCAGCCCGGGGCAAACGGCTCGGCCGCCAGCCGCACCGTTTGCAGCAGCGCGCGGGCTTCGGCCACCGTGGCGCACTGCCCCAACACCAGGGGGATCAGCTCATACGGCGCCACAAAGCGCGCCCCCGGTACCGGTGCGTCAAAATACTGCGCGCTGGCGGGGAAGTACAGCCCCGCCATATACAGGCCTTTTTCGTTGGCGGCTTCGGCAAACAGCGGCGTGTTCTGCACAGCGTTGCCCATGCCCACCATGGCGTAGTGGCGCGGCAGCGGCGGCAGATGCCGGAAAGTAAACGCCAGCCCCCGCGGGGCCAGCAGGACCTGCTCGCCAAAATGGGTATCCAGGTCCAGGTTGCGGCCGTACAGCGCGTGTTCCGGCAAAGCAAGGCTCGTACACATTGTACACCTCCGGGCGGGGCGCGGGCGTCGGCCCGCGCGGTGGGGTTCGGTCTGCTTCCAGTATACCCCGCCGGGGCGCGTAAAATCAACACCACAGCCGCCAAACCGCGCGCGCTTTCTGCGCAGTTTTTGCAAAACCTTTGCTTTCTTATGTCACTCACGCTGGTTGACGCCCCTGCCGCGCCGTGCTATACTAAAACTACTATTTTACACAAAGCTGGAACCTGCGTATGAACCGTCCCGTGTAAAACTTGCCTTTCTGCGCCAGGCGCAGCGCCCGCTGCGCCCGGTTTGCTGTGCCCCTGCGCGGGGATATAGGTAAGTTTTATAAAAAGGACGGTCTTTTTTTGTGCAAAAACGCAATCTGTACCTGATGTACGCCATCGCCCTGCTGCAGGGCATGGTGTTTTACGGGCCTGTCGCCACGCTGTACCGGCAGGCGCAGGGCGTCTCGATCTTTGAGATCACGCTCACCGAAAGCATCTCCTACGCGCTGTGCATCGCGCTGGAGGTGCCCTGGGGCATGGTGGCCGACCGCATCGGCTACAAGCGCACGATGCTTTTGTGTTGCTGGCTGTACTTTGTCTCCAAACTCGTGTTTTGGCAGGCGTCGGGTTTTGGCGGCTTTTTGGCCGAGCGCGTGCTGCTCAGCGTCGTCATCACCGGCATGTCGGGCGTCGATACCAGCATCCTCTACCTCTGCGCCGGGCCGCAGCAAAGCCAGCATGTGTTCGGCGTCTACAACAGCCTGGGCGAGGCCGGTATGCTGGGCGCGGCCGCGGTGTTCACGCTGTGCGTGGGGGACGACTACCGCCTGGCCGCGCTGCTGACGGTGTTCAGCTACGGCGCGGCGGCGCTGCTCTCGCTGGGTTTGGCCGAAGTACGCCCCGCCCCCGCCGCGCAAAACGCCCCGCGGGAGCCGTTTGCCCGCACGCTGCGCGCCACGCTGGCCGCGCCGGGGCTGCTGGCGTTCCTGGTGGCCGTCGGCCTGCTGACCGAAGTCCACCAGACCGTGACGGTGTTCCTGAACCAGCTGGAATATGAGCGCTGCGGCATGTCCAGCAGCGCCATCGGCGCGGTGTACATCGCCGCTACGCTGCTGGGGCTGGTGGGGGCGTTCTCGGCACGGTTCACGCGCACGGTGGGCACGCGCCGGGCCGCGCGGCTGTTCTGCGCGCTGCCGGCGCTGGCCTGCCTGCTGCTGGCCGCCACCGACCGCGCCGCGCTGGCCGTGGGCGGCGTGTGGCTGTTGCGCGTCAGCAACGGGCTGTTCCAGCCGTTCCAGGCCAGGCTGCAAAACCAGCAGGTGCAAAGCCAGAACCGGGCCACGGCCCTCAGCCTGCACGCCATGATTTTGGACTGCGTCGCCATCGCCACCAACCTGGCGTTCGGCGCGCTGGCCCAGCGCAGCCTGCCGCTGGCGTTTGGCTTTGGCGCGGCGGCCAGCCTGGCGGCGCTGGCGCTGCTGCGCTACTGGCGGCGGCGCACACAGCTGGTATAATGGCCGCAGAACGCGGCTATTATCCTGTTTTTGCGCAGCGTCTCGCCGTTCTGGCGTACCGCCAGAACGGCAACCGGCTTTGGATGTGCCATTCTGCCATGCCGCTGCGCGTCAAGGCATACTAAAAAACTGCGCCGGGGCAAGGCATCGCCAGCCCCGGCGATTTTTATTGACAAAGCTGGTCTATTGTGATAGACTAAAGCCAACCCGAACCGGAAGGAGACTGCTTGTATGGTTGATACAACCCCGCTGCGCCTGGCCGAAGGCGAATACCGCTTTGCCTGTCTGGTGTGGGACAACGAACCCCTGCCCAGCGGCCAGCTGGTGCAGCTGGCGGCCGCCGCCCTGGGCTGGAAAAAAAGCACCACCTACACGGTGCTGAAAAAACTGTGCGAGCGCGGCGTGCTGCAAAACCAGGGCGGCACAGTGACGAGCCGGGTGGCCAAAGCCGCCGTCCAATGTGCCGAGAGCGCCGCCATCGTCGACAAAACGTTCGGCGGCAGCCTGCCGCGCTTTGTGGCTGCGTTTTTAAGCGCTAAGCCCATCAGCGACGCCGAAGCCGCCGAGATCCGCGCTTTGCTGGACGCCGCCCACAGGGAGGAGGGGTGACCCATGCGGGAATTCGTCATCCAACTGGGGCTGCTCAGCGTATGGGGCGGCGCCGCCACGCTGGGGGCGCTGGCCGTCGGCGCGCTGCTGCGCCGCCTGCACACGCCCAGCCGCTGGCTGTGCTGGCTGTGGCTGGCTGTGGGGCTGCGGTTTGCGCTGCCGTGGGGCATCCCGCTGGCGTTGCCGCGCCCCCAAAGCGAGCCGCTGGCCCAGGCCGCCGATACCGTGCGCATTCTGGCCGAAAGCCCGGCCACTGCGCCCGCGCTGCCCGCCACCGCCCCGGCTGCCGTGCCGGCCGCCGCGCCGTGGTATGCGGGCCTTACGGTATGGCATTTGCTGGCCGCCGTGTGGGCGGCGGGCGTGCTGGTGCTGGCGGTGCGCGCCGTGTGGGCTTACCGGCGGCTGTGCCGCCAGGTGGCGCTGGCCTGCAAAACGCCCGACGGCTGTTACAGCGGGGCGTGTGTGCCCGCGCCGTTCACGCTGGGCATCGTGCGCCCGCGCATCTACCTGCCCGCGGGGCTGGCCGGCCCCATGCGCGACGCCGTGCTGCTGCATGAGCGCACCCACCTGCGCCGCGGCGACCCGATTGTAAAACCACTGTTTTACGCCGTGGTCTGCCTGCACTGGTTCAACCCGCTGGCGTGGCTGGCGTTCCGCCAGTTAGAGCGCGAGATGGAAGCCGCCTGCGATGAAGCCGCCGTGCGCGGCTGCGGCGCGGCCGCCCGCAACGCCTACTGCGAGACGATTTTGCGCTACGCCTTGCAGGGCCGCCTGGCCCCCGGCAGCCTGGCCTTTGGGCAGGGCAGCGCCAAAACGCGCATCGTGCACCTGCTGCGCTACCGCCGCCTGGGCGGGCTGGCATTGGCGCTGTGCGCGCTGGGCGTCGGCGTCAGCGTCACGGCCTGTATGGTGCAGCCCACTGTGGCCGAAACCGCGCCGGAGCCCCCCGAAACCACCCCCGCCTTAACGGAACCGACGCCAGAGCCTACCGCCGGCCCCGAGCACACCGCCACGCCCGAGACCGCCGTCGTCGCCTTTACGCCCAACACGGCCGGCCTGCCCAACCTGGACGACCCCGCGGGCAGCCCGCGCTTTGCCTGCCCGACTGAGTACAACTACATCAGCCGCTATGCAATAGACGCCCTCGGCCACCGCGGCGACGACCTTGTCGCCGCAAAGGGCACGCCGGTGTACGCCGCGCAGGACGGCGTCGTGACCGAGGCAAGCTTGCACGACTCCTACGGCAATTTTGTGCAGCTGGACCACGGCCAGGACGTCGGCGGCCACCGCTGGACGACGCTGTACAGCCACATGGACGACCTGGCCGTGCAACCGGGGCAGGTCGTCAAAACCGGCGACCTGCTGGGCCATGTGGGCAACACCGGCAACTCCGTCGGCAACCACCTGCATTTTGAGATGAAGGTGGACGGCGTGCTGGTACAGCCGCGCTACTTTACCGCCTACCGCGACGGCGAACGCGCCGAACTGACGACGGAAGTCGTCGCCGAAATCGAAACCCGCCTGGCCGAAGCCGAAGCGCAGGCACAGCAGGCGCAGGCGGACCTGCAGCTTGCGGCCGAGCAGGCCCGCGAAGAGTTGGCGCGCGTGCAGGCGCAGCTCGCCCAACTGCAAGAAGCGCAGGCTCAGGCGGAAGCCGATGGCGCGGCGCAAAACCAGGAACAGGCCGCGCAGCGCCGCCAGCAGATCGACCAGCTGCAGGAGCAGTGCGCCGGCCTGGAAGCGCAGGCGTTCGACGCCGAACTGAACGCCCAAAACAAGACCGCCGCCGAGGCACAGGATGCCCGCACCCAGCTGGAAGAAGCGCAGCGCGCGCTGGACGCCCTGCTGGCCGAAACCCAGAGCGCCGAATAAACTCGATACCAAAACAAAAACCGCGGGGCGTACCCAATGGGTACGCCCCGCGGCGTTTTGCGGCGTTTTACAGGCGGGCGGCGATCACTCGTTGCCCTGGCTGGCGCTGTTCTTGAGGCCCAGCGCGCAGCCAAAGTAGATGGCAGGCAGCACGCACTGCGCCAGGCTCTCGAGCGAGAAGGACGTCACCAGCGAGACGACGGACAGCGCCAGCGAGATGCCGCCCAGCACGACGGCGGGCATGGCCTTGGCGGGGTCCTTGGCGGCGCGCAGGCCCAGCACGCCGCTGACGATGGCGACGCCGCCGGACACCACCAGCAGCAGGACGGTGAGCACGACCAGCCCGCCGGCGCCGGCTTCCTCGGCGCCCATGGCGAACAGCGTGGTGAGCGACAGGCCCAGCACGGCGGTCAGGATGCCGCCGATGATCTGCAGCACGGAAACGATCTTGAGTGCGGTTTTCATTCGATACTTCCTCCTAATGTATGGCAGGGGGTTTCTTTTGACAGGGTTTACCGATGCACCAGTATAGCAAAAAAAACCGCGTTTTGTCAAATTTTACCGCTTATACGCCGCGCCGCCGCCAGATGCTTTCCACCGCGTAGCGCACGGCGTCGATGTGGTGGTTGTTCACATCGGGGTAGCCGGGCAGCACCTCGCCGGTGCGGGGGTCGCGCGCATACTCATACTCGCTGAACTCGGCCGCCGTGGCAGGGCAGCGCGCCGGGTCAATGACAATGGCCGCCAGCCCCTGCAGCCATTTCATGCTCTCGCGCACGCTGCCGGGGCCTTTGTGCGCGGCGCGGCAGGGCAGGCCCGCCGCGCGGTAATCTGCGCAGGATTTCGGCTCCGCCGCGTCGGCGGTCAGCAGCCCGCCGTCATCGCCGCCCACGCCACGCGCCACCAGCAGCTGGGCGGTGTCGCGGTTGGGCGTGCGGGTGCGCGTCAGCTCGTCAAACACCACCAGCGTGCGCCGCGCCGCGTCGTAGTACACGGCGTTGTAGGCCCAGGGGTCGGGGTACCAGCCCCAGTCCACGCCGTGGTACAGCCGGTCAAACGCGGCGATCTCCTCGTCCGGCACGGCGCGCAAGGCAAGGTTTTCAAACACCGCCGCGCCGCTGCCCACCACCTCGCCGCCGTACTCGTGCCGGTAGGCGGCGGGGTTGGTCTTTTGCAGGTGCTCGGCGTCGGCCCAGAACCGCTCGCCCAAAAAGCTGCGCGGCAGGTCGCGGTAGGTCGAATGGTGCACCAGCTTGCCGGGGCGCACCTCGCGCGCGTAGCGGTTCACCCAGCTGCGCGCCATGGCCGGCGGGTTAAAGCTTTTCAGCGTCAGCGTCCAGTCGCCGCCGCGCAAAATGCTCTGCTCCACATTGCGCACCTCCTCCGGCCCGTCAAACTGGTCCAACTCCTCAAACCAGCACAGCCCCACCGACCCAAACGGCACCTTGATGCTTTTCAGCTTGCCCGCGTCGTCCAGGCCAAAAAACAAAATTTTCTGCCCTGTGGGCAGGTAGGTGCATTCCATCGGGCTGACGGTGCAGCGGAAATACCGCGCGCAGCCCAGCGCGCCGATGGCCCATACCACCTGGTTGTACACGCTGTTGCGCAGCGTGCCCGCCACCTTGCGCAGCACCACGGCGTGGCAGCGCGGGTGGCGCAGCAGCTGGTAGACCAGCTCCACCGAAAGATAGCTCGACTTGCCCGACCCGCGCCCGCCCTTGGCCACGAGCTCACGCGCGGTGCCGCGGCGGATGGCCTGGTGCACCGGCCAGAACACCGGCGGGATGATGGTTTTCAGTTGTACGCGCATGGCGTCCCTCCTTTTATGCTTCGTCTATAATGGTCACCCCTTCGTCCGTCTGGCCGTCGCCCAGGCCCAGGTGCTTGTACAGCAGTTCCAGCGCGCGCAGCTTGTCGGCCACCTTCACGGCCTGGCCGCCGCGCTCGGCCCCCGGCTCGGCAAAGGCGATGGCCGCCAGCTCGCCCAGTACATGGTCCGGCGTCAGTCTTTCCACGCACAGCATCCCTCCTTTTTTGGCAAAATGGTAAACAAAGGCCCGCCGGGGAAGGGGACGTCCCTTCACCCGGCGGGCGGCACTATCATATTACAACTTTTGGTTGTGAAATACAAGGAAGTATTGCGAAAACTTTTTACTGTGCCTCAACACCCCACGCTTCGATCTGCGTCAGCGCGGGGAAGGGGCTGGGGTCGTCGGCCTTTTTCAGTTCGCACAGCACCAGGCGGGTCACGGTGCGCGGGGCAATGGCAAAGCGCTGCGGCGCGGCGGTCTTTTCCAGGGCCAGCACCTCGGTGCTGCCGTCGTCAAACTGCACGGTGGCCTGGGTCCACCAGCTGTCGTGGGGGAAATCGGCGCGCAGCGTCAGGCGCAGTTCGTCCACCGTCACGCGGCGGCCAAAGTCCAGCGTCAGCGCGGCGTTGGGGTCGCGGTTGATGCCCCAGCTCTGGTAGGGCCACACGCCGTGGCCGTCGTTCTCATACAGGCCGTCGACGGCGTTGCGCGCGGCAAACACGGCTTCGCCGCGGGTCTCGACATTGGCGCTGGCGTGGGGGTAAAAACCGGTGTCGCCGTGCTCGTCGTAGGGGTTGAACGCCAGGTTGCGGCGCGCGGCGATTTCCTCCGGCGTGGCAAACCGCGCGCGCAGGATGTGGCATTCCCCGGCAAAGGATTTGGGGCTGTAGGTGATGGCCTGCTCGCCGAAGGGGATGTGGAAATTGATCTCGCGCTTTTCCACATAAATCAGCGCCGGGGCCATCGTGTCCTCAAACTGGGCCACGATGTACTGCCCGGGCGTGCCGATCTCCAGCGAGATGCGGTCCCCCGGGCGGTAGGCCGCGCGGTAGACCAGGCTCAGCTGCTCGGCCGCGGGGCAGGTCAGCAAAATGGTGCCTTTGTCGTCCAGCACTTTCAGTTTGATAAGTTCCATGATGATACCGTCTCCTTTGGCGGGGGCGCAGCCCCCGCAGATACTGTATCCAGTATAGCCCGGCGGGGGCGGTTTGTCCAGTGTTCAGCGCACGGTCAGCTGCAGCTGCCCGGTAAAGCGCACAATGGTGCGGTACAGCGTGTCCGGCCAGGCGGTGCGCAGCCGCGCGTCGGTCACGGGCACGGCTTCGGTCTCAATGCCCAGCACCGGCCCGGCGGGCCGCGCTTCGCCCAGCGCGCCAAAGCGCACGGCGCCGTCCTGCACGGCGGGCGGCTGTTCGCTCATCAGCGTCAGGCGCACCTCGCCGGGCCAGTCGGTCTCGTCCTCAATCGTCAGGCCGGCGCCGGTCAGCCGGGCGGTGCGGCGGTAATACCCCAGCCCCGGCACGTCGCCGTAGGCGGGCGCTAAGTCCATCGCCAGGCCGCCGGGCAGCGGCTGCACGTCGCGTGCGGCGTACGGCGCGCCGTCGTGCTGGTCGTACACGCAGCCTTCGCCCACAAACTGCGGCAGGTTGTGCCAGCAGGACTGCATCGTCCAGATTTCATACCGCTGCGGGCTGAACGTCTTTTTGCTGTAGGTCTCGACGCCGACGTCGATCAGCAGCGGGCGGCCGCCCTTGTACAGCGTCACGCTGCCGGTGTCGTTGTGGTTGTGGCTGTCGGCGTTGTGGCCGGCTTTCAGCCCGGCAGTATACGCGCCCGCGCGCACCACGCGCAGCCCCACGCTGGGGTACCAGGCGTCGGCCGGGGCTTCGGTGTGCGCGCCGCGGGCATAGGCGCGGATCTCGCCCTCGGCAAAGGCGGTCTGCACCATGTAAAACAGGTTGATGCCCTCGCTGTCGTCGGCGGCCGTGATGCGGTCGGGGTCCTCGTCGGCGGCCAGGTCGGCGGCGGCCAGCGCCATCAGCGGCGCGCTGCCCACGCGCTTACCAAACAGGTATTCGCGCGCGCCGCGCGCGCCGGCCAGCGGGCTGCAGTCGGCAAAGTTCAGGTAGTAGGGCCCGGCAATATGCATCTGGGCGATGTACTCGGCCATGTTGCGAATTTTCGGCTGCTGCCACACGGCGTCAAACACGCCGGGGGCCAGCGCGCACAGCAGTTCCAGCGCGTTATACAGCGTCAGCGCCGCGTGGCGGTAATACTGCGCGCCCTCGCTGCAGGCGCCGTCGTCGCCGTAGTCTTTTAAAAAGCAGTCAATGCTGTAGGCCGCCTGCTGCACGGCGGCGCGGATGCGCCGCGGGCTGCCCGGGTGCAGTAGCGCCGTGGCAATCAGGCAGTTTTGGGTGCACCAGGTCGTCCAGTTGCACATCGGTTCGCCGCCGCTGCCCATCCACCAGAAATGCGCGCTGCCCCAGGGGCGCAGCACCCGCCGCTCCACCTCGCGCGTCAGGCGGGCGTCCAGGCCGGGGTAGGCGGCGTCCAGCGCGTGGCCCAGCAGGTAATGCAGCATGGCCAGCAGCGCGCCGGTCTCGGCCGCAAACAGGTCCACCACCGGGCGGGAGGTGTCGGGCAGCGGCAGCTGCGGCGCGTCGCGGATATACTGGTTGTGCGCCGGCAGCTGCCAGGCGCTCTCCTCACAGATGGCCCAGGCCAGGTCGGCGATGGGGGGCAGGTACTCGCCGGTGGCGCCCATACACTCGGCCATGGCCAGGCGGCACAAAAGGCGGCGGCGGGCAAAGTAGGCGTGCTCATACCGGGCGCGGTTGCCGGTGGCGGTAAAATCCAGCCACAAATGCAGCGGCAACGGCGGGATTTGTTTGGCCGCGCGCGCGGCTTCGCCGCCGCCGTACAGCCAGCGGTCAAAGCCGGGCAGCGCGTCCCACGCGGCGCGGTCGCGCAGCGGGGGGCAGGGGACCCAGCGGCCAGGGGTAAAGTCCGGCCGGGCGGCCAGCAGGTCAGTCAGCGGCATCGGGGTCTTTGCGGTCGTCATCGTCGGGGTCCTCCTCACTTTCGGCGGCGCCGCGCAGTTTTTTCAGGTAACTGCGCGGGCTGACGCCCTCCAGTTTCTTGAACACTTTGGAAAAGTAGAACGGGCTTTCAAAACCAAGTTTTTCGCTGATCTCGTAAATTTTCAAATCGCTGCCCAGCATCAGTTCTTTGGCGGCGGAGATGCGCGTCTCGGTGACAAATTCCACAAAACTCATCTCGCTGTTTTGGGAAAACAGCTGGCTGAGGTACCCGGGGCTGAAATTGAACACGGCCGCCACTTCGTTCAGAGAAAGGCGTTTGTCCAAGTGGCGGCGGATGTAGTCCTGCACATCGGCCACCAGTTTGGCGTGGTGGTCGGCGCCGGCCTGCCCCTGCGCGCCGTAAAAGCGGATGGGCTGCTGCGCGCTGAGCAGCGGCAGGGCCGAGAACGCCGTGCGGTGGCTTTGCCCCACGGCCAGCAGGCTTTCGACCGGGCGGCCGACGGACCACCATAGCTCGGCAGAAAAATATTTGTACAGAATCTCGCTCACTTTGCACAGCGTAGTATGCAGGGCGTCCTCTTCGCAGGTGGGGTCCTGCAGCGGCAACAGCACGCAAAAATGGCGCAAATCCATCCCGGCCACAAACCCGCGGCGGTACCGCGGCAGGATATCCGCCGCCATGCGGGTGACGCCGGCGCTCAAGGTCACCTGCTGCTCGTGGTCCAGGGCGCGGTTGCGGATGCTGGCGATGGCGACGGTGTAATACGGCGCGTCCAGGGTCAGTTCCAGCTCTTTGGCGGCGGTGCGGATCTGTTCCTCGCTGCCAAACATGCCGCTGAACAGCTGCAGGAAAAAGCGGTCGCGGTAATCTTCCAGGCTGCCGGTGGGGCCGCCGGCCGGCGTGCGCAGCGCCTGTTCCTTTTCCACGGCCTGGCGGGCGCGCCCCAGCGCTTCGGTCAGCGTCTTGGGCGAAAGTTCCAGCTTAATCAGGTATTCCACCGCGCCCACGCCCATGCTGCGGCGCACGTAGTCGAACTCTTCAAAGCTCGTCAGCATAATGAACACCGGCAGCACAGGGTCGTCGCGGCGGCATTCGGCCGCCAGGGCCAGCCCGTCCATCACCGGCATGCGGATGTCCGAAATCACGATCTCCGGCCGGGTCTCACGGACTTTGACCAGCGCGTCGCGGCCGTTGCGGGCGGTGCCGGCCAGCTCAAAGCCCAGCGCCTGCCAGTCGATCATATTCTGCATCCCTACCAGCACAAGGGGTTCGTCGTCTACCAGCAGCACACGCATCATGGGGTTTCCTCCTCTTTAAATTCGGGCGGCAGGCGCACGGTCACGGTTGTGCCGCAGCCGGGCTGCGACTGCAGCGAAAGCCCGTACGCCGCGCCAAAGCTGTACTGCAGGCGGCGGTGGACGTTCCACAGCCCCACATGGCGGTATTTGGCGGCGGCTTCCTCCGGGCTGGGCGCGCACAGCGCGCGGGCGATCTGTTCGGCCGTCATCCCCACGCCGTCGTCCTGCAAGGCGATCAGCACATCGCCGTTTTCGGGGTCGTGGCGCACCGTCACGTTGATGCTGCCCGCGCAGCCCTTGGGCTCAATGCCGTGGAAAATGGCGTTTTCCACCAGCGGCTGCAGCGTAAAGCGGGGGATGCGGCAGCTTTGGCACAGGCGTTCATCCTCGATATACGTCACATCCATCGTGATGGTGCCGCCGTAGCGGTATTGCTGGATCGTGAAATAATCGTTGAGCAGGGCAAACTCTTCCTGCAGCGGTACCAGGCGCTCCGCCCCTTTGGATACGCTCTTGAGCAGGCGGGACAGCGCCAGGGTCATCTCGGCGATGCCCGGCGCATTCTGGATGGTGGCCATCCACTTGATGCTGTTGAGCGTGTTGTAGATAAAGTGGGGGTTGATCTGGTTTTGCAGCATCTGGTATTCCAGGTCCTGCTTCTGGCGCTCGTCCTCCAGCTTGCGGGCCATCAGGCCGCGGATCGAGACCGCCAGGCCGTTGATGCCGCGGCCGATGTCGCCCATCTCGTCCGGCCACTCGATGGCCGGGTTGGGGGTGAAGTCGCCGCCGCCGATGACGGTCAGCTGGGTCTGCAGCGCCTGCACCGGCTCGCTGATTAACCGCCGCAGCAGCAGGCTGAGCACGACGCCCAGCACCAGAACGGCCGCCAGCGCGGTGCCCAACAGCAGCAGCGCAGAGGCATCGGGCGTGCTGTTGCCGATGCTGGTGTAGGACAGCGTCTGGGCCAGGTAGAGCCCGTGCGCGCCCAGGGGGTAGACCATCAGCCAGCCGTCCGGCCCGCGGCAGACGCGGGTCCCGTGGCCCAGCACGCCAAAGCGCGTGGTATCGTCCAGCGGCGTGTAGTCAGAAAAATCGGCGTCCGCCGGCTGCAGGCCGCCCGCGGCGGCGTTGTACAGCGCGCCGCCCATAATCAGGTAAAGCTCGGTGCCCTCGGCCGGGACAAAATCGCGCAGCGTGTCGCCAATCAGCGCGGGCGAAACGGCCAGGTAAACCCAGCCGGTCCTGCCGGTGGCCGTATTGCGGAAACTGGACAAAACCGGGATGATCTGCCGCGGCCCGGTCAGGATAAGCGGGTCGTCGACGACGCCGCTCCAGGAAATTTCCTCGGCCCCGTCGGCAAAGCCCGGCAGTTCGCCGATGGATTCTGCGTTGAGCGCGCGGGAATGGGTGGTCGAGGTGCCCCGCTGCAAAAAGCAGTCCGTCCCGTTGGTTACGATGTAGCGCTGCAGGTACATTGCCGTGTGCAGCGAGGAATATTTGTTGCCCATTGTGTCGTACGCGGCGCTCAGGGCGTTGCGGCCGCCGGTGTGGAAGATATAGTTGCGCAGCGAAGGGTCCACCGAACTCCAGGCAAGCAGGTTGTCCAGCTCGTCCACATCGCGGGCAATGGCGGTGGCGGCCACCTGCAGGTTGTATTCAATGCTCTGCGCCGCAGTGCGCAGGGCGCGGTCGCGGGTCAGCGCCAGGCTGACGATGATGACCCCCAGGGCGATCAGCGCAGTAAACCCCAGGGAAAGGGCGATGATCCGGGTGCGCAGCAACAGATGAGAATGACGCATGAGACCCTCCCGCCAAGAAATTCTATACCAATTATACAAACTGGCGAAAAGAATTGCAAAGATTCCCGGTAGATGCATGCAAAATTACCGGTTTTACAAAAATTACATGTTTTGCCGCCGCCCGGCCGTGAAGTGCTGCCAAAAGTGCAGGATGCGCGCAAAAAAAGCCATGCCCATTGCCCATGGGGTCCCGTATAATAAAAGCAACAAAACGGGCCGCGGAAACACCGGCCCGAAAATGCAAGGAGGAAACGCAATGAAAATGAAGAAGATTCTGGCCGCCACGCTGGCGGGCATCATGGCGCTGAACCTGGCGGCCTGTGGCGCAGCCAGCAGCGCCGCCACGGAAGATACGGCCGGCGACGCCGCCGAGCCGGCTACGTCCGAAGCGGGCGAAGCCGCGGCCGAGGGCGAGCAGGTCACCATCAACTGGGCGCTGTGGGACCTGGAAGCCAACGCCTACTGGCAGAACCTGGCCGACGGCTACATGGCCGAGCACCCCAACGTCAAGATCGAGACGACCGACCTGGGCTCCACCGACTACATGACCCAGCTGGCCACCCAGCTGTCCGGCAACAACAGCGAGCTGGACGTCGTCTCCATCAAGGATATCCCCGGGTACTCCAACCTCATTAACCTCGGGTACCTTGAGCCGATGAACGACTATCTGACCATCCCGACCGAGGATTTCGGCGGCATCATTGAGCAGATCACCGCTTCTGACGGCAACTTCTACGCGGTGCCCTTCATCTCCAGCTTCTGGGTGCTGTACTACAACAAGGACATCTTTGACCAGGCCAACATGGAGTATCCCACCAACGATATGACCATCGAGGAATGGGACCAGATGATCCGCGACGTCCATGCCGCCACCGGCATCTACGGCAACCACTACCACACCTGGCGCTCTGACTACACGCTGTTCGGCGTGATGGACGGCGAGCACACCATCATCGACGGCAACTACGACTTCCTGCTGCCGTACTATGAGATGGTCCTGTCCGAGCAGGAGGACGGCGTTGTGCCCGACTACGGCGAGCTCAAGACCAGCCAGCTGCACTACAGCGCCGCGTTTGAAAACGGCCAGGCCGCCATGTGCAACCAGGGCAGCTGGTTCCTGTCCACCCTGCTGAACTACAACCGCGATGCGGAATCGAACGGCGTTGCGCCCGTCAACTTCGGCATGGTCAAGTACCCGCACCCGGACGGCGTCGAAGCCGGCACCACCCTGGGCCAGATCACCAGCCTGGCGGTGAACAAGAACTCTGAAAACAAGGAAGTCGCCATCGACTTCGTCAACTGGGTCGCTTCGGAAGCCGGCGCTACCATCGTCGCGCAGGACGGCGCCTTCCCGGCGGTTTCCAGTGAGACCACCAACCAGATCATCGCTGCGACCGAAGGCTTCCCCGAGGACGAGGCTTCCCTGGAAGCGCTGAACACCACCCAGATTTACCTCGAGATGCCGCTGTCCGACAAGGCTTCCGAGATCGAGAGCGTGCTGAACGAGGAGCATGACGCGATCATGACCTACGCCAAGACGGCGGAAGAAGGCATCGCGGACATGAATGAGCGCGTAGGCGAGATTCTCGCGGAGGAATAACCCCCGCCACAGCGCAGGCTGAACCCTGCAGGCTGATACTGTAAGACCAAACACGGAAGAAAGCCCTGCCGGACGGGAAAAGGGCGGGCGTCCCGGCAAAAGCTGCCGCCCCCTTTTCCCAGCGCCCGGCGGGCTTTCTTCCGCTTTGTTTGTCCCCGATATCTTTGTGAACGGAGGAATTCGCTATGTCTGGCACGACTGCGGCGGCCCCCGAAAAGGGCCTGCCCAAAAAGCTGCGCGAAAACCTGATCGCCTACAGCTTTATTGCGCCGAACTTCATCGGCTTCTGCATCTTTACCCTTGTCCCCATGGTGTTTGCCATCTGCCTTGCTTTCTGCGACTGGGACGGCGCGCACGCCATTGAGTTCATCGGTATACAGAACTTTGTCGACCTGCTGGACGACGACACCTTCAAGGCGTCGTTCGTCAACACCATCGTCTACACCGTCGGCACGGTGCCGCTCACGCTGGTATGCAGCCTGGGCCTGGCGCTGCTGCTCAACCAGAAAGTCAAGTTCCGCAACCTTTTCCGCACGGTTTCCTTTTTCCCGTACGTCGCTTCGCTCGTCGCGGTGGCCGCGGTGTGGAACATGATCTTCTCGCCCTCCATGGGCCCCATCAACCAGCTGCTGGCCGCGCTGGGCGTCGCGCAGGAAAACCTGCCCCGCTGGGCTGCCGGCAAAGACACGGCCATGATTACCGTCATCCTGTTCAGCGTGTGGAAGAACATGGGCTACTACATGGTCATCTACCTCGCCGGCCTGCAGGGCACCAACCCCGAACTCAACGAGGCCGCCGAACTCGACGGCGCCAACAAGTGGCAGATTTTCTGGAACGTCACGCTGCCGCAGCTGCGCCCCACCACCTTCTTTGTCATCATCATGCTCACGATCAACTCCTTCAAGGTGTATGACCAGATGTACATGATTACCCAGGGCGGCCCCGGCAACGCGACGATGACGCTGGTCTACGATATCTACAACGTGGCCTTCGTCAACACCCCGCGCTACGGCTACGCCAGCGCGATCTCGATGGTGCTGTTCATTCTGGTGCTGATCGTCACGCTGATCCAGTTCCGCGGTTCGTCCGCCAACGAATAACGAAAGGGGTGTGCAGATAAGAATGTCGCAGACTGCTGTCAAAGTAAAAGAACATTCCGCCAAACGGCAGCACACGGTCGTGATGGTGCTGATCTACGCGCTGCTGATCGCCATTACCTTCCTGATGCTGATCCCCTTTGTGTGGATGATCTCGGCTTCCTTTAAAATGAACAAGGACGTGTTCGTCTTCCCCATTGAGTGGATCCCCTCCAACCCGCGTCCGCAGAACTATACCGATATCTGGACGCGCATCCCGCTGCTGACCTTTATCGGCAACACGGCCAAGATCACAATCATCGTCACGCTGCTGCAGCTGTTTACTTCGTCCTTTGCGGCGTACGCCTTCGCCAAACTGAACTTCAAGGGCAAAAACGTGCTGTTTCTGGGCTACATTGCCACCATCGCGCTGCCCTGGCAGGCGTACATGGTGCCGCAGTTCATGATGATGCGCTCCTGGGAGCTCAACAACACCCACCTGGCCATCGTGCTGCTGCAGGCGTTCTCGGCCTTCGGCGTGTTTTTGATGAAACAGTTCTACGAGGGCGTGCCCACGGAACTGTGCGAAGCCGCGCGCATCGACGGTTTGTCCGAGTACGGCATCTGGGCGCGCATCATGCTGCCGCTCTCGAAACCGGCCATCTCGACGCTGATCATCTTCACCTTCGTCAACACCTGGAACGACTTCCTCGGCCCCCTGATCTACCTGACCAAGACCGAGCTCAAGACCATCCAGATCGGCCTGCGCATGTTCATCACGCAGTATTCGGCTGAGTATGGCCTGATTATGGCCGGTTCGGTCGTGGCGCTGATCCCGGTGCTCATCGTGTTCCTGTCCCTGCAAAAGTACTTTGTGCAGGGCGTCGCGTCCGCCGGCCTGAAAGGCTGATAATGTCAAAAGGGGCAACAGTCGCGCACGGCGGTGCCTAACGCTCCTGTTTCCCCTCTTTGGAATCCCCTTCGACAAAATTTACCCCAAAACCGCGCACTCGTCGCGGGCTCCTCGCACACAATTTTGGGGTAAATTTCCCTGGTGGTGTCTCCACCGTCGGCACATGTCCGCCGGTGGAGACGGATTTTAGAAGATGAAAAGGGGCAGCCGCCCCGCCAACCAACTTTACCCCGCGGGGGCACGGCGCACGGCCCGTGCCCCCGTTTTCTGTGAGGTGCCTTTATGAAAACCTGTGATCTCCCCGCGCTGACCAACGCGCAGGCCGCCGCCGCGCTGGACGAAGCCGTCGCCCAGGTGCGCGTCAACCTGCCGCTGTACACCGACCGCTGCCAGAACCACTCCAGCGTCGGCGGCATCTACCCCGCGTGCGACAACACCCAGTGGACCTGCGGCTTCTGGCCCGGCGAAATCTGGCTGAGCTATGAGCGCACCGGCGACGAAGCGTTTAAGGCTGCCGCCAGGACGCTGGTGCAGAGTTTTGACCACCGCATCCGCCATAAGATTGAGGTCGACCACCACGACATGGGCTTTCTGTACAGCCCGTCCTGCGTGGCGGCCTACAAGCTTACCGGCGACGAGACCGCCCGCGACGCCGCCCTCCTGGCCGCCGACCAGCTTATCAGCCGCTTCCAGCCCAAGGGGCAGTTTATCCAGGCCTGGGGCGCGATGGGCGCGCCGGAAAACTACCGCTATATCATCGATTGCCTGCTCAACCTGCCGCTGCTGTACTGGGCCAGCGAGGTCACCGGCGACGAAACATACGCCGACATCGCCCACCGCCACATCACGACCTGCCTGGCCAACTCCTTCCGGCCCGACGGCTCGACCTACCACACCTTCTTTATGAACCCCGACGGCACGCCCGGCCACGGCGCGACCTGCCAGGGCTACCGGGACGACAGCTTTTGGGCCCGCGGCCAGGCGTGGGGCGTCTACGGCAGCGTGTTGAGCTACCGCTACACCAAAAACCCCGCCTACCTGGATACCTTCCGCAAAGCGCTGGACTTCTACCGCACCCGCCTGCCGGCCGATTTGGTGCCGTACTGGGATATGATCTTTACCACCGGCAGTGAGGAACCGCGCGATTCCTCCAGCGCGGCCATCGTGGCCTGCGGCCTGCTGGAAGCCTGCAAGTGGGTGGACGCCGAGGAAGCCGCCGGCTACGAGACGCTGGCACGCCAGATGCTCGGCAGCCTGGCGGCGCACTACGCCGTCACCGGCCACAAGCCCGGCGCCGGGCAGCTTTTGCACGGCACCTACAGCAAAAAGAGCCCCTACAACACCTGCACGCCCGAGGGCGTCGATGAGTGCACAAGCTGGGGCGACTACTTCTACATGGAAGCGCTGACCCGCCTGACCAAAGATTGGCAACTTTACTGGTAAAAACACAAAAGCAGGTGAAACTATGTTGTATCCGCAGCAAAATTCGGCCCGCCTGTGCACGGCGCAGGGCGGCCTTTGGGATTTCTGTCTCAGCCACGATCTTTCCGCCCATGACATCGACCCCGCCGCGCCGCTGCCCGGCGCGCGGCGCATGGCGGTGCCCGCCAGCTACAACGACCAGGGCGAGGACAAAGCCCTGCGCGACCACTACGGCTGGGCGTTCTACCAGCGCATGGTCACGCTGCCGGCCCTGTGCGCCGGCCAGCGCGCCGTGCTGCGCTTCGGCGCGGTTACCCACAAGGCCAAAGTCTGGCTGGACGGCCGCCTGGTGGCCGAGCACACCGGCGGTTTTTTGCCGTTTGAAGCCGATGTGACCGGCCTGTTGCAGCCCGGCGTCCCGGCGCGCCTGACCGTCGCCTGCGACAACCGCGTCAGCCACGCCACGCTGCCCGTCGGCAACGAGCCGGGCGAGATCGCGTTTTTTGGCTCCGATAACGCCGGCATCCCCTCGGTCGAGCACGCCAAGGCGTCGGCCGCGCCGCAAAACCGCCCCAACTTCGACTTCTTCAACTACGCGGGCATCCAGCGCCCGGTGTGGCTGTACACCACCCCGGCGGCCTACATCCGGGATATCACGCTGGTGCCCCACAACGACGGCCGCGTCGACTACCGCATCGACACCGTGGGCGAGGGCGACGTCACGCTGACGGTCCTGGACCCCGACGGCGCCGTCGCCGCGCAGGCGGCGGGCACCGAAGGCACGCTGACCGTGGACGCCCCGCGCCTGTGGGAGCCCTGGCCCGGCACGCCGAACCTGTACACTGTGCAGGTGCGCTTTGGCGCCGACGAATATTGCCAGACCTTCGGTTTCCGCGAAATCTGCGTCGACGGCGTCAAGGTGCTGCTCAACGGCAAGCCGCTGTATTTCAAAGGCTTCGGCAAGCATGAGGATTCGGCTTTCCATGGCCGCGGCCTCGACGAATGCCTGAATGTCAAGGACATCGGCCTGCTGCACTGGATCGGCGCCAACGCCGTGCGCACCAGCCACTACCCCTACAGCGAGGAGTTCTACGACCTGTGCGACCGCGAGGGCATCCTGGTCATCGACGAGACGCCGGCCGTCGGCATCAACGGCGCGGCGCAGGACCCCTACAAGACCTACCCGCTGGCGGCGCACCACCGCGATGTGCTGGCCGATATGATCGCCCGCGACAAAAACCACCCCTGCGTCATTTTGTGGAGCCTTGGCAATGAGCCGGACCTCGAGCATTTCCCCCAGTCCGCCTACGACTACTGGCGCGCGCTGTATGACCTGGCCCACGCACTCGACCCGCAAAACCGCCCGGTCACGCTGGTCTGCTGCCAGAACGACTACACCAGGGACATCACCACCCGCTCGATGGACGTCGTCTGCCTGAACCGCTACTACGGCTGGTACAACCTTTCGGGCGATTTGGACGCCGCGTGCAGCGCCTGGCGTGAGGAGCTGGATTTCTGGGCGCAGCAGGGCAAGCCCGTCATGTTTACCGAGTATGGCGCCGACACCGTCGAGGGCCTGCACGACACCCGCGCCGGCATGTTCAGCGAGGAATACCAGGCCGAATATTTTGAGCGCCTCAACGCCGTCTGCGACGACTACCCCTTCTTTGTGGGCGAGCTGCTGTGGAACTTTGCCGATTTCGCCACCATCCAGGGCCCCATGCGCGTGGGCGGCAACCGCAAAGGCATCTTCACGCGGGACCGCCGCCCCAAGCTGGCCGCGCACCTGCTGCGCCGCCGCTGGAACGCCATCCCCAACTTTGGGTATAAGGGGTGAGCGTGATGCAACTGCATACCCGGCAGGACTTTGCGGCGCTGGCCCGCCGCCTGTTGGACCCGCTGCTGCCGCTGTATTCGCCCGGCGGGGCGCTGCTGCACTTGGGTGACACCGGCACCGGCTACCCGCCGCGCACCATCGGCATGGAAGGTTTTTCCCGCCCGCTGTGGGCGCTGGCACCCTACTGGGCGGGCGGCGGCGCGGCGGAACCCTTCGCTTCGCTCTACCGCCGCGGCCTGGCCGCCGGCACCGACCCGCAAAACCCCGAGTACTGGGGCGACCCCGGCGACTACGACCAGCTTTTTGTCGAGATGGCGGCCATCGGCTGCGCTATTTTGGAAGTGCCGCAACGGATCTGGCAGCCGCTGACGGAAACTGAAAAACAAAACCTGGCCCGCTGGCTGCACACCATCAACACCCATGAACTGCCGCACTGTAACTGGCTGTTTTTCCGCGTGCTGGTCAACCTGGCGCTGGATTCGGTCGGCATGCCCTGCGACCTGGCGCTGATGGAACGCGACCTGGACGAGATCGACAGCTGGTATATCGGCAACGGCTGGTACACCGACGGCGACCCCGCCGTCAAACCCCAGCGCGACTACTACATCCCCTGGGGGATGCAGTACTACGGCGTATTGTACAGCGTCTTTGCGGCCGCGCGCTCGCCCGCGCGGGCGGCGCGGTTCCGCCAGCGCGCGCTGGAATTCGGGCGCGCGTTTGCGTTCTGGTTCGACGAAAACGGCGCCGCGCTGCCCTACGGCCGCAGCCTGGGGTACCGGTTCGGCCAGTGCGCGTTTTATGCCGCCTGCGTGTTCGCCGGGCTGGAACCGCTGCCGCTGCCGGTCATGAAAGGCATCATCGTGCGCAATTTCCAGTGGTGGCTGGCCAAGCCCATCCTCGACCGCGACGGCGTGCTGACCATCGGCTACTGCTACCCGCAGCTGTACATGAGCGAGCGCTACAACTCCCCCGGCAGCCCGTACTGGGGCATGAAAAGCCTGCTGGTGCTGGCCCTGCCGCAGGACCACCCGTTCTGGGCGGCCGAAGCCGCCCCGCTGCCCAAACTGCCGGCCCTGTACGCCATGCAAAGCGCCGATCTGCTGTTCCAGCGCCTGCCGGACGGCCAGGTCAACGCCTACGCCCCGGCCGAAGTCGAAGAGAACGAGCACGGCCAATTTGCCGAAAAATACGGCAAGTTCGTCTACAACACGCGGTTCGGCTTTTCGGCCAGCCGCAGCTATGCCCAGTTGGAGCAGGCCGCGCCCGACAGCATGCTGGCGTTCGTCATCGGCGGGCAGGTCTTTGTGCGCCGCCACAGCGAGCGGTTCCAGCTGCTGGGCGACCGGCTGCTCAGCCAGTGGTCGCCGTTCCCGGGCATTGCGGTCACAACGGAACTCGTGCCGCAGGGGCAGGGGCATATCCGCCGCCATACCGTGCAAAGCGCCATCGCCTGCACGGCGTACGACTGCGGTTTTGCCGTGCCTAAATTCTGCGCGGGCTTTGCCGCCGCGGCCCAGGGGCCGCAGGCCGAAGCCCACAACGCCGGGTTGGGGTGTGCCGTTTCCTCCCAAAGTGGCGGGCAGGGCGTCGTGCTCGACGCCTGGCCCAACACCAGCCTGTACACGCCCAATACCGTCATCCCGGCGGTGCGGTATGAAATCCCGGCCGGGGCCTGCACGCTGGCTACCCGGGTGGAAAGCGTCAGCCGCTGACCCATGCACATTCTATTGGTTCCGCTTGCGCTGTCTGCGCAAACGCCGGAAAGGAGAAGAAAACCCCTATGATTCGTCTGGCAAACATTTTTGGCGATTCCATGGTCCTGCAGCGCGGCAAGCCGCTGCCCGTATGGGGGCAGGCGGCGCCCGGCGCGGGCGTTACCGTCAGCATCCAGGGCCGCAAAGCGGCCGCTGCGGCCGATGCAACCGGCTGCTGGCGGGCAGAACTCCCGCCGTTGGAAGCATCGTTTGCCGAAACGCTGACCGTGGCCTGCGGCGGCGAGACGCTGACGCTGCGCGACGTCCAGGTGGGCGAAGTCTGGTTGGCCGGCGGGCAGTCCAACATGGAGTTCCAGATGCGGTACGACCTGCAGTATGCAGAGGAACAGCCCCTTTGCGCCGACGACGCGCTGCGCTTTTACGATGTGCCGGAAATCTCGTACCCCGGGCAGGATGCGGAAGCCGACTACTCGCTCTACGGTGTCTGGCGCAAGGCGCAGCCGCAGCAGCTGGAGCGGTTTTCGGCCGTGGGGTACTGGTTCGCCAAACAGCTGCGCCGCCGCCTGCATGTGCCGGTGGGCGTCGTCGGCTGCAACTGGGGCGGCACGCCGGTCTGCGCCTGGATGAGCCGGGACGCCATCCGTGCCGGCGGCGGCCAGGTGCTGCTGGATGAATACGCCGCCGCGGTACAGGGCGTGGATGGGCCGGCCTATGACCGCGCCTACCGCGCCGACCCAGGCAGCTACCGCACCGACCTGCTGGCCGATCTCCAGAACGATCTCATCATGTACAGCAAGCCCCTGCCCGTGGTGCAGGCGGAATTGGCCGCCCGCGGCCTGGCCTATCAGTGGAACCCCCTGCCCATCGGCCCCAAATACGAACGCCGCCCGTCCGGCTTGTACGAGGCCATGCTCAAACCGCTGGCCCCCTTTGCCGTGCGGGGCATCCTGTGGTACCAGGGCGAGACCGACGGCGACGGCCACCCGGAACTGTACGCCGGCCTGTTCCCGGCGCTCATCGCCGACTGGCGCGCGCTCTGGGGCGAGCAGCTGCCGTTTCTGTTCGTGCAGCTGGCCCCGCTGGAAGCCTGGATGCAGTGCACTGGGGCGGGGTACCCGACCATCCGCGCCGCGCAGCAGCACACGGCCCATACCGTGCCCGGCACCGGCATGGCGGTCATCACCGACGCCGGTATGCGGTGGGACATCCACCCCAAGGCCAAGCGCCCGGTGGGGGAGCGGCTGGCGCTGCTGGCGCGCAAACTGGCCTACGGCGAAGCGGTGCAGTGCGAAGCCCCCACCCTGGCCGCGGCCACCATTGCGCCCGGGCTGTTGTGCCTGCGGTTTCAAAACGCCGGGGCCGGGCTTTCGCTGGCGGATACCACCCCTTACGGGGAGCGCTTGCCCGCCGGCCGCCTGTGCGGCGTGACGGTGCTGCAGGGCGGCCGCCGCGTGGACGCCGCAGCGCTGGAAGCGCGCATTGCGGGCGACTGCGTCTGGCTTTCCGGCCCGGAACTGCAGCAAATCCCCACCCGGGTAGAGGTGGCCTGCAGCGGCTGGTACCAGGTCAATTTGTACAACAGCGCCGGCCTGCCGGCCCGGCCTGCGGCGGTTGGCGCCGCCCCGGCAGCGGGGCGTTGAGCCCCGCACGGCCCGGCCCCGGGGATTCATAATTTATTTACATTTGTTTGTGCCGCCGCGCCTTGCCGGGCGCGGCGGCAGGGCGTATAATCAACCCGGAAACGGCAGGCGCCCCGGCCTGCCCCTGCCTTTGGCAACGCCCATGCCCGCCGCGTGCCCGGCGGCACCGCAGAAAGGAACTTTTGTATGAATGCAACGCGACCTGATCTTGCCTGGCTGGCAGACCCTGCGGTCTTTGCCGTCAACCGGCTGGATGCCCACTCGGACCATGTGTGTTACCGCACCGCGCAGGAAGCGGCGTCCGGCCGCACCAGCCTGCGCCAAAGCCTGGACGGCGCCTGGCGCTTTGCCTGGAGCCCCTGCCCGGCCGCCCGCCCGGCAGATTTCTGGCAGCCGGACGCCGACCTCTCGGCTTTTGGCAGCATCCGCGTGCCCGGGCATATCGAGATGCAGGGCTACGGCCAGATCCACTACACCAACACGCTCTACCCGTGGGACGCCCGCGCCGCCCTGCGCCCGCCGCAGATCGACTGGGACGACGACCCCGTGGGCAGCTATGTCACCGACTTCACTCTCGACGAAGGGCTGCGCGGCCAGCGCGTCTGCATCTGCTTTGAGGGCGTCGAGCAGGCAATGTACCTGTGGTGCAACGGCCAGTTCGTCGGCTATGCCGAGGACAGTTTCACCCCCTCGGAATTTGACCTGACCGGCTGCCTGCGCGACGGCGTCAACCGCCTGTGCGTCGAGGTGTACAAGCGCAGCAGCGCCGCCTGGATTGAGGACCAGGACTTTTTCCGCTTTTCGGGCATTTTCCGCCCGGTTTACCTCTATGCCAAGCCGCGCGTGCACCTGGCCGACCTGTGGCTGCAGGCGGGCCTGGAAACCGACAACACCACCGGCACGCTGACCCCGCGCCTGCGCCTGGAAGGCGAGACCGACGGCGCGCAGGTCGCCCTGCGCCTGACCGACCGCGAGGGCTACGCGCTGTACGACGGCCCCGTCACCGACGACACGCTGGAACTGCCCGGCGTACAGCCCTGGTGCCACGCAACCCCGACGCTGTACCACGCCGAGCTGACGCTGACCGACGCCGACGGCGCCGTGCAGGAGGTTGTGCCCTACGACATCGGCTTCCGCCGCTTTGAACTCATCGACGGCGTCATGTGCTTAAACGGCGAGCGCGTCGTGTTCAACGGCGTCAACCGGCATGAGTGGAACGCCGAGACCGGCCGCGCCATCGGCCCGGCGGATATGTACGCCGCCATGGAAGTGTTCCGCCGCAACAATATCAACGCCGTGCGCACCTGCCATTACCCCAACCAGACGCTGTGGTACCACCTGTGCGACCAGAACGGCATCTATATGATCGACGAGGCCAACCTCGAAAGCCACGGCTGCTGGAACCGCCCGGGCCTTGACCCGGACTGGGATGTCCCCGGCGGCAAGCCGGAATGGCGCGCGTGCGTCGTGGACCGTGCGCGCAGCATGTTCCAGCGCGACAAAAACCATGCCGCCATCCTGCTGTGGTCCTGCGGCAACGAGAGCTATGCCGGCGAGAATATCCTGGCCATGAGCGAGTATTTCCACGCGCAGGACCCCGGCCGCCTGGTGCACTACGAGGGCGTGTTCCAGAACCGCGCGTTTGACCGCATCAGCGACGTCGAAAGCCGCATGTACGCCAAACCGCAGGAAATCCGCGAATACCTCGAAAGCAAGCCCGCCAAGCCGTTTATCCTCTGCGAGTACATGCACGATATGGGCAACAGCCTGGGCGGCATGGAGCATTACATCCGCCTGGGCGAGGAATTCCCCCAGTACCAGGGCGGCTTTATCTGGGACTACATGGACCAGGCGCTGTGGCACACCGACGCGCTGGGCCGCCGGGTCCTGGGCTACGGCGGCGACTTTGGCGACCGCAGCACCGAGTATAATTTCAGCGGCAACGGCATTGTCTATGCCGACGGCAGCATCAAGCCCGCCATGCAGGAAGTGCGCTACTGGTACGCCGACGCCGAAACCCGCGCCGCGCAAAACGCGCGCAACGCCGCGGCGGCCGCCCGCGCCGACGCAGCCCTGGCCGCCGAATGGGATGCTCGCCCCGCCCGTCCGCTGACGGTGATCCCGGGCGACGGCAACCTGGGCGTCAAAGGCGACGGGTTTGCACTGCTGTTCTCTTACAGTGAGTGTGGGCTTGCTTCGCTGCGCGTGCAGGGGACCGAGTGGCTCTGGCGCACGCCGCGCCCGGCGCTGTGGCGCGCTTCCACCGACAACGACCGCGGCTGCAAGTTTGAGCGCCGCGCCGCCGCCTGGATGGCCGCCGACGCGCTGGCCAAGGCCGACCTGCCGGAAATCGTCGAAGCGACGCCGCAGCGCGTCGTCGTGCGCTGCCGGTATGCGCTGCCGCCCGTCGCCGGGGCCGAAGCGGTGTTGACCTATACCGTCGAGGACCGCGGTGCCCTCACCATCGAGGCCGCCTACCACGGCGTGCCCGGCGCGCCGGAACTGCCCTGCTTCGGCGTCAAGTTCCAGACTTTCGCGCCCGTCGCGTCGGTGCGCTGGACCGGCCTTTCGGGCGAGACCTACCCCGACCGCTACAAGGGCGGCGTGTTCGGCTGCCATGAGGAAGCGCCGCACATCGCGCCGCACCTTGTCCCGCAGGACTGCGGCCTGCATATGCAGACGCGCCAGGCCATTTTGCAGCAGCGCGGGATTGCGGGCTGCACGCAGGCGTCGCTCACGCTGCAGGCCTGCGGCGCGCCGTTTGCCTTCAGCGTGCTGCCCAACACCGCGCAGGAGCTCGAAGCCGCGCAGCACCTTGCCGAGTTGCCGGCCACCGGCCGCACCAGCGTGACGGTGCTGGGCGCGGCGCGCGGCGTCGGCGGCATCGACAGCTGGAGTACCGACGTCGAGGACGCCTGCCGCCTGTGTGGCGAAGCCGACTACACGGCGGCGTTCCGCATCCTGTTGCGCTGAACCGTTCAAAACCGTTTTGGGGCGGCTGCCTGGCAGTCGCCCCTTTTGCGTCGGGCCAGATTTGACAAACCGCCTGTCGCTGCGGTATGCTGGGGGTACGAACAAAAAAGGGGAGGGGGCGTACCATGACGCTGGAAGAGATTTTCCCCGCGTGGGGCAAGCTGACACCGGCCCAGCGGCAGGCCGTAACGGCGGCCGCCGCGCTGCGCAGCGTACCCAAAGGCACGCTGTTGTACAGCGGCCCGGCGGACTGCCTGGGCTTTTTGCTGGTGCGCAGCGGCCAGCTGCGGGTGTATATTTTGTCCGGCGATGGGCGCGAGGTCACGCTCTACCGCCTGCTGCCGCGCGACCTCTGCCTGCTTTCGGCGGCCTGCATTTTGCGCGGGCTGCAGTTCCCGGTGGCCATCGAAGCCGAAAAAGACAGCGAACTGTGGGTGCTGCCCGCCCGGCAGTACCAGCAGCTGATGGAACAATCCGCCCCGGTGGCCAACTACACCAACGAGGTTCTGGCCACCCGCTTTGCCGACGTCATGTGGCTGGTGGAGCAAATTCTGTGGCAGCGGTTCGACAAACGCCTGGCCGCGTTTTTGCTGCAGGAAAGCGCGCTGGAAGGCACCGCCGCGCTGCGCCTGACGCATGAAGCCATCGGGCGGCACCTGGGTTCCCCGCGGGAGGTCGTGACCCGCATGCTGCGCTATTTCCAGGCCGAGGGCCTGGTGGAACTGGCGCGCGGTACCGTGACGCTGACCGACCCCGCCCGCCTGCAAACGCTGGCCGACGCCTGAACGGCTGCCAATGGCAACGCCCCCGGCTTTAAGCCGGGGGCGTTGCTGCGTCTGTGCAAAATACAGTTTTATGGTGTGGCGGGTCCGGGGTTCAAGTGCCGGGGCGGTCCATGCCGCAGGCAAACGCCTGTTCGCGCTGGCGGCGGTCGGTGGTCACGGCTTCGTAGTAGCGGTACCCGCCGGCAAAGTTGTAGCAGGCAAACCCGTGCTGCGTCAGGATCCGGCAGGCCAGGTAACTGCGCAGGCCGCTCTGGCACATCACGTACACCGGTTTGGCGGGGTCCAGCTCGCCCAGGCGGCCGCGCAGGTCGTCCAGCGGCAGGTTGGCAAAGCCGTCGGCGTGGCCGGCGCGGTACTCGCCGGGGGTGCGCGCATCCAGCAGCGTCACGCTGCCGTCGCGCGGCAGCGCGGGCAGGTCCTCCAGCCGGAACTGCCGCACCTTGCCGGTTAGCAGGTTTTCGATCATATACCCCGCCATGTTCACGGGGTCTTTGGCCGAAGCGTAGGGCGGCGCATAGGCCAGGTCCAGCTCGGTCAGGTCGGCGGCGGTCCAGCCGGCGCGCAGCGCCGTGGCCAGCACGTCGATGCGCTTGTCGACGCCGCTGCGCCCGATGACCTGCGCGCCCAGCAGCCGGCCGCTGCCGCGCGCGAACACGACTTTCATCGTCATGACGGCGCCGCCGGGGTAGTACCCGGCGTGGTCCATCGGCGAGAGGAGCACGGCGTCGGCGTCCAGCCCGGCTTTGCGGGCGGCGGTCTCGCTCAGGCCGGTCACGGCGGCCGTCAGGTCAAACACTTTCAGCACCGAGCTGCCCTGCGCGCCGCGGTAGCGGCTGTCGCCGCCGCAGATGTTGTCGGCCGCAATGCGCCCCTGCTTGTTGGCGGGCCCGGCCAGCGCGACGACCGCCGGCTGCCCGGTGACGAAATGCCGCACCTGCACAGCGTCGCCCACGGCGTAGATGTCGGGGTCGGAGGTCTGCATGCGGTCGTTGACCGCAATGCTGCCCTTGACGCCCAGGTCCAGCCCGGCGTCGGCGGCCAGGTGGCTGTCCGGCGTGACGCCGATGGCCAGCACGACAAAATCGGCGGTCAGCGGCGGGGCGTCCTGTAACAACACCTGCACGCCGCCCTCCGTTTCGGCAAAACCTTCAACGCTGTGGCCCAGCGCGAGGCGCACGCCGTGGGCGCGCACCTCACGGTGCAACAGCGCCGCCATGTCGGCGTCAAACGGCGACATCAGGTGGGCGGGCCGCTGCACGATGGTGACCTCCAGCCCGCGCTCGCGCAGGTTTTCGGCCAGTTCCAGTCCGATGAACCCGCCGCCCGCCAGCACGACGCTGCGCGGGTGCTGCGCCGCGACAAACTCATGGATGCGCAGCGTATCCTCGACGGTGCGCAGCGTGAACAGCCGGTCCAGCCCGATGCCGGGCAGCGCGGGCCGGGTAGGTTTGGCGCCGGGGGCCAGCAGCAGTTTGTCGTAGGGTTCGGCAAACACGCGGCCGGTGGCCAGGTCGCGCACCGTCACGGTCTTGGCCGCGCGGTCGATGGCCGTGACCTCGTGGCGCACATGCACCTGCACGCCAAAACGGCGGGCAAAGCTCTCGGGCGTTTGCAGCGTCAGCTCGGCTTTGTCCTCAATCACGCCGCCGATATAGTACGGCAGCCCGCAGTTGGCGTAGGAGATAAAGCCCGAACGCTCAAACAGCACGATCTCGGCGGTTTCGTCCAGCCGGCGCAGCCGCGCGGCGGCGGTTGCGCCGCCCGCCACGCCGCCCACAATGACAACTTTCATTTACCGTTCCACCTTTCCGTGGTAGCCTGCCATACCGCCGATGTTCTGCACATGGGTATACCCCATGCGCCGCAGCTGCGCGGCTGCCTGGGCCGAGCGCGCGCCGCTTTGGCAGTAGACAAACAGCGGGGTGTCCTTGCCGGGCGCGACGGCGGCCGCGCCGCCCAGCGCGGCCAGCGGCAGGTTGCGGCTGCCGGGGATATGCCCGCCGCGGTACTCGCCCTCGGTGCGCACGTCCAGCAGCAGCGCGCCGGGCGTGGCCCGGTACGCCTGCAGGCCGGCTTGCAGGTCTGGCCCGCGCAAAAAGTCAAACAGGCCCATCGTTCAGTTCCCCTGCACCAGCGCCAAAATCTGGTCTTTGGGGCGCGCGCCGACGGCGCGCTGGGTCAGCTGGCCGTTTTTGAACACCAGCAGCGTGGGGATGCTCATGATCTGGAACTGGGCGGCCAGCTCCGGCTCTTCGTCAACGTTGACCTTGCCCACCGCGATCTCGGGGTGTTCTGCGGCCAGCTGTTCCACCAGCGGGCCGACCATGCGGCAGGGGCCGCACCAGCTGGCCCAGAAATCCAGCAGAACGGGGCGGTCGGCTTGCAGGACCTCCTGCGCAAAGTTCGCTTTGGTGATATGCAGTACAGACATAATTTCGTCCTCCTTGTGTTGGGTTTGGGTATAGTATACACCGTTTTGCCGCGGTTGTCTGTGACAAAATCACAAAATCTCTGGTCAAACCCTTGCCGCGCCCGGCGCTTGACGCGGCGGGGGCGGCGTATTATAATGATGACGTGCCGCCATGCCCGGGTGTGGCGAAGCTTGGTATCGCGCCTGGTTTGGGACCAGGAGATTTCGCAGGTTCGAATCCTGTCACCCGGACTGCAACAGAGCCGCGCCCCCTGCCGCAAAGGCAGGGGGCGCGGTTTCGGTTTTTACAGGGCGGCGGACCCGTCTGCCGGGCCGCTTGGCGGGGCGACGGCCCCGGGCCGCGTGAGCAGGAACCCGGCGGCCAGCGCCGTAAAGGGGGCCACCGTCACCAGACCAAAGCAGCCCACCAGCGTCTGCAGCAGCTCGCTGGCCACGTACTTGTAGTTAAAGATGTTGACCAGCGGCGTGCCCTGCGCCATAAACACCATCAGCTGCGCCATGTACCCGCCCGAGTACGCCAGCAGCAGCGTGGTGGTCATGGTGCCCATGGCCGCCTGGCCGATGCGCACGCCGCTGCCCACGGCTTCCCACGGGCGGATGCCGGGCTTTTTGCGCACGACCTCGCAGATGCCGCTGGTGATATCGACTGAAAGGTCGATCATCGCGCCCGCCGCGCCGATAAAGATGCTGGCCATAAAAATCCGCGTCAGGTTCAGGTCCTGGTAGCCGGCGTACAGCAGCGATTCGCTGTCCTGCATGACGGCGCCGTGGATGTGCAGCACCCCGGTAAACGCCACGCCCAGCACGCAGGCGGTCAGCGTGCCCAGCATGCTGCCCAAAACGGCCGAAAGGCTGCGGCGGTCAAACCCGTACACAAAGACGATGATAACGACCGTGAGCAGCGCGACGAGCAGAAGCCCCACCCCGATGGGGTCGGCCCCCTTGAGCGTGGCGGGCACCATGATCTTCCAGATCGAGAGCACCGTGATGGCAAAGGACAGCAGCGCCCGCAGCCCGCCCGGCCCGGCAAACAGCACCAGCAGCAGGCTGAAAAGAGCGGCCAGGAAAATCTCCCAGTGGATGCGGTAATGGTCGATCATCGTCACGGCGGTGATCGCGCCGTCCGCATGGCTGACGACGACCAGCGCGCTGTCGCCGGGAAGGAACATCTTGTCCTGCTCCAGGCTGCCGCTGAGCAGGTTGACGCCGCCGGTCTCCTGCCCGGCAAAGCTGCCTTCCTCAAGGCGCAGGGTGCAATACTGCTCGCCGCTTTGGATGATGCCGTTGTGAATGACGGCATCGTTGTCCACTTCCAGCACCGTGGCGCGCACCTTTTCGGCTTCCTGGTAGATCAGCGCGCCCTCAAACCCGGTGGGCAGCAGCAAAAGCAGCACCGTCAGCGCAAGGCCGGGCGCCAGCACCCGCCACGAAGCGGTCTGTGCGCCCCACAATTTTTGGAACAGGGTCAGGATCGTATTGCGCATGGGGCAGGGGTCTCCTTTTTTGGATACGTTTTGTCGTTTGAAATACCGCGTGGGCGGCGTCTCGTAAGGGGGCGCCGCCCACCGGCTTAGGGGGTGCAGTTGCGTCGGGGGGTCAGGCCACGCCGGTCAGTTCGGCGAGGTTGAAGTAGATTTCGGTGTTGTCGTAGTAGCCCTCAAACAGTTCCTGGCCGGCGCCCAGGGCAAACACGGCGACGGGCAGGCCGGTGTGGCTGTAGCTGCTGAAGTCGATGCCCGATTTGTTGTTGAGGATGTGGGTGATCGTGACGCTGAGCGGCTCGTAGCTGCCGTAGAGGATGTATTCCTCCTGGGTCAGTTCGGTCTCGTCGGTTTTGGTCATCGTCATGTTGTAGGCGTCCTGCAGCAGGCCCAACTCGTACTCGGTCATAACCAGGCTGCCGGAAGTCACGCCCGAGGGGTGGCTGTCGGCGCTGTCGGTCACCACGCCGTCCTCGGCCGCCTGGCCGGCAGCTTCCTCGGTCACCAGGCCGAACAGTTCGGCCACATCGGCCAGCACCTCGTCAAAGCTGGTGCCGTTCTCTTTGTAGGCGGCGACGTAATCCTCGTCAAATTTGGCGTAGCTGATTTTCTGGCTGGCCAAATTCTGCAGGAAGGTGTCGTAGTTGGTGCCGGCGTAGCCGATGGTCAGGCCGCCGGTCTCATGGTCGCCGGTCACCAGAATCAGCGTTTCGTCGGGGTGCTCATTGTAGAAGTCAATGGCTTCCTCCACCGCGTCGGAAAGCGCCTTGGTGTCGCCCAGGGTGGAAGCGGCGTCGTTGGCGTGGCAGGCCCAGTCGATCTTGCCGCCCTCGACCATCATAAAGAAGCCGGTGTCGTTGTCAATCATCTCAATGCCCTTGGCCACATAGTCGGAGAGCGCCCACATATCGTCGGTGCGGTCCAGTTCGTACGGCATCGAATCGCTGTCGGCCAGGTGCTCGTCCACCACCACAACGGGGCCGGCATCAGGGGTCAGCGCTTCAGCTTCGGCTTGGGTCTTGACGACGGTGTACCCGGCGTCAGCGGCCAGCCCGTACAGGTCGTCCTGGTCCTCCTCGGCGCCGGTGGGGTCCAGCAGCGCGCCGCCCGCAAAGTAGTCGAAACCGCTCTCAATCAGTTCCAGGCCGATGTTGTAGTACTCGTTCCGGTTGGCCTGGTGGCAGTAGAACGCCGCCGGGGTGGCGTGGTTGAGGTTGACGCTGGAAATGACGCCGATCTTGTAACCCAGCTGGTCTTTGAGCTTTTCGGCAATGGTCTCATAGGCCACGCTGCCGGTCTCGTCCATGTTGATGGTACCGCTGTAGGTCTTGTGGCCGGTGGAGATCGAGGTGGCGGTGGAAGCCGAGTCGGGGCAGAAGCTGGTGCTGTCGTAGGTCTGGGCGCTGCCGGCAACCGGGAAATCGACGAAGCTCAACGCGTCCTCATGCTGCAACACCGCGCCGTCGCCGCCCATGCTGGTGCCGTTTCCCAGCGCGGACAGGTAGTAGTTGGTGCTCTGGATCTGGGGGTAGCTCATGCCGTCGCCAATAAACAGGAAAATGTACTTGGGCACGCCGGCGCTGGCTTGCTCGGCGGTGGCGTTCTCCACAGCGGGGGAAGAAGCCGCGGTGCTGCTGGCTTCGGTGCTTTCGGCCGCACTTTCGACAGCGTTGGCCGTGGCGCCGCAGGCCGCCAGGTTCAGCGAAAGGGCCGCCGCACCCAGCAGGGCCGCGGCGCGTTTGGTCAGGTTTTTCATCTGGTTTCCACTCCTTGTTGTTGCATCCGTTTTGTATGCGTGCGCCGCAGGGCGGGGGAAAACGCGCTACGCCCTTGCGGCAAGTCTTATTATAAACACGCCGTCCGGGCGGCGAAACCATGCCGCGGTATGGTTTTGGTAAAACTTTGTGTAGGAAACCGGGCCTGCGCTGCGCCAAAATTTTACAAAGTTCCTGGAATGTGGTACAACTCTGATACAAGGACGTGGTACGCTCAAAACCAAAAAGCAACGGTTTATGCGCCAAACGAAAGGAGCCCCCGCGATGAAACACCCCCTGCCCGCCCTGCTGGCGCTGGCCCTGGTCCTGACAGCCTGCGCGCCCGCCGCGCCGCAAAGCGCCGCCACGCCGGAAACCGCCCCCGCCGCCGAGACGGCCGAGACAGCCCCCGCCGAAACGGCGGGGGAACAAGCGGCGTTCCCGGTGGGGCATCTGCAGGAGATCGACCTGGGCGCGGCGACCGATACGGCATTTTACCAGCTGGATACCCCCTGGGTGGAAGGCGAACCGGCGCAAACGGTGCTGACCCGCACAGACACCGCCACCGGCGCTGCCGAAGTGGTCTATACCTTTGGCGAAGTACAGCAGGGCAACGCGCCGTTTCTGGTGGGGGACGATGTCATTGTGATCTGTGACGAAACGCTGTACAAGTTCCCGCAGGCGGGCGGCGCGCCGCAGACACTGCCGCTGGAACAGCCTTTTTCCGCCTGGTTCTACGACGAGTACGGCGTGTATGAGTTTATGTACGGGCAGGGCAAAAGCAATTACACCGCGCGCCGGCTGGACCTGGAGACCGGGCAGATTACCGAACTGAACCTGCCGCCGCAGACCTGGCAGCTCTGCGCCACAGGCAGCGACCGCCTTATACTCTGCCGCCTGCTGACCGACACGCCGCTGCCCGATATCATAACCCAGAGCGAATTTTACGCCGTCGTCATCCAGAATGCGACCTATGAGTACGACTGGTACGACCCCGCCACCGGGGCGCTGGAAGCTATTTTGCAGGAGCCGTACTACGGCGTCGAGCAAGGCGACGGTACGCGCCGCCAGCGCCGCCTTCTGGGCGCAGCGGACGGAACCCTGGTCTTTTTCTGGAATCATATCGACGCTGCGTACACAACGCTGGAGAGCGGCTTTGAACGCTGCGACGCCGGCGGCGAAGGCTGGGAACCGCTGCCCAACCTGCCGGAAAACGCGCTTGCCTGGACGCAGCTGGAGCAGGACGGCCAGCTGCGCTGGCTGATATGCGGCCCGCGTGAAGGGGAGTTGGGCGTGTATGACCTGGCCAACGCGGCGTTCTACCCCCGCCCGGACCTGAACGGGAATCTTGTCAACTGGCCTTATACATTCCTCGGCGGCGGGAAGCTGCTGGTGACCGTATCGACGGAAAACAGCACCGGCTATGCCCTCATCGACCAGGCGGACTATCTGGCCGGTTCCACGGCCTGGACCCCCGTGCAGCCCTGCACTGGCTGACCGCGCCGGGAAAAAGCATACAAAAACCCGCCGGGGACTGTTGTCCCCGGCGGGTTTGCGTGCGCTTAGAAATAGGCTTTGATCTGGAACCGGTCCTGCGGGGCTTCGTCGGCCACTACCAGGTGCTCGTGGTTAAAGTCGAACTTGACGGCCTTGCAGTCGTCAAGGTTGCGCGTCAGGCGCAGCAGCTGGTCCACGCGCTTTTCCTCGTCCTTGGTATAGAACAGGTAGCTTGCGCCCTGCTTGCGCGCGCGGCCGGTGCGGCCGATGCGGTGGGTGTAGTGCTCGTTTTCCTCGGGCACATCGTAGTTGATGACGGCGTCCACGTCGGACACGTCGATGCCGCGGGCCGCCACGTCGGTGGCCACCAGCACCGCAATCTCACCGGCTTTAAAGCGCGTCATGATGCGGTTGCGCTCGGCCTGCGAAAGGTCGCCGTGCAGGCAGTCGACGTTAAAGTGCAGGCGCGCCAGCTGGTTGGCCAGCATGCCGGTGTTGTATTTGGTGTTGCAAAAAATCATCACGCGCTTGTACTGTTCCGAGATAATCAGCTGCGCGGCGTCGGCCAGCTTGTCGCGGCCCGTCGTCAGCAGCTTGTACTGGGTGATCTTGGGGCTGGAATCCTCCACCGGCTGCACGCTGACCTCGGCGGCGTTGTGCTGGTACAGCCAGCCGATGTCCAGCACCTCGCGGCTGATCGTGGCCGAAAACATCGAAAGGCTCTTGCGCTGCTTCATCAGGTCAATGATATGCCGCACGTCCTTGTAAAAGCCCATGTTCAGCATCTCGTCGGCTTCGTCCAGCACGACGGTCTCCACCGCCGAAACGTCGATGGCGCGGTGGCGGTAATGGTCCATCAGGCGGCCGGGCGTCGCCACCACAATCTGGCAGCCGGCTTTCAGCTGGCGCTGCTGCTTGTCCATGCCGGCGCCGCCGTAGACGCATACGATCTTGATCTGGGGCAAAAACTGCGCCAGGTTCTGCAGGTCCTGGGCGATCTGCTGCGCCAGTTCCCGCGTGGGGCTCAAGATCACGGCCTGGGGTTTGTGCAGGGCGGGGTCCACTTTGGACAGGATGGGGATGCCGAACGCCACCGTCTTGCCGGTGCCGGTGGGGGCTTTGGCGATCATGTCATGCCCGGCCAGCATCAGGGGGATGGCTTTTTCCTGGATTTCGGTCATCTCGGTAAAGCCCATGGCCTGGGTGGCGCGCAAAATTTCGGGCGCTACGTTGGTAAGTTCGGTAAACTGCATAGCGTTTGTACAGCCTTTCTGTATTTTGTCTCCTGGGTTCCATTATAACAGCCTTTGCGCCGCGCCGCAAGCGCCAAAGCGCCGGCGCGCAAAAAGCGGGCGGCCCGGCCAGGGCCGCCCGCCCGCTGCGGTGTTTATTTGTTTTTGCTGGTGCGCCGGGCCGATTTGCCGCCGCTCTTTTTGGTGGTCTGGGTGCGGGTGGTTTTGGCCGCCCGCGCGCCCTTGGCCGGGGCTTTGGCCGCCTTGGCGGGCGGCGGGGCAATGTTCTTTTCCAGCAGGCGCTCGGGCACGGGGTCCAGCTTCCACAGCTGGTTCTCGCCCGATACATCCTGCCAGATCTGGGCCTGGGCGCCGTTCTCCACGCGCATATCCACCAGGTCCAGCACTTTGTCGGCCAGCACGTTGCGCAGTTTCACACGGCCGCCGCCGGCTTCCACCACCTGCCAGCGCTGGCCCGCGCCGGACGTCTGGTTCCACTGGTGCACCCAGGTGCCGTTGTTCACGCCGGACATCGCCAGGTCCATCACCTTACCGGTAAAACGGTTTTTGATGCGGTATTCGTCCTCGCCCGCTTCCACAAACTGCCATTGCTGCCAGGGCTGGCCCTCATAGCTCCACAGCCGTACCGAAGCGCCGTTCTCGGTGTTGAAATCGGCAACTTCCAGCACGCGGCCGTTGGCGGCGGCGATGGTATAAAATGCGTCGGGGCGCAGGATCGTCTGGGCAGATTTTTTCATAGAGGGTTCCTCCTTCGCGCAGGGCGCGGGCGGCCGGGGCCGCCTTGCAAAATGACGGCGCGTCCTGTTGTTTCCCTTATTATAGCATGCCGCCTGCGCGCGGTTTTGCCAAACTTTGCGGTACGCTTTTGGGCAAAGTGTCAAAATGCGGGCGGGCGAAACCACGCCTTTTGGTGCTTTTTGCCGCGCCCCTTGCAATTTGGGCAAAATTCCGATATGATAAATAAGATAGCTGCTTTTGGGGGATGCCCGCAGCCGCCCAAAGTACAAGAGGGAGAGAGAATTGTTATGAGGATCGCTTTGATCGCCCACGATTCCCGCAAGGAATTGATGGCCCAGTTCTGCACCGCCTATGTGCGTATTTTGTCGGAGCATGAACTCGTCGCCACCGGCGTCACCGGTAAGATCGTGCGCGACGCCACCGGCCTGCAGGTGCGCAGCCTGTACCCGGGCGGCCGCGGCGGGGCCGAGCAGGTCGCCGCCATGATCGGCTGCGGCGAGGTGGATATGCTGCTGTTTTTCCGCGACCCCGTCGGCGCCAAACCCGGCGAGCCCAACGACGCTTCGCTGCTGCGCCTGTGCGATATGCACACCATCCCGGTGGCCACCAACATCGCCACGGCCGAGGTGCTCATCCACGGGCTGGAGCGCGGCGACCTCGCCTGGATCGAGCTGCAGCGCGGTCGCAAGTGACCCGCCGCCCCTGCCCGGGGCTGGCAAATGCTGCGCAGCGAAGGGGGCCTATTCAGCGGCGTCCCCGCAGTGGCGGCGTGGTTTGCAGATGCCGGCCGTTCCCGGCAGGGGAGAGGGATGTATTACAGACTGTACATTTTCTGTATTCTATAACAAAAAGACAAAACCGCTGCGCGCTGCTGTTTGCAGCGCGCAGCGGCCTTCTTCTGTGTGTGGGGTAGGGGTTACGCCAGCGCCTGTTCCATGCGGGCGCGGATTTCACGCAGAAATTCCAGCGAGGTCACTTTGCGCGCGGGGGTCTCGCCCTCCCACATGGCGCACAGGTCGCCGGTCATCACGCCGGATTCAATGGTGTCGATGGTGGCTTTCTCCAGCGCGTCGGCGTAGCGGCACAGCGCATCGATGCCGTCCAGCTCGCCGCGCTTGCGCAGCGCGCCCGACCACGCAAACAGCGTCGCCACCGGGTTGGTGGAGGTTTCCTCGCCTTTCAGGTGCTTGTAGTAGTGGCGGGTCACGGTGCCGTGGGCGGCTTCGTACTCGTAGTTGCCGTCGGGCGAGACAAGCACCGAGGTCATCATCGCCAGCGAGCCGAACGCCGTCGAGACCATGTCGCTCATCACGTCGCCGTCGTAGTTCTTGCAGGCCCAGATGAACCCGCCCTGGGAGCGGATGACCCGCGCCACGGCGTCGTCAATGAGGGTGTAGAAGTATTCGATGCCCAGGGCCTCGAACTTCTCCTTGTACTCGGCGTCGTAGATTTCCTGGAAGATATCTTTAAACGTGTGGTCGTACTGCTTGGAGATGGTGTCCTTCGTCGCAAACCACAGGTCCTGTCTGGTGTCGATGGCATACTGGAAGCAGGACCGCGCAAAGGAGCTGATGGATTTGTCGGTGTTGAACTGCGCCTGCAGCACGCCGGGGCCGTCGAACTTGTTCACGGTCTGCCAGTGGGCGGTACGGCGGCGGTCGTCGCCGGTAAACACCAGTTCGGCCTTGCCGGGGCCGGGCACGCGGTACTCGGTCGCGCGGTAGACGTCGCCGAAGGCGTGGCGCGCGATGGTGATGGGCTGTTTCCAGGTGCGCACCACCGGCGAGATGCCCTTGACCATGATGGGCGCGCGGAACACCGTGCCGTCCAAAATGGCGCGGATGGTGCCGTTGGGGCTCTTCCACATCTGCGAGAGGTGGTATTCCTCCACGCGCTGGGCGTTGGGGGTGATGGTGGCGCACTTGACGGCCACGCCGTACTTTTTGTTGGCGTTGGCGGCGTCGATCGTCACCTGGTCCTGCGTTTCCTCGCGGTGGGGCAGGCCCAGGTCATAGTATTCGGTTTTCAGGTCCACAAACGGCAGAATGACCTCGTCCTTGATCTGCTGCCACAGGATGCGGGTCATCTCGTCGCCATCCATCTCCACCAGGGGGGTGGTCATCTTGATTTTTTCCATCGCGTTTCCTCCAAGCTGTTCGGGTGTGGGCGTATCTGCCTTTTATTATAATGCGCGCGCGCCGTTTGCGCAAGCAAAAACGGCAGACCGCCGCGGCAAAAAGCAACAAAAAAAGCAGGCTGCCCGCTGCGGGCAGCCTGTTATAACTTAAAAATCATGAACAATTAAGCGCCTTCAAGAAAAACCGCATTACAATCAGCTTTTATCGAAATGTTCATGGATTTCTGTTTTGAACAATAAACAGTGAATAAACAATATAATAAGGGACTTATTTGTTCATTTTTTGGTTGCGTAATGTGCTTGTGTCTTGCTATTGTTTTGTTCATTTTACATCCCGCATTTGGCTATGTCAACTCGGCTACAAGATAATGCGTGGACTGGGAATCCGTCTGCCACTGCAAAACGTACAGGGATTATGCTTTCGTTTCGCTTTCATGAGCCTATCTTTAATGGACATTAAGTAATGATGCTTACATATTGGGCATTTCCACCATGCTTTTTCGGTACTGTTCTCAAGCAGGTTGTCTGGGTCAACGCCAAGAAGAATATTCTCGGTGGTCGCCCATTCTTCATTTATTAAATCTGGATGCTTTGCTTTGACTGTATTATATCCGGGTAACGGAAGCCTACCCTCACAATAAGGGCATCCTTGTCCGTTCACTCTATTAACAACAAGTCCAAACCATTTTCCACCACATTTGGGGCATTTCCATTCGACCCTGGAGCTTGCATTTGGGAAGATTGCATCGGTATCAGCAACAGAGATACATTCTGCTGCCAATTCCGGATACAGAGCCGCCAAAGAGTTAACCTGTGGAATAGGCTTTGTACCTGAACAAAAAGGACACTTAAACAGTATCGGAACGCCCTCACTATTAGGCGCAAATGCATCTACTATACGCCTATAAGTTTCGGCTCCGCAATCAGGGCATTTGAAGTGAATCCGTTTCGGAGAAAAGACGGTATATTCTTCTGGTAAATCAGGAGCGTTCTTATCGTAATCCCACCAAAGTTTAACCTGAGGATAGGAGGTAACGAGATTGTTCGAACTTTCCATTGCCCTGTACTTGCGGCATCTTCCTGCATGAGAAATAACGATATTGCCATCAACATCTACATGGAGCAGCGAATGTATTCCCGTGTATAGTTCCAAACCGCAATCAGGGCATTTAAGATGCGCCCTATATTGAGAGCCTCTTGAAAATTGTTCTGGGACAAAAGGCTTGTTGGCCTCATAGTCCCACCAGTTAACAATGTCAGGACAAATCTTCACAAGGTTATCTTCTGGGTTTTCCTTTGATGAATAACCACATTCAGGGCACGCTACAGGCCGTAAATTTCCATCTTTATGTACAGCAATAAACGAATGGATATCCCTTTTGAAATTAGCGTTGCAGGCTGGACACTTTAGAGATGCTTCGTAATGCGACCCACGTGTTAGATTATCGGGAGATATAAGGTTTTGCTCGTAATCCCACCAATCCTTGATTTCTGGACATTCAGATGCCACAGAACCGCTCGTGGACATTGCCTTTTCACGATTTGCATTTGTTGCAGCACATTTCTGGCATTGCAAAACATGCCATATGCCGTCGATTTCTTGGAAAGTATTAGTGGCTCTCCGATGAAGCAGGCGCCCACAGGTTGGGCAATGCGTATATATCTTTTCGGTCGTGTGCAATGTCAATTCATCGGGCTTCCATTTGTTTTTACTATCCCAATATAGATTGATGTCTGGACACGCCTTAGCAATATTACTGTCCTTCTGTCTGCGCAATTTGAGGGATTCCGCTTTAGCGCAGTCTCCGCATAAAGACATACGATAGTTTCCATCTTTGTCCTGCTGGATAGCATCACAAATGGCTATATATTTTTCGCGGCCACATTCAGGGCAACGAATATATACTTTTTTCCCAGAGGATATTGTGTATTGTTCTGGCGGATAATCGTTCTTTTCAAAACACCAGTAATCCTTGATTTTTGGATAAAGAGCTACAAGAGAATTACTTTGATTTCGTTTTCCGCAGGTACGGCAGTGAATTACATGCCCTACGCCATCATCACCTAGAGCCCACGTATATCTGACATTTCTTCGCACAGATGTGCCGCAGATAGGGCATTTAGTCCAAACCTTATCACTAGCCGAAGCTGAAAAATCAGAAGGATTTTTCCCTTCGTTTAATGAGTAGTCCCAGTATTTTTCAATATCAGGTACAGCATCTGTTAGATATACTCTATCTTTACGTACTGTAGGGAAACACTTTTGACAAATCGGGACGTGATAGCTCCCGTTCTCTTGTTTGGCGAGAAAGCGGTACATAGGTCTGTACATCGGTTCACCGCACTTTGGACACTTGAAATGAATCTTTTTCTTTGACCCTGTGGTAAGGGTATTTATATCGATTCCTTCGTTTTTCTCAGCATCCCACCATTTGACGATTTCCGGACATACATCCACAGCTAAAATGCTGCCAGCTTTTACATACTTGGATTTGGGTTTAACATTATTGTCAGTCATTGAACCCACCCAATAATTCGTTCACAGAATCAAAATCAAATGATTTTATATCTGTGTCTGCATCTACGACCTTTTCTTTCATGAGCTCTTCTGGAATGGCGGAGTTTACCACTTCGAGAATTCCTTCTTTTTCCAAAATGGCATTTGCAGCTTCTGGATAGATATACCCGTCAAGGATTCTTTTCAGCGTTGATATCGCAGCATCCTTTTTACGTATTTCTGCATTATCTGCTTTTGCCTGCACATTTGCCAATTGACTCTCAAGCTCAGCAACGTGGCCTTCCAACTCAGACACTTTGCGCTCCATCGCCTTTCGAGCATTGATAGCTTCAACGGCATTAGCCGCAACTCTTGCATAATATCTATCTCTGTTAACAAGCGCGTTTCTAAGATTTCCTTCGGTGTGATTCTTTTTAATGAAATCATCAACATCCAGTGTTTTATAGGTCACAAGGTCAGAACGGATATCTTCTGCTGTGCTATTGTTTATTTTTTTGAGGTATACCCTAAATTCTGTGCTGCGTCGTATTGTATAATCTTGTACATTATATCCCTTATTTCGAATATATACTCCGAATTGAGGAATTGTTACTTTAACATTTGGATTGTCCAATCTGTATTCGTCGAGAAGTTTTATAAGAACTTCGGCCTCAACTGTCTTCTTTTTTGCCATCTTGAGCCTCCGTCTTTTCCAGTAAGTACCTTTCGTAAGAATAAGCAGCCCCATTCAGTCTGTTTAATATACTTATGATATCTTCAACATCTCCACGACCATGGCGTACTTGCTTAACAATTTTGGAGAGCAGTTTTCCTTCAATTTCGATTCTTTTGGTGTAAGGTTCCTTTGAATCATAAAACCCCTTATCGCTACCCCTATAATAATCGCAGTTTGGGCAGTATCCCATTTCTCCTGCGGGACCGGTCACCTTATAGCATTCAGAATAATCCCCATTCCGAGTTCTTGCTGAATAGCAGTACCCCCCGTATTCGCAAGGAATGGACTCGCCAACACATAACTTACTACTCGAAGAGCTCAATGCATAGACCTGTTCGCCATTCAGCATCTTTTTATATTGCCTATGGACTCTACATTCAATCAGTGTAGAAATGTTGGAATAATAATGGGCAGACATCTCCGGATTGTCATGACCAGCAAGCATCATTGCCGCTATAGGAGAAGCCCCCTCTGCTATCAGGTTGATAAGAGCTATATGTCTGGTATCTCCCAGATGAATATATTCAATATCCTTAATGTCCGACAAAACTGTTTGATTGTATGCAATTAAGACGTGGAATCCATAGCGTTTCTGAACGATTTCTTTATAAAAATAACGAAGGCAAGTTACGAGATTCGTATATGTAAAATAACGACTGGTATATGGAGCACTTCGTTCCCACATATGATAATGAGGTTGTGTAACAAGCAACGTATTGATATCTGTATGCCTACATGACTCTGTTTCGTGAATATACCACTTTATCTCATTAGCAAGAGACTCCGGTATTTGATATTTTACGATTTGATAATCCTCTTTGAGCTTATACCCCTTTGTTTTTTTACTTCCTTTCACTTTGTTTTTTCGCATGGTAAAGTAATATTTGCCATCAACCTCTTCCAAACAATTTCTTGGTGTAAGTATAAATTCGTGCGGACGTGTTGGAACCACCCCGGTTATATTCCACCAAAGCCATACAGGGAAATAGAACAGCTTTTCCTCTTCATCCTTTGTTTCTTCCCAAAACTTTTTGAGAATATCGTGAAAGCGAAAATAACTTTCGAAAGTTGCCAGGCTACGCTGAGCGCCAGAACCGGACAGATATGATTGGTCTACAGCATCTTCGCACTGCGCGAGCAACTCATCAATCTTTTCCTCTCGACCTTCTGACGGCAAAACAGAAAAGAAATCTATGACGTAATGAAGCCATAATACGTCTGCCTTGGATAAATCAGATACAAAGTCTACATCGGTAGCATAGGTTGCTCTTTTGATAGATAGAATGATATGTTGCAAAGTGACAAGAGCGAGAACGCCTAAATTATTCACGATAAAGATTTTTAAGAGTCTTTTGAATTCTGTGAGCGACATATTCAACCTTAGGCCGAAATTCTTAAAGGCATTTTCGTCTATTGAAAAATCAAATCCGCACCTATTCCTCTCGTCAGACAGTATCCACTTGTCATCATCAAACAAGCCAGACTCAACAATTTTTTCTGTCCGGTATGCGAAGAATTTTTTTCGTGCATCGGCTTCAGAAAGGTCGTCAATCTCTGATAGTGCTATAATGGTTGAAAAATGCTCGCTTTCACTCATGTTGTTTCCTCTATAATCTTTTCGAGAATTCTTTTTGCCTCTGGCCCATATATTTCGTCCATAGCGTGTAACACTTCATTGGCACAAGGTAAAATAATATCTTTAGCCATTGCTTTGCAACGTTGACGTTCTATATTGCTTTTGGTATTTTTATAAATTTCCTGAAGTCGTTTGACTTCCCGAACCATTAAAAACATGGTCATTTTTGTGCTAATCTCATATTCACAACTAGGACAATTCTTGATTTCCGGATGAGGACATATTTTTCCCATAGCTGTCATCAAGCACATACAAGAACCAGTTTTAGAAACGGCATCACCGTTTCCAATCCTATGCAGTATTTCAGTGATTTCTTCTTTTGAAGAATGACTGTAAATATCAGTTGCTATCTTTGTGGACTGCTTCATGCTGTTTTGCATGATTGCGACACAGCTTTCGGCATCTTCTGGAGAAAGATTGACTTCTTTGAGCAGCTTTGTCTGACCTTCCACCGACAATTTGTTGTATTGCTCACCAATAAGCATTTTGAGCAGCATCGAAACTGTCATAGATAAAACGCCCCGCTCGAACATTTCTTTTGCTATGAACTCAGGCGTATAGCCGTTCATCTTGGCATCTTTAAGGTAAATACTTGTTGTCTTTGCAAAATCACCATAAGAGCCCTTGTGCGTTCTTGCAAGAGCGGCGAGCATATATCCCTTGACATGAAAGTCATCGTTAACTCCAAGGATTTCATCAGTTAGAATATAAATCATCTGGAGATATGACTTGTTGGCAGACCTTGACCGGAAATTGGCTTCAAGAAATAAATCTCCGATTTCATCTCCCATATATCTCGCTATCTGCTCATATGTAGTGATTCTGCGTACAAGTGGCTTTGAAGCATCTTCATTGGCTATTTGATGGTGTGCTTCTGCTGCGGCAAAAAGCGTACCAATATGAACTTCAACACTTTCTGGAACGAAGAATTTCAACGTGCCAACTCCGGATACGCCTTGAGTTTTGTGGGGGGTTAACCTGAGGGTTTCCAAAGTCCACATTATAGAATATACAATGGACCTTGCTGACTCAGGGGAAAAGGTATTATTGCCTATTTCTTCAAGGACAGTGTCGGGGGCTTTCATAAGTCGTGGATGTGGAATTCTCTCTAAGTCTGTGTTTCTTAGTGCGCATAGAAAATGCAGCGAGAGGAAAAGCCATGTGTCGGTATAGTTTTTTGACTCAGCGGCCCGGGAATACATATCATTCTCTGCTATATATTCGCTGTTATAGAGATGGTAGAGGATGGCAAGATAGTTGTCCGGGTCATATGCGCTGCTTTCTTCAGTGCGGTCAGCGTATTTTCCCATAAAGTATAGTTTCCGATAGATGGTCTTTACTTTTGTATGGGTCCAGTTAATGAAGTCTGCAAGTATATCGCCATAGACCTTTGGAAGGACTTCGTATCCCTTTTCCATTAGAGAACTTATTTCCAAATCTGTCGATTCGGCGAGTTCGCCTGGAAGAAATGAAAGTAAGAAATCTGCAAGATTGTGTCGTGATTTGTAATCGATTTTATTGGATTTGAAATACTTTGACAGTAGCTTTGCTGTCTTGGGCATGATGTTAGCAAGTTGTTCGGTGAGGTACTCTGATTTTTCCTGTTCATCGTAGTAGTACAGATTGCAATATACAGAGATTTCTTTCTCGATTTTCTTAATGCCTTCATCGGAAAGCATAAGTTTTCCATTTGTCTGCACCGGCTGGCATCCATACCAGTTATTGTTTACAAGGAGCCGAGAAACATTGAGCATGAAATCCGGGTCTGTAATGCCGAAATGATTACCAATAGACTGAATGTATTCTTTTACGTCCGTCACTTTTCTTCCTCTGCAATTTTACTTGCTTTCCACAGCATATAATCAAAAGCCTTGTTGTTGACCAATTTATATTGCTTTTCAAGCTCACTTTTATTAGTAATATACGTTAACGCTGATTCCGGAGACTTATCTCCTCTCCAATACATCAGACCCGCAACATCCTCACCGTATAAAGTGAGTCTAACGGAAAACCAATGTCTTAATATATGGGGACTGATGCTGTTTTCCTGCAACATGTGTCCGTAATTGACCGTTTGTGGGTCATCTGAAGCAAGCATCTTGGGAATGCACGCTTTTACTGCTTTCTGGAATTCTACGCGATATGCAGGATATGTGTAAGCCTTACCGAAAGAGGTGTTCGTGAGAGCTCCATATCGTGCTTCATAAGGATGACCTTCAATATATTTCATGTAAATGTTGTAACAGTTGATAAACGTTTTCAAAAAGGTATGATAAACTTTTTGCTTTCTAGGTTTCTTTATTCCGCCCACACTAACCATATCCGAGCGAAGATTTTTTTCTTCTTGGATATCAATAGTAACGTTAGTTACTTCGCCATCTACTATTTCAAACAGTAAGCCCGGCCCGAGTGCGGAATCCTCCCTCCTTACATTACAACATTCAGACGGGCGCATCCCGGCAAAAGCCCCACATGCCGCCAACATCAAAATGTTTCGATGGTTTGTTATAATTTCATTCATGATAATCTGAAAAGCGCCATCCGGGATATCTCTAAATATTGTCTTCGGGTTTGGTCGGTAATTGATTTCAAAGGTCGGAAGCTTTTTGTCAATATAGCGTTTTGATTTTTTGCTAAATACCTTCTCTGTGTGATACAAGTCGGAAACCCTCATTTTACAGGACGGGTTATCCGAAATCATCAGGTCAAGGAAATCTATAATAACGGATATACAGATATTAACCGTTTCTTCGGAACGGTATGTATTTTTGTCGTCACTAGAAAGGCGGCAAAGCCCATAATCAGTAAGAAAGCTTTTGACCATTACAGGCTCAATGTCTGTTAGCTTGGTGATATGATACGCTTCGAAAAAAACATAGTTTAGGAGCAGTGACACATAGACACATCGTTTGTCCTGACCAGCATATATACTACGAGAAAGCGTTCGCTTTCCACTTCTCGCATATTTATGGAAATCTGTCCAGCCAACAATATTTCCGTTCTCATCTTTAAGAACAATCAATTGCTTCCGTAAAAGAATTTCATTAGCGTCAGTAGCACGATACTCATATATTCCAAATTTATATTTTTTCATATAATTCTCCTTGTTACCATTTGCATTGCAGCATCTAATGGTGGCAGGAAGGTATGCCTTAAAGTCGCAATTACATTCGGCAGAGCAATATTTTGATACAATGCTGGCCTACTTGTATAATTAACAGAATGTTCATAAAATAACCAGCCAGCTATTCTATTCACAGAGATGCAGTTATACTTATTTGTTTAACTATACGATACTGCAATATTTTTGCTTTTCTGTGGATACACACAAAAGCTGACAATAATTAAATGGCATCCTGATAATCTAATAAAATAAATAAGCTAATAATAAATTTATCATAAAATAGGGACGTGACTTCTAAGCATTCTTGGCTCCTTGATAAATAAAATATGCAAGAAAAACAACCATTGGTTGTTACTTTAATTATATCTTATTTTGCAATTAAATAAAATACATTTCATTTAATTTAGGATGGTTATTTCTAATTTTTTTGATATAGTTTTACACTTCGTTAAGTTTTAGATGGTTATATGCTGACAAATGCTCGTTTGTATGTTATACTGCTTATAGGAAATCAGCTGACCCATATATTGCGGGCATGGGAGGGAGCAAGATGTCTCGCAGGATAAAAGAGCCCGCCATAGATGAGATTCGTACCAAAAAGCTGGGAATTCCGGAACTGTTGGTCCAAGCTGATTGTGGTGACGACTACATTTATTGCGCTTTTCCAAAAACAAATAGAATTCCCCCGTGTCCTCGTTGCGGGAACTTTGAGACAACTGTACATCTAGTTCGCACTCGTGTTCTGCGCGACATTTTACCGGATGTTCAAGAACCGCTTCGGTTCATTGAACTACATATTACTTATAGAAGCTATCAGTGCTCCAAATGCAAGAATGTATTCACACCGAATTATGAATTTGCATTACCCAAGGCCCGACTGACCCGCCGATTTGAAGATTTTCTTGTTCGTGAGTCGATAAGTCGCTCTCTAAGTGGCGTTTCAGAAATGACAAACTCAGCCATCTCCCCGGCCGCTGTCAAAATATCGATTGATAGATGGGAACAAGAAAAAGCCGCTTCTCAGCCACCTTTATATGTGGGAGATACACTGTGCCTGATGGCCTATCAAAATAGCCGGACCCTGGGGTTATCGGTCCTCACTGTGGACAACGGAAATATCTACTTGGCGGATGTCCTTTCGGAGACCGGTTCCGAGAGCATACGGACCTTGTTACGGAAGTTGGAATTGGGCAAGGTTCGTCAAGTTATCACAGACCTTACCGAATCTGTATGGGAAGTTCTGGCAGAAAGGTTACCCAACATAGTGCGTTTGATTGACCCGGGCTCATATTACGGCCTTGTACAGGAACAGTTGTATGAGTCGGCAAAGCAAGAAACACATTGGCTATCCATGAAAGATAAAATGGATGTTATTATGACGCCTCGTAAAAAGATTTTGGCCACTCAGCAATATACTCTTCGGCAAATTCTGAAGCAACGCCCGAAGCTGGCGAAAATATACGACGCGTCTGATGGGCTATACGAAATATTGTCAACAGGTTGGTCCACACAGCGCCTGACCCAATGGGCAGAGTCCATACAAAAAGAAGGACCCGAGCTCCTCATACCGATTGCACAAAACCTATTGGACCATGCCACAAATATTCGCCACTATGAGCTGGCCGGGCTACCAGCCATGAAATTCAGCTCTGTCAGTGAGCAATTAACTTATTATAATATGCAGCTGCGTCCATGTTCCTTTGCGTTGGAAAAGGTCCGCCTGCTGTATCTAAACGCCTCTGATACGGTCCAATTGGAAGATGGCTCCATACGCCGTCTTGGCGTGCCGATAGAAAAGGTGTTGGATACACTAAAAGAGCTGAAAAACGAACAGGAAAGGATTTATGAACCGTGACACAAAGTAATGCAAAGATTGCCGAGGTCGGCAAGAATGCCCGGGAAAAGGAAGCCCTGATTTGGAATATCGCCAACAGCCTGTTTGGCGCATTCAAGCCTCATGAGTACGGCTTGGTCATTCTCCCTATGGCCATTATCAAACGTTTTCACGACTGCCTGCTTCCCACATTGGATGCCGTTTGGGCGCAAGATGAAAAACTCAAAACCATGCCTGCGGAGCTGAAAGCTGGTTTCCTAAAGCGGGCTTCCGGCTATGAGTTCTACAATACCAGCCGCTTTACCTTTGCCAAACTTCAAGCTGACCCGGAAAATATCGCGGACAACTTCCGAGACTATATCAATGGTTTTTCGGAAAACGTGCAGGACATCCTGACACGCATGAACTTTAGTGCTGCCGTGGACCGCATGGTAGAAGCGGGGGCGCTGTATCAGGTCATCTTGGATTTCGCCTCCGACAAAGCAGACATGAGCCCCGAGAAGGTTTCTACCGTGGATATGGGCTACATCTTTGAAAACCTTGTCCAGCGTTTTTCCGAATCGTATGACGAAGAGGCTGGTGCTCACTTCACCAGCCGCGATATTATCTATTTGATGTGTGACCTGCTGACCACTGGAGAGGAGCTGACTCCTGAGGAACAGCAGGACGGTATTCACCGCACGGTTTATGATATGGCGATGGGCACCAGCCAGATGCTCACCTGCATGGAAGAGCGCCTGAAAATGCTGGATTCCAATGCCGACATCAGTACCTTCGGTCAGGAAATCAATCCCTTTACCTTCGGCATCGCTAAGGCGGATATGCTGATTCACGGCGGTGACCCTGACAATATGCAGTTCGGCGACACTCTTTCCGATGACAAATTTAAGGGATATCAGTTTGATTACTGCATTTCCAACCCGCCTTTCGGCATCGACTGGAAGCGTGAGGCACCTATTGTGGAGGCTGAATATAAAAAGGGTGACGCCGGTCGTTTTGGGCCCGGTCTTCCCGGCAAGAGCGATGGCCAGATGCTTTTCCTGCTCAACGGCGTAAAGAAACTGAAGGATACCGGCCGTATGGCCATCATTCAGAACGGTTCCAGCTTGTTTACCGGCGATGCCGGTTCCGGGCCGAGCAAAATCCGTCAATATCTGATTGAGAACGATTGGTTGGACGCTATTATTCAACTTCCAGTTAACAGCTTCTACAATACTGGTATTGCCACCTATATCTGGATTGTCACCAAAGAAAAGCCTGTTGAACGGGTTGGCCGAGTTCAATTGATTGATGCCAGTAAGTGCTACGAACCCCGTCGCAAACCAATCGGTAACAAGCGCGTTGATATTACCGATGCCTGCCGGGAACTGATTGTTCGTGCCTATGGTGAATACCATGACGAGACATACACGATTCAGACCTCGGGGGGGCAGCACATCATCTGCAAGAGTAAAGTGTTGGATAGTGTCACCTTCGGATGTAACAAAGTCGTGGTGGAAAGCCCGTTGCTGAACGAAGACGGTACAAAGGTCCTCAAACGCGGCAAGCCAGTGGCCGATGCGAACAAACGTGATATAGTCGATGTTCCTTTGAATGTAGATATTGACGAATATATGGAGAAGGAAGTCTTGCCTTTCAATCCGGATGCTTGGGTGGATACAAGCAAAACTAAAGTGAAGTACGCGCTTCCGTTTACTAGCGTGTTTTATGAGTACACCCCTATCGAACCAGCCGATAAAATTGCCCGCCGTATCGAGGCGCATGAACATATTCTGATACAGAAGCTGCGCGACCTGTTTAGGGAGGAAAACAACAGAGATGGCGAATGATTATGCACAGAAGGGCGCACGTCACTACAAGAATATGCGGGACAGTGGCGTTGAATGGATTGGGAAGATTCCAGAACACTGGAACACAGAAAAATTACAATGGCATTTGTTTGAAATCAATCAACCAAACTCCCCGATTAAAACATCTAATATATTGTCCCTCACTAATAAGCTGGGTGTCATTCCTTATGAGAAAAAAGGCAACCAAGGAAATAAAGCAAAGGAAAATCTTACAGATTATAAACTTGCATATCCGAATTGCATCGTCGTAAATAGCATGAACATTCTGATTGGTTCTGTAGGACTATGCAACTATTACGGATGTGTAAGTCCGGTCTATTATGTCTTTGCAGCTAAAGAGGAAAATGATATCCGCTTTTTCAATTACTTGTTTCATTTGACAAATTTTCAAAAGGAATTGAGAAAATATGCTAATGGCATTCTTGAAATTCGGCTACGGGTGTCATCTTCGAACATTTTGAAAAGGTGTGTTGCGATTCCCCCATATAATGAACAATTATCTATAGCCAATTATTTGGATGATGTATGCAAAAAAGTTGATGATGTAATATTTGAAGTCCAATCTAGCATCGCAAAATACAAGGAGTGGAAGTCCAGCATTATTTTTGAAGCTGTTAGTAAGGGACTTGACTCTAACGTCGAGATGAAGGATAGCGGTGTGGATTGGATTGGAAAAATTCCTTATCATTGGACCGTTACGAAGATAGGTAATTTTGTCAGTATTCGTTCTGGTATTACACTAGGCAAACGGTATAACTCCGAAAAGACTTTAGTTGCACGCCCCTATTTACGAGTTGCTAATGTTAAAGCTGATAGGCTCGCACTTGATGATGTAGCAACCATTATGGTTACCCCCGAAGAAGCAAAAAAATACGAACTTGTGCCAGGGGAATTGCTTATGACAGAGGGCGGCGACCGAGACAAATTGGGGCGCGGCACTATCTGGAATGGAGAAATTCCTGGATGTTTACATCAGAATCATGTTTTTGCCGTCCACGTAAATGAGAAATATATGCTCACGAAGTATCTTGATTACCTTACAACGTCTCCTGTAGGTCGTGAATATTTCGATTTGACGGCTAAGAAGACCACCAATTTGGCAAGCACAAATTCGTCTACAATTCTTCGCTTTACGGTGCCGGTTCCACCGATATCAGAGCAAAGGGACATCGTTGCTATGCTAGATACCAAATGCAAAATTCTGGATGAGATTATTCAAGAAAAAGAAGCCCTTGTCATAGACCTTGATGCCTATAAAAAATCCCTCATTTACGAGGTTGTGACAGGAAAAAGGAAGATTTTCTAATGACAAATGACGAATACAATGTGGCCGTTGTCTCTTCAGTCAAGGAATTGCAAGAGCTTCGAAAGGAAGCTGTTTCTCTCACAAAAGGTGTCATTGGGGAGACCTTGCTTTCTGAAGACCTGTATTTTTGCGCTTCATTGGATAGATGTATTCGTTTGATTGATGGCTTTATTCCTATGCTCCAATCACGCAACTTGACTTGCGCAGGAGTTTTGCTCCGTATGCAAATGGATAATTGTATGCGAACTTACGCTGCCTTAGTGGCAGGGGATAAAGAACTTCTTGTTCAGCATCTCTTGGATGGAGAACGGATAGATAAACTTAGGGACAAAAAAGGTAACAGATTTTCAGATGGTTACTTAAAGAGAAAAATAGACGAAATTGACTCTGGCTTTGCACAAGTATATGAACAAGCCAGTGGATTTGTACATCTATCTTCAAAAGCTTTTTACCAAATGATAGACAAGTGTGAGGATGGTAAGATAGATTTTCTAATCGGCTTACCTCTTCCTGAAAAACGAAATGCTCCACTGCTAGAATGCACACATGCATATATTCATTATGTAAAGCTTTTTTTCAAATTGATTCAAGCGATGGTCAACCGCAAACGCGAGTATGATTTTTTAGAAAAACCATAAGCAGCAAAAAGGCTTTTCAATAAAATACGTTATTATTCAATCATGGAAGTGTGAAAAAATGAAAAACACAATAATTACTCTTGCCTACATTAACACAACAGATAATCCATTACATGTGTTTTGCAACCTTTTCATATATTTATTGCAAACCAAGTCTGCCAATGGGTGTATGAGAATTGATGAATTGCAAAACAGTTTTTCAAGCGAATTTGGATTAAAAATCCCCATCCACGTATTAAAATCATGCGCAATTGTATTAACTAACAAGGGGAATATTAAAAAGCTCCGGGATGGTGGGGGCTTTCAATACATACAATCAGACTTTGATGTTCAACAATTCAATGAGCAAGTAGCTTATCGTAAACATCAAGAAGACGAACTGCTGCAAGATTTAAGTAAATACCTTAAAGGGCTAAAAGTAAATTGGACTCCTGATGAAACACGCAATAATCTCCTGGATTTTTTTATTAAGTCAAACTATGCGTATTATTTATTTACAGACGGAGGAACTGACAACTGGGAATTAGACCCTGACGACAAAAAGATTAGTAGCAATTGGTATATTTCTCAGTATTTGAAAAAAGTCGAAAACGAAAAGGAGAAAGGCCCCCATTTTAATTATGTCATAGATATGACACGAGGTTTGATGATTTACATTGGATTGTGTCAGTTCCCCGACTACAACACAAACAAACACGAAAAATTTAATAGGACCAAGTTTTTCTTTGATACAAAACTAATGCTGAGGTATTTAGGTTATTCATGGCCTGAAATGGTCACTGGAACGAGAGAGCTCGTTAATCTTTTGCGAACAGAATATGGCGGACAAATATGCATTTTTCAACATACTTATCAGGAAATTTGCTCAGCAATTTCAACCGAAATTGCTGCTCTTACCCCTGGTAACACCGTAAGAGAAAATTGGGAGCTGGAATGTTTTAGACGACTAAATTCATACAAAAAATCTCAATTTTCCTTAGATTTAGAATTCTTAGAGCATAGAATTGTAGAAGAAGAGAAAATCACTATTGAAGATAATGTGGATGTTACAAAACCACAAAATAAGCGTTACAATATCGACCTCCTGGCATTTGTAAATCATATCTGCACAGCGCACCCAAAGTGGAAGAGAAAAGTAGTTGAAAACGATGTCGACTCAATAAATCAAATAAATATTATGCGTCGTGGCAATTATAACACTGCCTACGGCGGAAGCAATAACCTTCCAATATTTGTAACAACAAACTATGCGTTGATTAGCAGTTGTCGCAGCTTCTTCGCAAATGAATACCAAGAAAAAGGTGTTCAATTTCAAATAAACCACTTACCTATAATTGCAGATTCCGCATTAACATATCGCTTATGGCTACCAAAAGCCTCTACTATTTCTGCCGACGTTCCTGGATTATCTCTTTCTAGAATTGTATATGCTGCTCAGCAAGAAAATAGCGTTTTCTATCAAAAGTTCAAAGAAAACCTTAAGGACTACAATGGATATGGCCGAATTTCCATCGATAATCTTTCTGAACATTATAGTTCCAAACTATTCGAAATTGTTGCCCGCAATTCGGATGGTGAATATGAAAACTTTACCGAAGAAGTCTTGGCCCAATCCCTTGATGAGTTCATGAAAATTGAAAATATGAACAAGGACCATGAAATAGCCGCCTTGAATGAGAACTTACAAAACATCTCTGTAGAAAAGACTAGGCAAGAAACTGACCTTATAGATGCGTATAAAAGGTATTATTTAGAGCACATTCCTATTGGCTGCCGGCTGCTCGCTTTACTTTCAAATTTTTGGTGGGCTGCATCTGCTATTGTGGTTGTTATTTTAACATTGATGGTCAATCATATATCTTCTATGAAAGCATCCTCTTGGCTTGGGTATGTAATTTCCGTTATACTTTTTTTAAGCCCTTTCATCAATAAGTTACTTGATAAAATCATAAATCGAAATATAGATTTTATCCAAAAAAAGATTGCGGCTGTCGACAGGCAAATGTATATAAAGTATTTTGACAAACACGCTAATTCAAAAGAGAAAATTTACCAACAAGAGATAACAAGTCGTATATTTGAACACTTGCACATTGCGGAGTAACTTTTTGCCCGGCCACATAGAGAGGAAAACAGTTATGCCAGACAACGAAAAACAATTTGAAACCGATATCGAGTCCTTCCTGATTTCGCCAGCTGGCGGTTGGCAGAAAGCGACCGATGCGGGATATCGCAGCGAGGCCAGCAAAGGCGTGGCCTTGGATTTGGAAACGCTCTTGCAGTTTGTGCAGACTACGCAGCCCATTACATGGCAGCGCTTTCTGCGTCAGTGCAAAAGTGAGCCTCAGCAAAAATTCTATAAAGCATTTCAGGATGCCGTTGACGCTGACGGCTTGATTTCTGTGCTGCGGCATGGTTTCCGTTATCGCGGCATGGAGTTCCGTGTTTGCTATTTCAAGCCTGAATCTGCGCTGAACGCTACCGCCAACAAGAACTATCAGCAGAACATCTGCCAGTGTATTCGGCAATGGCACTATTCTCACAACAACAAAAACAGTGTGGATATGATGCTGGCCATCAACGGCATTCCCGTCATCGCGCTTGAACTGAAGAATCAATTGACGGGGCAGACCATCGACGATGCCAAGATGCAATGGATGAACGACCGTGACCCACGAGAAGACTGTTTCAAACTGAATCGTCGCATCCTTGCTTTCTTTGCCGTAGACCTGTACAATGCCGCGATTACCACCAAGCTGGATGGAGAGAAAACGTTTTTCCTGCCATTTAACCAAGGCAGCAACGGACCCGGTCAAGATGGTGGCGCTGGCAACCCGCCTACCACGGATGGCGATTACGTGACTTCCTATCTGTGGAAGGAAGTTCTGCAAAAAGATAAACTGCTGGATATTATCCAGAAATTTATCAGCTATCAGGTTGCCCGCGAGCAGGTACGGCAAAAAGATGGAAGCACCCGGCAGATTCTTACCCGGAAAGTCATTTTTCCCCGTTATCATCAGCTGGACGTGGTAAGAAAGCTGATTGCTGAGGTTAAAGAAAACGGCCCTGGCCACAATTATCTGATTCAGCACAGCGCCGGTTCTGGCAAGTCCAACAGTATTGCCTGGACTGCCTATCGGTTGGCCAGCCTTCACAATGAAGATAGCGAACCGATTTTCACCTCGGTTTTTATCGTCACCGACCGTACCGTATTGGATTCTCAGCTGCAAAACACGGTCAGTGGTTTTGACCACACGTTGGGAAGTGTCGTCAACATTGACGAGAAGAAAAACTCTACGGATTTGTTGCAGGCAATCCGGGATGGACGCCGTATTATTATCACCACTCTGCAAAAGTTCCCGGTGATTTACAAAGAAGTCGGAAGCACTGAGGGGAAATCTTTCGCTGTTATCGTGGATGAGGCTCACTCTTCCCAGACCGGAACCAGTGCCATGAAGTTGAAAACGGCGTTGGCTGATACTTCTGACGCATTAAAGGAATATGCCGAACTGGAAGGCAAGGCCGAAGACGAACTGGAAAAAGAGAATGACAGGCTGGTCGAAGAGATGATTGCTCAAGGACAGCACAAAAACCTGAGCTTCTTTGCCTTCACTGCTACCCCCAAAGATAAAACCTTGGAGATTTTCGGCACTCCGATGCCGGATGGACGCTTCCGCCCATTCCATGTATATTCCATGCGGCAGGCCATTGAAGAAGGCTTCATTCTGGATGTTCTGGCCAATTACACGACCTACAAGACCTGCTATCGCATTGCCAAAAACACGCCCGACAATCCCGATGTACCTTCTGCTCAGGCTACTAAATTGATTCGCAGGTACTCAGAACTGCACCCCTACAATTTGCAGCAGAAGGCCGCTATCATCGTAGAGACTTATCGAGACATTACACGGCACAAAATTGGTGGACGTGGGAAAATGATGGTCGTTACCGCCTCCCGTTTGGCAGCAGTACGTTACGTTCAGGAAATTCGCCGGTATATTGAATCCAATCATTACGATGACTTAGAAGTGATGATTGCATTCTCTGGTTCTGTGACCGACCCGGATGACCCCACCGGAATTGAGTACACGGAAAATAGCATGAACGTGGACCGCAACGGCAACCATGTGAGTATCAACCAGACGCAGAACGTATTCCATGATGAAGGGAATATTCTGGTAGTTGCTGAAAAATTCCAAACTGGCTTTGACGAACCGCTGCTCCACACTATGATTGTAGATAAAAAATTGCGTGATGTAAAAGCTGTGCAGACTCTTAGCCGCTTGAATCGAACTTGCCCGGGGAAAACCGATACCTATATTTTGGATTTCGTAAACACTGCCGAGGAAATCCAGGCGGCCTTCCAGCCATATTATCAGGAAACTATTTTGGCAGAGGAAATCAATGTTGACCAGATTTACAAAATCCGAGATGAGCTGCGCAACTACAAGGTCTATGGTTCGTCTGATGTGGAGTTGGTGGCAAAGATTTACTTTGACCCTAATGCAAAGAAAACGGATAGTGTTCAGGCGCAAGTAACCAATGCCCTTAAACCGGCGGCCGATGTTTATAATACTTTGAATGCCGACCAGCGGTATGAGTTCCGTCGCACCATTCGAAAATTCGTGAAATGGTATAACTATATCAGCCAGATTGTGCGCATCTTCGATAAAGAGCTGCACAAAGAATATGTTCTTTGCTCCTATTTGGCGCATCTCATCCCGGATGACCCCAAACAGATTTGGAAATTGGGTGACCGAGTACGCTTGGAGTATTATCGGTTGGAGAAAACGTATGAAGGTTCCATTGAGCTGGAAGAGCATTCAAGCGAATTGAAGCCGGGTTCAAAGAAAGGTGCCGGCGGTGGTCAGGAACGGAAGAGCCCGTTGGAAGAAATCATTGAGAAAGTCAATGAATATTACGAGGGCGAATTCACTGAAGGTGACCGCGTGATGATGGATACTCTGCGCCGGAAAATGAGTCAGGACCAAAAACTGAAGAAATCTGCACGCCAGGATGGACGGCAAATCTTCGAAAAAAATGTTTTCCCCAAAATCTTTGGGGAGACCGCCCAGACCTCTTATATGGAAAATGACCAAGCCTATCAGTCCTTGTTTACTGATGCTGCAAAGTACAGAGCCATCATGACCGCGATGGCAGAAGTTTTGTACAACGATTTGCGTAAAGAGTAATCAATTATGTACACATATTCGGTTTCTAAACGAGCTAAAACGGTGGCACAGCCTCGCGGCGGGTATCTGCCCTTGAGGGCGTTTACTCCCCGCGCCATGCAGGACAACTTTGCCCTAAAGGAAGACGAAAACGTTCATGCCAGCATTGTCGGCCAAACGGTCGATTACATGAGCCGTTTTGTTTCCGGACCAATAACGGCAAAAGATGCCTTTCTCGTTTCGTTGCTTGGCACTGCTCTGGCCGGGCGACCGCAGCGCGGCGAAGAACTCGTTGGCCAAATTAAAGGGCTGGACGACGTTTCGCTGTGTGCCGCCTGCAAGTTGGCCAGCTATGACTCGTATGCTCGTTCATCTCAAGCCGTTCCTCCGACTATATCCGAGCCGGAGCCCAACCATAGTACACTTTTCAACATCCGGCTGATGGTGACCCGTATGGTGCGTTTTTTCGCAGAATACGGACCTGTAACAGCCGACGCATTTACGATGGAAGGAGGTTATACCGATATCGTCAGTTGCGGTGACGGTGACTTTTTGACCAGAGATACTTTATGGGACATCAAGACGTCAAAAAGCCCACCCAAACCAAAAGATACCTTACAGGTCCTGATGTATTACATCATGGGCAAACATTCTTGGAACGAATGTTTTCAGACCATTCAAAACATTGGTATCGCAAACCCACGACTGAACCAAATCTGGTTGCTGAACACCGGCATGATACCTGCCGCTGTGATTCAGCAGGTTGAAAAAGATGTGATTGGTTACTGACACACGGATTGCCAAATGGAGGGCTATTTACCATGAAGAACGAATTGTGTATTTCTCGCACGACCGGCGACAAAGCTATGGAACGTCAAGTAGAGCTGTCCAGAGGAAATCGTTTTGAAGAACAGATTTCCTTGACCATGTACGACGCAGAAACGGAAAATGAAGTCGGCTTTATTCACGGCACAATCTATTTCGCGGACGTCTTATCTGAATTTTGCCCGGAAGTCATCCGGCGCGTACAAAGCGACCCATTGACCGACGAGATGACCCGCTCCATTTTGAAACGGGAATACACTTCGCCAACGAACCGCAATGTCCTTATGCTGGCCGAACCCATTGCCATCGCAAGTTACATTTCGCAAGAGGATGTCCTGGAGGCGCTTCAAGAATTCGTTGAAAGCTTTTACGGGTATACTCTGCATGCCATCTACTCGTACAAATTTCCAGATGAGAAACTGCCACACTACCAGTCCGACGGGCGCCAATATGTATTCTATCCTGGCGAAGATATAACAGATGTTGAAGGACTTCATTTTTACGAGTATGAGTTATAAGTCATTTGATGTCCATTGCTCCCTTCCTTGTGCTGGTAAAAGATAAAAAGCGGGAAAAAAGGTGGATATAGTGCGAGAACATGAAGCTTCCTTGACACATGTAAGTATACGGGATGCGGAACTAGGATGGCGGCATATTACTGTGGAAGAAGCATCCGACCTTTTTCCGCGGCAAACAGTATCCGCGAGTGACCGAGTTTTTATGTGTGAACTCTGTGGGCAATATGTGCCGTTTGCCAACCCGAGTAGAGGCAAACGCTACTTTATGCACAGTAGAGGAGAAGAAAACAAGAATTGTAAAGAACGAGTGCTTCGTTCAAGCGGGTATCCGCTATTGCAAGCAAGCCGTTATCTTTTACCTCTTAAAATCGTTTTTGGCTCTCTTGGGCAAAGTTTTACGCTCGCTATCGGTATTCCTAAAATTGATACACCTGATGCGGATGTTCAAGTGATAATTGTCGGAAAAGAGCCAGAGCCACATCAATTTTTTCTGGCCGAACGAATGGCTGATAAGGGTCTTACCTGGTTGAATTTAGGCCAAGATATAAACAACCAGTATACCATTCGAACAAAAGGTTTCCGAGCCGCTTACTGGCCTGAAAACCTTCCTGGAGTCAACCCTGATGGAGCCTTGTTTGATAGTATCGGCGGGAAAATGCTATATCCTGGAGACGAAGTCGTCGAGGAGCACGACTATTACCTATTGACTGATTCCATGCCTCCATATTGTGGCAGCCTTTATTGCTCTGAAGTGGCGAGAAGCTCAATAAGCGGAAAAATCTGGCGTGTCTACAAAATCAGGGCAACAACTTTTTCTTCGGACACTGTTCGCTATTTTTTACTGCTACATATGCACCTTGTAAAAAAGAAGGTGTCATTGACTCTTTTGTGGCCTCCGACTGTTAATGTGCAGGGAACGGAATTCCACAATAGCAGTACCATATATGTAGCACATAACGGAAACTTGACTCTCCAATTGTTGCTTTTCCCCACTGGTCAACAGTTACCCCAACAGCGAAATGGCTATTTCTGTGTTGCATCAAACGGCTTTCAGCAAATGGCTGCGGTTCACTATCATGATGGACAGCGGAGTCAGAGCAACCATACTATGCTATGGAAAGGTATTATTGCTAAGGATAATACAGAACCTGTAGTAATAATTTCCGATGGCAATGGGACCCCATTGACTGAATCCGACTATACCAAATTACCTGCAAAAGGCTTTCTCCGGATTTTAGCCCCATTTGATGGCAAGATTAGCATTGCGCGTGGAAGTAAAGTGTGTGATATAGAAATCATCAAATCCGAAGAGCTAAAAATCGTAGAGGTGTCTTTCGGCGAAACCATCAAGCTTTTTCAAGGCAATGACATAGTCAGAATCATTTCCTTTAGGCGGCCATATCAAGGGCAAGATACTCCGTTTGTCGCCAAATTTTTGCAATTACTTCGGCAACCGACAATGAGGTACACTCCGGTCAAACACACCATAGGAAATGTGATAAATCATATTCCCATGAACTCGGAACTCAAACAAGAGCTGTATGTTTGTGTTCGCAATGGCAAAATGCCGACAGAGGCATACCGTTATCTTATTGACTATTTTGCGAATCATAAGTGAAGGCGAGGATGTTGAAATGGATGAGTTTAATCAGGACACGCCCTATTTCGAAGCGGTTTCCTTGTGCATAAAAAATGATAGTACAGAATGGTGGAGGCAATGGACACGTGTTGCTGACATAGCCGACGAAAAACTATGCGAATGCCAGTTTGATGATGATGAGCAAGAAAACGCAAACGAGCAAAAATATGCTTTTTCAAAGCGATATGCACTTCCACATAAGGTAAGGCAGTATTTTGAAAAAGGCGAGCTTGCCGTATTTGCGTGGTCTGATGCACCGGACCCGGATAGACCGGACAAAATCAAGACAAGCGTAACCTTACTTAGCCAAACTCCCATACTGGTAATTCCTCTTCATGCTAGTACGGCAAAGCAGGCAATAGACATGCTTCATGAAGGAGTTCCGGACGGAAGTACAAGCTATGATGTTATATATACATTGGTTCCATCGGCTACGGGTATGGGGCTGGGCCTACTTTGCCAATCTATGGATATGGAGTGCCAAAATGGAACATATCGGCTAAAGTTATCTGTTTCAAAACTGCCGTATTACAATCTTGGCAAGAAAGATATCGTCACAATCCAAGAGCTCCGCAAATATCCGGAGCTTCCAAGCTACACGTTCCTGAGAAAGATGAATCCCGGAGTTCCCGATGGAACGATTCTGGCCAAGGATGCGTTGGAGATTGTCAAAAACCGGATTCTTACCAACCAGAAAATGAGCTGGTCTTCATTCCGAGATTTTACGGCACGTACCAATAACGAGTTAAGGTTATTCAAGGCGTTCCTGCAAAACGTCACCGGAAAAGATTTATACCAAGAAATCGCCGACGATATTGGTTGTTCAGTTGAAACGGCACAAAAATATGTTGAAGGCTTTATTGCAAACGCAAATGAATACTTGGACGGGACTGAAATAGATACAGACATTCTTTCAAAGCTTATTGAAGCAAATGATACGTTGCGTACCAAATATACGCAGCAAGTAGAGGAGCAATGGAAGCAAGAAGCCAAAGAAAAAATAGAACAAGCCAATAAAGAACTTCAACAAGTAAGGCAGGACCAGAAAAACTGTACTCGCACTCTTGACGAAACAAAGCATCAGATTGAACAAGCAAAAAAACATCTGGCAGAGCTTCAAGGGACTATACAGGAAAATGAACGTATTGCTCAGGATAGCTACCGTCTTGTTCAGGACAAACTTGCAAGCACAAAAGCCAATGTAGCTGAGTTTTTGGCAGAGATGTCTTTGTATATGCCTATCTCCGCGAATGGAACAAACAATAGCCCTAAATCAGCTACCATCCTTCATGGTGACAGGTTGGATGAAGAAGTTGTAGATTTGGTCGATGATTACAATATTGTAATCGCTGAACTTGCGGATAACCTATCTTCGTGCGCAGGAATTACAAAAGAGCGTTCACACCATCTACATATGGCGAGATTTCTTTATGCAACGCACCTGAGACACCAATCGCTATTGCTGGCAGGCCTAAATTCAGAAGAAATTGCGCAAACGCTCTCTGCCACCATTTATGGTCGGTATGCAGACGTCCTGGTTTGCACAGAAGATTACAACGAAAAGGCCAGCACTGAAGCCATGCGAGGAGAAGGAATTCTTCTTGTTCGAAATCCTTTCTGCGGGGATTGGCTTCAAAATTTGCTTCGGGATATGGCAACAAGTCGCAAACAAATCATTTTCTGCCACCCCTATACGGAAGATTTGTCGATTGAACCGGAAAGTCTTTTCCAATATCTTATCCCAGTATTCACAACGGATTTTGTAGAACATCAGGCTGAAATAGCAGATGCTACGGGGACAATCTTGGCTCCTGATGGGAAAGCGTTCGAGCCGTCTACCAAACCTGGACTGCGTAGGGACTGGCTGGATTCTCTGAAAATCAGTTCCATGATGCAGAAAAAGATACAGGGCATCCTTTCGGATGTGGCTGTGATGGCGGAAGCTGATGATATGAATAATGCCACAGCGGCCTTTGAATACACCTTACTTCCTTATGCTGCGGTTACCCGTAAGGGAGAGCAGTTTTGCAAACGAATTCAAGAGTCCAACTCTGTCCCCACAGAAGTCAAATCCCATATTTACCACTTTTTTGACTATGAGGAAGAATAATCGTGCCGTTTGAAGATATTTTTTCCAGCCTGGCAAAAGATTTGTCTATTTTACGTGGGACGAAAGAAGATGTTGATGCCTGGCGGCGTAGATTGATTTACAGTGCATTGGGCAAGCTGGCGCTGGCATCTGTCTGGGATGAGGAAGATGACCTGCCTTCTGTTCAGCACTTTTCCGCATCAATAGCCGAGAGGCAACCATATTACTTACAAATTCTCGGAGCGACCGCCGATTACCTTGGCGATTCTGCATTGCTCCGCGATGAGCTGTACAGTATCTATTTGAATGCTGGCGCATTCTATCACAAAAAGAACCATCTCGCACCAGCGGTTAGCTCTTCTGCGTCCGATGGTAAGACAATTTTTCTTCGGGGATGCACCCCATTGTCTGCGCACCCTGTGAGCGGTTTAGGGGACTATTCGATAAATCCAGTCAGTACACAACGCTATTACCATTCTGTGCAGGAGATGTTTCAACTTCACCGTCCTTTGATAGCTCTTGTGACAGAATGCGAAGCAGATGCCAATTGGAAAAGCGCGGACTTCCCGGAAGATTCAGAATTTCTCACTATGCAGAACCAGAAAAAAGTCGGATACTGGTCGCAAAAGCCAAATGAAGATATAGCGTTTGGACTAATGCGAGTTCCGCAGGCAGTCAGCTACAATTACTACCTGTACAGAAAATCTTCCAATGAATGGCAATGGAGCCAGCTCCAGATATGGCAGACAAATCCCAATAATGGCCAAACAAGTGTTCCTGAATGGTTGGCGCTGGCCAATGGTATTCTGATGTCAAACCATTTGTTGCAACCAGTACGCTGTTCGGGAGATATAAACTTGATGACTGTTTCTTTTCCATATTTGCTGCCTCCTATGGAAGAAAACTTTTTCAAGTTATATTCCTGGCCAATGCCGAATTTAACCTTAAATGCATTTTCACAGCGTGTCACACGACAGATGGCAACACCTGTATATCGGTCGTTCAAATCCGTCATGGAATCTCTTGGGTATTTCTTTGAGGAGGAAGCCTGATGGCAAAAGGTGCATATGAAGTTCATAGTTATCTAAAAAGTGAGTTGGAGAATTATATCAAATCACAGTTCTTTGGAAAATCCCCTCTTTTGCTGTCGGCTATTTCTTCTCGTTTGGATGAGGAAGGGGTTCTCTATCAACAGCCCTATATCGAATCTTCTCCAGCCTATGTTACGGTAGAACACGGCTTACAGGCTGCCAATATTCCTGCCTGGATGAGCTCCTTTTTCGAGAAATTGGCGGACGCCAATCTTGGCGTATACACATCACCATTCAAACACCAGATTGATGCTCTGGAAACGGCAGTACAGGGCAAAGATTTGTTTGTCGCAACTGGAACGGGTTCCGGTAAAACCGAATGCTTTATGTGGCCGATTTTGGCAAAATTGACTCGGGAAGCGAAAGAATCCCCCACCTCTTGGTCACAGAGAGGCGTGCGCGTTCTTATCATGTATCCTATGAATGCATTGGTTTCGGACCAAATCGGCCGATTACGCCGTTTGATTGGAGACCCGAACCATAAATTTGTACAGATTTTCCGGGAGACTGCGGGCAATAACGCAAGGCGTCCCCAGTTTGGTATGTACACCGGGCGCACTCCATATCCTGGGAATACAACCTTCTCCGGAACGGATAAAGAGTTGGCAAAAACTTTATCTCGCATGACGAAACCGGATACGGAAGACCAAGAAAAATTCTACCAGACCCTTCTCAAAGAAGGTCGCATTCCCGCCAAAGAAGATATGGCTTCTTTTATCGATGACTTGCGGGAAAGTAGACATATCCCCAACAGTGAGGATGCCGAGCTGATTACACGATTTGAAATGCAGGGATGCTGCCCGGATATTCTTATTACCAACTATTCCATGTTGGAATACATGCTTTTTCGTCCGAGAGAAAAGAAAATATGGGACGATACGAAAAAGTGGTTGGACTCAGCACCGGAAAACAAACTTTTGTTTGTTATTGATGAAGCGCATATGTATCGCGGTTCTTCCGGAGGCGAAGTGGCACTCTTGATTCGACGGCTGTTTCATCGCTTGGGAATCGGACGAGACCGAGTGCAGTTTATCCTGACAACGGCCAGTATGCCAAACAAGACCGATGAAGACAGAATGGCCGTTCATGAATTTGCTCAGGCATTGACCGGCGCAGATAATTATACGTTTACCTATTTAACTGGCGAAAGAGAAACAATTGCAGCCGGACAGGGAACGGACATTCCATTTATTAAATTCAAACAAGTAACCCCTGAAGAAATTGAAGCTGATGGTGACCAAAAAGTTGCGGCACTGAATCGGTTTTGGTCGGGGCTTCCTGGTGCTCCTACTCCTTTTGCATCTTTAGAAGATGTATCTTACTGGTTGTATGACCATTTGGTAGATTACGTTCCTTTCCAACTGCTCCTGAAGGAATGTCGAGGAAATGCAGAGTCGCTGCATGATTTGGCAAAAACAATTTTTCCTGCTCAGGATAATCAGGAAGCGTTGAACGCCGTCAGTGTTTTGCTGGCAATTGCACCACTCGCCAAGAACAAGAAAGGGATGGTTCTTTGCCCAACCCGGATGCATATGCTGTTTCGCGGAATCAACGGAGTTTACGCCTGTACGAACCCGCAGTGTCCTCATTCGCATACAGACGGGAAGATTACTTTGGGAGACATTTTCCTTTCGGATGCTGAAGACACGTGCCCTATATGCCACAGTACGGTATATGAGTTATACAATGACCGCAAGTGCGGAGCGCTGTTCCTAAAAGGGTATGTTCTGAAATCGGAAATGGATTCTTATGGCCGTGCATATCTGTGGAGATATTCTGGTCAGGTAATTGATACAAGTACCCTGAAAGAAATCCATTTGTACATTCCCGAAAAAGGATTCGTACCTCAAAACAGAGGAAAGTATCCCCTCCGTCCGTGCTATCTGGATAGTCGTAGCGGATTCATCAACTTCCGAGATGATTCACTTGCTGAAAAAGATGGTGTGCTGAAGCTGTATTATGCAGACTATTCTGAAAAAGGCCATCCAGACACGATTACATTTCCAACATGCCCGCATTGCAAACGTCGTATGCTTGGCTCTGAACTGACTTCCTTTGCTACGCGGGGAAATCTGTCTTTCTACAATTTGATTAAGGCACAATTTGATGTTCAGCCACCAGTGAAGGGCAAAGAAGACAATCCTCGTTTGCCGAATGCAGGGCGGAAGGTATTGCTGTTTTCAGATAGCCGACAGCGTGCCGCACGGCTTGCACGTGATATGTCGAATGCTTCTGACATGACGGCAGCACGCCAGCTGGCTGTGCTCGCTATTGCCAGAATGCAAAAAGTGACTGAAGAACAATCGCTGAACGATATTTATGGATTCTTCGTACTGGAAGCCGCATTACATCAAGTGCAACTGTATAGCGGAGATGACAGAAACAAATTTGTTGTGAATGATTGTGCAAAAATTCTTCGCGATTACAAACGCAGACAACGTGCAGAGCGCCCCTGGCACCCATCTCTGACTATTGGTGATAATGCGCCAGACCAGATGAAAGAGCAGCTTCTCCGCATGTTTTGCGGTGCATATGATACCCTTACCTCTGTCGCTTTGTGCTGGCTTTCCCCTACAGATGAGGCAATGTTTGACGCTGTCGACGAGCTTGCAGAAGAGGGGCAAGAGGTTTCGGAAGAAGAATTTCTGGAAGTGTTCAATGCGTGGATTGATGACTGCTGCGATGAGGTCGCATTGGGTCAGACGATTTCCAATGATATCCGCAGTAATGTTCGAAAAGGGTATGGAGAAAGCGGATATGGTCTTTCAGAAGATTGGACTATGCCCGCAACGATTTGCAAGAAAATGGGGTGGGAGAAAAAAGGAGAAACACAGAGCATTTGGAAAAGAATATTGCAACGCCGTTTTCTTGAAAAAGGAGATTTCAGCAAGTGGTACATTGACCTCACGAAAGTTAAACCCTGCTTTGACTTGAATCACAAATGGTATCGTTGCCCAAAATGCTCAACAGTAACCCCTTACACATTAAAGGGAGGTTGCCCGAACTGTGGAGCTGATATTGACCATCCTATGACAGAAGAAGAACTTCATGCCTTGGATTTCTGGCGCGTTCCTGCCATCTCGGCCATAAGCGACAACCCAATCTATGTGATTGATACAGAAGAACATACGGCACAGCTTTCGTATAAAGACCAAAGTAATGATATGTGGTCAAGAACCGAGCAATATGAACTTCGATTCCAGGATATGGTTCGAAAAGATGAATCGCCCGTTGACATTTTAAGCAGTACAACAACGATGGAAGTTGGTATTGATATAGGTTCCTTGGTTGCTGTTGGACTAAGAAACATTCCGCCGATGCGTGAGAACTATCAACAGCGTGCCGGCCGTGCCGGACGGCGGGGTGCCAGCCTATCTACTATTGTCACCTACTGCGATAATGGTCCGCATGACACATATTATTTTCAAAACCCGGAACCGATGCTCCAAGGTGACCCGCGTCGCCCTTGGATTGATATTTCCAGCGAAAAGCTTATACAGCGTCATCTGAGTATGGTTGCATTGCAAGAGTTCTTGAAACAAGATGCAAACAGTCTCGAACTTATGGGCGCAGCAGAATTTGTGGACGAGAAACTGGAAGTATTCCAGAGTTTCCTGCGGTCGTTTCAAATGGTAGACCGCTTCTTGATTCCCGTGTCGTACCATGGAAACTGTCAATTCAAGGAAACCTTGATAGACGAGCTTCGAAAACTAAAACTGAAAAAGGAGGCGCACCCAGAACTTTATCAGGTTCCGGATGGCGTGACAACGAAAAGCAAATCGCTGTTAGACGCGCTCTATGAGGAAGGAATCATACCGACATACTCGTTCCCCAAAAATGTTGTTAGTACCTATATTTCGAACCAAGAGGGCAAACAACTTTACCAAGTGGAACGTGGCCTAGATATTGCTATCGGTGAATATGCACCTGGCCGTGCGATTGTCGTTGATAAAGCCACCTATCAAATTGGCGGTTTTTACTATCCAGGCAGCGAACGCAGAAAAGGATGTCTACTCAGCCCTGCAAAAGCTTTCGTTGATGACGAAAACTATTGCAAAGAGGTTGTAGAATGTCAGGATTGTGGATGGTTTGGGCTAAAGGAAGACCACATGAAAGCTTGCCCTTTCTGTGGCAGCCAAAACATTATGGAAACGAAACCCATGTTGCGTCCTTGGGGATTTGCTCCGAAGGATGGCCGTGCAATTCCAGAAGTGCTGTTAGAAGAGGAAAGAACCGTCGTTCAGCAGCCGCTTTATTCCACTTTGCCTGAATCAGAAACGATGGCCGAAATTGCAGGCTGTAAGAATGTCCGTATGGCTTCACGAACCAATCAACGAATTATTATGATAAACAAGGGTATCGAAGGAAAAGGATTCACGGTCTGTTGCGATTGTGGCGCAGCCATGCCTGGTGATGGGGTGGATACGCTAAACGAAGTGAATCGTCCGTATATATCCAAGTATATCCGCAGTAATCGGTGCCGGCATACCAATACCAAACAAGTAAATCTGGGATACGACTTTATCACGGATATGCTTGTCTTGGAGATTTACATTGACCCCCAACAGGTAGAAACCGAGCGAAAAGACAATCTATGGCTTGCTCGCGCCGGGACATCTTTGGCCGAGGCAATTCGGTTGGTTATAAGCCGCATTATGGATATTGAATTTACGGAATTGATGACAGGATATCGTGTCCGTCGGAAAGGTCAAGATGTTTTCCTTGATGTGTATATCTATGACAACCTCTCCAGCGGTGCTGGATATGCCGTGGGAGTTGCATCAATCATGCCGGAAGTTCTTCATCAAGTTGATACAATGCTTTCTAACTGTACATGTAAATCTGCTTGCCGCGACTGCCTGAAGCATTACCGTAATCAGAATCTGCATGGCTTGCTTGACCGGCATGCTGCGTTGGAGCTTCTTCACTGGGCAAAGGATGGTACACGTCCTACTATGGCTCCCATTGCAGACCAAGTGCAGATGCTTATACCTTTGAAAGAGATACTTGAGAAAACAGGCATTCAGGTTTCCGTACGTGACGATAAAATCGTTCTTCAGCTGGGCAATTCCGCGAAAGAGCTCAGAGTTTATCCAGCCATGTGGAAAAAGCCGGAAGAGCCAGAATGCATTTTCGTGAGCGACTCTTGCTTAAAGTATGCAAAGCCGTATGCCATCCAGCAAATCACAAATTTCCTCTAATTTTGTAATATAGTTAAGGCACATGGTTTTTCAAAAATATTAAACCTCGCTTTTTAGAGGAAAAGTCTGCTTAAAATAAATCGGCCGTCCCAACAAAGCGGGACGGCCGATTTATTTATGAATCTTGTCGGAAATATAGCTGCCTCATCGCAACTCAAACTAACGGAAGAACTTATGGTAGTGTCAACATTCTTTCGCAAATTTAGTTTGCAGTCTCTGGAATAAATGAAGTTAGCCAGCAATAGAGGCATC
>CALXHR010000003.1 GCA_944388175.1 uncultured Gemmiger sp. | reverse complement strand
TTGTCTGACAGCAAAATTCTTGAAATGACAGCAAATTGACAGCAAATATACGAGAATCACGAAGCATTACAGGGCATCACGAATGGGTGGGTCTGTTGAAAAAACAGCACCGTGAAGCGCTGCGAAGCGTGGCACGGTGAAACCAGGAAAAATCCCCACCATGAAGCCGGAGGGCAACGCCCCCAGGGCCGCCAAGACGGACGCCGCCGAAGCGGCCGCCCCGGCCCCCGCAGCGCCCATCGACTTCTCCAAGGTCGAGATCGAGCCGCTGTTCAGCGATTTTGTGGATTTTGAGACCTTCAGCAAATCGGATTTCCGCGCCGTCAAGGTCAGGGAATGCACCGCCGTGCCCAAGAGCAAAAAACTGCTGCGCTTTGTGCTGGACGACGGCACCGGCGCCGACCGCGTCATCCTCAGCGGCATCCACGACTACTACGAGCCGGAGGAACTGGTCGGCAAGACCTGCATCGCCATCACCAACCTGCCGCCGCGCAAGATGATGGGCATCGACTCCTGCGGGATGCTGATCTCCGCCGTCCACCACGAGGAAGGCGAGGAACGCCTGCACCTGCTGATGGTCGACGACCACATCCCGGCTGGCGCCAAACTGTATTAAGGTTTCCGCAACCAGACAGGCAGCCCTTTTGCGGGCTGCCTGTTTTGCTTGCGTTTTGCTGCGGATATGGTATCATGGTAGCAGAATCTGCCGGGCGCGGTGCTGCCCGGCGGCTGAACTGCGCGGTTCCCTAAAAAACAAAGCCGCACAAACCTGCCGGCAAGGCTGTATCGCTGCGTTCTCGGAGCTTGCGTTCTATGTAAGAGCGCTGCGCCCCGCTGCCTTGCATCCACCGCTTTGCAGCGGGTTTGCGGGCCTGCGCAGTTTTTGCAACCCCGTTGTTTTTTATTTCGCTCGCGCTAAGAAAGGAAGACGCTTTTTGACCAAAACGGTAAGACAACGCCTGTTATGGGTGGCGGCGCTGCTGGCATTGACGCTGTTCGGCGCGGCCATGGTCTGGCTGCACTACCAGCAGCTTTGCTCGCCGGGGGGCGGCAACGACCCCTATACCTCCGACTTGGGGCTCCACCTGATGGAAGCCTCGCAGGTGGATATGATCTACTCGGCCACGTCGCTGCTGATCGGCCCGGCGTACCGCCTGTGCGGGTACTGGGGGGTCGCGGTGCTCCTGGGGCTTTGCCAGGTGGCGGCAGTCCTGGCGTTTTCCTGGGGGCTGCGCTTTCTGGCGGGGAACTGCCCGCCGGGGGCCCGGCTGCTGCTCAGCCTGGCGGTGTATCTGGCTCAGGCAGTGTGGATTCCGCGCGGCGGGTACTGGTACCGCGGCACGATCACCACGACAATCTACCACAACACCACCTACATTATGATGGCCCCCTGGGCGCTGCTGGCGGCGCTGGCGTTTTACCGCGCCTGGCAGGGCATGCACAGCCGCCTGGATGCCCGCGCCTGGCTGGCGTACACAGTACTGCTTGCCATCACAACCGCGTTTAAGGCAAACTATGTGTTTGCCTTTGCCCCGGCGCTGCTGCTTTTGCTGGTTGCCGACCTTGTGCGCACCCGCGGCAAAAACCTTGTGCGGGAGATTCTTATGGGCTGCAGCGTGCTGCCCAGCATTGCGGTATGCCTGATCCAGGCCAACACGCTGTTTACTGAAGAAGAAAGCGGCCTGCGCCTGATTTGGACCGTGGACCTCGACCCGTCTTTGCTGTGGTGGGGGATTTGGAACGAACCGGCCGTGCTGGGGTTGCTGCGCTCGCTTGTGTTTGTGGCGGCCGTGGGGCTGTTGCTGGGCCGCTTGGCGTGGCAAAGCTTCCGGTACCGGTTCAGTCTCTTGCTGTTCTGCATCGCCATGGCGGAAGCGCTGTTGCTCGTCGAGGGCGGGGACCGCCTGTACCATGGCAACCTCTGGTGGGGGCCCTTTATCTGCTACGGGGTCTTTCTGCTGGAATCGGTCGCGGCCTGGCTGCGCGGCTGCGTGGCCTGGCGCGGCGGGCAGCGCGGCGGCCGCCTGGGGCTGCGGCTGGCCGTGTGCGGCGCGGCGCTGGCCTGGCACATCATCAGCGGCGCATGCTTCCTGGTCATGCTGCTGCAGGGCGCTTCGTACGGCGTGCCCATCCTCACGTACAATTTGTGGTAACCGCGTTTTCAAACCGGCGGCGCTGCCCTGCGGTAAGGGCGGCGCCGCTTTCCCTTTTTTGCCGCTTGACAGCAGCCCGGACGCGTGGTATGCTGTTGCTGGTTAGCGATAGCTAACTAAAAGCGCGCCGGTTCTGCCGGCAGGGAAGGGGGGCGGCAAAGTTTTTTAACAAATTGTTGCCGGGACAACATGCGATTTCCTATAAATTTGCTATAGTATACGCAGGCAAAGGGAAAAATAAGCAAAACCGGCCTATTTGTCTCTTGCGTTTTCTTGCAGATATGGTATTATAATATCTGCGCCCATACCATATATAGGCGATCTGAACGATCAAAGGAGTGCACGTTATGACGGAGTTCAAACAGTGGGAAGGCTTTGAGGGCCGTATCTGGAAAGAGGAAGTCAACACCCGCGACTTCATCCAGAAAAACTATAAACCCTATGCGGGCGACGAGAGTTTCCTCGCCGGCCCGACGGACGCGACCAACAAGCTGTGGGGCGCGCTGCAGGCCTTGCAGAAAGAAGAGCGCGCCAAGGGCGGCGTGCTGGATATGGAGACCGAGGTTGTTTCCGGCCTGACGGCTTACGGCCCCGGCTATATCGACCCCGCGCTCAAGGATCTGGAGCAGGTTGTCGGCCTGCAGACCGACAAACCGCTCAAGCGCGCGTTCATGCCCTACGGCGGCATCAAAATGGCCGAGCAGGCCTGCACCACCTACGGCTACGAGCCCAGCCCCAAACTGCACGAGATTTTTACCCAGTACACCCGCACCCACAACCAGGCGGTGTTTGACGCCTACACGCCCGAGATGCGCAAGGCCCGCCACAGCCACATCGTCACCGGCCTGCCCGACACCTACGGCCGCGGCCGCATCGTCGGAGACTACCGCCGCGTGGCGCTGTACGGCATCGACTACCTGATCCAGGCCAAGCAGAACGATTTTGCCAACTGCGGCGACGGCACCATGACCGACGACGTCATCCGCCAGCGCGAGGAACTGGCCCTGCAGATCAATGCCCTCAAGGGCATGAAGCAGATGGCCGCCGCCTACGGCTACGACATTTCGCAGCCGGCCGCCAACGCCAAAGAAGCCGTGCAGTGGCTCTACTTCGGCTACCTGGCCGCCATCAAGACGCAGAACGGCGCCGCCATGAGCGTCGGGCGCATCTCGACCTTCCTCGATATCTATATCCAGCGCGACCTCGACCGCGGCATCCTGACCGAGAGCGAAGCCCAGGAGCTCATCGACCACCTGGTCATGAAGTTCCGCATGGTCAAATTCGCGCGCATCCCCAGCTACAACCAGCTGTTCAGCGGCGACCCCGTCTGGGCCACGCTGGAGGTCGCCGGCATCGGCATGGACGGCCGTTCGATGGTCACCAAGACCGATTTCCGCTTCCTGCACACGCTGGAAAACATGGGCCCCGCGCCGGAACCCAACATCACGGTGCTGTATTCCTCGGCGCTGCCCAAGACCTTTAAGGACTACGCCGCCCGCGTTTCCATCGACACGTCCTCCATCCAGTATGAGAACGACGACGTCATGAAACCCGTCTGGGGCGACGACTACTCCATCTGCTGCTGTGTCTCCGCCACGCAGACCGGCAAGGAGATGCAGTTCTTCGGCGCGCGGGCCAACCTGGCCAAGTGCCTGCTGTACGCCATCAACGGCGGCGTCGACGAAAAACTCGGCGAGCAGATCGCCCCCCACTACGCGCCCATCACCTCGGAATACCTCGACTACGACGAGGTCGTGCAAAAATACGACGTCATGCTGGACTGGCTGGCCGGGCTGTATGTCAACATCCTCAACCTCATCCAGTATATGCACGACAAATACTACTACGAAGCCGCCGAGATGGCGCTCATTGACACCGACGTGCGCCGCACCTTTGCCACCGGCATCGCCGGGTTCAGCCACGTGGTGGACAGCCTTTCGGCCATCAAGTACGCCAAGGTCAAGTGCATCCGCAATGAGCAGGGCCTTGTCACCGACTATGAGATCGAGGGCGATTTCCCCAAATACGGCAACGACGACGACCGCGCCGACAACATCGCCGTCGACCTGTTGCGCAGCTTCCTCGAGAAGATCAAGCGCCGCCACACCTACCGCAACTCCGAGGCGACGACCTCGATTTTGACCATCACCTCCAACGTCGTCTACGGCAAGGCCACCGGCGCCATGCCCGACGGCCGCAAAGCCTACACGCCGTTTGCGCCGGGCGCCAACCCCAGCTACGGGGCCGAGACCCACGGCCTGCTGGCGTCGCTGAACTCGCTCACCAAGCTGCCCTACCACTGGGCGCTGGACGGCATCTCCAACACGCAGACCATCAACCCCGGCGCGCTGGGCCACAGCGAGCAGGAGCGGGTCGAAAACCTCGTCCAGGTCATGGACGGCTACTTTGACCAGGGCGCGCACCACCTCAACGTCAACGTCTTTGGCACTGAGAAACTCATCGACGCCATGGAACACCCCGAAAAAGAGGAGTACGCCAACTTCACCATCCGCGTGTCCGGCTACGCCGTCAAGTTCATCGACCTCACGCGTGAGCAGCAGCTCGACGTCATTGCCCGCACCTGCCACAAGGTGCTGTAAGCGGGTTCCCCCGTACCTGTGCAATCCGCAGCCCCCGCGGCTGCGGATTTTTTTGGCGGGGTATTTTACACGCAAAGGAGTTTTCCCTCTATGGCACAGACCCCCACCGGTTTTATCCACTCGGTCGAGACGTTCGGCCTTGTCGACGGCCCCGGCGTGCGCTACGTCCTGTTTTTGCAGGGCTGCGCCATGCGCTGCCAGTACTGCCACAACCCCGAAACCTGGGCCTTTACCCAGGACAACGCCAAGACCCCGCAGCAGGCGTTCGACGCCGCCTACCGCTACCACAACTACTGGCGCAACAACGGCGGCCTGACCGTCAGCGGCGGCGAACCGCTGCTGCAGCTGGATTTTGTGGCCGAGCTGTTCCGTCTGGCGCGGCAAAAAGGCGTGCACACGGCGCTGGACACCTGCGGCCAGCCCTTTGCGCCGGACAACGCCGCCTGGATGGCGCGCTTTGATGCGCTGCTGCAAAACACCGACCTCGTCATCCTCGACCTCAAAGAGATGGATGAGGAAAAGCACCGCGTGCTGACCGGCCACAGCAACGGGAACATCCTGGCCATGGCGCAGTATGTGGCGCAAAAGGGCGTGGCGCTGTGGGTGCGCCATGTGCTGGTGCCGGGCCTGACCGACGATGCGGACGGCCTGCGCCAGCTGGACGCCTTTCTGCAGACGCTGCCCACCGTGCGCCGGGTCGAGGTATTGCCCTACCACACGCTGGGGCTGTTCAAGTGGCAGAACCTCGGTATCCCGTACCCGCTGGACGGCGTGCGCACCCCCACCGACGCGGAAGTCCAGGCCGCCGAGGAACTGCTGCATGTGCGCGCCTACCCCGACGCGCCCAAAGAATAAGGCGAAAAAGCGCAAAAAAAATTGGCCGGGGCACTTGACACCGGCGCCGGGGCATGGTATAGTATAGCTGTAGTTAGTTACTGCTAACTATGACCAATTCCGAGCGGCGCCGGGTGCATCCCCGGGCCGCGGGTGCCGGCGCTGGCTGTGCCTCCGTTTTGGGTGTCTTGCTCTGCACTCTTTTTTTAGCAGCCTGCCGGTCTCTCCATGCTGTGCCCTGCCGTTTCTGCTCCAAACGGCAGGGCTTTTTTGTGCACAAAAACCCGGCGCAGCCGCAAGGCTGCGCCGGGTTTGGTCATTTGGAGGTGGGAGGGGGCAGTGCCTTCAATCCCGCTGCAAGCGGCCGCCCAGCAGGTAGTAGCCCGCCCAGTCCAGCTTGCCGTACAGCGGCGAACCGGTGCGCCTGGCTTCGGCCATCGCATACACCAGGCGGGTGCTGCGCCAGCGGCAGGGCAGGTAGTAGGCGCTGTAGCAGCGCTCCTGCCGCATGCGGTCCAGCAGCGCGCGCAGCCAGGGGCGGCGCAGCGCCTGGGCGGCCTTGTCGCGCCGGATGCCCCGCAGCGGCGTGGGGTCGCGCCGCAAAATGTCGGCCACGCCCTCGGCGTACACCGTCAGCTCGGCGCGGTGCAGGTCGCGCAGGTCCGGTTCGGGGCAGGCGGCCGCCAGGCAGGCGGCGTTCAGCTTGGCAAAATGTTCGGGCCAGATCTCGCAGTAGTTGGCGTGGTACCGTGTCGAAAGCGAACCCGTGTGGCTGCAATCGTAAAAAGTCAGCGGGCTTTGCAGCAGGCGGTAGGTGAAACCCGGCTGCGTTTGGCCCAGCAGGGCGATGTAATCCAATACAAACTGTAAATCTTCTCCCAAAGTATACGTTTCGTCAAATTTAATCTGCTGTGCCAGCGCCGTGCGGTACAGTTTGTTCCACGGCATCGCCAGCACGCAGTCCAGCCACAGCCGGGCCAGGGCCTGCTGCGGGTGCACAGCGGCGGCGTCGGTCACGGCGGCGGGGTCGGCCGCGTCGGTGGTGTACTGCCACAGCACAAACGCGGCGGGGTCGGCGCGCTGGGCGTTCAGCGCGGCCTGCAACGCGCCGGGGCGTAGCGCGTCGTCGGCGTCCAAAAAGACAAGGTAGTCGCTGTCGGCGGCGGCCAGGCCGCTGTTGCGCGCGCCGGAAACGCCGCGGTCCTCCTGGTGGATGACCCGCACGCGGGCGTCGCGCGCCGCCCAGGCGTCGCACAGCGCGCCGGAGGCGTCGGGGCTGCCGTCGTCCACCAGGATGCACGCCAGCCCGCCGCCGACATCCTGCGCAAGCACGCTCTGCACGCAGCGGTCCAGCGTCGTTTCGGCGCGGTAGACCGGCACGACGACGCACACAGCGGGGCGGCTCATACGGTACCTCCGTTTTCCATCACGTCCTGCACAATGCGCACAAAATCGCGGTAGTAGCGCTCGACCGAGAAATCCTGTGCGCGGCGCGGCCCGGCGCTGCGCATATCGGCGCACAGGGCCGGGTGTTCATACAGCATGCGGATGCTCCAGGCCAGCTGGTCGGCGATGTTGTCGCCGCGCTCTACCAGCACGGCCTGGCTGCCGTCCAGATATTCCGGCATGCCGCCGCTGCGGGTTGCCAGAATGGGGCAGCCGCAGGCCATGGCTTCCAGCGCCACCAGGCCGGCGGCTTCCTCCACCAGCGTCGGCACGCACACCAGGTCGGCCAGGCGGTAGTAGTCGGGCAGGTCGTCGTTGGGGATATAACCGGTAAACTGCACGCGGTCGCCCAGGCTGCGGGCCTGCTGTTCCAGCCTGCGCAAAAAACTGCTCTGCTGGGTGCGGCCAAAAAACGGGCTGCCTACAATCAGCAGCTTGATGTGCGGCACCGGCAGCAGCGCCAGCGCTTCCATCAGCTTGTGGATGCCCTTGTCGGGTTCCAGGCGGCCGCAAAACAGCACCACAAAATCCTGCCCGGTAAGGCCCAGGCGTTTGCGCAATGCGGCGGGCGCCGGGCCGGGGCAAAAGCGGTGCACATCGACACAGTTGTGCCAGATATAGGCGTTTTTCAGCGGCAATGCACTGGTTTTAAGGTAATCGTCCCGGATAAACCGGCTCAACGCCAGCACGCCGCCATAGATTTCGTCCATGACGGGGCTGCAGGTCGTCTGGCCGTGCAGGTGCGCCAGGCAGCGGCGGCGGCCGTACATGCGGCTGATGGCGCTGCACTGCGTCAGGTTGCCGCCCTCGGCCACAATGACGTCGGGCGTCAGGCGTTCCAGCGCCAGCGCCAGCTGCACTTTCTGGTACCACGGGTCATAGGGGGCGGCAATGCCCAGGCACCGCTCAATAAACACCAGCGGCCAGTAGCGCCGGTGGCCGTGCGGGCGCGGCACATACAGCATTTTGGTGTGCCGCCACCCGGCCGCGGCGCGCTGCGCGGCTTCGTCGGGCACGCTGGCGCACCAAAGGTCCAACTCGCCGCAGCGCTCGTTTTCCTGGATCAGCTGGGTCAGCAGCGTTTCCACCGCACCGCCCTGCACGGCGGGCACCGGCAGGTCCGGCGGGGGAATCAACACCACGCGCGGGCGTTTGGTGGTCGCTTTCTCGGGTTTTGGCTCGGGTTTCAGGATCGCCAACGTCGGCTCCTTTACAAAGGTGGATTTGCCCGGCGAGCCGGGCTTACTTTTTGATCGGGCACAGGCTCTCGGCGCTCATCATCGCCCAGCGGGCGGCCGAAAGTTTCTCGGTCATCTTCATGTGGCGGCAGTTGGGCAGGTAGCTGATAAGCCCCTGCATCAAAAACTGCTCTTTGCTGATGGCCTTGACCAGTTCCGGCGTGGGGTTCTGGCGCACCTGGGCGCACAGGTACAGGTACCGCCGCCAGCACGCCGCGTACGCCGCGTCAATGACGCTGCGGTCGGCGTTGTTCTCGACATAAAAGCGGTAGCGGTCGGCCAGGCCGTCCACGGCGTCAAACGCCTGCGGCTTTAAGGTGGTGCGGCAGATGCTGCCGCCGCGCAGCCGGTACTGGTACAATACGGTGTCCACGCAGACGACCTTGTCGCAGCGCCAGAACAGGCGGTGGGCCACAAAGTCGTCCTCATGCAGGCGGCCTTCGGGGTAGTGCAGCAGTTTCCACACCTCGGCGCGGTACAGCTTGTTCCACGCTACCGTGTACACCGTGCCGCTGGGGGTGTAAAACTGGTTCAGCAGGTCTTTGCCGCAAAATACCCCCTCCTGCGTGGGGCGGGTATAGTCCGGCGGGTCGCAGCTCTGGCCGTTTTCCTGCACGTCCTCCACCGCGCACAGCGCCATGTAGGCGTCGTGCTTTTCGCAGGCTTCGTACAGCGTGCGCAGGTAGGCGGGCAGCACGACGTCGTCAGAATCCACAAAGGCATAGTACCGCCCGCGCGCAGCGTCGATGCCGGTGTTGCGCGCGGCCGAAAGGCCCTGGTTTTCTTGGTGGAACACGCGGACGCGCTCGTCTTTGGCAGCGTACTCGTCGCAGACTTCGCCGCCGCCGTCGGTGGAGCCGTCGTCGACCAGCAGCACTTCATACGGCACCTGGATATCCTGGGCCAGGATGCTGTCCAGGCATTCCCGCAGATACGGTTTGGTATTGTAGATCGGCACGATCACGCTGATCATGATGCGTTCCATCGATCAATTCCCCTTCCTGTGTTTTGTGGTAAAGCGCCCCCAGGCGGTGGCTGCGGTATACAGCGCGCCGGGGTTGGCGCAAAACAGCACGGCACGCAGCTTTTCGCCGGCGGGCAGCAGCGGGCTGCGCACAAGGTCCGGCAAAATGGCGTCCAGGTGTTTTTTGTGGGCGAAAAACTGGGGTTTGAGTTCCCCCAGGTTGCCGGCCGCGCCGGCCTGGCACCAGAACTGGTAAAATACCCGCCAATACCATACGCTGGCCCAGGCGCGGTATTCGGCCCGGTGGGGCTGGGCGGCAAAGTACTGCAGCCAGTCCCAGTACATGCGCAGGTCATCCAGCTTGCGCGGCTGGAACGTCGCGGTGCTGGTAATCTGCCCGGCGCGGGTGCGGTAGTGGTACAAAACGTCCGGCAGGCAGTGGCAGCGCTCGCCCTCAAATACGCGGTGCAGCACGCTGGCGTCGTCGCCAAACAGCATCGTCTCGTCGTAGTGGATGCCTTTGTCGCGGAACAGGCGGATGTCGAACAGTTTGTTCCAGCTCAACGGCCCGTAAAAGCTGCCGGTCTGGAACGTCTCCAGCAGCAGCTCCTGCGCGTCGCGGATGCCGTGCTCGCGGATGGCCACCAGCCGCCCCGCAATGGGTTGGTCGTTTTCGTCGATGCAGTCGCCGGTACAGGCGGCCAGCCGCACGCCGGGCGCCTGCACGGCGGCGTAGAGTTTTTCGTACATCGTGGGTTCAATCACATCGTCGGAATCCACAAACCCTACATAGTCGCCGCGGGCGTTGTCCAGCCCGGTGTTGCTGGCGTGCGCCGGGCCGCCGTTGGCCTGGTGGAACACGCGGATGCGCGCGTCGGTCTTGGCCAGTTCGTCGCACAGTGCGCCGGAGTTGTCGGGGCTGCCGTCGTCGACGAGCAGCAGCTCAAAGTCGGCAAACGTCTGCGCCAGAATGCTGCGCACGGTGCGCTCCAGGTAATCCTCGGCGTTGTAGACGCTGGTAATGATGCTGATTTTGGGGGTCTCGCCCATGGGGTGCTCCTTTTATGCGGTTTCGCGCTTTACAAAAAACGCTGTTTTGCCAGCGTATAAGCCGCCAGCAGGCCCGGCGCGCGGCAGGCAAGGCCCAGGCGGTAGGGCAGAGCCAGCAGGCGGTGGGGGTCGGCGCGCAGGCGGGCGCGCAGCGCGGCGCGGGCGTCGGCGTCGGCCAAAATGCGGGCAAACAGCGCGCGGCGCCGGGCAAACGGCATGGCGCCGCGGCAGCCCGTCAACAGGCCGTACTGGTTCAGGCAGGCGCGCACCCGGCTTTTGCACAGGTAGGGCGCGGGGTCCAGGCCGTTTTGCACAAGCAGCGCTTTCAGCGCCGGGCGGGTCACGGCTTCGGCGTCCAGCAAGTCGCCGCGCAAAGAACGGGACAAACTGCCCGCCCCCACATCGTTTTGCTTATAGTATACACCATGCAGGCAATAAATGGCAGTCGTTTTTTGTAAAAAAAGCAAATTAAACAGGACATCTTCATTGATTTTCAGGCTTTCGTCAAAGCGCAGCGCGCCCAGCGCGGCCCGGCGGAACAATTTTGGGTAGGGCGCGGCCAGCAGGCCGGTCTCAAACAGCAGCGGGTCCAGCGCGTCGCCCAGCGCCGCCAGGCCGTCGTACCGCCCGGCGGGCAGCGGCGGCAGCACGTCGCGGCTGGGGGCGCTGGCGCGGCGCAGCCCAAACAGGATCAAATCCGCCCCGGTGTCGCCCAGGGCGTCCAGCGCCGGCCATAAACCGGGCAGCAGCTCGTCGTCGGCGTCCAAAAACAGCACCCAGTCGCCGTTTGCGGCGTCCAGCCCGGTGTTGCGCGCCGCGCCCGCGCCGCCGTTGGGGCGGTGCAGCGCCGTGATGCGCGCGTCGGTTTGGGCCAGCGCGTCGCACACAGCGCCGGTGTCGTCGGGGCTGCCGTCGTCGACGAGCAGCAGCTGCACGCCGTCCGGCGCGCCGTCCAGGGCGCTGGCCACCGCGCGGCGCAGCGTGGCGGCGGCACGGTAACAGGGGATGATAATGCTGGCGCGGGCGGGGTTCACGGCGTGGCCTCCTGCAAAATGGTCCGGTAGATGTTGCATATAGTCTCGGCGTTGGCGGCAGGGTCATGCGTGCGCAGTGCGCGGGCGCGGGCGGCCTGCCCCAGCGCCGCGCCGCCGTCGGGGGCGTCCAGTACGGCGCATACAGCGCGCGCCAGCGCGTCGGCGTCCAGGGCGTCGCCGTACAAAAGGCCTTCCTGCCCGTTTGCCAGCATGTCGGGGATGCCACCGGCGCAGCTGGCCACGCACGGCAGGCCCAGCAACATCGCTTCGCCCAGGCTGTTGGGGCTGTTCTCGCTCTGCGAGGGCAGCAAAAACACGTCGGCTTCCAGGTAGGTCTGCCGCATGGCGGCGGCGTCCAGCGGGCCGGTGTAATGGATATGCCCCGCCACGCCCAACTCCTGCGCCAGGCGGCGGCAGTAGCGCTGGTAGGGGAACAGCCGCGCCAGCACCGGGCGCAGCAGCGGGCCTTTGTCCACCGGCGGCCAGCCGGCGATGGCCAGCTGCGCGTCGCCCCAGCGCTGCAAAATGGCGGGCAGCGCGCGCAGCACGGTGTGCAGGTTTTTCAGCGGGTAGTTGCCCTGCGGCAGCAGCAGCACCGGCGCTTTGCCAAAGTCCCGCGCGTGCCACAGCGTGCCGGTGTAAAACAGCGGGCGCAGCGTCTCGTTGCAGGCAAAATAGTGCGCCTGCGGGGCCAGCGCGGCCACCGCGCGGCGGTCAAAGGCGGTGCGGCCCGTCACGTACCGTGCGTTTGCCAGCATCTGCGCTTCGCTTTGGGCCAGCGCGTCAAACTGGGCCTGGGTTTTGTCCAGCAGCGCGCCGGGAAGTACAGCGTCCAGCGCGCGGTCCAGCAGCGTGCTGTGCCGGTAGGCGTCCGGCACGCCGCCGCACAGGTGGGCGGCGCAGTCGCGCATCACGCCCTGGATGCCCACCAGAACCGGCACCCCGCGCGCCGCGGCAGCCTGCTGCATGGCGGCGGCCGCCGCGTACTCGGTGCCCCAGATGTGCACAAGGTCGGGGCGCACGGCGTCCAGCAGCGCGGCAAAGTCCTGCGCGCTGGGCAAAATGCGGTAGGTCACGCCGTCCTGCGCGCCGCACAGGGGCGTTTTGCGGCGCGGGTCCACGCACGCGACGGTCAGGCGCAGGTCCACCCGGGGTTGCAGGGCGGTCAGCTGGCCGGTCAGCCAGCCGCCGCTCACGTCGCTGGCGGCGGCCAGGCCGCAGGCGGCCGCGGCCTGCGGCAGCACCATGCTCACGAGCCACAGGGTCTGCATAGCGGGCGCTCCTCTCGGTACAAAATTCAGCCCAGCGCAGCCAAAAAGTCCTGCGCCACGCGGGCGGGGGTAAATTCAGGGTACAGCGCGGCCACCCGCGCATAGGGCAGGTACTGCCCGCACACGGCGTCCAGCCAACCGCGCAGGGTCTGCACGGTCTGCGGCGTTACGCCGTCCTTTTTGTGCAGCACCAGCGCCAGCGGGTACCGCGCCAGGTAGGGCAGTGTGGGGTCGCTCTCGCTCACGGCCAGGTGCAGCACCGGTTTGCCGGTGCCCAGGTAGCCAAACAGCTTGCTGGGCATCTGGTTGTCGTACCGGTTGCCCAGGTTCAGCAGCACATCGGCCTCGGCTTCCAGCGCGGCGGCTTCGTCGGGCGGTAGCGGCCCGGGGCGCACAAAGCGCCCGCCCAGCGCGGCGCTGGCCGCCTGCGCCTGCGCGGCAAACCGCGGCCAGCCGCCACCTGCCATCGTCAGTGTCAGGCGGGGGTCGTCCAGCGCAGTGAACAACTGCAGGGCAAAGTCCGGTTCCCGCACGCCCGGGTACAGGCTGCCGCAAAAGACACAGCGCCAGCCCTCATGCGCCGGGGGCGGGGCGACCGGCAGCAGCGCCGGGAACCCCAGCGCCCGCACTTTGCCGCGCCAGGCGTGCAGGGGCGCGCCCTCGGCATAATCCGGCAGGGCCTGCGGCGTGACAAACGCCGCGTCCATGGCGTCCAGCAATTTGCCCTCGCGCGCGTAGCCGCCCGGGGCGGTGTAATCCCGGTTGGAAGCATAGGGGTCCAGCTGCCACAGCAGCTTTTTGCCGCTGATGCGCGCGGTTTCCAGCGCAAAGGCGGCGCGGTAGGGCGCGCAGACAGCGCAGACGGCGTCAAAATGGAACTGCGCGTCCAGCTGCTCAACGGCGCGGCGGGTGGCGACGGTGCGCCGCGGCGCATGCAGCACCAGCTGGCGGAACGCCGCCACCGTCGCCGTGGGGTGGGCGGCCAGGCGTGCAAGGCGCAGCGGCACCGGCGTACCGCCCTTGGCGCCGTTTTCCAGCGCGGCGTTCATCAGGCGCTCGTCGGCAAACGGCAGCGCGTGCTGCGTCACGCCCTGCGGCGGGGCGGGGGGCGGCGTCTGGCCGTCCCACAGCTCCAAAAGATGCACGGTGTGCCCGGCGGCGGTCAGTTCCGCCGCCAGGCGGCAGCCCATCAGGGCGTTGGCGCTGGCCGGGTTTTCTACCCGGTCCAGGATCAGCAAAAAACGCATCATTGCCTGTCCTTTAACAGCTTGCGGCAGACGCGCTGCCACAGTTTGGGGGTATGTACGGTCGCCCAGGCCGCCAGGCGGATGCTGCGTGGCAGGCGCGGGTTGCGGCCCAGCTGGCGGTCCCGCAGGCCGGCCGCAATGCCGATGGTCAACTCGCCCAGCTGGGCGCGGTAGGCCCCGGCGTCGGCCCGGCGCAGGATCATGCTGGCCAGGTAGACGAGCTTTTCATAGTAGAACGCATTGGCGGATTGCTGCAGCTCCGGCCATTGGGCGGGCACCCCGGCGCGGATCAGCGCGGCCGCGCGGCGCTGGTCGTCGATGCTCTGGGGCGGCAGTGCGCGGTGGGTGGCGCTGGCGGCGTGCTGGCGGTAGTGGTAGCCGGCAAAGTCGCAAAACGCGCAACCCGGCGCGGCCAAAAACGCCTGCCAGTTGGCCAGCAGGTCTTCGTTGTAGGCCAGGCCGTTGTCCAGCATGGCGGGCGTCAGCAAGGCGGCGCTGTACAGCTTGTTCCACAGCCCGTAGTCGACGGCATGGTCGTGCAGCAGCGCGTCCAGATGCTGCGGCGCCGCCAGCACCTGCCAGCCCTGCGGGGCGGAGGACTCGGCGGGCGGCGTCTCGGCAAAGGTGTCGTAACGGCAGCAGGCCAGCGGCAGGCCGCTGGCACGGGCCGCCGCGTGCAGCGTGGCCAGAAAATCCGGGTGGTATTGGTCGTCGGCATCGCAAAAGGCCAGCCATTGCGCGCCCAGGGCCAGCGCCCGGCGCACACCGGCCGTGCGGGCGGCCGCCACGCCGCTCTGCGGTTGGCGCAGCACGCAAAAACGCCCGTCGCGGCGCGCGGTTTCGACGCACAGCGCGGCGGAAGCGTCGGTGGAACCGTCGTCCACCAGGATGGCATAAAAATCGCGGAACCGCTGCGCGGCGAGCGCGCGCAGGCAGTCCGGCAAAAACGCCGCCGCGTTGTGCACCGGCACGATGACGGCGATCTCACACCGCGGGGAGCTCATGCCGTCACCTCCGCATAGCGGCGCAGGTAGAAGTCCTGCAAGGTTTGGGCGCTGGTGTGGATGTCATACCCCGCCTCCACGGCTTTGCGGCGCGCGTCGGGGTCGCGGCGCAGGCTGGCGGCGGCGATGGCGTTGGCCCACGCGGCTTCGTCGCCCAGCGGCAGAAAGCGCACGCGGTCGGTAAACGCCGCGCCGCGGTCGACGGTGTCGGCCACAAAGCAGGGCAGGCCGGCGGTCTGCGCTTCCACCAGCACGACGGGCAGCCCCTCAAACAAACTGGGCAGCAAAAACGCGTCCATCGCGTCGTAAAAGCTCTGCATATTGCTGCGCACCCCGGCAAAGATCACGCTGTCGCCCAGCTGCAGCTGCTGGGCCAGCGCGCGGATGTCGTCCAGGTAGGGGGCCGGGCCGCCGCCCAGCAACACTAAGCGCGCGTTCGGCATCCGCTTGCGCACGGCGGCAAAAATGCGCAACAGGCCCGGGTGGTTTTTCTGGGCCGAGAACCGCCCCACGTGCCCGAACAGCACTTCGTCGTCGGCCACGCCCAGCTCGCCGCGCAACAGCGCGCGGCGCTGGGCATTGTGCCCGGCAAACAGCGCGGTGTCAATGCCGTTGGGCAGCACCGTGAACGGCGCTTTGCCAAACAGCATGCGGCCGGCCTGCTCGCTGCAGGCAAAACGGTCGGTCAGCCCGGCCGAAAACCGCATACTCATCACCCGGTCCAGCGTGCCCACCAGGTTGTGTTCGTAGGCGGTGTTGTGGCTGTGGCCCACGCGCACCGGCACGCCGGCCCGGCGGGCGGCGGCGTTGTAAAACATGCCAAACCCGCTGTAGTGCCCGTGCAAAATGCGCCACTCGGGGTGGGCGGCAAACAGCGCGCGCAGGTCGCGCAGGTAGCGGGGCAGGTCATTGTCCTGCCGCACGGTCGTTTTATAAATGCGCCCGCCCAGCGCTTCAATCTCCCCGTCAAAAAAGCAGGGTTTGTCGTAATGGTACATAAAGTCAAACTGCACCCGCTCGCGGTCGACGGCACGGTACAGGTTCATCACAAAGGTTTCCATGCCGCCGGCGTCCATGGCGGGCATAACCTGCAAAACGCGGATCGGCGGCATCACAGGTCCTCCGCTTCCAGCTGCACGCGGCAGTCTTTCAGTTCGGCCAGCGCTTCCTCGCTCAGGCGGGGGTAGGTGTGGCAGCAGCGGCGCAGCGTATCGACGACGATCTCGCTCACAAGATACCGCGTATACCATTTCTGGTCGGCCGGCAGGGCGTACCAGGGGCTGTGCTCGCACGCCGTCTCGTTGATGACGGTATTGAACAGGTCGATATATTCGTCAAAAAAGGCGCGCTCGGCCACGTCGCTGTGTGAGAATTTCCAGTTCTTGGCCGGGTCGTCGATGCGCTCCAGGAAGCGCTTTTTCTGCTCTTTTTTCGAGACATGCAAAAAAATCTTGACGACGCGGTAGCCGTTCTCGTACAGGTACTCCTCGTAATGCTCGATCTGGCGGTAGCGCTTTCTAAAAAACTCCTTCTTGCCGTCGTCCAGCGTGCGCGGCGGCATCTTGTAGCCTTTGTACAGCTCATGCAGCTGCACTACCAGCACATCCTCATAGTAACTGCGGTTGAAGATGGCCACGCCCCCGCGCGGCGGCAGCACCTTGTGCACGCGCCACAAAAAGTCGTGGCGCAGTTCCTCACTGCTGGGCTGCTTGAAACTCGTCACCTGCACGCCCTGAGGGTTCAGCCCGCCCATCACGTGCTTGATGGTGCTGTCTTTGCCGGCGGCGTCCAGCGCCTGCAATACAAAAATCACGCCCTCGCGCCCGTCAGCGTACAGGGCGTCCTGCAGCGCGGCCATCTCCTGCAGGTTTTCGGCCGTCTTGGCCAGGATTTTTTCTTTGTCCAGGTCGTCGTCCTTGCCGTTGCAGGGCAGTTCGCGCAGGTCGCAGCGGTTCGTGCCGTCAAAGCGGTAACGGTCGGCTTTCATGGCGGGCCTCCTTCACAGGCATATATATTCAATAGTATACCTTTTTTGCGGCGTTTGTGCAAGAAAAATACCGCCCGCCCCGGCAAAATACCGGTGCAGGCGGCATATGTTACAGCGCCAGTTCCCGCCCGTCGCACACCGCGCGCGTCAGCGTGTCGCCGTCGTAGTGCAGTTCCAGGTGGAAAAACGGCGCGTTCTGTTCCAGCAGGCGGAAAAACAGCCTGTCGCCGGGCCAGATCGGCAGCGTCTGCACGGCCTGTTTGGGCACCCATTCCAGCGTGCCCTCGTCGCAGTCGGTCATCGTACCGGTAAAGTCGTTGCAGGTGAACAGGTGCATGCGCTCGGCCGGCCAGGGCGGGCAGAAAAAGTCCACCATGCCGCGGTAGCGCGGCGCGCGCATCGTCAGGCCGGTCTCCTCATACACTTCGCGCAGCGCGCAGGTGTGGGCGTCCTCGCCGGGCTCAAACTTGCCGCCCACGCCGATCCATTTGTCGTGGTTGACGTCGTTTTTCTTTTTGACGCGGTGTAGCATCAGGTAACAGCCGTCTTGTTCCAGGTAACACAGCGTCGTTTGCAGCAGTTCCATAAGGGGGTCCTTTCTGGCCCGGTACATAAACCGGGCCGTTTGGCAGATACTACCTGCGGACGCCGCGGCAGGGCGTCCGCACAACCGTAACGGAGGGAAGTCAGATGAGAGCAACCGGAATCGTGCGGCGCATCGACGAACTGGGGCGCGTGGTCATCCCCAAAGAGATCCGCCGCACCCAGCGCATCCGCCAGGGCGATACGCTGGAGATTTTTACCGCAGCCGACGGGGAAGTGGTGTTCAAAAAATATTCGCCGCTGGCGGAACTGGGGCAACTCTCGGCCATCTATGCCGAGGTGCTGGCCAAAAACCTGGGCCGCGCTGTGCTGGTGTGCGACCGCGCGCGCATCACCGCGGCAGCCGGCGGCGGCAAGACCGAGATGGTGGGGCGCGAACTTTCCCCTCAGACCGAGCATCTGCTGGCCGGGCGCAGCGTGTATACCGCGCCCGAAAACCCCGCCCGCCGCCACAAACTGCTGGAACACGGCGAGCGGCTGGTGCTGTGCGCGGCGCCCATTGTGGCGCATGGCGACGTCGAGGGCGGCATCCTGCTGCCCGGCGCCGCCAAAGACCCCGTGCCGTCCGCCGCGGATGTGCAGGCGGCGGCGCTGGCTGCCAACTTTTTGTCGCGCTGGATGGAAGAGTGACGCCGCCCGGCCCCGCCCCGGCCCAGCGCCGGGTTACATGCGCATTTATAAGGTACAGTATAGGGCCGGGCCTGCGGCGGTGTCAAGCCGGGCCCCGGCCGGTGTTTGTGACGAAACTGTTAAACTTGCAAAAAGTTTTGCCAAAACCCTTGACAGGGGCAAATTGCGGATTATAATGAATTTAGCACTCAAGGATATGGAGTGCTAAAACAACCCCGAGCCCAGCAAAGGAGATGAGCAGCATGGCGATGGATGCGCGCAAACAGCGAATCTTGGAAGCCATCGTTGCCTTGTATGCCAGCGCCGGGGAACCGGTTGGTTCCGGGCTGCTGGCCAATTACTTTGATATGGCGCTCTCCAGCGCGACGCTGCGCAACGAGATGGCGGCCCTGACCCGCCTGGGTTTGCTGGAGCAGCCGCACACCAGCGCCGGGCGCGTGCCCAGCGCGCAGGGGTACCGATACTACCTGGACCATCTGATCGAAGCGCCGGGCAGCACCCAACTGCCGGAGGAGGACCGCGCCCACATTGACGAGTTGTTCGTCGGCATGGACGCTGAGCCCGAAAAGCTGGCCCCGGCCGCGGCGCGCAGCCTGGCCGATTTGACCGGCTGTGCGGCGGCGGTCACGACGCCCCAGGCGCCGGACCTGTGCATCGCCCATTTTGAGGTCGTGCAGGTCGGCCGCTACTCGGCGGCGGTGCTGGCCGTTACCAGCGCGGGCGGCGTGCGCACGCGGGTGGCCCGCGTGGACACCGGCCTTACGCGCGACGACGCCGCCAACCTGGCGCAGCTGCTCAACCGCGGGCTGACCTTTGTGGCCCCGCAGGACCTGACGCCCCGGCTGATGGCCAGCATGGTGCTGGCGGCCGGGCAGCGCCTGGCCCCCGTTGTGATGGCGGCGCAGGCGCTGGTCACCACCGGCCCGCAGGCCTGCCTGCAGGGCGCGCAGTACCTGGCCAAGATGCCCGATGTGCGCCAGAACCTTGGCACGCTGCTGGAGATTTTCTCTGACAACGAAGCCGCGGCCGCGCTGCTGCAGCCCGACGGCGGCAAGATCACCGCAACGCTGGGCAGCGATATGGACCAGCCGATGCCGGGGGCCTGCATCGTCAGCAAGCGGTACCTGGCCGGCGGCGGCCTGACCGGTTCGGTGGCGCTGATCGGCTCCACCCGCATGGCGTACAGCCGGCTGCTGCCGGTGCTCAACTACTTTGCCCTCAAGCTGGGGCAGTGTATGGCCGGCCAGGGCCAGTAGATACAGTAAGGAGGACCCGCAATGAGTCAGAACGATACCGAAAAGCGCGCGGCGCCTGCCCCGGAAGCGGCGCAGGAAGCGGTGCAGGAACCGCAAGCCCAAAGCGCTGAACCGCCCAAGAAAGGCAAAAAAGACAAAGCCAACCGCGAGGCCGCAGCCCTGCAGGCCCAGCTGGAAGCCAGCGAAGCGAAAAACGCCGAGCTCAAAGACCAGCTGCTGCGCACGGCGGCCGAGTACGATAACTACCGCAAGCGCTCGCAACGCGAAGCCGACCAGAAATTCAACGACGGCGTTTCCCACGCCGTCACCCAGATTTTGGGCATCCTCGACACGCTGGACATGGCGGCCAACGCCGTCTGCGCCGACGAAAACTATAAAAAGGGCGTCATGATGACGCTGGACAAAGCCGCCAAAGCGCTCGAAAACCTGCACATCACCGAGATTGAAGCGCTGGAAAAGCCGTTCGACCCCAACTTTATGAACGCCGTGCAGCAGGTGCCCGCTGCCGAAGGGCAGGAGAGCGGCACTGTCGTGCAGGTGTTCCAGAAAGGCTACAAGATCGGCGATAAGATCATCCGCCACGCCACCGTCGTCGTGGCCGAATAACGCTTGATGCGGGCCAACCCCCGCTTCAGATACAAAGACATCCACCACTCAAAGCAATTTTGAAGGGAGTTTTATACTATGAGCAAGATCATTGGCATCGACCTTGGCACCACCAACAGCTGTGTTGCCGTTATGGAAGGCGGCGAACCCGTCGTCATCGCCAACGCCGAAGGCGCGCGCACCACGCCGTCCGTCGTCGGCTTCACCAAGACCGGCGAGCGTCTCGTCGGCCAGGTCGCCAAACGTCAGGCGATCACCAACCCCGAAAACACCATCTCCTCCATCAAGCGCAAGATGGGCACGGCCGAAAAAGTCCACGCCGGCGGCAAGGACTACACGCCCGAAGAAATCAGCGCCATGATTCTTTCCAAGCTGAAAGCCGACGCCGAGGCTTACTTGGGCGAGCCTGTCACCGAGGCCGTCATCACGGTGCCCGCGTACTTCAACGACAGCCAGCGCCAGGCCACCAAGAACGCCGGCACCATCGCGGGGCTCAACGTCAAGCGCATCATCAACGAGCCCACGGCCGCCTCGCTGGCCTACGGCATCGACAAAGAATCCGACCAGAAGATCATGGTCTACGACCTGGGCGGCGGCACCTTCGACGTCTCCATCATCGAGATGGGCGACGGCGTCACCGAGGTGCTGGCCACCAACGGCGATACCCACCTGGGCGGCGACGACTTTGACCAGCGCGTCATCGACTGGATGGCCGAGGATTTCCAGCGCGAGAACGGCATCGACCTGCGCAAGGACAAAATGGCCGCGCAGCGCCTGAAGGAAGCGGCCGAGAAAGCCAAGATCGAGCTTTCCAGCGCCACCTCCACCAACATCAACCTGCCGTTCATCACCGCCGACGCCAACGGCCCCAAGCACCTGGACATGACGCTGACCCGCGCCAAGTTCAATGAGCTGACCGCCGACCTCGTCGACCGCACCATGACCCCCGTGCGCAAGGCGCTGGCCGACGCGGGCCTGAAGGCTTCCGACCTCAAGAAAGTGCTGATGGTCGGCGGCTCCACCCGTATTCCCGCCGTCTACGACGCCGTCAAGAAAGAGCTGGGCTGCGAGCCGTTCAAGGGCATCAACCCCGACGAATGCGTCGCCGTCGGCGCGGCCATCCAGGGCGGCGTGCTGCAGGGCGACGTCAAGGGCCTGCTGCTGCTCGACGTCACCCCGCTGAGCCTGGGCATCGAGACGCTGGGCGGCGTCTGCACCAAGATCATCGACCGCAACACCACCATCCCCACCAAAAAGAGCCAGATTTTCTCGACCGCAGCCGACAACCAGCCCAGCGTCGAGGTCAACGTCCTGCAGGGCGAGCGTGAGTTTGCCCGCGACAACAAGAGCCTGGGCACCTTCCACCTCGACGGCATCGCCCCGGCCCCGCGCGGCGTGCCGCAGATCGAAGTTACCTTTGATATCGACGCCAACGGCATCGTGCACGTAAGCGCCAAGGACCTCGGCACCGGCAAGGAGCAGAGCATCACCATCACGGCCTCCACCAACATGAGCAAAGAGGACATCGACAAGGCCGTCAAGGACGCCGAGCAGTATGCGGCCGAGGACAAGAAGCGGCGCGAGGAAGTCGACGTGCGCAACAACGCCGACCAGATGGTGTTCCAGACCGAGAAGGCCATGAACGAACTGGGCGACAAGGTCTCCGCCGAGGAGAAGAGCGAGGTCGAGACCAAGCTCAGCGCCCTCAAGGAAGCGCTCAAGTCCGGCAGCATCGACGACATTAAGGCCAAGCAGGACGATTTGCAGAAAGCTTTCTACGCCATCAGCGAGAAAGTCTACCAGCAGGCCGCACAGGCCCAGCAGGCGCAGGGCGGCCAGGCCGACGCCGGCGCGCAGCCGGGCGGCAGCCAGCCTAAGGACGACGGCGCCGTCGACGCCGACTTCCACGAAGTCTGATCCACCCAGAACATGACGGGTAAGCACCCCGCCCGCAAAGGCCGCCGTCCGCGCAGGATGGCGGCCCTTGCAGGGTTACGGTGCCCCCGCACCACCCAATAGAGGGGAATGATCCTATGGCAGAAAAACGTGATTACTATGAGGTGCTGGGCCTTGGCAAAAACGCCACCGACGCCGAGATCAAAAGCGCCTACCGCAAACTGGCCAAAAAGTACCACCCCGACCTGAACCCCGGCGACAAAGTGGCCGAGGAAAAGTTCAAGGAAGTCAACGAAGCGCACGACATCCTCTCGGACCCCGAAAAGCGCAAACGCTATGACCAGTTCGGCTTTGCCGGGGTCGACCCCAACTACGGGGCCGGCCAGGGCGGCGCGGGCTTTGGCGGGTTCGGCGGCGCCGGCGGCGTCGATTTGGGCGATATCTTTGGCGATATTTTCGGCGGCTTCGGCGGCTTTGGCGGGTTCGGCGGTTCGGCGCGCAGCAGCGCCAACGCGCCGCGCAAAGGCCACGATATCCAGGCCAGCGTCGTGCTGACGTTTGAGGAAGCAGCCCACGGCTGCACCAAAAAGATCACCCTCAACCGCCAGCAGACCTGTTCCAGCTGCAACGGCACCGGCTGCGAGCCGGGCACCGCCCCCGAAACCTGCACCCAGTGCGGCGGCCGCGGCTACGTGGTCACCCAGCAGCGCACGCCGTTCGGCGTCATGCAAAGCCAGCAGCCCTGCCCGCACTGCGGCGGCCGCGGCACCATCATCAAAAACCCCTGCAAGGTTTGCCACGGCACCGGCAAGACCGCCGCGCGCAAAACGCTGGAAGTCAAAATCCCCGCGGGCATCGACGACGACCAGAACATCGCGCTGCGCGGCCAGGGCGACGCCGGCAGCAACGGCGGCCCGGCGGGCGACGTCATTGTGCATGTGACGGTCAAACCCGACGCCGTGTTTGAGCGCGACGGCTACGACGTCTACGTCCGCGTGCCCATCACCTACTCGCAGGCGGTCCTCGGCGCCGAGGTCGAGGTCCCCACCGTCGACGGCAAGGTGGCCCAGCGCATCCCCGAAGGCACGCAGAGCGGCACCAAGTTCCGCCTGCGCGGGCAGGGCATCCAGTACCTCAACGGGCGCGGCCGCGGCGACCAGTACGTCATCGTCGACGTCGAGATCCCCAAAAAGCTCAACCGAACCCAGCGCGAGGCCCTCAAAGCCTTTGAGGACAGCCTCAAGGAAGAAAACTACGAAAAACGCAAGGGCTTTTTTAAAAACCTGCGCGACCGGTTTACATCGTAACATGGCAACAGGCGGGCCGCCCCGGCACGGGGCGGCCCGCCTGCTTTGTGAGGAAACCCAAAAAGCCCCGGTCCGTCAGGACCGGGGCTTTGGTTCGTGGGTCAGATGCCGCGGCGGATCAATCGCTCACGTAGGGCATCAGCGCCATATAACGGGCACGCTTGATGGCGACCGTCAGCTCACGCTGATGGAACGCGCAGGTACCGGTCACACGGCGGGGGATGATCTTGGCGCGCTCGCTCACGTACTTGCGCAGGCGGGGCAGATCCTTGTAATCAATGTGCTCCACGCGGTCGACGCAGAAGCTGCAGACCTTTTTGCGGCCGCGATGCATCGGGCGGGAAGAACGATCCATAGCCATGGTGGTTTACCTCCTTATCAGGTATTTTCGTTCGATTCGTTTGTCAGAACGGCAGATCGCCCTCATCTTCAATCAGGGCAAAGTCGTCGTTGCTGCCGGCGCTGTAGCTCGGCGCGGGGGCCTGCTGCACAGCGGGGCGGGCGGCGGGTTCTGCCATGGGCGCGCCGTAGCTGGCGTCGCCCATACCGGGTGCGGCGTTGGAAGATTTGGGGCCGGCAAAGTTGACGTTGTTGGCCACGATCTCAATGGCGGTGCGGTTGTTCCCGGCCTTGTCCTGGTAGGACCGGCTCTGCAGGCGGCCGTCGACGATGATCAGCGAGCCTTTCTGGAAATACTTGCACACAAATTCCGCCGTGCGGTCCCACGCGACGACGTCGAACCAGTCAGCCTGGCTCTGGCCGTTGGCGTCGCGGCGCCCGCGGTCGCAGGCGATGCGGAAAGACGCCACGTTTTTGCCGGTCGTGGTCTGGCGGAGTTCCGGGTCACGCGCAAGGCGGCCCATGATTGCAACAACATTCAGCATTTTGCTTCTCCTTACTCTTCCTCAGCAATGGTCATGCTGCGAAGAACGCCTTCCGTGATCTTGTAAACGCGGTCCAGCTCAGCGGGGAAATCGGGCTCGCTGGTGAACTTGATCACGGTGTACACACCTTCGGTCTCATCGTTGATGGGGTAGGCAAGGCGTTTCTTGCCCCAATCATCAACAGAATCGATCGTACCATTCGCCGCGATCAGGTTCTTGAACTTGTTGACCAGAGCGGCGGAGGCCTCCTCGTCGAGGGTGGCGGTGGTAACCATCATGGTTTCGTACTTAGCCATATTCTGTGCACCTCCTTTTGGACGTATGGCCCTTTGCCCACGCAAAGGGCAAGGAAATCTGTGCCATCCGGCACAGCAACTTATTATAGCAACCCGCCGCGGCTTTGTCAAGCCGCGGCGGGCATTTTTTCACAAAGGAACGCCCAAACGGCGCATTTTGCGGGCGGGGGGCGTCACGCTTCCACCCGCAGCAGCAGGCAGGCGGGCCAGCGCCCGCCGTAGTGCACCGCGTTGTGCGCCACCACGGTGCGCGCGCTGTGGTAGCCCTCGCGCGTGTTGCTGTGGGGGAAGATAAAGTTTTTGGCGCTGGAAGTCACGGTCAGCCGCAGCCGGTGCCCCTTGGCAAAACAGTGCGAAATCTTGGTCGTGCGGATCTCCAGTGGTACCACTTCGCCGGGGTGCAGAAATTCCGCGTGGTCAAACCCGCCGCGGTACCGCGCGCTGCGCATGCCGTCGGCCAGCTTGCGGGAACGCCCCTGCGCGTCGACGTCGGTGACGCGCACAATAAAGTCGGTGTCCGGCGCGTCGGAGGACACATACAGCCGCACCGTCATGTCGCCGGTCACCACCAGGTCGCGTTCCAGCGCGTCGGTGGTAAAGCACAGCACGTCGGGGCGCTGCTCCTGCTCGGTGTAGTCCTCGGGCACTTCCAGCTCGTTTTCCGAAAGGTCGATGATATGCATAGCGGGGTCGCGCGGGTCGTAGTCGTAGGCGTCGGCGCCTTCGTGTGGCGGGGGCGCGTCCACCAGCCGCCCCCGGCCCGGTGTGCCGCCGGCCAGGTACAGCGCCGTCTGCGCCGTGGTTTCCGGCGGCCAGGTCTCGGCGGTTTTCCAGCGCTCCTGCCCGGTGGTGTAATATTCCACCGGCGGGCTTTGTTCCACGCCGTTGTCGGCGCCTTTCAGGAAATGGTCAAACCACCGGAAATACAGCCGGTCCAGGTCAAACCGCAGCGCGTCGGGGCCAAAGTGCAGCGCGTGCAGGTCGTACCGGCTATTGCCGCTGTGCTGCCACGGGCCCAAAATAACCTTGCGCAGCCCGCGCGGGTACTGCGCCGTCAGGTCCAGCGCTTCGGTGGTGCCCATGCCGTTGTCGTCAAACCAACCAGACTGGATCAGCGCCGGGATCACCGCGCCCTGCGCGCGGGCGCTCCAGTCGGCCCGGCGCCAGAAATCGTCGTAGTCGCCGGGCTGCAGCCAGCGCGTCAAAAACGGCACGTCGTAGCCCAGCGCTTTGCGGGGCAAATCGGCCAGCGGGCGGATGTTCAGCACCTCGTCCCAGTCGTCGCGCTCCATCAGTTCCGGCTTGAACTGCTTTTGCGAGACCGCAAAAGCCCACGCCAGCGAGCCGGACGTGAAGGACCCGCCCCGCCGCGGCAGGTCCACAAAGGGGCTGCCCGCGCAGACCACGCTGATCAGCGCTTTTAAGTACAGGTTGCCGCTGGCGGCCGCCGCCCACTGCACAAACCCCAGGTAGGACCCGCCCACCATGCCGATGCGCCGGCTGCACCAGGGCTGCGCGGCGATCCAGTTCAGCGTGTCGTCGCCGTCCTCCACCTCATAATAGTTGGGCATCCATTCGCCCTCGCTTTTGTTGCGGCCGCGCACATCCTGGATCACCACGGCGTAGCCGCGCTGCACATAGCGGTAGTAGGCTTCGCGCCCGTCCTCTTTGCCGTAGGGCGTGCGCACCAGCACGGCGGGCACCGGGCCGGGGCAGCCTGCGGGCAGGTAGACGTCGGTGGCCAGGCGCACGCCGTCGCGCATCGGCACGGCATGCTCACCGTCATAAACCACCGGCCACAGCGTCTCGGCGGGGCGTTCGCGCCGCCAGTCCCGCAAAAAGGTCGCATCCTCCTGCCCGGGCTCCACCAGGGCCACCGCCATCTCCCGCGCCGGGCAGCACACGGCGGTCAGCCGCCCGTCTGCCATGCGCTTGTTGGCGGGGAACTTGACGTCCCGCTGCCGGTAGGTCACGCCGTCGTCGCTGGTATAGCGCTCGCCGGCGGCCCATACCTCGCCCCGGCCGCGCAGCGCGGTTTCGTAGACGGGCAGCGTCTCGGCAATGTGGCCAAGGTCCAGCTTGGTAAAGTTTTTATAAAACGCCCGGTCCTCCGGCGTCAGCGGCCCCCAGGGGGAAAACGCCCCGCTGTACACATCCAGTTTTTGCAGCAGCGGCCCCTGCCCGCCCAGCTGCAGCCGGGCGTACAAAATGCCCGAAACATAGAGGTCGAACCGTCTTGTGTTGTCCATCGCGTTGGCCGCCTTTCCTGCCCGGCGGGCTTAAAAGTCGATATCCAGCCCCAGGCCCGGCCGGTCGCCCAGGGTGTATACGCCGTTTTGCACGGTAAAGCCGCCGGGCATGCCCATCTCGGGGTCGACGGCCGACATAAAGCTGTCGCAGTCCGCTTCGGTGATGTTGTCGCGCGCGGCCACCAGCGCCGCGCCGGCCGCCATGGCGACTTTCGTCTCCACCATGCAGCCCACCATGCACTCGACGTGGTTGGCTTCGGCAATGGCGTTGATCTGCTGCGCCGGGTACAGCCCGCCGCATTTCATCAGCTTAATGTTGATGCTGTCGGCCGCGCCCATCCGGCAGGCCCGCGCCGCGTCAATGGGGGAGTGGACGGCTTCGTCCAGCATCAGCTTGAGGTCCACGCGCCCGCGCAGGTCGCGCATGCCTTCCAGGTCCCAGCCGGGCAGGCACTGTTCCACGGCTTCGACGCCGAGGTCGGCAAAGGCTTTCAGCGTGCGCACGGCGTCGCTGTAGGTATAGCCCTGGTTGGCGTCCACCCGCAGGCGGATGTTGGGGCCCACCGCCTGGCGGATCAACTGCAGGGCGCGCACGTCGTCCGCCGGGCAGATGCCGGCCTTGATCTTCAGCACTGTGAAGCCGTCTTTCTCGACCCGTTCGCGCGCTTCGGCGGCCATCGCTTCCGGCGTGTCGATGCCGACGGTCATATCGGTGACAAACTGGTTTTTGCCGCCGCCCAGCACCTTGTACAGCGGCTGGCCCATCGCTTTGCCGCGGAGATCGTACAGCGCAATGTCCACGGCGGCCTTGGCGGCGGTGTTGCCGGCGATCAGGCCGTCCATCATGCGGTGCGCGCCCTCGATGTCCAGCGCGTCGCGGCCGATCAGCCCCTGCCGGAACAGCTTGAGCACCTCCAGCACGGTGCCGGCGTTCTCGCCGGTCACCGGCTCAAAGGGCGCGGCCTCGCCGATGCCCCACACGCCGTCGTCGGTCATGATCTTGACCAGCACGTTGACCGAGTGGTCCTGCACCGCAAACGCAATGCGGAACGGTTTTTTCAGCGGGATATGCACAACTTCGGTTTTGACTTCGGTGATTCTCATACACCAGCCCTCCCGGTGCAATTTTCCTCATTATACTGCGCGCTTCGGGCGGGGTCAATCGGTCTTTTGGCGGTACAGCGGCACGCTCACCGCCCAGCTGATGCCGACTGCCAGCAGCGAGACCGTCAGCATCGCACCCAGGAACAGCCACAGGCCCTGCCCCTCCGTCAGGGACAAAGCGTCGGGCTGCCCGTCGCCGCGCAGCCCCAGCGCGCCCCAAAGGGTGTCGCGCGTTTCTTCCGGCAGCGAGGTCAGCGCCAGCAGCGGCAGAAAAATCAGGGCAAACAGCGCCGCCATCACCCAGCTGCGCGCTTTGGCTGCGCCGAATTTGTACGAAAGCGGGATCACCAGCGAACTGTACACAAGCGTCGTGGTGACGGAAGCCGCCAGCCCGGCCAGGGCGTCGGGCAGCGGCGGGTTGTGCGGCATCACGGCCAGCAGCAAAAAGCCCAACGCCGCGCCCGCGGCGGTGCAGCCCAGCGTCAGCAAAAACTTGCCGGCCACAACCTGCCCCGGCGTCACCGGCAGCGCGCGGGCGTACAGGTCCCAACGGCTGTTTTCGTCCATCGAGATGGTTGTGGAAGCGTATAGCCCCACCACAAACACCAGCGCATAGGCCATAAAATCCATTTTCAGCGCAAAGGCCATCGCGGTGTAGACCACCAGCAAAAACAAAAAGTTCATGCGGTAGCTGCCCACAATCAGCGTCAGGTCTTTATACAAAAGTCCTTTCATTGTGCGTCCCTCCCACTGTAAAAGCGCATGATGTCGTCGATGCCGGCCGGGTCGCAGACGGCGTCGGGCAACAGCCGGCGCACGTCCTCGCGCCCTTTGACCAGACTCTCGCAGCCAAACGCCCCCTGCCGCGTGTAGATGACGGCCCCGGCGGGCAGGCGGTCCAGCGCGTCGCGCCCGCAGCGCAGCAGGCCGTATTCCTGCAGCAGGTCGTCCTTGTTCTCGTGGAACAGCAGCCGCCCGTGGTGCAGGTAGGCGATGGAATCCGCCGCCTGTTCCAGGTCGCTGGTAATGTGGCTGCTCATCAAAATGCTGTGGCGCTCGTCCTGGATAAATTCCATAAACAGGTCCAGCATCTCGCTGCGCACCACGGGGTCCAGCCCGGCGGTCGCTTCGTCCAGCACCAGCAGCTCGGGGTCGTGCGCCAGCGCCGTGGCCAGGTTCAGTTTTAAGCGCATGCCGCGGCTGTAGTCCTTCATCTTTTTGGCGGGGTTCAGCCCAAAGCGCTGCAGGTAGCCCGCAAAGCGCCCGGCGTCCCACGCCGTGCCGTAGATGCCCGCCATACTGCGGCCAATCTGCGCGGCCGTCATGCCATAATAAAAGTAGGCGTCCTCAAACACCACGCCCACTCTGGCGCGCACGGCCGCTTCGCCCGGCGCGCCGCCCAGCAGCGTGATCTGCCCGGCGTCCGGCTTGCTTACGCCGCACAACAGGCGCAGCGTCGTCGTTTTGCCGGCGCCGTTTTCGCCCACCAGCCCCACGATGGTCCCGGCGGGCACCGTCAGGTCCAGCGGGCCCAGCGTAAAATCTTTGTAGTGTTTCTGCACGCCGCGCAAGGCGGCCGCTTCGGTCGACATAGTCAGCCCTCCCATAAAAGGCGCAGCGTCTCGCATACTTCCTCGTAGCGGATGCCGCCCTGGCGCGCGGCATCCACCGCGCGCTGCAAATGGTCCTCTACTTCTTTTAAGTGCGTTTCGCGCAGCAGGGCGGGGTTTTGCGCAGCTACAAAACTGCCGCGGCCCGGCTGCGTGACGATGAACCCGGCGCTTTCCAGGTCCTCATACGCGCGTTTGGTGGTGATGACGCTGATGCGCAGCTCTTTGGCCAATAGCCGGATGCTGGGCAGGGCGTCGCCTGCCTGTAACTGGCCGGACAGGATCTGCTGCTTGATCTGCTGCGTGATCTGCGCGTAGATCGGCTCCTGCCCGGAATTGGAAAGATAAATCTCCATGAAGCGCTCCTTTGCATCGAACTGTACATATTCGATATTTACAGTATATACACAGTATACACAGTTGTCAAGCCTGCGGCGCAAAATTTTTTACGCGTTTTGGGTGGCGCGCCGCCCCGGCGGGCAGGCGATTGAAAATGCGCCCCAAACATGCTACAATAGCAGAACATCATGGAGGATTGCGCCCCGGTACCTGGCCGGGGCGAAGGACAGGACAGATAGCATGATTAACAAACGCGAAAAACTGCAATACGCTTACGTCTTTGTGCTGGACCTGCTCACGCTGGGCGTCAGCGTGCTGCTGGCCTGGCTTATCACCGACGGTTTGCTGGGGCGCATCGTGCCCTACAGCGCCGGCGACTGGGCGCAGACGCTGTGCCTGGTGGCGGTCGCCTTTATCATGACCTTTCTCTTTTTCAACCAGCGCGAGAACATCGCCACCCGCGGCGCCGGGCGGGAGATTGCGCTTTCCCTGCGGTTCAATGTGCTGATGGCGGCCGTCTACTCGACGCTGATGCTGCTGGCCAAAGCCGAAATGCTGGATTCGCGCTATTTCGCCGTGGCGGTGCCACTGGTCAACACCGCGCTGATGCCGTTGAGCCACAGCCTGCTCAAGCAGCATCTGCGCCGCGCGCAGAACCGCCGCGGCATGGAAAGCCTGGTCGGCGTCCTTTCCACCACTGACCACGCCCCGGCGGTCATCCGCGCCTTGCGCGAGGACTGGTCCCGGCGGGTGTGTGGCGTGGTGCTGCTGGACGCGCCCGCCGAATGCGTCGGCCAGGAGGTCGAGGGCGTGCCGGTGCGGGCGACCTATGAGAATTTTATGGACTGGATCCGCCGCGCCGCGCTCGATGAAATTCACGTCGATATCCCGATGGACAGCGGCGAATCTTTTTTGCCGTACCTTGAAGAGATGGAGAGCATGGGCCTGACCGTGCATTTCCGCTTAAAACTGCTCGACCGCATTGAGGAAGTCTGCTGCGACGAGACCAGCGCCGCCCGCCTGAGCCGCGAACTCGGCCGCTGTGCCGGCGGCAACGTCGTCACCATAGGCACCATCGAACTGGCGCTGCGCGATATGATCCTCAAGCGGGCAATGGATATCATCGGCGCGCTGGTGGGGTGTATTATCAGCATCCCCATCATCGCCATCGTCGCCATCCCGCTCAAGCTCGAAAGCCCCGGCCCGCTGATCTTCAAACAGAAGCGCGTGGGCCGCAACGGGCGCTACTTTTACATCCACAAGCTGCGCAGCATGTATGTCGACGCCGAGCAGCGCAAAAAAGACCTGCTGTGCCGCAACGAGATGGACGGCCTGATGTTCAAGATGGAGGACGACCCCCGCGTGACCCGGGTGGGGCGGTTCATCCGCCGCACCAGCATCGACGAACTGCCGCAGTTTTTTGACGTGCTGGTGGGCAACATGTCGCTGGTGGGCACCCGCCCGCCGACGGTGGACGAGTACAGGCAGTACCAGAGCCACCACAAGCGCCGCCTGAGCATGAAACCCGGCATCACCGGCCTGTGGCAGATCAGTGGCCGCAGTGACATCGAAAATTTTGAGGAAGTCGTCAAGCTGGACGTCCAGTACATTGACAACTGGTCGCTGTGGAGCGATATCAAAATCCTTTTCAAGACCGTCGGCGTTGTGCTGGGCGGCCGCGGCGCCAAGTAAGCGCAAAACCGCAAAAAAAGTGTCCCCGGGGCCGTCAGGCTCCGGGGACATTGGTTTGGTTGGGGCGTTACAGCGCCGCGATATCGGCCAGCAGCTGGGCCACGGCTTCGGGCCGGGTCGCCCAGCTTGTGCAAAAGCGCACGGCGGTGTGTTCAGCGTCGGGCTTGCCCATCGGGCTCATCGCATAGCGCGCGGCCAGCGCGTCGTACCAGGCGTTGGGCAGCGCAAAGAACTGCTGGTTGGCGGGGGCGTCGTACTGCGCCGCCAGCCCTTTGGCGGCAAACGCGTCGCGGATCTGCAGCGCCTGGCGGTCGGCTTCGGCGGCCAGGGCAAAGTAGGGGCTGTTGCCGCTGCCGTCCTCGCCGTCCAGTAGCGCCAAAAACTGCAGGCCCAGCAGCCGGCCTTTGGCCAGCATGCCGCCGTGCTGTTTGAGGGCGTAGCGGAAATCGGGTTTCAGGTCGTCGTTGGTGATGACGACGGCCTCGCCAAACAGCGCGCCGCACTTGGTGCCGCCCAGGTAGAACACGTCGCACAGCGCGGCGTAGTCCTGCAAGTTCAGGTCGTTGCGCGGGCTCATCAGGCCGTAGGCCATGCGCGCGCCGTCCACAAACAGGTACAGCCCCAGTTCGTAGCAGGCGGCCGAAAGCTCGGTCAGTTCCTCTTTACTGTACAGCGTGCCCACTTCCGTCGGGTTGGAAATGTACACCATACCGGGCTGCACCTCGTGCTCATGGCTGGGGTTGGCGCGGTGGGCGGCCACGGCGTCGCGCACCTGCTGCGCGGTGATCTTGCCCTCCCGCGCGGGCAGCGCCAGGCATTTGTGGCCGGTGGCTTCGATCGAACCGGTCTCGTGCACATGAATATGCCCGGTCTCGGCGCACAGCACCCCCTGCCAGGGTTTCAGCGCGGCGTCAATCACCGTCAGGTTGGCCTGGGTCGCCCCCACAAAAAAGTGCACGGCGGCGTCGGGCGCGTCGCACAGCGCGCGGATTTTGTCCGCCGCGGCGGCGCAGTAGGCGTCCTCGCCATAGCCGGGGGTCTGCTCCAGGTTGGTCTTTTGCAAAAGGTCCAGTACCGACTGGGCCGCGCCCTCGCCGTAGTCACATTCAAAACGAAGCATGCTACTTTCTCCTTCCAAGCGCATTTTCCCTATTATAGCACGGGGGTTTTGCCCTTGCAACGCCCGCAAAACTGCGCTATAATAACCCTATTCGTGTGAGGAAAGAAGGAAAATTATGGACTCAACAAAACAGCGGGAGAGTTTTGCCTCCCGTCTCGGCTTCATTCTGGTCAGCGCGGGCTGCGCCATCGGCATCGGCAACGTATGGCGGTTCCCCACCATCACTGGCGAAAGCGGCGGCGGTGTGTTTGTGCTGTTCTACCTGTTGTTCCTGGTCATCATGGGCGTGCCCGTGCTGACGATGGAACTGGCCGTGGGCCGTGCGGGCCGCGGCAGCGCCGGCACGGCGTACAAAGCGCTGGAACCCAAAGGCAGCAAATGGCACCTGCACGGGTGGGTCTGCATGCTGGGCTGCGCGATCCTGATGATGTACTACACCACCGTCTCCGGCTGGATGCTGGACTATTTCTTCCGCTTCCTGGCCGGCAACTTTGAGGGCGTCAGCGGCACCGACGTCGAGACGATTTTCCAGGCGTCGCTGGCCAACCCGGCCGAGCAGGTGTTCTGGATGGTGCTCATCACGGTGGCGGGGTTCCTGGTTTGCGGCCAGGGCCTGCAAAGCGGGCTGGAGCGCGCCGGCAAATGGATGATGGGTGCGCTGATCGTGCTCATTCTGGTGCTGGTGGCGCACAGCTTTGTGCTGCCCGGCGTCGGCGAGGGCCTGGCCTTCTACCTGCTGCCGGACTGGGAGCGCGCGTCGGAACAGGGCCTGGGCAACGTCATCAGCGCGGCCATGAACCAGTCGTTCTTTACCCTCAGCCTGGGCATCGGCGCCATGGAAATTTTCGGCAGCTATATGGAGCGCAAGTTCACCCTGCCGGGCGAAGCTGTGCGCGTCTGCATCCTGGATACCTTTGTGGCGGTGTGCGCGGGGCTTATCATCTTCCCGGCCTGCTTTACGTTCGGCATCGCGCCGGACTACGGCCCGCAGCTCATCTTCGTCACGCTGCCCAACGTCTTTGCCAACATGGCGGGCGGCCGCCTGTGGGGCGCGCTGTTCTTCCTGTTTATGACGTTCGCCAGCTTTACCACCGTCATTGCGGTGTTTGAAAACCTCATCGCCACCGCCATGGACCAGTTCGGCTGGAGCCGCCGCAAAGGCTGCATTGTGTGGTGCGTCGTGCTGGTGCTGGCGGGGCTGCCCTGCGCGCTGGGCTTCAACCTGCTCAGCGGCGTGCAGCCGCTTGGCGCCGGCACCACCATTTTGGACTTTGAGGACTTCCTCGTCAGCAACCTGCTGCTGCCCGGCGGCAGCCTGGTTTACCTGATGTTCTGCGTCAGCCGCTGGGGCTGGGGGTACGACAAGTACATGGCCGAGTGCAACACCGGCGAGGGCCTGCGCATGCCGCGCGGTCTCAAATACTACTTCCAGTTCCTTTTGCCGGTAATCATTGCGGTCATTCTGATCCAGGGCCTGCTGTAAATTGAAAAACCAACCGCCCCGGGTGCTGTTTTTGGCAGCACCCGGGGCGGTTTTGCTGTACGGGCCGGCCAAGGTCAGGCCGGCAGCCGCTCCTGCAGCCAGCGCTGCAACTCGGCGCGCAAAGCGTCCATGGCGCGGGCGGTATCGGGGTTGGCAAAGGGACGGTCCAGCAGTTTCCACAGCCAGCCCTGTTCGGCCACGGCGCGCAGGCTCTCGGGGTAGCACAGCTCAAACACCAGCGAGGCATGCCCCACAACGTTGTCGGCCGGGTACTGTTTCAGGCTGCGCAGCACGCAGTGGTGCTCGTAAAACGCCTGCAGCACGGCGGGGCTGACGGGGCTTTGCTGCAACGCGGCGGAGGAAACGTTGTAAATTTCCTCCATCGGCGTCTCCACGTTGACGCGCAGGATGTCCACCTTGTCGGCGTCGCGCAAAATCTGGCAAAACTGCAGCGTGCGGGCGTCCAGGCCGTCCGGCAGGCGGTAGGCGCTGTGCCACGCCACGGCGGTGCGCAGTGTCTCGTCCTGTGTGCGGTCGTCCAGGTATTCGGCAATATGCCCCTCGTCAAACAGCACGCGGGCGCTCATGGCGGCATGGTCAATGGACTGCGCGTCGTTGAATGTGCCGTATTGGCGCAGCTGCTCAAAGCGGCCAATGTCGTGCAAAAGCCCGCACAGCCAGGCCAGGTCCCGTTCCGGGCCGGGCAGGTCCAGGCTGGCGGCGATGCGCTCGCACAGCGCGGCCACACGGTAGGTGTGGTCGATTTTCAGTTTGACTTTGGGGTCCCGGGCATCATAGCGCGCGGCATAAGCGGCAAACGCCTGCCGGGCGCGGCGGCGGTCCAGCGGCATGCAAAACCCTCCCTTGTGTCGGATAGAATACCAGTCTACCCCAGCATTGTACCACGATTTGACAAAACTGCCAAGATTCGTACAGAATAGACAATTTTTCATGCCGTAAGTGAAAAAACTTGACAACTATGTCAAAAGACGGTATTCTTATAAAAACGATCAAAGTCTGGAAGTCCGTTTGAAAGGTGGTGCGTGCGATGAACGCCAAGGGGGATGCCAACCGCAGTGTGCGCATGACCAAGCAGCGGCTGTATCAGGCGTTGATCAGCCTGCTGCAACAAAAAGACCTGCGGGAGATCACCGTCCGCGAATTGACCGAAATGGCGGGGATCAGCCGTGGTACATTTTATTTCCACTATGCCGATATCTACTCTTTGATGGAACAGATGGAAGCCGCGCAGCTGGACCACCTGTGCGAGTTGATGGACGCGCTGGTGCCCAGCATCTCGCAGGACGATGTGCCCCCCGCGCTGGTGACGCTGTTTGAGTATCTGGACGAAAACCGGGACGTCTGCTGTGCGCTGTACGGCAAAACGTGGGAGTCGGAGTTTACCCGCAGTGCCAAGGAAGTCATTGCCCGGCGCTGCCTGGGCCAGCTGACCCCCGAGGGGGCGACCCCCCGCCAGCAATACCTGCTGGCGTTTGCCATCAACGGCTGTTTTGGCAGCATTGCCGCCTGGCAGCAGCAGGCCTACCAGCCCGCCCCGCAGGAGATGGCGGTTATTACCTGGCAGGCGATCCGCGCGGTCAAAGAACTTTTGTAAGGCGGCAAATTCCCGTTGCTTTCTGCCGCCGGCAGCGGTATAATAAACACGACCAGACGGCCCGCGCTGCGGGCTTTGTAAAGGAGAGGTGTATAACATGGGATTTTTTGATTTCTTGAAAAAGGCCCCGGCGCAGCCGGCGGCTCCCGCGTTCCCGATGGCGCTGGCGGCGGACGCCAAAGGTACCGTCGTCCCGATGGAGCAGATCCCCGACGAAGTATTCGCGCAGGGCATCCTGGGCAAGTGCTGCGGCATTGACCCGTCGGAGGGCAAAGTTTACGCCCCGGTCGGCGGCACCATCACCCAGGCGCCGGACAGCGGCCACGCGCTGGGCATCCAGGGCGACGGCGGCGTCGAGGTGCTGATCCATGTCGGCGTCGACACGGTCGAGATGAAGGGCGACGGGTTCAGCCCCAAAGTCAAAGAGGGCGATACCATCACCAAAGGCCAGCTGCTGCTGGAGATGGACCTTGCCAAGATCGCGGCGGCCAACCACCCGGCGGTCGTTATCACCGTCGTCACCAACACCGACGACTACCAGAACGTCGAACTGGTGGCTTCCGGCACGGTCGCACCGGGCGACGACCTGCTCAAGATCAGCAAGTAAGACGGCAAATGCGCGGGCATACCCTTGCGGTATGCCCGTTTTCTATGCTACAATGGCCCCGCACAACACACAACCGGGAAAGGAAGAAAAAACTATGAGTGCGATCTTAGCCGTATGCGGCGAAGCGTTCTGCGCCATGGTCAGCGACGGCCGCCTGGTCGAGGAGCCCATCACCGGCACGGCGCCCAACATCCTCAGCGAGGACGTGCCCAAGGTGCGCAAGCTCAACCGCAATGTGCTGGTGGGTTTTGCGGGCGATACGCTGGCCGCCGTGCAGATCATCCACGCGCTGGACGAATACGACACCCGTTACCTCACGCTGGAAAAAGCCGTCAAGGTGCTGCGCCAGCGCGCGCCGTCGGTCAAGGTGCAGCCGGTGGGCGTGCGCCTGCTGGTGGGCGGGCGCAACCGCAAGGGGCAGTTCGTGCTTACCACGCTGGGCAGCGCCGAGCAGTACGTCCCCCAGACGCAGCCCGCCCGCGCCGGGGCGTATCTGATCGAGGGCGCCTGCTCCCACACCGAGATCGCCCCCTGGCTGGAGCGCGAGGTCAAACCCCAGGCCGCCCAGTGGCGCAGCCTGGACGACGTCGCCCATACGCTGGACGCCTGCATCGGCAAACTGGCCGGGCAGGACCACAGCGTCAACACACATTATTTCCGCGAACTGGTCCTGTAAAACGCGCGCCGGGGGTTGACGCGCACCCGCCCGGGGTGGTACAGTAGGGGCGGGGGAGAGCCCCCAAAACCAGAGCGAAGTGAGGTGGTTGCCATGGATACGGCCGGTAGTCCCAGCCCTGTAAACCGAAGAACCCTTATGGCAGCCACCCTGTTGCACACGGGCGGGCTTTGCCCTGCGCAGACCGCGCCGGGCAGGGCCGTGCTTTGCATTGCCTGAACGTGCCGCATAACCGGGTAGCTGCCGCCGAAAGGAGGCAGCTTTTTTATGTCTGATGCAACCATCCTGACCCTGAAAACGATGCTGGCCAACCTGGACGACGCCAAAAAATACCAGAGCCTGCGCGACGTTATGGCCAGCCTGCCCGCGCCCGACCTGGCCGCGGTGTTTGAGGACCTGCCGCCGGAAAAACTGCCGGTGCTGTTCCGCCTGTGCCCCAAAGACCAGGCGGCCGAGGTCTTTGCCGAACTCACGCCCGAGACCCAGCAGAAGCTGATCGACAGCCTGAGCGACACCGAACTCAAGGCGGTCATTGATGAACTGTTCGTCGATGATGCGACGGATCTGGTCGAGGAGATGCCCGCCGGCGTGGTCAAACGCATTCTGGCCCAGGCCGACCCCGCGACCCGCCGCATGATCAACGAACTGCTGCGCTACCCGCAGGATTCCGCCGGCGGCGTTATGACCACCGAACTGATGGAACTGCGCCCCGATATGACCGTCACCCAGGCCATGGGGGCTATCCGCGCCCACGGCTTTGACAAGGAAACCATCAACAACTGCTATATCACCGAGCCCGACCGCACGCTGGCGGGCGTGGTCTCGCTGCGCGCGCTGGTGCTGGAAAAAGACGAAACCCGCACCCTGCGCACCATGATGGACACGAACGTCGTCAGCGTCACCACCACCACCGACCAGGAGGACGTCTCGCGCCTGTTTGAAAAATACGGCTTCCTGGCCATCCCCGTCGTCGACGCCGAAAAACGTCTTGTCGGCATCGTCACCATCGACGACGCCATCTCGATTTTGCAGGACGAAGCCAGCGAGGATATCGCCAAAATGAACGCCATCGGTCCCAGCGACAAACCCTATTTCAAACAGTCGATGTGGGACCTGTACAAAAGCCGCGCGCCGTGGCTGATCTTTTTGATGATCAGCGCCACGTTTTCCAGCATGGTCATCCGCGGGTATGAGGAAGCGCTTGCCGCCGTGACGGTGCTGACCGCCTACATCCCCATGCTCACCGACGCCGGCGGCAACGCCGGCAGCCAGAGTACCTCCACCATCATCCGCGGTATGGCGGTGGGGGATATCGCCCCGCGCGACCTGCCGCGCATCCTCTGGCGCGAATGCCGCGTCGCGCTGCTGTGCGGGCTGACACTGGCCGTGTGCAGCTTTGCCAAGCTGCTGTTTTTGGACCGTGTGGCCGCGCCGGTGGCGCTGGTCGTCAGCCTGACGCTGATCTGCACAGTGCTGCTCAGCCAGCTTATCGGCGGGCTGCTGCCGGTCGCCGCGCAAAAAGCCAAGATCGACCCCGCCGTCATGGCGTCGCCGCTCATCACCACCATCGTCGATACCACGACGCTGCTGGTCTACTTTAATGTGGCCACCGCGATCCTGCGATTGTAAAATTTAAACACTGTGTTAAATTTTGTGCTTGTACCACACCCTGGGGTGTGGTACAATTTTTTTGCCGCCGGGGCTGCCCCGGCGGCAAAACCGACAGGAGCAGGAAAACAATGGAATTGCAGGATTTTTACACCGGCCGCGCGTTTGACGCCTATACGTTTTTTGGCGCGCACCCGGGGCCGGGCGGCACGCGCTTTGCCGTGTGGGCCCCGGCGGCCCGTCGCGTCCAGGTGGAAGGCGCGTTTGGCGTATTTGACCTTACCCAGATTCGGTCCGCCGTCTGGCAGGCCGAGGTGCCCGGCGCGGCGCCGGGCATGGCGTACCAGTACCGCATCACCGGCCCCGACGGGCGCGAGACGCAGCACTGCGACCCCTACGGCTTTGCGATGGCGCTGCGCCCCGACGGCCGCAGCATCATTGCCGGGGTGCCGGACTACCCGTTTGCCGACGACGCCTGGATGGCCGCGCGCAGCAAAAATTTTGACCGCCCGCTGAACATCTATGAAGTTCACGCCGGCAGCTGGCGGCGCAAGCCGGACGGCGGCTGGTATACCTACGCCGAGCTGGCCGAGCAGCTGCCCGCCTACTGTAAGGAAAACGGCTACACCCACATCGAACTGATGCCGCTGGCCGAACACCCGTTCGACGGCAGCTGGGGCTACCAGATCACCGGCTTTTACGCGCCCACCAGCCGCTACGGCACGCCGGCGCAGCTGGCGCAGTTCGTCGACGCCTGCCATGCGCAGGGCGTCGGCGTCATTCTGGATTTTGTGCCCGTCCACTTTGCGGTGGACGACTACGGGCTCAAACAGTTCGACGGCACCCCGCTGTACGAGTACCCGGCCGCCGCCGTGGGCCAGAGCGAGTGGGGCAGCTGCAATTTCATGCATTCCCGCGGCGAGATCCGCTGCTTTGTGCAGTCCTGCGCCGACTACTGGCTGCGGGCCTTCCATGCCGACGGCCTGCGCATGGACGCCGTCTCGCGCCTGATCTACTGGCAGGGCGACCCCGCGCGCGGCGTCAACGGCTCGACGCTGGAATTTTTAAAGGCCATGAACCAGGGTTTGCAGCAGCGCCACCCCACGGCGATGCTGATTGCCGAGGACAGCACCGCCTACCCCAAAGTCACGGCCCCGGTAGAATACGGCGGCCTGGGTTTTGACTACAAGTGGGACCTGGGCTGGATGAACGACACGCTGGACTATTGCAAAAAGACCGGCGATGAGCGCAAAACCCAGCTGGGCAAGCTGACGTTCTCGATGGTCTACGCCTGGAACGAGCACTACATCCTGCCCTTCAGCCATGACGAGAACGTCCATGGCAAGGCGACCATCGCCCAGAAAATGTACGGCGGGTACGAGGGCAAGTTCCCCCAGGCGCGGGCGCTGTACCTGTATATGATGGCCCACCCCGGTAAAAAGCTGGACTTTATGGGCAATGAGTTCGCCCAGCTGCGCGAGTGGGACGAAAGCCGCGAGCAGGACTGGATGCTGCTGCGCTACCCCGTGCACGACGCGTTCTGGCATTTCCGCCGCCGTCTGCACGAGGTCTACCTGCAAAACGAAGCGCTCTGGTCGCGGGAGTACGACCCCGCGGCGTTCCAGTGGCTGGACTGCGACCACGGCGAACAAAACGTCTGCGCGCTGCTGCGCACCGGGCGCGAAAGCCGCGTGGCGGCGCTGTTCAATTTCGGGGCGGACCCGCAGACGGATTACACGCTGGACCTGCCCGCCGGCCGCCTGACGCTGTTGCTGGACACCGACTGGCAGTGCTGGGGCGGCGATACCCCGGCCCCGCAGGATGCGCCGCCTGTGCAGGCGGCAGGGTCCACCGCCTTTGCGCTGGCGCCGTTCAGCGGCCAGCTTTACCGCCTGGACCCGCTGTAAGGCAGACAAAAAAATGCGGCCCCGCCCGGGCAAAACCGGGCGGGGCCGCTGTGTAAGCAGGTTACTGCGGCGCCAGATCAAAGCGGTAGATCGTGGTGGAACTGTACGGCGCGTTGGGCAGCAGCGTCGCGTCGGGGAAATTGGGGTGGTTGGGCGCGTCGGGGAACTCCTCGGTCTCAAAGCAGACGGCGTCGTACTTTTGGTAGTGCGCGCCGTCCTTGCCGTCGGTGGCCGGGGCCAGGAAGTTGGCGCTGTACAGGTGCATGCCGGGCAGCGTCGTCAGCACTTCCATGCGGATGCCAGTCTGCGGGCCGGTCACCCAGGCGGCGTGGCGCAGGCCGTTGTCGCGGATGACATAGCAGTGGTCGTACCCGGCGGCCTGTTTCAGGGCGGGGTAGTCGGCTTCGATGTCCCGCCCCAGCGTCTTTTCCTCGTTAAAATCCATCGGGGTGCCCGCCACCGGCACAATGCGCCCGGTGGGGATGCTGGCGTCGTCGGTTTCCAGGTAGGCGTCGGCGTCCACGCTGATGCGGTGCCCCAGCGCCGTGCCGCTGGCATGGCCGTTGAGGTTGAAATAGCTGTGGTTGGTCATGCTGCACACCGTCGGCGCGTCGGTGGTGGCGGTGTAGCGCACCATCAGCCCGCGCTTGACGAGCTGGTACTGGATTTCCAGCTCTACATTGCCGGGGAACCCGTCGGTGCCGTCGGGGCTTTGGGCGGTCATTGTCACGCTGTCGGTCTCGCCGGGGGTCGGCTCCACGGCAAACACCGTGTGGTGGAACCCGTGCAGGCCGCTGTGCAGGCAGTTGCCGTTTTCGTTGGCCGTCACGTGCACAATCTCCTCATACAGCGGGAACTGCGCCCCGCCGATGCGGTTGGCAAACCGGCCCACGGCCGCGCCCATGGCGTCGCTGCTGTTCACCTCATAGTCGGGCACGGTCGGGTAGCCCAGCACAACATCCGTGGGCTCGCCCTTGCGGTTGGGCACAAGAATGCGGTGGATCAGCGCGGCATAGGTCAAAACGTGGACCTCCAGCTGGTCGTTTTTCAGCACGGCGCACTGTACCGGTACGCCGGCGGTCGTTTTGCCGAACGGTGTGATGGAAACAGACATCACGGCACCTCCTGTTTTATTCTGTGTCGGTCTCCGGCTGGTTGGCCAGGTCCTGCCGGACGCTGGCGGCCACGCTGCCGGTACCGTAGTTGAGCATGCGGTTGACGCGGCTCACCGTCGCGCTGGAAGCGCCGGTCTCGCGCCGGATCTCGCTGTAGACCTTGCCCTGCAGCAGGCAGCCGGCCACAGCGTAGCGCTGTTCCAGCGTGTGCAGCTCGGTCACGGCGCACAGGTCCTCAAAAAAGCGGATGCATTCCTCCAGCGTGTTCAGGCGCAGGATCGCCTCATACAGGGCGGTGCTGCGCTCTTTTTCGTTTTGGGTCTCCGGGCGCATAGGCGCCTCCTTTTTTTGGTGAAAGTGTTGCAAGCAGGGCCTGCCGATAGATTTATTGTAGCAACTATGCCGAGCTTAGTCAATACTTTAAACGGCGAAAGTGCCGCTTGCGGCGGCAACTTTGCCCCGGCCCCTTGCAGCTTTTGCAAAAGCACGGTATGATAAAGGAAAACCAAACTGTTTGCGAAAGGATCGCTGCCTATGCCGCTGCCGCTTATGATCGTATACCGGGTGCTGGGGGTGCTGTTTCTGGCGCTGGCCGCCGCCGCCCTGTGGGAAAAATACCGCACTGTGCGCGGCGGCACGCTGCTGCCTGCCCGCATTTTGGACTGCCGCAAAGCCGACCGCACCAGCCCGCGCAGCGGGGCCGGCGGCTACCGCTATGTGGTGGAAGTGTATGTGGACGGCGAGCGCCTGGAATGCGAGACCAACGATTCGTTCTGCTTCTGCCACAGCGCGCAGAAAGGCAAAAGCATCCGTGTGTGGTACCGCCCCGGCCGCCCGCTGCTGGAACGCCACAACCCCGGCACCGAACTGCTGGCCGCCGCCATGGCGCTGGCGGGCGTCGCGCTGCTGGTAATCCGCTGAACCCGGCGGCAAAATTAAACAAATGTACTTGGTATCAGGCCGCCGGATATGCTATACTGGGCTTACGGCGGCCGGAAGGATGACCTATGGATTGGATGTTGTATCTTCTTTTGGCGCTGGCCCTGGTGGGGGATGTGCTGCTGGCCGTACTGCTGGCGCAAAGCCGCCGCCGGCAGCCACCGGCCGCCACGCCGCAGGACTTTGTGCAGGCCGTGACGCCGGTGCTGCAGGGCGAGACCGACCTGCTGGCCGAGCAGCTGCGCGCCATGCAGGGCGAGAGCGCCCGCACCACCACAGCCGCCCTGCGGGATTTTTCCGGCGTTCTGGCCGAGAACCAGCGCCAGCAGGCCGCGGCCGACACCGCCCGGCTGGACGCCATCGACCGTGCCGGGGCCGCCCGCCAGAAAGCGGCCAACGACGCGCTGCTGACCCAGCTGACCGTGCTGGAACAGCGGCTGAAGAATCTGGAAGATTCCAATGCCGCCCGGCTGGACGGCGTGCGCGGCGCGCTGGTACAGGGGCTTAACGTCATCCGGGCCGACAACAACCAAAAACTTGACGAGATCCGCGGCACGGTGGAAGAAAAATTGCAGGATACGCTGCAAAAGCGCATCAGCGATTCCTTCCGCACCGTCAGCACCCAGCTGGAACAGGTCTACAAGGGCCTGGGCGAGATGCAGACGCTGGCCGCCGACGTCGGCAGCCTGAAGCAGGTGTTGTCCGGCGTCAAGACACGCGGCATTTTGGGCGAGGTACAGCTCGGCGCCATTCTGGAGCAGATTCTCGCCCCCGGCCAGTACGAGCGCAACGTCGCCACCGTGCCGGGCAGCGCCAACCGGGTCGAGTATGCCGTCAAACTGCCGGGGCAGGGCGGGCCGGTCTGGCTGCCCATCGACGCCAAATTCCCCGGCGACGCCTACGCCCACCTGCAGACCGCGCAGCAGCGCGGTGACGCCGCGGCCGTGGCCGCTGCGCGCAAAGCGCTGTACGCCGTGCTGCGGCAGGAAGCCAAAGACATCCACGACAAATACATCGAGGTGCCCTACACCACCAGTTTCGGCATCCTGTTCCTGCCGTTTGAGGGGCTGTATGCCGAGGTCGTCTCCGGCACAATGCCAGAGATGCTGCAGCGCGACTACCAGATCACCGTCGCCGGCCCGTCCACGATGGCGGCGCTGCTGAACGCCTTGCAGATGGGCTTCCGCACGCTGGCCATCCAGAAACGCTCCGGCGAGGTGTGGACGGTGCTGGGCGCCGTCAAGACCGAGTTTGAAAAGTTCGGCGCCGGGCTGCAGCAGATGCAGCGGCATCTCAACCAGACCGGCTCCGACCTCGAGGAACTCATCGGCCCGCGCAGCCGCGCCATCACCCGCAAGCTGGAAGCCGTGCAGCAGCTGGACCCCGATGCCGCCGCCGGCCTGCTGGGTTTGCAAGAGCCTGCCCCACAGTGACCCGCGGCGTTGCGCCGCCCGCATAGATTTGATTTTACATTGATAACAAAGCGAGGAAAGCCCTATGATCCGTATCCTGACCGATTCCGCCGCCGACCTGACCGAACAGGAGCAGGCGCAGCCCGGCGTGGCCGTGGTGCCCATGGCCATCACGTTCGAGGACGGCACCACCATCGAGGACGACGGCCGCATGACCAAAGACGAGTTCTTTGCGCGGCTGGCCGCCGACGCCAAGCTGCCGCGCACCAGCCAGCCCAGCCCGGCCGCTTTTATCGAAGCATACGCCGACGCCGAAGCGGCCGGCGACGAGGTCGTCGTCATCACGGTGGCCCAAAAACTGTCCGGCACCTACCAGTGCGCTGTGCTGGCCGCCAAGGAGGTCGACACGCCGGTGTACGTCGTCGACTCCGAGACGGCGGCCCAGGGCGAAGCCGAATTGCTGCGCGAAGCACTGCGCCTGCGCGACCGGGGCCTGACGGCAGAGGAGATCGCTGCCGAGCTCGAGACCTTCAAAAAGCGCGTGCGCATCGTCGCGGTCGTCGACAGTCTCAAGCATCTGCAAAAAGGCGGGCGCGTATCGGCCGCGGTCGCCATCGTCGGCGGCGCGCTGGGCATCAAACCGGTCATTGCGCTGTACGGCGGCGCCGTCAAGCTGGCCGGCAAAGGCCGCGGCCGCCCCGGTGCGCTGGTGGCGATGTTCAAGCAGCTTGACGAGCTGGGCGGCGTCGACACCGACTACCCCTGCACGGTGCTGTACAGCGACGAAAAGCAGATGGCCGGCCCGGTGCATTACTACCTGACGCAGAACCTCAAGCTCGAGGGCGTGCGCACCTGCCAGATCGGCGCGACCATCGGCACCCACGTCGGCCCGCGCGCGGCCGGCATCCTGTTTGTGGCCAAAGCCCCGCAGGACGAACAGGCATAAACCCGGTCAAACGGGCACCTCCATAAGACAGCGGGGCCCGCGGCATACGCCGCGGGCCCCGCTGTCTTATATCAGGTACAAACCGTTATTCTTTGTCGTCCTTTTTCGCGGTCAGCCGGTTGAGCAGGTAGACCGCCAGAATGATGACGCCGATGACCAGGAAAATCCCCAGCATGCCGACAAGCATCATCGGCAGCGTGGAAGCAAGCGATGCCATGTTCATACAAACCCCTCCTTACATGCCCATCAGGGTCAGGATCAAACCGCCGGCAATGACCGAGGCGATCTGGCCCGAGACGTTGACGCTGATGGAGTACATCAGCAGGAAGTTCTGGTTGTCCTCGGCCAGGCCCATCTGGTTGACGACGCGCCCGCTCATCGGGAACGCCGAGATCCCGGCCGCGCCGATCATCGGGTTGAGCTTTTTGCCCTCGGGCAGGAACAGGTTCAGCAGCTTGGCAAACAGCACACCGCCGGCCGTGTCAAACACAAAGGCGACCAGGCCCAGCGCCAAAATCAGCAGCGTGTCGGGCTTGACGAACTTGTCGGCCGTCATCTGCCCGGCCACCGTCAGGCCCAGCACGATGGTAATCAGGTTGGCCAGCACGTTCTGCGCCGTCTCGGACAGCGAGTTCAGCACGCCGCACTCGCGGATCAGGTTGCCGAACATCAAAAAGCCGACCAGCGCCACGCTGGCGGGGGCCACCAGGCCGGCCAGCACCGTGACCACGATGGGGAACAGGATTTTGGTGGTCTGGGTCACGTTGCCCTTGCGGTAGGGCATGCGGATCATGCGCTCTTTTTTGGTCGTGCACAGGCGGATGACCGGCGGCTGCACAATGGGCACCAGCGCCATGTAGCTGTACGCGGCCACCATGATGGCGCCCAGGTACTTGCTGCCCAGTGTGTTGGCCACAAAGATGGCCGTGGGGCCGTCGGCCGCGCCGATGATGGCAATGGACGCGGCGTCGGGCAGGTCAAAGAACAGCCCGGCGACCGCCAGCGTGAAGAAGATGCCGAACTGCGCCGCCGCGCCGAACAGCATCAGCCACGGCTTTTCCAGCAGCGGGCCGAAGTCGATCATCGCGCCGATGCCGATGAACAGCAGCAGCGGGAACAGCTCATTGGACATGCCCGCTTCAAACAGCGCGGTGATGGGGCCTTCGGTGTCGCCCTGGGTGATGGCGCCCGACAACGGCAGGTTGACGAGGATGGCGCCAAAACCCATCGGCAGCAGCAGGCTGGGCTCCATCTTTTTGACAATGCCCAGGTAGACCAGCAGGCCGCCGATGGCCCACATGACGACCATCTGCCAGGTCAGGTTGCCAAAGTTGGCAAACAGCCCGGCAAACGTTTGCAAAACATCCATACAGGGGTTCCTCCTTATTTTGGTGCGGGGGCAAAGCGGCAATAAAAAAGGCTTTTACCGCAGCAAAGTGTGCCGCGGCAAAAGTCTCAGTGCTTGGGTGTGGCCCGGGGCGCAAAGCGCCCGTGGTGACGATGCCAAACGCACGGCCCGCACCCCGGCCGGCCCTGCCGCTTACTCCCTTTTGCCTTTCCAGCCCAGTATAGCAGGTTGCAAAGCGGATTACAAGCCCCCGCCGCCGCAAAATTCCCGCGGGGACTATGCAGCAAATTGCCCAAAAAACAGGTTGACAAACCGTGCCCTTACGGGTATTATAAAGGTGTTCGTATCTGCCGGTGGAGAAGGTCTCATGCAGAACATCGATGACGATATGCTGGCCCGCGCACAGCAGGGGGAGGAGACGGCGCTTGCCGCGCTCATCGCCCGGCTGATGCCGGTCATCCGCAAAGGGGCGGCCGCCTGCCAGGCGCCCGGCCTTGACTTTGAGGACGCCGTGCAGGAGGGGCTGATCGGCCTGTTCCAGGCCGTGCGCAGCTACCGCCCGGCGGCCGGCGCGCCGTTTGCGCCTTATGCCGCAGCGTGCATCCGCCACGCCCAGCAGGACGCCCGCCGCGCCGCTTTGCGCAAAAAGCACGCGCCGCTCAATTTCAGCGTGCCGCTGCCGGACGCCGAAAGCATCCCCCAGCCCGGGCCGGAGGAACTGGCCATCGCGGGGGAGCGCTGGGCCGCCACGCTGGGCCGCCTGCAGACCGAACTTTCCCCGCTGGAGCGCCGCGCCCTGGTGGCCAGCCTGCATGGCCAGCCCGCCGCGCGCACGGCGCAGCAACTTGGCATCACGCCCAAAGGCGTGGCCAACGCACTGGCACGCGCCCGCCGCAAACTGCGCGGGTGAGCCGACTTTGGATCTAGGCATCTGCCTGGTCATATATCAACCTGCCCCCAGTAGCGCCTAAAATCAGTTCGTTGGTCCATTCCATATGCGTTGGTTTAGATTCTTCCGCGGGCAAATACAAACAGAGGAGATACCCATTATGTTCGAAGACAAGACTTTGGTATGCAAGGATTGCGGCAAAGAGTTCGTCTGGACCGCCGGCGAGCAGGAGTTCTACGCCAGCCGTGGTTTCGAGAACCAGCCCCAGCGCTGCAAGCCCTGCCGCGATGCCCGCAAGAACGCCACCCGCGGCGAGCGCCAGATGTTTGACGCTGTCTGTGCCAACTGCGGCAAAGCCTGCAAGGTGCCGTTCCAGCCGCGTGAGGACCGCCCGGTCTATTGCAGCGAGTGCTTCGCCCAGATGAAAGAGAACGGCTGATTTACGCGCCTGTACGTGTAACGCAAGTTTGATTTCCACGCCGCGCCCCGGTCCAGCGGACCGGGACGCGGTTTGTTTTAGGGGGTGTGCGGGTTGGCCTGGCAGGCAAAAACCAAACGGGCGCTGTGGTATCTGGCCATAGCCGCCGCGGCCCTGCTGCTGTGCAGCAAATCGTCGCCGCTGTTCGCGCTCAACGACTGGATGGACGCCAACATCTTTTATACCATGGGCAAGGCGATGTTTCGCGGCAAAGTGCTGTACCGCGACGTGTTCGACCACAAAGGCCCGGTGCTCTACCTGCTGTACGGGCTGGGGTCGCTGGCCGACCGCACCGGGTTTACCGGCGTTTTTGCGCTGGAAGTGCTCTCTTTCGCGCTGTTTCTGGCGCTGGGGGTGCGCACGGCGTCGCTGCTGTGCGGCCGCGCGCTGCACCCGGCGTGGGCGGCGCTGCCCGCGGCCGCCATCGCGGCGGGGCGGGCGTTTTCCCACGGCGGCAGCGCCGAGGAGTTTCTGCTGCCGTTTTTGGCGGCGGCGCTGTACGGCGGCCTGCGCGTTGTACAAACCGGGCGTCGCATGCCGCTGCCCACCGTAGCGCTGCAGGGCTTTTTGGCCGGGTGCGCGCTGTGGCTCAAATATACGGTGCTGGGGTTCTACCTGGTATGGGTGCTGTTGCTGGCGGCGCTGTACGCGCGCCGCGGCTGGGGCCGCGCGCTGGCCCAAAGCTGCGGGGCCTGCCTGGGCGGCATGGCGCTAGCCACGCTGCCGTGGGCCGTCTACTTTGGCGTGCACGGCGCGCTGGGGGACTGGTTCACCGCCTATTTTTATGATAACCTGTTCCTGTACACCGGCAACAGCGGCGGCCCGGCCGCGCTGGCGCAGCATCTTTGGTGGGCGGTGCGCGATGCGCTGCCCGGGGCGGCGCTGTTTGCGCTGTTCCTGGTCTGGGCGCTGTGCACCGGCCGCCGTGCGGCGGCCGGCTGGGCCTGCGCGCTGGCGGTGGGCCTGGCGCTGACGAGCCTGGCGGGCGGGTACCTCGTCTATTACGGGCTGGTGCTGGCGGTCTTTGCACCGCTGGGGTTGGCACCGCTGGCGGCCGGGGCGGCGCGGTTGCCGCGCGGCCGTGCGCTGCGCACGGCCGCGCCCTGGCTGGCGTTGGCAGCCGCGGCGCTGGCCTGCGCGGTGGCCAGCCCCAACCGCGCCTTGCGCAGCCGCGCGGCCGGTACGCTGCCGCAAAACCGCTTTGCGGCGTGCATCAACGCCGTGCCGGGCGCAAGTTTGCTCAATTACGGCACGCTGGACGGCGGTTTTTACACGGCCGCCGGGCTGCTGCCGCCCTGCCGGTATTTCTGCATCACCAACATGCCGCTGCAAGACCAGTGGCAGGAGCAGGACACCCTGCTGGAAAGCGGCGCCGTCGACTTTGCCGTGGCGCTGGCCGGCAATTTGCAGGAACGGTTCCCGCAATATGCCTGCATCGACGCCTGCCGTTACGACGGCGGCGAGGGCGAAGTGACCTGGTACCTCTACCAGAAACAGGGTTGATTTGCGCTTTTGCCGCCGTTGCGGTATAATCAGGCTGGCCCTGCAAATCCTGTATGAAAGGCGGCGAGAGCCGGATGTTCCCATTTTTGCGCGCACACCGGGCGTTGGCCGCCCTGCTGGCGGCGCTGCTGGCGGCGGGGGCCGTCTGGCTGGCCTGCCGCTGGGTTGGTTACGACCTGCAGCAGCGTCTGGGCGGCCAGCCGGTGTACGAGATCCTCAACGACGATTACACCCAGGTCATCGACCTGCCGGAAGAAGGGTTGACCCAGCAGATCCCCCTCAAAGCCGGGCAGGCGTTTTACGGCGTGCGGCTGCGGTTCAGTACCCATGACCAGCTGTATAAATCCGGCATGGTGATGGTGGATGTCTACAATGCGCAGGGCGAGCAGCTGCTGCAAAGCGCCGGCAATTTTTTGAACATCTTCAACGATACGTTTACCGAGTTCACGACCGAGCGCCCCTATGTGGTTGCGCAGGACGAAACGCTGACCGTGCACCTGTACAACGCTGTGCCGTGGGACGGCCCGCTGGGCCTGTGGGCCAGCGAGGGCGAAGTGGACGGTATGCCGCTGTATAGCGGGGCGGACGGCGCGCCGGCGCTGGACGCCACGCTGGCAATCCAGCGCGTGCGCGATTATTCCGGCAGCTGGCCGGCCGCGCTGGCCGCGCAGCTGGCCCTGCCGTTGGCGGCGGCCGCCTTTGCGGCAGTGTTTCTGGCGGTGCTGCATGCGCCGCTGGCGCTGCTGGTCGCCGCGGCCGGGCTGCTTTTGGGGCTGGGCTTTCTGCGCGTCACGCCCGCCCTCGTCGCGCCCGACGAATACACCCACCTGGCCGCCGCGTATGAGCTGGCCAGCGCCTGGGGCGGGCAGACGACGTCGCAGGGCGGCAAACTGCTGGTGCGCAGCTGCGACGCGCCGTATTTTGCCACCAAAACCGGTGAGATCGGCATTTTTGCCTACAAAGCGCAGGCCCAGGCCCGGCCAAGCGCGCCCGGCGGGCCCGATACGCTGACCGAAATCAGCGACGCCGACGCCGGGCAGGGCAGCGGCAGCTACTGGGCGCAGGCGGCCGGCATCCGGCTGGCGCGCAGCCTGGGCAAAAACTTCTACACCATGCTGGACTGGGGCCGCACCGCCAACCTGCTGTTGTACCTGGCACTGGCGGCGGCGGCCGTGGCGCTGGCGCCCGCCGCGCTGCGGGGCCTGCTGGCCGCCGTGGCGCTGCTGCCCATGCCGTTGCAGCTGGCAGCCAGCCTTTCACCCGACGCCGCCGTGCTGGGCACGGTGTTCCTGTTCACGGCGCTGTGCCTTTCGCTGCGCGCGCAGCCAGGCAGGCGCTGGCAACTGGCGCTGCTGGTACTGCTGGGGGCCGCAGTGGCCCCGGCCAAAGCGATCTACCTGCCGGTGGTGTTGCTGTGCCTGGCCATCCCGCCGAAGCACCTTGACCCGCGCCGCGCCCCCGCAGGGGCTGCGGTCTCGCTGCATGGCGTTTCGGTCCGCCCGGGCCGCCTGGTGCAGGCGGCGGTGCTGGCGCTGGCGGCTGCCCTGTGGGCGGCGGCCAACGCGCAGGCGCTGGGCTATGCCGCGCGCGATATGAACACCGCACTGCTGGTTGGCGGCACGGTGGTGGCGGCCGGGGCGCTGGCGGCGCTCTGCGCGCTGTACCTGCGCGTGCGGGCCGATGCCGGCAAACGGCGCTCGTTCTGGCGCGGCGTGGCGGTGGCCATGGTGTTGGCCGCCGCGGCGGGGCTGTTCGTGTTTTCCCGCATGGGCGGCGGCCTGACGCCCGACCAGCTGCTGCAGGTGCAGCCCAACGGCGATTCGGTGTGGACTTTCTCGTTCGGGTATATCTGCCGCAACCTGCCCGCTACGCTCAAACTGTTGCTGCGTACCCTGCCCGAGCAGGGCGCGCTGTGGCTGCAGGGGCTGCTGGGCACGACGCTGGGCGAACCCATCGTCTACCGCATCGACGTCAGCTGGCTGCTGGGCGTCGGGCTGATGCTGGCGCTGCTGGCGGCCGCCCTGCCCACAGCGGAAAGCGCCCCCCTGGGCCGCCGCATGGCATGGGGCACGGCGGGCATTCTGGCCTGCGTGGCGCTGGCTGTGCTGGCCGCGGCGCTCAACTGGACGCCCATCAACTACCAGACGCTGTTCGGCATGCAGGGGCGTTACCTGCTGCCGGTGCTGCCGCTGGCGCTGCTGCTGTTGTGGGCCCAGCGCCTGGTAACCCTGCGCCGCAGCGCTGCCCATGGGGCGGCGCTGGCCGTGGCGTTGCTGACTTTGTTGACCCAGCTGCAAGGCTTTGCGCTGTACGCCGCCTGGCAGCCGGTATCATAAAACTACTTTTTACCAGAAAGGAACGTACTGCCATGACTGTTACCAAAGATACCATCATTGCCGAAATCCTCAACAACGACCCCGCCCAGGGCTGCGTGCCCATCTTCCTGGCCACCGGCATGCACTGCCTGGGCTGCATGGCCGCCCATGGCGAAACCGTCGAGCAGGCCTGTGCCGTGCACGGCGTCGATGCCGACGCGCTGGTGGCCCAGCTCAACGAGTATTTTGGCCGCCAGTAACGTGCCGCGGCTGGACGCCCGCCTGGCGGCGGCGTTCCGCTATGTGCGGCCGGGGCACGTCGCGGCGGATATCGGCTGCGACCACGGCAAATTAAGCGCCGCACTGGCGGGCAGCGGTCGCTGCCCGCTTGTTTTGGCGTGCGACCTGCGCCCCGACCCGCTGGCCAAAGCCCGCCAGCGCTGCGCGCCCTACGGGGACAAAGTGCAGTGCCGGCTGGGCAGCGGGCTTTCGGTGCTGCACCCCGGCGAAGCCGACGACCTCATCATCGCCGGTATGGGGGCCGAGACCATCATGGAAATTCTGGAAGCCGCCCCCTGGGTGTTCGACGCGCGCTACAACCTGGTGCTGGTGCCGGCCACCAAGCACAGCGTGCTGCGCCGCTGGCTGGCGCGCCGCGGCTTTGCACTGGCGGGCGAAACGCTGTGCCAGGCGGCCGGGCGGTGGTACGCCGTCATGAACGCCCGCTATACCGGCGCGGCGCACGAGCCGGACGGCCTCGAATGTCTGTGCGGCCAAACGGCCGGGCAGCCCGGTTTTGCCGCCTACTGCGCGCAGCAGAACGCCAAGCTCAAAAAATACCGCCGCGGCCTGCCGCCCGGCTCCGAAGCCGACGCGGTGGACGCCCTGATTTTGGAACTGGAGGAACGCTCATGTCTGTGACTGTACAGGAGGTTTTGCAGCAGCTGCAAGCCTTTGCCCCGCCGGAACTGGCCTGCGGTTGGGACAACGTCGGCCTGCTCGTCGACGCCGGGGCCCCGGTGGATGGCGTGCTGACGGCGCTCGACATCACCCCCGCCGTCGTGCGGGAAGCCGCCGCGTCCGGCTGCACGCTCATCGTCAGCCACCACCCGGTCATTTTTGACGCGCTCAAGCGCATCGCGGCAGACGACGTCCCGGCGCTGCTGTTGCAAAACGGCATCTCCGCCATCTGCATGCACACCAACCTTGACGCGGCCGAGGGCGGCGTCAACGACCTGCTGGCCGACGCCTTGGGCATCGCGCGCGAAGGCCGCCGCGCGTTTGCCGAAGGCTGCGGCCGCATCGGCGCGGTACAACCCACCACCGTCGAAGCCCTGGCGCGCCATTGCGCCGAAACGCTGCACAGCGGCGTCAAATATGTTGCGGGCGGCCGGTCCGTGACCTGCCTGGCCGAAGTCAGCGGCGCGGGCGGCAGCTACCTGCAGCAGGCCATCGACGAGGGGGCCGACTGCCTGGTCACCGGCGAGGGCGCGCACCACATTGCGCTGCTGGCGCAGCAAAAGGGCGTCGGGCTCATCGTGGCCGGCCACTGGGGCACCGAGCATGCCATTGCCGACGTGCTGGCCGCGCGGCTGGCTGCGGCGTTCCCGCAGCTGGCCGTGCGCCACGCCGCCGCCGACACCGACCCCTATACCTACTTGTAAAAGGAGAACCCCATGGCTCTGGATGCCGCCACGCTGGCGCTTGTCGCCGACGAACTGAACAAAACGCTGCTGGACGCCAAGATCGACAAAATCTTTGAGCCGACGCGCGACGAAGTCGTGCTGACGCTGCGCACCCGCACCGATACGTTCCGGCTGCTGTTGTCGGCGCGCAGCGGTTCGGCCCGCGTCTGCCTGACGAAAGAAACGTTTGAAAACCCGCTGACGCCGCCGGGCTTCTGCATGCTGCTGCGCAAGCACCTCACGGGTGGGCGGCTCATCGCGCTGCGGCGCGAACCCGGCGACCGCATCGTCTATTTTGATTTCCGCTGCACCAACGAGATGGGCGACCTGGTCACCAACACGCTGGCAGCTGAACTGATGGGCCGCTACTCCAACCTCGTGCTGGTGCAAAACGGCCGCATCATCGACGCGCTCAAGCGCGTGGATTTTGAGGACAGCGAAGTCCGCCAGCTGCTGCCGGGCCTGCCCTACACGCTGCCGCCCAAACCGGCCCGGCCGGATTTTCTGGCAACGGACGCCGCCGACCTGGTGGCCGCCGCCTGCCAGAAAGACCTGCCGGTGGCCGCGGCGCTGGGCAAAACGGTGTCGGGCGTGGGGCCCATCGTCATGCGGGAAGCCGTCTGCCGTGCTTTGGGCGAGACCCCGGCCCTGGCCTGCGACTTGAAGGAAGAAGAACGCGCCGCGCTGACCGCCGCGCTGCACGAACTCAAGCGGGAGCACGCCGCCGGCGGCACGCCCACGGCGGTGCGGCTGCCCCAGGCCGACGGCGCGCCCAAACCCGTGGAGTTCAGCTTTTTTGTGCCGCGGCAGTACGGGGCGCAGGCTCTGCTGACGCAGTACGCGACCTACAGCGAACTGCTGGAGGATTACTACGCCACCAAGGACCGCGCCGAGCGCCTGCGCCAGAAAAGCCGCGAACTGTACAAGGCCGTGCACAATATGCACGAGCGCGCCGTGCGCAAGCAGGCCGCCCGGCGCGAGGAGCTGGCCCAGTCCAGCAAGGCCGACACGCTGCGCCTGTACGGCGAACTGCTGCAGGCAAACCTGTGGGCCATGCACAAGGGCGACCGCCAGGTAACCGTGCAGAACTACTACACCGGCGAGGATGTCACCATCCGGCTGGACCCGCGCCTGGGCCCCAACGAGAACGCGCAGAAATATTTCAAGGACTATAAAAAGAAGCAGACCGCCCACGCCATGCTGCAAAAGCTGCTGGTGGAGGGCGAAGCCGAGATCGAATACCTGGCCACCGTGCTGTATGAGGTCGAAACCGCCCCCGGCGAGGCCGCCCTCAACGAAATCCGCGCCGAACTCAAGAGCCAGGGGTACCTGAAATACTACAAACCGCGCGACAAACGCCAGAAACCCGCCGATTTCCTGCGCTATACCTCCAGCGACGGGTTCGAGATTCTGGTGGGCCGCAACAATTTACAAAACGACAAACTCACGCTGCATACCGCCCGCGGCAAGGACCTGTGGTTCCATGTGCAAAAAGCCCCCGGCAGCCACTGCGTCGTCATGAGCCGCGGGCTGGATATCCCCGACGCCACTAGGCAGGAAGCCGCCGAGCTGGCCGTGCTGCATTCCAGCCAGAACGCCGGGGCCAAGGTGGCGGTGGATACCACCGAGGTCAAGAACATCTGGAAAGCCAACGGCGCCAAGCCCGGCATGGTGCTGTACAACGTCTACACCACCGTCTACGTCACGCCGCGCCCCGGGCTGGAAGCGCAGTTGAAAAAGCGTTGAACGCCGGGGGCGGCAGTTGTAAAAGCTGCCCGCCGCCCCTTGCCACTGCCCGCCAAACGCGGTATAATAAACGCGTATCGCAAGATTGACCCTGTCAGGGAGAGCTTACATGGCTGATTTTTATACCTACCGCAACAAATATGCCAGACGCCGCCGCAAACGCCGTCTGGTCGTGGCGACCCTGGTGCTGCTGGCGCTGGCCTGCGCAGCTGCGGGGCTGTACTGGCGGTACCACGGCAAACTGCCGCAGGCTGCGCCGTCCGTATCGGCGGAACCGACGCAGACGCCGGAGACAAGCGCCACCCCCACGCCTTCGCCTACGCCGTCCCCCACGCCGGAACCTGTCACGGGCGAGGGCCCGCAGCGCATTGTGCAGGCGGTGGATACGGCGGTGTGGAACACCTCGACCCCGGTAACGCAGACCATTGACACCGAGTACCTCAACACCGACCACCGCATGATCGGTGTGCCGATGCTGGGCACCGTCACCAACCAGTACTTCAACACCGTCACCTTTGTGGGCGACAGCATCGCCTCGGGCCTGGGCATCTACAACACCGGCCTGCCCGGCGCAAAATACGCCACCTATACCAGCGCCGGCGTCAACAGTTTCGTCAACAACACAGCGATGAAAAACGCCGTCACCGGCGCCGAGGAAACGCCGATGGAAGCCATTGTGGCCACCCAGCCGGACTACGTCTATATCCTGGTGGGCACCAACAACCTGGTCAGCCAGGGCAATGAGGACAGTTTCCTGGCCTATTACGAGCGTATGATCGATATGCTGCGCGAGCAGCTCAACCCCGGCGTCATCTTCTACATCCAGGCGATCCCCGGCGTGCAGGAGAACGTCATCGAGACCAAACCCGGGCTGGACAACACGCGCATCTATACCGTCAACGACCTGCTGGCCAACCTGGCGCTGCGCAAGGGCTGCTACTTTGTCAACATCCGCGAGGTGCTGACCAACCCCTCGGACGGCAGCCAGGTCGACGACTACCAGGTGGGCGACGGCGTGCATTTCAACGCGTCCGGTTACCGCGCCTGGGCCGAGTATCTGGCCACCCACACCGTGTGGAACCGCCGCAGCCTGTACAGCGGGCAGAACCCCTACTATATCTACGGTGCCTGAAAATTATACAACCCTGCGCAAGGTGTAAAAATCTTGCGCGGGGCTTTTTTGTATAAGAATACAACAATGCGACGTGCTTTGTGTAAAAGTTGCACAAATCGCAAAAAAATGCCCCCAAAATTTTAGCGGATTATTACAGAAAAACCTTGAAATTCCTGTGCGAAACGGGTAATATAGAAATAGCCAAATACACCGGGCCGACCCTGCGCCGGCCCCCCAAAGGAGAGATCGTTTTGAAGCAAGGCAACCAGACGCCCAAAAGTTCTGATCTGCCCCTTTACCTCTTCCATCAGGGCAACAATCAGGAGGCGTACAGCTATTTCGGCGCGCACCTGTGTGAGCAGGACGGCCAGCCCGGCGCGGTGTTCCGCGTATGGGCACCCCACGCGCGTGCCGTAACCGTCGTCGGCGATTTTAACAACTGGGCGCCGGAGGACCACCCCATGCAGAAGGTGGCCGAAGGCATCTGGGAGCTGTTCATCCCCGGCATCCGGGAGTATGACGTCTATAAGTACTGCATCACCACGGCGTCGGATGAGCGCATCTACAAAGCCGACCCCTATGCCTTCCATACCGAGACCCGCCCCTCCAACGGCAGCAAGGTCTATGACATCGAGGGCTACCCTTGGGGCGACGATGCCTGGAACAAGGCCGAGCAGGGCCGCGATATCATCAACGGCCCCATGTCCATCTACGAGCTGCACGCCGGCAGCTGGAAGATGAAGGACCCCGAGAACGGCGTGCCCTACAACTACTCGGAACTTGCCGACGAACTGATCCCCTACATAAAAGAGATGGGCTACACCCATGTGGAGCTGCTGCCCGTGACCGAATACCCGTTCGACGGCAGCTGGGGCTACCAGGTCACCGGGTACTTTGCGCCCACCAGCCGCTACGGCACCCCCAAGGACTTTATGGCCTTTGTGGATAAGCTGCACCAGGCCGGCATCGGCGTCATTCTGGACTGGGTGCCCGCGCACTTCCCCAAGGACGGCTACGGGCTGTACATGTTTGACGGCGCCCCCTGCTATGAGGACCCCAACCCCCGCCGCGGCGAGCACAAAGAGTGGGGGACCATGGTCTTTAACTATGGCATGAACGAGGTCGCCAGCTTCCTGATTTCCAGCGCGATGTTCTGGATCGAGAAATACCACATCGACGGCCTGCGCGTCGACGCGGTGGCCAGCATGCTCTACCTCGACTACAACCGCCGCGACGGCGAGTGGGAGCAGAACAGCAAGGGCGGCAAAGAAAATCTCGAGGCCATCGCCTTCCTGCAAAAGCTCAACTCGGCCGTGCTGGGCCGCTACCCGCACAAGATGATGATCGCCGAGGAATCCACCGCCTGGCCGCTGGTCACCAAACCCGCGTCGGACGGCGGCCTGGGCTTCAACTTCAAGTGGAACATGGGCTGGATGAACGACATGCTCAGCTACATGAAAACCGACCCGCTGTTCCGCTCCGGCAACCACGGCAAGGTCACGTTCAGCTTCTTCTACGCGTTCAGCGAGAATTTCGTGCTGCCCATCAGCCACGACGAGGTTGTGCACGGCAAGTGCAGCCTTATCAACAAGATGCCCGGCGACTATGAGGAAAAGTTTGCCAACCTGCGCACCTTCTACGGCTACATGATGGCCCACCCCGGCAAAAAGCTGCTGTTCATGGGGCAGGAGTTCGGCCAGTTTATCGAGTGGGACGAGAAAAAGCAGCTGGACTGGATGCTGCTGGGCTACGACAAACACCGCCAGCTGCAAGGCTACGTCAAGGACCTCAACCGCCTGTACCGCGACACGCCGGCCCTCTGGCAGGTCGATTACAGCTGGGAGGGGTTCCAGTGGATCGTGCCCGACGACAACCAGCAGAGCGTCATCGCCTTCCTGCGGCGCGACGCCGCCGGCAAGATGCTGCTGGTCGTGTGCAACTTCAACCCCGTTTTGCGGGAGAATTACGAGATGGGCGTGCCCAACCCCGGCAGCTACAAAGAGATCCTCAACTCGGACGATCCCAAGTACGGCGGCGCGGGCGTGACCAACGGCACCGTGCGCAGCAAAAAGGGCGAGATGCACGGCTTTGCCCAGCATATCTCGCTGACGCTGCCGCCGCTGTCGACGCTGTATTTCCAGGTGCCGGCCGCCCGCAAACCGCGCGCCAAGGCCGCGGCGGAGGAAACCCAACCCGCCGCCAAAAAACCGGCCGCCAAAAAGCCGGCCAAGCGCCGCGCCACCACCGCCAAACCGCAGGCGTAAGCCCGCTTACCTCTGCGTGGATGGATAGACCACTTGTTAGTAATGGCATACGCCAGTAAATTAAGGGGAGAAATCTTATGGCAAAAGAAATGATCGCAATGATCCTGGCCGGCGGCCAGGGCTCGCGCCTGTATGCGCTGACCCAAAAGCTCGCCAAGCCCGCAGTTCCGTTTGGCGGAAAGTACCGTATCATCGACTTTCCGCTGTCCAACTGCGTCAACTCGGATATCGACACCGTCGGCATCCTGACCCAGTACCAGCCGCTGGTCCTCAACGAGTATATCGGCAACGGCCAGCCGTGGGACCTTGACCGCCTGCACGGCGGCGTCCATGTGCTGCCGCCCTACCAGCAGGCCACCGGTTCCGACTGGTACAAGGGCACTGCCAACGCGATCTACCAGAACATGTCCTTCATCGACCGCTACGACCCCAAATATGTCATCATCCTTTCCGGCGACCAGATCTGCAAGCAGGATTACTCGGACTTCCTGCGCTTCCACAAAGAAAAAGACGCCGAGTTCAGCGTCGCCGTCATGGAAGTGCCCTGGAGCGAAGCGCCCCGCTTCGGCCTGATGGTCACCGACGAAAACGACCGCATCAACGAGTTCCAGGAAAAACCCAAAAACCCCAAGAGCAACCTGGCGTCGATGGGTATCTACATCTTCAACTGGGACATCCTCAAGAAATACCTCACCGAGGACGAGGCCGACCCCAACTCCGAGAACGACTTTGGCAAAAACGTCATCCCCAACCTGCTCAAGGACGGCCGCCGCATGTACGCCTACCATTTCAGCGGCTACTGGAAAGACGTCGGCACCATCGCCAGCCTGTGGCAGGCCAACATGGAGGTGCTGGACCCCAAGACGTCCGGCATCAACCTGTTTGACGAAAACTGGAAGATTTATTCCCGCAACTCCGGCCAGCCCTGCCAGAAAATCGGCTCCGACGCTACCATCGTCAACTCGATGGTGTCCGAGGGCTGCCGCGTAGACGGCACGGTCACCCACTCCATCCTGTTCCCCGGCGTCACCGTCGAAAAGGGCGCTACGGTGGAAGCGGCCGTCGTCATGGGCGGCACCGTCATCAAGGCGGGCGCGTCGGTCAAGCACTGCATCGTGGCCGAGAACGTCACGATTGAGGAGGGCGCCACGGTCGGCGCCATGCCGGAGGGCGCGCTCAACATCGCCGAACCCGGCGACGTTGCCACGGTCGGTTCCGGCGTCGTCGTCGGCAAGGGCGCCACGGTCGGCCCCAAGGCAATGGTATCTACCAATGTAAAGGATGGTGAGGAACAATGGTAAACAGCAACGTCAACGCTCTCGGCGTCATTTTCGCCAACACCTACGATAATCTTGTTCCCGAACTGGTGGCGGAGCGCTCGATGGCCTCCATCCCGTTCGGCGGCCGCTACCGTCTGATCGACTTCATGCTGTCCAGCATGGCCAACACCGGCATCGACAACGTCTCCATCATCGTGCGCCGCAACTACCACTCGCTGATGGACCACCTTGGCGCCGGCCGTGAATGGGACCTCACCCGCAAGCGCGGCGGTTTGAACATCGTGCCGCCTTTTGCAGAGCGCGGCGTCAAAATGTACTCCGGCCGCGTCGACGCGCTGGAGAGCATCCTCTCCTGGCTCGAAGCGCAGAAAGAGCGCTACGTCATCCTCTCGGATTCCTACATTGCCGTCAACTTTGACTTTGGCAAACTGATCGAAGCGCACATCGCCAGCGGCGCCGACGTCACGATGGTCTACAACCGCGCGTCCATCCCCGAGGGCGCGCGCAGCGACAACTACACCGTCCGCATCGACGAGGGCGGCCGCGTGACCGAGATTCTCTCCAACGACTACCGCCTGGGCGAGCAGAACCTCTCGATGAACATCTATGTCATCGAGCGCGAGACCCTCATCCACCTTGTGCACGACGCGGCGGTGCGCGGCCTGATCTACTTTGAGCGCGATATCCTGGCCCGCAACCTCAAGCTGCTCAACGTGCAGGCGTATGAGTTCAAGGGCTATGCGGCGCGCATCTCGGATATGAAGAGCTATTTCGACGAGAACATGCGCCTGCTGAAGCCTGGCAGCATGGAAGCGCTGTTTGGCGGCGCGCCGATCTACACCAAGATCCGCGACGATAACCCCACGCGCTACCTGGAGGGCAGCTCTGTCAAGAACAGCCTGCTGGCCGACGGCTGCGTGATCGAAGGCACGGTGGAGAATTGTGTGCTGTTCCGCGGCTGCCAGGTCAAAAAGGGCGCCGTCGTCAAAAACTGTGTGCTCATGCAGGATACCGTCGTCGAGCCGGACTGCCATGTCGAGTATGTGGTCACCGATAAGAACGTCCACATCACCGAGGGCAAGAAACTTTCCGGCACCGACACCTTCCCGGTGTTCATCGCCAAAGGCCACAGCGTCTAACGCAAGCTCATCGTAGCCGCCCGCCTTCTCCCCGCGGGGCGGCGTACATGAGAAGGACGGGGAGACCGCAGGCCGCCCCGTCCTTCTGCTTTTGAAAACCACCATCTGTATGGAGGTACTTATGAAAATTTTGTATGCAGCCAGCGAAGCTGCCCCCTATGCCAAATCCGGCGGCCTGGCCGACGTGGCGGGCGCGCTGCCCAAGGCGCTCGTCAAAGACGGCGTCGACTGCCGCGTCGTCATGCCGCTGTACGGCGATTTGAAGTTTAAAGACACGCTGACCTACGTCACCAACTTCAGCGTGCCGGTCGGCTGGCGCAGCCAGTACTGCGGCCTGTTCAAGGCCGAGCACGACGGCGTCACCTACTACTTTATCGACAACGAGTACTACTTTAAGCGCAGCGGCCTGTACGGCTTCTACGACGACGGCGAGCGCTTCGCCTTCTTTGCGCGCGCCATCCTCGAGATGCTGTTCTACACCGATTTCGAGCCCGATATCATCAACTGCAACGACTGGCAGACCGCGCTCACGCCGGTGTACCTCAACCTGTACTACCGTCACCTCGACAAATTCAACCGCATCAAGACGGTGTTCACCATCCACAACATCGCCTACCAGGGCAAGTACGGTCTCGATATCCTCGAGGATACCTGCGGCATCGGCGCGCGCGACGCCCATATCGTCGAGTATGACGGCTGCGCCAACTTTATGAAAGGCGCCATCGAGACCGCCGACAAAGTCACGACCGTCAGCCCCACCTACGCGCAGGAGATCCTGGACCCCTGGTTCAGCCACGGCCTGGACGGCCTGCTGCGCCAGAAACAGTACAAGACCTGCGGCATCCTCAACGGCATCGACGTCGATGTGTTCAACCCGGCCACCGACCCCGATATCGCCAAAAACTACGACGCCGACACCTTCCAGGACGGCAAGGCGGTCTGCAAGGCCGCCCTGCAGGATGAGTTCGGCCTGCACAAAGACGGCAGCCCCGTCATGGCCATGGTCACCCGTCTGGTCGGCCACAAAGGCCTGGACCTCGTGCGCGCCATTGCCGAAGGCCTGCTGCAGCAGGGCATCGAGCTGGTCATCCTCGGTTCCGGCGAAGCGCAGTACGAAAACTTCTTCAATGAACTCTGCGCGCGCAACCCCGGCCGCGTGGGCGTCTACATCGGCTTCAACGCCGCGCTGGCGCAGCGCATCTATGCCGGCGCCGATATCTTCCTGATGCCTTCGCGCTCTGAGCCGTGCGGTTTGTCCCAGATGGTGGCCTGCCGCTACGGCACCATCCCCGTTGTGCGCGAGACCGGCGGCCTGCGCGACTCCATCCACGACTCCGGCGACGGCTACGGCAACGGCTTCACCTTTGCCAACTACAACGCCCACGAACTGTACGAAGCCTGCTGGCGCGCCAAGGAGGGCTACTGGCAGAAAGACGGCTGGCCGATCCTGGTCCGCCGCGCCATGGAATGCGATTTCAGCTGGGCCAGTTCCGCCAAGAGCTACGAGGGCCTGTACAACGAGGTCGTCAACCTCTGGTAAACCGCCCGCATAACGCCCGCAAAAAATCCGGCAGGGGAGACCCTGCCGGATTTTTGCGTGTTGTTTTGTGGTACTTTTTGTGCTTGCCTGTGCGGCGGCGCTCACTCGGCCGCGCGCAGGTGGTCGGCAATCCACTTGATTAGCAACTCCAGCGCCACCAGGTTGCGCCCGCCCTCGGGCACGATCAGGTCGGCCTTGCGCTTGCTGGGCTCCACGAACTGTTCGTGCATCGGCTTGACCGTCGTCAGGTACTGCGTCACCACGCTGTCTAGCGTGCGGCCGCGCTCCTTGACGTCGCGCACAATGCGCCGCAAAATACGCACGTCGGCGTCGGTGTCCACAAACACCTTCATGTCCATCAGCTCGCACAGCTCCGGCGCGTCAAAAATCAGGATACCCTCCACAATGATGACCGGCGCGGGCTTCACCAGCACCGTCTCGTCGCTGCGGTTGTGGACCGTGTAGTCGTACACCGGCACCTGCACGGCGTGCCCGGCACGCAGCTCGCGCAGGTGGGCGGCCATCAGCGGGGTGTCGAAGCTGTCGGGGTGGTCGTAGTTGAGCTTGCAGCGCTCCTCATACGGCAGTTCGTCGTGGCGCTTGTAATAGCTGTCGTGGTTCAATACGCTGACTTCGTTAGCGCCAAAATGTTCGCGCAGGCGCTCGGTCAGCGTCGTTTTGCCGCTGCCGGTGCCGCCCGCAATGCCAATGATGATGGTCTCCATGCTTTGCCCCCCCCGCGTCACACATCCAGGCGGATCTCACGCCCGGTCGGTTCGTAGGCGCGGTATTTCACGCCGGTCATGTTGAACATGCGGCGGCTGGCAATGCTGGCATGGCTGTCGTGGTATTTGTCCGAAAGATAGATCAGTTCCTTGATGCCGCTCTGGATGATGGCCTTGGCGCACTCATTGCAGGGGAACAGCGTCACATACATGCGCGCGCCGTGCAAATCGTTGTGCGGGCTGTTCAAAATCGCGTTGAGTTCCGAGTGACAGACGTACATGTATTTCGTGTCCAGGTCGTCGCCCTCGCGTTCCCACGGCATGTCGTCGTCGTTGCAGCCGATGGGCATGCCGTTGTACCCCAGCGAGAGAATTTTGTTTTCCGGGCTTACGATGCAGGCGCCCACCTGGCTGTTGTTGTCTTTGGAGCGCATGGCCGAAAGCAGGGCAATGCCCATGAAATATTCGTCCCAGCTGATATAATCCTTCCGCTTCATCGCATTCGCCGTCCTTTTCCGGGTAAAATTTACCTTTATTATACTGTGCGGCGCGGCGCGGCGCAAGCGGCGCGGTGCAAATATTTGCGGCGCGTCGCTTCGCCGCCGCGCAGGTGGCGCTCGGCCTTGTTGCGCTGCACCACGGTCTGCACCTCGGCCCACAGGCCGGGGTGGGTGCGCCGCAGCCGGCCCTGGTCTTTCCAGATTGTGCTTTTGCTCACCCCAAACACGGCGGCCGCCGCGCGCACCGTCGCGCCGCTGCGCACAATGTACCGGCCTACCGCCACGGCCCGCTCTTCCGGGTCACCTTTCATACCGCCAACCCCTTCCCATAGGATGTCTGCCAAATCCTATGCAAAAAAGGGCGGCGGCATGCCCATAAAAAAGTCGCCCCGTTCGCAGGAACGGGGCGGCGGGCCCTGTGCGACGCGCTGCGCTACAAAAAAGCTTTGCGCAGCCGCGCTTATTCGTACATTTTGCGCCCGGCAAACACGCACAGCGGGCGTTTGGCCTTGCCGGCGCCCACCAGCTGCACGGCGGCGGCCAGCGTGGCCCCGGCGCTGGTGCAGGCGGGCACGCCGTCAAAAAACAGCACTTCGCGCGCCGCGCGCTCGGCGTCGGCGGTGGTCACCGTCAATACGGTGTCCACCACGTAGGGGTTGTAGTTTTCCGGCACAAAGCCGGGGCCGATGCCGGCAATGCCGTGCTGGCCGATCATCCCGCCCGAGATGGCGGCGCACTCGGCGGGTTCCACCGCCACGATGCGGATCATACTGTTCCAGGCTTTGATGTACTCGGCTACGCCGGTCACGGTGCCGCCGCTGCCCACGCCGATGACGATGGCGTCGATGGTTTCGCCCGCCGCTTTCAAAATCTGCGGGCCCGTCACGCGGCGGTGGTATTCGGGGTTGTCGTCGTTGGAAAAATAGTGGGTGAAATACCCGCCGTAGCGGCGGGCGGTATCCTCGGCAATGCGGTCCATGGCCCGGCGGCCGCCGCTGCTGCACACCACGATGCGCGCGCCCAGCTCCTGCAGGCGCTGGCGGCGCACAATGGGCAGGCTGCTGGGCACCACCAGGATGCAGGGGTGCCCGGTGGTGGCGCAGCTGACCGCCAACGCCGCGCCAAAACTGCCGGAACTGGCTTCCACCACCGGCATGCCGGGTTTCAGGGCGCCGCGCTCGGTGGCAAAGGCCAGCATCGTCTCGGCCAGGCCGTCCTTGCTGGTGCCGGTCGCGCCGCCAAAGTCCAGGTAGGCCAAAATGCTGGCGGGCAGGCCGTGCCGGCCGGAATAGCCGTCCAGCCGCACCACGGGCGAGCGGTATACTTCCTGGTAATAGCTTTTCAAAATCGCCACGGCGCAGCCCCTCCTTCCCGGCAAAATTGGCGTACATAGTATTATACCATAAGTCGCCGCCGTTTGCACCTGCCCGGGCGGCTTCGGCGCATTTTTTTGTGCGGCGGGCGCAAGGTGGGGCAACGTGCAAAAAAATGACGTCCGGGCCTTGACTTTGGCCCAAAGCCCTGCTATAATGGCTAAGCTGTAAAGAAAAAAACTTTACACAACACACAAGGAACGGCGAACACAGCGGAAGGAGCGCGGGCTATGGCGGGCAAACCGCAAAAAAACCTGGGCTACTCCATCCTGTTGGACTTCTACGGCCCGGTCCTGACCGAAAAACAGCGCGCGATCCTGACGGAATACTACGACGAGGACCTCTCGCTGGCCGAAATCGCCGAAAATTTCGGCATTACGCGCCAGGGCGTGCGCGACGCCATCAAACATGGCGAGGCCGCGCTCGACGAGTTGGAAGCCAAGCTGGGCAACGCCCGCCGCCACACCGCCGCCCAGGCGGACCTGACGCGGCTGCGCCAGCTGATTATGGAAATCCGCTGCTGCAACTCGGGGTTGTTCACCCCGGTGCCGCGCATCCATACCGATACCGACGAGATGCTGCAGATTGTGGCGCGCCTTGACACGCAGGAGGAACCCGATGGCCTTTGAATCCCTGACAGAACGTCTCAACGGCGTGTTCAAAAAGCTGCGCGGCAAAGGCAAGCTGAACGAGACCGACATCAAAGCCGCGATGCGCGAGGTGCGCATGGCGCTGCTGGAAGCCGACGTCAACTACAAAGTCGCCAAAGATTTCTGCGCCCAGGTTTCGGAACGCGCCATGGGGCAGGAGGTCATGGAAAGCCTGACCCCCGCCCAGCAGGTCGTCAAGATCGTCAACGAGGAACTGACCAAACTGATGGGCGGCGAGGAACCGCAGACGCTGCGCATCAAAAACAAGGGCCAGACCGTATTGATGATGTGCGGCCTGCAGGGCAACGGTAAAACCACCCACGCCGCCAAGCTGGGGCAGTTCTACCGCAGCCAGGGCCGCCGCCCGCTGCTGGTCGCCTGCGACGTCTACCGCCCGGCGGCCATCCAGCAGCTGCAGATCGTCGGCGAGCAGGCCGGCGTGCCCGTCTTTACCCTGGGCACCGAAGCGCCCGAGCACATCGCCCAAAAGGCGATGGCCCACGCGCGGGACCACGGCAACGATATCGTCATCCTCGACACGGCCGGCCGTTTGCAGATCGACGACGCGCTGATGGAAGAACTCGTGCGCATCAAGCAGGCCGTCGAAGTGGACGAGACGCTGCTGGTCGTCGACGCAATGTCCGGCCAGGAAGCCGTCAACGTCGCCAAGACCTTCAACGAGAAGATCGGCATCACCGGCGTGGTGCTGACCAAGACCGACGGCGACACCCGCGGCGGCGCAGCGCTCTCGGTGCTGGCGGTCACCGGCAAACCCATCTACTTCCAGGGCACCGGCGAAAAACTCGCCGACCTCGAGCCGTTCTACCCCGCGCGCATGGCCAGCCGCATCCTGGGCATGGGCGACGTGCTCTCGCTGATCGAAAAAGCGCAGAGCATCCAGAGCGACAGGGAAGCCGAACAGGCCGCCCGCCGCATGATGGAGAACAAGTTCGATATGAACGACCTGCTCGCGCAGTTCCAGCAGGTCAAAAAGATGGGCGGCGCTTCGGCGCTGCTGGCCATGATGCCCGGCGGCAACCAGATTGACGCCGACCAGCTGGACGAAAAAGCCCTGCCGCATATCGAGGCCATCATCTACTCGATGACGCCGGCGGAACGCGCCAAACCCGAGATCATCAACCCCAAGCGCAAGCGCCGTATTGCGGCCGGCTCCGGCCAGACCGTCGAAGCCGTCAACAAACTGCTGCGCCAGTATGAGATGATCCAGAAGATGATGAAAAAAGTCCGCCGCAACCCCAAAGGGTTCATGCGCAGCCTGGGCAGTCTGGGCGGCATGGGCGGCGGTTTTAAAGGCTTCGGCCGCTGAACTTTCGGTATGGCCCGCCCTGCAGCGGGATATACAATATAAAATTCGTCCCCGGAGGCGTCCGCCCCGGGACCGTACACAAATGTTTTGGAGGAATTTACCATGGTCAAGATCCGTCTGCGCCGCATGGGCGCCAAGAAAGCCCCCTTCTACCGCGTTGTCGTCGCCGACAGCCGCTTTGCCCGTGACGGCCGCTTCATCGAGGAGATCGGCTACTACGACCCCACCAAGGAGCCCAGCGTTGTGCAGATCGACGCCGACAAGGCCAAGCAGTGGCTGGCCAACGGCGCCCAGCCCACCGACACCGTCCGTGAGCTGCTGAAAAAGGCTTCCGTGCTGTAAGCCAACGTCCGTTTTTTTCAGGGAGGGAACGCCACATGCAGGAACTCTTAGCAGCCGTTGCCCGCGGCCTGGTCGAGGATAAGGACGCCGTGCAGGTGACCGTTGACCCCGCGCGTGAGGACGGCACCGTCGTCTACCATCTCAAGGTGGCCGAAGCCGATATGGGCCGCGTCATCGGCAAGCAGGGGCGCATCGCCAAGGCGATCCGCGTCGTCATGCGCGCCGCGGCGGTCCGCCAGGGCGAAAAAGTCATCGTCGAGATCGACTGACAAAGCCCCCAGCATCCTGTTGTATGTACCGTATAACAGGGTGCTTTTTTGTACCCGCGCGCCGGCTGCCGTGCGCGCCATTTTTTACAGGGAAAGGCTGAAAAAACCTATGCAAACCTATCTGCCCGCCTGCAAAATCGTCACCACCCACGGCGTGCGCGGCGAAATGAAAGCACTGCCGCTGTGCGACGGCCCGGCGTTCCTGGGCTGCTGCAAGCGGCTGTTCGCCGCGCCCGACGGCAGCGGCGAGGTCCGACTGCTGGGTGTGCGCGCGCAGGGTTCTATGGCGCTCATCAAGCTGGAGGGCGTCGCCGATATGGACGCCGCGCGCGCTTTGGTGGGCCGCACCTATTACTTTGCCAAAGCCGATGTGCGCCTGCCCAAGGGCCGCTATTTCATCGACGACCTGCTGGGCTGCCGCGTCGTGGACGCCGCCACCGGGCAGGACTACGGCGCGCTGACGGCGGTCGACCACCCGGCCGCGCAGGATATCTACACCGTCACCGACGCGCAGGGCGGCACGCACATGCTGCCCGCCGTGCCGGAATTTGTGCGGGACATCGACCTCGACGCCCGCACCATCACGGTCACGCCCATCGACGGCATGTTTACCGAGGCCGTCAACGGCGATCAGGAGTAAGACTATGCGCATCGACATTGTGACGCTGTTCCCGGAACTGTGCGACAGCTTCCTCTCGGCCAGCATTTTGGGCCGCGCGCGCGCCAAAAACCTGTTTGAAGCGCACTGCCACCAGATCCGCGACTACACGCAGAACAAACAAAAGCGGACCGACGACTACCCCTACGGCGGCGGCTGCGGTATGGTGCTGTACGCGCAGCCCATCGCCGATTGCCTGCGCGCCGTGCAGGCCCAGTGCGCGGCGCAGGGGCGCGCCAGACCGCACGTCGTCTTTTTGACGGCTGCCGGCCGCCCCTACACCGAGGGCGACGCCCGCCGCCTGGCGCAGTACGACGCCGTGACGCTGGTCTGCGGCCACTATGAGGGCATCGACGAGCGCGTCATCGAAGCGTTCGGCGACGAGGAAATCTCCATTGGGGACTATGTGCTCACCGGCGGCGAGCTGGCCAGCCTGGTGGTGGCCGACAGCGTGCTGCGCCTGCAGCCCGGCGTGCTGGCCGAAGAAAAAGGCTACCAGGACGAAAGCTACTGGGACGGCCTGCTGGAATACCCGCAGTACACCCGCCCCGAAGTGTGGGAGGACCGCGCCGTGCCCCCCGTGCTGCTGACCGGCGACCACCAGAAAATCGACGCCTGGCGCGCGGCGCAAAGCCGCACGCGCACCCGCCTGCGCCGCCCCGACCTCTACGCGCGCTGGTGCGAGACCCACCCTCTGACCACCCTGCCCAAGTGGAAGCGCGGCGAAAACGCCCGCCTGGTCAAGACCGACGACCAGTGGCAGGCCGCCGCCGCACTGTATGCCGAGGGGCTGCGCGCCGTCTGTGCCGACGTCTGCACGGCGGCCTATCTCGAAACGCTGACGCCGGAAACCTGCCGCGAAAAGCTCGACGCCGAACACCGCGGCGGCTGGGCGTTCTACCTGCATTCCACCGGCGGCGTAGCCGACGGCATGGTGGGCGTCTGCCACAAAACGGGGGAGGTTGCGCATCTGTTTGTGACGGAACCGGCGCGCGGCAGGGGCATCGGCGCCAAAATGCTGGACTTCGCCCGCAAAAAGCTGGCCGAACACCCCCACCCGACGCTGACCGTGCTGGACGCCAACACCCGCGCGCTGGCGCTGTACCGCCGCATGGGTTGGCGCCCGGCGGGCGTGGCCGCCGTGTACGACCCGGCCAGCGACCCCACGGCCGCTGTCTACACCCGGGAACTGCGCCTGCGCTACGAGGGCTGAATTTATAGGGTTTTGTGTTCAATCCACAACAATGTTGAAAAGAAACTGGTAAAGGTGCACAAAGCAAAAAGCTGAGATTTGGCAGAATTACAGAATCCTGCCAAATTTGCAAAATCCTACTGTACAAAATCGACCGAATAGGATAAAATAGAAACAATCAAGGCGGCGTATCCATACGCAATAGACCGCCTGATACGGCCCACGGTAGAAACGCAAGGGCATATTATTTTCAAAAGTAGGAGAGAATAACTATGTACGTGAAAGAAGTTACCGTTGAGAATCAGGTTGGTCTGCACGCCCGTCCGGCGACCTTCTTCATCCAGAAGGCGAATGAGTACAAGTCCTCCATCTGGGTTGAGAAAGAGGAGCGCCGCGTCAACGCCAAGAGCCTGCTGGGCGTGTTGAGCCTGGGCATCGTCGGCGGCACCACGATCCGCATCATTGCCGACGGCGCCGACGAGCAGGCGGCGGTCGACGGCCTGGTCAAGCTGGTCAGCTCCGGCTTTGCCGAGTAATTTCTGCAACTATGTCAGCGGCGGGGCATCCCCGCCGCTTTTTTCGTCACCGTCTCTTTTTAAACTTCCAGGTGTTCCATGACCAAAGCCGAACTCTACCAAAAAGCCTGCATGCTGCCCCTTTTGCCGGGCGTCTATATCATCCGCGACAAAACCGATACCATCATCTATATCGGCAAGGCCAAGCGGCTTAAAACGCGCGTGTCGCAGTATTTCCGCGAGGGCGTGCCCCACGACGCCAAAGTCACCCAGATGATCGCCCACGCCTTCAGCTTCGACGTCATCGTCTGCCAGTCGGAGTTTGAAGCCCTTGTGCTGGAAGCCAGCCAGATCAAAGCCCACACCCCCAAGTACAACATCCTGCTCAAGGACGACAAGGGCTACAGCTATGTCAAGGTGACCAAAGGCCCGTGGCCGCGCATCTCGGCCGCGCTGCAAAAGGACGACGACGATGCCGACTACATCGGCCCGTTCACCTCGTCCTTTGCCGTGCGCGAGATGGTGGAACTGGCGCAGGACTGCTTTTTGCTGCCGCGCTGCAACCGCGTGTTCCCGCGGGATTTCGGCAAGGCGCGCCCCTGCCTGAACGCCCACATTGGCAAGTGCATGGCCGTGTGCAGCGGCAAAATCAGCTGCCAGGCTTACAACGAGGCCGTGCAGGGCGCACTGCACATGATCCGCTACGGCAAAAAGGATATCGTCAAGCAGCTGCGCGAAAAGATGGAAGCTGCCTCCGAACGGCTGGATTTCGAGACCGCCGCGCTGCTGCGCGACCAGATCCAGGCCATTGAGCGGGTGGCCGCCGGGCAAAAGGTTGTGCGGGACGCCGCCACCGAGATGGACGTCATTGCGCTGGCCGGCACCACGCGGGCGGTCTGCGCCGCCGTGCTGCGCTACCGCGAAGGCCGCCTGACCGACAAGCGCGAGTTTCTGTTCCACGACACCACCGATATCGAGGCCGTGCGCGAGGCGTTTCTGCCGCAGTATTACCTCGGCGGCGAGACGGTGCCCAAAGTCATCGCCGTCGACGCGCTGCCAGCCGACGCCGACGCGCTGAACGAAGCGCTGAACCAGACGCGGGGCAGCAAAGTGGAGTTGTATGTGCCGCAGCGCGGCGATGTGGCCAAGCTCGTCACAATGGCCTACACCAACGCCGTCGAGCGCCTGGGCCGCGAGAGCGGCCGCTACACGCGGGAGGAAAAACTGCTCGAGGAAGCCGCCCAGCTCCTGGGCCTGAAAGCGCCGCCGCGCGTCATTGAAAGCTACGATATCTCCAACTGGGGCGACGGCTCCAGCGTCTGCGGCATGGTTGTGTTCAAGGACGGCAAACCCTACCGCGCCGGGTACCGCCGTTTCCAGATGAAAACGGTCGCCGGCACCGACGACTATGCGTCGCTGGCTGAGACGCTGTCCCGCCGCGCGGCCGAGTACGAAGCCGCGCGCCGCGGCGAAAAGCCCGACGGCCCGCAAAACCAGTTTGCCACGATGCCCGACCTGCTGCTCATCGACGGCGGCCGCGGGCAGGTGGGGGCGGTCAAGGCCGCGCTGCGCGGCACGGCGCTGGAACATGTGCCGACGTTCGGCATGGTCAAGGACGACCGCCACCGTACCCGCGCCATCGTGGACGACGCCGGCGGCGAGATCGCCATCAACCGCAACCGCAACATCTTTACCTTTGTCACCAACATCCAGGACGAAACCCACCGCTACGCCAACGACTACCGCAAACGCGCCATGAAAAAGCGTGCCTATGCGGCGACGCTGACGGCGCTGCCCGGCGTGGGCGAAAAGACCAGCGCCGCGCTGCTGGCGCACTTTAAGACGGTGGCGGCCGTGCGCGCGGCCAGCATCTCGGACCTCGAGGAAGTCAAGGGCATCAGCCACGCCAAGGCCGAAAAAATCTACAACGCGCTGCGCCAGGGCGTATGACCAAAGCCGGCGGTCTGCCGCCGTACCAACCAAAACAAAGGGGCTTTGTATGCTCATCGTTACCATTTTGCTTACGCTGCTCATCGCGGCGCTGTTTGCCTGGCTGCCGGGGCGGTTGTGCCGCCGCGGCGTTGCCCGCGCCGATTTGTGGGGCGGGCCGGGCGTCGTGCTGGGCGTCTGGGTTTGGGCCGCGTGCATCTACCAGAAACCGGGCCTTATGGCCGGGTTCGACGGCTTCCGCCTGCTGGGCATCGCCGGCATGGCGCTGTGGGGCTGCGCCGTCGTGTTGGGGCTGCGGCTGCACGGGCGGCTGCCGCGCGGGCGCGGCCTGGCGGCGGCCGGGGTGCTGCTGGCTGCCGCGCTGGGGCTGGAAGGGTTTGTGTGCAACCTCAATTTCTGGGCCACCCACAGCTACACGCCGGTGGACCTGCGCCCCTACCTGACCGAGGACGCCGACCCCGCCGCGCCGCTGACGCTGGACGGGGAACACACGACGCTGACCTTTGCCGGGCTTGACCGGGAACTGTACAACCTGCGGCTGGACGGCCTGACCTACCAGTACGACGGCCCCCACCCCGAGGTGCAGGACCCGCTGTTCACGCTGACGGTGGCCGCCACCGACGAAGCCAGCAGCGTTTCGCGCCAGAGCTGGCCGTGGCAGGTGGCGGTGCGCAGCGCCCGCAGCCTGGTGCGCAGCCTGGACCTTGCGGGCAAGGCGTCGACGCTGACGCTGACGGCCGCCGCCTACCAGGGCGAGTACCGGCAGTACCCGCTCTCCTATACGCTGCAGACGGTCTACGCCAACGTGCCGCGGCCGCTGGATTTTTCGCTTGTGCGGTGCGCGGCGCTGTTTGCGCTGCTGGGGGCAGTGTTCGCACTGCGCCCGTCGGGCGCGCTGTGGCGGGACGCCTACCTCGAGCACGCGCGCCGCTACCGCCCGGCCGTGGCGCTGGTCATGGCCGTGCTGGCGGGGTTTGTGTTCTGCGCGCCGTTTGCCGACCGTTTCAACGCCGGCGTGGCGACGTCCTTTTACAATACGGCCGACTGGGACGGCGAAAGCCGCCTGACGTTCACCAAGCACATCGACGAAGTCGTCGACGATACCGCCGCCCAGTACGGCGCGCTGGCGCACAGCCTGCTGCAGGGGCGGCTGGACCTGATAAAAGACCCACCCGCCGCCATGCAGCAGATGGCAAACCCCTACGACCCCGCCGCCCGTCAGGCCGACGCGCCCGACGCGCTGTGGGACGTCGCTTACTACCAGGGGCGGTATTACGTCTACTTTGGCGTGGTGCCCTGCCTGTTGTTCCAGCTCCCGTTCGAGCTGCTGACCGGCGTGCCCGACCTGCCGCCCAGTCTGCCGATGATCGCGCTGGGCTGGCTGCTGATCCTGGCCGCTTTCGGCTGCGTTAAGCAGGCGCTGCGCCGGTGGTTCCCGCGCGCCAGCACGGCGGCCTACCTGCTGGCGGGTACCGGCATCGCCGCGGGCAGCCAGGTGTTTTACCTGCTGCTGCGCCCGTCTGTCTATGAGTACACCATCCTCTGCGGTATGGCGCTGGGCATGGCGGGGCTGTGGCAGTGGCTGGCGGCGGCCAACACGCCGGTGCAGCGCCGCGCGCCGCTGCTGGCGCACCTGGCGCTGGGCAGTGTGTGCATGGCGCTGGTGGCCGGCTGCCGCCCGCAGATGGAACTGTTCGCCGTATTGGCGCTGCCCATCTTCTGGAAGCAGTATGTGTCTGAAAAGCGGCTGACCAAACGTGCCGGGGCGGGGGAAGCGCTGGCCTTTGCGCTGCCGTTTGTGCTGGTGGCGGCCGGGCTGATGTGGTATAACGCCGCGCGCTTTGGCTCACCGTTGGACTTTGGCGCCAACTACAACCTGACCAGCAACGATATGACCCGCCGCGGTTTTGCCGTCGGGCGCATCGCCCCGGCGCTCGTCACGTTCTTCTTCGGCGTGCCGGCGTTCAGCACGCTGTTCCCGTACCTGGGCGCCACGCGCATGGCCACCCACTACATAGGCCTGACCATCACCGAGCTGTTTTACGGCGGCGCGTTTGCCTGCCTGCCGCTGCTGTGGACCTTTGCGGGCGCGCCGCTGCTGCGCGGTCGCCTGCGCGCCAAACGGGACCTGCGTGCCCTGGTGCTGCTGCCGCTGGCGCTGGCTGTGGGCCTGGCGGTGCTCGATTGCCAGATGGCCGGCGTGCTCTACCGCTACCAGAGCGACTGGCTGTGCCCGCTGCTGTGGGCGGCGGCGCTGCTGTGGCTGCTGGGGGAGCAGACCCTGCAAAGCCACGCCGGGCAGCCCGGCATGGCGCGGCTGCAAACGGCGCTGCGCACGGCGCTGCCGCTGGCGGTGCTGGCGGGCGCGGCGTACAATTTCTGTGTATACTTTACGGCGGAGCCGGGCCTCCTCGGCCAGGCCCCGGCGCTGTACCAAAATGTCAGCCGCCTGGTGCAGTTCTGGCTGTAAGGCGGCAACCCCAAAAGCCTTTTCCACTACCGCGCGGTTCCATAAGAAAACAAAGCCGTAAAACCTGCCTGCAAGGCGCCATCTGCTGCGTTATCGGGGCTTGCATTCCACCAAGGAGTGCTGCGCCCCTCTGCCTTGCATCTGCCGCCTTGCAGCGATTTTGCGGTGCTTCGCAGTTTTTGCAAACCTTTGTTTTCTTATGTCACCCGCGCTTACCGGAAAAGGCTTTTGTTGCATAACGGGGCCAAACGTTTTATAATAAAGCCACCAAATACCGACAAGGAGCACCCCATGGCAGAAAAAAACATCTACACCGTCGTTGTGGCCGACGATGAGGACGAACTGCGCGAAGCCGTCTGCGCCACCACCCCGTGGGAAGCGCTGGGCTTCCACCTGGTGGGCAGCGCCAGCAACGGCCTGGACGCGCTGGAACTCGTTGAGCGGCTGGAGCCCGACCTGCTGCTCACGGATATCCGCATGCCGTTTATCTCCGGCATTGAGCTGGCCCGCCAGGTGCGCGAGATCCGCCCCGCCATGCACATTGCATTTTTGAGCGGCTACGACGATTTCGAGTACGCCAAGCAGGCCATCCAGTACAACATCATCAGCTATATGCTTAAACCGCTGACGATGGACGGTCTGGCGGCCGAACTCAAAGCCATCCATGAAAAAATCGACCGCCGCTATGCCGGGCTGCGGCAGTCGGCCCAGGCCGAGGGCGGGCGCGCGGCGTTTTTGATCCCGCTGGTGCTGGAACCCTACGCCGGTATGCCGGCCGGGCAGGAACAGGTCCTGCGGCAGACGGCGGCCGAGTGCGGCCTGCTGCGCGGGGCGGACGACGTCAGCCAGATGGTGGTGCTGGTATCCGCCATGGCGGACGGCATGCCCTGCGCGCCGGGCTTTGTGCATCTGGTCGAACAGCTGGCCAACAAATACCTGCGCCATTTTGTGTTTGCTTCCAGCGGGCGCGTGGTGACGGTGCTTTGGGGCAACCCCTCGGATTTTGAGGAATACCTGCACATTCTGGCCGATGAAATCTGCCAGCTGACCGAGCGCGCGCTGGGCAAACGCGCACTGGTGGGCGTCAGCCGCACGGCGGGGGCGTTCGGTGCGCTCAACGCCGCCTACCGCCAGGCGCTGGACGCGCTGCGCGCCGCGCAGGAAAGCGAGGGCGGCGTCAGCTTTACGGCCGATACCCGCAAAGGCAGCAGCCTGTGCCAGCGCGCGCTGGAGATCATCGGCCAGCGCTATATGGACGAGACCCTCTCGCTGGCGTCGCTCAGCGCGCTGCTCAACGTCAGCCCCAACCACTTAAGCGCCTGCATCAAAAAGACGGCGGGGGAGACCTTCATCAACATCCTCATCCGCCGCCGTATGGAAGCCGCCCAGCAGCTGCTGCTGACCACCGACCTGCAGGTGCAGGAGATCGCCCGCCGCTGCGGCTACACCGACCAGCACTATTTCAGCTACTGCTTTAAAAAATACAGCGGCACGTCGCCGGGAGCGCTGCGCCGCCAGGCGGCCCGCGCCAAGCAGGAGACGCCGGCATGAGCCGCCGCGCCCCGCGCACCGCGCCGCTGATCGTCGCGCTCATCACCTCGGTGGCGGCCGTGACGCTGGCCGTCTGCGTGACGGCGTTTCTGCGCGGGTACCGCACAGTCGCCGTGCAGAACGCCCGCACCAACAGCGCCCAGGCCGTCAGCCAGGTCGTGGGCACCGTCAGCAACTACGTGCAGAACCTCGACGATACCATCTCCGACGTCATGGCGGAGATGTACGCTTCGCCACAGGAGCGCGACGGCTACCTGGACGCCTGGCTCAACGCCCGCAGCGAGGTCGTGGCCGTCACGACCTACACCGATACCGGCGAGTTGCAAAACTGCTGGGCACTGGACCACACCCCCCGGCCGCAGGTGCTGCAAAACCTTTCCTTTGACCTGGAAACGGCGCGCAGTTCCCCCGGCGGGTATATCAGCGCGCCGCATGTCGAGTCGATTTTTGCCGGGTACTACCCCTGGGTCGTCACCGTTGTGCGGCCCATGCCCCGCGACGCGGCGTTTCACTGGGTGGCGGTGGACGTGCGGTTTTCCAACATCGGCGCCAGCATCAGCGGCGTCGGCATCGGCCAGCACGGCTACTGCTTTTTGATGGACGACCAGGGCAACATGGTCTACCACCCGCAGCAGCAGCTGCTGTACGCTGGCATCAAGCAGGAAGATACCGCCCGCCTGGCCGCCCTGGCCGACGGCACCTACGTCGAGGATACCATCATCTGCAGCATCCAGAACGTGCCCGACAGCAGCTGGCGGGTCGTCGGCGTCAGCTTTATCGACGAGACCGTCAACGAAAGTTTTTGGCAGATGGCGCGCATCGCGCTGGCCACCGCCGCGCTGATTCTGGCGGCGGCGCTGCTGGTGGGGTGGGTGGTCTCGCACATGCTCAGCCGCCCGCTGCAGCGGCTGGAAAACGCCATGGAAGCCTTTGAGCAGGACGCCGACGGCTTTGCGTTCCAGCCGGTGGCCGGCACGCGGGAAGTGCAGGAACTCTCCGATTCTTTCGGGCACATGGTCGGGCGCATCCAGACGCTGATGACCACCGTGCGCGAGGAGGAAATCAACCTGCGCAAGACCGAGCTCAAAGCGCTGCAGGCGCAGATCAACCCGCACTTTTTGTACAATACGCTGGATTCCATCGCCTGGATGTGCGAGCGCGGCAAAAACGCCGACGCCGTCAAGATGGTGCACGCGCTGGCCAAGCTGTTCCGCATCAGCATCAGCCGCGGGCATGAGCTGATCCCCATCGAAAAAGAACTCCAGCATGCCGAGGCCTACCTGCTGATCCAGAAATTCCGCTACAAAAACCAGTTCACCTACCATTTTACCGTCGACGAAAGCTGCCTGCACTGCCTGTGCAACAAGATCACGCTGCAGCCCATCATCGAGAACGCCATCACCCACGGGTTGGACCTGCTTGTCGAGCCCGGGCACATCGAGATCGAAGTCTGCGCCGACGGCAACGATATCCTGTTCAAAGTCAGCGACGATGGCATCGGCATGGCGCCCGAGCAGGTCGCCATGCTGCTGCACAGCGAACCGGGCGACCGCACCGGCATCGGCATCAAGAACGTCAACGACCGCCTGCGCATCTATTTTGGGCCGCAGTACGGCCTTTCCATCGAGAGCGTGCCCGACGAGGGCACAACGGTGACCATCCGCATGCCGCGCGTGCCGGAAGACAGGGAGGGCGACTATGACAAAACCCGTTAAGCGCCTGGGCATACTGGCGCTGGCGGCCGCCTGCGCCCTGGGCGGCTGCGCCGCCAGCGCCGCCCCCGACGACGGCCCGGCGCGCTACCAGGTGGCCATGGTGGCCAAATCGACCGAGACCGATTTCTGGAAAGCTGTCTTTGTCGGGGCCGAAGCCGCCGCGACCGAATACAACCTGGACCTGACCATCACCGGCCCCGATACCGAGGAGGACTACGAAACCCAAAACGCCATGATCGCCCAGGCCGTGCAGGACGGCGCGCAGGCGTTGGTGTTTTCCGCCATCGACTACGACGCCAACGCCCCGGCCATCGAGGCGGCCGCGGCCCAGGGCGTGCATATTGTCGTCATCGACTCCGACGTCAACTCGCAAAGCGTCGCTACCTACATCGGCACCGACAACTACCTGGCCGGGCAGATGGCCGCCGAAGCCGCGTTGGAGGGCATGCCGCAGGGCGCGCTGAAAGTCGGCATCGTCAACTACGATATCAACAGCGCCAACGGCCAGGCGCGCGAACTCGGCGCGGTGGACGCCTTTGACGCCAGCGGCCGCAGCGAGGTGGTGGCGACCATCCACACGCTGGCCGAAGCCGAGAGCGCCCGGCGCGACACGCTGGCCATGCTGCGCGCCCACCCCGAGATCAACGTGCTGCTGGCGTTCAATGAGCCGACGAGCGTCGGCGCGGCCCAGGCTGTGGAGGAACTGCAGCTGGGCGACGCTTTGTGGATGGTGGGCTTTGACTCCAACCTTGCCACGGTCGACGCCCTGCAGACCGGCATCGTCGACGCGCTGATCCTGCAAAATACCTACGAGATGGGGTATTTTGGCGTGCAGAGCGCCTACAAACTGCTGGCCGGGCAGCACAGCGAGGTGGAACGCCACGTCGACACCGCCACCCGCATCATCAATCGGGACAACCTGTTTGCGCTGGAAAGCCAGAAAATCCTGTTCCCGGTTTCGTGAATGTTCGCAAAAAACAGCGCGCCCCTTCGCATAGGTTTGCGAAAGGGCGCGTTTTCTGTATGGTTTGCGTATACCGCTTTTACCGCCGCGGGCGGCGTTTGCGCACGCTGTAGCCAAAGGTCCCCAGCCGCCGCCCCAGCGCCAGGTAGTCGCCGTGGGAGTAGACGATCAGTTTGGCGCGGTTCAGGCAGAGTTTGCCGTCCTCGTTCAGCAGCCGCTCGTCGACGTCGACGGCCACGCATTCGGCCAAAAACAGGTCGTGGCTGCCCAGCGGGACCACCTGGGTCACTTTGCATTCCAGGTTGACGGGGCTTTCGGCCAGCAGCACGGTGCCCACTTTGGCGGCGGGTTCCGCCGTCAGGCCCAGCGCGGCGAACTTGTCCACGTCGCGGCCGCTTTTGACGCCGCACCAGTCTACCGCGCGCACCAGCGCTTCGGTGGGCAGGTTGACGACGAACACGCCGCTCTCGCGGAGCAGGCGGTGGCTGTACCGCTCGGGCCGGACGCTGATGGAAAGCATCGGCGGCTGGGTGCAGATGGTACCGCACCAGCCCACGGTGATCAGGTTGGGGTGCTCGGGGCTGCCGCAGCTCACCAGCACCGGCGGCTCGGGGTTCAGCAGGGTGGAACCCTTCCATACCTGACGGCTCATGCGTCCTCCTCCTTGTCGTGGGGGGCAAAATTGGGCGTCGTATCGCTGATGATATAGCGCGGGCGGTGTTTGGTTTCCAGGTAGATCTTGCCGATATACTCGCCAATGACGCCCAGGCAGATCAGCTGCACGCCCGAGACAAAGCAGGTAATGCTCGTCATGCTGGCCCAGCCGGAAACCGTCATGCCCAACGCGGCTTCCACAACGGCCCACAGCACCCCGATAAAGCTGACCAGCGCCACCACAATGCCAAACCCCATGATAAAGCGGATCGGTTTGGTGGAAAGGCTCGTGATGCCGTCAAACGCCAGCGACAGCATTTTGGAGAGCGGGTAGTGACTTTTGCCGGCCAGGCGCTCGTGCCGCTCATACAGCACGGTGGTGGATTTGAACCCCACCAGCGGCACCATGCCGCGCAAAAACAGGTTGACTTCCTCAAATTTGGCAAATTCCTGCAGCACGCGCGCGCTCATCAGGCGGTAGTCGGCGTGGTTGAACACAACCTCGGCGCCCATGGCGTTCAGCAGCTTGTAAAAGGTTTCGGCCGTAAAACGCTTGAAAAACGTGTCGGTATCGCGCTTGCTGCGCACGCCGTACACCACGTCGCAGCCGTCACGGTAGGCTTCCACCATGCCGTCCATGGCGTTGATATCGTCCTGGCCGTCGCAGTCGATGGAGATCGTGATATCGCAGCGGTCTTTGGCTTCCATCAGCCCGGCCAGCACCGCATTCTGGTGGCCGCGGTTGCGGCTCTGGCAGATGCCGGCATAATGCGGGTCGGCGGCGGCCAGTTCGTTGATGATGGCCCAGGTGCGGTCTTTGGACCCGTCGTTGACAAACAGCACGCGGCTGTCGGGGCTGATCTTGCCGGCGGCGGCCAGGTCCCGGATTTTTTGCAGGAACTGCGGCGCCGTGATGGGCAGGACCTCCTGCTCGTTATAGCAGGGGATGATGATATACAAAACAGGGGTCTGGCGGTTTTCCATGTTGGTACCTCGTTCAGCCGGCAAAATCGGCTTTCATGGCGTCGTAGCTCGGGTAGCCCAGCGCAATGTAGTTTTCGTCCTCGTATTCCACCGTGCCTTCGGTCAGGCAGGCCGCGGGCGTCTGGTATTCCGCTTCGTTTTTGTTGAAGAACAGGAACACGGGGCCTTCCGGCGTTGTTGTAAAGTGGTCGGCGGTCTGCATCCATTCATACAGCTGGTCGGGGTCGGTCACATCCTCGCCCGCTTTCCAGACCCGCATATCGAACGCGCCGTTGGAAATCTCCACCATCACGTTGGCGTTCCAGAACGTGGCGTAGCCCTCGGTATAACCGGCCACGCGCAGGGCGGTGACGGCGGCTTCCTGGCTGGAGGTCATGTTCCTGGGCCAAAGCTCGGTGTAATAGTCGTTGACGCACCACAGCAGCAGCGCCGCCATGCCGCCCAGCAGCGCGCCGCGCCACACCCGCGGCCGCGGCAGCCGGTACAGGAAATCCACCGCCACCGGCATCATCAGCACCACCACGGGGATGTTGTACCGCGTGTAGTAGACCATATCGGTAAACAGGTACAACCCCTCATACGCCAAAAACGCAAAGAGGGAGAGCAGGTAGAACACCCGCTCGGCCAAAGTATAGCGCTGCGGGTTGCGCGCCAGCGAAATATACGCGCATACAAGGACGGCCAATGCCAAAAAGCAGAAGGCATTGTACAGGATCTGGGGCGAAGTGACGTACGCCCCGGTGCGGAAACCGAAACTTTCCAGCCAGCCAAAAAACAGCTGTTCCAGCCGTTTGCCGTCAAAGGCGGCAAAGTGGAGGCCCTCCTGGCTGGTAAAGTGGTACAGGTACCGCAGCACGCGGGTGTTCACCAGCCAGCCGGCCATCGTGGCCGCAAAGGCCAGCAGGCTGCCGCCCAGCAGGCGGCGCTCCGGCACGGGCAGGCCAGGCAGTGTGGCGTCGGCGCGCGGGGCCGACGCAAAAAACGCCAGCACCAGCGCCGTCAGCGCCAGCGGCAGGTAAAAGGTCAGCACCTGGCGCAGGCCGCCCAGGCCGATCACAAAAGAAAACAGCGCCAGCGCCGCCAGCAGCAGGGCGCGCGTGCGCTGCCGCTCGCTGCGGATAGCGTGCAGCAGCAGCCCCAGGCTCAAAAAAGCGGCGAACAGGTGCGGCGGGTAGCTGACTGTCAGCAGCGTGATGCGGAAATACACCTCGGACAGCGGCGCGACCAGCAGCGTGCCGACGGCGGGGAACAGATGCCCGATGCCCGCCTGCCGGCAGAAATACCAGCAGGACGCCAGCATGCCCAACAGCAGAATCGCCGTGCCGACGGTGCGCACCTGCAGCCAGTTGTCCATCAACAGGAACAGCGGCGCAAACACCAGGTGGTTGTGAAACACACGCAACTCGGTCGAGTAGTACCAGTTGTCCGTCAGCAGCGCATGCTCCTGCCGCAGCACATAGCCCAGCAGCAGGTCGCTGCTCATGTCGGAATCCAGCAGGTAATACATCCGCCCCTGGATCACCTGCCAGCCGCGGATGCACACAAACAGCAGGCAGGCCCAGGAAAACGCCAGCCAAAGGGTATGCCAGCGCTTTTCGGGGCGCAGCAAAGGCTGCGGCAGGCGCAGCCGTAAACGGGTCAGGGAAGGCATACAAACTCCTTTTTCTCTTTTCACAAAAGGGCCGGGCTGCGTCAGGGCAACGGCGGCCCGGCCATGGCAACATTATAGCATACGGCGGCCGCCGCTGCAATCACTGCCAGGCCGCGCGCAGGCGGTCCGGGTCCGGCAGTTTAAAACTGCGCCGGTACAATTCCACCAGCCCCTCGGCCTGCATGCGGCCCAGTTCACGGCACAGCGCGCTGCGGTCGCAGTTCAGGTAGGACGCCAACTCCGCCCGCGTCAGCGGCGTGGTAAAGGTGTCGGCGCCGGCCTGCTCGCGCTGTTCCAGCAGCCACAGGCAGATGCGCCCGCGCAGGCTGCGGCAGCACAGCAGTTCCAGGCGGCGGTCCAGCGCAAAATATTTGCCGCTGACCGTCTGCAGCCAGTTGTGCAGCAGCTGCAAATGCGCCGGATGCAGCGCGCGGCAGGGGCGCAGCAGCGCTGCGCAGGGCAGGTACAATACTTCGCAGGGGGTGGCGGCCGTGACGTTCACGGGGCTTTTGTCCCGGCTGCCGGCCAGCACATCGGCAAACAGGCCGCCGGGGCCCATGTGCGCCATCACCACGGCCGTGCCGTCGGGCATCGGCTTGGCGGCCACAATCTCCCCGTGCAGGATAATGCCCAGTTCGTGTACTTCATACCCGGCCAGCAACAGCAGCTCGCCGCGCGCATACCGCCGCACGCGCGGGGCAAAGCAGTGCGTCAGCGTGTCCAGGTCGGCGTCGGTCATGCCGCAAAACAGCGGCGTGCGGCGCAGGGTGTCGTAATAGGGTGCGTAATCCATGGCATACCTCCGGTAATGTTGCGCGGGCAACAGACAATTTACCCTTAGTATAGTATAGTAAGGCCGCAAATGCAACAAGGAGGGTTTTCCTGTCATGGTTATCAAACGCATCATTTCTGTTTTCACCGCGCTGGCGCTGTGCGTCTCACTGGCGGCCTGCGGCACTGCGGCCACTTCTTCCGAAAGTGCGGCGCCGTCGGCTGCGTCCGCAGCGGCGTCCTCGGAAGCCGCCGCGCCCGAAGAAACGCCCGCCAGCCCCGAGACGGCGGCCACGGCGCTGCGCGTCGCCGGGCTCAAAGGCCCCACGACGATGGGCCTTGTCAACCTGATGAACAGCGCGGACGGCGCCAACTACGAATTTACGATGTACGGCGCGGCCGATGAGATCGTGCCACTGCTGGTCAAAGGCGAGCTGGACGCCGCGGCGGTGCCCGCCAACCTGGCCGCCACGCTGTACCAAAAGACCGAGGGCGCTGTCGAGGTCGCCTGCGTCAACACGCTGGGCGTGCTCTACATCCTGGAAAACGGCGAAACCATCCAGAGCGTGGCCGACCTCAAGGGCCAGACCATCGTCACGACGGGCAAGGGCACCACGCCGGAGTATGTGCTGCGCTATGTGCTCAGCCAGAACGGCATCGACCCCGACACCGACGTCACCATTGAGTATTGCAGCGAAGCGACCGAAGCGCTCAGCCAGGTGCAGGCCGGCATGGCCAGCATTGCCATGCTGCCGCAGCCGTTCGTGACCAGCGCGCTGTCCCAGGTCGAGGGGCTGCGCGTCGCGCTGGACATGAACGAGGAGTGGGAGGCCGTGGCCGGTTCCCGGCTGGTGACCGGCGTGCTGGTGGCGCGCAAGGAGGCCGTCGAGGCCGACCCCGCCGCGTTTGAGGCCTTCCTGGACGGCTACGCCGCCAGCGTCGAAGCCGCCAACACCGACCTGGAAGGCACCGCCGCTTTGTGCGAGCAGTACGGCATCGTCGCCAAGGCGGCGCTGGCCCAAAAGGCGCTGCCCGCCTGCAACATCGTGTTCGAGACCGGCGACGAGATGAAAACCGACCTCGTCAACTACTTCCAAGTGCTGTTTGACGCCGACCCCGCCAGCGTGGGCGGCGCGCTGCCGGCCGATGATTTCTACTACGGGGCCTAAGGGCTGGCAGCGGCTGGCAGTGCTGGCGTTCTGGCTGGCCGTCTGGCAGCTGGCCGCCATGACGCTGGGCCACGGCGGCCTGTTTTTGGCCACGCCCTGGCAGGCCTTGCAGGCGCTGGCCCGGCTGCTGCCCACGGCGGAGTTCTGGCAGCGCATCGCGTTCAGCGCGCTGCGCATCCTGGCCGGGTTTGCGCTGGCCGTGGCGGGCGGGCTGCTGCTGGGCGCAGGCAGCGCGCGCTGGCAGGGGCTGCGCCTGTTGCTGGAACCGCTCATGCAGCTCATCCGCGCCATGCCGGTGGCCAGCTTTGTCATACTGGCGCTGCTGTGGGTGCGCGGGGCCAACCTTTCGGTCGTCGTCAGCTTCACCCATGTGCTGCCCGTCGTCTATGCGGGCGTGTTGGCCGGTATTGCCGACACCGACGCCCAACTGCTGGAGATGGCGCGCGTCTACCGCCTGCCGCTGGCCGCGCGGCTGCGCTATATCTGGCTGCCGGGCATCTTCCCGTCGTTTTGCGAAAGCTGCATCGCCGCCATGGGCATGTGCTGGAAAAGCGGCGTCTCGGCCGAGGTCATCGGCCTGCCCGACCACAGCGTCGGCGACGCGCTCTACCGCGCCAAGATCACGCTCTCCACGCCCGACGTCTTTGCCTGGACGCTGGTGATTGTGTTGCTTTCGGCGCTGCTGTCGGCGGCGGCTACGCGGGGCTTGCGCGCGGCCAAACGCCGCCTGTGCGGGGAGGTGCGGGCATGAGCATCGTCATCCAAAATTTGAGCAAGCGCTTTGGCGGCAAGGTGGTTTTGCAGAATTTCAGCTGGACGGTGGACGGTCCGCAGGTGCTTATGGGGCCTTCCGGCTGCGGAAAAACCACGCTGCTGCGCATTTTGCTGGGGCTGGAAACGCCGGACACCGGCACCGTTACCGGCGTGACGACCCCGGCGGCCGTCTTTCAGGAGGACCGTCTTTGCCCGCAGCTGACCGCGCTGGATAATCTGGTGTTGACCGGCCACGGCCTGACCCGCGCACAAGCCGAGCGCGAACTGCGCGCGCTGGGCTTTACCGGGGCGGAACTGGCGCTGCCGGCGGCCCGGCTCTCGGGCGGGCAGAAACGCCGCGCGGCACTGCTGCGGGCGCTGCTGTGCCAGGACGCGCAGACGCTGTTGCTGGACGAACCGTTCACCGGCATGGACGCAGAGCTGGTGGCCCAGGCGGCGGCGGCCGTGGTGCGGCTGGCGGGCAGCCGCCCGGCCATCCTCGTCACGCACGACAGCGCTGCCGCGGAGCTGCTGGGCTGGCCGGTGCGGCGGCTGACCCCGGCGCAGACCTGAACCGCATGCAAAGTACAAAATGTAAAACCGGCAGACCCGTTCGGGGTCTGCCGGTTTTTGCTGCCGTGCGGCAAACGCGCCCTACAGCAGCGTCTCCAAAATAGCGTTCTGCACAATCATGCCGGCCGGGGTCAGCTGCAGCCGCCGCCCGCAAAAGCGCGCGTAGCCTGCAGCGACGCACCGACGCAAAAACGCCATCTGTTCCGGGGTAAAATGCCCGCCCCGGCGCGCGTATTCGTCCAGGTCCAGCCCGGCGTTCAGCCGCAGCTGCATCAGCAAAAAATCCTCGGCGTCGCAAACGCCCTCCGCCTGTTCGGCGGCGCTGCCGTCAATAAACCCCTGCACGTCGTTTGGCCAAAAGCGGCGCGCGCCGTGCAGGCAGCTGTGCGCCGCCGGGCCGACGCCCCAATAGTCGCGGCAGTTCCAGTACAGCAGGTTGTGGCGGCCCTCGTGCCCGGGGCGGGCAAAGTTGCTGATCTCATACTGGCGGTAGCCCGCTTGTTCCAGCCGCTGCACGGCGTACAGGTAAAACCCGGCGGCTTCGTCGGGGCCGGGCAGGCCCGCGGGCGGGTAGCTGGCAAAGGCGGTGCCGGGCTCTACTTTGAGCAGGTAGGCCGAAATATGCGTGCAGCCGCCGCGCTGCAAAAGGTCCAGCGTGGCGTCAAACTCGGCGTTCGTATACCGCGGCAGCGCCAGCATAATATCGCCGCAAATTTCCGGGAACCCGACCTCCCGCGCCCAGGCCAGCGCCTGCACGGCGGCCGCGGCGGTGTGGGTGCGCCCCAGGCGGCGCAGCTGGGCATCGTCGGCGCTCTGCACGCCAAAGCTGATGCGGGTCACCCCGGCCGCGCGGAACCCCTGTAAACTCTGCCGGGTGACGGTGTCGGGGTTGGCTTCCAGCGTGATCTCGGCCCCCGGCAGCGGGGCCGCAGCCTCGATGAGCGCGGCGGCCTGCCCGGGTGTCAACAGCGACGGTGTGCCGCCGCCAAAGTACAGCGTGTCGGGGCGGCGGGGATTCTTTTTCAGTTCGCGCAGCAGCGCGTCCACGTAAGATTGCGGCACGCCGCGCGCCCCGGGGGCCGAGTAAAAGTCGCAGTACCGGCACTTGGCCCGGCAGTAGGGGATGTGCAGATAGACGCCAAAAGAATCATTTCTTGACATTTTGCCCTCTTTGTACCATACTGTTTACAGGTACTTCATAAATTTGTGATAGATTTCACATCTTTTATGGCTATAATACCCTACAAAGAAAGGGGAATCAACCATGTACAACGATTATCATGACATTTCCTATGCGGAAAGCCCGTTTGGCACGCTTACGCAATATATGACCAAGACCTTCGGCTGGATGTTCGCCGGCCTGTTGGTCACCTTCGGCACCGGCATCGGCACGGTGCGCAGCGGCCTGATTGCGCCGCTGGTCAACAGCGGTCTGATCTGGGCCACCCTCATCGGCGAGCTGGTGCTTGTGGTCGTGCTGTCGGCGCGCATCACCAAAATCCAGCCCGGCACCGCCACGGCGCTGTTTTTCCTGTACGCGGTGCTCAACGGCCTGAACCTGGCCACAATCTTTCTGGTGTATGACATCGGCACGCTGATTTTGGCGTTCCTGGTCGGCGCGGTCTACTTCGGCGTCATGGCCGTCTATGGCGCCGTGACCCACCGCGACCTCACCGGCTGGGGGCCCAAGCTGCTGGGCGGCCTTGTGGCCATGCTCGTCTGCTCGCTGGTCGGCGGCCTGCTCAGCCTGTTCGGGCTGCAGTTCGGCATTCTGGATCTGGTTCTGTGCGCGATCGGCCTGCTGCTGTTCATGGGCCTGACGGCGTATGACACCCAGATGCTCAAGCATCACTACGCCTACTTTGGCGGCGACGCGGCCATGCTGCACAAAGCGTCCATCATCGGTGCGCTCAACCTCTATCTCGACTTCATCAACATCTTCCTGTATATCGTGCGCATGCTCGGCCGCCGCGACAACTGACCGCAACATCAAAAGAGGGGAGAGGGCTTCGGCCCGCTCCCTTTTCTTGTGCCGTTTTGCTTGACAAACCGCGCCGGACTGGCTATACTGGTGACTGTATCGAGAAAAACGCACTGACGGAGAAAGTACGCGCGGGCCCTTTGGGCCAGAGAGGGCGGTCACCGGCTGCAAGCCGCCTGCAAAGACCCCGCGCCGAAGTTCGCTCCCGAGCGGTGCGCGGGAACCGCCGGTTTGGCCGGCCCAGTAGCGCGCAACGGCCCTGCACCGTTACCGGCAGACAACGAGCGCCGCATCGCCGCTTTGCGCATGCGGAACACGGGTGGTACCGCGGAGTTTTGCTTTGCCAAGGCTTCGTCCCTGATTTTGCCAGGGACGAGGCCTTTTTTATTTGCTGCCCCGCCCCAACGTTATGCGGAGGTGTATTTATGGAAGAAAAGATTCAGGCGCTGCGCGCCGCCCTCGAACAGGCGGGCGCGGCCGTCACCAACGAGGCGGAACTGTCGGCGTTCTGGCAGCAATTCCTCAGCAAAAACGGCGCGGTCGCAGGGCTGACCAAGTCGCTGCGCGACGTCCCCAAAGAGGACCGCCCTGCCGTCGGCAAGACCATCAACGAGTTCAAGACCTGGGCCGAAGCGCAGTACCAGGCGCTGGCGCAGCAGGTCGAGCGCGCCGCCCTGGCCGCCCGCAACGCGGCCGAGACGGTGGACATTACGCTGCCGGCCAAAACCCGCGCCACCGGCAGCCTGCACCCCATCACCCTTGTCAAAAACGAGATCGTCGACGCGTTCGCCGGCATGGGCTTTGAAATTTACGAAGGCCCCGAGATCGAGGACGACGACCACAACTTTACCCGCCTGAACGTGCCGAAAAATCACCCGGCGCGCGATATGCAGGATACATTTTATGTGGCCGAGGACATTGTGCTGCGCACCCAGACCAGCGGCGGGCAGATCCGCGTGATGGACCTGGAAAAACCGCCCATCAAGGTGCTGGTGCCGGGCCGCGTGTTCCGCTCGGACTCCGACGCCACCCACAGCCCGATGTTCCACCAGATGGAGGGCCTTGTCGTCGACAAAGGCATCACGCTGTGCGACTTGCAGGGCATGCTGGACCAGTTCGTGCAGGCGCTGTTTGGCGCGGGCGTCAAGACCCGCCTGCGCCCGTCCTACTTCCCGTTCACCGAGCCCAGCGTCGAGGTCGACGTCTCCTGCTTTGCCTGCGGCGGCAAGGGCTGCCCGCTGTGCAAGCATACCGGTTGGATCGAAGTCCTCGGCGCCGGCATCGTGCACCACAGCGTGCTGCAAAACTGCGGTATCGACCCCAAGGTCTACTCGGGCCTGGCGTTCGGCATCGGCATCGAGCGCATCGCCATGCTCAAGTACGGCATCAACAACATCGGCCTGATGTTTGAGAACGACCTGCGGTTCCTGCAGCAGTTCAAAGGTTGAGAGGGGGAAGTCTGCCATGAAAGTACCGTTCAGTTGGCTGAAACACTATGTAGACATCGACGTCACCGCCGCAGAGCTCGAGAAAAAGCTGTTTGACTGCGGCTTTGAGGTCGAGGAACTGGTCGACCTTTCCGCCGGCATCGACAAAGTCGTCGTCGGCGTCGTCACCGAGTGCGTCCCGCAGGAGGGCACCCACCTGCATATCTGCAAGGTGGACTGCGGCGATTACGGCCATGCAATCCAAATTTCCACCGGCGCGCCCAACGTCTACGCCGGCATGCACACCCCGGCGGCGCTGGACGGCGCCACGCTGCCCGGCGGCATCCATATCAAGGCCAAACCGCTCATGGGCGTCGAGTCCAACGGCATGCTGTGCAGCGGCGAGGAACTCGGCCTCAACGACGACCTCTACCCGGGCGCCGAGGTCTACGGTCTGCTGGACCTGCCCAAAGATACCGTGCCCGGCACGCCGATCCAGCAGGTCGTCGGGCTGGATGACTTTATCTTCGATATCTCCATCACGGCCAACCGCGCCGACTGCCAGAGCGTGCTCGGCATCGCGCGCGAAGTCGCGGCCGTGCTGGGCAAACCGCTCAAAATGCCCGCCACCGACTACACGGCCAGCGCCTACCAGGACCCGCGCCTTTCCATTGCGGTGGAAGCGCCCGACCTCTGCCCGCGCTACATCGGCCACTATGTGCGCAACATCACGCCCGGCCCTTCGCCGCGCTGGATGAAACGCCAGCTGGCGCTGTGTGGGCTGCGCAGCATCTCCAACGTCGTCGATATCACCAACTACGTCATGCTGGAAATCGGCCAGCCGATGCACGCCTTTGACATGGATACGCTGGAAAGCTGCCAGATTCTGGTGCGCCGCGCCAAAGAGGGCGAGCAGATCACGACGCTGGACGGCAAAGAGTTCACCCTGACGCCCGAGAACCTCGTCATCTGCGACGGCAGCAAGCCGGTCGCGCTGGCGGGCGTCATGGGCGGCCTGAACAGCGAAATCAAGGACAGCACCACCCAGCTGCTGTTTGAGTCCGCCAAGTTCGCGCGCGACAACGTCCGCAAGACTGCGCGCGGCCTGGGCCAGAACACCGACGCTTCCAGCCATTACGAAAAAGGCATCTCAGAGTATACGACCGAGCTCGGCATGGCGCGCGCGCTGCATCTGATCCAGGAACTCGGCTGCGGCGAGGTCACGGCCAGCCACTTTGACTGCTCGGCCGGCGCGCCGCGCGTGGGCAAGCAGTTCACGGCCACCCTCAGCGGCATCAACGCCATCTTGGGCATCACGGTGCCGGCGGACGCCGTGCTGGATATCCTGCGCCGCCTGCAGTTTGAGGTCACGCTGGACGCCGACGGCGATACCCTGCAGGTCACTGCGCCGCGCTGGCGCGAGGACATCGAGGTCGGCGAACCCGACCTGGCCGAGGAAGTCATCCGCGAATACGGCTACGAGCATATCAAACCCACCTTCCTCAAAGCGGCGCAGGTCACCACCGGCGGCCTGACCGCCGACCAGAAAGCCCGCGCCAAAGCCAAGCGCGCGCTGTGCGCCCAGGGCTTCTATGAAGCCGAGACGCTGGCGTTCTATGCCGACGCCGACCTCGACATGCTGCACCTCGCCCCCGACGCGCCGGAGCGCGACGCCGTGCGCATCCTCAACCCCATCTCCTCCAACCTGACGATCATGCGCACGCTGCTGGCGCCGTCGCTGCTCAACGTCGTCGTCGGCAACCTCAAAAAAGGCAACGCCGAGGGCCGCCTGTTTGAACTTTCCAACATCTACCGCCCCAAACAGCAGCCCGTCACCGAACTGCCCGAGGAACGCCTGCACCTGGGCTTTGCCGCCTGGGGCGACGCGGAAGATTTCTTCACGGTCAAGGGCGCGGTGGAAGCGCTCGGCGCCGAGTTCGGCGTCGCCTTGACGGTGGAACGCGCGGCGGACGTGCCCTGGCTGCACCCCGGCGTCGCGGCGTACATCCTGTGCGACGGCGCGCGCATCGGCGTGTTCGGCAAGCTGGCCAACGATATCACGGCGGAGCTCAAGCTGCCCAAGGACAGCCGCGGCCGCCAGAACATCTACCTGGGCGAGATCGACTGGCCCGACTTCTACGCCCGCACGCCCAAAACGCTGCGCTATGTGCCCATCCCCGAACTCGCCCCCGTCGAGCGCGACCTGGCGCTCGTCGTGCCCGAGGAAGCCGAGTGCGGCGCGCTGATGGACGAAATGCGCCACGCCTGCCAGCAGCTGACCCATGTGGAGCTGTTTGATATCTACCGCGGCGACAGACTCGGCGCCGGCAAAAAGAGCATGGCGTTCCGCCTGTCTTTCCAGCCGGGGGATAAACCCTTTGCCGCCGAGGAAGTCGACCGCTTCCTCAAAAAAATCCTCGGCAACCTCAAATTCAAACTCGGCGTAGAGATCCGCGACTGATCCCGCCGCCGCAAAACCGCCGCATGCTATGCGGCGGTTTTGCTTGCATTATGGGGCAAAACGGCGTATAGTAAAAACTGGATTCCTGAGGGGAGGGAAAATACCCATGGCCAAGATTCATCGCAGCGACGACGCATTTGCCGTGCAGCGCCAAAAGACGGCGGCGCTGCCCAAACAGGCGCCAGACGCCGGGACGCAGCCGCCGCCGGCAGCCGGGGCGCCGGATACAGCCGCCCTGGCGCCGCGCAAAAAAGGCAAACCCAAAAAGGCAAAACGCAAGGGCAACCTTGCCTATGATCTCGCCATCCTTGTCTGCCTGGCGGTTTTTCTGGTCTGCGGCGGGCTGTTGGTCAAGCGGTATTTTGACGACCGCCGTACCGAGAGCGAATTTGCCGACCTGCAGGCGCTGATTGAACCGCAGGCCGAGACCCCGGCCGCCGACGGCGAAGCGTCCAACAGCGCCCGGTTTGCCGCGCTGCGCGAGCGCAACGGCGATTTTATCGGCTGGATTTCCATCGACGATACGCCGCTGGATTTCCCGGTCATGTTCGCGCCGGACAACAAGGACTTTTATCTGCGCCACGATTTTTACCAGGAGTACAGCATCTACGGCGTGCCGTACCTGGACGAAAAGACGACGATGGGCGCCAACGCCCAGAGCGACAACCTCGTCATTTACGGGCATAATATGAAAACCGGCACCATTTTCGGCTGCCTGACCAACTACAAAGAAGCTTCGTATTACAGCGAGCACCCGCGCATCGACTTTGACACCATCTACGGCGACGCCACCTACGAAGTGTTTGCGGCGTTCTCCATCGACGTGGCGACCGACACCAGCTTTGTGTACAACCAGTACATCGACCTGGACGAGGAAGGCTACAACGCCTACGTCGACGAGGTGATCCGCCGCAGCGATGTCGACAGCGGCATCCGCCCGGTGTATGGCGAGCAGCTGCTGACGCTTTCCACCTGCGAATATTCCAGCGAAAACGGCCGCTACGTTGTGGTGGCGCGCCGCGTCAGCGCATAACGCCCCCGCCGGATGGCCGGCCGCACGGCCGCCACCCGGCGTTTGGCAAATTCAGGGTGGACATTTGCCGTTCAATCGAATATACTGGTACACAGTTACAGCGGCCGGCCGCCGGCCGCCGCGCGCGGGGCGCAGCGCCCTGCGCTTGCAAACCGTTAACCGGGAGGGAAAGACCAATGTGTGGGATCGTAGGGTTTACCGGCGCTGCGCAGGCTGCGCCGGTGTTGCTGGACGGGCTGGCCAAACTGGAATACCGCGGCTATGACTCGGCCGGTATGGCGGTGGAGAATGCCGCCGGCAAAATCGAGGTCGTCAAGGCCAAAGGCCGGCTGAAAGTTCTGCGCGAAATGACGGACGGCGGCAACGCCGTGCCGGGCAGCTGCGGCATCGGCCATACGCGCTGGGCCACCCATGGCGAGCCGTCAGCCGTCAACGCGCACCCGCATTATTCGCGCGACCAGAAAATCGCCGTCGTGCACAACGGCATCATCGAAAATTACCTCGAAATCAAAGAGCGCCTGACCAACAAGGGCTTCACTTTTGTCTCGCAGACCGATACCGAAGCCGTGGCCCAGCTGCTGGACTACTACTATACCGGTTCTTCGGCCGGCGACGCGCTGGACGCCATCGCCCGCATGATGATGCACGTGCGCGGCTCCTACGCGCTGGGCATCCTGTTTGCCGACCAGCCGGGCGTCGTCTACGCCGTGCGCAAGGACAGCCCGCTCATCGTCGGCCGGTGCGAAAACGGTTCCATCATCGCGTCGGACGTGCCGGCGCTGCTCAAATACACCCGCACGGTGTATTACATCGACAACCTGGAAATTGCCCGCCTGACGCCGGACGCCATCGAGTTTTTCAACATCGACAAGGAACCCGTCCAGCATGAGGCCGCGACCATCGAGTGGGATGCCGAAGCCGCGGAAAAAGGCGGCTACGAGCATTTCATGATGAAAGAAATCCACGAACAGCCGGCCGCCGTGCGCGACACGCTGTCGCCGCGTCTCAAGGACGGAAAAATCGACCTCTCGGAACTGGAACTGGACGAGGACGCGCTGCGCGCCGTGCGCCGCATCTACATCATCGGCTGCGGCTCGGCGTACCATGTGGGCATGGCCGCGCGCTATGTGTTTGAAAGCCTGGCCCGCCTGCCGGTGGAAGTCGACGTCGCCAGCGAGTTCCGCTACCGCGACCCGGTGCTCGACCCCGACGCGCTGGCGCTCGTCATCAGCCAGAGCGGCGAGACCGCCGACACCCTGGCCGCGCTGCGCCTGTGCAAAGAGCGCGGCGTGCGCACCGTCGGCATCGTCAACGTCGTCGGCTCCAGCATTGCGCGCGAAGCCGACGCCACCATGTACACCTGGGCCGGGCCGGAAATCTCGGTGGCCACCACCAAGGCGTACAGCACCCAGCTGGCGGCCTGCTACCTGCTGGCGACGGAATTCGCCCGCGTGCGCGGCACGCTGGCCGAAGGCCAGTACGAGACGCTGGTGGCCGAGATGGAAGCCCTGCCCGACAAGATCGCCAAAATTTTGGAGGACAAAGAGCGCATCCAGTGGTTCGCCAGCAAGTACGCTTCCGCCAAGGACGCGTTCTTCATCGGCCGCGGGCTGGACTACGCCGTCGCGCTGGAGGGCAGCCTGAAATTCAAGGAGATCAGCTACATCCACTCCGAGGCGTTCGCCGCGGGCGAGATGAAGCACGGCCCCATCTCGCTGGTAGAAAACGGCACCCTCGTCGTGGGCATCCTGACCCAGCCCGATCTGTATGAAAAGAGCGTCTCCAACATGGTGGAAGCCAAAAGCCGCGGTGCGTTCCTGATGGGCCTGACCAGCTACGGCAACTACAGCATCGAGGACACGGCTGGCTTCACCGTCTATGTGCCCAAGACCGACCCGCACTTTGCCACCAGCCTGGCGGTCATCCCGCTGCAGCTGCTGGCCTACTATGTCAGCTGCGCCAAGGGGCTTGACGTCGACAAGCCGCGCAACCTGGCCAAGAGCGTCACGGTCGAGTGAGAATTTAGGCCATTTTACCAAAATTTACTGCCCAAATTTGGGCAGGCTGCGCCCCGTTTGCCGGCTCTGCTGCAAGACAAACGGGGCCCCTTTGTGTTATAATACCTCTGTATCCGGATTTTCCCCCGCCCCGCGGCTGCCGGGCGGTCAAGATAAAAGGACGACACATTCATGCAACAGGATTCCAAACAAATCGTCAAGGGCCTGCCGCGCCGTATCCTTCTGATGCTGCTGGACTGCGGGCTGATCGTATTTTGTTACTGGCTGGCCGTCATGCTGCGCTTTGACAGCGGCGACGCCTACCGCCGGGTCGAGATTCTGCGCGCCATGGCGCCCATGCTGTACTATGCGCTGCCGATCTATATGATCGTGTTCTGGTTCGGCGGCCTGTACGAGATCATGTGGGAGTATGCCGGCATGCGGGACCTGGCCCGCCTGACCTGCCTTTCGGGGCTGGCTACCGGCATCATCATGCTGTTTGACCTCATTTACCGCCAGCAGCCGCCCATCAGCGGCGCGGTGATGGCGCTGGGCGCGGTGTTCAACACGGCGGCCATTGCCGGTGTGCGCTTTTTGTGGCGGCTTATCAAGACGGTGCGCGGCGCGCGCGCCCATAAAGACGAAAACCGCCCGCCGCTGCTCATCGTCGGCGCCGGCAACGCCGGCGCCTGGGCGGTCAACCTGTGCAAAAACAAAAATCAGAGCTTTGGCGACCCCATCTGCATTGTGGACGACGACCTGACCAAAAAGAACCTGCGCGTGCAGGGTGTGCCGGTGCGGGGCACCATCTCCGACATCCCGGAGCTGGTGCGCAAGTACCATATCATGGAGATCGTCATCGCCATCACGACGCTCAAGGGCGACCGTTTGAGCGAGATCATCAACCTCTGCAACTCCACCCACTGCCGCGTGCGCATGCTGTCCGACCCGCAGGCGGTGGATGAAAACGGCAACCCGGTCGCGCCCGGGTTCCGCGAACTGAACACCGCCGACTTCCTCTCGCGCGACGAAATCCAGCTCAACAACGCCCAGATTTCGGAATACCTGCACGATAAAGTCGTGCTGGTCACCGGCGGCGGCGGGTCCATCGGCAGCGAACTCTGCCGCCAGATCATGCGCTACCAGCCGCGCCGGCTGCTGATTTTTGATATCTACGAAAACTGCGCCTACGAACTGGAAACTGAACTGCGCAACAAGTACGGCGCCGACGCGCCCATCGTCACGCTGGTGGGCTCCATACGCGATATCGAGCGCCTGGACGAAGTGTTCGAGACCTACCACCCGTCGGTTGTGTTCCACGCCGCGGCGCACAAGCATGTACCGCTGATGGAGATCAGCCCGGCCGAAGCCGTCAAAAACAATGTGTTCGGCACCAAAAACCTGCTCACCTCGGCGGCCGAACACGGCGTCGAGCGGTTCGTGCAGCTCTCCACCGACAAAGCCGTCAACCCCACCAACGTCATGGGCTGCACCAAGCGCCTGTGCGAAATGCTCATCCAGACCTTTGCCAGCGGCACCGAGATGAAATGTATGGCCGTGCGCTTTGGCAACGTGCTGGGCAGCCACGGCAGCGTGATCCCGCTGTTTGAAGAACAGATCAAGCGCGGCGGCCCCGTCACCATCACCCACCCCGAGATCGTGCGCTATTTCATGACCATTACTGAGGCCGCGCAGCTGGTGCTGCAGGCCGGCGGCCTGGCCAAGGGCGGCAGCATCTACGTGCTGGATATGGGCGAGCCGGTCAAGATCATGGACCTGGCCAACCGGCTGATCCGGTTTTACGGCTATGAGCCGGGCGTCAACATGGAAGTCAAAATCACCGGCCTGCGCCCTGGCGAAAAGCTGTACGAGGAACTGCTCATGGATACCGAGCAGGACAAAATGCGCAAAACGGCCCATGACAAAATCTTCATCGCCCCGCCGATGCAGATTGACCTGGCCGAGTTTTACACCGACCTGCAGGCCCTGGGTACGGCGGCCCACCACAACGACGACGCGGTGGTGGAATGCCTGCAAAAGATGGTGCCCGGCTACCACCCCAACCGCAAGGTGCGCAGCGACCATACCGTTGTGGCCGTGACCGGCAACACCGAACTCTTCTCCAAAGAAGAACTGGCCCGCCAGCTGGAACTGCACACAGCCGGCACAGACGCTGCGGCGCCGGCCGACGCCCCGGCCCCGCAGCCCGGCAAGGAGGGGTGACACCATGTATCAGCGCTGTTTCAAACGCATTCTGGATTTTGTGCTCTCGCTCGCGGCGGTGGTCGTGCTGGCCATCCCCATGGCGGTCATCGCCGTGTGGATCAAGTGCGATTCGCCCGGGCCGGTGTTTTTCCGCCAGCGCCGCGTGGGCCGGGGCAAAGCGCATTTCAACATCCTCAAATTCCGCACAATGCGCGGCGATACCCCGCACGACGTGCCCACCCATCTTTTGCAGAACCCCGACAGCTACATCACCAAAAGCGGCGCGTTTTTGCGCAAGACCAGCCTGGATGAACTGCCGCAGATTTACAACATTCTGGTCGGGCAGATGAGCATCATCGGCCCGCGGCCGGCGCTGTACAACCAGTATGACCTGATTGAAGCGCGCGACCGCGTGCATGCCAACGACATCCGCCCCGGCCTGACCGGCCTGGCGCAGGTCAACGGGCGGGACGAACTGCCCATCGACGTCAAGGCGCGCTATGACGGCGAATACGCGGCCCATGTGACCTTTGGCATGGACTGCAAAATCTTTTTCCGCAGTTTCGCCTATGTGTTCCAGCGCCGCGGCGTTGTCGAGGGCGGCACCGGCGCTTTGCAGGACCCCGCAGAGCAGGACCCGTCAAAATGACGGAAGCAAAACCCCGCCAAATCCGTTTTGGGCGGGGTTTTTTGGGCACAAAAACAAAACTGTACAAGAAAATCTTGCTTTTTTCGTTAAAATATGTTGCAAAAGCCAAGTTACTTGTGTAAAATATACATCAAGAGCTTTCTGTTTTCGGGCAGTTTACCATACGGCAGTTTGCCAAAGGCCCAAACGAACAAAAAGGGGAGTCATTGCATATGGCGAACAGGGTATTCCAGAACGTGGTCTACCAGATGAAAGAAGCAGTAGACCGTGTCCTCGGTGTCGTGGATGAGACCGGCACCGTCATCTCCTGCTCTGAACTGGGGCAGATCGGCGAAGTGCGCGACGGCGTGGCAGCCGCGCGCCAGGCGGGCGGCGAAGCCTTTGTGCGCAACGGGTATTCCTACCATCAGTTCTCCAACACCAAGCACAACGACTACGCCGCGTTTGTCGAGGGCACCGACCCCACGGCCGAGCAGTTTGCCGCCATGCTCTCGGTCAGTTTGCAGTGCATCAAACAGTACCACGACGAAAAGTTCGACAAAACCAACTTTATCAAAAACGTTGTGCTCGATAATATCCTGCCGGGCGATATCTACGCCAAAGCGCGCGAACTGCACTTCATCTCCGATGTGGAGCGCGTCGTGCTGCTCATCCGCGTGACCTCCGGCAACGATATCTCGGCCTACGACGTCGTCAGCGGCCTGTTCCCGGATAAGCAGAAGGACTTTGTCTTTAATATCAGCGAGAGCGACACCGTCCTCGTCAAAGAGATCAAACCCGAAAACACCACCCGCGATATGGAAAAGCTGGCCGCTTCCATCGTCGATACGCTGCAGGGCGACCACTACATCAAGGCGGTCGTCGGCATCGGCACCCCCATCAGCAACATCAAAGACCTGGCCGCCAGCTTTAAAGAAGCGCAGATCGCCATGGAAGTCGGCAAGGTGTTCGATACCGAGCGCCAGGTCATCAGCTACGACCACCTGGGCATCGCCCGCCTGATCTACCAGCTGCCCACGACGCTGTGCGAGGCCTTCCTGCGCGAAGTGTTCAAGCAGGAAAGCATCGATTCCCTCGACGCCGAGACGCTGTTCACCATCCAGCGCTTTTTTGAGAATAACCTCAATGTCTCCGAGACCAGCCGCGGCCTGTTTGTGCACCGCAATACGCTGGTCTACCGGCTGGAAAAAATCCGCAAGCTCACAGGGCTTGATCTGCGCAATTTCGACGACGCCATCGTCTTTAAAGTGGCGCTCATGGTCAAAAAGTACCTGTCCGCCAACCCCGCCAAGTATTGACGTCCGCTTCGGCCCCCGCACGGCGGGGGCCTTTTTGCTGCCTGTGCTGCGCCCTGCCACGGGGCTTGAAAAGGACGTGCGGTTGTGCTATAATATTTTTCTGGTACTTGCCGGCTTTTGCCCAAAAGCCTGAATGAATACGAAAATATGAGGGGGACCACCGCATGTCCGGACATAGCAAATGGAACAATATCAAACGTAAGAAAGAGAAAACCGACGGCGCCCGCGCCAAGGTGTTTACCAAGATCGGCCGCGAGATCGCCGTCGCCGTCAAAGAGGGCGGCGCCAACCCGGCGTCCAACTCCAAGCTGGCGGCGCTCATCACCAAGGCCAAGGCCAACAGCGTGCCCAACGACAACATCCAGCGCATCATCAAGCGCGCCGAGGGCGGCGACAAGGCCGAGTACGAAGCCATGACCTATGAGGGCTACGGCCCCGGCGGCGTGGCGGTCATGGTCGAAACGCTGACCGACAACCGCAACCGCACCGCGGCCAACATGCGCCACTACTTTGACAAGTTCGGCGGCAACCTGGGCCAGATGGGCTGCGTCAGCTTTATGTTCACCCAAAAGGGCGTCATTGTCGTCGATTTGGAGGACAAGGACCCCGACGAACTGATGATGGACGCCCTCGACGCCGGGGCCGAGGACTTTGACGCCGGCGAGGAAGCCGCCCAGGTCACCACCACGCCGGAAAACTTCACCGCCGTCTGCGACGCGCTGCAGAACAAGGGCTACAGCTTTATTTCGGCCGACGTGGCCCAGGTGCCCGCCACCACCACGACGCTGACCGACCCCGACCAGCTGGCGCAGATGGGCAAGCTGCTGGACGCGCTGGACGACGACGACGACGTACAGAACGCCTGGCACAGCCTGGAAAACGAGGACGACCTCGACCGCTGATACCGACCGCAAACAGGAGAGTGAAGGTACGCCTTGCTCTCCGTTTTTTATACCGGGAAAGGAAACCTGTATGCCTGAACTGCTTTGCCCGCACTGCCTGCAGCCGCTGCCGGGCGGCTACAGCGGGGCCTGCCCGCACTGCGGGCGCCCGCTGCAAAACCAGAACCCTGAGGGCGCGCTGCCGCTGGGCACCCAGCTGGCGGGGCGCTACACGGTGGGCAGCTACCTGAGCGCCGACGGCGACGGGCTTTGCTACCGCGGCGTGCTCAACGAAGAAAAAAAGTTCGTGCTCATCAAAGAGTATTTCCCCGTCACGCTGTGCAACGGCCGCAACGCCGACGGCATGCTGATGCCCAAAGAGGGCAAAGAGGTGCTGTTCAAAACCAGCCGCATGGATTTTAAGGACCTGTACGACGACCTGCGCAGCCTGACGCCGTCCACGGGGCTGAACACCATCCTGGATGTGGTGGAAGAAAACAACACCGTCTACGGCATTGAGGAAAGCGAAAAAGGCATGACGCTGACGCATTACCTCAGCCTGCGCAGCCGCACGCTGACCCCGGCCGAAGCCCGCACGCTGCTGCAGCCGGTCATGGAAGGCGTGGCCCAGCTGCACAAGTCAGGGCTGATCCACCGCGGCATCTGCCCGGACAACATCCTGCTGCCCATCGACGGCACCGCCCGCCTGACCGGCTACGGCACGCTGGCGCTGCGCACCGGCGGCAGCGAGCTCAAAAGCCAGCTTTACCCCGGCTATGCCGCGCCGGAACAGTATTCGGCGGCCGAGTTCAGCGGCCGCTACACCGACGTCTACGCCCTGGGGGCCGTCTGTTACCGCCTGGTCACGGGGCAGACGCCGGTCGCCGCGCCGCAGCGCAGCGTGCGCGACAGCCTGGAATCCGCCCACAGCCTGGAAGCCGGCGTGCCGACCTGGTTCTCGCAGGTATTGGCCTGCGCGCTGCGGCTGGACCCCGCCCGCCGCATGCAGACGGTGCCGGAACTGATGAGCGCCCTGACTGACCCCAACGTGGCCAACGCGATGTTTGAGCGCGGTGACAACCAGATCAGCACCCGCAAAATCATGGGCGTTTCGCTGGTGGTCATTGCGGTGCTGGCCATCCTGCTGATCTGGAGCCTGCTGGACAGCGGCAACGAACCCGCCGCCACGCCCACCGCCACGCCGACGCCCGCCGCCAGCGCGGCGCAGCCGCAGGACGACGGCGCGCAGGTGGTGCCGGACCTGGTGGGCAAACGCTATACCAGCGAGATCAAAGGCAACGATTTGTATGAGAGTTTCCGCATCGTGATGACGGAGGAAAACAGTTCCGAGATCGCGGCCGGCATTGTCATCCGCCAGGACCCGGCGGCCGGTTCGTTGGCCACCGGCGACGGGCAGATTTTGCAGATCGTGGTCAGCAAGGGCCCCAACCTGGTGGAAATGCCGGATATCATCGGCTTTACGCAGGCCAACGCCAGCAAGCAGCTTGACGAGCGCGGCATCCAGTATAAGATGCAGATCGTGGAAAACGACGGCACAATGGCCGAGGGCTGCGTCGCCAAGACCGATGTGCTGGCCGGTACCCGCTTTGACGCGGGCAAAACCATCGTCAGCGTGTTCATCGCGGGCGAGCGCGACGACAGGATGGTTTCGCAGTCCGCCGCCAGTGAGGCGCAGAGCACGTCGGAACCCGCGCCGCCGGCCGAAAGCACCGGCTGAACCCCCGCGCCGCCGCCAAGACGCCAAAGAAAAACCGTTCCCCCATCAAGGGGAACGGTTTTTGTCTTGGCGGGCGCAGTCACACCTTTTCCGGCGGTTCGCGCAGGTCCATCTCCAGCAGCCGTTTTTTCAGCGGCAGCAGCGCGGCGGGTTCCGCGCTGAACGTCCGCACGCCCAGCCGCAGGTAGGCGGGGATGCGCGCAAGGCAGTCCACCGTGATGCCGCACAGGTAGACCTCGGCGCCGCGGGCTTTGGCCTGCTGCAGCGTCTCTTTGACCAGGCGCTGCACGGCGGGGTTGTCCACCCGGTTCACGGCGGCCAGCGGGTCCTGCACCAGGCCCAGCGTGTAGCGGGTCAAATCCTCCAGGTCGATGGCCAGCGTCTGCGCGCCGTGGTCGATCAGTTCCCCGGCCAGCAGCGCGGCCGAGGGGGTATCCACAATGCAGCCGAACGGCGGCGGCGAGACTTCCAGCCCGGCCTTGTGCAGCTCGGTGCGGCAGATCTCCACTTCGCGCAGGCAGGTTTCCCAATCTTCTACGCAGGCAATCATGGGGAACAGCACATGCAAATCGCCGTAGCGCGCCGCGCGCAGCAGCGCTTTGATCTGCGGCCAGAACAGCCGGTGGCCGTTCAGCCGGCTGCGGATTTCGGCCGTCCAGGGGGAATCGTCGTCGGCGTTGGTATCGCAGGTGCGCACCGCGATCATCGCCCCGTCCGAGTGCTGCAGCCGGTTGCGCAGGTTGGCAAACTGCACATCCTCGGGCAGGTCGTCCAAAATGACCGATTCGGTGCGCAGCAGCCCGGTGCCGGCCGCGCCCTGCGGCAGCGGGTCGGCCGGGTCGGAGGTGGCGTTAATGGCCGTCAGCAGGCGGAACGCCGTGCCGTCTTTGGTCAGGCAGGGCAGCGCCGCCACCGGGTCGGGCGTGCGCCCGTGCAGGCGGGTGATGGCGATCTTGCAGTCCGCCTGCGCCATGTGCACGCCGGTCGGCTCCACAGTCAGCGTCGCGGCGTCCCCGCCCGAAGCGTCCAGAATGGCGCGGTGCCCAGCGGCCTGGGCCGCCACGCCGTCGCCCAGCTGGACAACCGCCGGGATGCCCATGCTGCGCGCCATGATGGCGGCATGGCTCACGGTGCTGTCCTGGTCGCTGGCCAGGCCCAGGATCATGCGGCGGTCCAAACTGAACAGGTCGCTGGGGAAAAACCGGTCCGCCACCAAAATGCTGGGCCGCTGCAGGTGCAGGCGGCGGCGCGGGCGGCCGTCCAGGATATCCACCACGCGGCGGCAGACGTCCTGCACATCGACGCTGCGCTCGCGGATATACTCGTCATCCACATTGCTCAACCGCCCGGCAAAAATCTGCTCGGCGCGTTCCACCGCGGCGGCGCCGCCGGCCCCGGCGGCTATGTAATCGCCGATCTCGTTGGTAAAGGATTCATCCTCCAACAGGGCGATCTGGAACAGCAGAATATCGGCGTCGGGGCCTTTGGCGCGCTGGCTCAACCGGCGCAGTTCGTCCTTGGCCAGCACCACGGCCACGTCGTACAGCGCGCGCTCGCGGAACGGGTCGCACACGATGCGGTGCAGCCCGGCGGTGCCATGGTCGATCTGCTCCACCGGGCCGATCACAATACCTTGGGAAGCGGTCACACCGGAAAACGTATACATAGGCAGACCTCCTGTCCGGATATTACAGCAAAGGGGTCTCGGCCAGCGCGCGGCTGACCAGGGCGGTCACAAATTCCTCCGGCACGGCGGCAGCCACCGCGCGCTCGGCCACGGCGCTGCCCTCCTTGCCGTCCAGCAGGGCGGGGAAGCGGTCGGCCGGGTCTTTGTCAAAGCTGCCCATAAAGGTAGCGGCCAACAGTTTGGGGGTGTAGGGCAGGTCCTCCGGCACATGCAGGCGCTCGGCCGCCAGTTCCAGCGGGGCCAGCGCGCCGCGCGTGGGGGCGCTGGCGTTGGGCGCAAACGGCGGCGGGTACCCGGCGCGCTGGCGGGCCAGCCTTTCCAGGCGGTCCAGGCCGGGGCTGCGGGCTTCGGCTTCGGCCAGCAGGCGCTGGTACTGCCCGGCAAACCGCGCCAGAAAATCATCGTCCGACGGCAAAATCGCGTACGCTGTGCCGCCAAAGCGGCCGAACAGCCGCATCGTGTCCAGGTACCCCAGCGCGATGTTGCGCGCGGCGCGCGCCGGGTCAAAATCCAGCGTCGGGCCCAGGTTCCAGTGGCTGCGCACAATGCGCGTGGGCAGGCCGGTGTTGTTGGGCGGTATGATGCCGATGCCGTCGATATCGACGCCCAGCAGCTCGGTCGCGCCCATGGCGGCGGCCAGCCGCAGCGGCATGTTGTCGCGCCAGCCGCCGTCGATGTATTTGACGCCGTCAATCTCCCGCGGGCGCAGTGCCGGGAAACAGGCGCTGGACGCCAGCAGGTACTCTTTCAGCCGCCCGGTGGGGATATCCTCCATGCGGCACTGCACGCTGCGCATGGTGGCCATCTCGGTCATCACCAGCCCAAACCGGATCGGCGAGCTGCGCACGGCGTCCTCGTCAATCAGCGCGTCGATCTGCTCGGCCAGCGGCTGCACGTCCAGCCCGCCGCTGCGGATCACATCCAGAAAAAACGCGCGCAGTTCGTCGGCGTCGCGGGTGGCGGGCACGTCCAGCACGTCATGGCTTTCCATCGTGCGCCACAGCTGTTCCACTTCGTCGGCCTTGCCGCTGGCAAACATGCAGCCGTTCAGCGTGCCGACGCTGGCCCCCGTGATGATGCCCGGCGTCCATTGCAGTTCCTGCAAGGCGCGCCAGACGCCGACCTGGTAGCTGCCCTTGGCGCCGCCGCCGGCCAGTACCAGCGCGCGCACAGGCGTTTCGTTGGGCATGGCGCACCTCCTTATATGGCGCGAAACATTACTTTGTTAGTAGTATACCATTATTGCGGCCACAATGCTACCGCAATTTGCGCAACATTTTTGGCACCTGCGCGGCAGGCGCCCGGCGGGGCTTGCAACCGGCGCCGCAACCGTGTATCATAGGGGTAAGCCATGGCGCGGCGGGCTTTTGTTCACCGCGCAGAGAGGAGCAAATCTATGGCAAAAAAACCGATTCTGGTCATCATGGCCGCCGGCATGGGCAGCCGTTACGGCGGGCTCAAGCAGATTGACCCCGTGGGCCCGTCGGGCGAGGCAATCCTCGACTACAGCCTGTACGACGCGCGCCGCGCCGGGTTTGAGACGGTCGTCTTTATCATCAAACATGAGATTGAGCAGCCTTTTAAAGAGGCCGTCGGCGCGCGGGCGCTGCGTGCCGGGCTGGAAGTGCGCTACGCCTACCAGCAGCTGGAAACCCTGCCCGCGGGTTTCACGGTGCCCGAGGGCCGCGTCAAGCCCTGGGGCACGGCGCACGCCATCCTTTCGGCCGAGGACGCCATCGGCGACGCGCCGTTTGCCGTCATCAACGCCGACGACTATTACGGCCCGCAGGGCTTCCAACTCGTGTACGACTACCTTAGCACCCACCCGGACGGCGACCGCTACGCCTGGACGATGGTCGGCTTTTTGCTGGGCAACACGGTCAGCGCCAACGGCAGCGTCAGCCGCGGCGTCTGCGTGACCGACGAACACCATAACCTCGTCAGCGTGACCGAGCGCACCTGCATCGAGCCCTACGCCGACGGCATCCATTACAGCGAGGACGGCGGCCAGACCTGGGCCGACCTGCCGGCGGACGCCGTTGTGTCGATGAACCTGTGGGGCTTTACGCCCGGCTATATTGCCGAAGCCAAAGCCGGGTTCACGGCCTTTTTGCAGCAAAACCTGCCGGTGAACCCCCTCAAATGTGAATATTACCTGCCCGCCGTCGTCACGGCGGCGCTGGAGCGGGGCGACGCCAACGTCCATGTGCTGACCAGCCCCGACAAGTGGTACGGCATCACCTACCGGGAGGATAAGCCCGAGGTCGTGGCCGCGCTGCGCGCCATGAGCGCCGACGGCCTGTACCCGGCCGACCACCTGTTCTGATCTGCCGCGGCCGCCGCGCCCGCGGCATCACAGCGAAAAAAGCAGCAAGCCCTCCGGCTTTTCGCAAGCGGAGGGCTTGTAGTATGGTAGGCTGCCGCGCACACAGCGCTGCGCCGCGGCATAGGATGGCTCACTCGAGGTTGCCGGTCAGCAGCATGGCGGCGGTCAGCGCGGCCAGGGGCGCGGTCTCGCAGCGCAAAATGCGCGGGCCCAGCCCCACGGCCACCGCCCCGGCCGCGGCGGCCTGTTGGGCTTCCTCGGGGCAAAAACCGCCCTCACTGCCGGTAATCAGCGCCAGGCGCTGCATGCTGCCGGGCTGCAAAAGGCCGCGCAGCGGCGCGCCGCCGCCCTCGTAGAAAAACAGCGCCTTGTCAAAATCCGGGACCGCCCGGCAGACGGCGGCAAAGTCCGGCAGCGGCGGGGCTACCCGCGGCAGCATGGCGCGCCCGGCCTGCTTGGCGGCTTCGGCGGCAATGCGGTTGTAGCGCTCGTTTTTTACATCCTCTTTTTTGGGGGTGGCCACACAGTAGCGGCTGAAAAACGGCACAATCTCGGTAACGCCCAGCTCGACGCTGTGGCGGATGATCTCCTCGAGTTTTCCCTGCTTGGGGTAGCCGACGAACAGCGTTGTGCGCACGGTGGGCTCGGCCTTGCTGGGCGCGCCCTCGCTGACGGTAAACTCCACCCGGCCGGGCGCGATGGCCGCCACGGTGCCGGTGTACTCCAGCCCGTCGGGGCCGCACAGCACCACGGTGTCGCCAACGCGCGCGCGCATCACATGGGCCAGGTGGTGGGCGTCCGGCCCCGTCAGCGCCGCTTGCCCGCCGCCGAGTTCTCTGGTAAAATAGCGGTGCGGCATCGCTCAGCCCCCGTTTTGGCGGCACAGGATGCACACCCAGCCGCGTTTTTCGTATACATCCACCGGGTGCAGCCCGGCGGCCTGCAGGCCGTCCAGCACTTCCTGCTTGCGCTCGTCGATGATGCCGCTGGCCATAAACCAGCCGCCCGGCGCCAGCAGCGGCGGTACGTGCGGCGCCAGCGAGAGGATGGCCGACGCCACGATGTTGGCGGTGATGATATCATACTGCCCGCTGGCTTTGTCCGAAAGGTCGCCCACCAATACGGTAAAGCGGTCGGCCACGCCGTTGCGCGCGGCGTTCTCGCCGGCGGTGCGCACGCACATGGGGTCGATGTCGACGCCCTCGGCTGCGCGCGCGCCGAGTTTGAGCGCCGCGATGGCCAGAATGCCCGAACCCGTGCCGATATCCAGCACCCGCTCGCCACCCCGGACCAGGCGGTCCAGCGTTTCCAGGCAAAGGCTCGTCGTCTCGTGCGTGCCGGTGCCAAACGCCAGGCCGGGGTCCATCGTGATGACGGTGCGGTCGGTGTCGTAAGTTTCCCAGCTGGGCACAATGGCCAGCCGCTGGCCGATGTCGGTGGCGTGGTAGTAGGCTTTCCAGGCGTTCTGCCAATCCTCCTGCTGCACGCCGGCGGTGCCCAGCTGGTAGTGGATGCCGCTGGCTTTCAGGCGTTCCTCAAACAGCGGCAGCACCTCGGCCGGGTTTTCGTCGGGCGAAAGGTAGGTGTGGATGATGACGACGTCGCGCGGTTTGTCCAGCAGTTCCTGCTCAATCAGGTCCACGTGGGCAATCTCCCACGCCTGCTGTTCCAGGTCGCTGTAATCCTCAATATAAATGCCGCCGTTGGCCACCATCGTGGCGATGGCTTCGGCGGTTTCGGCGTCGCGCTTGGCGACGGTGATCGTGATATCGGTCCATTCCATGGCAAAAGCCCCCTCGGTTTTCTGTTACCTGCATTATACAGGAAACCTTTTATGAATTCAATGTGTGTTCGTTCAGAAAGGAGAACCTCCTCTATGCAGATCCGTTTATTGGACAGCGCCGCGGCGCAGGCAATCTATGAAACCCACATGGTGCAGGATTTCCCGGCGGCGGAGCTCAAACCGTTTTCCGCCGTGCGCGAGATGATGCAGGCCGGCATCTATGAACCGCTGGCCTTTTGCGGCGACGACGGCGCGCTGCAGGCCTACGCCTGGCAGGTGCTGCTGCCGGGGCGGCGCAGCGCGCTGCTGGACTATTTCGCCGTGCGCAAGGAACTGCGCGGCAGCGGCATCGGCAGCCAGGTGCTGGGCACGCTGGCGCAGCACTACACAGCGCGGCTCGACGACCTGATCCTTGAGTGTGAGCACCCCGACGAAGCGCCCGACCGCGCCATTGCCGAGCGGCGCATCGCCTTTTACCAGCGCGCCGGGGCGGCGGTCACGGCGCTGGAAAGCCGTGTGTTCGGCGTACGCTACCGCATCCTGACGCTGCCATGCGGCGGCCATGCGGCGGACGACGTCGTGGGCAAAGAGCTCAAGGAGCTCTACCGCCTGATGGTGCCGGAACCGTACTACCGCGGCAATGTGATATTTTACGGCGCGTAAGGGCATACTACCCCGCAAAGGGGGCCTATGCCATGAAACTGCAACCGAACGAATACGCCCGCATGGTACAGCGCGCGTCGCCGCCCTCGGCGGTCGGGCGCGACTGCCTGTGGGCTTTTTTTGTGGGCGGTGGGATCTGCCTGCTGGGCGAGGTGCTGCGCCAGTTCTTTCTGCGCTGGTATGACGCGCCGATGGCCGGCACGCTCACCAGCATTGCGCTGATCTTCCTCTCGGCTGTGTGCACGGTGGCGGGCTGGTACCAGAAACTCGCCGCCAAAGCCGGGGCGGGCACGCTGGTGCCCATCACGGGGTTCGCCAACTCGGTTGTCAGCCCGGCGGTTGAGTTCAAGGCCGAAGGCTGGGTGCCCGGCACCGGGGCGCGCATCTTTGCCATTGCCGGGCCGGTCATCGCCTACGGCACGGCGGCGTCCGCCGCGTGGGGCGTGCTGTATTGGCTGCTGGGAAAGGTCGGGTGAACGATGGTCACCCGCAAGGACGATACGATCTTGTTTGACCGCCCGCCGGTCATTGCCGCCTGGGCCGCCGCCGGCGGCAAAAAGGAGGGCGAGGGTCCGCTGGCAAAGGCGTTTGACCTGCTTGTGCAGGACGCTTCCTTTGCCGGGGAAGGCTGCGCCAACTGGGAACAGGCCGAAAGCCTGCTGCAGCAAAAGGCGGCCGCCGCCTGCCTGCGCAAAGGCGGCGTCAGCCGCAAGGAAATCGACCTCGTGCTGGCCGGGGACCTGCAGGCCCAGTGCACGGCCAGCAACTATGCGCTGCGCGCGCTGGGCGCGCCCTATGCCGGGGTGTACGGGGCGTGTTCCACCATGGCCGAAACGCTGGCCCTGGCCGCCTGCCTGGCGGCCGGGGGCATGGCGCGCCAGCTGCTGGCTATGACCAGCAGCCATTTCTGCGCGGCCGAGCGCCAGTTCCGCACGCCGCTGGTGTACGGCGCCAAGCGCACGCCCACCGCGCAGTGGACCGCCACCGCCGCCGGGGCCTGCCTGCTGCGCGCCCCGGGGCAGCGCGGCGTGCGGGTGCGCTCGGTCACGTTTGGCCGCGTGCAGGACTACGCCGTGCGCGACATCAACAATATGGGCGCGGCCATGATGCCGGCGGCAGCTTCGACGCTGCTGCGGTACTTTGCGGCCAGCGGCACGGAACCTGCGGATTTTGACGCCGTGTTCACCGGCGACCTGGGCGCGGTGGGCAGCGCGCTGCTGGGCGAGCAGATGGCGCGCGAAGGCGTGCCGCTGCCCAACCACCGGGACTGCGGCTGCCTGCTGTACGACGCGGCCTGCCAGGACGTGCAGGCCGGCGGCAGCGGCGCGGGGTGCAGCGCGGCGGTGCTGTGCGCGCAGATCCTGCCCGCGTTGCAGCGCGGGGACCTGCGCCGGGTGCTGCTTGTGGCCACCGGCGCGCTGATGAGCCAGACGACCTTTTTGCAGGGGGAGAGCATCCCCGGCATTGCGCACTGTGTGGAACTGGAAAGGGGAGAGGACGCATGAACTACCTGCTGGCATTTGCGGTCGGCGGCGCGCTGTGCGTCGCCGGGCAGCTGCTCATCGACTACACCAGCCTGACCCCGGCGCGCATCCTGACCGGCTACGTGGTGGCCGGCGTCGTGTTGAGCGCCGCGGGCCTGTACCGGCCGCTGGCGGACCTGGCCGGGGCCGGGGCTACCGTGCCGCTGCTGGGTTTTGGGCACCTGCTGGCGCAGGGCGTGCGGCAGGCCGTGGATACCTGCGGCCTGCCCGGCATTTTTACCGGCGGGCTGACCGCCGCGTCGGGCGGCATTGCGGCCAGCCTGGTGTTTGCGCTGTTGGGCGCGCTGGTTGGCAAAAGCCGCGACCAGAACTGAACCCTGCAAATGAAAATGCCCGCCGGAAACCCGGCGGGCATTGTTCATGCGATCATTACTGCGCGGCAGCTTTGTTGGCGCGCTTGGCCATGCGGCTGACCTTGCGGGCAGCGGTGTTCTTGTGGATGACACCCTTGCTCTTGGCAGAATCAATGGCAGAGACGGCGGCCTTGATGGCGGCGTCTTTGTCAGCAGCGTTGCTGTCGATGGCAGCGTCTGCCTTTTTGATCACTGTTTTCAGGTTGGACTTGATGGCCTTGTTGTGCAGTGCTTCTTTCTTGGCCTGGACAACGCGGTCTTTCTGCGATTTGATGTTAGGCATTCGTTCCACCTCCTTGCTTCCCCATAACAGTACATGTTATCCTACCACATTTTTGTCAGCCATGCAAGGCTTTTTTTGAAAAATCTTCATGCGCCCCGCAAAAATTGCATACGCTGGGGGCAAGGGGGTGGGGAAGATGCCGCTGCTGCGCCGTGCGCTGGCCGTGCTGCTGTGCCTGGCGGGGGCTGCCGGGGCCATATTGTTGACGGCGGCGTCCGCCGTGCGCCTGCCGGGGCGCGCCTGGCTGGTGCGGGGTGCGGTGTTCTGCCAGGACCCGGCGGCGGCCGTCGCGCTCCGCCTGCCGCAGCCCACAGCGTCGCCAACCGCGTCGCAGGCGGTCGCCGCCCCGGCAACGCCGCAGCCGTCCGCCGCGCCGCAAACGGCGGGGCCTGCGCCGCAGCCCACGCCCACGCCGCAGCCCACGGCGACGCCGCTGCCGTCCGCTGCGCCGGAGATCGAAAACCCCGGCGCCATCCGGGCCGAGACGTTCGGCCAGGGCAGCGGGGCGGGGTATGTCACGCTGGGGGCGGGCAGCATCCGCAATATGACCGAGCACAGCGACGCCGACCTGCGCGCCGCGGCCACCACGCCGTCGCTGCCGTTTTCCGTCGAGGTGGACAGCCGCGAACCCCAGGTGCTGATCCTGCACACCCACGCGACCGAGACCTACCAGACCTGGCCGGACCCTGTCTATGACCCCGACTTCACGGCCCGCACGCAGGACACCGCGCTCAACATGTGCGCCGTGGGCGCGGCGATGGCCGAGGTGCTCAACGATGCGGGCATCTGCACGCTGCACGACACGACGTTGCACGATTCCCCCAGCTACAACGCCAGCTATGACCGCAGCCGCACGACGGCGCAGGCGTATCTCGAGCGGTACCCCTCCATCCAGATCATCCTTGACGTCCACCGCGACGCCATCGAGGACGCCGACGGCACCCGCGTCAAACCGCTGTGCCAGGTCGGCGGGCAGGACGCCGCCCAGGTCATGCTCATTGCCGGGTGCGACAACGGCTCCAGCGTGCCGCTGCCCAACTGGCGGCTCAACCTGCGCTTTGCCGCCGCCTGGGAACAGGCGATGGAACAGCGCACGCCCGGCCTGACGCGCCCCGTGCTGTGCGCCTACCGCTACTACAACCAGGACCTTGCGCCCGGCAGCCTGCTTATTGAGGTCGGCGGCCACGCCAACACGGTGACGGAAGCCGTGCGCGCCGGCCAGGCGGCCGCCGAGGCGCTGGCCGTGCTGTTGGGCGGCCATGTACAGGGGGACCAGACGGCGGCCGGCTGAAAAAAAGACTGTACAAGCGCGGCAAAACCCGCTATAATAACAATACGTATTGTTTGTTATAGAGGAGTGGAATACCTATGCAGAGAACCGAACTCGCCGCGCTGTATACGGCGACCCCGGCCGACGGCGCCAAAGTCACCGTCTGCGGCTGGGCCAAGACTGTGCGCGATTCCAAACAGATCGGCTTTATCTCGCTGACCGACGGCAGCTGCTACAAGCCGGTGCAGATCGTTTTCCAGGCCGACAAACTCGCCAATTATGCCGAGATCGCCAAGTGCGGCCTGTACACCAGCTTTGAGGTCACCGGCACGCTGGTGCTGACCCCCAACGCCAAGCAACCGTTTGAGATCAACGCCGACGCCATCACGGTGCTGGGCCCCTGCGGCGCCGACTACCCGCTGCAAAAGAAAAAGATGGGCATGGACTACCTGCGTACGATGCAGCACCTGCGCCCGCGCACCAACACCTTCAACGCGGCGTTCCGCGTGCGCAGCCAGGCGGCGTTCGCCATCCACCAGTTTTTCCATGAGCACGGGTTCACCTACGTGCACACGCCGATCTTCACCGGTTCCGACTGCGAGGGCGCGGGCGAGATGTTCCAGGTCACGACGCTGGACCTCGACGACCTGCCCCGCACCGAGGACGGCGCCGTCGACTACAGTAAAGATTTCTTCAAGCGCCCGGTCAAGCTGACGGTCTCCGGCCAGCTGGAAGCCGAAGCCATGGCCATGGCGCTGGGCAACGTCTATACCTTTGGCCCGACGTTCCGCGCCGAAAAAAGCTACGACACCCGCCATGCGGCCGAGTTCTGGATGATCGAGCCCGAGATGGCGTTCGCCGACCTTGCCACCTACATGGATACCGCCGAAGCGATGACCAAGTACGTCGTCCGCTTCCTGCTCGACCATTGCCCCGACGAACTGGCGTTCTTCAACCAGTTCTTCGACAAAGGCCTGCTCGAGCGGCTGGAGCTGGTGGCGACCTCGGATTTTGCGCGCGTCAGCTATACCGACGCCATCGAACTGCTCAAGCGCAACGACGCCAACTTCCAGTACAAAGTCTCCTGGGGCATGGACCTGCAGACCGAGCACGAGCGCTACCTGACCGAGCAGATCTTTAAAAAGCCGGTGTTCGTCACCGACTACCCCAAAGAGATCAAGGCGTTTTACATGCGCCTGAACGACGACGGCAAGACGGTGGCCGCCGCCGATATGCTGGTGCCCGGCATCGGCGAACTGATCGGCGGTTCCCAGCGTGAGGAACGTCTCGACGTGCTGGAAGCCCGCATTGAGGAGATGGGCATGCACTGCGCCGACTATGACTGGTACCTTGACCTGCGCCGCTACGGCAGCGTCAAGCACGCCGGTTACGGCCTTGGGTTCGAGCGCCTGCTCATGTACGTCACGGGCATCCCCAACATCCGCGACGTCATCCCGTTCCCGCGCACCTGCGGGGGCTTTTGATGGAGCCCATTGCGCCGCGGCTGCTGCCCTGGTTCCAGGCCAATAAAAGGCTCCTGCCGTTCCGGCAGGAGCCTTCTGCGTACCACATCTGGGTCAGCGAGATCATGCTGCAGCAGACCCGCGTGGCGGCCGCCATCCCATATTATGAGCGCTTTATCGCCGCGCTGCCCGACCCTGCGGCCCTGGCCGCCTGCGAGCCGGACGCCCTGCGCAAGCTGTGGCAGGGGCTGGGGTACTACAACCGCGTCAACAACATGCAAAAGGCCGCGCGCATCGTCTGCGCACAGTACGGCGGCGAACTGCCGGCGGACTACGACGCGCTGCGCGCGCTGCCCGGCATCGGGGATTATACGGCCGGGGCCATCGCCAGCATTGCGTTCGGCATCCCGGCCCCGGCGGTGGACGGCAACGTGCTGCGCGTGTTCGCGCGGCTGTATGACGACGACGCCGACATCACCCAGCCCGCCGCCAAGCGGTTGTTCACGCAGCGCGTGCTGGACCAGATGCCCAAAGACGCCCCCGGCCCCTACAACGAAGCGCTGATGGAACTCGGCGCGCTGGTCTGCGTGCCGGGCGCGCCCCGGTGCGACGCCTGCCCGCTGGCCGGCGTGTGCCGGGGCCATGCGGCCGGCCGCCAGGCGCAGCTGCCGGTCAAACCGGCGCCCAAAGCCAAGGCGCGGGTGCCGGTTACGGTGGCGCTGGTGCAAAGCCCGGCGGGCCTGTTGCTGCAGCGCCGCCCGGCCAAGGGGTTGCTGGCGGGGTTGTGGCAGCCCGCCGCCTGGGAACAGGCCATGACGCAGCAGCAGCTGGAACAGGCGCTGCGCGCCGTCGGCGTGCAGCCGGTGTGGGGCGAAGCCCTGCCCCCGGCGCGCCATGTGTTCACCCACAAAGTGTGGGAACTGGGCGGCTGGTGCGCTTCGGCCGACGCCTGCCCGCTGCCGGACGGCTGGGTCTGGGCTGCGCCGGACCAGCTGGCGCAGGTGTACCCGGTGCCCAACGCTTATGCAGCTTACCTACAAAAATAGCGGCGTAAGCTGTCATTTTTTTACATACGCGGTGTTGTATTCCGGCGTAAGGTCGGGTATAATAAAAAGAACCCGGGCGGGCACAGGGTGCCCGCACAGCGGGACGTTCACGGGCGCCGGGCCGCAGGGCCGGGCCCTGACTCTGGAAAGGAGAATGCCCCATGATGAAGAAATCGACGTTTGGCGCCGTGCTGGCGTTCCTGTTCGTCGCTGCCGGCGCGCTGACCGCGGCGGCGCTCTACCTGTACCGCCGCGAAAAAGAACTCGACGAGTACGAGCGCCTGCTGTTCAGCGACGACTATGCGGACGACGCCGAGGACGAGGACGATGTGTACGGCGACGAGCCCGTGTACGAGAAGATCGACGACGTCCCTGCGGCGGATACCGCCGGTGAGGACGCGCAGTGACCCTGCTTTGGCGCAAGGTCCCTTTGCCGTTATAGGTCGCCGGGCGCGCCCCTGACCGCGCCCGGCCTTTTTCACTGCCTGCGGTGCGCCGCCTGGCAGTAAGGAGATACCATGCGCAGATTGCTGCTTTGGCTGGTCATGGTCGTCGGCATGGTCGCGCTGATCCTGGCCGGCGCGGCCGCCTACCTGTACAGCCGCACGGGGGAGGATTCTCTCCCGCAGGAGCCTGTCACCTTTGGGGAGCAGGCGTTGGAGCCCAACGGCTGGGACTGGACGGTGCCGGTGCTGGGGGATGTCCTCAGCAAGAGCTACCACAACCCCACCAACTTGACGATCCAACAGTTGGGAACGTTTTCCGACGGCGTTCCCCAGCTTGTGCTGCCCGCCTGGGCAACGCGCGCCGAAATTACCCTCACAGCGCCCGACGGGACGATCTGGGCGGCCGACGCCGAGACCTGCAATACGTATACTTATGCCCAAAACGGCGAGTATGAAATCGCCGTCACCGCCTACAGCCAACCGGCCGACAGCCCCGGCAGCCCGCAAGGGTGGTACGCCTACCGCGCCAACTACACCATGCAGCTGGCGCCGTCGGTCACGCTCAGCGCCGAGCGCGCGGCCCAAGGCAGCATCGTGGCCATCCGCCTGGCCGGCATCCTGGACGGCGAACCTTCGCTGGAAACCGACCTCGGCCCGGTGTGGTTCCGCAAAACGGCCAACGGGTATATCGGATATATCCCGGTCACCTATAATGCCGAGAGCGGCGACCACGCCATGATGCTGACCTGCGGCACCCTGACGCAGGAACTCACGCTGACCGTCAGCAAGACCGAGTATGGCAACATTGCCGTCGAAGCGGAGGAAGAAAGCGGCGGGGCCGAGGAATTCCGCAACGCCATCTGGCCGCTGTATACCACCGGCGAAGCCGAAAAGCGCTGGTCGGGGCCGTTCCAGGCCCCCAGCACCGCCGCGGTTACCTGCGACTACGGGCTGGTGCAGATGGTGGACGGGCAGCGCAGCGGCCAGGCGACCGGGCTGACCTACGGGGCCGCCCCCGGCGAGAGCGTGACCGCGCCGCAAAGCGGCACCGTGGCGTATGCCGGCACGCTGGCCCTGACCGGCGGCACCGTCGTCATCGACCACGGCTGCGGCGTCAAAAGCTACCTGTTTGGCCTGCAGGACGTTACGGTTGCGCAAGGGCAGGCCGTGACGGTGGGCGATGCGGTCGGGACGGCCGGCGAAGCGCATGATCTGATCTATGAGCTGCGCATCGGCAATAAGTCCGTCGACCCCGAGGCGGCTATCCAGGGCCGCAGCGGCTTGCAATATCATGAATCTGAATAAAGCGCCTTGTGCGCACATATCCATACGGTAACCATGCGGTGCGGGCACCAGCCTGCCTGCGATCAAAGGGAAAACGGGAGAGTGGCATACCCTATGCAAGAGGAAAAGAAGGCAACGGCGCCGAAAAAGAAAGGCGCGGCAAAACGGCGCAAACGCAGCGCGCGTACCACCGCCACGGCGGCAAAACAGAGCGCGGCGACCGCCGCAAAAGCCGAGACGGCGGAAAACCCGGCCCCGGCCGGGCACGAAGCGCCCAAGGCGGAACCGGCCCCTGCGCCGGAACCGGCCGAACGGCCCGCCGCCGAAACGCCGGAAGCCTCGCAGACGGCGGAACCGGCGGAAAAAGCAGCCGAACCGCATCTGGCGGAAACGCCGGAAACAACGCCTGCACAAGGGGAAGAAACGCCCGCTGAGACCGCGGAGAACACCCCTGCAGAGACGGCCGCCGCGTCCGCGGAAGAAACTTCCGAACAGGCACCGGCGCAGGCACCCGCAGAAGAAACTACCGAACCGGAACCGGTGCAAGAGGAACCTAAGGGCGAAGCCCCGGAGCTGCCGCAGGAAGAACCGGCCGCAGAAGAGATGCCGGAACCTGTAGGGACTGCGGAAGCGGAACCGGAAGCGGCCGAACCACAGCCGGAAAAATCCGCGGCCGCTGCGTCCGCGGAAGAAACGCCTGAACCGCCACCGGCGCAGGCACCAGCGGAAGAACCGGCCGAACCGGCGCAAGAGGAGCCTAAGGGCGAAACCCCGGAGCCGCCGCAGGAAGAACCGGCTGCAGAAGCAACACCGGAACCTGCGGAGAACGCGGAAACAGAGCCGGAAGCGGAAAAACCGGCGGCCGACGAACCCGCAGAAGAACCGGACCGTGCAAAAACGGAAGAACCGGATGGGGAACCGCAGCCGGAACCGGATGAACAGCGCATTTCGGACCTGACGCGCACGGTTCAACTCTCGATAGAGCAGATCACGGCGCACCTGGACGACGTGGCCGCCGAAGGCGCGGAACCGGCCCCGGCAGCCGAGACGCCGCCCGAAGAACCGGCCCCCACGTTGACCGACCACCTGCGCGGCGGCGTGGAAAGGGTGGTGCGCTGGCTGTTGCTGGTGCTGATCTTTGTGCTGGTCATTGCCGTCAGCGGTGTGGTGTGGCTGTACCGCAGCGCCACCCCCGACCTGCTGCCGCAGATCCACGTGACGTTTGCCGGGCAGGAAATCGCGTCGTCCTCGTACCGCTGGAAAGTGCCCGTTGTGGGCAAAGCGATCAAGCGCACCTATGCCGAAACGCGCAGCACCACGCCGACGACCCTGGAGCAGCCGGTGGAGCAGGCTTCGCCGGATTTCACGGTTTCAGGCAACTACCGCAGCGAACTGACCGTGACCGACGCAGAGGATGCGGTGCTGTATGAGGGCGACGTCGAGACGTTCGCCAACTTCCAGTTCCCCGAGAACGGCGACTATGTGGCCGAGCTGACGGTTTACAGTGACGAAAGCCCTGTGGCGGGCGATGCTACCGTGACCGGCCAGGAGACCTGGCAGATCGCGTTTACGGTGAACGTGCGCCCCGCGGTGCACCTGTTTGCCACATCGGTGCAGCAGGGCGGCGTGGCCGCCGTCACCGTCGGCGATACGGTCGACGGCAAACCGCCGCAGATCAGCACAACGCTCAAGAACGCGGGCTTCGGCAAGGCCAGCACCGGCTGGGTCTGTTACCTGCCCATCCCCTGGAACCAGGCCCCCGGCAAGCAATCGCTGACCGTCACGGTGGGCGATTCCAGCGAAACGCTGGAATTTGAGGTCGGGGCCGCCAAGTGGGACTATAAAGATTATTCCAGCAACTACAACCTCGTCTCGCCCTATATCGGCGAGACCGAGATCCCGGCCGAACTCAGCGCCGTGCTCAACAAAAGTGAGACGCAGGTCGCCTGGGTCAACAGCAGTTTTGTGCAGCCGCTGCTCAACACGCTTGACGTTGAACTGTACTACGGCACCACCGAGTACGTGGGCCGCAGCCGCAGCCAGCGCGACACCAACCCCGGCACCGGCGGGCGCACGGCCACCAACATGGTGCTGTCCACCACCTGGGGGGAACTGCTCATTGCCCCGGCCAACGGCACCGTCGTGCTGGTCAAGGACCTTGGCGACGGGTTCGGCAACACGCTGGTCATCGACCACGGCGCCGGCGTCAAGAGCATTTTCTACCACCTGCAACAACTCAACGTCAAAACGGGCGACCAGCTCAAACAGGGGCAAAGCATCGCCACCTGCGGTTCTGCCCTCGTGGCGGAGATGCGCATCGGTACGGTGCCCATCGACCCGCGCCCGGTCTGGCGCGCCCAGTGCGACGCACTCAAACATTATTGATTCATACCGCCCTTTTTGCGCGCCCTGCCAAACGGCAGGGCGCTTTTGCATGCGCACGCCCCGGGCGGCCGGCGGCATAGTATGGCGCATGAAAAAGAGGGAGGGGGACGCCGATGCCGAAGTTGTTTTGCGTGGCCGGGCAGGACGCCCGCCAACAGGCGGCCGCGCAGGTGCTGCGCCGCGCGGGGTATGCCGTCGCCGGGCCGGACTGTGCGGCGCGGGCGGCGTATGCGCTGCTGCCCATGTCGCAGCAGCGCGTCAGCGACGAGGTGGCGCGCATCCTGCAGGCGGCGCGCCCCGGCACGCTGGTGCTGGCCGGCCGGCCCGGGCCCCCGGTGCGCGCGGCCGTGCGGCAGGCCAACCTGCCGCTGGTGGACTATTTCGCGCGCCCGGAACTGGAAATGCTCAACGCCGTGCCCACAGCCGAAGCCTGTTTGGCGCTGCTGCTGCAGCTGCGGCAGCGGACCATCTGGGAAAGCGCGTTCCTGGTGCTGGGTTACGGCCGGGTAGGGCGCGCCGTGGCCGACCGCCTGGCGCTGCTGGGCGGCCGGGTCACTGTGGCGGCACGCCGCGCCGAACCGCGCGCCGCCGCCCGCTGCGCCGGGCACCGTGCCGAACCGCTGGCGGCGCTGCCCGCCCTGTTGCCGCGGGCGCAGACCGTCGTCAATACCGTCCCGGCAGTGGTGCTGCCGCGCGCTTTGCTGCAACAGCTGCCGCGCGGCGCGCTCGTCGTCGACCTGGCCAGCGCGCCCGGCGGCGTCGATTTTGCGGCGGCGCAGGCGCTGGGCGTGCAGGCTGTGCAGGCGCTGGCGCTGCCGGGGCGCTGCGCGCCGTATACCGCAGGGGAACTCATCGGCCAGACGGTGCTGGCCATCTTGGCGGACAAGGGGGAACAGCCATGAAACAAACGTCCAATGCGCCGCGCACGGTGGCTTTTGCCCTGTGCGGCAGCTTTTGCAGTTTTTCGGCCGTACTGCCGCAAATCGGCGCGCTGCGCCGCCGCGGGTGGGACGTTTTGCCCATCCTCAGCGTCAGCGCGGCCGGGCAGGATACCCGTTTCGGCACGGCGGCGGCGCTGCACAAAACGCTGCGTGAACAAACCGGCCACGCGCCGCTGACCACGCTGCAGCAGGTCGAGCCGCTGGGCCCGCAGCGGCTGGCGCAGGCGCTCGTCATTGCGCCGGCCACCGGCACCACCATGGCGCTGCTGGCGGCCGGCATCAGCGCCACGCCGGTTACGCTGGCGGCCAAAAGTCTGCTGCGCGGCGGCTGCCCGGTCGTGGTGGCACCCTCCACCAACGACGGGCTTTCGGGCAGCGCCCCGGCGCTGGCGGCACTTTTGCAGCGCAAACACTACTACTTTGTGCCTTTTGGCCAGGACGACAGTTACAAAAAGCCCTGCAGTCTCAAAAGCGATTTCACCCAGCTGCCCGACACGCTGGAAAGCGCGCTGCGCGGCGTGCAGATTCAGCCGATGCTGCTGTAGCCGCCGCGCATAACCCGCTGCGCGCAGCCATATATGTAACTAGACCGATTTGCAATCGATACGGGCAGCCCGGCGCCGGCCGGACGGTACGGCGCCGGGCTGCCCGCGCATTTTGCCGTTCCCCGCCAGGGGGACAAAAAGGGGGCCGCTATGCAGACGATCACCATCACCGGCGGGCAGACCCTGCACGGGCAAATCCGCCCGGCCGGGGCCAAAAACAGCGCGCTGCCGCTGTTGGCGGCCACGCTTTTGTGCGGTGCGCCCTGCCGGCTGTGCGGCGTGCCGCGCCTGGCGGACGTCGATACCAGCTTGGCGCTGCTGCAGGCCGTGGGGGCCAAAGCGGTGCGCGACGGCGCGGACATCTGCACGCAGCCGGCCCCGGCGGACGCCTTGTGCGGCGAAATCCCGGAGCCACTGGCCGGGGCGATGCGCAGCTCGGTATTTTACCTGGCGCCGCTTTTGTGCCGCACCGGCAGCGTGCGCCTGCCGCTGCCGGGCGGCTGCCGCCTGGGCCCGCGCCCCGTCGATATCCACCTGGCCGGGCTGGCCGCGATGGGCGCGCAGGTGCAACTGGAGGGTGACGCCGTCACGCTGCGGCGGTTCGGCCCTTTGCGCGGGGTGGATTTTTCGCTACGGCTGCCCAGCGTCGGCGCGACGATGACGCTGTTGATGGCGGCCTGCTGCGCGCAGGGCACCACGGTGCTGCGCGGCGCGGCCTGCGAGCCGGAAGTCTGCGACCTGGCCGGTTTCCTGCGCGCCTGCGGGGCGCAGATCACGGGGGCGGGCACGCCCACCCTTGTGGTGCAGGGGCGGCGCGCGCTGGGCGGCGTGCGCTATACGCCACTGCCGGACCGCATCGCCGCGGCCACCTATGCGGCGGCGCTGGCGGCCGCTGGCGGGCAGATTGCCATTGCGGGCTGCCCGCCGCGCTATTACGGCGCGTTTTTGCACTTTTTGAAAGCGTGCGGCGTGCAGATGGAAACGGACGGTACCACGGTGCGCCTGGCGCGGGACCCGGCGCAGCCGCTGCGCGGCGGGCAGCAGCTGTTTGCCAACGCCTGGCCGGCCTTTGCCACCGACACCGCCCCGCTGGCGGCGGCGGTGCTGCTGCAGGCCGACGCCCCCAGCGAAATCTACGACCACCTGTTTGCCGACCGTTTTGCCTGCGCAGCGGGGTTCGCCGCCATGGGGGCGACGTGCACGGCGGCGGGGCGCAGGCTGCAGATCGCCGGCGGGGCCCGGCTGCACGGGGCGGCCGTCACCGCGCCGGACCTGCGCGGCGGCGCGGCGCTGGCGGTGGCGGCGCTGGCGGCCGAAGGAACTACGCAGCTGCGGGACCCCGGGCATATCCGCCGCGGCTACGCCGATTTGCCCGGCGACCTGGCGGCCCTCGGCGCGGTGTGCCGGGCGGCGGCCGGGTAGCGGTTCGCGTTTGTGCCAAAAAACTTCACCGGCCGCCCCTACAGTTGGTGATTTCGCGGCAAAACAGGCATTTTTTATGAATTTTACCGCCAGGTATTGAAATTGGGATGAAAATTTGGTATTCTAATAATCGGTTATATGCAAAAAAATCACGGGTCAGTGTGCCCATTTGTGGGGACGCCGTTTCGGCCCGCTGACACTTTTACATTTTAGGGGGATACTCTCATGGCATTCGTTCTCGACGAAGAAATGCAAAATGTGACCAATATCAAGGTCATCGGCGTAGGTGGTGGCGGCGGCAACGCTGTCAACCGCATGGTGGATGCCGGCCTGTCCGGGGTCGAGTTCGTTGCAATGAACACCGATCAGCAGGCGCTGCTCAACTCCAAAGCCACGCAGAAAGTGCAGCTGGGCGCCAAGCTGACCAAGGGCCGCGGCGCCGGCGCCGACCCCGAGATCGGCCAGCGCGCCGCCGAGGAGAGCAAGGACGAGATTTCCAACGCGCTCAAGGGCGCGCAGATGGTCTTTATCACTTCCGGCATGGGCGGCGGCACCGGCACCGGTGCGGCTCCCGTCGTGGCCGAAGTTGCGCACGATCTGGGCATCCTGACCGTCGGCATCGTCACCAAGCCCTTTGCGTTTGAGGGCAAGCGCAAAATGAGCCTGGCCGAGCAGGGCATCGCTTCGCTGATGATGCACGTCGACTCGCTGATCGTCATCCCCAACGAGCGTCTCAAGCTCATCAGCCAGGAGCGCATCACCCTCATGAACGCGTTTGAAGCGGCCGATAACGTGCTGCGCCAGGGCGTCGAGAGCATTTCCGGCCTGATCAACACGCCGGCGTTCATCAACCTCGACTTTGCCGACGTGCGCTCCATCATGAAAGACGCCGGTTTCGCCCACATGGGCGTCGGTGTGGCCAAGGGCGCCGGCAAGGCCGAAAACGCCGCCAAGGCCGCCATCTCCAGCCCGCTGCTGGAAACCAGCATCGCCGGCGCGCGCGGCGTGATCATCAACATCACGTCCAGCCCCGACATCGGTCTCGACGACGTCGAGACCGCCGCCTCCATGATTACCCAGTCCGCGCATCCCGATGCCAACATCATCTGGGGTACCGCGTTCGACGAGCGCCTGAGCGACGAGATGAGCATCACCGTCGTTGCCACCGGCTTCGAGAGCACGCCGGAAGTTGACGAGCCCATCCAGGCCCATGTCGACGCCAAGCGCGCGGGCGCCGCCCAGCGCATCGAGCCGGAAAAACCGGCCGCCGAAAAGCCGCAGCCTGCCGCGCAGCAGCCGGCGGAGCCTGTGATGCCCAACCCCATCTTCACCCAGTCTTTCAACACCGGCGTCGGCGTGCAGCCGGCCCCGGCCGCCCCTGCGGAGGAAGAGGACGACAGCGATTACTTCGACGATCTGCTCAGCATCCTGAACAAGCGTTCCTGATGGCTGACGGTCTGCCGCGAGAGGATGTAAAACGCCATGCCATCGGAAGTGAAGAGCATTCAGGAACAGGGGTTCCGTTCCAGTCTGTTCGGGTTTGATAAAAATGATGTGCTGGCGTATATGAACGCCCTGGCCGACGAGACCCAGCAGCGCGAAATGGACTACGAGCGCAAGCTGCAAAGCCTGCAGGCCGACCTTGACGCCCAGCGGCAGGCCTGCACCGAAGCCGACGCCCGTGCGCAGGCGCTGCAGGCGGAAGCCGCCGCCGCTACCCAGCGCGCCGATACGGCCGAGACCCGCCGCCGCGAGGGCGAAGAACAGATCAAAACACTGCAAAAGCAGCTGGATACATACCAGACCGGCCAGAAAGAAAGCCAGAAAAACGCCAATATCTGGCAGCTCAAATGCCATGACCTGCAGCAGCAGGTCGAGGATTTGCAGCAACAGCTTACCGCCGCGCAGCAAAACACGGTGGCGTCTGCCCCGGACGCCGTGCGGGAAGCTAAGTTGGAAGCGCGCAAGATTTTGCAGGACGCGCACCTCTACGCCGAGAGTGCGGAAAAAGAGCTGAAACAGCAGGCCGAAGCGCAAAAGGACCGCATGGCGGAGAACGCCCGCGGTATTGCGGCCGGCGTCATGCTGGTGCGCGACCGTCTGGCCCGCGTCGACCAGCGCTTGAGCGCCGCCACGCTGGATATGGAAGGCTTGACCCGCTCGATTTATCAGGCGCTCGACGATACCGAGGCCGAACTGCGGGAACTGGGCACCGAGATGAAAACCTTTGCCAGGGGTACGCCGGAACAGGATATTCCTGCACCGCCCAAACCGGCCGCGCCGCAGTTCCGCGTGCGGGCGTCAGCCCAGCCGGTACGGCCGCGCCGCAGCGCGCCGCCCCCGCCGCCTGCCAAAGCGTCCGCGCCGCCCAAACCGGCTGCGCGCCGCCTGCGCAGCGTGCGGCGCCCGGTCTCGCAGCTGCTGCAGGACGAGATCGACCGTCTGGACGACCCCACCCAAAAGAAATAACAAAACGACGCCCCGGCGGGAACTTTCCCGCCGGGGCGTTTTGCGCGGTTTATTGGGGTTTGGGGTGGCCGTTCTCTACACTGCTGGTGCCCTGCTCCATCAGGTAGGTGGCGGCCAGGTCGGCAATGTGCAGTTTGACGGCCAGCGGGTAGGTGTTGTAGGCGTCGCTTACGGCAAAACTGCCGCCGCGCACGGCATCGTCAAACCCGCCCATGTGCCAGCGGATGGCCACGGCTTCGGCGGTCTTTAAGCGCATGAAATGCTCGATCAGGTAGACGCTCTTTTCGCCATGGCCGTAGGGCAGCTGGTCGGCCACCTGGTAGTAGGGCACTTTCTCCCACTGGCCGGTGGCGTCGTTTTTGACGTTGCGGGTGCTCACCTTGTAAAAGTTCGCTTTGCACAAATCGTGCAGCAGCCCGCAGATGGCGTAACTCTCGGCATTTTCGCCGTCGGTGAAAAAATGCTGCATCATCGCTTCATACACGTTGATGCTGTGCATCACCAGCCCGCACTCGCACGCGCCGTGGAACCGCGTCGAGGCCGGCGCGGTAAAAAAGTCCGTCGTCTCCAGCCAGTTCAGCAGGCGGTCTGCGCCGGGGCGGGTGATGTGCTGGTTGTAGATCTGCACAAAACGGGCATGGTAGTCTTCCATACGGCCCTCACAGTTCCATCTCGTCCAGGATATCTTTCAGCGTTTTCAGTTCCTCCTCGCTCAGGCTGATGCCTTTGCCCATGCGGGTGCCGTCGGGGGACCAGTCGCGGAGGTCATACTTGGGGGCGTTGCCGTTCCAGCTGACGAGGTTCAGCTGGCGTTCCCAGCCGCGCGCATTGGTCGAGAGCACCGCGATGCGCTCGGTAATCTCATAGGTAAATTCTGCCATAGTGTAAGGCTCCTTTCCGGTGTGGGTCTGGCACCATCATAGCCGATTCGCCCGCAAAATGCAAGTGCCGGGCGTTTACGGTTCCACGCGCACGGCCAGCAGGGCAAAACGGGCGTCGGTGCTGGGGCGGCGGTCGCCGCAGGTCGAAAGCGTCAGCAGCTGCTGGCCGTACTGCACTTCGACACCGGTGTCATACAGCGCCAACGCCCGTATGGCGTCCACCCGCTGCTGCCATTCCAGCTTGGTGCCGGCGTCAAAAAAGGTGTAGTAGGGCAGTTCGTCGGCACCCAGCGTCGTGTCCAGCGCGGCCACCACCTGCCAGGTGGCGGTCTCGTACAGCGTGTCAAAGGTGAACGTCGGGTGTTCGCGGTAAAAGTCCTCGTCGCGGTAGCGCGTCAGCTGGCCGAACATTGTGCCGTCCGCCATGTTGTGGCCATAGATCAGCCAGTTGGCGGTAGGGTCGGCCGGCGTGACGGCGCACCGCTCGTCCAAAAACAGCGTGCCGCCCACCGCATAGAATTTATCAAACCCGCGGCGCAGGTAATATTCGTTGTCGCCGGGGGTCTGCACCACCGGCAGGTCGATGCCGGCCCCCTCGACGCGCAGCCAGCCGATCAGGTCGGGGTTCTGCTCGTACAGGGCAAGGTACTGCGGCAGCACGCGGGCCGCCTGCTGCGGCGAGGGCGTGGCGGCACGCTCCGGCGTGGCATGGGCAGCGGCGTCGGCCTGCTGCGTCAGGGCCAGGGCGTCGGCGGTGGCCGCCACGGGGCGCACGCTCACCCGGGCGCTCTCGCGGGTGGCGGCTATGGGGGCGACCGCGCCGGCAGCTTGCGGCGCTTCCGGCTGCCCGCCGCGGAACACCGTTTGCCGTACCAGCAGGGCGGCGGCCAGGGCCAGCGCGGCAACGCCGGCGTTGCGCAGCCAGCGCGCCTGCCGCCGCTGCCGCGCGCGCAGATGCGTGCGCGCAGCAAACGGATAGTACGCGGTGTCCCCGCGCAGTCTGCGGTAACGTTTGCCCACGGGCGGCGGCTCCTTTCGGTAAAATAACATGCGGGAAATAAAAAACGCCCCACACAGGGGGCGCTTTTCGGTTAGATTTTGCGCAGCATCAACAGCCCGGCAGAACAGATCAGGATCAACCCCACGATACCGGCCAGATACAGCACCGGAAAATCCCCGGTGGCCGGGGTGGAAGGCTGTGCGGGGGCGGCGGTAGATTCCGGGGTCTGGGCGTCCCGGGCCGAGACGACGTCGACGGTGGCGGGCGCTTCCTTTACCGTGACGGTATCATTGTGCTGGCTGCGGGATGTCGAACTGGTGGGGGTGGCGGTGGCCTGCACCGGGGCGCTGACTTTGCTTAACACCCCGCAGGCGGCCAGCAGCGCGACCAGCGCAATAAAAAACGCTGCGCACAAAAAGCGTTTCAAAGAAAAAACGCCTCCTTACCAAGCGGATTTCATCACATTGTATAAGGTGGCGGCATACGGCCGCCGGTATTTACACCGCGTATATTGTATCATAGTCCGCTGCGTCCGTCAAGCGTTCGCAAACAAATGGTAACAAACTGGAAACAAATCCCAGGCCGCGCCGGGGGCGCCGGCGGGGGATTTGCCCCTTGCGCTGGGGGGATAAATGCGGTATAATGACCTCACGATTATTGTGTGAGATCATGCCCTGGCAGGTTTTTTCCTGTTAGGATGGGCGGCGCGCACGGTGAAACTTGCCAAAAGGAGTTGTAACAGATGAAAGGCATTATCCTTGCCGGCGGCGCCGGCACCAGGCTGTACCCGTTGACGATGGTCACCTCCAAGCAGCTGCTGCCGGTTTACGATAAGCCGATGATCTACTACCCGCTGTCGACGCTGATGCTGGCGGGTATCCAGGACATCCTCATCATTTCCACCCCCACCGACACGCCGCGTTTTGAGGCGCTGCTGGGCGACGGCAGCCAGTACGGCATCCGCCTGCAATACAAGGTCCAGCCCAGCCCCGACGGCCTGGCCCAGGCGTTTTTGCTGGGCGAGGAGTTTATCGACGGCGACTGCTGCGCCATGGTGTTGGGCGACAATATCTTCTACGGCGCGGGGTTCAGCAAGCGGCTTAAAGCGGCTGCTGCCAACGCCGAGGCCGGCCGCTGCACGGTCTTTGGGTATTACGTCAACGACCCCGAGCGTTTCGGCGTCGTCGCCTTTGACAAAGACGGGCACGCTACCTCCATTGAGGAAAAGCCCGAACACCCCAAGAGCAACTACGCCGTCACCGGGTTGTATTTCTACAACCGTGACGTCGTCAAGATGGCCAAGCAGGTCAAGCCCAGCGCCCGCGGCGAGCTGGAGATCACGACGCTGAACGCCATGTACCTGGCCGAGGGCAAACTCGACGTGCAGCTGCTGGGCCGCGGCTATGCCTGGCTGGACACCGGCACGATGGATTCCCTGGTTGAAGCGGCCACCTTTGTGCAGACGGTCGAGCAGCGCCAGGGCATCAAGATTTCGGCGCCGGAAGAGATCGCCTACAAGTACGGCTGGATCAGCAAAGAAAAACTGCTGGAGAGCGCGGCGCGCTATGGCAAATCGCCCTATGGCAAACACCTGAAAAACGTGGCCGACGACAAGCTGCTGTACTGAGAGGGAATTCCATGAAAATTTTGATCACAGGGTGCCGCGGGCAACTCGGCACCGAACTGCAGCGCCAGCTTGCGGCCGAGGGCTGCGTGCTGGGCCCCCTGCCGGAGCGGCTGCGCAAAGCCACCGTCATCCCGGTGGACGTGCAGGAACTGGATATCACCGACCGCGAAGCGACGATCAACTATATCCGCCGCCACCAACCGGATACCGTCATCAACTGCGCGGCGTTCACCAACGTCAACGGGTGCGAGACCCAGCGCGACGCAGCGTACCAGGTCAACGCCATCGGCCCGCGCAACCTGGCGCTGGCGTGCGACAAAGTCAACGCGCGGCTGATCCATATCTCCACCGACTACGTGTTCTCCGGCCGGGCCAACGGCGGCGTGCCGCTGGACGAATGTGCCATCCCGGCGCCGGTCTCGGCCTACGGCGACACCAAACTGCTGGGCGAGCGCTATGTCGAGCAGTTCTGCCGCCGGCATATCATCGTGCGCACGGCCTGGCTGTACAGCTACTACGGCAAAAACTTCGTCAAAACGATGGTAGCCCTTGGCAAAACGCACGACACCGTCACCGTTGTCGACGACCAGCTGGGCAACCCCACCAACGCGGTGGACCTGGCGTACCATATCCTCAAGCTGGCGGTCAGCCACGACTACGGCATCTACCACTGCACGGGCAACGGCATCTGCAGCTGGGCCGCGTTTGCGGCCGCCATCATGCAGCACGCCGGTTTGGCGTGCAAGGTCGTGCCCTGCACCAGCGCCGAGTATGCCGCCGCCCACCCCGAAAGTGCGAACCGCCCGGCGTGGAGCGCGCTGGAGAACCGCATGCTGCGCTGCACCGTCGGCGACGAGATGCGCGGCTGGCAGGACGCCCTCAACGACTTTTTTGCAAACTGGAACGGAGAATGATTGCACCATGAAAACCTATCTCGTCACCGGCTGCGCCGGGTTTATCGGTTCCAACTTCGTCCACTACATGCTGGATAAATACGCCGACATCCGCCTTGTCAACCTCGACAAGCTGACCTATGCCGGCAACCTCGAGAACCTGCAGGATATCGAGGGCGACGCCCGCCACATCTTTGTGCAGGGCGATATCTGCGACAAGGCGCTCGTCACCGAGCTGATCGCCAAGTATGACCCCGACTACGTCATCAACTTTGCGGCCGAAAGCCACGTCGACCGCAGCATCAAAAACCCCGAAATCTTTGTCGAGAGCAACGTGCTGGGCACCGTCAACCTGCTGCAGTGCTGCAAGGACGCCTGGTACGACGCCGCGGCCAAGACCTGGAAACCGGGCAAAAAGTACCTGCAGGTCTCTACCGACGAAGTGTACGGAGCGCTGGGCCCCGACGGCTATTTTATGGAGACGACGCCCCTGTGCCCGCACAGCCCCTACTCGGCCAGCAAGGCCAGCGCCGATATGTTCGTCAAGGCGTTCCACGACACCTACGGCATGCCGATGAACATCACCCGCTGCTCCAACAACTACGGCCCCTACCAGTTCCCCGAAAAACTCATCCCGCTGCTCATCAACAACGCCAGGCAGCACAAAACGCTGCCGGTGTACGGCGACGGCATGCAGATCCGCGACTGGCTGTATGTCATGGACCACTGCAAGGCCATCGATATGGTCGCGGCGGGCGGCAAGGACGGCGAAGTGTACAACGTCGGCGGCCATAACGAGCGCCCCAACATCTTCATCGTCAAGACCGTCATCGCCCAGCTGCATGACCGCCTGCAGGACGAGGGCATCAGCGAAGAACTCATCACCCATGTGGCGGACCGTCTCGGCCATGACCGCCGCTACGGCATCGACCCCACCAAGATCAAGAACGATCTGGGCTGGTACCCCGAGACGCCGTTTGAAAAAGGCATCGTGCTGACCATCGACTGGTACCTGGCCCACCCCGACTGGATGGCCCACGTCACCAGCGGCGACTACCAGAAATATTACGAGCAGATGTACAAAAACAAATAATATCTGCCCGCGCACAAGATTTGAAATTCAGGAGCAATAGCACCCAACATGGCAAATTATAAAGAAGAACAGATCCGCAACAGCCGCCGTCTGGCGCGGCAGGCGCTGGGCGCGGTAGCGCTGCTGCTGGCGTTCATCGGCCTGCTCACCGTCGTCGGCTGGCTTGTGGGCGTGGTGCGCGGCATGCTGGACGATTCCGGCCGCCGCGAGGAATACGCCGACCGCCTGTACGGCATGGTCATGCTGGACCCGCTGCCGTTTGACGATGTGCAGGCGGTGGACCCCGGCGTGTTCAAGCAGGCGGCCATCTGGGGCACCGTGTACGAAGCCCAGAAGGACGGCGGCACGCTGGACCAGTACGAGCGCGACCCCGAGACCGGTTCCGCCATGATCCCCAAGCTGGAGATCGACACCTACATCGCCAACCTGCTGGGGCCGACGTATGAGATCACCGACGGCAGCTTTACCACCGACCAGTTCGTCTACCAGTACAACGAGGAAAAGCAGTGCTACCTGGTGCCCGTCACCAGCGCGGTCGCGCAGTACACGCCGCAGGTCGAGCGCATCACCAACAGCGGCAGCCAGCTGCGCGTCACGGTCGGGTACATCCCCACGGCCAGCAACAGCACCAGCGGCGAAATTTCGCTGACCGCGCCCACCGACCCCGTCAAGTACATGGACTATATCTTTGCCCGCGGCGAAAACCGTACCTGGTACCTCGCCGCGCTGCAGGAGAGTGAGATGCAGGTCGAAGCGACGCCCACGCCCACCCCGACGGCGGCCGTCTCGCAGGATACCCAGACGATGGTCGAAAACCAGCTGGATTCCACCATGACCGACGCCGCCAACAGCGCGACTGCCGGGGATGCCGCCCAGCCGGCCGAGGATGCCGCCGCGGCGGAGGAAACCCCGACCGAGGACGGCGGGGAAGAGACGCCCGATGAGGAGACGCCGCCGGAAGAAGGCGGCGAAGATGGCGGCGAACCTGCGGAAGAGACGGACGGGGAGGAAGAACCCGCGTCCTCCGACGCCGAAGGCTGACGCCGCGCAGCCCACCGCACGCAAACCATACCGCAAGCACCTGTGCCCTGTGCACGGGTGCTTTTTGCATGGAGTGGGCGGCCCGGCCGGGCGCGCTGCGGCAAAAAACAGGTGCAAAGCCGCGGCGAGTGTGCTATAATCAATTTACTTATAACCAATCTATCATAAAACGAGGTGTGATGTTATGGAAGAATTGCTTCGCCTGCTCGAAAAAAACGCCCGCATGCCCATTGAGGATATCGCGGCCATGCTGGACAAAACCCCGCAGGAAGTAGCCGCCATGATGGACGAAGCCGTCGCCAAGGGGTATATCCGCGGGTACGAGACGCTCGTCGACTGGGAGCGCGCCGGCGTCAATGTGGTGGAAGCAGTCATTGAACTGCGCGTCACGCCGCATAAATCCTGCGGGTTTGACGATATCGGCGCAACCATCGCCGCCTTTGACGAGGTCGACACCGTGCTGCTGATGAGCGGCGGCTACGATTTGCAGGTCATCATCAAGGGCCGCTCTTTCCAGGAGATCGCGCTCTTTGTCGCCAAACGCCTGTCGCCGCTGGACGACGTGATCTCGACCGCGACGAGCTTTGTGTTGCGCGCATATAAGCGCAGCGGCCGCCTGTATGAAGCCGAGGAGACCGATGAAAGAGAGTGGACGATGCTGTGATGAACTATGAACAACTGATCGCCCCCAATGCGCAGGTGATGCGCCCGTCCGGCATCCGCCGCTTTTTTGACCTGGCGGCCGATATGCCGCACTGCATCTCGCTGGGCGTCGGCGAGCCGGATTTCAAAACGCCGTGGAGCGTGCGTGACGCGGGCATCCGCAGCCTGGAACAGGGCCGTACCAAGTACACGGCCAACGCCGGTCTCAAGGAACTGCGCGCCGAAATCTGCCGCTACCTGGAACGCCGCTTTGATTTGCATTACAAAGTGGAACAGACCCTCGTCACCGTCGGCGGCAGCGAAGCCATTGACCTGGCCATCCGCGCGCTGGTGCAGCCCGGGGACGAGGTCATCATCCCCGAACCCTGCTTTGTCTGCTATGAGCCGATCACCCAGCTCACGGGCGGCGTGCCGGTGCACATCCCCACCCGGGCCGAGGACGGTTTCCGCCTGACGGCAGCCCAGCTGCAGGCGGCCCTCACGCCGCGCACCAAGCTGGTTATTTTCCCGTACCCCAACAACCCCACCGGCGCTGTCATGGAGACCGGGGACCTCAAAGCCATCGCCGAGGTGCTGCGCGGTACCAACGTCATGGTCCTCTCGGACGAAATTTACTCCGAGCTGACCTACGGTCTCGAGCGCCATGTCTCTTTCGCTTCGCTGCCCGGCATGGCCGAGCGCACCATCGTCGTCAACGGCTTCTCCAAGTCCTACGCGATGACGGGTTGGCGGCTGGGCTATGCCGCCGGGCCGGAGCCGATCATCGAGATCATGACCAAGATCCACCAAAGCTGCATCATGAGCGCGCCCACCACCAGCCAGTATGCGGCCATCACGGCGCTGCGCCAGTGCGACGACCAGATCGAGATGATGCGCGACGAGTACAACCGCCGCCGCCGCTATGTCGTCAAAGCCCTCAACGAGATGGGCCTGACCTGCTTTGAGCCGCGCGGCGCGTTTTACGTGTTCCCCTCCATCCAGGTCAGCGGCTTGTCCAGCGAGGAATTCTGCGAGCGCCTGCTGCACGAAAAAGAGGTCGCCATCATCCCCGGCGACGCGTTCGGCGCTTCCGGCGAGGGGTACGCCCGCATCAGCTACGCCTACAGCGTCGAGCACCTGCAGACCGCCATGCACCGCATCCGCGCCTTTTTGCAGGAAAACGGCTGGCTGAAAGCCTGACCTGACACGCCAAACCGACCAAAAGGGGAGGACCCTATGCAAAAACGTTCCGTCACCGTGCTGGCCCCGGCCAAGCTCAACCTTTCGCTGGACGTCGTCGGCACGCTGCCCAACGGCTACCATGACCTCGATATGGTCATGCAGACCATCGATCTGTACGAGAAGATCACGCTGCGCCGCAGCGAGGGGCTGAGCCTGACGCTGCCCGGCAGCTTTGTGCCGGTCAACGACAAAAACACCGCCATCCAGGCGGCGCTGGCGTTTTTCCACTACACGGGGCTGCTGGCCGGCGTCGATATGACAATCTACAAGCGGGTGCCGGTGCGCGCCGGCATGGCCGGCGGCAGCGCCGACGCGGCCGGCGTGCTGGTGGGGCTCAACGACCTGTACGACGCCCGCCTTTCGATGAGCGAACTCTGCGCCCTCGGCGCGGGCATCGGGGCCGACGTGCCGTTTGCCTTGCTGGGCGGCACCTGCCGCGTGCGCGGCGTCGGCGACCTGATGAAAGCCCTGCCGCCCTGCCCGGCGTGCTGGTTCGTCGTGGCCATGCCCAGCGTCGGCGTCTCAACGCCGGAAGCCTTTGCCCGCTACGATACGATGGGCAGCCCCGTCCGCCCCGACTGCGAAGCCCAGGAACAGGCCGTGCGCGCCGGCGACCTGGCGGCGGTGTGCGCCGCGGCCGGCAACGCGCTGGAACACTGTTCCGGCGCGAAGGAGACCCCGGCCATCTGCGCCATACTGCGGGAGCACGGCGCGCTGACCGCCCAGATGACGGGCAGCGGTGCGGCAGTGTTCGGCGTGTTTGCCGACGAACCCCGCGCCCGCGCCGCCCAGGCGGCCCTGCGCGCCAGCTACAAGCAGGTCTACCTCTGCCGCCCGGCGCGCGGCGGCCCGCGCGTGACGGTACGCCGCCCGCTGAAACCGGAAAAAGGCTGACCGCTGTTTAGCCGCCGCCCGCCCGGCCCATACTGTTGGGCGAAGGGAGGGGGCAACTATGATACGAACCCCTAAGCGCAAGGTGCTGGAACTCGGCGTTGGGTTGGGGCTTTTGCTCAGCGTGGTACTTACGGTGGCGGCGGCGCAGCGCAGCAAGGTGGCGGCGCAGGTGCGCGCCGATACCATCCGCCTGCATGTGCTGGCCAACAGCGATACCCTCGAGGACCAGCTTTTAAAACTGGAAGTGCGGGACGCCATTCTGGACGCGCTGCCCGCCACGGTCACGTCGGCCGCCACGCCGCAGCAGGCGGCGCAGGCGCTGCGCACGGCGCTGCCGCGGCTGCAACGGGCGGCCAACCTGGCGCTGCACCAGGCCCACAGCGCGCAGCGCGCGGCTGTGCGGCTGGAAACCGCCGACTTTGCCGCGCGGGCGTACGGCAGCTTTGCGCTGCCCGGCGGCGCCTACACGGCGCTGCGGGTGGAACTGGGCGACGCGCAGGGGCACAACTGGTTCTGCGTGCTGTACCCGGCGCTGTGCGTCGCAGGCGCAACGGCCGAATACCCCACGCCGCAAGAAAACGCGCTGGTCTTTGGCCGGTACGAGGTCCGCTTTGCCCTGTGGGACGCCTTGCAGGGGCTTGCATAGCCCGCCAAAAAACGTTTGTGTAACCGTTTAAAAGAGGGAAGCGCTTTCCCTCTTTTTCTGTCAGGAAAGGGAACCCCCGTATGCTGCATCTTCTTCTCGGCCCGTCGGGCAGCGGCAAATCCTACCAGATGCTGGCGCAGCTGCGCGCGCGGGCCGAGCACGGCCAGCCCAGCCTGCTCATCGTGCCGGAACAGTTCACCTCCTCGACCGAGGGGCTGCTCTACCGCACGTTGGGGGACACCCTTTCCGCCTATGTCGAAAGTTATTCCTTCACGACGCTGGCCGAAGCGCTGTTGCGCCGCTACGGCGGCGCGGCCGTGCAGACGCTGGACGAAGCCGGCCGCGCGCTGCTGGTGCGCCGCGCCGTCGACTCGCTGCTGGACCGCGTCGTCTACTACAGCCGGCAGCGCCGCTCGGCAGCGTTTTGCGAAAAGGCGGCCCAGACCATCCAAGAACTCAAAAGCGCCGGCATCACGCCGGACGCGCTGGCAGCCTATGCCGAGGCCCCCGGCACCGACCGTGAAAAGTTGCGGGAACTGGCGCTGATCTACGGCGCGTACGAAGCGCTGTTGCAGCAAAGCGCCATGGACCCCGGCGACCGCCAGCAGCTGGCGGCCCGCACCCTGGATGCGGAGTTTTTTGCGGGGCGGGCGGTGTTCATCGACGAGTTCGATACCTTCAACGCCCCCAAGCGCGCCTTGCTGGCCGCCATGCTGCCGGTGGCCGACGTGACGGTCTGCCTGTGCTGCGACGGCCTGCAGGACCGCGACGGCGGCATGGGGGTGTTCAGCGGCGCCAAAATGGTGGCCGCCGCGCTGCGCCGCATGGCGGCGGACGCCGGCGTGCCGGTACATACCCGCACGCTGGCCGACGACCCCCGCCACGCCGACGCCCCCGTCCTGGCCGAGCTCAACCTGCTGCTGGCAGACCCCACCTACACGCCGCAGCGCACGGTGGACCCCGCCGCCCCGGCCATCGTCTGCCATGCGGCGGCCAGCCGCCAGGCCGAAGCCAAGGCCGTGGCGGCCGCCATTGCGGCGCGCGCCCGCGCCGGGGTGCCCTACAGCCGCATGGCGGTCGTCTGCCGCGATATCGGGCAGTACCTCAGCCCGCTGCGGTATGAGTTCCGCCTGCAAAACATCCCGCTGTTCTGCGACGAAGCCACCACGCCGGAAGCCACTGCCCCCGCCCGCGCCGTGCACGCGGCGCTGGAACTGCTGCGCGGCGGGCTTTCCAGCCGCACGGTGCTGCGCCTGCTCAAAACCGGGCTGGTAGACCGGCCCGCGCGCCAGCAGGCCGCGCTGGAAAACTACGCCTATACCTGGCCGCTTAAAGCGGCCGACTGGCGCGCGCCGTTCACGCGCAGCGCCGCCGGGTATGCCGACACCCGCCGGGCCGAGGACGAACAGACCCGTGACGACGCCGAGATCGCGCGCGCCTGGATCGTCGGGCGCGCGCAAAAGTTCCTGGCCCGTGCCAAAAATGCCGGCGCGGCGGACTTGACGCGCCAGATCTACCTGTTTTTGCAGGCGCTCGGGGCCGAAAAGACGCTGAATGCGCTGGCCGAAACGCTGCGCGCCCAGGGCCGCCTGCCCGAAGCCGACGAAGCCCTGCGCGAGTGGAACGTCGTCGTGGGCCTGCTGAACGAGCTCGTGCAGCTGCTGGGCGACGAAGTGCTGCCCCCGGCCGAGTACGCCGGCCTGTTCACGCTGCTGCTGCGCACCACCGACCTCGGGCATATCCCGCAAAGCCTCGACAGCGTCATCCTGACGTCGGCCGGCCGCATGCGCCTGCCGGAAACCGACGCCGTGTTCGTCGTCGGCCTGCGCGAGGGCGAGTTCCCCCAGACGCCCGGCGACCAGGGGCTTTTGACCAACGCCGACCGCGACGCCATGATCCGCCAGGGGGCCGAACTGCCCGACTGCTTTGAGAACCGCGCCCTGCGCGAGGGCGTCTGCTTTTACAAGGCGCTGACGGCAGCGCGCCGCTTTTTGTGGCTGAGCTGGCCCGGCGCCGCCCATGACACCAACGCCGAGGGCGCCAGCGCCGCGCTGGCCCCGGTGCGCAGCCTGCTGGGCGTGCCGTTCACGACGCCCGCCACGGCGGAACTGGCCGCCGCCCCGGCCGCCGCGCTGGATATTTTAGGCCCCGTCAGCCAGGACCCTGCGCGCGGGGCCGAGGGTGCGGCCCTGGCCGAAGCCCTGGCCGAAGCCGAGGGCACCCCGTACGCCGCGCCCGGCTATGCGGCGGTGCAGCGCGCCCGCCAGGGCAAACCGCTGGCCGTGCAGGACACCGCTGCGCTGGAAGCGCTGTTGGGCCGCAGCCTGCGCGTCAGCCCCACGCGGTTTGAAAAATACCAGACCTGCCCGTTCAGCTATTTCTTGCAGTTCATCCTGCGCGCCGCCCCGCGCCAAAAGGCCGAGCTGGCCCCCAATATCAGCGGCACGCTGACGCACTGGGTGCTGGAAAACGCCCTCAAAGATCGAAAAGACGATTTCAGGGACCTGACGGCCGAGGAACTGGCCGCCCTCGTCGATACGCTGGTCGCGCAGTACGTCGCCGCCAACCTGCCCGGCGTCACGGTGCGCATGCAGTACCTCATTGACCGCATCCGCCGCAACCTGGTCGAACTGCTGGGCTTCATCCAGCGCGACCTGCGCCAGTCCGGGTTCCAGCCGGCCGCTTTTGAACTGCGCATCGACGACCGCCCCGGCGACGACCCCAACGCCCCGCGCGTTGACCCGGTGGAACTGGACGCCGGCGGCGGGCACACCGTGCGCATCGTCGGCACGGTGGACCGCGTCGACGCCATGGCGCACGGCCCGCGCACCTACCTGCGCGTTGTGGACTACAAGACCGGCGGCAAGGACTTCCAGCTCAAGGAAGTCTACTGCGGGCTGGATTGCCAGATGCTGCTCTACCTCTTTACGCTGGAACGTCAGGCCGGGGCGCAGTTCCCCGGGGCGGCCGCTGCTGGGGTCGAGTACCTGCTGGCTGACCCCGCGCCGGAAAACATCCCCCGCGCCGACGCCGAGACGGCCGGGCAGGCGGGCGCGGCCGTCTACCCGCTCAACGGCCTGCTGCTCGACGACGAGACGGTCTACACCGCCATGGACCCCAAGCGCACCGGCCAGTTCACGCCGCTGAACTATAGCGAAAAGACCGGCCGCATCACCAACGCCAAAGGCCGCCTGGCCGATGCCGAAAAACTCGCCCGCATCCGCGACCACCTCGACGGCCTGCTGGTGCAGATGGCGCAAAACCTCTATGCGGGCAACATCGGCGCGCAGCCGCTGTGCAGCGGTGGGCGCAGCCCCTGCGCCTACTGCGATTTCCGCATCGCCTGCCCCCACCAGGACGGCGAGGACGAACGCACGGTGCCCAACGTCAGCGACCCGTTTGCGGAAGAATAAAAAAGGAGAACCCTATGCCGGAAGCCCCCAAAATCCAATTCACCCCCGCGCAGGCCGCCGCCATCGGCGCGCGGGGCGGCAGCCTGCTGGTGTCGGCGGCCGCCGGTTCCGGCAAGACCCGCGTCCTGGTCGAGCGCGTCGCGGGGCTCATCACCGACCCCGACCACCCTGTGGACGCCGACCAGCTGCTCATCATGACCTTTACCAACGCGGCCGCCGCCAAGCTGCGGGCCGATATCTCGGCCCGCCTGGCGCAGGAGGTGCGCGCCCGCCCGGGCGATGTGCGCCTGCGCCGCCAGCAGCTGCTGTTGCAGCGCGCGGCCATCGGCACGGTGGACGCCTTCTGCCTGCACTTTGTGCAGCAGCACTTTGCCGCGCTGGATATCCCGCCGGATTTTGAGATGGCGGAGGAAGCGGATTTGGCCCGCATTGAGCAGGAGACGCTGGCCGACGTGCTGGAAACCGCCTATGCGGACGCCGATTTCCGCGCCTTTGCCGATCTGTACGACCGCGGCCGCACCGACCAGACCGCCGGGCGCGCCGTGCTGGAACTGTACCATTTCAGCCGCGCGCTGCCGCACCCGGCGCAGGCCCTGCAGGGCTTTGCCGCCCAGTGGCAGACCGAAGCCCCCCCGCAGGATACCCCCTGGGGGCGCGAAGTGCTGCGCATCGCGCACGCGCGCGCCCGCGGGGCCAAAGCCCTGCTGGAAGCCGGCGCGCGCACCGCCGCGCGGGACGACGCCGCCGACGCCGCCTACACGGCGGTGCTGCTGGACGACGCCGCCCGCGTCGAAGCGCTGTGCCAGACGCTGGCGCAAGCCCGGTGGGACGACGCCGTCGCCCTGCTGGACGAGCTGGGCGGCGCCTGGCGCAAAGCGGGGCGCATCAAGGGCGGCAAAGCCAGCAACCCGGCGGCCTTTGCGGCCAGCGAACTGCGCGACCGCGCCAAAAAGCAGATCGAGAGCCTGCGCGGCGACTGCCTGCTGTGCACCGCCGCACAGTATGCGCAGGACCGCCGCCGCGCCGCGCCGCTGGTGGCGGCGCTCGTGCGCGTCACGCAGCAGTTTGCCGACGCCTGCTTTGCCGCCAAATGTGAGGAGAAACTGCTGGATTACGCCGACTTTGAGCACCTGACGCTGGACCTGCTCACAACGCCGGACGGCACCCGCACGCCGTTGTGCCGCACCGTCAGCGCGCGCTATGCCGCTGTGCTCGTCGACGAATACCAGGACACCAACGCCCTGCAGGACGCCATCTATTTTGCGCTGGCTACCCCGCAGGCCGATAACCTGTTCTTTGTGGGCGATATCAAGCAGAGCATCTACCGCTTCCGCCAGGCCGACCCGTCGGTGTTTTTGGGCAAGCAGCAGCGCTGGCAGCCCTACCCGCAGCCGGCGGGCGCGCCGGCCACGCTGGCGCTGGACGCCAACTTCCGCAGCGCGCCGCAGGTCATCGCCGGCATCAACTATCTGTTCGAGACCTTCTTCTCGCAGGAGCTCGGCGGCGTCGACTACGGCGCCGGCCAGCGTCTCGTCGTCGGCCGGCCCGACGACGCTTACCCTGGCCTGTGCGAGATCGACGCCATCGACGGCGCGGACGCGGCGGGGGACGCCGCCGTCATCGCGCAGCGCATCGCCGCCATGCTGGCCGAGGGGTTCCCCGTGCGCGGCAAAGAGGGCGTGCGCCCCTGCCAGGCAGGGGATTTCTGCATCCTGCTGCGCGGCCGCGCCGACTTTGCCACCTACGAAAGCGCGCTGCGCGCGGCCAACATCCCGGTGTTTGCCGACGTGGCCGCCGACCTGCTGGACGCGCCGCCGGTGCGCCCCTTTGCGGCGCTGCTGCGCGTCATTGACAACCCCGCCCAGGACATTCCGCTGGCGGCGGTGCTGCTCAGCCAGCTGTTCCCCTATACGCCGGACGACCTGGTGGCGCTGCGCCGCGCCTGCCCGCAGGGCAGCCTGTACGGTGCCGTGCTGGAGGGCGGCGAGCCGCGCTTTGCCGCCTTTGTGCAGACCCTGGCCGAATACCGCCGCCTGGCGCGCATGCTGCCGGTGGACCGCCTGCTCGAAGAACTGTTGGCCCGCACCGGCTACCTGGCCGCCGTGGGCGCACTGCCCGACGGCGCGCGCTACCGCGAGGACCTGCAGACTTTCGTCGCCTGGGCGGCCGGCGCCGGCAAGGCCGGGCTGCCGGCGCTCATCCGCGCCATGGACGCCGCGGCGGCCAACGGCGGGCTGAACCAGAGCGGCGGAGGGCAGACCCGGCCGGGCTGCGTCAGCATCATGACGGTGCACCGCTCCAAGGGGCTGGAATTCCCCGTCGTCTTTGTGGCCAACACGGCGCACGCCTTCAACCAGAGCGACGCCACCCGCCCCGTGCTCACCCACAGCCGTTTCGGCGTCGGCGTCATGCTGCGCGCCGGCAACACGGCCCGCCGCTACAAAACGTTGCCCTACGCGGCGCTGGCCCAGGCCATCCGCACCGAGACCCTCAGCGAGGAGATGCGCGTGCTCTATGTGGCACTTACCCGCGCGCAGGACGCGCTCATCATCACCGTGCCGCTCAAGCGCGGCGGCAGCGAGCTCAAAACCCCGGCGCTCTACGCCCAGGCCGAAGCCACCGGCCCCGAAGCAATGCGCGGCATGACCAGCTGGGCCGGCTGGCTGCTGACGGCGGCGCTGCTGCACCCGGACAGCGGCGCTTTGTGGGCCAAGACCGACCTGCTGCCGCACCACCGTCCCACCCGCGCGCCGCTGACGGTCCGCCTGCTGCCTGTGCCGGAACCCGCGCCCGCGCCCGAAGCGCCGCCCGCCCCGCCGCCGCAGCAGGCGCTGCGCCAAAGCCTGCGCGCTTCGTTCGCCTGGCAGAACCCGCGCGCCGCGCTGCAGACGATCCCCGCCAAGGTCAGCGTCAGCGCGGTGGCCCACGCGGCGCGTCCGGCGGCGCTGGAGCGCCCGGCGTTTCTGCAAAAGGACGGCCTGACCGGGGCCGAGCGCGGCACCGCCATTCACGCGTTTATGCAAAGCGTGCCGCTGCAGGGCGACGCCCCCAACCTGAAGAAGGAGGTCGAGCGACAGGTGGCGCAAAAGCTGCTGGACCCCGCCCTGGCCGCCAAACTGGACCTGCCCCGGCTGGAGCCGCTTTTTACCAGCGGCGTCTGGCGGCGCATCCACCAGGCAAAGCGCGTGCTGCGCGAGGAACCGTTCATCACGGCACTGCCGGCGCGCCGGGTGGTGCCGCAGGCAGGGGCCCCGGAAGCCGAAGTGCTTGTACAGGGCATTGCCGACCTGGTGCTTGTGTTTGACGACTATGCCGAAATCTGCGATTACAAGACCGACGCCAGCCGCGACGCCGACTACTATATAAAGGAGTATGCGGCCCAGCTGCAGCTGTACCGCCAGGCGTTTGCGCTGCGCCTGGGCGTGCCGGTGACCAGGCTGACGGTCTACAGCTTTGCCATGGCACAGGAGATCGACATCCCGCTGACATAGAACCCCGCGCAGAAAAAATGCGCAAAATGCCGCACTTTCCGCTTGACTTGCACCCGCAGTTGTGCTACTATAGTAGCACCTCTTTTGCGGGTTTATTTTTTATGCCCTTTTTTCGGGGCAGCCCGTAAGCGCGAGGGAGGCTTATTAACCGATAATGGAGGTGCCGAACAAATGACTGTCAAGATCACCCTGGCTTGCACCGAGTGCAAGCAGCGCAACTACAACAAGGAGAAGAACAAGAAAAATTCTCCCGACCGTCTTGAGATGAAGAAGTATTGCCGTTTCTGCAAAAAGCATACCCTTCACCGCGAAACCAAGTGAGGATAGGAGCTTAGAGATGGCTGACAAAAAGACTGTGAACCCTGCAGCCCAGGCTCAAAGCGGTAAGAAGAAGACCTCGTTTTTTGGCAAGGTCAAGAACTTTTTCAAAGGCATCGCAAAGTATTTCAAAGATACCAAAAGCGAGCTGAAAAAGGTCGTGTGGCCCAGCAAAAAGGATGTCAAGACCAACACCATCACGGTGCTTGTCGTGGTCATCGCTGCGGCGGTGGTCCTCATCGTGCTGGACCTTATCTTCGGCGGCGCGATCCACTTAGTGGTCGGCGCCTGAACGCTTGAGCGGGAGGCATTGACCCATGGCTGAACAGGCAAACTGGTATGTGGTGCATACCTATTCCGGTTACGAAAACAAAGTCGCCCAGGACCTGATGACGATGGTGGAAAACCGCCGCCTGCAGGATTTGATCTGTGATGTCAAGGTCCCGACCGAAACGGTGGTTGAGGAAGTGCTGGACAAAACCGGCAACAAGACCGGCGAAAAAGAAGTCCAGCGCAAGCTCTACCCCGGGTATGTCTTTGTCAAAATGGTCATGAACGACAACACCTGGTACATTGTGCGCAACACGCGCGGCTGCACCGGTTTTGTCGGCCCCGAGTCCAAGCCGGAGCCGCTGACCGAAGCCGAAGTCGCCAACCTCGGCGTCGAGACCAAGACCGACCTGCAGGTCGACTACAAAGTCGGCGATACCGTGGAGATCACCGCCGGCCCGATGGAAGGTTCCGTCGGCACCGTCGAGGAGATCGACATCCCGGCGCGCAAGGTGCGCGTCAAGATCACGATGTTTGGCCGCGAGCTGCCCGCAGAACTCGAGCTGCATCAGGTCAAACTGTTCTGAGCCAAACGCTCGGGGCAAAACGCAATTTTCCGGTAAAAGCCGCGAACGGGCCCTGGCCCGGGGTACGGTTTTTATAGGGCGTGCGGCCGTCGCATGCCCGTGGGAGGCCCGCGCCGCGGGCCGCAACTCACCACAAAATTTGGAGGTGCAAATATCATGGCACAAAAAATCACTGGCTACATCAAGCTGCAGATCCCTGCCGGCAAAGCGACGCCGGCCCCGCCCGTCGGCCCCGCTCTGGGCCAGAAGGGCGTCAACATCATGGCCTTCACCAAGGAGTTTAACGAGCGCACCAAGAACCAGATGGGTATGATTATCCCCGTCGTCATCACCGTGTACGCCGACCGCTCCTTCAGCTTCATCACCAAGACCCCCCCGGCGCCCGTCCTCATCAAGAAGGCTGCCGGCATCGAGACCGCTTCCGGCGTGCCCAACAAGAACAAAGTCGGCTCCATCACGCTGGCCCAGGCCGAAGAGATCGCCAAGACCAAGATGCCCGACCTGAACGCGGCTTCGCTGGAGGCTGCCGTCAGCATGATCAAGGGTACCGCCCGCAGCATGGGCGTTACCGTTGAGGGTTGAACAGGAGGGGAATGACCAATGAAACACGGCAAGAAATATACCGATGCTGCCAAACAGATCGAGCGCAGCAAGATCTACGACCCGGCCGAAGCCTTGGAGCTGTGCTGCAAGACTGCGACCGCCAAGTTCGACGAGACCGTTGAGCTGCACGTCCGCCTGGGCGTCGACAGCCGCCACGCCGACCAGCAGGTCCGCGGCGCGGTGGTCCTGCCCAACGGCACCGGCAAAAACGTCCGCGTCATCGCCATCTGCAAAGGCGACGCCGCCAAAGCGGCGGAGGCTGCCGGCGCGCAGGAGGTCGGTGATGACGATCTGATCGCCAAGATTCAGGGCGGTTACCTCGACTTCGACGTCCTGGTCACCACCCCCGACATGATGGGCCGTGTCGGCCGTCTGGGTAAGATCCTCGGCCCCCGCGGCCTGATGCCCAACCCCAAGGCCGGTACCGTGACCCCTGACGTCGGCAAGGCTGTCACCGACGCCAAGGCCGGTAAGATCGAGTACCGCCTGGACAAGCAGAATATCATCCATGTGCCCATCGGCAAAGCCTCTTTCGGCGCCGAGAAGCTCATGACCAACCTGGACACCGTTCTGGACGCCATCGCCAAGGCGAAACCCGCCGCGGCCAAGGGCCAGTACTTCAAGAGCGCGACCGTCGCCACCACCATGGGCCCCGGCGTGCGCGTTGCCACCAACAAGTACGGTGTCTGAACCCCCAAAAGCACTTGACAAACGCACGTTCGCGTGCTATACTGTATAAGCTGTTTTTAAGACAGCAGGTGCCGCAAGGCATAACGGGGTGACCCGGCCTGCCGAGAAACGTGCGTTTGACTGCTCTGCTTTCAAGCCCTTTTCCCGGCAACGGGGAAGGGGCTTTTCCTATACGCGAAAAGCCGCTTACCGTTACCAAACTGTAAGTGGAACGAGGTGAAATGTAACATGCCCAGTGCAAAGATTCTGGAATCCAAGAAGGCCCTTGTCAAGGCCCTGAACGAGGAGATCGCTTCTTCTCTGGCTGGCGTCGTCGTCGCGTACAACGGCATCAGCGTGGCCGACGACACCAAGCTGCGTAAGGAGCTGCGTGAGGCCGGCGTGCACTACATGGTCGTCAAGAACACCATGCTGCGCCTGGCCGTCAAAGGCACCCAGTACGAGGGTTTGGCCGACTGCTTCAAGGGTGACACCGCCATTGCCCTGTCCGCGGAGGACCCGGCTGCTGCGGCGCGCATCCTGTGCAAGTTTGCCGACGCCGACAAGTCCAAGCGCTTCGTCGTCAAGGGCGGCTTCTGCGACGGCCAGGTCCTCGACGCCGCCGGCGTCAAGAGCCTGTCCACCATGCCCAACCGCGAAGGCCTGCTTTCCATGCTGGCCGGTTCCCTCAACGGGATCGTCGGTGGTCTGGCTGTGGCCCTGCAGGCTGTCGTCGACAAGCAGGACGAGGCCGCTGCCTGATCGCAGCTTTTGCTGCCTGAGCGCCCCGGCGCAGCGCCCGAAACAATGCGCCGCCTAAACCCAAAAACATACTGTAATGGAGGTAACTATCATGGCTTCTGAGAAGATCACTGCCATTGTCGAGTCTGTCAAGACTATGACCGTTCTGGAGCTCAAAGAGCTCGTTGACACCATCTGCGAGGAGTTCGGCGTTTCCGCTGTGGCCGCCGCCGCTCCCGCTGCCGCCGGCGCTGCCGCCGCTCCCGCCGAGGAAGAGAAGACCGAGTTTGACGTCATCCTGGCCGATGTCGGCGCTTCCAAGATGCAGGTCATCAAGACCGTCAAGGAGCTGACCGGTGTCTCCCTGATGGAGGCCAAGAAGCTGGTCGAGACCCCGAACGCCAAGCTGAAGGAGCAGGCTTCCAAGGCCGACGCCGAGGACATCCAGAAGAAGCTGGAAGAGCTGGGCGCCAAGGTCGAGCTGAAGTAAGTTTCCCTTACGTTCCACAAACTGCCGCCCGCCGCAGGGTTCGCCCCGCGGCGGGCGGTTTCTGCGTGCGCCCAAAGCGCGCAAAACGCCCCCGCCCCGGTGCAAAATACCAGGGCAGGGGCGTTCCTGCTGCCAACGCGGTCCCGCAGGTCAGGCGTCGTTTTGCGCCAGCCGTTGTTGGATTGCGCGGGTGGAAATCTGTGTCGTCTCGCTGTTGGCGTCCATGCGCCGCAGCATGTATTTGATGATGGCGGTACGCGGTACAATGCCGATAAACACGTTGCGGTCGTCCACCACCGGCACAAAGTTCTGGTCCACAGCCGCCGCCACCAGCGTGCGCATGTCGGTGGTCACCGTCACGGCCTTGTAGTCGCGCCGCCGCGGGAAACTGGCAATGGGCACGTCCTCGCTGGCTTCCAGGTCCAGGCCGTGCAGCGTTTTCATGCCCCACAAAATGTCGCCCTCGGTGATGGTGCCCACATACTCGCCGTTGCGTTTCAGCACGGGAATGGTGGCGTAGCGCTGGTTGGACCATTTTTCCAGCGTCTGGCGCAGGGTAAAGTCCTCGCAAATGTATAAAACATCCTGTTTAGGGGTCAAAAAGAACAATAAGTTCATACAAACAACGGCTCCTTTTGGTGATGTTGTTATAAACAGTATATACATTTCGGCCCCAAAGTTTGTGAATGGAATGTAAAAAAACAACGCAAGTTTTTTTAGCAAAAGAGACTGTTCAAACGGGTGCAAAAGGTGTATAATACCTTTAAGTAAGCCCAGCAAAGGAGGATCGCAGATGATCACCAAGGTGAATCCTTACGGACATATCTCTTTGACCAACGACTATTTTTCCGGTCTGGTGGAACAGGCCGCCAAGCAGTGCTACGGGATCGCCGCCATGGGCCAGAACCCGACGGAGAACATCGTATCCAACGCACTGCGCACCGGCAGCCTGCCGCCCAAGGGCGTTACCGTCACCCAGGAAGGCGGCCGTCTGGTCATTGCGCTGCATATCAAAGTGGGGTATGGGCTCAATATCGCATCCATCTCGCAAAGCATCACCCACCGCGTCAAGGACGAAGTCGAACATGCGACCGGCCTGCGCGTCGCGCGCATCGACGTGTATGTGGACGATATTTTGGCAGACTAAGACATGAGGTGTAACAGACGATGATTACTGGCCAGATCCTGCGTGACGCCATCCTTTCCGGCGCCAACAACATTGCCAACCAGCGCACCCGCGTGGATGAGCTGAACGTTTTCCCCGTGCCGGACGGCGATACCGGTACCAACATGAGCATGACGGTCGGCGCGGCCATCCGCGAGCTGGAAGCCCTGCCCGACACCTGCACGGTGGCCGAAGCCAGCAAGACGGCGGCTTCGGCGATGCTGCGCGGCGCGCGCGGCAACTCCGGCGTGATCACCAGCCTGCTGTTCCGCGGCTTCTCCAAAGCGCTCAAAGACAAGACCGAAGCCGGCGCGGCCGATCTGGCCAACGCGCTGCAGATGGGTGTTGACGCCGCCTACAAGGCCGTCATGAAACCCACCGAGGGCACCATCCTCACGGTCACCCGCCTGGCGGCGGAAAAAGCCGCCGCCTGCACCGACCTGGAACCCGCCGCGCTGTGGGCCGCCATGATGGAAGCCGGCCAGGCCGCGCTGGAGGATACCCCCAACCTGCTGCCCGTGCTCAAAAAAGCGGGCGTCGTGGACGCCGGCGGCCAGGGCATCATGGTCGTGTTTGAGGGCATGAAACAGGTGTTCGACGGCGGCGAGATCGTCGCAAGCGCCGAGGTCGCCGCCAAGCCCAAAGTGTCCAGCGATGCGGCCGGCAAGGGCGTGTTCGCCGACGACCTGATGAAGGTCGAGGACATCAAAAACGGCTACTGCACGCAGTTTTTGCTGCATAAAAACGAGGGCGCCAGCGTCACCCGCCTGCGCGCGTTCCTTGAGTCCAACGGCGATTCCGTCGTCGTCATTGAGGACGACGACGTCGCCAACTGCCATGTGCACACCTCCGACCCCGGTATGATGCTGTCGGAGGCCATCAAGTACGGCTACCTGACCGACTTCAAGATCGAGAACATGCACGAGCAGTTCCTGGCCCGCCAGGCCCAGGGCAAAGGGCTGGAAAAACAGGCCCGCGCCGAGGAACAGAAGGAGAGCGAGTTCACCTACGCCGCCGTCGACCCCGAGCGTGCGTACGGCTTTGTGGCCGTCGCGGCCGGCGAGGGGCTCAAGAGCGTCTTTGCCGACCTCGGCGTCGACGCCGTCGTCAGCGGCGGCCAGACGATGAATCCCTCGACCGAGGACATTCTGGCTGCGATCCAGAGCGTGCCGGCCAAGACCGTGCTGGTGCTGCCCAACAACAAGAACATCATCATGGCGGCCGAGCAGGCGCAGAAGCTGGCCGACCGCAAGGTCATCGTGCTGCCCACCCGCACCGTGCCCCAGGGCATGACCGCGATGCTGAACTTTGACCCCGACGCCAAGCCCGACGACAACGCCGTCACCATGATGCAGGCCGCCGATCGCGTCAGCACCGGTCTGGTGACCTACGCCGCGCGCGACAGTGAGTTCGACGGCAAGCCCATCAAGAAGGGCGAGATCATGGCGCTGGAAAACGGCAAGATCGTCGCCACCGGCACCGACATCGTCAAGGCCACCTACCGCCTGGCGCGCTCAATGCGCAAAAAGGACACCCAGTTCATCACGGTCATCTCCGGCTGCGACGTCAGCGAGGAGGAAGCCGAGCATACCACCGAGATGGTCCGCGCCAAGTGCGGCGGCAACATCGAGGTCAGCCACATCAGCGGCGGCCAGCCGGTGTACTACTACATGATCTCGGTCGAGTAACCTCCGGCAGACCCCAAAAGCACCCAACAGGACGAATCAGGCTCCACGGCCGCCCGCGGCTTGCAGCCGGTTCGTCCTTTTTGCATCCCGGGGCGCAGGCAGCCGCAGGGGCGCTGCCGCCCCACACAAAAAGCACAGAAAGGAGGTCCCGCAATGCCCACCCTAGACAGTCCGGTCCAATACCTCAAGGGCGTCGGCCCGGCGTTTGCCAAAAAGTTTGCAAAACTCGGCATCGTTACCGTGCGGGACCTGCTGCTGTGCTACCCGCGCAAATACATCGACTATACGCAGCCCTACGCCATTGCCGAAGCCCCCTATGACGCCGACTGCTGCGTCAGGGCGACGGTGCTGCAAAAGGAACCGCCCCGCCGCATCAAGGGCGGGCGGCTGCTGCACCGCGTGCTGGCGGCCGACGATTCCGGCGTGCTGGCGCTCTCGTGGTTCAATGCGGCCTACGCGGCCGAAAAACTCGTCGTCGGCCAAAGCTACTTTTTTGAGGGGCGCATCGGCGGCGCGCTGACCCACCGCGAACTGCTGCACCCGCTGGTGCGCACCGAGGCCCAGGTGGCCGCCAGCCCCTTTGTGCCGGTCTACCCGGGCACCGAGGGCCTGCCCGCGGTCCGCCACGCCAACTGCGCGCAGGCGGCGCTGGCCTATGTGGACGAACTGCCCGACCCGCTGCCCCCCGCGCTGCTGACGCGCTACCGCATGCCGGGCAAGGCGCAGGCTGTGCGCGCCATGCATGCCCCGCGCGACGCCGCCGACCTGGCCGCCGCCCGCCGCCGCCTGATCTTTGAGGAACTGTACCTGCTGCAGATCGGCATCTTTTTGCTGCGCAGCCACGGCCGCCGCGCCACCAGCGCGCCGATGCGCCCGCTGGACCTGGGGCCGTTCTGGCGCAGCTTGTCCTACGCGCCCACCGGGGCGCAGCGCCGCGCCACCGAGGAGATCACCCAGGACCTGTGCGCCGCCGCGCCGATGAACCGCCTGCTGCAGGGCGACGTCGGCAGCGGCAAGACGCTGGTGGCGGCCGCCGCCATCTGGTTTGCCGCGCAAAACGGCTGGCAGAGCGCCATGCTGGCCCCCACCGAAATTTTGGCCCGCCAGCATGCGGCCACGCTGGCCGACCGGCTGGAACCGTTCGGCATCAACGTCACGCTGCTTGTCGGCGGCATGAAAGCCAGCGAAAAGCGCATCGCCCTCGGCGCCATCGCCGACGGCCGCGCCGGGCTGGTCGTCGGCACCCACGCCGTGCTCACCGACAGTCTCGTGTTCAAAAACCTCGGCCTGGCCATCGTCGATGAGCAGCACCGGTTCGGCGTGCGCCAGCGCGGGCTGCTGGCCGGCAAGGCGCAAAGCCCGCACCTGCTGGTCATGAGCGCCACGCCCATCCCGCGCACGCTGGGGCTGCTGCTGTACGGTGACCTCGATATCTCGGTGTTGGACGAGCTGCCGCCCGGCCGCAAACCGGTCAAGACCTGGTTCATCACCGGCCAAAAGCGGCGCGATATGTACGGCTTCCTCGACAAACAGATCGCTGCCGGGCACCAGGTCTACATCGTCTGCCCGGCCATTGAGGAAAACGAGCTCGACGCCGGCATGCAGGCTGTCAAGCAATATTATGCCGAGACCGTCTGCCCGCTGCTGCCGCACCGGCGCATCGGCCTGTTGCACGGCAAGATGAAACCTAAGGAAAAAGACGCCGTCATGCAGCAGTTCAAGGCGGGGGAGTTGGACGTGCTGGTCTCCACCACCGTCATCGAGGTCGGCGTCGACGTGCCCAACGCCACCGTCATGGTCATCGAGAACGCCGAGCGCTTCGGCCTTTCGGCGCTGCACCAGCTGCGCGGCCGCGTGGGGCGCGGCGCGGCGGATTCCTGCTGTATCCTGATCTCGGACAACGGCAACGATGCGGTGCGAGAGCGCCTGCGCTTTCTGTGCCGCACGGCCGACGGCTTCGCCGTGGCCAAATACGACCTCGAAACGCGCGGCCCCGGCGATTTCTTCGGCCAGGCGCAGCACGGCCTGCCCACGCTGCGGGTGGCCGACCTTGTGCAGGACACCCGCACGCTGCGCGTCGCGCAGGACGAAGCCAAAGCCCTGCTGGCGCAGGACCCCAACCTGGCCGACCCGGCGCACAAAGCGCTGTCCGACGAGGTCGAACGCCTGTTTGCCACCGCCGGGGCGATGAATTAGCCCGGCTTTCCCTTTTATTTCCGGGAAAAGTTTGCTATACTAAGAACAATACGCACCGTTCCCCGGCGCGCGGCGGCTGCCGTGCCCGGGCCTGACGAACCAAGGAACCTTTGCCTATGAAAAAATTCTGTGCCCTGTTGTGCACGTTGGTGCTGACGCTGGTGCTGGCCGTGCCGGTGGCGGCGGAAGGGGAGAACAGCGCCCTTTCCACCGACGCCCCGGCCCTGACGGCCCCGGCCGCCTACGTCGTCAACCTCGACACCAACATCGTCGTCTACGAGAAAAACAGCGAGACCCAACTGCAGGCCGCCAGCCTGACCAAGATGATGACCTGCCTGCTGCTGCTGGAAAACTACCAGGACCAGCTGGACACCATCTCGCTCACCGCGCCCGGGTATATCTACGACCTGATCTGGGAGCAGACGACCAACGCTTCCACGGCCGATATCCGCCGCGGCGACACCCAGACGCTGCGCAACCTGCTGTACGCCATGCTGCTGCCCAGCGCCAATGAGGCCGCCTACATCGTGGCGGACTATATGGGCGGCGGCAGCGTCGATAACTTTGTCGCCCGCATGAACGAGGAAGCCGCGGCCATCGGCTGCACCGCCACCACCTTCACCGACCCCTGCGGCCTGGACGAAGGCAATGTGACGACGGCCCGCGACGCCTACCTGATCCTGCGCGCGCTGACCGCGTACGATATCGTGGCCGAGGTCATGGCCACGCCCACCTACGATATGGGCACCAACGCCAACTACCCCACGCCGGGCACCTACATCATCCAGAACACCGACCGCATGGTCAGTTCCAGCAGCGGCTACTACCGCGCCTACACGCGCGGCGGCAAGACCGGCAGCCTGGGCGAGTGGCAGAACTTTGCCGGCTGGCACACGCAGGACGGTGAGAGCTACATCAGCGTGCTGCTCAACGTGCCCAACGCCACCGACGAGGAGGGCGGCCGCCCCGCCCTGCTGGAGACCGGCACCCTGATGGACTGGGTGTTCGCCACCTACACCATCGCCCCAGCGCTGGATACCACCCAGCCCATCACCGAGAGCCGCATCGTCTACTCGACCGAGACCGACACCGTCATGCTCTACCCGGCCGACGATATGATGACGCTGCTACTGCGCGAGGGCGGCGCCGAACTGACCGAGCAGACCTTCCAGCTGCCCGACCACCTGACCGCGCCCATCCGCCAGGGCGACGTCGTGGGCACCGTGACGCTGAGCATCGAGGGCGAGCCCATCGGCACGGTGGAGCTCATCGCCGGCAGCGACGTCTCGCGCAACCAGCTGCTGTACACCATCGCCCGGGTCGGGGAATTTTTCTCCAGCACCTATTTCAAGGTCGTCATCATGCTCACGATGGCGGTCGTGGCGGTGTACGCCTTTATCTGGGTTCTGTCCATCCTCGGCGCCTGGAGCCGGGAAGGGGACAGCAAATAAACAAGACCGTCTGCGGGAAGGGGAGACCACCAATGCTGGATGTAAAACGCAACCTGACGACGATGACCGACTTCTACGAGCTGACAATGTCGGCCGGCTACCTGGACGAAGGGTATGACGACAAGATCGCCGTCTTTGACATGTTCTTCCGCCGCGTGCCGGACGGCGGCGGCTACGCCATCATGGCGGGGCTGCAGCAGTTCATCGACGCCGTCGACAACCTGCGCTTCACGCAGGAGGATATCGACTACCTGCGCGCGACCAAAGTCTTTGACGAGCGGTTCCTTACCTACCTGGCCAACTTCCGGCTGCACTGCAATATCTGGGCCATTGAGGAAGGCATGCCCATCTTCCCGCAGGAACCCATCGTCACCGTCGAGGGCCCGGCCATCGAGTGCCAGCTGCTCGAAACGCTGCTGCTGGTCACCTTCAACCACCAGTGTCTCATCGCCACCAAGGCCAACCGCATCGTGCGCGCGGCGGCCGGCCGCCCGGTCATGGAGTTTGGCGCGCGCCGCGCCCAGGGGTACGACGCCGCCTACTTCGGCGCGCGGGCGTCCTACATCGGCGGGTGCGGGTCCACCTCCTGCGTGATGGCGGCGCGGGACTTCGGCATCCCGGCGTCCGGCACCATGGCCCACAGCTGGGTGCAGATGTTCCCCAGCGAGTACGAAGCCTTTAAAAAATACGCCGAACTCTACCCCGACGCCTGCGTGCTGCTGGTAGATACCTACAACGTGCTGCGCCACGGCGTGCCGGACGCCATCAAGGTGTTTGACGAGGTCCTCAAACCCATGGGCAAGCGCCCCAAAGGCATCCGCATCGACTCCGGCGATATCGCCTACCTCTCCAAAAAGGCGCGCAAGATGCTGGACGCCGCCGGCTACCCCGACTGCCCGATCTGCGCGTCCAACAGCCTGGACGAGTACATTGTGCGCGATCTGATTTTGCAGGGCGCGCGGGTGGACAGCTTTGGCATCGGCGAAAACATGATTACCGCCAAATCCGACCCGGTGTTCGGCGGTGTGTACAAGCTGGCTGCCGTCAAAGAGCAGGACGGCAGCTACACGCCCAAGATGAAACTGTCCGAATCGGCCGAGAAGATGACGATCCCCTGCCTGAAAAAGGTCTGGCGCATCTATGACGAGGACGGCAAGGCGATGGCTGACCTCATCACGATGGCCGACGAGACCGTCGAGACGCAGCACGGCATCACGCTGTTCGACCCCATCGAGACCTGGAAAGAGTGCACCTACGTCCACTGCACGGCGCGCTGCCTTTCGACGCAGATTTACCGGGACGGCCGCCGCGTCTACCAGAGCCCCAGCCTGGACGATATCAAAAGGTTCTGTAAGGCGCAGGTCAATACGCTGTGGGACGAAGTCAAGCGCTTTGAAAACCCCCACCGCTACTACGTCGACCTCAGCCAGAAACTGTGGGATACCCGCAGCGCGCTGCTGAAACAGCTGTCCAAATAAAATTTGTTACAAAGCGGTTACAAGCCGCCCCTTCCGCGCATACTAGCACAAACCAGCTGTGTGCGGAGGGGGCTTTTGCTATGTTGGAACGTATCGCGCTTTTTGTGTTGGGCGGCAGCGGCTACCTGGGGGTGGAACTGGCCTGGCGCGGCGCCACCCACTGGACGATGTTTCTGGCCGGCGGGGTCTGCCTGTGCGGGCTGCAGATGCTGGCCGAGCGCCCGCTGCCGCTGGCCGGGGCGGCCTGTGCGGGCGCAGCGGGCGTCAGCGGGGTCGAGGTGGCCGTCGGCGTGCTCTGCCGCGAGGTGCTGCACGTCGCCGTGTGGGACTACAGCGCCGAGTGGGGCAACCTGGCCGGGCTCGTCTGCCCGCGCTACACCTTTTACTGGTTTTTGCTGTGCGGCTGGGTTGTGTTTGTGCTGCGCGCCGCCCGGCGGGCCACCTGCAGTCCGGTTTCCTGTACTGCAAAGCCGGCGGCCGGCTGAACAAGCCCGCATTATGGTACCGCGTATGCCCTATACTAAAGGCATACCACAACAGAAAGGCGGTACCACCATGACGCAGCAGATCCGGTATGTCGGCGGCCATTTCGAAGTCTATTCCGAGGCGGGGGAGTTTTTGTTCTCGGCCGATACAGTGCAGGAAGCGTGGGCGGAACTGTCCGCGTAAGGCATACAGATGCAACGCGAATATGTACAATATGCTGAAACAGTGGAAAATATACAAATAATTTTTGTAAGTTTGTACAAAATGCGGCTTGCAAAAGTCGGACTCCTTGCGTATAATAAAGACAGAAAACAGAAAGGAGATGGGGTTGCATGTTGAAGCTGCACACCTTGGCGGAATGGATGTACGGTTTTCTGGAGCCGGCCCCTCCTTACGGTCTGCCGGAGGAGGTTTACAACGACGTGATCCCGTCGGGCCTGCATAATTTTAACCGTGACGATCTGTTTTAAGCGGCGCCCCCAACGGGCGTAGAACGCAACAGACCATTCGGCCCATCAGCAAGTGGCGCCCTGCGCCTGCCAGACCGGCAGGCGCGGGGCGTTTTTGTGTGCGGCCGGGCAGGGGGCAGGATTGGCTCTTGTAATTTTGTGCAAAACAGGGTATGCTAGTGCTAAGCTGGCGGGCGGCGCTGTGCGCCGCCCGCCCAAAAGCGCAGACCATCGAAGAAAACAACGGCCCTGCAGGGGGCGCAGCGGCGCAAACCGCTGCAAAACCGCAGGGGCAAGGGCGGCGTGCCGCCGGGCGTACTTTTGTTTTTGGCAAGGCTGCGCAGGAAGAGGAGCATCTGTATGAAACTGATCACCTTTACCGTGCCGTGCTACAACTCGGCCGCCTACATGGACCGCTGCATCGAAACCCTGCTGCCCGCCGGCGAGGAAGCCGAGATCATCCTGGTGGACGACGGCTCCAGCGACAACACCGGCAAGATCGCCGACGACTACGCCAAAAAGTACCCCGGCATCGTGCGGGTCATCCACCAGGAGAACGGCGGCCATGGCGAGGGCGTCAACCAGGGCATCCGCAACGCCACGGGCCTGTATTTTAAAGTGGTAGACTCCGACGACTGGCTGGACGCCGACGCGCTGGCCAACGTGATGGCCGTGCTGCGCCAGCATGCCCACGACGAGACGCCGCTGGACCTGGTCATGGCCAACTATGTCTATGAGCATGTGGCCGACAACACCCGCAACATCGTCAACTACAAGGGTATTTTGCCCGAGGACCGCGTTTTCCACTGGAACGAGATCGGGCATTTCCCGCCCAACAAAAACATCCTGATGCACAGCGTCATCTACCGCACGGCGGTGCTGCGCGCCAGCGGCATGGTGCTGCCCAAGCACACGTTCTATGTCGATAACATCTTCGTCTACCAGCCGCTGCCCTGCGTCAACACCATCTACTACCTCAACCAGGACCTCTACCGCTATTTCATCGGGCGCGAGGACCAGAGCGTCAACGAGAAAAACATGATTAAGCGCGTCGACCAGCAGCTGCGCGTCACCCGCCTGATGATGAACGCCGTCGACGTCTTTGCGCTGCCGCCGCAGCAAAAAAAGCTGCGCGCGTATATGCTCAACTATTTCTCGATGATGATGGCGATCTCCAGCATCTTTTTGACGCTGGACGGCAGCGCCGAAGCCCTGCAAAAGCGCAAACAGCTGTGGGACGACCTCAAAGCCCACGACGAGCGCCTGTACCGCCGGTGCCGCCGCTCGGTGGCGCAGGGGTGCAACCTGCCGGGCTGGCTGGGCAGCAAGCTCAGCATCGCGGGGTACCGCATCGCGCAAAAACTGTTCAAGTTCAACTAAAGCGGGGCGCGCCATGCAGTACCAGACCATCCTGTTTGACCTCGACGGCACGCTGACCGACTCGGCCCCCGGCATCCTCAACTCGGTGCGGTACGCCTGCCGCAAACTGGGCCTGCCCTTGCCGGGCGAAGCCCAGCTGCGCGGTTTCCTGGGCCCGCCGCTGCCGTGGAGTTTCCGCACGATCTTGGGGCTGGGCGAAGCCGACGCCGCCCGCGCCGTCGCGGCCTTCCGCGAATATTACCCCGAAACCGGCCTCTTTGAAAACGCCGTCTACCCCGGCATCCCCGAACTGCTGGCCGCCCTGCAGGCCGCCGGCAAAACGGTGGCGGTGGCCACCAGCAAGCCGGAACCGTTTGCGCGGCGCATCCTGGCGCATTTTGCGCTGGACGCTTACTGCACCGCCATCTGCGGGGCCACCATCGACGAGACCCGCACCGACAAAGGCGACGTCGTCGCCTACGCCCTGCAAACGCTGGGGGCGGCCGGCGCGCGGCCGGCCGTCATGGTCGGCGACCGCGAACACGACGTGCGGGGCGCGGCCCAAAACGGCCTGCCCTGCATCGGCGCGGTGTACGGCTACGGCACGGCCGAAGAACTCTCCGCCGCCGGCGCGGCGGCACTGGCCGGCACCGTGACCGATCTGCACGCGCTGCTTTTGCAAGACTAAGGGGCGCAGCGCCCCATCTAAAAAAAAGGAGGACCCCTCTGCTATGACTTTCCCCGAAATGCCCTACCAGCGCCCCGACCTGGCGGCGCTGAAAGCCGACTACGACGCCATCACCGCCCGGCTGCGCGCCGCGGCCGATTACCCCGCCGCCCGCGCCGCCTTTTTGGAGAATGACGCGCTCGAGCGCCACATCCAGACGCTGGCCACGCTGGCCAGCACCCGCCACAGCATCGACACCCGCGACGCCTTTTACGACGGCGAGTCTAAATTCTGGAACGCCGCCGACCCCGAGCTGCAGGTCTGCCGCGACGCCTTCATCGCCGTCCTGCTCGAAAGCCCCTTCCGCGCCGATTTTGCGGCCGAGTACGGCGATCTGATGTTCCAAAATGCCGAGATGGCCCGCAAAACCTTTGCGCCCGAGATCGTGCCCGACCTGCAAAAGGAGAACGACCTGACGCAGGAGTACGAAAAACTGCTGGCCAGCGCCCAGATCCCCTTTGAGGGCAGCGTCTGCACCTTGAGCCAGCTGACCCCCTACAAGACCGACGCCGACGACGCCCGCCGCCTGGCCGCCTGGAAGGCGGAAGGCCGCTGGTTCAAAGAAAACCAGCCCCAGATGGACGAAATCTACGACAAACTCGTCCACCTGCGCGACGGCATGGGCAAAAAGCTGGGGTACGAGGGCTACACCACGCTGGGCTACTACCGCATGCAGCGCAACTGCTACACCAAGGCGGATATCGAGCAGTTCCGCGCCGCCGTCGTCCGGTATCTGGTGCCGGTGGCCGAGCGCGTCTGCCGCGCCCAGGCCGAGCGGCTGGGCGTGCCCTACCCGATGAGCTACGCCGACGAGGCGCTGATGTTCCGCTCCGGCAACCCGCGCCCGGCGGGCGACGCCGACGCCATTTTGGCCATGGGCAAGACCTTCTACGACGAACTCTCGCCCGAGACGAGCGTGTTCTTCAACACTATGCTGGACGGCAAGCTGCTGGACGTGCTTTCCACCCCCGGCAAGGCCAGCGGCGGCTACTGCACCTCCCTCCCCGACTACAACGTCCCCTTCATCTTTGCCAACTTCAACGGCACCCAGGGCGACGTGGAGGTCGTCACCCACGAGGCCGGCCACGCCTTTGCCGCCTGGACCAACCGCGACCGCGTGCCGATGCAGTACACCTGGCCCACCATGGAAGCCTGCGAAGTCCACTCGATGAGTATGGAGTTCTTTGCCTGGCCGTGGGCCGAGGGCTTTTTTGGCAAGGACGCGGCCAAGTTCCGCTACAGCCACCTGGCCGCGGCGCTGACCTTCATCCCCTACGGCACGGCGGTGGACCATTTCCAGCACATCGTGTACGAGAAACCCGACCTGACCCCCGCCGAGCGCCACGCCGTCTGGAAAGACCTGCTGGGCACCTACATGCCCTGGCTGCGGCTGGACGGCGATATCCCGTTCTATGGCAACGGCGAGAGCTGGCAGCAAAAGCACCACATCTACTCCAGCCCGTTCTATTATATTGACTACTGCCTGGCGCAGACTGTCTCGCTGGAGTTCTGGGCCATGATCCAGCAAGACCCCAAAGACGCCTGGGCGCACTACATGGCCTACACCCGCCAGGGCGGCACCAAAGTATTCACCGAACTGCTGGCAAACGCCGGCATGGTCAGCCCCTTCGAACCGGACTGCCTGCGCAGCGTCTGCGAGGCCGCCAGCCGCTGGCTGGACAGCTTCGACCTGACCGGCATCGCGTGAGCAGGGCAGGGGACAGTTGTCTTTGCAATGCCGACAGGCCCCGGCAGGGGGTCTGGGCGGTTTCGCCAAAAATCGCGCGTATCTTTGAGGAAACTGCCAAAAACACCCCGGGAAATGTGTGCAAACATTGACAGCGGTGTGACAAACCTGTATAATTGAACAATCGGCTGAATGTGTTTGTGCGCGGTGCGGGAACACCGCGTGTGGATAGCCGGCGCAAAAGGGCATGCCCTTTTGGGTTTTCTGGGGACCCAGAAAACCATGACATCCTGTCGCGCCGGCGTTCGGTCGTGGAAGAAAAGGGAGGTTTTTGACCAAACATGAAGAACGCAACCAAGATCGCGTCCCTGCTGCTGGCGGGGACCATGGCGGTCTCGCTGGCGGCCTGCGGCGGCCAGGAGACGGTCACCAACGACGCTGCGGCGGATTCGTCTGCTTCCTCCACGGAAGCGGCGACCTCGGAGGAGGCTGCCGCTGAGGAAACCAGCACCCGCCCCACTGAGCCCTCCGGCCAGCTGGTCATCGGCTCGACCACCCAGGTCATCAACGAGTTCTACGACACTGCTTTCTCGAACTCGGCGACCAACTACGCCATGTATGACCTGATCCATGGCGGCGACACGGTCGTCTACACCAAGGAAGGCGAGTTCGCCTACAACGACACCGTCCTGGCTTCCCACGAGGAGACCGACAACGAGGACGGCTCCAAGACCTACACCATGACCATCAACGACGGCCTGGTGTGGAGCGACGGCAGCCCCATCACCGCCAAGGACTACGTCTTTGCGATGCTGCTCGAGAACAGCCCCACGATGATCGAGATCGGCTACCCCGGCGCCAACATGAACGTCTACGTCGGCTATGAAGAATACAACGAGGGCGCCACCGACACCTTTGCCGGCGTGCACCTCATCGACGATATGACCTTCTCGCTCACCGTCAAGGCCGAGGAACTGCCCTACCACTACGATATCTCCTACGCCATTGCCCGTCCCCGCCCGATGGCCGTCATCGCCCCGGGCTGCGACGTCGAGGACACCGAGAACGGCGCCCGCATCACCGGCGACTTCACCTCCGAACTGCTGGAAGAGACCATCAACAACATCGACACCGGCTACCGCTACAACCCGCAGGTCACCTGCGGCCCCTACCTGTTCGCCGGCTTTGACGAGGCCGCCCAGGAGGCGACCCTGAAGGTCAACCCCAAGTACAACGGCGACTACCGCGGTGTTAAGCCCGTCATCGAGACGCTGGTCGTCCGCACTGTCTCCAGCGACACGATGGTCAACGAGCTGGAAGCCGGTTCCGTCGACCTGCTGTTCCAGTCCAGCGGCGCGGACACCATCAACGCCGGCCTCGACCTTGTCGAGGAGGGCATTGCCGCCGACACCACCTACTACCGCAACGGCTACGGCAAGATCCAGTTCGACTGCAGCGTCTTCCCCACCGACAGCGCCGCCGTCCGCCAGGCCATTGCCTACTGCCTGGACCGTAACGAGTTCGCGCGCCAGTACTCCGGCGGTTACGCCGCGGTCGTCAACGCCGCCTACGGCCTGGCCCAGGTCGAGTACACCGAGAACGCCGACTGGCTGGCTGAAAACCTGAACAGCTATGAAGTCAACGTCGACACCGCCAAAGAACTGCTGGAAGCCGACGGCTGGAACCTGAACGCCGACGGTACCCCCTACTCCGGCACCGGCACCCGCTACAAGGATGTTGACGGCACGCTGCAGCCGCTGGTCATCACCTGGTGCAACTCCGAGGGCAACCCCGTCTCTGACCTGCTGGCCACCATGCTGCCCACCAACATGGCCGAGGCCGGCATGGAGCTGAAGGCGACCACCACCGACTTTGCCACCCTGCAGGACTGCATCAACCACGCCGGCGAGACCACCTACAACATGTACAATCTGGCCACCGGCTTCGCCACCGCCAACTCCCCGTGGTACTACTACTCCACCGACGAGATGTGGATGCGTGCGGGCTACAACTCCAACTGGATCGTCGACCAGGAGCTGGCCGACGCCTCCGGCGCCATGAAGAACATCCCCTACGAGGATACCGAGGCCTGGATGGAAGCCTGGCGTAACTACATCAAGGTCTGGAACGAGAAGATGCCCGACATCCCCCTGTACTCTGATGAGTACTTCGACTTCTACTCCACCAAGCTGCATGGCTGGGAAGCCACCGCGATTTGGGGTTGGGAGCGCGCGCTTCTGGACGCCTGGGTCTCTGAATGACCCGGCCCCGGGGCCGCACCCGCTCGCAAGCCGGCGGCGTGACGCCAACGGCATAACGAACTAGGGTTCCGGCGGTTCCCCTTTGCCGAGGGGCCGCCGGATTTTTTAAGGCACCATCGTTTTAAAGCACTGAACCGCGGCACACCCCCGCGGGCACCAATCACAGGAAATGGGGGGATACCGAATGGGCAAAGGCAGGTACCTGGTACGGCGTCTTGTCTATATCGTATTCGTATTTTTCATCATCTCGATCTTGATGTTTTTCATCTACAAGTCCATGCCGGGCGACCCCGTGCGCATGATGCTGGGCGATGTGAGCCAGAGCATGAAGCCGGACGCCTACCAGGCATTGTACGACCGCACCTATTTACAGCTCGGCCTCGACAAGCCGCTGGTGGTGCAGTATTTCATCTGGATCGGCAACATGCTTACCGGCAACTTCGGGTACTCGACCCAGTATAAGCGCGACGTCATCGAGGTCATCGGCACCCCGATGCTCAACACGCTGATGCTCAACGCCGTATCGATGCTGGTGGTGTTCGCCATCTCCATCCCGCTGGGCATCGCCACCGCCGTGCGCAAAAACGGCGTGTTCGACAAATTCATCCAGGTCATCACCATCGTGGGCTACAGCCTGCCCAGCTTCATCATCGCCCTGTTGCTGATCTTCGCCTTCGCGGTCAAAATTCCCATCTTCCCCATCAGCGGCGTGCGGTCGCCGGGCTTTTCGGGCAACGGGTTTGAAATGTTCTTAGATACCGCGTGGCACATGGCGCTGCCGGCCATCGTCATGTCCATCTCGGGCATCGGCAGCATCACGCGCTATGTCCGCGCCGAGATGATCGACGTGCTGCGCATGGATTATATCAAGACCGCCCGCGCCAAAGGCCTCAAAGAAAAGACCGTCATCTACGTCCATGCGTTCCGCAACGCGCTTATCCCCATCGTCACCATCGCGACGGCGTGGGTCGTGGCGCTGTTCGGCGGCTCGGTCGTTATCGAAAGCGTCTTTCTCTGGCCCGGCCTGGGCAAGATGCTCATCGACGGCCTGATGCAGCGTGACTTCTCCATCGTCTTGACGATGCAGATGTTCTACGTCATTCTGGCGCTGGCCGGCAACGTCATCATGGATATCGCTTACACCATCGTCGACCCGCGGGTCCGGCTCGAAAACTAAGGAGGTTCCCTGACTATGGCCAAAAAACAGAAAGACGCCGGCAGGAAATCTACCGCGGCCGCGGCAGCCGAGCGCATGTTTATGGGCGGCATGCCCCAGGAGGAACAGGACGAAGAATTGATGCAAAGCCCCCTGCGCATGGTGGTGACCAGCTTTATCAAAGACAAGATCGCGGTGGTCGGCCTGTGCCTGTTCGTCGTCATCTTCCTGTGCTGCATGATCCTTCCCTTCTTTTTCCCGATCGAACTCAACTACCAGGACGTGACCCAGGCCAACGCCGCCCCCGGCTTTGGTTTGCTGAAGGTTCCCGACTCGCTGCAGGGCAACGTCCAGGCGCTTTCCGTGGGCAGCACCTTCTCGGTAGGGCTGGACAAGGACGGCAACGTGTATGAGTGGGGCACGTTCCCCACCGAGAAACTCAAAAGCATCCCCGCCGCCAGCGAGATGGGCCCCTTGACCCAGATTTCGGCCGGCTACGACCATGTGCTGGCCGTCAACGCCGAGGGGCAGATTTTCACCTGGGGCAACGACCGCATGGGCCTGACGTCCATCCCCGTCGAGCTGGAAGTCAGCCGCCAGCCCATCAAGCAGATTTCGGCCGGGCACCAGTTCTCGCTGGCGCTGACCGAGAACGGCCGCCTGTACAACTGGGGCAGCTCGTATCTGCTCAGCATCTATTTCCCCGAAGGCGTACAGGGCAACATCGCCCAGTTTGAGGATAACCCCAACATCGTCATCGCCCTGACCAACGACGGCCGCGTCGAGCCGCTGTCCAACAAGCCTTCGGCCTACACCAATGTGCCGGAGGAAGTACAGGGCAACACCGTCGACATCGCCCTCTCGGACGAGAGCGCCGCCGCGCTGACCGCCGACGGCCAGGTGTACACCTGGGGCAACAACGTCTACGGTTCCATGAACGTGCCCGAGGAAATCCAGGGCCATGTCGTCGATATTGAGGGCGGCCGTTACCACTACACCGCCATTCTGGACGACGGCACCGTGACCAGCTGGGGCAACAACAACTTTGGCCAGACCAACGCCCCCAAAATGACCGGTGTGACCGACGTCTTTACCAACTACTTCGGCAGCTATGCCATCGACGAGAACGGCAACGCCGAGAGCTGGGGCCTGGACGGCTACCTGATGGGCACCGACCAGCTGGGCCGCGACGTGTTCCGCCGCCTGCTGCTGGGCGGCCGCATGACGATGACCGTCGGTTTTATCGCCGTCATCATCTCCACCTTCATCGGCGTGCTGGTGGGCGGTATCTCGGGCTATAAGGGCGGCAAGATCGACAACCTGCTCATGCGTCTGACCGAGATTGTCTCATCCATCCCGTTCCTGCCGTTCTGTATCATTTTGTCCAGCATTTTGGGTAACAGCATTAGCGAGCTGCAGCGCATCATCCTCATCATGTTCATCCTGGGCCTGCTGTCCTGGCCGGGCATCGCCCGCCTGGTGCGCGGCAGCGTCCTGGCCGAGCGTGAGCAGGAGTTCGTCACCGCCGCCAAGGCGCTGGGCGTCAAGGAGTTCGGCATCATCCTGCGCCACATCCTGCCCAACATCATCACCGTCATCATCGTCAACGCCACGCTGGACTTTGCCACCTGTATGCTGACGGAATCGTCGCTGTCCTTCATCGGCTTCGGCGTCACCGAGCCCAACGCCACCTGGGGCAACATGCTCAACGGCGCGCAGAACGGCCAGGTCATCGAGAATTACTGGTGGCGCTGGCTGTTCCCGGCCATCGCGTTCGGCGTCTGCACCATCAGCATCAACTGTGTGGGCGACGGCCTGCGCGACGCTATCGACCCGAAATCGAAGGAGAGGTGATCGACGTATGAGTTTGCTGGAAGTGAAGAATCTTCACACCTATTTCAAGACCAAAAAGGGCATCGTCAAGGCGGTCAACGACGTCACCTACTCGCTGGAAGCAGGCAAGACGCTGGGCATCGTCGGCGAGTCCGGCTCCGGCAAGAGCGTCTCTGCCATGAGCATCATCAAGCTGCTGGACGGCAACGGCTGGATCGACAGCGGCAGCGTGACCTTTGACGGCCGCGATATCCTCCACTGCACCGAAAAAGAGATGTACCACATCCGCGGCAACGAGATTTCGGTTATCTTTCAGGAGCCGATGACCTCGCTCAACCCGGTGTTCACCGTCGAGCGTCAGATCGGCGAGGTGCTGCAGATCCACCAGAACATGACCAAACAGCAGGCCCGCGCCAAAGCGGCCGAACTGCTGGCCGACGTCAAGATCCCCAACCCCGAGCGCGTGGCCAAGCAGTACCCGTTCCAGCTTTCGGGCGGTATGCGCCAGCGCGTCATGATCGCCATGGCGCTGGCCTGCAAGCCCAAGCTGCTGATCGCCGACGAGCCCACCACCGCGCTGGACGTGACCATCCAGGCGCAGATCCTCAAGCTGATGAACGATCTCAAGCGCCAGACCGGCACTTCGATCCTCTTCATCACCCACGACCTGGGCGTCATCCATGAGATGGCCGACGAGGTCGCCGTCATGTACTGCGGCCAGATCGTCGAGAAAGCCGACGCGAAGGAAATTTTCCACAAGTCGGTCTACTCGCACCCCTATACCGAGGGGTTGATGATCTCCATCCCGCGGCTCAACACCCCCAAGGGCAAAAAGCTCGACGCCATCCCCGGCGCGGTGCCCAACCCCCTGTACCTGCCCAAGGGCTGCAAGTTTGCGCCCCGCTGCAAGTACTGCACCCAGAAATGCCTTGCGGAAGAGCCGCCCCTGCAGGAGGTCGGCCCCAACCATCTGGTACGTTGCTTCTATGCGGAAAAGGCGGTGAGACAGCAAAATGAAAAATGATCAAAACGGCCGCAAGGTCCTGCTGGAAGTGCGCGACGTCAAACAGTACTTCCCGGTCAAAAAGACCAAACTGCGCGAAAAGCAGCGCTATGTGCGCGCCAACGACGGCATCACGCTGGAAATTTACGAGGGCGAGACGCTGGGCCTGGTGGGCGAGTCTGGCTGCGGCAAATCGACGCTGGGCCGCACCATTTTGCAGCTCTACCCGCAGACCCACGGCGACATCATCTACCACAAGGACGGCCAGGCCATCGACCTGAAGCAGCAAAACGCAGAGCAGATGCGCGTGCTGCGCAAAGACCTGCAGCTGATCTTCCAGGACCCGTACTCCTCGCTGAACCCGCGCATGACGGTGGGCCAGATCATCGGCGAGGGCCTGACCTCGCACGGCATCTTTAAGAAAAACGACCCCGCCATGAAGGAATATATCTTCCAGGTCATGGAGGAATGCGGCCTTGCCACCTATATGTTCAACCGCTACCCGCACCAGTTCTCGGGTGGGCAGCGGCAGCGCATCGGCATCGCGCGCAGCCTGGCGCTGCGCCCGCGCTTTGTCGTCTGCGACGAAGCGGTCTCGGCGCTGGACGTCTCCATCCAGTCGCAGATTTTGAACCTGCTGTCGGACCTCAAAGCCAAAGCGGGCCTGACCTACCTCTTCATCACCCACGACCTCAGCGTTGTCAAGTACATCAGCGACCGCATCGCCGTCATGTACCTGGGCAATCTGGTTGAGCTGGCCGACGCCGAGGAACTGTTCAGCGATACGCTGCACCCCTACACCGAGGCCCTGCTCTCCGCCATCCCCACGACCGAGGAGGACGGCGGCCGCGAGCGCATCCTGCTGGAAGGCGATATCCCCAGCCCGGTCAACCCGCCCGAGGGCTGCAAGTTCCACACCCGCTGCCGCTACTGCCAGGAGAAATGTAAGCACGAAGTGCCCGAGTGGCGCGAGCTGAGCGACGGCCACTGGGTTGCCTGCCATTTCCCCCTGCATGAGAACAACGTCCCCACCGGCGAAGTGATCGGGTAAACGCCCGCCCCCGCCAGAAGAAAGGAACCCCGCCATGTTCTTTCAGAAAAAACTCAAACGTGTGCTGACAAACCATAAACAGGCCGAACAGCGCTTTGAAGAGACGTTGAAAGAAACCCCGCTGGAGAAAAACGACCGCCTGGCCATGATCCTGGCCGCGCTGATCGTGTTCATCCCGGCGCTGCTGCTGATGTTCGCGGTGTTTGGGCTGGTGCTGTATTTCTTCTTCTTCCGGCATTTTTAAGGCGGGCAGCCCCTCTGCACAAACGCGCCCCGCCCCAGGGTCAAACCGGCCCCGGGGCGGGGCGTTTTGCGTGGCGGCGGCGCGGTTTTTGCAAAAAACCATACCCAACGCCCCGGTTTTGTGTTATACTGTATATGAATATCTATGCAAAGAAGGAAAGTTGCCATGTATCAACCGGGGGACGATAAACTCGAAGTGCGGGAACTGCTGGTCAAAGCCTTTGCCAGCGCCTGGGAACACACCGACAAAAGTGTCGACCGCGACACCTACATCAACAGCAGCATCAACGTCATCACCTCGCTGCAGGTAGGGCCCGAGATGCTCTACGGCGAGGAAGGCCAGGGCCTGCTGGACACCGAACTCGACCACCTGCCGGACCTGCTGCGCGCCGACGGCGCGTGGGTCTACTACGGCGTTCCGGCCGAGAATTACTTTATCCTGACCTGGATGACCGACACCGAGACCGCCCGCGCCAAGGTCGAAGCGCTGCAGGCCGAAGGGGACAGCCTGGCCTGCATCGTCGACCTCACGCAGGAATGGCACCGCGCTTGACCGCCATGCCGCAGAAAGGGAGACCCGCATGAGGCAGGAGAGCATCCGGCTGCCGCAGGACGCCCTGTGGCTGCTGCAAACGCTGCGCGCCGCGGGCCACAGCGCCTACGTGGTGGGCGGCTGTGTGCGGGACAGCCTGCTGGGGCGTACCCCCGGCGACTGGGACCTCTGCACCGCGGCCCGGCCGGAGGAAACGTGCGCCCTGTTTGCCGGCCAACAGCTGGTGCTCACCGGCGTCAAGCACGGCACGGTGGGCGTGGTGCTGCACGGCAAAGTGTATGAGATCACGACCTACCGGCAGGACGGCGCGTACCGCGACCACCGCCACCCCGACCAGGTCCATTTTGTCGGCGCGCTGGCCGACGACCTGGCCCGGCGCGATTTTACCATCAACGCCATGGCCTACGCCCCCGGCGAGGGCGTCGTCGACCTCTACGGCGGCCGCAGCGACCTGGCGGCGGGCGTCGTGCGCTGCGTCGGCGACCCTGCGGCCCGCTTTGGTGAGGACGCGCTGCGCATCCTGCGCGCGCTGCGCTTTGCGGCGCGGCTGGGCTTTCGCCTGGACGACGCCACGGCCGCCGCGGCCCAGACCGCTTGCCAGACGCTGCAAAGCGTCAGTGCCGAGCGCATCTATGCAGAGCTGGACGGCCTACTGATGGCCCCCGGCGCAGGGGCGGTCCTGGCACAGTACGGCAAGATTCTGGGCGGCGCCGTGCCGGAAGTGCTGCCCTGCATGGGCTGTACCCAGCCCGGGCGCTGGCATTGCTACGACGTGTGGCAACACACGGCGGTGGCGGTGCAGACGCTGGACCTGCGCGGGCAGGACACCCGCGGCGCGCGGGTGCTGTGCTGGGCCACGTTTTTACATGACATTGCCAAACCGCAGTGCCGCAGCGTCGGCCCTGATGGCGCAGCGCATTTCCGGGGGCACAACCAGCGCGGTGCCGTCATGGCGCGCGCGATTTTGCGGCGGCTCAAAGCGCCGGTCTATCTCATCGACGGCGCGGCGGCGCTCATCGCCATCCACGACGCGCCGCTGCCCACCGGCGACGCCGCCATTTTAAAAAGTCTCAACCGCTACGGCGCGGTATTTCTGCGGCGGCTGTGCGCGCTCAAATGCGCCGACCTCGACGCCCACGCGCTGACACCGGACGTCGCCGCCCGCCGCGCCGAAGTCACGGCCTTTGCGGCACGCATGGGCGAGCTGGCCCGCACCGGTTGCTACACCGTGCGCCAGCTGGCCGTCAACGGCGGCGACCTTATGGACGCCGGCCTGCCCGCCGGGCCGGACGTCGGCCGCACGCTGCACGCACTGCTGAACGCTGTGATGGAAGGCCGCGTGCCCAACGACCGCGGCCCTCTGCTGGAGGAAGCGCGCCGCCTGCGGCGCATCCCATAAAGCTTCTACATGCTATATAAGGAGGGTTTTGCCATGATCCAAAACGAAGTGCTTTCCGCCATTGCCGCGCGGCGCAGCTGCCGCGCCTATAAGCCGGACCTGCCCAAGCCGGAGGAACTGCAGGCTGTGCTCACGGCCGGCACCTGGGCCCCCACGGCGATGAACCGGCAAAGCCCGTGCATCGTTGCCGTGCAGGACAAAGCCACGCGCGACAAACTCTCGGCGATCAACGCCGCCATCATGGGCGTGCAGAGCGACCCGTTCTACGGCGCGCCGGTGGTGCTCGTCGTGCTGGCCGACGCTTCCATCCCCACGGGTGTCGAGGACGGCTCGCTCGTCATGGGCAACCTGCTGCTGGCGGCGTCCAGCCTGGGGCTGGGCTCCTGCTGGATTCACCGCGCCAAAGAGACGTTTGAGACCGAGGACGGCAAAGCCCTGCTGCGCCAGTGGGGGCTGGACCCCGCGCGCTGGCGCGGCGTCGGCAACTGCATCCTCGGCTACCCGGCCGAGGGCGGCGTCAAACCCGCGGCCCCGCGCAAACCGGACTATGTGGTGATGGTATGATCCTGGGCATCGGCATCGACCTGTGCGCGGCGGCGCGCATCGAAAAAAGCCTTGGCAAACCGGCTTTCTGCGACTATGTCTTTGCCCCGGCCGAGCAGGCGCTGCTGGGGGGCCTGGGCGGCAGGCGCCGCGCCGAGACCGCGGCCGCCAACTTTGCCGCCAAGGAGGCGTTCCTGAAAGCGGCCGGCACCGGGCTGGGCGGTTTTGCGCTGCCGGAACTGGCGCTGCTGCGCGCAAAGGGTGGCGCGCCCTACTTTGAACTTTCGGGCCGGGCGGCCGCCTGGGCCAAGCAGCGCGGCCTGACCGTGCATGTCAGCCTGACGCATGAAAGCGGCCTGGCCAGCGCTGTCGTCGTGCTGGAAGAACACCAACCAAAAGGGGAGTGACCCATGCCCGCCAAGACCCCGCGTGAAAGCAACCTGGAACTGCTGCGCATCCTGTGCATGCTGCTCATCATCGGCGACCACCTGACCGGGCAGGGCGGCATTGCCGATTACAGCACGCTGCCGTCGTCCTTTGCCTTTTGCCTGATCGGCTGCGGGTCACGCATCGCCTGCAGCGTGTTTGTGCTCATCGGCTGCTGGTTTTTGTGCGGGCAGCCGTTCGCCACCCGCCGCCCGCTGTCGCTGTGGCTGTCGCTGTGGCTGTACACGGTGCCCGTCACGGTGCTGTGCGCGCTGGCCGGGGTGGATGTCTCCTTCGGCACGCTGCGCTGGGCGGTGTTCCCGGCGTCGACGCGCCAGCTCTGGTTCGTCAGCGACTACCTGCTTTTGCTGTTGTGCACGCCGCTGCTGGCGCGCCTTTTGCACGGGCTGCCGCGCCGCGCCCACCGCGGCCTGCTGCTGGCGCTGGCCGTGCCGCTCATCGTCTACCCGACCCTGTTTGGCGAGGACGGCCCCGTCAGCGACCTCGTCTGGATGTTTTTGTATGAATATCTGCTCGCCACCTACCTGCGCCGCTACCCCGGCAACCGCCTGTCGGCGCTGCTGCGCCGCCGCGGCGTAGCGCTGGCGCTGGGGGTAGGGCTGCCACTGCTCAACACCGCGGCGCGCGCCTGGCTCGAGTGGCAGGGCCAGACCGGCGGCAAAGCGTTCCAGTATGTGGCCTACTACCGCACCGGCCTGGGCGCGCTGCCCAATTTGCTGGCGGCGCTGGGGCTGTTTTTCCTCTTCCAAAGCCTGGACCTGGGGCGGCGCCGCGCCCTCAACGCCGTGGCCGGCACGTCGCTGGGCGTCTACATCCTGCACCAGGTGCCGGCGCTGCGCGATGTTTTGTGGAACGGCATCTTCCGGGCGCAGGCGCACCACGGCTCGGCGCTGTATGCGCTGTTTGTGGTGGCGGCCACCTTTGCGGGCTGTGCGGCCATCGACGCGCTGCGCACCCGGCTGGTGATGCGCCCGCTGCAAAACACCCGCCTGTTCCGGGCGGTCTGCCAAAAAGGCGACGCGCTGGCTGCGCTGATGGAACGCGGTGATTAAAACGACCTCCCCCCGCTTATACTAAGGGTATAAGACGAGAGGAGGTCTTTTGCATGGAAGTGCACCGCGGGGAAGTGTTCTACGCCGATTTAAGCCCGGTCGTCGGGTCCGAGCAGGGGGGCGTGCGGCCGGTACTTATCATCCAGAATGAGATCGGCAACCGGCACAGCCCCACCGTCATCGCGGCGGCCATCACCAGCCGGCAGGACAAAAACCGCCTGCCCACCCACATCAGTGTGCGGGCCGACCGCTGCGGCCTGGCCAAGGACAGCATCGTGCTGACCGAGCAGATCCGCACGCTGGACAAACGCCGCCTGCGCGAGCGCGCCGGGCGCATCCCGCCCGACGATATGCGCCGCGTCGACGAAGCGCTGGGCCTTTCGATGGGGCTGGAAAGCCAGGCCCGGCATGAGGACGGCGGCTATTTTTGACCTGCGCGCCCAAACTGCACCGCACAGAAAAAGGCCCCGCCCGGGTGTGTACCCGGGCGGGGCCGCTATCGTTTGGCAAACGGTCAGAACGCGACCTTTTTGGCGATATAGTCTTTCAGCTCGCTGATGGGCAGGCGGATCTGCTCCATCGTGTCGCGGTCACGGATGGTGACGCAGTTGTCGGCGGGGGTGTTCTCGTCGCCCACCGTCTCAAAGTCGACGGTCACGCACAGCGGCGTGCCGATCTCATCCTGGCGGCGGTAACGCTTGCCAATGGACCCGGCGTCGTCGTAATCCACCATAAAGTCCTTGGCCAGCTCGTTGCGGATTTCCATCGCCTTGTCGCCCAATTTCTTGGAGAGCGGCAGCACCGCGCACTTGTACGGCGCCAGGAACGGGTGCAGCCGCAGCACGGTGCGCACGTCCTCCTTGCCTTTGGCGTCCACCAGGTGCTCCTCGTCGTAGGCTTCGCACAGGAAGGCCAGCGCCACGCGGTCGCAGCCCAGGCTCGGCTCGATGACGTAGGGGATGTAGTGCTGGTTGGTCTCGGGGTCAAAGTATTCCAGACTCTTGCCCGAAGCTTCCTGGTGGCGGCTCAGGTCATAGTTGGTGCGGTCGGCAATGCCCCACAGTTCGCCCCAGTCGGTGAAGGGGAACGCATACTCGATATCGGTCGTCGCGCGGGAGTAAAACGCCAGTTCGGCGGGCTCATGGTCGCGCAGGCGCAGGTTTTCTTCGTGGATACCCAGGCTCAACAGCCAGTTTTTGCAATAGTCCTTCCAGTAGGCGAACCATTCGAGGTCGGTGTCCGGCTTGCAGAAGAACTCGCATTCCATCTGCTCAAACTCGCGGGTGCGGAAGGTGAAGTTGCCGGGCGTGATCTCATTGCGGAACGCCTTGCCCACCTGGCAGACACCGAACGGCAGTTTGCGGCGGGTCGTGCGCTGGATGTTGGCAAAGTTGACAAAGATGCCCTGCGCGGTCTCGGGCCGCAGGTAGCAGGTGGAGGAGGAATCCTCCGTCACGCCGATGGCCGTCTTGAACATCAGGTTGAACTTGCGGATGGGCGTAAAGTCGTGCTTGCCGCACACCGGGCAGACGACTTCCTCATGGCTGGCAATAAAAGCGTCCATCTCGTCAAAGGTCATGGCGTCCACATCGACGCCCTGGCCCTGCTCGCAGTCGGCGATCAGCTTGTCAGCGCGGTGGCGGCTTTTGCAGGCGCGGCAGTCCAGCAGCGGGTCCGAGAAGCTGGCCACATGGCCGGTCGTCACCCAGGTCTGGGGATTCATCAAAATGGCGGCGTCCAGCCCGACGTTGTAGGGGCTTTCCTGCACAAACTTTTTCAGCCAGGCTTTCTTGACGTTGTTTTTGAACTCAACACCCAAGGGGCCGTAGTCCCAGCTGTTGGCCAAACCGCCGTAGATTTCGCTGCCGGGGTAGATGAACCCGCGGTTTTTGCACAGGTTCACAATCATATCCAGGGTTTTTTCGCTGTTTTTCATGGTTTTGCATACTCCTTCCGCGTGGCTGGCTGCCACACAAAGCGTTTCGCCCCGCACAAATCGGGCGCGGCAACGCTATTATAGCATAGGCGGCCGGCGTGCACAAGGCGCTTTTGCCGCAAAGGGGGGCGGCGGGCTGCGCAAGTTGAATTTTTGGCAGGCCGCTGTTATAATAAGACGAAAATCCAACGTAAATGTTCCTTTGCGGGAAGGCGGATCGTGATGAATTGGCAGAAGTTCTCTTCATGGGTGCAAAAAACGGCAAAAGCGCACAAAGTGTTGGCGGCGCTTGTTCTGCTGCAGGGGGCGGTCCTGCTTGTGCTGGCGGCGGGGCTTTTGCGCCCCGCGTACTCGCTGACGCTGACACCGCAGGATTTTGCCGGCGGGCCCCAGCAGCCGGCCGCCCCCCAGTATCAGGCGCAGGTCACAGAGCAGAGTGTGCAGTTCCAAATTGCCGAGGATGCCAGGCGCCTGCCGGAAAGCGAAGGAACCGCCGAATTTGAGCCGCTGGTATCGCAGGGGCGGCCGCTGCGCTCCGGCGCGTATACGGTGACGGTTTACTACCAGGCGGATTCCACATCCGCCAACATCCGTGCGGCACAGGTTTCCTTTCAGGAACTGCGCTTTGACAACCTGGTGTACGGCGACCTCGTTACGCTGACAGGCGCCTGGTCCACGCTGACCGGCAGGCTGTGGGTCCCACTGGGCGCCGATGCCCAGCAGGTGGCGGCGCAGATCACCCCCCTGGGGGAGTGCGATTTCCAAATCGAAAGCATCGTCCTGCAGGAACAGCCCGTGTACCGCGTGGTCCGCCTGCTGGGGCTGGCGCTGCTTTTTGCCTTTGCCGACGGCATCGGCGCGGCGCTGTTTGCCGCGGGAACGGTCGACCTGCGGGGCTTTGTGCGCAGGCACGGGGCAGTGCTGGCGCTGGGGCTGGTCTGCGTGTGGGCGTGTTTCCCGCTGTGGGAGCAGGGGCTGTTCTGGTCTGTCGGCGAGGATCACAAATTCCATTGGATTCGGATCGTCAGCCTGGCGCAGGGCCTGGCGGACGGGCAGTTCCCGGTGCGCCTGTACACCGATATGCTCAACGGCTACGGGTATGCGACGCCCCTGTACTATTGCGATCTGTTTTTGTACCTGCCCGCCCTGCTGTACAACTGCATGGTCCCGCTGCAGCTTTGCTATAAGATCTATGTGGCCCTCGCCACGGCGGCTACCGCGGGCTTCTGCTATGGCGCCCTGCGGCGGATGACCGTTGCCAGGGGCACGGCGGTGGCCGGCACGGCGCTGTATCTGCTGGCCAATTACCGCCTGGTCAACATCTATTTCCGGGGCGCGGTGGGCGAGTACACGGCCATGGTGTGGCTGCCGCTCGTCATTTTGGGCATGTACGGGATATATACCACAGAAAAACCGGCCTGGCGCGCATGGCTCCCGCTGGCGGCCGGCGTGGCCGGGCTGGTGCAATGCCATGTGTTAAGCCTGGAAATGACGCTGATCTTTCTGGTTTTGTTTGCTCTGCTGTGCGCCCCCAAAACGTTCCGCAAAGCGCGGCTGCTGGCCATTTTCAAGGCGGCCGGGGTGTCGGTGGGGCTCAGCGCCTGGTTTGCGGTGCCTATGCTGGATTCCATGCTGACGCAGCGCGTACAGGTAAACGAAAACATCGGGCTGTGGAATTTCCAGGCACAGGCGTCCTCGCTGGGCGAGATGCTCGCGCTGTTCCCCAATATGGAAACCACCAGTTCCCGCGGGTCGCTGGGGGCGGCGCTGGCCCTCGGCGCTCTGCTGGCGGCGGTCGTGCTGCTGGGGCGCGGCGCCTGGCAGCACAAGGAAAAAACGCTGCAGGGCGTTTTGCACTACAGCGTATTGCTGGGCGGGGTTGCGGTTGTGCTGGCGTGGGATAAATTCCCCTGGGATGCGCTTTTGAGCCATCTCTACCAGACGCAGGCGCACCGCCTGGCGACGGCGGTGCAGTTCCCCTGGCGGTATCTGACGATCGCGTCGGTCTGCCTGGCGGTCGCAACGGCGGCGGCGCTGGAACTGCTCCGCCGGTACAAAAGGGCGCTGTATGCCCCGGCACTGTCGGTCCTGCTGTCGGCGGCGGTCGTCGTATCCGGCATGATGTACCATACGGTGTACCAGCTGCGGGACCTGGACCCCTGCTATACGCTGTCGGAAAATGACCGCAACGCGGTGGGCGTGGGGGAGTACCTCCTTTCCCGCGAGGTGGACCTGAACTATCCCCGCCCGCAGCCGCAGGACGAAGCGCTGTTGGTCAAGTGGTATGACAAAACGCAGGGCGCGGCGCATATCACGCTGGAAAATACCGGCGACAGCGAAGCCAGCGTCGCGTTGCCCATTTTCCACTACAACCATTACCGCGCCGTCGATGCGCAAGGCGCGCCGTGGCCGCTGACGACGGACGAAAACGGTTTGATCGTGCTGACGGTGCCCGGCGGGTACAGCGGTTCTTTCACGGTGACCTACCAGGAACCGCCCCTGTGGCGGGCGGCCGAACTGGTCTCGCTGGCGACGCTCGGCGGCCTGCTGGTGTTCTGGCTGCGCGAAAAACGCAAAAAACGGCCGTTACAGCAACTGCCGGGCAATGCGCAGCGCTAACGCCGGTAGCGCGGCGCGCGGCACAGCGTCGTCGGCGGCCAGGCGGGCCAGCTCGGCCCGCACGCGGGGGATTTTGCGCGCCGGGATGCCCAGGCGGGCCAATTCCGCAACGGACAGCGGGCAGGGGTGTTCCGCCTGCCCCAGCCGCTGCAAAGCCAGGGGGTCGGTGCCCCACACGATTTTTGCCATACAGAACCCTCCCACTTGTCAAAATACCCGAATTGTGGAAATCTTTTCTGTTATTATACCAAAAATTTTGGGAAAGTGTTTCTTTTGCACAAAAAAAAGATTATAATTATACCATATTGCTGCGTAAACGTAAGACAGGCTTTGAGGTGACCGTTCCATGAACTATATGATGTTCGACCCGAAACTGCTCGACGGCGTCAAGACCGTCCATTTTATCGGCTGCGGCGGTTCCGGTACCTTTCCGCTGATCCAGATCCTGCACGCACGCGGGTATACCATCACCGGCTCCGACGTCGAGGAAACCAAAAACACCGAGGCCGAGCGCGCGCTGGGCGTCACGGTGACCATCGGCCACGACGCGGCCAACCTGGGCGACGCGCAGCTGGTGGTGTACAGCGCCGCCATCCACGACGATAACCCCGAACTCAAAGCCGCCCGTGCGCGCGGCATCAAGGCGGTCGAGCGCAGCATCCTGCTGGGCTATGTCAGCCGCATGCATTCGCAGACCGTCGGCGTGGCCGGCACCCACGGCAAAACCACAACCTCCGGCATGATTACCACCATGCTGGAACTTGCCGGGCGCGACCCGGCCGCCGTCATCGGCGGCAAGCTGCCGCTTATCGGCGGGTACGGCAAGGCCGGCAACGGCCCCAGCGCCGTCATCGAAGCGTGCGAGTACCACGAGACCTTTTTGCACCTGACCTGCGCCGTCGGCGTCATCCTCAACATCGACAACGACCATCTGGAGTACTACGGTACCATGGGCCAGCTCAAGCTCGCGTTCCAAAAGTTCGCGCTGCTGTCCCGCAACGTCGTGTTCAACATGGACGACCGCAACACGCTGGACGTCATGAACTCCATCGACCGTCCGGTCCTCAGCTTCGGCATCCATGAGGAAGCGCGCTTCCGCGCCGTCAACATCGGCGAGTATAAGCCCGGGTTCTATGAGTTCGACGTGCTGGAACTGGGCGAGAATTTTGCGCACATCCGCCTGGGCGTGCCGGGCTACCACAACATTTATAACGCGCTGGCCATGTGCTGCTGCGTGCGCCCGCTGGGCCTTAAGCCCGAGGACGCCGCCCGCGCGGCCGAAGCGTTCCACGGCACCGGCCGCCGGTTCGAGATCAAGGGCGAGTGCAACGGTGCCGTCATCGTCGACGATTACGCCCACCACCCGGCGGAACTGACCGCCACGCTGGCCACCGCCAAAAAGATGGGCTATAAGCGCGTCATCGCCGTGCACCAGCCGTTCACCTACAGCCGCACCAAGATGCTGATGGACGATTTTGCCACAGTGCTGCGCCAGGCCGACCAGACCGTGCTGCTGCCCATCATGGGCGGGCGCGAGACGGACGACGGCACCGTGACTTCGCAGCAGCTGGCGGCCAAAATCCCCGGCAGCGTCGTCGTCGACGGGCTGGAAGGCGCGGCCAACTGGGTCAAACAGAACGCCGGCGAGGGCGACCTCGTCGTCTGCATGAGCTGCGGCGACCTCTACAAAGCCGCCGACCTCATGGTCCAATAACACAACGATGGATTTTGCGGCAGGCTGCCCGGCGGGGCAGCCTGCTTTTTTTGTGCGGCGCTACACTTTTGGCGGCAAATGGTGTATACTAAGGAAAATGAAAAGAACAAAAAGGAGTTTGCACCCATGAACCAGCAGTATTTGCAGCTGTATGCTGATTTTATCGTCAAGGTGGGCGTCAACGTACGCCCGCGCCAGAACTTTATTGTGCGCTGCCCGGTCACCATGCCGGCGTTTGCCCACGCCTGCGTGCGCGCCGGGTACGAAGCCGGCGCCAAGCACGTCGTTGTCCGGTGGGAGGATGACCAGCTCACCCGCCTGCACATGGAACTTGCGCAGGAAAGCGACCTCTGCGAGCTCAAACCCTACGAGCTGCGCAGCTACCTCGATTATGCCGAGGACCCCGACGGCTGCTGTACGCTGGCCATCCATGCGGCGGACCCCGAGGCTTTGGCGGGGCTGGACGCCGGCAAGGTCAACCGCGTCAACCTGGCGCGCCGCACCGCCATGAAACCCTGGCAGGAGTACACGATGAACGACCGCGTGCAGTGGTGCGTCGTCGCGGTGCCGGCCCCCGGCTGGGCGGCCAAGGTGTTCCCCGGCCTGCCCGTCGAAGAAGCGATGGAAAAACTGTGGGAAGTCATCTTTGACGTCTGCCGCGTTTCCACCGGCGACCCCGTCGCCGCCTGGCGTGAACATGTCGCCAAAACGTCGGCCCGCCGCGACCAGCTCAACGCCTGGGACCTCGACCGCGTGCACATCACCAGCGGCAACGGCACCGACCTGACCATCGGCCTGGCGCAGGACGCCACCTGGGAGGGCGCGTCCAGCAAGTCGGAGCGCGGCATCGAGTTCATCGCCAACGTCCCGACCGAGGAAGTCTTCTGCGCGCCGGACCGCGCCCGCGTCGACGGCATCGTCTACGGCACCAAACCCTACGCCTACAACGGGCAGCTCATCGAGGGCTGGCACGTCACCTTTAAGGACGGCAAAGTCGTCGAGCACGGGGCCGAGAAAAACGCCGCCCTGCTGGCCGAGCTGCTGGCCACCGACGAAAACGCCGACCGCATCGGCGAGATCGCGCTCGTCCCGGCGTCCAGCCCCATCAACCGCAGCGGCGTGCTGTTCTATAACACGCTGTTTGACGAAAACGCCGCCTGCCACATCGCGTTCGGCGCGGGCTACCCCACCAACATCAAGGGCGGCGCTTCGCTGACGCGCGCCCAGCTGCTGGAAAAAGGCCTCAACGACTCCGCCATCCACGAGGATGTCATGATCGGCGCGCCCGACACCCACGTCACCGGCGTGACCAAAGACGGCCGCGAGGTCACTATCTTCGAGAACGGCGAGTGGGCGTTTTGATGGCCTGCCCCTATAAAAAGTGAAAACACGCCCGCCCGGGCCAACGGCCCGGGCGGGCGTGTTCGTGTATCGCCAGCAAGGGCGCAGGGCGGCTTTGGCATCACCCCTGCGCAAACACCGCCGCCATCTTGGGGGCCAGCCGGTCGAACCCCAGCGTGCCGTCGGGGTCGGTCCACCAGCTGCACGCCACGCGGCGGCCCTGTACCAGGACCAACACGCAAAAAGCGCTGTCGCCGTCGCGGTAGGCGTAGGCGGCGTCGATGCCGGGCAGCGGCGCCAGGGGCTGCGCCTCGCTGGCCAGGACCTCGACGCGCCGGTACAGCTCGGGCGCTAACCGCCGGGCGATCCAGGGGGCTGCCGTCTCGTAGTACACCGTCGACAGCACGGTGTTCAGCGCCGGCTCGCCGTCCTGCAGTAGCATGCCGTCCTCGTGGCATTCCCAGATCACCGGCGCCAGCGGCGAGGCGCGCCGCTCGATGGTGTTCTGCCCGGCGGCGGTCTCACTGTCCAGCAGCGTGCCTTCGGCCAGGTCGGTCAGCCGCGCAAAGGGGAACGGCCCGTCGTTTTCGGCCAGCGGGCGGCGCGGGTCAGGCTGTGCCCAGGCGGCCAACAGCGAAACTAGCACCGCCAGAAAGCAGGCCCAGGAGATCCCCAGACCCAGATAGTGCCGCCAGGCCGCCGCACGCCAGGGGCGGCGGTGGTCGGGCGGCAGCCCGCGGCGCAGGCGGCGGGTCAGGCGCAAAACGGCGTACAGGTCGCGCAGCGCCAGGCCCAGCATGCAGCAGCAGAACAGCAGCAGGCAGACGACGGGCAGCGGCTGCTCCACCAGCAGCAAAAGCGGCGTGCGGCGGGACCACAACACGGCCTGCACCACCACATTGAGCAGTACGCCCGCAAAGGAACTCCAGGCGGTGCGCCTTGCCATTTTCAGGCTCAGCGCCTGTACGGCGGGGTCGGTGTGCAGTTCGGGCGCGTCGGGGTCCAGGCAGCCGTAGATGAAAAATTCCCCGCGTGCGCAGACGAACTGCCAGCCGCTCTCGGCATACAGGGTGCGTTCTTCCTGCAGCGGGGCGGTGGGCAAAAAGTCGAACGCGCTGCCTTTCAGCCGGGCGGCCGTCAAGCGGTAGCGCACCGGGGCGGGCGTACCGCGCCGAAACCGCGCCAACACGCCCTGCGCCTGCAAAAACAGCCCGACGGCGGCCATGTCGTTCAGCCAACTCTCGTAGCGCTCTACATCATACAGCGGGCAGGGCGGCAGACGGCGCACGGTTTGTCTCTCGCTCGTTTTCATTGTGCTCGGCTCCTTTCGTCAGGCTGGCCGGGGCGGTGATGTCCGCCCGTGCGGCGTCGTCCAGGCAGCGCTGCAAGCGCGCGCGCTCGCCCTCATAGGCGGCTTTGCCGGCGGCCGTCAGGCGGTAGTAACGCTTGCAGCCCACCGTACCGGCCTCGGTCAAAAAGCCCTCTTTTTCAAAGCGGGCCAGCAGCGTGTACAGCGTGGCCGGGCCCAGCCGCACCGCCCCGCCGGATACCTGGGCCGCAAAGGCGGTGATCTCGGCCCCGCAGGCGTCGCCGCGCGTCAGAGCCATCAGCACATAAAACATCGACTCCGTCAAATTTTCCAGCGCCTGTTTCGGCATGGGGTTCACCTCGTATAACAATATCGTTTAATGATATTATAATACGATATCATGCCGCCGTCAACCGCAAACGGGTGGTCTGAAGCCCCCAAAACGCCGCAAAATGCCGCTTGCGGCGCATTTTTCGGCCGCAAGGGCTTGCATTTTGCGCGGCGGTGTGGTATAGTCTTACTGTTCGATGATCGTTTTTGGAAAGTGGGCCGCCAAGGTCCGCTTTCTTTTTATGATAGGCAACTGTAAGGAGCAACTGCATGGCAAAACAGCAAAACAGCGGCGGCGCGGCCAAAACGGTCGAAGCGCTCGTGCGCCCCACGGTCGAGGGCATGGGCCTGCGCCTGTGGGACGTCCGCTTTGAAAAAGAAGGGCCGGACTGGTTCCTGCGCGTGCTCATCGACCGCGACGCGCCGCTGGACACCGACACCTGCGAGGCGGTCTCCCGCGCTATTGACCCGCTGCTGGACGAAGCCGACCCCATCGAGCAGAGCTATTACCTCGAGGTCGGCAGCCCCGGCCTGGGCCGCCGGCTGACCCGCCCCGAACACTACGAGGCGCTGCGCGGGCAGAAATGCGCGGCGCACCTTATCCGCCCCGACGAGGCGGGCCGCCGCGACGTGGCCGGCATTTTGCAGGGGCTGGACGCCGACGGCAACGTCACGCTGCAAGAAGGGGAGGAGCGCTATACCTTCCCCGTAAAAGCGGCGGGGTATGTCAAGCTCTGCGACGATGAGGACCTGTTTGGCTGAGCGCCGCGCCCCGCAATGTATGACCCAAAATACCAAACCAATACTTGGGAGGATACCATAAAAATGGCTACTGCGAACAACGAATTTTTTGCATCCCTGGCAGACCTGGAAAAAGAGCGCGGCCTGCCGGCCGACTACCTGATCGAAAAGATCAAGGCAGCCATCGTCATCGCCGTCAAAAAGGACTATGAAGTTGAGGACGACAACGTCGCCGTGGACATCGACCCGGTGACGGCCTCGTTCCGCGTCACGCTGCTGCGCGACATCGTCGAGGAGGTCGAGAACCCCCATACCCAGGTCAGCCTGGAGGACGCGCAGAAAGTCCGCAAGACCTACAAGGTCGGCCAGCGCATGACGACGGTGCTCAAGACCAAAGAATTCGGCCGCATTGCGGCGCAGACCGCCAAGCACGTCATCCGCCAGGGCCTGCGCGAGGGCGAGCGCAACCTGCAGTGCAGCGAGATGCAGTCCCGCGCGCATGAGCTCATCACCGCCACCGTCGTCTCCATCGACCCCGAGCGCGGCAACATCGTGCTGGATCTGGGCAAAGGCGGCAGCGCCGTGCTGCCCCGCAACGAGCAGGTCCCCGGCGAGACTTTCCGCGAGGGCGAGACCGTGCAGGTCTATGTCGTCGATGTGCTGGCCACCGACCGCGGCCCGCGCGTGACGATCAGCCGCACCCACCCGGGCCTGGTCAAGCGCATGTTTGAGCTGGAAGTGCCCGAAGTCTACGACGGCACCGTCGAGATCAAGGCCATCGCCCGTGAGGCTGGCGCCCGCACCAAGCTGGCTGTGTGGAGCAAGAACCCCGACGTCGACCCCGTCGGCGCCTGCATCGGCGCCCGCGGCGCGCGTGTGGAAAAGATCGTGCAGGAGCTCGGCGGCGAAAAAATCGACGTCATCCGCTGGAGCGAGGATATCACCGAGTTCATCTCGGCCGCGCTGTCCCCGGCCAAGGTCGTCAAGGTCGACCTGCTGCCCGGCGAAAGTAAGAGCTGCCGCGTCACGGTACCCGACCACCAGCTCAGCCTGGCCATCGGCAACAAGGGCCAGAACGTCCGCCTGTGCGCCCACCTGACGGGCTACAATATCGACATCCGCCCCGAGTCCGGCTACTACGGCGAGGACGAGGACTAAGGCGGCATTCTTCCCACCGGGCGGCCCCGCCGCCGGCCCGGACCCTATGTGAAAAGAGGTCGGCTACTTGCAGCAGCAAAAGCAAAAAAAAGTCCCGATGCGCCGCTGTATCGGCTGCAACGCCCAGCGCCCCAAGCGGGAACTGGTGCGCGTTGTGCGCAGCCCCGAAGGCGAAATCAGCATCGATCTGCGCGGCAAGGCCCCGGGGCGGGGGGCGTACCTTTGCCCCTCGGCCGCGTGCCTGGCCAAAGCCCGCAAGGCCAAACGGCTGGAACGCACGTTTGAGGTCCCCATCCCCGGCGAGATCTACGACCGCCTGACCGAGGAGATCCAGTGCGCAGAACAAACGGCAAAGGGGGCGGCAGACCATGGCGAATGACCAACACCCGCTGCTGGGCGCGCTGGGGCTGTGCCGCAAAGCCGGCAAACTGCTGCACGGGTACGACCGCGTGCAGGAAAACGCCCTGCGCGGTAAGGTGGCGCTGGTGCTGCTGGCCGCCGACGCCAGCGAGCGTACCGTGACCCACATGCAAGCCGCCTGCGAGGGGGTCGTGCCCTGCCGGCGTATGCCGCTGGCCACCGCCGACCTGGCGGTGCTTACCCCCAAACCGGCCGCCGTGTTTGGCATAACGGACGAACACCTTGCGCAGCTGTGCGCAAAACATCTTGCCTGATGCAGAGGAGGACCACAGTATATGGATTTTAAATATAAGATCGCAGAAGTTGCCAAGGATTTCGGCGTGCCGGCCAAAAAAGTCATCGAGACCGTCGCGCCGCTGACCGGCGAAGCCTACAAGACCGGCGGCACCTTTGGCGAAAAAGAACTGGACCTGCTGCTGGAGACGCTGACCCGCGCCAACGCCGAGACCAGCCTGGACGCCTACCTGGCCAGCCGCACGCCCAAAGAACCCGCCAAACCGGCGGAACAGGCCAAGCCTGCGCCCAAAAAGCAGGAGCCGCGCCGCGAGCCCCGCAAGCCCGAAAAGCAGGCCGAAAAGCGCACCGAAAAGCGCGTCACCCTGCAGGAGCTGGCGGCCAACACCGGCATCAAGGAGCCTGTCAAGGCGACCGAGCAGATCAAGGTCGACCGCGCGCAGGTGTCGGTGGATACCCGCACCGTCGACGTCAACGTCGATAAATTCAACGCGCGTTACGACGACCTGGCCGACAGCCGCAACATGCCCGGCAAGCGCAAAAAGCAGCCCGCCGGCAAAAAAGAAAAATTCAACAACCGCAACAACCGCCGCGGCCAGCAGTTCGGCCGCCGCCGCGAGACCGAAGCCGAGCGCCTGCAGCGCATCCAGCTGGAGAAAGCCCGCAACGCGCAGCTCAAAATCTCCATCCCCGATGAGATCACCGTCGGTGAACTGGCTTCCCGCCTGAAACAAACGGCCGCCAAAGTCGTGGCCAAGTTCATGCAGATGGGCGAGATGCACTCGGTCTCCGACGTGGTGGATTTTGACACCGCCGCCCTGGTGGCCGAGGAGTTCCACGCCAAAGTCGAGCACGAGGTCCACGTCTCTATCGAGGAACGTCTCTTTGTGCAGGAGCAGGACAACGAGGCCGACCTCGTCTCCCGCCCGCCGGTCGTCGTCGTCATGGGCCACGTCGACCACGGCAAGACCTCCATCCTGGACGCCATCCGCAAGTCCAACGTCACGGCGGGCGAAGCCGGCGGCATCACCCAAGCCATCGGCGCCTACCAGGTCAAGAGCGGCGACAGCCTGATTACCTTCCTGGACACCCCCGGCCACGAGGCGTTCACCGCCATGCGTGCCCGCGGCGCCAACATGACCGACATCGCCGTGCTGGTGGTGGCGGCCGACGACGGCATCATGCCGCAGACCATCGAGTCCATCAACCATGCCAAGGCGGCGGGTGTCAAGCTCATCGTCGCCGTCAACAAGATGGATAAACCCACCGCCAACCCCGAGCGCGTCAAGGAACAGCTGACCCAGTACGAGATCGTGCCCGAGGACTGGGGCGGCGAAACCGCCTGCATCCCCACTTCGGCCGCCACCGGCATGGGCATCAGCGAACTGCTCGAGCGCATCGCGCTGGAAGCCGAAGTCATGGAACTCAAGGCCAACCCCAGCCGCCGCGGCAAGGGCGCCGTCATCGAAGCCCGTCTCGACAAAGGCCAGGGCCCCGTGGCGACGCTGCTGGTGCAGAACGGCACGCTGCATAAGGGCGATTGCCTGATTGCCGGCACCGCCGTCGGCCGTGTGCGCACGATGCGCGACGACAAAGGCCGTGAGATCACCGAGGCCGGCCCCTCGACGCCTGTTGAGATCACCGGCCTGACCGAAGTGCCCGAAGCCGGCGAACTGTTTGAAGCCGTTGAGGACGAGAAGCTGGCCCGCGAGTTGGCCGACAAGCGCACCAACGAAGCGAAGGAGCGCCAGTTCGCCAGCTACACCAAGGTCACGCTGGATAACCTGTTTGACCAGATGGCCGCCAACGATATGAAAGAACTGCCCATCGTCGTCAAAGCCGACGTGCAGGGCTCGGCCGAAGCCGTCAAGCAAAGCCTTGAAAAACTCTCCAACGAGGAAGTCCGCGTCCGCGTCATCCATGCGGGCGTCGGCGCGGTCTCCAAGTCCGACGTCTCGCTGGCCGACGCTTCCAACGCCATCATCATCGGCTTCAATGTCCGCCCCGACGCCGTCGCCAAGGCCGAAGCCGAGCAGACCGGCGTTGAGATGCGCATGTACCGCGTCATTTACGACGCCATCAACGACGTCTCCGACGCCATGAAAGGCATGCTGGCGCCCAAAGTGCGCGAGGTCGCCCTGGGCGAAGCGCAGGTGCGCCAGGTCTACAAGATTTCCAGCGTCGGCATGGTGGCCGGCTGCCGTGTCACCAGCGGCAAGATCACCCGCGACGCCCAGCTGCGCCTGGTGCGCGACGGCATCGTCATCTGCGAGGACGCCATCGCCAGCCTGCGCCGCTTCAAGGACGACGTCAAGGAAGTTGCCGAAGGCTTCGAGTGCGGCATCACGCTGGAAAAATTCTCCGACATCAAAGAGGGCGACGTGTTCGAGTGCTTCAAGATGGAGGAATACCGCGATTGAACCTGACCCGGCACCGCGCCTGCGGGGGCGGCCCGGCCAGCGGCGCCGGGCCCCGGCAGTGGGCCGGGGCCGCAGCAGTTTGAGGAAACGATACTATGCCAAGCAAAAACCATGGCCGTATGGCACAGGATATGAAACGGGAACTCATCGCCATCATTGGCGAGATGAAGGACCCGCGCGTGACCGGCGGTCTGCTGACCGTCACGCGGCTGGACGTGACGCCCGACCTGGACCAGGCCAAAGTGTATATCAGCGTCATGGGGCGCGAAGGCGGGCCGGAACCGGTCGTCAAGGCGCTCAACAAGGCGTCGGGCCACGTCCGCACCGAAGTCAGCCGCCGCATGCATATCCGCAAAGCGCCGCGCTTTGTCTTTGTAGCGGACGAAGGCGCCGCCTACGCCGCGCGCATCAACCAGCTGCTGGGGGAACTGGCTGCAGAGCCCGCCCCCGGCGCGCCGGACGCCAGCGACGGCGAATGACCCCGCCCAACCGGGACGGGGCGTGAAAGGAGGGTCCGTATGACACAATCTGTGGACCACGAAACCGTTGTTTCGCGCCTGCTGGGTGCGGACGACATCCTGATCTTATGCCATAAAAACCCCGACGGCGACACCCTCGGCTCGGGCGCGGCGCTGTGCCTGGCGCTGCGCCGCCTGGGCAAGACGGCCGCCGTGCTTTGCAGCGACCCGATCCCCGCCATGTACGCCTTTTTGCCCATCACGGTGTTTGACGGCAGCTTTGCGCCGCGCTTTGTGGTGGCGGTGGACGTGGCCGGCATCCAGCTGTTCGGCGAAAAAAACAACATGCCCCGGTATGCCGAGCATGTCGACCTTTGCATCGACCACCATGCTTCCAACAGCGGCTATGCCTATGAATCGCTGGTGGACGGCAGCGCCGCTGCGGCCGCCGAGCTGCTGACGTCGCTGATCCCCGAACTGGGCGTCGAGCTCACGCCGGATATCGCGGCCTGCCTGTACACCGGCCTGGCTACCGACACAGGGTGCTTCCGCTTCACCAACACCACGGCGGCCACCCACCGCGCGGCGGCTGCGCTGATTGAAGCGGGGGCCGATGTGGCCACCCTCAACGAGCGTTTGTTCGAGTGCCGCTCCCACGCGCGGATGGAAGCCGAGCGCATGGCGCTGGAAAGCCTTGAGTATTACTACGGCGACCGCTGCGCCATGATCTGCCTGACCTGGGACCAGATTCAGGCGGCCGGTGTGGCCGGGGCCGAGCTCGAGGACCTGACCAGCCTGCCGCGTTCCATTGAGGGGGTCGAGGTCGGCCTGACGCTGCGCCAGCAAAAGGACGGCAGCTATAAAATCAGCGTGCGCACCGGCAACCAGACCAACGCCTGCAGCATTGCGCGGCGGTTGGGCGGCGGCGGGCATCCGCGCGCGGCCGGCTGTGAGATCAGCGGCAATTTGGACAACGCCAAACATGCCATTTTGGACGAAGTCAAAAAGGAACTGGACCGCGCCGCCCAGACGGCGGCGGAGCCCGACGCATAACGCACAACGAAAGAAAAGGAACCCCCACCATGCAAACGCCAAACGGCATCCTGCCCGTGGATAAGCCTGCCGGCTGGACCAGCTTTGATGTGCTGGCCAAGCTGCGCGGCGCGCTGGGCACACGCAAGCTGGGGCATGCGGGCACACTGGACCCTATGGCGACCGGTGTGCTCGCCGTGTTTATCGGCCGCGCTACGGCGGCGGCCGACCGCCAGCTGGACCACGATAAAACCTACGAGGCGACGCTGCGCTTAGGCCTGCGCACCGACACCGGCGATATCACCGGCACGCCGCTGGAAACCGCCCCCGTCACAGTGGGGGAGGGGGGCCTGCGCGCGGTATTGCCGCAGTTTGTGGGCCCGCAGCAGCAGCTGCCGCCCATGTACAGCGCCGTCAAGGTGGGCGGGCAGCCGCTGTACAAAGCCGCCCGCAAAGGCCAGACCGTGGCGCGCACGCCGCGGCCCATCACCGTGTATGGCATCGACTACCTCGGCAGCCCCGCGCCGGGGGACTATACGCTGCGCATCGCCTGCTCCAAAGGCACCTATATCCGCGTTTTGGCCGAGGAGATCGGCGCGGCCCTCGGCGTGCCGGCCACGCTGGCCGCGCTGCGCCGCACCCGCGCGGGCGTGTTCACGCTGGAGCAGTGCCATACGCTGCCGGATATTTTGCAGGCCGCCCAAAGCGGCGCGCTGGCCCAAAACGGCTGGGTGCTGCCGGTGGATACCGCCTTCGCCCCGCTGCCGGCGCTCACCGTCAACGACGGCGTCAAGGCGCACCTGTTCAACGGCTGCCCCACCAGCCATTACGCCGCGGCCGACGGGCGCTACCGCGTCTATGACGAGAGCGGCGCGTTTTTGGGCCTGGCGGGCGTCGACGGCGGCGTGCTGCGGGTCGAAAAACTCTTTTGTGAAAGGACGTGACCGCCGATGCAGATTTACCGCGCGCTGACGCCGGTCGCCGCGCCGCAGGGCAGCGCCGTGGCGCTGGGCTACTTTGACGGCGTGCACTGCGGGCACCGCATGGTGCTGGGCAGCGCCGTGCAGTACGCCGCGCAGCACGGCCTGATGCCGGCGGCGTTCACGTTTGAACTGCCCGGCAACCAGACGCTCAAGGGCGGGCGCATCCTCTCGCTGGCGCAAAAGCACGCCCGCATCGCGGCGCTGGGCGTCGCGCAGTACCTGGAACCCCCGTTTGAAGCGTTCCGCACCCTCTCGCCGCAGGATTTTGTGCAGACGGTGCTGGCGGGCTGCTTTGCGGCCAAAGCGGTCTTTTGCGGCGATAACTTTACCTTTGGCGCGCGGGCGGCCGGCAATGTCGAGCTGCTGCGCACGCTCTGCGCCGCGCAGGGCATTGCGGTGCACATCGTGCCCATGGCGCAGTACGGCGCGCAGGCGGTGTCGTCCACGCGCATCCGCGCCGCACTGGAGGAGGGGCGCCTTGACGACGCCAACGCCATGCTCGGCGCGCCCTATGCCATCGACTGGCCGGTCACCCACGGCAAAGGCATCGGCGCGGGCCGCCTGGGCACGCCGACGGTCAACCAGAACTACCCGCCCGACGCACTGCAGCCCTGCACCGGCGTCTACCTGACGCGCATCCGCCTGCAGGACGCCTGGTGGCCGGCCGCCACCGGCATCAGCCGCCGCCCCACGGTGGAAAGCGACGCCAACGCGCCGGTGACCTGCGAGACGTATGTGCCGGATTTTTGCGGCGATCTGTACGGGCAGGCCCCTGTGCTGGAATTTCACCGCTACCTGTGCCCGGTGCGCAAGTTCCGCACGCTGGAGGAACTGGCTGCGCTCATCCGCAGCGCGGCGGCGGACAGCCAGGCCTATTTTGCCGCGCAGACCGTACAATAAGCCTGGCCATAGAGAAAGCCGATGGAGACGAGGCTTTCCTGCCCGGCACGGCAAAAATAAATGCCAAAAACACCGCCCCGCGCCCTTGTATTTGCGGCGCGGGTGTGGTATACTATTGTCTGCTACCGCGGCCCGGTACGGGGCGTATGCCTCAACCCCGCAGTTACCCCGCACTGCGCTGCCGGCAAATCTTATTTTGAAAGAGGTATGTAACATGAGCCAGAAATCTGCTATCGAAAAGCAGCCCATCATCGCCAAGGCCGCCCTGCATGAGGGCGACACCGGCTCGCCGGAGGTCCAGGTCGCGCTGCTGACCGCGCGCATCAACCACCTGACCGAGCATCTCAAGACCAACAAGCATGACAACCACAGCCGCCGCGGCCTGTTCAAGATGGTCGGCCGCCGCCGCAATCTGCTGGCCTATCTGCAAAAGAAGGACATCAACCGTTATCGTGCCCTGATCGCTGAGCTGGGTCTGCGCAAGTAATTTCCGCAAAAACGGGCAGGGTGCTACACAAGCGCCCTGTCCGTTTTGCCTTTTTGTGGCTTTCGGCCGCGCCTGCCTGCCGTTTTGCGCAGTAAATCGAGCACCCAAGCACCCGGCTTGGCTGCTGGCTTTATTGCTCAAAACCGGGCAAAGGACGCGGCCATGGTATAAAAACCCAATGAAGGAGAATCTCTATGGCTTACGAATTTGCTTCCCGGCTGGAAACGTTCCCCCACTACCGCAAGTTTGAGACGACGTTCGCCGGCCGCCCGCTCGTGGTCGAGACCGGCAAAATGTGCGGCCTGGCCAACGGCAGCGCCATGGTGCGCTACGGCGAGACCTGCGTGCTGTGCAACGTCACGATGAGCGAGAAACCGCGCGAAGGCGTCGATTTCTTCCCGTTGAGCGTTGAGTTTGAAGAAAAACTCTACGCGGCGGGCCGCATCCCCGGCAGCTTTATGCGCCGCGAGGGCCGTCCCGGCGAACACGCGATCCTCTCCTCGCGCGTCGTCGACCGCCCCATCCGCCCGCTGTTCCCCAAGGATATGCGCAACGACGTCTGCGTCACGATGACCGTCATGAGCCTTGACCCCGACAACTCGGCCGAGATCACCGGCATGAACGGCGCGTCGCTCGTCATCGCCATGTCCGATATTCCCTGGAACGGCCCCATCGCCGGCATCTCGGTCGGCCTGGTGGATGGCGAGATCGTGCTCAACCCCACGGCCGAGCAGCGCGAAAAGAGCGACCTCTCGCTGACGCTGGCCGCGTCGGAAGAAAAGATCGTCATGATCGAAGCCGGCGCCAACGAGGTCGACGAAGCCACGATGATGCAGGCCATCAAGGCCGGCCATGCCGAGATCAAAAAGATGCTGGCCTTCATCAACAGCATCGTGGCCGAGATCGGCAAACCCAAAAAGACCTTCACCCCGGTCGAGCTGGACCACGCCCTGCTGGCCGACGTCTACGCCAACCACCTGGACGAAGTCAAGGCCGCGATGGACACCGACGACAAGAATGTGCGCGACGCGGCGCTGCTGCCCATTATGGACAAGATTGCCGAGGAACACCCCGACCTGACGCCCGCCGACATCGACCTCATCAGCTACAAGCTGCAAAAGAAGGTCGTGCGCACCTGGCTGCTGGAGGATGGCAAGCGCGTCGACGGCCGCGGCATCAATGAAATTCGCCCCCTGGCCGCCGAGGTCGGCCTGCTGCCCCGCGTGCACGGTTCCGGCATGTTCACCCGCGGCCAGACCCAGGTGCTCACCGTCTGCACGCTGGGCTCCACCAAGGACGCGCAGCTGATGGACGACCTGTCCGACACCCAGTACAAGCGCTACATCCACCACTACAACTTCCCGCCGTACTCCGTCGGCGAAGCCCGCGCCCCGCGCAGCCCCGGCCGCCGCGAGATCGGCCACGGCAACCTGGCCGAGCGCGCGCTCGTGCCCGTCCTGCCCGACCAGAGCGAGTTCCCCTACACCATCCGCTGCGTGTCGGAGGTTCTCTCCTCCAACGGTTCCACCTCGCAGGCTTCCATCTGCGGTTCCACCCTGGCGCTTATGGACGCCGGCGTGCCCATCAAAGCCCCGGTGGCCGGCATCTCCTGCGGCCTCATCACCGACGGTGACCCGCTGCACGGCGGCCGCTGGATGACGATGCTTGATATCCAGGGCGTCGAGGACTTCCACGGCGACATGGACTTCAAGGTCGGCGGCACCCGCCGCGGCATCACTGCCATCCAGATGGATATCAAAGTCGACGGCCTGACCTATGAGATCGTCGAGGACGCGCTGGAAAAATGCCGCAAAGGCCGCCTGTATATCCTCGATGAGATCATCAAACCCTGCATCGCCACGCCGCGCGCCGAGCTTTCCAAGTACGCGCCCAAGATGTTCAGCATGGTCATCCCTGTGGATAAGATCAAGGACGTCATCGGCAAGGGCGGCAAGGTCATCCAGGAAATCTGCGCCAACTGCAACTGCAAGATTGATATTGAGGAGGACGGCCACGTCTTTATCTCGGCCATCGACGCCGAGGACGCCAAGCGCGCCATCGGCACCATCAAGACCATCGTCGAGGACCCCGAGATCGGTGCCATCTACAAAGGCCGCGTGACCCGCCTGATGAACTTCGGCGCGTTTGTTGAGATCGCCCCCGGCAAAGAGGGGCTCGTCCACATCTCCAAGCTGGACGACCACCGCGTCGAGCGTGTCGAGGACGTCGTCGCCGTCGGCGACCCCATCTTCGTCATGGTCACCGATATCGACCAGCAGGGCCGCATCAACCTCTCGCGTAAGGACGCGCTGGCGGCCATCGCCAAAAAGCGCGCCGCGCAGCAGTAAGCCGGCCGCAACCCATCGGCATACACAAAAAGCCGGGCGGCTCCCTTTTGGGAGCCGCCCGGTTCTTTGTCTTTTTTGTGTTTCTGCCCGGCCGGGCAGGGGAGAGGTCAGTCCTCTTCGCCCTCGGCGGGGGCCTGCAGCACTTCCTGGGTGTCGCGGGCAATCATCAGTTCCTCGTTCGTCTCAATAATCAGCGTGCGCACGCGCGCGCCCCAGGCCGTAATCTCCACCACGTCCTTGTGCTGGTTGTGGGCGTCGCGGTTCTTGTCGGTGTCGATGCGGATGCCCAGCCAGTCCATGTGGTGGCAGATTTTGGCGCGGGAGTCGGCGTCATGCTCGCCGATGCCGCCGGTAAAGACGATGGCGTCCACGCCGCCCATCGCCGCAATGTAGCTGCCGATGGTCTTTTTGATCTGGTAGTTCAGCATATCGCTGGCCAGCTGCGCGCGGGGGTTGCCCTCTTTGGCGGCGGCCTCGACGTCGCGCTTGTCGCTGGAAACGCCGGAAATGCCCAGCAGGCCGGATTTCTTGTTCAGAATTTCATCCAGCTGGTGGCCGGTGATATCCAGCGTGTATTTGAGGTAGTTGACCACCGAGGGGTCCAGGTCGCCGCAGCGGGTGCCCATCATCAGGCCGGCCAGCGGGGTCATGCCCATCGAGGTGTCGACGACGCGGCCCTGGTCGACCGCGGCGATGGAGGAACCGTTGCCCAGGTGGCAGGTGATGAGCTTCAGGCGCTCAATGGGCTCTTCCAGAAACTGCGCGGCGCGGTGGCTGACGTATTTGTGGCTGGTGCCGTGGAAGCCGTAGCGGCGCACGCCGTACTTCTCGTAATACTCATAGGGGATGGCGTACATGTAGGCTTTGGGCGGCATGGTGGAATGGAACGCCGTGTCGAACACCGCAACGTTGGGCTTGTCCGCGCCAAACACTTTGTAGGAAGCTTCGATGCCCAGGATGGCCGCCGGGTTGTGCAGCGGGGCCAGCGGGGACAGTTCGCGGATGGCCTGCACGACTTCCGGCGTAATCAGGCAGCTCTTTTTGAACTTTTCACCGCCGTGCACGACGCGGTGGCCGATGGCGTCGATCTCGCTCACATCCTCGATCACCTTGCCGTCGCCGGTGGTCATCTTCTTGACGACTTCCAGGAACGCCTCGTTGTGGGTGGGGAAGATGGCGGGCGTCGTGCGCTTTTCGCCGTTGGCGTCATGGGTAATCATGCTGCTCTCCATGCCAATGCGCTCGCACAGGCCCTTGCACAGCACCTTTTCGCCGTCCATGTCGATGAGCTGGTATTTCAGGCTCGAAGAACCGCAGTTAATGACCAGAATTTTCATGGGGGATCCTCCTTTAAAGCAATAGGGCAACAGCGCCCTTTTCGTATCGTTGATTTTATTATATAATGGGGTCAGGCGATTTGCAAGGACAAGAACCGCAGAATCAAACATTTTTTGCACACCTGCAGGGAGGTTATATGGAGTTCGCCGGTATCATTGCCGAATACGATCCTTTCCACAACGGGCACGCGGCCCAGCTGGCTGCCGTGCGCCGGGCCGGGGCGCAGCGCATCGCCGTCTGCCTGAGCAGCGGCGCGGTGCAGCGCGGCGGCGCGCCCATTTTGCCGGAAAGCGTGCGCGTGCGTGCGGCGCTGACGGCCGGGGTAGACCTCGTCGTGGCGCTGCCCGCGCCCTACGCCTGCGCTACGGCCGAGCAGTTTGCCGCCGCCGGCGTCGCGCTGCTGGCGGCGCTGGGGTGCGACACGCTGGCCTTTGGGGCCGAAACGCCGCACGCCGCGCGGCTGCTGCACGCGGCCGGCGTGCTGCAAAGCGAAGCGCTGCAGCCGCTGGTGCGCCAACACCTGGCCGCCGGCAGGACGTACGCCGCCGCCCGCGCCGCGGCGGCCGAAACGCTGGAACCGGGCCTGGGCGCGCTGCTGCGCACGCCCAACAACATTTTGGGCATTGAGTACTGCAAGGCCATCCGCGCCCAAAACGCGCCCTTGACGCCGCTGGCCCTGCCGCGCTGGGGTGCGGCGCACGGCGGCGCGCCGGGTTGGCACGCGGGCACGGCCATGGCCAGCGCCAGCCACCTGCGCGCCCAGCCGGTACAAACCTGGGCGCCGTACGTGCCGCCCGCCGCCCAGGCGCTTTATACACAGGCGCAGGCCGATGGCCTGCTGTTGAGCCCGGCCCGGCTGGAGACCGCGCTGCTGGCGCTGCTGCGCGCGCGCCCGGAAGCAGACTTTGCCGCCGTGCGCGGCGTCAGCGAGGGGCTGGAACACCGCCTGGCCGCCGCCGTGCGCGCAGCCACCGGGCTGGAGGACCTCTACACCCGCTTAAAAACCAAGCGCTACCCCCATGCCCGGCTGCGCCGCCTGGTGTGGGACGCCGCGCTGGGCACCCCGCCCGACCTGCCCGCCCCGCCGTTTTTGCTGGTGCTGGGCGCACGGAAAGAAGCGCTACCCTGCCTGAAACACGCCGCGCTGCCGGCCGGCACCTCGCTGGCCGATTTGATGCGCACCGGGGCCGCGGCACAGCGCGTCGGCGCGCTGCACAGCCGGGTTGTGGATTTGAGCGCCCTATGCCGCAAAAAAATCCTGCCGATGGGGCTTGCGTTTACCGCCAAACCGGTGGTAGTATAATTTATGGAGAAAAAGCGCGCAAACGGGAACTTTGTTGCCTTTTTCACGAACAAAATCGGTACGCTGCCACCACACGGAAAGGAAGTTGACTATGGCGCTGCACGTTATGGACGAAGCCAACCACTGCCTGGGGTGCAAAAATCCGCGCTGCCAGCAGGGCTGCCCCATCCACACCAACATCCCGGAGGTCATCCGCCTGCTCAAGGCCAACAAACTCAACGAAGCAGGCCGCATGTTGTTTGAGAACAACCCCTTAACGACGGTCTGCTCGCTTGTCTGCAACCATGAGAACCAGTGCGAAGGCCACTGCGTGCAGGGCATCAAGGGCGCGCCGGTGCATTTTTCGGTCATTGAAAACTACATTTCCTCGACCTATGCCAGCCAGATGACCCAGGGCCCGGCAAAGCCCAACGGCAAAAAAGCGGCCATCATCGGTTCCGGCCCGGCGGGGCTGACCATCGCTGTCATTCTGGCGCGCTACGGTTACGACGTCACGATTTTTGAAAGCCACGACAAAATCGGCGGCGTGCTGCGCTACGGCATCCCCGAGTTCCGCCTGCCCAAAAGCGTGCTCGACGATTTTGAGTACCGCCACCTGCGCCTGAAGGACATCAAGGTCCGCCCCAACACCGACGTCGGCAAGGCCCTGCGGATCGAGGACCTGTTCCGCGACGGCTACAGGGCCATCTTCATCGGCACCGGCGTGTGGCGGCCCAACACGCTGCGCATCAGGGGCGAAAGCCTGGGCAACGTGCATTTTGCCATCAACTACCTGCAAAACCCCGACGTCTACCACCTGGGCAGCCGGCTCATCGTCATTGGGGCGGGCAACGCGGCCATGGACGTCTGCCGCACGGCGCTGCGCCACGGCACCCGCCATGTCGAGTGTTTCTCTCTGACGCGGAAACTTGCGGCCAGCGACTACGAAGCCAGCTATGCCAGGCTGGAAGGCGTGCGGTTCCACTACAACAAAAAACCGCTGGAGATCACCGGGCAGGGCGTCGTCTTTTGCGACCTGGCGGAAGCAGAGGACGGCACGCTGACCGAGATTTCCGGCAGCGAAAAACTTTACCCGGCGGACAGCGTTATTGTCTCGGTCAGCCAGGGCCCCTGCACGACGATCACCGAGGACGAGAAAGACCTTAAGACCAACGAGCGCGGCCTGTTTGTCACCGACGAGTGCGGCCGCACCAACGTGCCCGGCATTTTTGCCAGCGGCGACGCCGTCAAGGGCGCGCGCACCGTGGTGGAAGCGGTGGCCTACAGCAAAAAGGTGGCCGAAGCTATGCACGCGTACATGCAGGCGCTGCCGCCCGAAACCCCGGACCCCTACGCCGGTGTGCCGGTGGTAGCCTACGACGACGGCAACTGAACGGAACCGACGGGTACACCCGCTATGCCATCGCCAGCCGCGGCGCGCTGTTGGACGAAAGCATTCCGCTGACGCCGGTCACCCGGCCCGGCGCCGCCTGAACCACGCAAACCAAAATAAAGAAGGGAACGCCCCATGATCTATACCGTGACCTTTAACCCGGCCATCGACTGTGTGGTGCGGCTGAACGCCCCGCTGCAGGCGGGGACCGTCAACCGCGCGGCGGGGGAGGAATATGTGCTGGGCGGCAAGGGCATCAATGTGTCCGGCGTGCTGGCCCGGCTGGGCTGCCCCAGCGTGGCGCTGGGCTTTGTGGCCGGCGAGACCGGCGTCTGGCTGGAACGGGGGCTGGCCGCCCAGGGCCTGCAGACCGATCTCATCCGCCTGCCGCACGGCATGACCCGCATCAACGTCAAGATCAAGGCCGGGCAGGAGACCGAACTCAACGGCGCGGGGCCGGCCATCCCGCCGGCCGCAAGGGAAGCGCTGTACCAGAAGCTCGACGCGCTGCAAGCGGGGGATGTGCTGGTGCTGGCGGGCAGCATCCCGCCCAGCCTGCCCGCCGATACCTATGAGGACATTCTGGCCCGGCTGCAGGGCCGGGGCGTGGACGCCGTGGTGGACGCCGCCGGGCCGCTGCTGGCCAAAGTGCTGCCCTACGGGCCGTTCCTCATCAAGCCCAACCACCACGAACTGGCCGAACTGGCGGGGCGGGCGCTGCACGGCGACGGCGAAATTGAAGCCGCTGCGCGGGCGCTGCAGGCCCGGGGCGCGCGCAACGTGCTGGTCAGCATGGCCGGCGACGGCGCGCTGTTGCTGGACGAGACCGGCGCCGTGCACCGCGTCTGCGCGCCCCGGGGCACGGTCGTCAACAGCGTCGGCGCGGGCGACAGCATGCTGGCCGGTTTTCTGGCAGGCTGGCAGCAAAGCGGTTCTTACCGGCAGGCCCTACGTCTTGGCACCGCCTGCGGCAGCGCCACGGCGTTCAGCGTCGGGCTGGCCGCGCGGGCCGACATCGACCGCCTGCTTGCGCAGCTGCCATAAAAAACAGGACGCCCTGGCACAGGATGCTTGCCCTGCGCCGGGGCGTTGTGGTAAGATAGACAGGCAAACCATCAACAGGGGAGGGGGGCGCGGCATGCCGCAGCAACACCCCGCGCCGGGCAGCGAGATCGCGCTGCAGGGCGCGGTCAATTTCCGGGAACTGGGCGGCTACCCGGCCGCCGACGGCCGCACGGTGCGCTACGGCCTTTTGTACCGCGGCGGCAACATGGATGCGCTGCGCACCCCGGCGGACCGGGCGGCGCTGCAAAGCTGGCGTTTGTGCGAGGTGCTGGACCTGCGCAGCGCGGGCGAAGCCGCCCAGCATCCCGACCCGCCGCTGCCGGGCGCGCAGTACCGGCGTGTGTGCGCCATGCGCATGGCCGACGGCAGCGAGATGGACTTTTCCGCCGCCGGCATCACGCGCCTGGCGGCCGAGAAAGCCGCCTACGAAAAAGCGCTGGGCCGCCCCGTGCACGACTACGAGTGGTTCGCCGCGCTCTACCGCCAGATGCCGTTCGGCAACCCGGCGTACCACACGCTGTTCACGCTGCTGGAACAGCACCGCGCGCCGCTCTTGTTCCACTGCACCTGCGGCAAGGACCGCACCGGCATCGCCGCCATGCTGATTTTACTGGCGCTGGGCGTGGGCCGCGCCGACGCACTGACCGACTATATGCTCACCAACCGGTACCGGCGCGCAATCATTGCGTCCTCGCTGCGCGGCAAGACGGCGCAGGAGCGCAAACTGCTGCTCTCGGTCGAGGGGGTCAGCCGTCCGATGGCCGAGGGCACGCTGGACGAAATTTTGCGGCGGTTCGGCAGTTTTGAAGCCTACTTTGCGGCCGAATACGGCCTGGACGCCGCGCGCCTGCAGGCGCTGCGGGATTTTTACTTGGAGTAAACGCAACAAAAAAACGCCCTGTCGGCAGACAGGGCGTTTGCTGTTGAGAAAGGGCGGCAGGCTCAACCCAGGCTGATGCCCATAGAGCGGGCGACGTTGAGCATATCGCAGTCGTCGGGCACCAGGCGGGACTTGCCGGCAATGTCGGCCAGCGGGTTGCTGGTGACATGGCGGTTGACCATGGCCACCGTCACGCCGTAATGCTCGTCCGCCACCAGGCTGGCCGCGTAGGAGCCAAACTGGGTGGCCAGCACGCGGTCGTAGGCGCTGGGGCTGCCGCCGCGCTGCATGTGGCCGGGCACGCAGATGCGCGTCTCGGCGCCCGTCATTTTCTCAATCTGTTGGGCGATGCGGTTGGTCGCGGTGGTGTAGCCGGCTTCAGCGCGCTTGGCCGTCCACTCCTTGCGTTTCATCTTGCCCTCTTCGACCGAGAACGCGCCCTCGGCCACCGCCAGAATCGAGAAGTTCTTGCCGGCCTTGGCGCGTTTTTCCACGGCCGAAGCGACTTTCTCGATATCGTAGGGGTGCTCGGGGATCAGGATGATGTCGGCGCCGCCCGCAATGCCGGAGTACAGCGTCAGCCAGCCGGCCTTGTTGCCCATGATCTCAATGCACATCACGCGGCTGTGGCTGCCGGCCGTGGTGTGGATGCGGTCGATGACCTCGGTGGCAATGTCCACCGCCGTGTGGAAGCCGAACGTCACGTCGGTGCCGTAGATGTCGTTGTCGATGGTCTTGGGCAGGCCGATGATGTTGAGCCCCTCCTGGCTGAGCAGGTTCGCCGTCTTGTGGGTGCCGTTGCCGCCCAGGCACAGCAGGCAGTCCAGCTTGGCCTCTTTGTAGGTCTTTTTCATGGCGGCGACCTTATCCACCTTGTCGTCCTCAATCACGCGCATCTTTTTAAACGGCGTGCGCTTGGTGCCCAAAATGGTGCCGCCCACCGTCAAAATGCCGGAAAACTCGCTGGGGTGCATCGTGCGGTAATGGCCGTTAATCAGGCCGTCATAGCCGTTTTGGATGCCGACGATCTCCACTTTGTCGCCCATGCGCTGGTACAGCGCCTTGGCCGCGCCGCGGATGGTTGCGTTCAGGCCGGGGCAGTCGCCGCCGGATGTCAGGATGCCAACACGAATTGCCATACAAATACCTCCTATACCGCGCCGCACGCGGGGGTTGGGTACGGCCGCGGCCGCACCGGTTACTATAAATGTACGCCACCAGGGGCGGCTTGTCAACCCTGCGCCCCAAAAAAGCGCGATGCTGCGCAAGGGGCAAAAAGATGAAAAAACCGGTAAAAAATCTGTTGACAAACGGGGCTTGAGCCGCTATAATAGATAAGCGTTGAGGGCAAGCGCCCGCAACCACCTATTGGGGATTCGCATAATGGTAGTGCAGCGGACTCTGACTCCGCCCGTGGGAGTTCGATCCTCTCATCCCCAACCACACCGCAGCAGCAGCGCTGCTGCGGTTTTTTGTCGGGGTGTAGCGCAGTTGGTAGCGCGCTTGGTTCGGGACCAAGAGGCCGTGGGTTCGAATCCCGTCACTCCGACTTCTAATTATTGGCGAAGATACATTAAAAACAATGTATCTTCGCCTTTTTCTTCTATTTCTGGTTTGTTTTTGTTCGACCGGGTTTTGCCATGTTCTTGCATTACATGTTAGACTGGCGTTAGACTAAATAAGACCCTTGGCAGGCTGGTTCATCCCAGTCTACCAGGGGTCTTTCTATGTATTACTGCTCGTCGTCGTTGTCGTCATCCGGCATAGCAGCTTCCGCCGCCGATTTACCCGCTGCCAGCAGCTTCGTCAGCCAGGCGGGCACCGGTGCGCCCATGTCGGTGGCGTTCTCGGCAATGGAGCCGAGCTCGGTAAAGATATACCACACCAGGATCACCGGCAGCACCAGCACCGTGTAGTCCAGCCCCAGGCCGGGCAGGTGCTCGACGGCCATGCTCAGCACGCAGTCGGTCACGGCGGCCACCAGCACGACGACGATCATGCCGCCCTTGTGCCAGATGCCCGCGCGCGCCGCGGCGCTGGACCAGCTGCCTTTGGCGGCGGCCGCCGCGCTGCCGGTGAGGTAGTCCAGCGCCATGCAGCCCACCCAGGCCAGCACCAGCCAGCCCAGCCAGCCGAACGCCGCGCCAAACGCCCCGGCCGCGGCCGCGATGGCGGCCTTGACCCACAAAAATACGTTGCTGTTTTCCATCTTATTCCTCCGTGTAACTTGCGTAGTAGGGCTTGCCCGCGGCCTGCGCCATGCCCCACAATGTCATGGCGTCGCCGCTGGACGCCGGGCCGATCTCGTACCCTTGCACGGCGTGCACCGGCAGACCCAGCGCCTGCGCTTTGGCGACGATGTCGCCGCCCGCGTCCAGGATGCACAGCGTTTGCAGCTGCGCGGCTACGGGCGGGTCGGCAGGTTCCGGCTCGGGTTCGGGCTCCGGCTCCGGCGTGGTCGAAGTTTCCGCCCACCCGTTGAGACCGGCGTTGCGGATGATCTGAGGATAGTCCTTGTACACCCGGTTGCAGTCCAGGCTTTTACCAAAGCCGGGAATGCCCAGCGCATTCGCGCTGCTGTACTGCCACATGCCGTAAGGCAGCGGGCAGGTGCAGGCGGCACTATACTGGGCGCACCAGACGTCGTACTGCGCCAGTGCGCGCCAGTTGAGACGGTTGGCGATAAAATCCCGGCTGGCGTACAGGATGCCATAATACCCGGCCGCCTCGATCTCGCCGAGAAACGCCTGGACCATCTCGGTACGGGTGTCGTTGTCCAGCGCCAGAATACACGGCTCATACTCGATATCATAGGCGACGGGCATCGTGGGGCGGAGGCCTTTGATCACGTCCAGGCAGGCGCGCGCTTCCTGGCGCGCCTCGGCAGGGCTGGCGGCGTAGCTGTACCAGTAGCACCCCCAATGGATGCCGTGCAGCTCGCAGTTGGCCACGTTGCGCTTGAACTGCGGGTCCACCGTGCCGGCGCCGTACCCGGCGCGCAGCATGGCGTGGGTCACCCTGGCATTCTTCACGGCGGCCCAGTCGACCGCTCCCTGCCATTTGCTCACATCGATGGCATACAGATCCATTTGATCATCCTCTCTTTTTAAGTGACGCTTTTGCGGGCTTTAGGTGACGACTTTTGCGCGCACCGGACCGGAAAACTTGTATACTTTTTAGGGGTTCCGTTTTAACATCCACAAAAGTATACAAGTTTACCATTTTGCATTTGACTGCAAACCCGGTCGGTGCGGGGGTTTGCAGCTATTTACCTGCCCGCAAAAGACAACTGGGTGTGGATTTAGGTGGTGTAATCCAAAAGGGGTTCATCTGACGACATCAGCGGATCACTGCGTGCGCCAAATTCACAACGTCATCCTTCCCGTCATGCCGGCCTGGCGCTGTCTGTAACGGGCCGCCGCCCGGCCAATGGTATCGTCGCCGATGTGGATGCCGTAGACGGCTTCCAGAATTTGCTGAAGCGTTTTTTCGACCTGCTCCAGCGCGGCCAGCTCGCCGTCGAGGTTGTCCTGCATGACGGCGGCCACCGCCTGCTGGATGGTGGCCAGCGGCGCTTCGACGTTGGTGCCGCTGCGCTGGTCGCCCAAGACTGCCAGGAACTCTTTGTTCGGCGGGATGACCGCGCCCTGGGCCAGGTAGGGAATCCGAGGAGCAGAGATGTGGCTTACGTTAAATCCGATCTTGCTGCCGAATGCACCCTGAGCCCAGTCAGGGACGTCGATAGACAACCCGTTCAGGAGGTCAATCGCTCCGTTTATGCCGCGGCAGATGGAGGAGAGCATGCCGTTGATCAGGCTGATCAGCGAATTGATCGCGCCTTTGACCGTGTTTACGATCCCGTTCCAAATCGAGGCCACGCCGGAAGCAAGCCCCGACCAGAACGACGTCCACGCATTGCTCAGGCTGCCCTTGAGCGCATTGAACCTGGAGACAAGGCCGTTCCAGAAGGCGGACCAGTCGGAGGTGACACTGCTCCACCAGTTCCGCGCATTGGCCGCGACCGAACTCCAGAACTCATTCCATCCCGCGACGAAGCTGTCCCATGCGCTGGAGAACCAGGCGCAGAGCTCGTCCCAGTTGGCAACGACGACCGCAACGACCGCGGCAAACACGGCCACAACAGCGGCGATCAGTACCACCGGCCAGCCGCCAATGGCGGCAACGATGGCCGAAAGGGCGCTGCCGATGCCGCTGAGTACAGCCGGAATGGCTACCGTGCTAAACCACGTTGCCAGCGATGTCACGATCGCCTGCGACAACGCCGTGAGCAGCGTTCCGCCGATCCACGTCAAGATCGCAGGAAGCACGACGGTGGTCAAAACCAGCGGCCAGGTGTTTGCCAGCAGCTGCCCCAGCTGGCTCAGCAAGCCGAGCCAGTCGACGGCGGCCAGCATGTCGACGACCGTCTGCCCGACGACACCCCAATCCACCTGGGCCAGGCTGGTGTTGACGGTGGTCAAAATGCCGATGGCCAGCGCGCTCAAATCGCCGGCCGCCTGCACCCAGTCAATGTTGCACAGCGCCGCGCCGATCATGGCGGCAATGCTCATGCCCAGGTCCGTCCAACCGGTGTAAGTGGTCACAAAGCCGTGCAGCACCAGCAGCGCGGCCCGCATGCCGTCGGTCAGCGTGCGCCCCAGCTGGGGCCAGTCCACTTCCTCCACCAGCTGGGTCAGCCCGCGGGCCAGCCCCGCGCCGATGTCTGTCCACCAGACGCCCTGGAAGAAGGTATCCACAAACGCGGTGGCGGTGTTCAGCCCCTGGGCAATGGTGTGCCCGATGGCTTCCCACATGCCGGGCGTGGTGACTGCGCCGTTGATCGTGGTGGCGATATTCGAGGCCCACTGCACGGCCTTTGCCTGGATGTCCGGCCAGGGGATCGCGTTCAGGCTGTCCCGCAGCTTTTCGCCGATCAGGCGGCCGACCTGGAACCATTGCCCCGCCTCGATGGCATCCAGCAGGCTGTCCAGGAAAGGGCTTTGCCCGGTGAATCCAAAGTTCGGCGTGATGGCGGAGTTGCCACCGCCACCGCCGCCGGATGCGTCACTTTGCGGCGCGTCCAATCTGGTGATTTCATCAAAGCCCGCCAGGCTGCGCGTCGCCTTTTTCACGTCGGCAGCCGTCCCGGATGCGGCGCTGCCGACCGCGGCAATGCCGGCGGCCGCACTGGACGCAGCCGAAACAGTCGTCCCCGTCAGGAAGGCGACCAGCTGGGCAATGTAGCTCATCACGGTCGCCGCTGCATTAGCCAGCGCGGCAAGCGCCGGGGTCAGCACCTGGATCAGCGGCGCGGCTGCCGTTTGCGCGGCGCCTGCCAGGTTGCCCAGCGCGGTGCGCAGCGCGCCGGAAGCCGTCAGGGCGTTGCCCATATACACCGTGACGTTGCGCAACCCGGCCGAAATCAAATTGAAAAACAGCGCGCCGGCGGCGATCTCGGCAATACGCCGGCCGAACCGGCGCATACCCGCCGTGGCGGCTTTGATGCGGCTGGCGATGCCGCCCACCGATTGCAGGGCGCGCTTGCCCAGCGCGGCCACCCCGCTGAATGCCTGGCGCAGCGAAACGCCAAACGCCTTGGCGGCGGCCGAGGCGCGGTTCATCAGCGACAGCGCCGACGCGGACCGGGTAAAGGCGGACGTTTCCTGCTCAAGCTGCTGCGCAAGCCCGGCCCGCTGCTGTGTCAAGCCCGCTACGACCTGGCCCTGCTGTGCGTATTCTGCATTCAGCTTCTCAATGGCGGCCTGCTGCTGGGCATAGTCCGATGCGAGCTTGTCGCTTTGCGCATAGACCGAGGCATACTGCCCTTTGGTGCGGCTGCCGGCGATGCTGGCAGCGGTCGCGGCAGACATACCGGGAAATTCCTTTTGCACCGCTGCAAGGTTTTTGGTGCGCGCCTCGTCCAGCTGCGCATTGACCTCATCCAGCGCCCTTGCCGTCGCTTCGGCCTGCTGCTTGGCGGCTGCCAGGTCGTCGGCCAGTTTGCTGCGCTTGCCGGTGGCTGCGGTCAGCTCCTTGTCCAGCGCGCTGATCTGCTGCGCCGTGCTCTTGGCTTTGGCCTGCAGGGCCTTCAACTGCGCTTCGGCGTCCTTGTTGTTGATGCGGGTGTCAATGATGATCGACCCATCCGCCTGCGGCAATTACGTCACCCCCAGTCGTTTGAAAAATTCCTCTTCCGCCGCGCTCAGGTTGGAGGTGCTGCCGATCAGGTCGGCGTTTTCGCGGGCAAACTCCCGTTCGGCCTTGTCCAGCTTTTGCCCTTTGAGCCGCTTGCTGCGGATGTTGACCACGCTGGCAAACAGCCCCTCGCCGATATTCTGAAACGCGCCGACGAAGTCCCACCAATGCAGGTAGGCGCACCGGCGGCAGCTGTACCCCAGCACCTTGTCCACGGCCGGGGCGATCAGCTGCACATCGGTGTCCCAGTGGACCAGCGCGGGCTTGTGTGGCAGGGAAGCCGGCACCGGCTGGCCCAGGTTAATAAAAACCATGGCCTGCTGCAGTGCCTCGTTGGCGTCGAGCAGGTGTTGCCAGTCCGGGTAAAAGATCTGCAAAAAAGCAAGACACCGCGCCTGCTCGGGCAGGGCGGTGTCATTCAGGGCCGCCAGCGCATCCAGCACGGCGCGGAAATCGCTGCGCACGGCAAAGGGTTGCCCGGCTACGTCCAGCGCTGTGGGCAGGCCCCAGCCGCTCACTGCGCGGCCTCGTCGGGGCGCGCAGGCTGGCCCGGCGCCAGGCCTTTGGTTGTGCCCTGGTAAGGCGCCGTGTGGCTCTGCATACGCTGCTGCGCCTTGCCGGCGGCGTCCTGGATCGCCTTCTCCATAACGGGGGCCAGGCCCTCCATCACGTTTTCCAGCACCATGCCGCCGCTGTCCGTCATGGCAAACGCGCTGTTGCCGCCAAACAGCACCGCGCTGACCGGCGAGGCAAAGGCGTAGTCCAGCGCCTGTTTGACGGCGTCGCTGGCTTCCATCAGCACCGGCCACTGGTCAATCTCCGGCGTGCCGGAAGCCGCCAGGTCGGTGATTTTCTGCTGGTAGCTCTGGATCTTCTCCTCGGCCTGCTTCCAGCGCCCGACGAAGCCGGGGTCTGCGGGGTTGAAGCGGATCGTGCCGGCGACATTGCCGTCAATGTCCAAAATCTCAAACGTTTTAAGGCCGAGATCAAGGGTAAGTTGTTCAACCATAAAGTCCACCTCCTTCAGGCTTCAGGCCGCACCTTTGGGCGTAAAGCTGGCGGTCGCCAGCTTGCCGTCGGTACCCGGGGTGATCGTCGCGGTGCCGGCGGTGCGGTCACCGGACAGATACAGGTCAAACGGCAGGCCGACGTAGTCGCTGCCGCCCATGCTGGTGGGCACGATGCTGCAGCCCGTGTACTGGTCGGCCTCATACGGGCCGGTACCGCTCGTGGACAGGAACATGTACACGATCAGCACCGTAAAGTTGCCCAGCTCGCTGGTAGCGCCGCGGCGGATGATGTCCACCAGTTTCGCGTTGAGCTTCTGGCCGACGCGCAGCGTATTGGGGTCAAAGGTCATGGTCGGCTTGGCGGCGCTGATGTCGGTGTCGACGCCGCCGAGGATGTCGGTGCGCTGTTCCACATCGAAATTGTACTCCATGCTGGCGTCCTCGACGCCGCGGCCGATCAGCTCCCAGGACGGGCTGTCGTCCGTGGCGGAAACGTCCACGAACGCCATGTAGAGCTTGCGTTCTACCTTCTGGTCGGTTTTGCCGTTTTCGACCGTGATTTGGGTCACATCTGCCATTACAAATCCTCCATTTCAAGGGAAATTTGCAGCTGATACCGGGCGGTCCCGGCGTCAGCCTGGTTGATCAGCCCCGCGTTGGAGGCTATCATCTTGTTGACCATATAGCCGTCGATCTCCGGCCAGTTGCGGATGCGGTTCTGCACATTCAGCCAGCTGGCCAGCCGGTCAAAGAAGTCGGCGGCGTCGATGTTTGCGGCTACGGCCGCCCCGAAGGGCAGCCGCGCCTCAAACGTCAGGTTGTAGGTGGGGCTGTCTTTGCCCGTGATGTCGTACCGGTGGCGGTCGCCTGCGGTACGGATGGTGTACTCGGTGGCGGTCGCCCCGATGTAGTTAGCATTGAACTTGTCGTCTTTGTCGATCAGCGGGCAGTTTTCCCGCAGCCAGGCGCGGAACTGCGCCAGCACGCTGCTGCCGGTCATTTGCCGGGCCTCCCTCCTGCGGCGGCTGCCGCTTCCCGCACCACGTCGTCGCGGTGCTCCGCCATGGCGCGCTGGAACCAGTATGCACCGCGCTCCGGCGCACCCTGGAAATTGTATTGCGGGTTCGTGAACATTTTGGCGGCGTAGGGCGTGGCGTACACCAACAGGCCGTCGCCGACCGCGGACGCCATGGGGCCGCTGTCCTTCAGCATGCCGGTGTCCATAGGCACTTTCGGGTCACAGTAGCGCAGCACGGCGTTGTCCACGACCTTCTGCACCCGCCCGCCGGGGGTCAGCCCGCGCCGGGCCAGGACCTCGTTCAGGTCGTCCAGGTCCAGGCGCGCGTCAAACTCGAAGTTGATCGCCATCAGCTTGCCTCCACATACCAGTGCGGGGCGGGCTTGCCCCGGTTGTCGTGTACGTCCAGCACCGTCGCCGTCACGTCCCCGCAGGTGATCTTGTCGCCGCGGGCACATACCAGCGGCGCGCCGCCGGTGGCATCTTCCGGGATGCGGCACTTGTATACGCTGGCAGCTTTCAGGCCCTCGTTGGTCACAGCCGCCTTGGTCTGGCCGTACCAGCTGCAGCCCGCAAAGGTCTGAACCCGCTCCACGTCTTTGTCGTTGTCACCGTCATAGGTCAGGTGGGTGACGGTCACGGTCTTGTCACAGCCAAACACCTTCCCACCTCCCTCAGACATAGGCATATCCGGCCGCCGCCAGCAGGTTGACCGGCTGGGTCAGGTAGCGCCCCAGCAGGCTGCGCAGCGCGGCTTTGCTTTCGGCGGCGGTGGCCCGGGTCTCGCTGTATCCATCGTTGGTAAAGGACTGCACGCCGCCGGTCTGACCGGCGTTGAAGGCCCCGGCCGCCAGGCTGTCCACCAGGGCGCACTCGCAGTCGGCCAGCGGCTCGGCCATGGAATCGGGCGCATCCCGCGCCCGGCCCATGGTGGCGGAGTCAATGAGATACCCCGCCTGTTTGGCCAGGATGTTGTACCGGCTTTCCGGCAGCGTGCCGCCATTGGCCTGGTACTGTTCATAGCTGCTGTACATAGCCCGCCTCCGATCAGCCGGTGGCCACCTTGCGCACGCGGGTCAGCACGGCGTTGGTGACCTTGTAGCCGGTGTTCATCTCCACCTGGGCCTTGGAGCCGATGAAGTTCTCACTGTCCACGATGCGGGCGGCCTCAAAGTTGGTGATGACGCTCAGCGTCTCATCGTAGTACATGATGTACTGCACCTTGCTGCAGTCCACCGTCTTGAGGGTGCCGGTGCTGTCGTAGTACTTGATGCTGCCGGTCAGGCCGTTGGCTTCCACAAAGGTCATGCCCAGCCAGACGCCCACGTTGCCCTCGTCGGCAATGCGGTCGTTGCGGGTGGGGGTGAACTCCTTGCCGGCGGCCAGCAGCACCTGGGCGTAGAAGTCCGGGCTGCACATGACCACGTTGGCGCGGCCCTTGGCCTTGACGATCTCGGCGCGGGTCTTGACAATGTCGTCCTTGACGTCGGTGATGGCGGTGGTCAGGGTGGCCGCGGTGCCCTCCTGCACCAGGCAGCCAAGGCCGGACTGCATCCAGCCCTCGCGGCATTCCTGGGTGGCGGTGGACAGGGCTTCCTCGCCCAGGGCAAAGTCAACGGCGGCCGCCTGCACGCCGTACAGCTTGTAGCTGCGCTGGAAGTTGTTGTTCAGCTGGATGGGGATCAGCGTGTCGGCCACGGCGGTGTCGGTGAAGTCGCGGCCGGGGGTGCCGGGCTCCACGGCGCTGGTGGTGATCTTGTGGACATAGATCTGGCCGGCGGGGCCGGTCTCGTACTTGTCGGTGCAGGTCACGCCGGGCACCAGCACGGGGTTGTAGTAGAGGTTGGGTTCCAGAATGCCGGAATACTTTTCATCCACATTCAGGCTGTTGTACTTGATCGCCATGGATCATTCTCCTTTCGGGTGGTAGAAGGGGTTGTTTTTGTACTTGTCGTCGGTGTAGGCCCGGCCGGTCTTGGCGGGGGCGCCGCCCTTGCCGGGCACCGTGATGGTGGGCGCGGGCTTGTCCGGGGCAAAGGCGTCGGGGTCGGTGGTCTTGTACTCCTTCACGAAGTCCTCAAACCCCAGCAGCTTGCCGTCGTCCTGCAGGGCCAGGCCCTTAGCCTTGAGGTCGGCCAGGAACGCCTTTTTGGCAGACGTGCTGGAAAATTTCAGCCCGGCGGCTGCGTTCTCGGCGGCGTAGTCGGCCTTCAGGGCGCTGACCTGGGCGGCGGCTTTCTGCTCGGCGTCGGCGGCCTTCTGCTTCCAGTCGGGGTCGTAGCCCTCCAGCTTTTTGTTGGCGTCGGCCAGTTGGGTCCGGGCGGCGTCCCGCTCGGCGGTCAGCGTGGTGATGCTCTGCTTCTGGCGTTCCAGATCGGCGCCGTGCAGGTCCATGATCTTCTGCACCTGCTCGTCGCTCAGGTTGAACTCCCTCAAGTCCTCGCGTTTCATATCGGTCCTTTCTGTCCCTACGCTTTTGTACGGGGTCGCTCCCACGGGATGGCCTGTTTGTTACGCCCTGGCCGGGGCAAAATTTGCATAAAAAGTGCCCGTCCGCCCCTCATGCAGGGCAAACAGGCATAGAAAAGCGCTCTTGTAGAGCGCTGCCGGGATCAAAAGAATTTTCAGCGCATTTTTGAGATCAATTCCAGGATAATCTTGATAATAGAGATCCCAATGCAAACGGTCAGCACCACAAAATAGGGCGTCTGCATCTGGATCTGCTCCCCGATCATCCAAAGTAAAACATAATAGAGCATTTTTCTTGGCACCTCATGGAAAACAGGCATGAAAAAAGCACGGTGCGGTTTGCATCGTGCTTTCGGTATCAAAAAAGGTCAATAGTCGCGGAACGGGCAGGAACTGCAAATCTCCTTCCAGTCAGGCTTCACCTTAAACCGGGCGGGAATATACTGTTCCTTGATCGCCTGGTTTTCCATGCAGTCTACAGGAGTGATCCAGTCGTCTACCAGGGGGCACTTTACGGCTTCGGCAGTTCCCTTTGCATCGGGTTGGTACTCAACATCACCTAAGAAGGCCATTTTTCCTCATCTCCTCGATCAAAGGGGGCAAAGCCCCCTCAAATTCATCACTACTGAACGCGGTGCGGATTTCGTTTTGCTCCAAATTGACATATACCGCGCCTTCCTCGCCAATATAGCGTTCATAGTGTTGGTTCCAAACGGTAATTGATATTTTGGCGTTTTTTATCCATTCCTTTGCCTGCGCACTGGTCACACCATGTTCCCTTTGTCCGTTGATGTGTTCATCGTCAAATCCCAAAGAATCCACATCGATGGCGGTGGGCGTCAGATGGATCTGCGCTGTTTTGGGCAGGTTCCCGGCATTGCGGAGCCTCTCTATCAGTATAGCACGTTCCTGCTCTTTTTCATAGGCCTTTGCCTGCGCCGTCGCCTTGCTGGCCTGGCTGTGCCCGAACCCGGCCACGCCGGTTCGGGCGCTGTCGTTGCGGCCGCCGGTGTCGCGCACGAACGCGGCCAGGTCGCGCCGCGCCGCGCGCAGACGTACCGCCGAAGCGGTGGTATCCACCCCGGCGGCATCTTCGGCCAGGTAGCGGCGCTTGTACTTGCGCACCTCGCGCTCCCGTTCGCGCTGCATCTGGCGGATCTCATACCGGGTGTACTTCTGGCCGTTGTACTCGACGTTGCGGGCGTTCAGTTCGGCCAGGCGCTCGTCGGTGTAGTTGCGCACCGACACGCCGGGGATGAATGGGTAAAAGTTGTGCCGGCAGTTCCACCCGCACAGCCCCGGGCCGGTGCCGTAGCCGGTGGCGGTTGCGAAATCCTCATACCATACACCGTCCAGTTCGACGGCGCCGCCGATGTGGTAGACCTTGCCCTGCCAGACGGCGTGCTCGGGCCGCGCGCCCTCATGGGCTGTGACTTCCACGAACTCGCAGCCCATCTCTTCGGCGCGGGCCAGCTGCAATTTGGCGCAGGTCTGGTTGACGCCGGTCAGCACCGCCCGGCGGACGGCGACCTCCAGCGTGTCGCGGTGGCCGCTGGGGTAGGTGACGCCGGCCATGTGGTCGGCCAGGCTGTCAACGGCGCGGTGTATCGCGGTCTTGTAGTCGAACGCGCCGGACGATACCTGCAGCCAGGCACGGTCCAGCGCGCGCTCGAACTCGCCGGACACGGTGTGGGCCGTGGTGGCGGTCAGGTTCTGCCAGCTGCCCAGCGTCTGGCGGTACCCGGCGTTGAGTAGGTTGTTGAGCGCCTCGTTTGTGTCAATGGCCGAGGGCGCAAACCCCAGCGCGCTGTACAGCGCGTCGTCGCTGGCCAGCGTCGTGAGCCCGGCGTCCAGCAGGGCCCGCCGGATGGCCGCCTTGCTCTTGCCGCTGTACTTGGCCAGCAGGCGGACGGCGTCCTGGTGGCAGGCCTGCACCTGCTCCAGCCGCCAGGCCTGCCAGGCGGCAGTGTCTGTCAGCCGGTCCAACTCGGCCATCGTGCCGATGCGCCGGGCAATGTCCCGCAGGATATCGTCCTCGACCTGCTGCCAAAGCTCTACGACGGCGTCGGGTAGCGTGTCGAGGTAGTCGGGGGTCAGCATCAGGCTCTACCCGTCGGCAGGCCGGCAAAGGTCAACGTGTCGCCGGTGTCGGCGGGCATCATCTCGCGGGCCTTGTCCTCGCTGACGCCAAAGTACCAGGCGATCAGCAGTTCGGGGCGCAGGTACTTGGCATCGGCCATCTGCATGCGGCGCGCAAATTCGGTGCCGGTGTCCTCAAAGATGCTGTCGCCGAAGCTGACCGACGGCGCAAAGCTGCCGGCGGGCGCCAGGTGGTACAGCGTGGCATAGGCGTCGTACCAGTAAAGCACGTCCTGCAGACCAGTGACCATACCGCGGTCCTGGATCGCCTTGATGGTGTTGTAGGTGGTTTTATCGTCGCTGATGATCTGCGTGGCGGTCACGCGGCCGGTTTTGGGGTCGATGGCAAAGGTGCCCTGGCTGAACCCGACCTGCATCTCCAGCATGCGCAGCTGGGTCTCCATGGCCGTCTTGTACTCGGCAAAGCGAAAATTCGGGGTGTAGTCGTCCCAGGGCTTTTCGTCCGGCATGTCCAGCGTCATGTAGTAATCGCTGGCCAGTTCTTTGAAATTGACAGCCGGTTTGCCGCTGACGGGGTCTTTCATCGCGGCAGCTCGGTCCAGGATCATGCGCCGCTTGCCGGTGCTGCGCTCCCAGAAAAAGTCATAGTAGGTGGCGTCCAGCTCCCGGATGCTGTCTACTGCATTGGCGTACAGGCTCACCGGGTAGGCGCTGCCGTCCACCGTGTTGACGCCCGGCATCCGCAGCAGGCCAAAGTGCGGCCGGTCCACACCGCCCACCAGCAAATCAGACTGCAGGCCGGCCCAGCGGGGCACGTCGATCAACGGGATCTCGCTGCCCATAAACCCGGCCTCTTTCAGCCGGTAGGCCTTGTTGGTGATATGCAGGCCGCCGTCCTCCATGGCAAAGTGTTCCACCCGCACCACGGCCGTGCCGTCGTCCAGCTTGTCAAAGTCGGTGAAGTACCCGGCATCCAGGCGGCGGTTGGGGCCCCAGTACTCCGGGAAGATGCGGCCGCGGGGGATGATCTCCACATAGATGCTGCCGCCATCCACATACGGCTTGACAGCCGCCATGCCGCCCGCACCTGCCAGCTGTACCGCCTCGAACAGGTTGGGCAGCAGGTTGGCGTCCAGTTGGGCCTGCATCCAGTCGGCGCGCGCACCGGCCCCGGCGGAAAGCGTCAGTTCGCTGGTGGCCAGCGTGGCCATGGTGCTGGTCAGGGTGGCGGCCATCTTCAAGCTGTGCTGCGGCTGGTTCGTCAAGTAAAACAGGTCGTCCCACTGGCGCACCGCATCGGCCATGGCCGGCGTCATGTCGCAGCCCAGGGCGCGGGCGTCGCGCATGTTCAGCAGTTTCATGATAGCCCCTCTCAGTGTGTTCAGAATATTCATGCGCCTCTCCGCTTCCAGATCACTTCAGTGGCGTAGCGCACCGCGTCGATGTGGTGGTTGTTCAGGTCGGGGTAGCCCGGCAGCACCTCGCCGCTGCGGGGGTCGCGCTCGTACTCATACTCGCTGAACTCAGCCGCTGTGTCCGGGCAGCGCGCCGGGTCGATCACGATCCGCGCTAACGATTGCAGCCACTTCATGCCCGCTTCTACGCTGCCGGGGCCCTTCTTGGCGGCACGGCAGCCCAGGCCGTACGCCTTGTAATCCTGCACGCTTTTCGGTTCGGCCGAATCCGCCGTGATCCAGTCGGCGGCGGTCAGGCCTCGGTCCAGCAGCAGGCTGGCGGTATCGCGGTTGGAGGTGCGCCGCCGGGTCAATTCGTCAAAGATATACAGCGTGCCGCGGGCAGCGTCGTACTGCACGCCGTTGAAGGCCCAGGGGTCCGGGTACCAGCCCCAGTCCACGCCGTACAATCGCCGGTCGAACGCGGCCAGCTGTTCGTCGGGGATCGGCTCCAACGCCAGGTTCTCAAACACGGCGGTGCCGCTGCCCACGACCTCGCCGCCGTACTCGTTGCGGTAGGCGGTCGGGTTGGCCTTTTGCAGATGTTCGGCGTCGGCCAGAAAGCGCGGCCCCAGCCAGGCGGGCGGGGTCGTCTGGTAGGTGGAGTGGTGCACCAGCTTACCGGGGCGTTCTTCCCGCGCGTAGCGGTTGGCCCAGTTGCGCGCCGACGGCGGAGGGTTAAAACTCTTGAAGGTGAACGCGTCCGGTCCGCCGCGCAGGCAGCTCTGCTCCACATTGCGCACCTGTTCGGGGCCGTCGAACTGGTCCAACTCCTCAAACCACAGCAGGCCGATATAGCCGTGTGGGGCTTTCAAACTTTTGAGCTTTCCGGGGTCGTCCAGGCCAAAAAAGAAGATCTTTTGCCCGGTCGGCAGGTAGGTGCATTCCATCGGGCTGACGGTGCACTTGAACTTTGCCGAAAGCCCCAGCGCGCCAATGGCCCAGCACACCTGTGCGTAGACACTGGTGCGCAGGGTCTTATCCACCCGGCGCACGACCACGGCGTTGCAGTCCGGCCGGCGCAGAAGCAGCAGGATCAATTCCAGGCTGATGTAGCTGGACTTGGCCGAGCCGCGCCCGCCTTTCGCCACCAGCTCGGTCGCCTTGCCCGCCTTGATCTGGCGGTGTACGTCGTAAAAAGCAGGGGAGAACAGCTCCGACAACTTACAGGTCGTCAATGATGCGCACCTCCCCATCCTGCGCCCCGGCGGGCGGCGTTTCTTCGCCTAGCAGCTTGACCAGCACGGCGGCCGCGCGGGCGTCGCCGTCGGTAGCGGCGTCAGCCAGGCCGGCGATCATGGCCATCTGGTTGTCGATGTCCTCCGGGTCCACCTGCCGCCGCAGCAGTTTATTGGCCCGGCGCCGGTCGGTCACCGGCAGGGACAGGTAGAGGTCGGCGGCTTCCTTCAGGCTGCGCCTGCGCCGCCTGGCCTCCCCGGATGCGATGCCGCCCTTTTTGCCCAATTCTCTCACTTCGCTCTCGCTTCTCTGGCTCATGGGAATCAGGTTTTCCTCGTTCGGCATCGTCACCACCTCTCAAAACAAAACTCTATAAAAATACCCCCGACGAATGTCAGGGGTGGAAATATCAAAGAAGATCCCCGGCATCGCAGGGGGGGGAAGAGTGGGTCTGTTGTTGGTGAGCTTCGCCCTCGTGCCGGGGTGGTGCCGAGCGTCCCCTCATGCGGAGGCGTCCGGCTCGGTATGCAGGTGTTCTACGCCGGCGTGATGCAGCTGATAAACACGGCGCGTCACGCAGGCCATAGCGTCGGCGATCTCGTTGTAGTCCTTGCACTCGATGTAGCGCATCTGCAGCACGGCGGCTTCGCGCTCGTCCAGCAGGCTCAGGGCGTCCTCAATCTCATACTGGATGGCAAAGGTCTCCATCACCTGGCGCGCCAATGCCTGCTGCAGTTCATCCGCCTTGACGGCGGCCTCCTCGACAACATTGGCGATCTTGTTTGTCTGGACCAAGATCGGCCGCAGGCTCTGGCTCAGGGACAACGCGCGCTCCCGTGCGCTCTGCACACGGGCTTCCAGCAGCTTTTCTTTGCGCCGGGCGGCGCGGTAGCGCCGCAGCCAGGTGATTTTATCATCGTAGGTCATAGCGTTTGTCCTCCAACGGAAACGCCCCCGGCAAAGCCGAGGGCAGATGCCGGCATTGCAGCCGGCGGGTGGCGCCCATATACAGGACGGCGCGTGTGCGCTGGGGCCGTGTCCTTAGGAGTAATCCGCCATTGATCTGGAACCTCGACATGGCAGGCAGTACCACGATCCTTTCGCGTCCCCATGCCGGAGCCTTGCTGCATCCCCGTGCTCCGGCAATATCAGTATAGCACTTTCATTTGGGGCTTTCCGGGGTCAAAATCATGTTTTCGACCGTATGACGGTGCCGGCGCGTCACCCAGCGGTACTCTATGTGCATCTCCACAGCGATCTGCTCCCACCGCTGCCCCAGTATGTACCGCCGGCGCAAAATCTCATGGTCACGTGCATTGGTGACCTGCTCCAGCGCGGCGACGACCTCGCGCCGGATATACCCGCACAGGTCGATCTGAGCTTGAAGTTCCTGTTGGGCCTGCACGATGCTTTCCACAGCGCGGGCAAGGTTCTGGCCATCGCTGGGGCCGCCAGGCATGCCGGAAAGCCGCGGCGTGACAGCCTGGGCGCGGGCTTCCTGCTGCTTGACTTCCTCGGTCAGTTCACGCTCGCGGCGCAGGCTGATTTGATAGCGGGAGAGCCAGGCCTTTTTTTCACTGTACGTCACGATCCTCACCCCCGTGCTTATGCTCCATCGGGATCGGGCGGTCAAGCGGCTCGCGCGGTGTATTGTGGCGTACGTCTGAACCGGAGATCCACGCGACGGTCAGCGCTGAGGAAATGAGCCCCACCGCAAGCAGTTGGAACAGATGCAGAAACTCAAGCATCCTTGTCTCCTTTCACATAGCACAGGGCGTTGAGTTGGTCCACGGTAGCGTACAGCCCCTCGATTGCGCCAAACAGTGCATCCGTGTACGCATCCGCACCGCAGTGGCTCTCGGTCATGGCGACGTGTACAGCGTCGACGGTGTCCACACCGCAGCGCAAGCGTACCAGCAGCGCGTCGAGTTCGGCAGGGGAGATGTATTCCTTGAGATCGTTGCCCATCAGATGCCGCCCCCTTCTTCGATTTCAGCCCGGCGGGCCAGGTTTTCGAGACATTCCTCCAGCTGGGCTTTCACGGACCGGATGTCGCGCGCGTCCCGGCAGACGATGCTCATGTTCACCACGTCGCCGCTTTGTGCGGTGACGTCAAAGTCAATGGTCAGTTTTTTCATGGGTAGTTCCTCCGATCACAGCCACGATGCGGCTGATCTTGCGCAGCACCGCGCAGCCGTCCCAGCGGCAGTTGTGCTCAAAACCGCAGCCCAGGCAAGCCCCCGGCCGTTCCTCCGTCACCAGCCTCTGCAGCTGCGCCGTCAGGCCCGGCGGCGGGCTGTCGTAGGGCACACAGCAGGCCCGCGTGTTGTCATACGTCAGGTTTCTCGGCATTGTGTACGACCTCCAATCCTTCAAAATCTTCAGGCCCCGGTTCCGGTATCAGCGGGCAGGCGTACCAGCGGTCAATGGACGGTATCGTGCAGCCCAGATCCGGGTCGTAGCAGCCGTGACCCAGGCAGGGGTTCGTGTTCGGTTTCATCAGACACTCTCCTTTCTGTGGTGGGTTGTGGTTGGTTTGGGGCGTTTTGAAAATCTTTCTATAGCTTTTATTTTTTTCTATTTTCTCGTATGGGACTTTTTTCTGCAAAACCCACCACACCCACCACAAGAGAATAAAAAAAGCACAATAAACCCGCATAACAACAGGCTTTAGGGGCTGTGGTGGGTTTGGCGAAAAACTCACCACAACCCACCACAAACCCACCACACAAAGCCCGTCAGGAACGGGGCAGCGTATCCATGCGCTGCTGTTCGTACAGCGGCGTGCCGGATCGGGGGCGGCTGCCGCCCTGCAAAGCGCAGACCATGAGCCGGTTGCCCTCGTCGGTCAGGCGCAGGTCGCAGTATTCAAACGAGGTGCGCGTTTTGACCCGTTTTAGGCCCTTTGCCACCTCGCGGCCGAACTTGGTACCCGTCAGCGGGTATCGCTCTCCGTTTTCCTCGCACCAGCGGCGATAGACCTGGTACAGCACGCCTGCCTGGATAGTATAGCTGGCGGCCGGCTCGGTGCAGTCCTCCAAAAACTGCTTGAGCCGGTCCTGCTCGCCGCGGTATTCGGCGGTGGCGCTGTCCACGGCGGGGCAGTGCGGCATGCCGCGGCGTTTGCCGCCGGCGCTGGCAGCCAGCCATTGGCGCAGGCCCTCCAGCGCCCAGTTGAGGATGCCCGGCAGCTCGGCGCGCAGCTTGTCCGGCAGCTGCAGATCCTGCTTGTCGTCCGGGATGCGCTGGGTAAACGGCACCAGCCGGATGCGCCGCCAGATGCCGGAATCCGTGCCGCGGATGCGCGGTTTATGGTTGGTGGCCATGATGAGCTTGAACTCGGGTCTAAACTCAAATTCGCGGCCGTACAGGTAGCGGGCCGTGACGACGTCGCCGCCGGTCAGCTGCTTGACGATGGCCTCATCCAGCCAGACGTCGGCCGGGCACTCGCTGATTGTCACCAGCCGCGCGCCCTTCAGCCGGGCGATATCGGCCCGCGGGCTGTCGGACTGGCGGCGCGCGGTGATCGTTTCGCTCTGGGCGTTCATGGCGTAGCTGCCCATCAGCTCGGCCAGCACCTCCAGAAAGGTGCTCTTTCCGTTGGAGCCGTCGCCGTACAGGAAAAAGATACACTGTTCCCGCGTCGAGCCGGTCAGCATGTAGCCCACCATGCACTGCAGGTAGGTTTGCAGCGCCTTGTCGCCGCCGGTCACGTCGTCCAGAAAACGCAGCCAGGTGGGCGCGGTGGCGTCGGGTTCGTAGGCGGCGCCGGCCAGGCGGGTGATCAGCCTGGCGCGGTCATGGGGGTACAGCTTGCCGCTGCGCAGTTTGAGGAACCCGTTCTGCACGTTGAGGGCGCTGCCGGCTTTGTCAAAATCGGCGTCGGTGGTCGGTATGCCCGTCAGGTGCTGTACCTCTTTGAGCAGGTTGTCCTTGGCATGGCTGCCGCGGCTTTTGGCAATAAACTTGCGCATGGCGGCCGCCTGCTGCGGGTCATGGATGCCGAACAGGTTCTTCTCCATACCGTCCAGCATCTCGTCGGCCAGCTGCTTGACGGCGGCGGTCTCGTCCTGGCGCCAGACCTTGCCGTCCCACAGCATCCAGACCTTTTGCGTATAGTTGTAGCGCACCCGGTCGCCGTACAGGTCGCGGAAGCGCCGGGCGTTGCCGGTGTCGTCCATACTGTAGGTCTTGCGGCCGGGGGCTGCTTTGGCGGGTGGCGTCTGCGGTGCGGCTGCGGCCGGCCGGTGCACGCCCATGCTGCGCAGCAGCGCCTCCACCTCGTCGCCGGGCGGGGCTTCCTGCGGCAGCGGCTGCGCGCGTTCGGGGGCGTAGACGTCCTGGCAGTCGGCAATGGCGCGGTCCAGCGTGATGTGGCCGTAGGTATCGGCGCCGCGGCGCTCGTCCCACTTTTTGCGGTAGAGCCCGCTCGCGCGGAAGGCTGCGTCCATGCGGGCCTTGTCGGCCCCCAGCCAGAAGGCCAGCAGGTTGCACAGGGCAAGGTCTGCCTCGCTGTGGCTGGCAGCGTAGGGCTGCCAGTTGCCCGCCAGCAGGGCGGCCAGCTTGTCGCCGCCTTTGGCCTGCTTGGCTATCTCGAGAATCTCGGCGTCGCTTTGCGCCCCGGCCGGCCGGGGCTGCACAGGGCGGGCCTGTGCAGCTGTGGGCGCGGCGGGCTTGGGGCGGTCCAGGTACTGCCGGTAGATCTGCGCAGCTTCGGCCGTGCGCTCTGCCAGCGGCAGCGGCGGGTCGTGCCAGCTGCGGCCGGTCACGGTAAAGTAGCGGCCTCCGTCGTACATTTCCAGCCCCACGCCGCTGCCCAGGGCGCGCCGGCAGGCCTTGCCGGCCTTTTCGCCGCGCCACAGGATGTGCAGCCCGGTGCCGCTGGGGCTGATCTCGGTATAGCTCTGCATGGCGTCCACGATGTCCAGCGCCGTGTCGTCCACGACGCCGGTGGCGGGGTCGATGCAGTGGTCGATGTCGATGCCGGCGAATCCGTCGCCCAGCACAAAGCCGACGCCGCGGCAGCCCAGCGGGGTGACCGCTGCGGCCGCCGTGGCATAGTCGGCCCAAGTGGCCGGGTCGGTGCTGTCGGCAGCCTTGCCGGTCTTGGGGTCAATGGGCAGCTTGTTGGCTGTGCAGCATACCCACCGCGGGATATTCAGTAGTTCCTGTGGGATGCGCATGCTGCCTCCTTAAAACGGCATATCCTCTTCGTCGCTGACCGGCTCGTACTGCGGCGCGTCGGCCTGCTCGGTCTTGGGTTTGCGGTAGTCCTCGATGTTGCCGGCGCCCAGCAGGCGGTCAAAGTAGACGTTCTGGTAGCGCGGGTCGTTTTTCTGTTCCGCCAGCGTCAGCTGCGCGATCTTGCCGGTAAAGTCGGCCAGATGGTCGGGCAGCATGGCCAGGTGGGGCAGCTCGACGCCGACGCCCTTGGCGAAGGCCTTGTAGTAGGGAAAGCCCTGGGGCGTGAAGTTGAAGGACAGGTAGATGTACCGGCCCTTGTACTCGCCGTCCGTCACGATCCAGCTGGTGGAAAAGCGGGGGTATCCCTTCTTTTCGTCGGGCGGGTAGAGCCGCGCCTCGTTCAGGATGGCCACATACCGGCCATTGGGCAGCCGGCCGCCGGTCTCGGCGGTGTCAGCCTGCTGGTAGTCGCTTTCCAGCGCGTTCAGGTAATCGTAATTGTTGATGGTTTCCATGGTCAGGCGTCCTCCTTCTGGATGGGTAGAATATTGGCAGATAGTTTGCGGTAGACGGTCTTGCGGGCGTTCCACTGGTTGTTGCATGTGGGAACCCAGCGGTCCACAAAGTCATAGACGATGGCATCACGCTTGCCGGGGGCCGGGCGCATGATGCGCCCCACGGCCTGCTGGATGGCGGTGGCGTCCCGCACCGGCTGCACCAGAAACAGGCGGTCGGCGCACGGGATGTCCAGGCCTTCCTTGGCCAGCTGGTAGGTCGCCAGCAGGCACTGTACGGGGCTTGCCGAGTCGCGCAGTTCGCGCAGTGTCTCGGCGCGGGCGGCGGCGCGGGTGCTGCCGTTGATGCTGCGGCAAAGGATGCCGGCTGCCTGCAGCCGCTTGTCGGCACCCAGGGCCTGTTCCAGCCGTGCCAGCATGTCCAGGCTGCTGCCCAGGGCAATGCAGGTGTGCCCGGCCAGCAGGTCGGGGATCAGCCGGTCGAGGATCAGCGCGGTGCGGGCGTTGTCGGCCGCCATGTGGCGGCGCAGGCGGTTGGGGTCGATGTGGTCGTACTCCCGCGCGCCGGGGCTGTAGTGAAATTCCGTCTGCACAGGCTGGATGGCGGGCAGCACAGTGCCGCCGGCGTCCACCAGCTCCTGCTGGCTGACGGTGGCGAGCGTGTCGCCCAGGATCATGTGGATGGTCCCGGCCAGGCCGTCCGCCCGCTGCGGGGTGGCGGTCAGGCCATAGCGGTAGTAGGCGGGCAGGCAGCCCAGCACGGCGTTGTACATCTCGGCGTTGGCGGGGTTGGCCACCACATGCTGGCACTCGTCCACGATGACCGCGCCGAAGCGCCCGGCCAGTTCGTCCAGCTCCATGTGGTAGAGCGTCTGCACGGTCGCCACCGTCAGGTGGGTGCCGATGCGCCGCGTGCTGCCCGCCAGCATACCCAGCTGGTCGCCGGCCAGGCCCAGACGGTCGGCGGCGCGGTCGTACACCTGGCGGATCAGATCCACCGTGTGGGCGATCCACAATACCGGCTGGCCGATGGCCCGCGCAATGTACAGCCCTGTTTCGGTCTTGCCCGCGCCGCAGGGCATCACGATGACCCCCTGCGGCACCTTGCTGTCCAGCACGGCCTGCGCTGTGCGCTGCTGGTACCCCCGCAGCGTGATGCTGCCGGGCGGCCACCGGGGCGCGGCGCACCGCGTCATACGGTCGCGGCGGGTGGTGCCCTTGGGGCGCTGCCGCCAGACTTCCATGGCCATGCCGCGCGGCAAGATCAGTTCGTTCTGGTCGACCTGGAACAGCATCAGGTCTTTTGGCACGTCCCAGGTCGGCAGGCCCATGGCTGCCGCCCGCTGGTAGGCTGGGTTGGGGATCGTCAGCTGCTCCATCAGCTTGCGGCGCAGGGGCGCCGGGCAGTCGGTCAGATGCAGGCGGCCGTCCAGTGTCACGATCACGGCGCGCTCACCTCCCACACCTCGGCCAGCGTCCGGGGCTGGCTGCCCAGGGGGACGCTTCCGCGGTCCCCGGCCAGGATGTGCGGCCGCACCGTCCACCAGGGCACGAACACCCGGGCGGGCGGGTCGGCGCGGCGTACCGCCAGCAGGGCGAAGCCCCCGGCATCCTCGAACCGGCTCAAATTCTCGATTTCATTGGGGCGCAGGGCCGAAAACGGCAGGTTGCCCCGGGCGATGCTCTTGCACTCGATGGCAAGGGCGCGGCCCTCCACCATGGCGCTGATGTCCCAGGGCTGCCCGGCCCAGGCTTTGGGCCAGCGCCGCGCCCAGGACCGGGGCAGGGCGTCCAGTTCTTCACAGAGTTCAGCCTCCCATTCGGCCCCGCTACGGCTGCGGCTGCGCTGCAGCTTATCCCTGTGCTGCCGGTGTTTTTTCGCCGGGATCATGGGCGGCACCTTCTTTCTGCTGTTTTGCGGCGTCCAGCGCCAGCTTGTAACAGGCGCGGCACAGCGGCCGGCCAAACTGCTTTTCGCCCAGGGCGGCCACGTCGGCGGCGGGGATGATCTCGCCGGTTTTGCGGTTGACGCCGCTCTGGATGACCTTGCCGCAGTCGGCGCAGGTGGGGCGCTCCGGCTCCTTGCCGTCGTTCAGCCAGGCGGCCAGCTGCTGCCCCAGTTCCGGCGTGATGACCGCGCGCAGCCCGTCCAAAAAGGTCACATCCTTGCTGGCAGTGGCGATGTGGTCGCGGGCGACGGAGAGCACGATGTCAAACTCGTATTCGAGGTTATCGCGCTGGATGGGGGCCAGACCCAGCTTGACCGGCTCCATCTTGCCGCGCTCGTTGGGCTGCAGGGCGTAGTCCTGCTTGACGCGCAGCGTGCAGATGGTGTGGCAGGGCACCGACAGGATGCTGTCCACAAGGCTGTTCTGCAGCTTGCCGGCGGCGTTCCAGGCGGTGTAGCCGTTCTGGCCGCGCCCGCTGGCGGCGATCTGGTCCTTGTATTCCAGCACGCCGCCCTCGCCGCTCCAGGCATGGGACAGGCTGTCCACAATGACGACGCCGTCGGGGCCGACAACTTCGGCCCCCTTGCGCACCGCGTCGATGTACTTGTTCACGCTGTAGGGCGGGTCCAGGTGGGCGTACAGGAACGTGCCGGTGGGGGTGGGCAGGTCGCTGCGGTTGGCGTACTCGCGGGCGCGCTCGTGCTCGGTGTCGATCAGGGCAACCTTGCCCCAGTCGCCGGTCATGCCGTAGGCGATGTACAGCGCGCCCAGCGTCTTGCCGCCGCCGGACACGCCCTGCACCGCCATGCGCAGCTTGGCTTTTTCGCGGGCCACAGGTTCAAACAGTGCCATGGGGTTCCTCCTTTTCTTTTTCGGCGGCCTTGCGGGCCGCCATGGTGCAAACCATGTCCAGCACTTCGCGCTTGTCGTACTGGTAGGTGTCGGGGGCGGGGCCGGCCGGCGCGCCGTACCGGCACGCGCGGTCGTGTTCGATTTTCTTTACGTCCTTTTCCAGCCCGCGCAGGATGTTCTCATACGTGATCACCATGTTGTGCGCGTCGGCGCACGGCTGTTCGCCCAGCAGTTCGGCCAGCAGGGTAAGTTCGGCGTACAGGTCGATCAGGGCAATTCGGGCGCCGGCGATCCGGCCCGACACCCAGGTCATGGGTACCGGTTCACCGTCCAGCAGCTGGGCCAAATAGCCTTGCAGCTCGCCGGTTTTGTCGTTCAGTTCACCCACTCGCCGCAGGACGCGGTATTCGATCCGGTAAGGCCCGTAGGCGGCGACGGCCCGGGGCAGGGTGGTTTCGTCGTAGCCGTTCATTGCGCACCTCCGGGGGCTTTGTGGTAGTCGATCTCGCCCAGTTTGGCGGTCAGGTCGGGGCGGACGCGCTCGACGGTCTCCAGATAGATCACCGTGCCGGTCTCGGGGTCGTGCCAGCGGCCCCAGGGCATGCCGTCGGGGCCGCTCGTCAGGTCGCCGCCAAAGCGGGTCAGCTTACCCAGCATCTCAATGCCGGCGGCGTCAAACCACAAAATCGAAAGGTCTTTGCCCTGCACGGCCCGGTACCCCATGCAGACAAGGTCCATCGTCAACAGCCCTTCGTCGGTCACGGCGCTGTGTTGCAGTGTGTTCAGCGGTTCGGGGATCCCTGTCACCGGCTCGGGTTCGCCGTCGGCGGCGTCCAGGCACCACCAGCCCTGGCACAGGCGTGGCAGGCCGTGGCACCAGGTTGCGATCAGCCCCAGCACCGGGCCAGGTACGTATTTCCACAGCATGGCGCAGGCCCAGCCTGCACCGCACAGGTACAGCACGTCGTTCGTGCTGCGCCAGAGCTTCACGCCGCCGCCCCTGTAGGCGGCTTTCATCAGCTTGATCAGTACTTTTTCGTTCACAGGAAATCATCCTCCTCATCGTCCATGGTGTAGCCGGCGGGCGCGCAGCTGCGCACAGTGTCCCGCAGGGCATCGGCGGCCTGCAGCACATGCGCCACGACCGTGCCGTAGGTGGCGGGCGGCAGCTGTGCTTGGCGCAGCTGGGTGCGCAGCAGCAGGCGCAGGTTTTCGGTCGTCTCGTACAGGGTGTCTACGGTGCGCTGGCAGGCGTCGGCGTCGGGTCGGGCGGCCGCTAGCTGGTTCTGCAGGGCGTCCACCTGGCGCTGCGCGTCGGCCTTGGCCTGGTCGGCCTTGCGGATGCTCTCCCGCAGGGCGGCCGCCGCGCGCGCTTCGCCCTCTTTGCGCCAGGCTTCGATTTGGTCTTCGCCGGGCTGGGCGACGGCTACCTCCACCGGGCGGGCTTCCAGTTCGCGGATCTGTGCTTTCAGGCTGGCGTTTTCATCCCGCGCGCCGTCGCGCTGCTTTTCGGCCTCGGCGGCGCGGTTCTCGGCCTCGGTAGCGCGGCGGCGCTCCTCGTCGCGCTGGTTGGCGATGGTGTTGGCTATCTTGCGGGATTCCTCCCGCGCCTGTTCCGCTTTCTCCCGGGCGGCGCGCTCGGCGTCCAGTTTGGCCTGCCACTCCCGCTTGGCGTCCAGGAATTGTTTAGTCTTGGTGATGTCACCGTTCATCACGGCGTCGGCCAGTTGGTCGGGCACGTCTTTCTTGCCTGCCTCGTACAGCAGCTTGGCCGGGGCCAGTTGCAGGTTGCGCTGCTGCTCCGGCGTGGCTTTGCAGATCAGCCGGTAGGCGTTCAGCAGGTTGTAGGCGCTGCGGCGCTCCACGCCTATGTAAGCGCACCAGGAGGTGAAAGTCTTTTCCTTTTTAGCAAACTGCCCATTCTCTGACCGTTGTGAAACAGTTTCACAACGGTCGCTATCCCCGCACAGCAGGTCGTGGGCCTGCCCCACCTGGTAGGCCATGCCCCAGGCGTAGGTCTGGTACAGTTCCATCACGCAGTCGGTGATGCCGCGCAGCTTTTCAGCGGTCTCGGCGTCCAGTGCGCCAAAGTCAAACGCGGGCAGATTCGTAGGGGCAGTGTCCGGGGCAGAAAGGGGCAACGCGGCCGGTGCTTGCCGGACAGGTTCGGCAGAGGGGCAACTGCTTACATCCGCGCTGTTCACCGGTGAGCCGGTCGAGGTTTCCGCCGCCTGCGACGGCTGCGGCGCAGCACTCGCGTCCGTGGTCGCAGCAGCAGCCCCGGTCGGGGCAGGCGGTTCCGTGTTGCATGGCGCATCCTCCTTGTCTTGGTGCAGCGGCTCGGGTGCCAGCCCTGCCGCTTTGCAGCGGCGGACAAAGTCGGGCCAGGTGTAGTACTTTTCCAGATACCGGTTGCTGAGGAAGACGGTAAATTTAATACCCTTGGGGCGGGTACAGTACAACCCGTGGTCCGCAATCGACCCGCATTGATGGTGTTGCACGGGATCACTATTCTTCAGCTCAGTGGCGGTAAACGCGGGGAGCGCGCGGACAAAATCAAATTGCAGGAACTCCGCCGCCATGGGCTGCACCCAGTCCGGGAAACCGTCATCTGCTACAGGGGGCGCAGCGTCTTTTTCCTGCTTGTCCAGATACCAGCCGCAGGTGCGGTACGACTTGTTGCAGGTTTCTTTGCTCACAAACTTTTCTTTGTAAATACTGCACTGGCAGGTGTACTTACGGCTGTTTTCTAGGGGTTGAAGGTACGGGCATCCATCCTCCGGCCCGCTACCCTCGTCCACGATCTCCGGCGGCTCGGCGCTGCTAGGGGCTTCCACCGGCCGCCAGCCGTGCGTCCGGGCGTGATTGTCCAGTACATCCTGTACGTCCACAATGGTCTTTGCGGCGGCGGCCACTACGGCCAGCGTACCGCTGACCAGCCAGTCGCTGCCGTCTTTCGCCCGGCACATGATCCTGGGCTCGCCCTTGTACTCCTGAACAGCGTAGGTCGTGCCGTACTCGTTCACATACTGTGTCATTCGGCGCTCCTTTCCGCGTGTTCTTCGGCGAATTCCAGGCCGCGGGCAAAGGCACCCAGCGTTGCCAGAAAACGTTCCAACGCGTCAAATTCTTCTTCGCTGAGCAAATCAGCCTGACGCATGTAATCAATGGCGGCGTCCAGGTCCTCAAAATGGCTCTGCGCCACCGCCGACAGCTTGACTGCCGGCCGCTGGGGCGGCGTTTTGACGGTACTTTCGGGCTGGGCGGCGGCATCCTGCTTGGCCTTGCTCACCCATGCATACACCGCGTTTTTGCTGATGCCGAGTTCGGTAGCAATGTCTGCTGTGTTTTCCCCAGCAAGGACGCGGGCCACGGCGTCGGCCCGCTGCTCCGGGGTCACTTTGGGCTGCGGCTTGCGGGCATAGTCCTCGGGGTCCAGGCCCAGCGCGTCGATCACGTCGGCCCTCTTGCAGGCGTGCAGCTGGGCAACAACGCCCAGCCCCTTGTAGCCCGGGTTGCGCTCCAGATCGGCGCGCATCTCTTCCAGCTCGGCGGGGTCAAATGCTTTACTCATGCCGCGTACCCCCCCCCATAATGGCGCCCATGTCGATTGTGGTCATGGGCAGATCCATCAACTTCACGAGCAGCTCGGCCAGTTCCTGTGCGCAGGCTTTGTGGTCTTCGGGCCGGGTGTTGCTTTCGATGACGTCCTTGACCGCGGCGATGGCCGCCAGCATTAAGTCGGCCGGGTGTCCATGGCCCTTGACCTTTAATCCGGACCCGGACGTCCACTCAAGGCGCAGAAACCCATCCTTTTCAAACATTTTCATGGCCACTCACACCTCCTGCCGCATCTCGGCGCTACGCAGGGCCTGGCCGCTCTTGGCGGCAGCGTAGGCGCAGCGTACCCGGTACAGTATCTCCTTGTCGGTCCCGGTGCCCTCCAGCACGTCCCGCACGGTCTCGTGCAGCAGCAGGTCGGCGTCCGGGCGGCCGTAGCGGTAGGCGGCCTCAATTTTTTCGTAGATCATAAACGCGGCACCTCCCTGCGGGCAAATGTCTCGGCGAGCTCATCGGCAAGCGCGGTCTTTAACGGCAATGCGCGGCCGCCTTTCCAGCCCAGCACCAGCAGTGTGCCGTAGTACCAGCGGCCGTCGTAGCACAGCGTCGGCAGCGTATTGCGTTCGTCATGCGGCAGGTACACAAGCGCGGCATCTTTAAAGCTGAAACACTTGACCATGCTGTGCCCGCCCAGAAGGGCATCCAGGCCCTGGGCGGTGTCCGGCACTTTGCAGATCCTCGGCGGCATGCCGGGGTCAATGCGGATCCCTCTTACCATGTCCGCACCTCCTCCAGCGCAAAGTACGCGCCCAGCAGCGCGTTCTCAAGCAATACCGCCAGCAATACCGCCGGCAGGTCAAGCGCGGCCACGGCCGCCAGGATGTACAGCCCCAGCGTCACCGCCGCAGTCTTGACGGCGGCGCGCAGCAGGGGTAAAATAGAAATGAGCAACTTCCAGTGCTCTGCTTTTTGGCCGTCCCGGTGTGTCCGCACCGGGGCGGTCATCTTGTTTTGGTTCATGGCGTTACCTCCCTGTTACCATAAAGCGGGCCAGACGCCGCAGCGTCGTGCGGCGGAATATCCGCCCGCCTTTGACCTCTTCCTGCCAGATCGGCAGGTCGTTCAAACTTTTTGCGGTGCGCCTGGTGACTTTGGCCACCTCGTTCAGAGTAGGCCATTCGCTCATACCCAGCGCACGCAGATCACGCATTTGCATCGTGATCTCTTCACTTTCCAGCATGGCGATACCTCCTTGTGGTTTGTACCTTCCCGCGGTACAATAGGGGTGGGAAGGGGGTGATAAAGTGAATTTCGAAGAATTTCAATCAGCGCAGGATTTTTATCCTTTTCTGACAATCGTCATTGCTGTATGTGCTATCGTTTCTCCTGTGCTTACTGCGATTATCAACAACTACCATCAAAAAGTGATGAAACAGCTGGAGTACAAACAATTAGAGCGAGAAGAGCAACTTCGTCACGAACGAGAAATCTGTGAAGGATATGTTCGTGCAGCAGGTTCTTGCATACACCGAGCGGATGTAGACGCAGTGAGAAAATATGGAGAACATTTTGGTGCTGTTGTTTTTTACGCACCTGAAGATATTAGAAAAGATAGTCTTTTGCTTGAAAACGCCATCTTTTCCGGCGCAGGTGTTAATAAAAGCGAACTCTTGACATCCATAGCCGTCAAATTGCGTAAATTCCAACAATCACGATAGTGGCAAGAACGCATACTCCGAAAGCGTAAGCCGGATACCATTTGGTGTCCGGGCTTATTTTTTTCATAACAATGCACCCGACGAGGGCGACAAGCCACATAAATAAGATTCCGAATGCGGGCAGTCCTGTTCACCTCCTTTTTGTCGTTGATATTTCTCAACATTTAGGGCTAAAAAAATAATGCCCAATTTCCGCCGCATCAATGTTCAAGAGACGGCACAGACCATGAATCTCGTCCTGCTTGAAGTCGTACTCTCCCGCCAGCTTGCGGTTCAGCTGCCCCTCACTAATACCGATTTTGGCGGCACATTCTTTCTGTGTAAGCCCACACTCACGCATACGACCACGAAGCGGGTTATAGTTTACTTCCGGCATGGCAATCACCTCCTTCCCATCCAGGTTGCGGTATCTCAACCACAACTATAGTCTACACCCTTGGTTGCGAAATGTCAACATCTAATTTTGATATTTCGCAATTTATTTTTGAAAAACTATTGATTTTTCGCAACCCCACATATATAATGCAAGTAGACCACCTGAAAGGATGAATAGTATGTCAGACAAAGTGGCTACTTTTGCACGGCGACTTAGAGAGGGTCTTGACGTTCGCGAAATGACACAAGCCGAACTGGCGAAACGTTCAGGAATTTCAAAATCCAGTATTTCCCGATATATTAAGGGAGACTGGGAAGGGAAACAAAGTGCAGTATATGAACTTGCCAAGGCTCTTGGCGTTACGGAAGCATGGCTGATGGGTTACGATGTGCCAATGGAAAGCGACGCGGCGCCCGCCATTCCCCCCGGCTTCGAGCCTCTCCCCGAAATGGAATCCGTCCCCCTGGTCGGCCGCATCGCCTGCGGGCAGCCCATCACGGCCGAAGAAAACTTAGAAGGTTACGTCTCTATCCCTGCGGCCTGGCATGCCACCTTCACCCTGCAGTGCCGGGGCGACAGCATGGAGCCCACGATCCACGACGGTGACCTGGTAGCCATCCGCAAGGATGTGCAGGTCGAGAACGGTCAGGTCGCCGCTGTCCGCATCGGGGACGAGGCTACGCTGAAGCACCTATATTTCCATGAGGACTATATCGAACTCCGGCCGGAAAACCCAGTTTATTCCTCCATCATCCGCCGGAAGGAAGAAATGAACGACGTGACCATTGAAGGTAAAGCCGTCGGCCTGTGCCGCGGCTTGTAAAGTAAAAAACGGGGAAGGAGATCCTTATTTATGCCAAATGAACTGCAGCATTACATGATGTGGACTTTTGTAAACGAAGCTAAGTTGCCAGACGATGTAGAAGACCTGCTGGTCCCCGGCGAGCGCGCTATATGTGCTTATTCTACAATTCGGGATGTGGCGATCTTTACGGATAAACGCTTGATCGTCAGGGATGCCCAAGGCATTACCGGCAAAAAGGTGGAAATGTACACGCTTCCCTATAAATCCATTGACATGTATTCGACAGAAAACGCCGGACACCTTGACTTGAACGCCGAAGTGGAATTGTGGACGCGGGCAGGGCACATCAAAATCAATTTAAAACGATCTGCCGATGTTCGAAAGATCGATAAAATTTTAGCCGCCTTCATTCTGAAGTGACGCCATTTCAAAAACGGCCGAATAAAACTAGAGGGGGGTTCACGATGAGCATTTTAGGTGGACGTAAGCAGGAAGTCTCTTTTTCTCCTGAGCCGAAAAGTGGGAGGAAGTATGTGGTGCTGCAGGTCATGCTTACGGAAAAAGTTCTTGGCCGTGGGTCCGACAACTTGGACGAGTTGGAAGATGTGATCAACCAGCAAGCCGATAAGGGGTACACGCTGCACACGCTCACCACGACCAACAGCGGCAATAAAGGGATGGGCGGGAACGTCGTCCAGGCTACGATGGTTTTTGAGCGGATATAAAAAAGACCATGCTCTGCCGGACAGAGTTCATAGGAGTGTGGCTTAACGATTGAAATGCAAATGCGAGACGGAAAAGGAGAATGCTGTATGTCCCCGTCGGTTGAATTTTGGGTGACCCTTTTGTTCGGTGCCTTTGGTATCCACAAGTTCCTGCAGGGAAAAGTTGGCATGGGATTGCTGTATCTTTTTACCTGTGGTTTGTTCTGCTTTGGTTGGATTTATGACACAGTACAGTCGGGGCGGCGCTATTTTGGTGCTGCACACTATACGCATGAACTGTGCAGCAAGCCTACGTCCTTGTCTGCCGTGCCTGCTCCCGGCCTGTTTCTGGATGAGGGGGAGGTCTGCGTCTATTGCTCCCCGGCGCAGTATACAGTTACCAAAAACCGGGTGACGGGCTATGTCAGGGAAGGCGGCGGTGCTAGTGTGCGGATTATGCCGGGACTCAGCGTCGGCAGATCCACGGGTGTATCGCGGGCCATCCGGGAAAATGTATCTGAACTTTATCCAGGAACTTTGTACATAACCAATCATAGAATTGTGTTTTCCGGGAATCACGGCAGCTTTGATAAAAAGTTGAACGCACTCACAACTTTTGCAGTGAACCCAAAAGGAATAGAACTCCAGTTCGGCAGTTCTTTTTATGAGTTGCTTGTTCAGAATGCGGCTCGGTGCATCAACACACTGGAGGGAGTACTGAATAAAATCCCTATAGAATAAAACCCGGCAAGACAATGGACTGTGAGAACATCTTGCGGTTTTGAAAAGGTGGCCGAAAAATAAAAATGCCCCCAGCGTTACCACGCCAGGGGCAGAAAGGAAAATTTATTTGAGCATAGAAGAATATTTGAAGAACCGCGTTGAAAATCAAATAAATTGGTATGACAAGAAAGCAATAAGTGCCCAGAAACAATATAAAAGGCTTCAATTTGTTGAAATAATTGTGGCCGCATGTATTCCCTTATTAGTCGGATACGTTGGGCGCTTTAGCTGGATGCAATTTGTCATAGGAGTTTTGGGGGTGATAATTACAGTTATTGAAGGATATATTTCGCTCAATAAAGTTCATGAGAATTGGATAGAATACAGATCCACCTGTGAGTTGCTACGGCATGAAAAATTTCTTTTTGAGATGAAAGCACCACCGTATGGAGATTCGGAATCAACGGAGGGTTTGTTTGTAAAGAATATTGAGCTTCTTATATCCTCTGAAAGCAATAAATGGAAAGCCACAAATTCAAACCCCATTACAACAAAAAACCGGGGTCATTCTTCTACGGGTTCGTAAGTCTTTTCGAAAATATCCGGCTTGCAAGGATATTTTTCTCCGTTAACGCCAGTGATGATCCAATCTCCAGGCGATGCGTGCATGACCCCTTCCAAAGTTTCGATATTCATTTCTTTAGATGTTTGGTATGCATCCACGATGATTCTCTTTTTCTGAAATTTCATTTTTAGTACCTCATAAGAAAGGATGAAATAAAGATGCCCGCGCTATATCCTTATCGGATTTTTATTAGTCATGCATGGAAGTATGGCGACGAATATTCAAGGCTTGTTACATTACTGGATAATGCTCCGTATTTTTCATATTACAATTACTCGGCACCTAAGGAAAAACCTCTTGCTCTTTCAAGGGAAAGTGCAACAACAAGGGAAATTGCAGAAGCAATTTCCGATAAAATCAAAAGAGCACAAGTGGTTTTAGTTTTAGGCGGGATGTATGGCATATATCATAGTTGGATGCAGTTTGAAGTCGATGAGGCAAGACGGCTTGGAAAACCGATTATTGCAATTATGCCCTGGGGCCAAATAAATATGCCTGCATATCTAAGAGAAAAAGCCGACACGGTAGTAGGTTGGAATACAAGTTCTATCGTTTCAGCTATAAGGTCATTGGTATAACAGAAACGCCCAGTCGGCGGCAACCGGCAGGGCGTTCGAATAGATCAGCTTGCCCCGTGTGGGAACAATACCGACCGACACTTGTATTGTACCACCTCCGGGTAGGCTTGGCAAGTCATACCCATTCGGAGGTGTATGCTTATGGCGAGAAAACTGACCGACGGCCTGACGCTCCGGGCCAACGGCACCTATGAACTGGTGCGCCGCATCGACGGCAAGCAAAAGAGTTTTTCCAGCAAGAACCCGCGGGAGGTCTGGCGCAAATACAACGAGTACCTGCGGGCCAGCGACGAGAAAAGGGAAGAGCTTCAGCGCGGCCGTTCGTTTGCAGCTGTAGCGGATGAATGGTGGCAGGGCAAGCAGCGGGAGATCGCATACGGAACGACCCGCTGCTACAAGCCCGCCTACGAACGCGCCGTGCAGACGTTTGGCGCGGCCAGGGTAGGGGAGGTAGAGCCGAACAGGATCGACGCCTTCCTTGTGGAGTTGGGGCAGAAGTCTGCCCGCAATACGGTGGCAAACCAGCTGTCTGTGCTGAATATGATCTTCCGCTATGCGGTGCTGAAAGGATACTGCAAGGGAAACCCTTGTCAGTATGTCGCGGTACCGCCGCACCTTGCGCACAAGACCCGCCAGCTGCTCACCCCGGAACAGCTGAAAGCGGTCAAAGGCTCCGCAGGGCAGCCGTGCAGCCTGCTGGCGCTGCTGATCCTGTACACCGGCGCACGCTGCGGGGAGGCGCTGGCCTTGCAGTGGAAAGACGTTGACTTCGCCGGTCACAAGATCAGCATCACAAAGGCGGTCGTGTTCCATGGCAATGCACCCGTGATCGAAAAGCCAAAAACAGCGGCGGGGGTCCGTGCGGTGCCGCTCTTGACAGCGCTTGAGACCCTGCTGAGACCGCTGGCGGATGCCCCGGAACGCTATCTCATCGGAGGGGAAAAACCGCTGTCCAAGAGCGCGCTGAACCGCTACTGGGAGCGGTACACGAAGTCCCTGGGGCTTGGCAATCAGTCGCAGACGGGGGACCCGTGGAAGCCCAGCATCGACCGCCACCAGATCCGGCATGAATATGCGACCATGCTGTACGAAGCCGGCGTGGATGTGCTGGCAGCCAAAACGATCATGGGCCACACCGACATCGCCACGACGCAGAAGATCTATACCCACATCCGCGAAAGCCGCCTGGACGATGCAAGGACGCAGCTGGAAGCGTTAGACCGACGTTAGATTTTTAGATGATTAAACGTATTTACGCCATATTTTTGAAAGTTCGAATCCCGTCACTCCGACTTTGCAAAAAGACCGCCAGGCTTTGGCCCGGCGGTCTTTTCTTTTCATCGACAAACCATAAACCGCGCAGGCCCCGGGGCCTGCGCGGTTTGCGGTTTACAGGCGCTGGTCGGCGCCAAAAAATTTAAAGATTTTGCACCCGCCCAGCATGCGGCTGGCCACTTTCTCGGTATAGCGGGCCACAAACACGCTCTGGTCGGTGATGTTGGTGGTGTACACCGTGGGGCGGTTCGCCAGCATGCGGGCGTTGATGAGCTCATACAGCACGCTGATGGTCAGCGGGGTGATGTACTCGGTGCCCAGGTCGTCCAAAATCAACAAGTCGGCCTGCTGGCAGGCGGTCAGCCATTCGTCGCCGCTGTCAAAGTCAAAATGTTCGCGCCCCAGGCGGGCGGCCAGGGCGGCAGCGCTGGTGTACAGCACATCGTGGCCGCCGTCCAGCACCGCGCCGGCAATGGCCAGCGCCAGGTGGGTTTTGCCCAGCCCGGCATGGCCCATAAACAGCAGGTTGCTGCTTTGTGGGCCGAACTTTTGGGCGTAGTTCTCGCAAAAATGCAGCAGTTTTTCCATGTACGCCTGCACCGGCATGCCCAGCTCCGGTTCGGGCTCGGCCGGGTAACGCGTGACGTCAAACGTCGCAAACTCGCACAGGCCCAGCGGGCTGGCGGCGTTGATCTCCTCGCGCCGCAGGCGGCGGGCAATGTCGGCCACGCAGCGGCAGGGCACGCCCTGGTACATGCCGGTGTCATGGCACAGCGGGCAGGCAAAGGCCGGGGCAAACGCGGCTTCGTCGTACCCGGCGGCTTTGGCGGCGTCGGCCAGCGCGGCGTCAGCCTGCGTCAGCGCGGCGCGGGCCGCTTCCACATCGCCGCCCAGGGCGGCCGCTTTGGCCAGTGCCAGCCCGGCGTGCATCTGGGCGTCGGCGGCGGCCGCCAGGCCCGGGTGGGCGGCAAAGGCGGTGCGGCGCGCGTCCTCGGCCTGCATCACGGCCCGCTGGCGGCGGGCCGCCACTTCGCGCTGGGCGGCGCGGAACAGTTCGTCCTTGGTGCGCATCGGTCAATCCTCCTCGTTGAACTGGGCGGCCCAGTCGCGGTTGAACAGGTCCTTCTGGGCGCTGGCGGCGGGGCGGGGGGCGGCCGGGCGCTCGGTGGCCAAAATGTTGCTGCCGGCCAGCTGGCCCTGCCCGCGGGCGGCTTCCACCGTCGTGATGCCCTGGGCGCGCCAGGCGCGCAGGATGCCGTCCACATAGCGCACGGTGTTTTTGCTGCCGGCGCGCAGCAGCGCTTCGTCAATCATCTCGCGACCCACGCCCCATTCCTCGTGCCAGCGGGCGATGGCCCCGCGCTCCCAGCGGGTCAGGGCGGCGGGTTCGATGCCAAACTGCGCGGCGGCTTCGGCGCACCAAACCTCCCGCTGTTTGGCCTGGCGCAGGTACCGCTCGGCGTCCTCGCCGGTCTCCACGCCGTTTTCCCGCCAGCGGGTCAGTTCACGGGCGATGGCGGCCACGCTGCGGCGGCCCTGGCGCGCGCTCTCGGCGCAGCACAGTAAGATCACATCCGGCGGCCAGCCGTCGTGCAGGTACAGCGCGACCAGCCGCTGCAATTCGCTGCGGCCCAGCGCTTTGCCCAGGGCGGTCTGCGCTTCCTCACACAGCACGGCCACATAGGGGTCGTTCAGGCTGGCCAGGTCCACCTTGGCGGTCGTTTCTTCGGCCGTGGGGGCGGGGGCGGCGGCGCCGGCGCGTTCCAGCAGCCCGGCGCCCGCCCAGTATTGCAGCGCGCGGCGCGCCGCTTCCATGCTGGGCAGCCCCAGTGCGCGGGCAATCGAGCGGGCATCGCAGTCTTTGGTCTGCAAAATATACAGCGCCACGCGCACGGCGTCGCCGTCGGCCTGGGGCAGGTGGCGCAGCACGGTCTGCGGCACGGCCAACGTATCGCCGTTATACGCCGCCAGTTGATATACCATGCCGCAAACCTCCCCACTTTACAATGTTAGTTGTATTATACCAGTTTGGCGGCAGAGTGTAAAGGCAGGGGCAAAAACTGCCCAAAAACCGACCCGACATTTTGGGCAAAGCGTTCCTTGCAATCCACCGGCAAACATTTTACAATAGATTTAAGGAACCGAAAGGAGGCCAAGCCATGGCAATGCATCTTGTCAAACTGCCTACGGGCAAGTCCCATCTGGCGCTGCGCGTCAGCCAGGGGCATTTCGCCACCAGCCACAGCCATATCAATTATTATATCGACGTCACGCTGACAAAATCCCGTCTTTCCGAGGCGCGGGCCGCGGCGGCGGAACTGGTCAGAGCGTACACCCACAACACCATCGTGGACACCATCCTCTGCCTGGACGGTACCGAGGTCATCGGCGCCTGCATGGCCAGCGAGCTGACCAAAGCCGGTTACACCAATATGAACGCCCACCAGACCATCTACGTGCTCACGCCGGAGCATACGGTCGGCAGCCAGCTGATTTTCCGCGAAAATACCGCCCCCATGATCGCCGGCAAACACGTGCTGGTGCTGGCGGCTTCGGTCACCACCGGGTATACCGTGCAGGGCGCGGTGGAAGCCATCCGCTACTATGACGGCAACCCTGTGGGCATCGCGGCGCTGTTCGCCACGCAGAAAGAGTGCGCGGGCTTCCCCATCACCAGCATCTTTGACCCCAACGACCTGCCCGGCTACGCGAGCTTTGACGCCCATGCCTGCCCGTGGTGCCAGGCCGGGCAGAAGATCGACGCCCTGGTCAACAGTTTTGGATATTCCACACTGTAGAACTTTCTGCCATGGAGAGCGCCGCCCGGCACCGGGCGGCGCTTTTTGCGTGGGGTGTCAATTTGCCATGTGCGTGTCAGCGCCATTTTTGTGCAAAAAGCCCATGACATTTTTCCCTGAAAAGGATTATACTGATAGTATAAAAGGAAGTGCCCGGACCAAAACGGCAAAAAAGGAGGATGCGCTATGTTTCAGGTAGGGGATGCGGTCAGTTACGGTACCAGCGGTGTGTGCCGCATTGCGGAAAAAGCCACCCTGCGCCTGGCCGGCCGCCCCTGCGAATGTTTTATTTTGCGCCCGGTCTACGACCCCAGCATGAAAATCTGTGTGCCGTGCACAAGCCAGGTGCTGCTGGACCGCATGCATCCGCTGCCCACCCGGCAGGAGTTGCTGGACCTGCTGCGGGAACCGGCCCCTGAACATGAACCGGACCGCGAAACGCGCAAAGAGCGCTACCGCCGCACGCTGCAAAGCGGCGACCGCCGTGCGCTGCTGCACATGCTGCGCGACCTGTATGCCGAGCGCCGCCACCGCCACGCGCAGGGCAAGCATCTTTCCGGGTTTGAGGACAGCGCCCTGCGCGAGGTGCAGACCATGCTGCGCAGCGAGTTCGCCTACGCCTGGGGCATCACCCCGCAGGAGGTGCCGGACCTCATCGCGCGGGAACTGGGCCGCGACCCGGCCGAATAAAAGCAGGTATGCAACAAGCGGGGCCGCCCCAAAGGGCGGCCCCGCTTACGCGTGGTGTTTACTTCATTTTGCCAAGGAACACCAGGTACGAGTATACATAAATCCACACGCAGCCGCCCAGCAGCGGGACCAGCAGCATGGCCAGCGTGCCGCCCTCGCCCAGCAGGCGGGCAAACACCGCCGCCAGCAGCATGGCGACGCCTGAAACCACAAACACGATGCCGCCCATGCGCTGGGTGCGGTTCCAGTTGTGTTCATCGTTCAAGGCCCACGGTGTGCGGCAGCCGAAGGTGTAGTTTTGCTTGATGCGCGGCATATAGTTGCCCAGCACCACAAACAGTATGCCGCAGCCGCCCAGCACCAGCGCACTGACCAAACTGCCGCCGGCGGCGGGCAGCACGTCGTACACCGTCAGTTCCGACAGCCAGGAGACCCCGCACAGAAACACCGTGAGGGCGATCAGGAAAATGCGGTAGACCGGTGCAAACCGCGTAAAATTGCTGGCGTGCGGGTCGATCCTGGGGATCAGCGCCATCAGCAGCACCATGCCGGCCGGCAGTGCCGCCATCACCAGGACGGTCGCTTTGCTGCCCCAGCCGTCGGCCTGGCCGTCGAACCCCCAGTGGACGGGCACCGTTTCCGGCAGGGCAGGGTAAAAGAACAGGTGTGCCGCAAAGTTCACGGCGCACAGCGCCAGCAGCGCAAGGAACAGTGCTTTATTCTTCATCGTTTGCCCCTCCTTTGGTAAGGCCAACATCGTAAAACCATTTCATCAGTTCCTGAAAAACCGTCAGGTTCACGCTGTATACGATGTTCTGCCCGCTGCGCTGGTCACACACCAGCCCGGCGGTTTTCAAGATGTTCAAATGGTGGCTCACCGAGGGTTTCGTCATCGCAAACTGCGCGGCGATCTCGCCCGCGGTCAGGTCGCCCTGGGCCAGCAGCTCCAAAATGCGCCGCCGCGTCGGGTCGGCCAGAGCCTTGAATGCGTCCCCCATGGGACCGCCTCCTTTCTTACAGGGGGAACCGTATAATAGATAATTAGAAAAATATCTAAATATCTTGCCTGCATAATACCACCGCCGGGGCGCCCTGTCAAGTACCCGGCGCAAAAAAATTGGTGGCCGCACGGCGGTGTGTGGGGTGGCCGCAAAAAAGCGGTTTCCAGCGGCGCAAAGGCAGGGCCGGGGCGCAAAAAAATCCCCGCGCGGGGGCCGCACGGTCGCATGACAGAACCGCAAAAAGTCCGGTTTCCGGCAGTGCAACGGCAAGGGGCGCAAAAAAATCCCGGCGCGGGGTTGCCGCGCCGGGAAGGGGAGGGTTACGTTATTCGTACTGCACCTGGTCGATGAGGTTTTGCATCACCATACTGGTCAGCAGCTGGTTTTTGTTGAAGTTTTCGCCGTACAGGGCCACCCAGGCGTCCAGGTTGGTGCCGGCGTAGTTGGAAAATTCGGCGTTCAGCGTCTCGGTATCGCACTGCAAACCGGATTTTTCCGCTACAGCCTGCAGCAGCAGCGCCTGCTGAAGCTGCGCCTCCACCAGCGATTCGGCTGCCGTCACAAAATCTTCCACCGTGTCATAGCCGTTGCCCTGGGCCACGTCGTTCATGCTCACGCCGTAGCTTTGCGCCATGCTGTAGATTTCATAGCGGAAGTTGTTGCGGTAGTATTCCAGCGCTTCCTCGGGCAGCGTATCGCTGAACGTGGCCTTGTCGCGCAGGGCGGCGTAAACGTCGTTGCACTGGTTGTTGAAAGCGACCTGGCGTTGCGCGTAGGCGTTCAGGGTGGCAACGTCGGTAAACGGCGTCGCTTCCGCCAGGTTCTCCGCCACCCAGTCGTCGGTCAGTTCCGGGGTCACGGTCTCGTTGATGTAGTTCAGTGTCGTCTCAAACACGGCGTCCTTGCCGGCCAGTTCCTCGGTGTACTCCTCGGGGAAGGTGACCTTGACGTCAAAGGTCTCGCCGGGGGTGTGGCCGACGATCTGCTCCTCAAACCCGGGGATATACGCGCCGCTGCCCAGCGTCAGGTTGGTGCCCTGGCCCTGGGTGCTGCCGCCGTCAAACTCGACGCCATCCACGGTGCCCACGTAGTCAATGTTGACGGTGTCGCCGTCCGCCGCCGCGCGGTCGGTGACCTGCTCGGTGGTGGCAAAGTTGGAAAGGTAGTTCTGCTCAATAAAAGCGCTCACGTCCTCGTCGCTCACTTCGCCCAGCGCGGCGTCGATGGTAATGGCGGCGTAGTCGTCGGGCAGCGTGACATAGTCGGCGGCGGTCACGCCTTTCAGGTAGCCGTTTTCGTCAAACCCGTCCGAGTAGCTGAAATCCGCCAGGTAGTCGTAGGCGGAATTGTCGGCGCTCTCGGCGGTCGCGGTCTCGGCCGTGGCGGAGGTGTCGGCGTTTTCGGCGGTGCTCTCCACTTCGGCGGTGCTGCCGCAGCCGGCCAGCACGGCGGTCATGCCCACGGCCAGCAGAGCGGCCGCGGCGCGGTACAAACGTTTGTTTTTCATGGTGGTCTCCTAGGTTTCTACAAAATTACATACGCTTTTACTATTATACACGCTTTTTGAAAAAAGTACAGTGAAAAAATGATGAAACAGCGTCCCCGTCCCCTTGACGCACCGGCCGTTTTGCGCTTACTATAAAAGAAAACGCACGCGGCGGCCTGCCCGCCCCCAAAACGGAGGAATACGACCATGGACATTTTCCACAACGCCCAAAAACTCGGCTTCGGCCTGATGCGCCTGCCGCTGACCGACCCCAACGACGCCGGCAGCATCGACATCAAGCAGGTCAAACAGATGGTGGATACCTTTTTGGCGCGCGGGTTCACCTACTTTGACACGGCCTGGATGTACTGCGCGTTCAAGAGCGAGGACGCCGTCAAAGCCGCGCTGACCAGCCGCCACCCGCGCGACCGTTTCACCCTGGCCGACAAATTGCACGCGGGCTTCCTGCACAGCAAAGAGGACCGCGACCAGATTTTCAACACCCAGCTGCAAAAGACCGGCGCCGGCTACTTTGACTACTACCTGCTGCACGACGTCGGGGTCGAGCACTACAAAATTTACCAGGAACTTGACTGCTTTGCCTGGCTGGCCGACAAAAAGCGCCAGGGGCTCGTCAAGCACATGGGTTTTTCCTTCCACGACCACGCCGACGTGCTGGACCGCGTGCTGACCGAACACCCCGAGGTCGAGTTCGTGCAGCTGCAGCTGAACTACCTCGACTGGGACAGCGAGGGCGTGCAGTCCCGCAAATGTTATGAGGTGGCCGAAAAGCACGGCAAACCGGTCATCGTCATGGAGCCCGTCAAGGGCGGCACGCTGGCCAAGGTGCCCGGCGCGGTCGAAAAGCTGTTCAAGAGCTATGCGCCCGAAGCGTCGGTGCCGTCGTGGGCCATCCGCTTTGCGGCCAGCAAACCCAACGTCAAGATGGTGCTTTCCGGCATGAGCAACCTGGAACAGCTGCTCGACAACACCGGCTACATGCAGCAATTCCAGCCCCTCAACGCCGAGGAGGAAGCCCTCGTCGCCCGCGCGGTGGATATCATCAACGCCGGCATCGCCATCCCCTGCACGGGTTGCTCCTACTGCACCGACGGCT
>CALXHR010000002.1 GCA_944388175.1 uncultured Gemmiger sp. | reverse complement strand
GATGCCTCTATTGCTGGCTAACTTCATTTATTCCAGAGACTGCAAACTAAATTTGCGAAAGAATGTTGACACTACCAAGCAATGTGGAACAGATGCTAAAAATGGACGATGAGTTGAAGTGCGAAAAAGAAAAGGACCACGGCCAGCGATGAGTTGGCCGTGGCCTAAAAACGTTCGCAGAACGCGCAGCCGCAGAATGAAATTCTGCGTTCATGGGGGATTGGGGGATACCCTCAACAATCAGCACCGGAAGCCGAATGGCTATCCAGGGGCATTGCTTGCAAATTACTGAATCTTTGTTTGGATGTGATGTTTTGCCCGTGAATGTAAAGCCAGCATAACAAAATAAAAACAGATGAGAAAGAGTGGCAGCAACCATACCCCAATCCATTGTCCGAGAATACCGAACACGGCTGGTGCCAACATAATCCCCAAATACGAAGCTGCCATCTGTATTCCCATAACGTTTTGAGAAATATTTTCTCCAAAATTCTCAGGGGTTAAATAGTTTAAGTTTGGAAATAACGGCCCGTTACCAAAGCCAATCAAGAAAAAGCCTAAAACGGATGTGGTCAGGAAAGGCATAAAGAGCAAGAGAATTCCTACCCCAAGAACAATTTGCCCCAATCGAATAATTTTCCAGCTATGTAGCCGCACAGCTAATAAACCGGAACAAAATCGTCCAAGCGTAAGGCCAATATAATATAACATAACTACTTGAGCCGCGCTGGCAATCGGCATATTTTTATTTTCAACTAGAAATGTACTGCACCAATTCCCACAGGTATATTCTATTCCGCAAGATGTTATAAACATACAGCAGATTTCTTTGACTCCTGGTATCCGGACCATTGTGCGAAAAGAAAGACGGGATGCATGGCGTACAGAAGCAGAAGATACCGAAATCTTAGTTTTGCCCCAAAGGGTTATTGTGGCTATCAATAATAGTACAATTGCAAATTGAATACTGGCGGCAGTTTGGTACCCGATGCGCCAGTTTCCTTGTGATCCAATAATTTTTGATAAGATATATGGGCTGGCCGAGACACCTACACCGTAGAAACAGTGTAAAAAGCTCATGTGTATTGCGGAATAATGGAGGGCAACGTAATTGTTAAGTGCAATATCGATTGCTCCTGCGCCTAATCCAAGCGGTAAGGCACAGACGCATAACAAGTAAAAGTTATTAGAAAAGGAAAACAGCAACAACGCAATTGCCGTTAATGCCGTACTAAATATACAAATAAATCCAGTTCCAAATCGAGCAAGCAGCCGGGAACTTAAAAGACTGGAAATAATAGTTCCGCAGGATATTATGATTGTTACAAAACTTCCATAGGAAATTGGCAAAGTCAGTTCAGAGTAAATGGCTGGCCAAGCTGTCCCAAATAGTGAATCAGGAATTCCTAAACTAATAAACGCAATGTAAATAATAACTAATAAGAGCGTTGCCATTTCATATCTCCTTGTTGTTTAGAGTGGCTTATACATTTTGTCTTTTTGTGCGACTTTTGGCATCGCCGATTTTAAGAACAATTGTACAACCAATCATAAGCAGGAACATGACTAGTAGGAAATTTGGAAAGACAGAGATCCCAGCAAAGGTAGTTACTACACTAAATAAAACGGGCGTCAGCATAACACTGAGATAAGAAAATGCGATTTGGATACCGATTATAGATTGCGAAGCTTCTTTACTGTATAATTCGGGAGTAAGATGTGTAATATTTGGGAAAATAGGACCATTGCCAAGTCCAATTAAAAACAGACCCAGAGTCGCTGCCATTACGTTGTTTTGTATCAGCAACAAAACAACAGCAATAAATATAACCGATTGTCCAGAAAAAATAATTTGCCAATCAGAATATTTTATGGTAAGCACTCCAGATAAAAGCCGACTTAAAGTCATACCGATAAAATAGAAGGTAATCAGGGCGGCAGCAGTATCTGCAGGTATTCCCACGCTTTCGGCTAAAAATGTACTTCCCCAAATCAAGCAGGTGGATTCCAAAGCACTGATTCCGATGAATACGCCACAGGATGCCCAGACCTTTTTTCGTTTCAGCATCTGTGACAAAGACAACACCTGAATAGGTTTCTCTTGTGGATTTGCCTGACTTATCCTTTTCCATATGGGAAGGCTAATTATGGATAGAGCCGCAATAGTAAGTTGGATGAAAAAGACTGTTTTATAGCCACCTCGCCAATTCATATTGTCTGATAATGCAAGGGACATTAAATAAGGGCTGACAGTAACCCCCACTCCGTAAAAACAATGGAGAAAATTAACTTGCATAGAATTGTAGTGTAAAACCACATAATTATTCAATGCAGTATCAATAGAGCCCGCACCAATCCCTAATGGAACCGCACAGATACAAAGCCATAAAAAATTTTGTGAAAAAGAAAATCCAAGCAGCGCAATTGCAGTGAGGCTTGTTGAGAGTACCGTTACACGTGGAGTTCCTAACTTCGCAATAACATGTGCGCTAAATAAACTCGAAAGAACTGTTCCACATGAAATGATTACCGAAACTAAGCTGGCGTAGGAAATAGGAACAGATAAATCACCATAAATAGCTGGCCATGCAGCACCAAGAAGAGAATCGGGAATCCCCAGGCCAATGTAAAAAATATAAATAAAAACAAGCAGAATTGTTGCCATATATGCACCCCTCCATGTTCTAAAATAGAATTCTATCACAACAAATCAAGCACTTATATGGTTTTTTTACTCAAATCGTGGTAATATTTACTCAAACACGGGAGGGGCATCCTATGGAACAATTAATACTTGATCATATGCTAAAAGAGGAGTTTTCTTTTCCAGATCCTTCATTCCCTATACAATTTTATATTGATGACTTGAATCAATGGCCCGATGGGCAGGTGCCGCTGCATTGGCATTTTGGATATGAAATTTTTTCTGCTTTCAATCAAGAAGTGATGATACAAGTCGGAGAAAAACGCTTGACACTTTTGCCCGGAGAAAGTATTTTGATTGGAAGTGGACAATTACATAGATACAGTTTGACTGATTCGACTCGGAAATGTTTGTGCCCGAACATTGTCTTTGCAGAAAATGTATTAGCCCCATTGACAAGCACAATTTTCCAGAAATATTTTTACCCGCTACTCCATGATTCCAGTTTACCGTATATAACGTTATCGCCATATGTACCTTGGCAAAAACAAATGTTGTCGTGCTTATTCCGTGTTTATCAAGTTCTTGGTAGCGAAGCAGGTCAAGATGTGCTGGATTTCAGCATTTTATTGCCAAAACAAAGTCATTCGGATTGTCCGGAATTGGAAGTGCATCAGAGTTTATTTGAATTTTTCAAGATACTGTATAACAATCGATCTGAATTCTCTCGTTCAAAGATTCAACCGCTGGATTCTAAGACACAAATTCGGATGCAACAAATGGTTCAGTATATTCAAAAGCACTTTTCCGAAATGATTTCCCTTGAAGATCTGGCAGCATCGGCCAACATCAGCCGGAGCGAAGCTGGCCGATGCTTCCAAAAGTATTATGCTGATACGCCGATGTCTTATTTGATTCGCTATCGTTTGCAGCAGGCTCAAAGACTATTATTAACCTCTACACTATCTGTTAAGGAAATCAGTTGTAAATGTGGATTTTCCGATAGCAGTTACTTTGTCAAGGTCTTTCGAAAGCATATGAAACAAACTCCTTCTGAATATCGAAAGACGTATACTATGACAGAAGAACGTTGAACTCTCTGTGCAAGCTCATCATTGATTTGCTTCTGGATACGTCTGTCGTGGGCCTTCAAATGCCAAATAATCCTATGGACAATTAACAAAAAAGTCGCCCGAGCAGATAGAAACTGCTTGGGCGACTTTTCTCAGCTATATTTTCCTATAGTCCCTGTTCATGGGTTCCCTGCTAAACAAACTTCATATATAATACTCCATTTATTTCGTCTTTTCGTTCAGGAATGAAATCATTCTATCGAATGCATCTTTTGCAATGGGGTCAGTACGTTCTGTCGAAACAAAACAGTGAGGTTTTGTAAGTCCGTGTTCTATATACGGGTCGATATGAAGATGCTCGCAGCCGAGTTTATTCAGTTCCTCGTGCATTACTTCCATATCGTGTCTGTATTCGCTGCCAAGTAATACAGCGGCGGGGTAATTTGCAGTAAGGTTTTGAATATTATCGTATTGCTTTATTTCTTCTTCCGAAAGATAGATGCTTCCTTTGACATAGTTCCCTATAATTATTTTGGTTGCCAAAGAAAATGCTTTGTAGTCGAGGGGGGCGTCGTCTATCACGACTGCCTTTACCTGTTCGGGTTTCAATGCAGGCGTAATTCCAAGCAGTTCCGCGTATTCAGGATTGGTTATGATACTGCCGAGCTGGCTGGCCATGATAGCTCCTGCTGATGAACCCATAATTACGACATTGTCCATATTCAGGTGATATTCATCGGCATGTTCTTGTATATAGGCAAACGCTTTGTTCGCTTGAATCAGCGGAACCGGAAACCGATAATCCGGAACGAGCGCGTAATCCACATTGACGATATTGTATCCGGCGGCGCAGATGTCATCCAAAAGATAGGTCGCTTCTGTTGCCGCCAAAGGGTCGCCCATGTTCTTACTCCCGGCAAAGAAACCGCCACCGTGAAAATAAAAAAGCGTAGGACGATCGACATCTCTGTTTTCATCGGGATAGGTTATGTCGAGAAAGCCATTCGGATATTCACTATCATAATTAATTTCGCTGATAAGATATTGTCCGTTGTCCTTCTTCCCGTTAACGGGATCATAAAACGGTTCATATGAATTGATCGGGTTATCGCCATACGATAATTTTTGAAGCATCCCGATCACGGTTTGGGTATTATTTGTGGCGACAAGGTAGAGTGTCAAGAGCAAAGCCATTAGCACTCCACATATTGATAAAAAAATCTTTAGTCCCTTACGTTTCTTTTTGAAAATTTTCTCGTTCATTTGTAGAATCTCCATTATTTCAATAATAATCGCAGCTCGGCCATTCTAATCCAAGACTTTCTATATGATTTCTATACACTTCTACACCCTAAGATAGGATTTTATCACAAAGAACAGATTGCTTATATGGAATTTATCTTCAAGTCGTGGTATTATTTACCCATACAGTCGGGGCGGAGCTACGGAACAGTTCATGTTGTTTTGTTGTACGTTGTCTTAGTGCTTGTAGTAGGCTGTGTAATTGTTGGGGTGATTTGTTGTATTCGGCGGCGTTAAAAACTGTGAGAGTAAAAGGATGATTGGATTTAGAAACAGGAGCCGATAGCATAAGTCACTATAGTAAGGAATTTCATAAGAAAGGCGGGCTGGACGTTTTGCCGCTTCCAGCCCGCCTTTGCTGTTTGATGACCTTCTATCCTTTACACTCCCTCCACAGCCCTGAGCTGCCGTGGATAAGAAGCAAAAAAGAAGCAAGATTCCTCGTGGATTCTGGCTGAAGTTATGAAAACTTTTGCCTGAATGATTGTAAAATGTACGGTTCTGTGTTATTATTGCCTCCGGAAAACGCTCAAACCGAAGCAAAGCTAACACATTCGCCGCACCGGACAAGTTCAGCAAGCGCTGATTTCAGTTCAAAACAGCCCAAAAACCCCGAAACTATGCGGTTTTCGGGGTTTTTCCTTTTCAGATTGTTTGCCCTGTTTTGGCATAGTCTGACCCGTTTGGAACCATTTTTTATGGGTTAAATTAAGGACAACCACCCCCAAAACGGGGGCGAATGGGTTAAAGTATAGGACAACTTTTTTGCCCCCACACACTCCCGTGCGGCGCGCGGGGATGAAAATTCGCGCGCGCTGTGCTATGATGGGAACAAAGCGAAAGGGGGCGGGTCCATGCAGCACGTGTCCCGCAGCAGCGCCCAGCAGATTGTGGAAGAGATCGGCGCGCTGGTCAAACGTACCGCCACCTCCACCGTGGCCATCACCACCACCGCAGGCATCGTTGCCCCGCTGCTGGACGTGCTGGGCCTGGCCAGCCCTGTGCATGCCGCCCTGACCGTCATGGCCATCGGCGCCGGCGCCATGACCGTTTCCCACGCCAACGACTCCTACTTCTGGGTGGTCCCCAATTTTGGCGAGATGACCCCCGAGCAGGGCTACAAGACCCAGACCATGCTGACGCTGGTGCTCGGCGTCGCCGCCATGGCGGAGATTTTCCTGCTGTCGCTGGTTTTCTAAGCCCGGTTTACACACCGCGGGCGGGAGGAAGGCATCCCGCCCGTTTTGGAGTTTCCAAGAAAAAGGAGAGGTTCTCTGTGAACGAATCTTTGCGCAAAGACGCGGATGCCATCGTGGCCGCCTGCATCCGCGCCGTGCAGCCGGACGCGGCGGTCCGCCGCGCGCTGGAAGACCGGGGATTCCCTGGCCGGGTGCGGCTGGTGGCGGTGGGCAAAGCGGCGTGGCAGATGGCCCGGGCCGCCAGCGACCTGCTGGGCAGCCGCATCGAGACGGGCGTTGTGGTGACCAAATACGGCCATAGCAGGGGCCCCATCGCCAACTTTGCAATCTGGGAAGCCGGCCACCCCGTGCCGGACGAAAACAGCTTCAAGGGCGCCCAGGCGGCCATCCATCTGGTGCAGGACCTCTGTGCCGGGGACACCGTGCTGTTCCTTGTTTCCGGCGGCGGGTCGGCCCTGTTTGAAAAACCGCTGGTCAGCGGCGGGGAACTGGCGGACATCACCCAACAGCTGCTGGCCTGCGGGGCGGATATTGTAGAGATCAACACCCTGCGCAAACGCCTTTCCGCAGTAAAGGGCGGCAAATTCGCCCAGATCTGCGCCCCGGCCCAGGTGTACAGCGTCGTGCTGTCGGACATTTTGGGCGACCCGCTGGACATGATCGCGTCCGGCCCCGCCTATCCGGACTCCTCCACCGCCGCCGACGCCAGGGCCATCATCGCCAGGTATGGCCTGAAAATGAGCGCGCAGGCGCAGGCGCTGATGGAGGTGGAAACCCCGAAACGGTTGGACAACGTCACCACCAGAATCACCGGCAGCGTGCGGCAGCTGTGCGCTGCGGCCAAGGCCGCGTGCAAAGCGCGGGGGTATGAGCCCCTGGTGCTCACCGACTGCCTGGCCTGCGAAGCGCGGGAAGCGGGCGCCTTCCTCGCCGCAGTGCTGCGCACCCACGCCGAAGCCGGCCGGCCGCTGGCCTTCCTCGCCGGCGGCGAGACGGTGGTACACCTCACCGGCAAGGGCAAGGGCGGCCGCAACCAGGAACTGGCTTTGGGCGCGGCGGCGGGCATCGCCGGCCTTGCGGGCGCGGCGGTGTTCAGCATTGGGTCCGACGGCACCGACGGCCCCACCGACGCCGCCGGCGGCTATGTGGACTTTACCACCGCCGCCCGCCTGAAGGAACTTGGCGTGGATATTTTTGAGGTGCTGAAACACAACGACGCCTACCATGCCCTGCAAAAGGTGGGGGGCCTTGTCATCACCGGCCCCACCGGCACCAACGTGAACGACGTGGCGGTGGCGCTGCTCCGTGCCTGAACCCCGCCCGCAAGAAACCGGCGCATTACGCAACTACCCACAAAACACAAAAAAGAACGGCAGGACAGCCCCAAAAGGGGCGCCTGCCGCTTTTTTGGTTTGCTTCGGCGCAAAGGCAGCCTACGGGTTCCCGCAAGGTTGTTTTTGCAGTTTTGCCCCGCTGAATTTTTGGCGGAAAGACGAAAAAAGACCCCTTTGGGCATACAAGCCCAAAGAGGTCACGGGTCAAAGTTTTCCTCTTGAAAAAGAGGGGAGTCGAAAAAGGCGTTCAGCCCAATGCCAAGCCCCTGGCACATTTCATGGAGAATCCGCAGTTTTACAGAATCGTAGGAACAGTTGATGATGTTGCCGATGGTGGATTTTGGCACGCCGCTTTGCATGTACAACTGGTATTGCGTCATATTTCTTTCGGCCAGCAGATCGGAAAGGCGTTTGCTGACTGCCTGATTCAGCTTCAATCCTGCTCACCGTCCCTGTCCCTGTACTAAACGTATTATAGGGGCAGGCGTGTGAAAATTAGTCCCTGTACCTGTACCAATCGGCGGATTTGCAGTAGAATGGGGGCGGGGGTGTTTGTATGAATGTGACCTTTTGTGGGCATGCACAGGTTGTGCAGACCAAACAAGTGGAGGAATGGCTCTACACAACAACGCAAGGGCTTATCGAGCAAGGGGCGACCACCTTTTACCTTGGCGGCTATGGGGCTTTTGATAATCTGGCGGCGTCCGTTTTGCGGGCGCAGAAAAGACGGTATCCGCAGGTCGAGTTGATCCTGGTTCTGGCCTATCTTGAGACTGCGAAGGATATTTCCGGCTACGACAGCACCGTGTATCCGCCTTTGGAATCCGTGCCGCGCCGTTTTGCGATTTCCCACAGAAACCGCTGGATGGTGGATGCTGCCGATGCGGTGGTCGCCTATGTCCTGCATGATGGGGGCGGTGCGGCGCAGTAGAAAGCGCGTTTTCTGGGGATTCATGGGTGGACAACCGCGCCAAACTGCGGTATAATAAGCCCCGCTGTATCTTTACTTCCCCGGCAGGGCCGGTCGCAGGGCCGGCGCCTTTCTCTGTAAGGAGCTTTCCATGGCTGTATCCGTAAAAACGCAAGAACATATCCGCCGCCGCTTGGCGTTGGCGCTGCCCAAGTGGGGCGCGCTGGCCGGCGGCGCGGGGGCGCTGGCGCTCAGCATCCTGTTTACCAGCCAGGCGCTGCATTACGTCATCGTCAGCGATACCAACGGCGGCCGCCAGCGCGTTCTGACGGCGGCGGACGACCCCGACGCACTGCTGGAGCAAACCGGCACGCCGCCGCTGGGCGAGCATGACGAAGTCGTCTGGACCCAGACCCCTGACGGCGAGGAACTGCAGGTGCGCCGCGCCTACACCGTGCAGGTGACGGCCGACGGCCAGACGCAGCCGGTCATTACCACCGGGGCCACGGCGGCCGAACTGCTGGCGCAGCTGGGCATCGCGTACGGGGAGAACGACCACCTGACCCCCGCCGCCGACGAGGTCGTGCCCGAGGGTACGCCGCTGGTGCTGCAGCGGGTGGAATACCGCGAATACACCCAGGACGAGGTTGTCCCGGCCGAGCGGCAGGAAATCCCCACCAGCCTGTTCTACCGCAAGCAAACCAAAGAGATGCTGCTGCAGCAAGGCAGCGACGGTCTGGATACCGTAACCTACCGCGAAGTGTACATCGACGGCGAATGGGCCGAAACACAGGAAGTCGACCGCGTCACCCAGGTCGCCATGGTGCCCACCATCGTCAAGGTCTATGGCGAGCAGGCCCCCGTCTCGGAGTTCGTCGGCCCCGAGATCGAGGACGGCGCCCCCGTCGAGGGTGTGGCCGCCGTCTACAGCGGCCAGCGCGCCACCGGGTACTCGGCTTCGGCCACGGCCAAGGGCGCCAGCGGCCGGCGGCTGACCTACGGCACGGTGGCCATCAACCCCAATGTGATCCCCTACGGGTCGCTGCTGTACATCACCAGCGACGACGGGCGGTTTGTCTACGGCTACGCCTATGCGGCCGATACCGGCACCGCCATGATGGAAGGCCACGCCTTCATCGACCTGTATTACGAGACTTACAGCGAGTCGGTCGACAACGCCGTCATCCCGGTGACGGTGTATGTGCTGGACGACGAGACGGCCGCGCAGTATAAAGCGGAAAACGACGCGATTTTGGAGCGTTTGCTCTCGGACTAAACGCCCCAAAACGCCCCAAACCAGACAGCAAAAGCCCGGCAAGGCCATTGGCCTTGCCGGGCTTTTGTGCGGCGGGGGAGCGGGGCGCCCCACCGGGGAACAATCAATATTCTTTGGCCGCTTCCTCGCCGTTGACGACGCGCAGCGCGCCCTGGCACAGCGCCAGCAGTTCGTCCTCGCCGGGGTAGACCGTGATGGGGGCGATCCAGCCCAGGTACTGTTCCAGAATTTCGCGCGTGTAGGGGTTGTAGGCGATGCCGCCAGTCAGGATGATCTGGTCCACCTTGCCGCACAGCACGGCGGCCATAGCGCCGGCGTCCTTGGCGATCTGGTAGTAGAACGCGTCCTGCACCAGCTTGGCCTCAGCGTTGCCCTCCTTGACCAGTTTCTCAACCACGCGGGCGTCGTTGGTGTGCAGGTAGGCGTTGAACCCGCCGCCGCCGCAGATTTTCTTGTAGACTTCTTTCTGGGTGTACTGGCCGCTGAAACACATCTTGACCAGGTCGCCCACCGGCACGGTGCCGCTGCGCTCGGGGCTGAAACAACCCTCGCCGTCCAGAATATTGTTGACGTCGACGACCTGCCCGTGGGCGTGCGCGCCCACCGAGACGCCGCCGCCCATGTGGATGACGATGAGGTTGAGGTCCTCGTACCGTTTGCCGTTCTCCTTGGCAAAGCGGCGGGCCACGGCTTTCTGGTTCAGCGCGTGGAAAATCGAGCGCCGCGGCAGTTCCGGCATGCCGGAAAGCCGCGCTTTGTCGGTGAGTTCATCGACGACGACAGGGTCCACGATGTAGCTGGGCACGCCCAGCGCATCGCCAATCTCCCGCGCCAGAATGCCGCCCAGGTTGGAGGCATGCTGCCCCTGCACGCCGGATTTCAGGTCGGCCAGCAGCGCGTCGGACACGGCGTAGGTGCCGCCGGGGATGGGTTTGAGCAGGCCGCCGCGGCCCACGATGACGTTCAGGCTCTTGGGGTCGCAGTTCTGCTCTTTCAAAAAGTCCAGGATGATGCCCTTGCGGAAATCTTTCTGGTCGATGATGCTTGCGTATTTGGCGATCTCCTCGGTGGGGTGGCGCAGCGTCTCCTCAAACAGAAGGGTCTCGTCCTCAAACACGCCGACTTTGGTGGAGGTGGAGCCGGGGTTGATGACCAGCGTTTTGATCGACATAATGGATCGTCTCCTTATTTCTGCTGTGCAGTTTATTCTTCTTTAAGGCCGGCGGCCACGACGGCGGCCAGCGCGATGGAATAGACCTTGGTCTGGAAGGAATCCGAGCGGCTCGTCAGGATGGCGGGCACCTTGGTGCCGGTCAGGATGCAGCCGTTCTTGCACGCGGCCGTGTGCACCAGCGTCTTGTAGACGAGGTTGCCGGCCTGGATGTCGGGGAACAGCAGGATATCGGCATGGCCGGCGGCCGGGCGGTCCTGCGCGCCTTTGTGGTGCGCGGCTTCCGGGTCGATGGCGATATCCATCGAGAGCGGGCCGTCCACCACGCAGCCGGTGATCTTGCCTTCCTCGTTCATCTTGCGCAGCTCGTCGGCATCCACCGTGCAGGGCATCTTGGGGTTGACCACCTCAACGGCGGCCAGCGGGGCCACCTTGGGGCAGGGCACGCCGCAGGCGTGCGCCACGGCGACGGTGTTCTCAATGATATGGACCTTATCCTCCAGCGTGGGGTAGGTCATAAAGGCGACGTCGGTCAAAAACAGCAGCTGCTCAATGCCTTTGACCTCAAACACCGCCACGTGGGACAGCGTCTTGCCGGTGCGCAGGCCGACCTCCTTGTCCAGCACGCTCTTCAAAAAGGTCTTGGTGTCCAAAAGGCCTTTCATGTACATATCGGCCACGCCGTCGTGCGCCAGCTTGACGGCCGTCAGCGACGCCTGGGTCTTGTCCGGCTCGTGGATGATCTCATAATCGCTGAGGTCGATGTTCAACTCGCCCGCGATCTTGCGGATGGCGGCTTCGTCGCCCACCAGGATGGCGTCGGCGATGCCCTGTTTATGGGCGGCGTCGACCGCTTCCAGCACGGCGTCGTCCTCGGCGGCGGCCACGGCCAGCTTCTGCTTGCCGCAGGTCTTTACTTTTGCGATCAGATCCTCAAAATTCATGGTACAGCACCTCGATCTTTCTAACGTCTCAGCAGGTACAAAGGGGCGGGAAGGCGCACCTCTGTATGTTAAAATAATAACACGTGCCGGCGCACGGGTCAAGAGGAAAACGCCCGCCCGCGCGGCAAGAAAACGCCAAACCCCGTCCGCCGCCCCAAAGCGTGCGGCGGGGCAGGGCACAGGGCGTTTGCGACGCAAAAACGATGCAGCAACGCGCAGTTTGCGGCTGAGCGCGCCCTGTGCGGTGCGCCGGGCCGGGCAAAAGGCTGCACAGTTTGGGCTTGAGTGCCCTACTTTATGAAAGGAAACGCCCTTTGTTGTGGATAGTGCCAAAACAGCCCCCCTTTTTTGTGGCAAATTAAACAGTTCGACAATTGACAAAACCTTAACGAAATGGTACAACTATAGTAGAATCCCCGGCGGGGGCCCGGGGGTTGCTGCGGCACCTGCCGCCGCGTATCGGTCCGCATTGGTCCTGCTTTTTTGACCCAACGCATCCATCACGGCGCCGGTGCCTGAATTTCCGCCCCAAATTGTTTAATTTTTAACAGATTGTGCAAGATCGGAAAGGCGTACCTATGCCCACCGCCATGTATCCCGGCAGCTTTGACCCCGTCACCAACGGCCACCTCGACATCATCCGGCGCGCCAGCCGCATGTTCGACAAACTCATCGTCGCGGTGCTTGTCAACAGCGCCAAGACGCCGCTGTTCACGGTGGAGGAGCGCGTCGCCCTGCTGCGGGAATGCTGCAAGGAAATGCCCAACGTCGAGGTCGCGTCGTTCGACGGCCTGACCGTGCGCTTTGCCAAGCAGAAAAACGCCACCGTCATGGTGCGCGGCCTGCGCGCCGTCACCGATTTCGAGAACGAAATCCAGCTGGCCCACACCAACTACGCCATGATGCCGGAGATCGAGACGATCTTTCTGTCTACGGCTATCAAGTGGAGCTATCTTTCCTCCACCATCGTGCGGGAAGCCGCCCACTACGGGCAGGACGTCTCGCGCTTTGTGCCGCCCTACGTCGAGAAAGCGCTGCTTGCCAAGCGCGACGCCGGGCTGCTGTAAATTTATGGTTCACTCCGCTGCGGCGGTTTGATATACAAGGTTTCCTAAAGTCGATTCATCCAAAGTAAACAGTTCAGGAGGCTACTTATGAAAAAGATCGTCATCGCAAGCGCTTGCCGCACTGCCATCGGCAAGTTCGGCGGCACGCTGTCCAACGTCCCTGCGGCGGACCTGGGCGCCATCGTCATCAAAGAAGCGCTGGACCGCGCCGGCGTCAAGCCGGAGCAGGTTGACCACGTCTACATGGGCTGCGTCATCCAGGCGGGCCTGGGCCAGAACGTTGCCCGCCAGGCCAGCATCAAGGCCGGCCTGCCCGTCACCTGCCCTGCCGTCACCGTCAACGTCGTCTGCGGTTCCGGCCTGAACTGCGTCAACATGGCTGCCCAGATGATCGAAGCCGGCGACGCCGACATCGTGGTTGCCGGCGGCACCGAGAACATGGACATGGCCCCCTTCGCCATGATGAAAGGCCGTTACGGCTACCGCATGGGCACCCCCATGGGCAAGAGCGAACTCGTCGACACCATGGTCAACGACGCGCTGTGGGACGCTTTCAACAACTACCACATGGGCATCACGGCCGAGAACGTCGCCGACCAGTGGAACCTGACCCGCGAGGACCTCGACAACTTCGCGTTCCAGAGCCAGACCAAGGCCGACGCCGCCATCAAGAGCGGTGCGTTCAAGGACGAGATCGTGCCCGTCGTCATCAAGAACAAGAAAGGCGACATCGTCTTTGACACCGACGAAGGCCCCCGTCTCAGCCCGCCGGAAGTGCTGGCCAAGCTGAAACCCGCCTTCAAGAAGGACGGCAAAGTCACCGCCGGCAACGCTTCCGCCATCAACGACGGCGCGGCTGCGCTCGTCATCATGAGCGAGGACAAGGCCAAAGAGCTGGGCATCACCCCCATGGCGACCTGGGTTGCCGGTGCGCTGGGCGGCGTCGATCCCTCCATCATGGGCGTCGGCCCCGTGGCCGCCACCAAGAAGGTCATGGCCAAGACCGGCCTGACCGTCGCCGATATGGACCTCATCGAAGCCAACGAAGCCTTCGCCGCGCAGAGCCTGGCCGTCGCGCATGACCTCGAGTTCGATATGAGCAAGGTCAACGTCAACGGCGGCGCCATCGCGCTGGGCCACCCGGTCGGCGCTTCCGGCGCGCGCATCCTGGTCACGCTGCTCTACGCCATGAAACACCGCGGCGCCCACAAGGGCCTGGCCACACTGTGCATCGGCGGCGGCATGGGCTGCGCCACCATCGTGGAAATGTAAAAGCAGGGGGAACGTACCATGTCCTTTGTAAAAACCGAAGTTCAGGGCGCGGTGGCCATCGTCACCATCGACCGCCCGCAGGCGCTCAACGCGCTCAACCCCGAAGTGCTGGCCGACCTCAAGGCCGCCTTTGCGGGCATCGACCAGAACACCGTGCGCTGCGTCGTGCTGACCGGCGCGGGCGACAAGAGCTTTGTCGCCGGCGCTGACATTGGCTCGATGTCCACCATGACCAAGGCCGAGGGCGAAGCCTTCGGCAAGCTGGGCAACGATATCTTCCTCATGATCGAAAGCTTCCCCCTGCCCGTCATTGCGGCCGTCAACGGCTTTGCGCTGGGCGGCGGCAACGAGCTGGCCATGAGCTGCGATATCCGCCTGTGCTCCGACAACGCCGTCTTCGGCCAGCCGGAAGTGGGTCTCGGCATCACGCCGGGCTTTGGCGGCACCCAGCGCCTGGCGCGTCTCGTCGGCATGGGCATGGCCAAGCAGCTGGTCTACTCGGCCCTCAACATCAAGGCCGACGAAGCGCTGCGCATCGGCCTGGTCAACGCGGTCTACCCGCAGGCCGAGCTGATGGACAACGCCCTCAAGCTCGCCGGCAAGATCGCCAAGAACGCCCCCATCGCCGTGCGCAACTGCAAAAAGGCGATGAACGACGGCATCGCGCTGCCCATCGAGCAGGCGGTTGCGGTTGAGGAAAAACTCTTCGGCGACTGCTTCGAGACCCACGACCAGCGCGAGGGCATGGCCTGCTTCCTCTCCAAAGAGAAACCCAAGCCCAAGGCCGTGTTCACCAACAACTGATCGGCGGTACGCCCGGTTTTTGGCAGCGTGCAGGGCGGGCGTTTACGCCCGCCGTAACGCGCCCGCGGGCGCGGCACCACACATTTTCACCGTTCATTTTATTTTTGTAATTTCAGGAGGGTACTACTATGAAAGTAGGCGTTATCGGCGCTGGCACCATGGGCCAGGGCATTGCGAAGGCTTTTGCGCAGGTTGAGGGCTACACCGTCGCCCTGTGCGATATCAAGCAGGAATGGGCTGACGGCGGCAAGGACAAGATCGCCAAGGGCTACGCCAAGCTGGTTGCCAAAGGCAAGCTGGACCAGGCGGAAGTCGACCGCCGCATGGCCGCCATCACCGCCGGCCTTAAAGAGGATATCTGCGCCGACTGCGACCTCATCGTCGAGGCTGCGTTCGAGGACATGAAAGTCAAGCAGGACACCTTTGCCGCGCTGGACAAGATCTGCAAGCCGGAGTGTGTCTTTGCTTCCAACACCTCCAGCCTGTCCATCACCGAGATCGGCAAGGGCCTGTCCCGTCCGCTGGTCGGCATGCACTTCTTCAACCCCGCCGACCGCATGAAACTCATCGAGGTCATCGCCGGCGTCAACACCCCGGCCGAGACCGTCGAGACCATCAAGAAGATCAGCGTCGAGATCGGCAAGACCCCCGTGCAGGTCAACGAGGCCGCCGGCTTTGTCGTCAACCGCATCCTGATCCCCATGATCAACGAGGCCGCTTTCATCAAGATGGAGGGCGTCTCTGACATCGCCGGCATCGACACCGCCATGAAACTGGGCGCCAACCATCCCATGGGCCCCCTGGAGCTGGGCGACTTCGTCGGCCTGGATATCTGCCTGGCCATCATGGACGTGCTCTACAAAGAGACCGGCGACAGCAAATACCGCGCCTGCCCGCTGATCCGCAAGATGGTCCGCGGCGGCAACCTGGGCTGCAAGACCGGCAAGGGCTTCTACGTCTACAACGCCGACCGCACCAAGACCCCGGTGGACGCGCTGTAATTCTGTAAAAAACTTTCGCGCCTGGCGCGGGCAATACCGCGCCAGGGCGTTTGTTTGAGTATAGGGAGGATAAACAAATGGATTTTACTCTGTCCAAACAGCAGCAAATGGTACAGAAAATGTACAAGGAATTTGCTGAGAATGAAGTCAAGCCTCTCGCCAAGCAGGTCGACGCCGAGGAATATTTCCCCGTCGAGACCGTCAAAAAGATGGCGAAACTGGGCATGATGGGCATCTATTTCCCCAAAGAGGTGGGCGGCGCCGGCGGCGACGTGCTCTCTTACGTCATGGCTGTCGAAGAGATGAGCAAAGTCTGCGGCACCACCGGCGTCATCATCTCGGCGCATACGTCGCTGTGCGCCGCGCCGATCTATGAGAACGGCACCCCCGAGCAGAAAGCCAAGTACCTGCCCAAGCTGTGCAGCGGCGAGTGGCTGGGCGCGTTCGGCCTGACCGAGCCCGGCGCCGGCACCGACGCCCAGGGCCAGCAGACCTTTGCCGTGGACGAGGGCGACCACTGGAAGCTCAACGGCTCCAAGATTTTCATCACCAACGCCGGCTATGCCGATGTGTTCATCATCATCGCCGTCACCGGTTTTGTCACCGACAAGCGCGGCCGCAAGCAGAAGGAAATTTCCGCCTTCATCGTCGAGCGCACCGACCCCGGTTTCAAGGTCGGCAAGCCCGAGGATAAGATGGGCATCCGCGGTTCTTCCACCTGCGAGCTCATCATGGAGGACTGCATCATCCCCAAAGACCGCCTGCTGGGCGTCAAGGGCAAGGGCTTCCAGCTGGCCATGGCCACGCTGGACGGCGGCCGTATCGGCATCGCGGCCCAGGCGCTGGGCCTGGCGGAAGGCGCCATCGACGAGACCGTCGCCTACGTCAAAGAGCGCAAGCAGTTCGGCCGCGCCATCGCCGCGTTCCAGAACACCCAGTTCGAGCTGGCCGAGATGAAGGCCCGCGTCGACGCCGCCAAGTACCTGGTCTACGCCGCGGCGCAGAAAAAGCAGGCCGCCATGGACGGCGCCAAAGTGCGCTACAGCGTCGAAGCCGCCGAGGCTAAGCTGATCGCGTCCCGCACCGCCAGCGACGTCACCCGCCGCTGCGTGCAGCTGTTCGGCGGTTACGGCTACACCCGTGACTACCCCATCGAGCGGATGATGCGCGATGCCAAGATCACCGAGATCTACGAGGGCACCAGCGAAGTCCAGATGATGGTCATCTCCGGCGCGCTGCTGAAGTAAGGAGGCAAGACGTACAATGAAAGCTATCGTTTGTGTCAAACAGGTCCCTGATACCCAGGGCAAAGTGGCCGTCAAGCCGGACGGCACGATGGACCGCGCCGCCATGGCCACCATTACCAACCCCGACGACCTCAACGCCGTCGAGGCCGCCCTGCAGCTCAAGGACGCCACCGGCTGCGAAGTCGTCGTCATCACCATGGGCCCGCCCCCGGCCGAGGGCATGCTGCGCGAGCTGATCGCCCGCGGCGCGGACCGCGGCGTGCTGGTCTCCGGCCGTGAATTCGGCGGCTCCGACACCTTCGCCACCTCCCAGATTCTGGCCGCCGCCGTCAACAAGGTCGGCGTCGGGCCGGAGGATATTGTTTTCTGCGGCCGCCAGGCCATCGACGGCGACACCGCCCAGGTCGGCCCTCAGATCGCTGAAAAACTGCACCTGCCCCAGGTCACCTATGTCACCGATATCCAGAAAAACGGCAACGACCTCATCGTCAAGCGCCAGCTGGAGGACGGCTACATGGAGATCAAGGTCCACACCCCCTGCCTGCTGACCTGCATCAAGGAGCTCAACGAGCCCCGCTACATGAGCGTGCCCGGCATCTTCGAGTGCTACGACAAGCCCATCGACGTGTTCGACTACAACGCCCTCAAGGACGACCCGCTGATCGAGACCGACACCATCGGTCTCAAGGGCTCGCCGACGAACGTCTACAAGTCTTTTGCTCCCCCGGTCAAGGGCGCCGGCATGATGGTCGAGGATGCGGCCCAGCTCGTCGGCATCCTGAACGACAAGCACCTGATCTGAGAGAGGAGAGGATTACAAATGGCAGAATTCAATGCGATGGACACCGCCGCCTTCAAGGGCGTGTGGGTCTTCTGCGAGCAGCGCGAAGGCCAGATCCAGACCATCAGCTACCAGCTGCTGAGCGAGGGCCGCAAGCTGGCCAACGACCTCGGCGTCGAGTTGTGCGGCGTCGTCATGGGCAGCGCCCTGAACGAGGATTACATCAAGGCCCTGGGCGGCTACGGCGCTGACCGCGTCTACTACATCGACAGCCCGCTGCTGAAGGACTACACCACCGACGGCTACGCCAAGGCGCTGTGCGACCTCATCATGGACAAAAAGCCCGAGATCATGCTCATCGGCGCCACCAACCTGGGCCGCGACCTCGGCCCGCGCTGCGCGGCCCGCCTGCACACCGGCCTGACCGCCGACTGCACCCACCTGGACGTCGACGTCGAGAAGTACAAAGACTTCCTGCGCTCGACCTCCAACATCGACGTGGACAACACCAAGTTTGAGGAGAACACCAACCTCAAGATGACCCGTCCCGCCTTCGGCGGCCACCTGATGGCCACCATCATCTGCCCGCGCTTCCGCCCGCAGATGTCCACCGTCCGCCCCGGCGTTATGCAGACCCAGCCGTTTGACGAGGCCGGCGCAGCCAAGGTTGTCGTCGAGAAGGTCACCCCCGAACTGACCGCCGACGATATCCATGTCGAGATTCTCGATATCAAGAAGAGCGCCAAGAAGCTCGTCGACCTCATCGGCGCCGACGTCGTTGTTTCCGTCGGCCGCGGCATCAGCTCCGACGTCGAGAAGGGCATCGCCCTGGCCGAGGAACTGGCCGGCGTGCTGGGCGGCGTCGTGGGCGCTTCCCGCGCCGTCACCGACGAGGGCTGGCTGTCCAGCGACCACCAGGTCGGCCAGACCGGCAAGACCGTCCACCCGCGCATCTACGTCGCGCTGGGCATCTCGGGCGCCATCCAGCATGTCGCCGGCATGCAGGACTCCGAGACCATCATCGCCGTCAACAAGAACGAGAGCGCGCCCATCTTCGACGTTGCCTCCTACGGCATCGTCGGCGACCTGTACAAGGTCGTGCCGGAACTCATCAAAGAGATCCGCGCCGCCAAGGCCGCGCAGTAAGCGTTTGTAACGCCCCCTGAACCAAAGCACCCCCGCCGCCGGGCTTAGCCCGGCGGCGGGGGTGCTTTACGTTTGGCGTGTCCTGCAGGGGCGGGGGAGAGCGGTTAGCTGCCTGTTTCCACCGCTCTGTAGGGCGGGGTCTTGACCCCGCCGTGACCGTTTGCGGCAGGCAGGTACTTTACCTGTTTGCCTGCTGTTCCCGGGCGGTATGTAGGGGCCGCATGCATGCGGCCCGTGCCCCTTCGCCCAATGGAAACGCTTTTGGTTTGTGTACGCGTTTGCCATATTTGTAGGGGCGGCATACATGCCGCCCGGCAGGGGTGCACGTTCACGCGGGGTTCACGGGAAAATTCCCCGTTTCCGCCGCCCTGTAGGGCGGGCGTTCACGCCCGCCGGACCGATGATTTTGACTAATAATTTTTATAATGTGCTTTATAATGTGCGGCGGGGTCAAGACCCCGCCCTACAATACAAAACAAACAACATACAAACCGTAAATGTTCAATAACCGCACCGTTTCGCGGGCGGCATACATGCCGCCCGGCAGGGGTGCACGCTCACGCAGGGTTCACGCGAAAATTGCCCGCTTCCGCCGCCCTGTAGGGCGGGGTCTTGACCCCGCCGCACCCGTTTGCGGCAGAGAGCTACTTTGCCTGTTTGCCTGCCACTCCTGATCGGTTTGTAGGGGCCGCATGTATGCGGCCCGTGTTCGTTCGCCCAATGGAAACGCTTTTGGTTTGTGTACGCGTTTGCCATATTTGTAGGGGCGGCATACATGCCGCCCGGCAGGGGTGCACGTTCACGCGGGGTTCACGGGAAAATTCCCCGTTTCCGCCGCCCTGTAGGGCGGGCGTTCACGCCCGCCGCACCTTAAAACTGGTAAAAATCATCTACGCGTGGCGTTACCCGCCGCCAAGCCGTCATACCTTGTGCGCCACCACCCACCAGCTCAACGCATACAGCAGGTAGATGTGCGCGGGGTAAAAGGCGTAAAACAGCGCCTTGCAGCCGCGGCCGCGCTGGCCGTTGTACAGCAGCATCGGTACCACGGCAAACACGGCCATCCACTGGAAATCGGAAGTAAACAGCACCGACGGCGCAAAAAGGCCCGCCTGCACCAGCCCGTGCACCGGCCAGGCCAGGTCGAACAGCAGTTCCAGCGCCACAAAGGCAGCGGCCTGCGCGCCGCGGCGCCCCCGCAGCAGGTAGAGCACCAACCCCAGCAAAATGTAATAAATCCCGCCGTCGGTAAACAGCATCCAGCAGGGCAGCACCGTATACCCCGCCAGCAAAAACAGTGCCTGCAGCCCGGGCAACGCGATAAACAGCACCGCAAACGCCGCCGGCCAACCCACCAGCGGCAGCAGCAGGGCCGCCAGGCCGCGCGCAAAGCGCCGCTGGCGCAGCCAGTCGACGCCCTGCCAGAGCGGAAGCAAAACGACAAAGTTCAAAAAAATGCCGTTTTCCGGTACAAACCCATCCGGCCGCCGCCACAGCCCGGCGTACTGCATGCAAAACTGCACCAGCCCCATGCCGGCCGCAATGGCCCAGATGCGCCCAAAATACCGCCGCCGGTCGCGGGTGTGGGCAAAGCCCTCGACCGTGCAGAACAAAAACAGCGGGGCCGAAAGCCGCCCCAGCTGGGTGAACCACAGCGGCACCGCGCCGGTGAACGCGAAAAAGTAGTGGATGTGGTCCAGCAGCATCAGCGCCAGCGCCAACAGTTTGAGCGCCGTCCCGCTCAAGCCCCGGCGCGCGCCCAGGCTGCGCGGCGCACAGGGGAACATCCGGTCAGCCATGCCAACCCCCTCTTGCGTTTTTTACCAGCATAGCACCGGCCCCAACGCCCGTCAAGCGGGCGCAAAAAACGGCCGCCCGCGAAAAGCGCATGAATTCGCGGGCGGCCTGCGTGTGCGGCGGCTTAGTAGGGGATGACGGAGGCGCCGTCGCCGGTATCGGCGTCTTTGGCGTTCTCGTAGGCAAAGGTCACGCCCAGCGCTTCGGGCGCGGCGTCCATCAGGGCATCGGCGTCGGTCAGCTCGGTGTTGCTCATCACAAACAGCACCTTGTCGCCAAAGGTAGCCACGCGCGCTTTGTCGGCCATCACGCAGACCCATTTGTTCATCTGGACGTTTTCCAGCACGGCGTCGGCCACGGCCTGGGCGTCGGCTTCATCTTTGACGCGCAGCAGCACCAGGCTGTAGGCCTGGCTGCCGGTCATCGACTCCGACACGACGGCGGCGTCCACCTTGGCGGCGTCGGCAGCTTCCAGGCCGGTGTGGTAGCGGCACCAGCTCTCATCGCCCAGGTCCACGGCGCTGGTGGTGGGCATCATCAGTTCCACAGGGTGGGCGGCGTACAGCGTGTCCACCAGGGCGCTCAGTTCCTCGTCCACGGGCAGCGGAGCGCTGTCCTCCGGCGTGGCGGCCATGCCGGGGTCAACGGCTTCCTCGCCCTCGGGCGGGGTGGCGGGCTGGTTCATCACATCGTCGGGCAGCGGGGTCGGCGTGGGGGCTGGGTCCTCTTTGGCCGTGCAGGCGGCCAGCGCCAGCGCGGCGGCCAGGGCCAGGCAAAGCAGCAGGTTCTTTTTCATACAAGGGTTCCTTTCTCGGTCAAAATTTCGTGTGGGGCAAAGCGCGCGTCCCAGGCGTCGGCGGGCACGGCGGGCCATACCAGCGCGGCAGGGCACAGCAGCAGCCGGTCCCCTTTATAATGCACCAAAAACCGGTCATAATACCCGCCGCCGCGGCCCAGGCGCGTGCCATCGCGCCCGGCGGCCAGGCAGGGGATCAGCGCCAACGGGGCGGGGCAGGCATCCGGCAAAACGGCCGGCAGCGCGGCGGGCGGTTCTAAAATGCCGTAGGCGCCGGGCTGCAGCTGCGCCAGGGTGTGGATCTCTACCCAGTCCATCGCCCCGGCGGCGCGCACGCGCGGCAGCAGCAGGCGTTTGTTTTGCGCCAGCGCGCGCTGCAACACGGCGGTGGTGTCCGGCTCGTCGGGCAGGGGGGCAAAGGCCAGCACGGTGCCGGCGCGCCGCCAGGCGTCCAGCGCAAACAGCGCCGCCGCCATGCCGCGGCCGACAGCCTGCCGGTCCAGCGCGGCGCGCTGTGCTTTGGCCCGCGCGCGGGCTTCGGCTTTGGTCATGGGGGACCCCCTCGCTTTCTTCGCAGGTATCATACCACAGCGGCAGGGGGCTGGCAAGTGAAAAAAATGTGCCCGGCGGCACGGGCCGGCTTGCCCCGGCCGGTAAAATAGGGTATAATATACCCTGTATGATTGCGTACCAAAACGCGGCCGGCGCGCCGCGCCTGACCGTATAGGAAAACACAAAGATAAAGGAGCAAAAACGACATGGGCAAGTTCCAGTTCATCAAGACCGACATCCCTGAAGTGCAGGTCATCGAGCCGACGGTGTTCGGCGACGACCGCGGCTATTTTATGGAGACCTACCAGATCGACGACTTCGCCGCCGCCGGCATCGACAAACCCTTTGTGCAGGACAACCAGAGCCGCTCCACCAAAGGGGTGCTGCGCGGGCTGCATTTCCAGAAAAACCACACCCAGGGCAAGCTGGTGCGCGTGACGCTGGGCGAAGTGTTCGACGTCGCCGTCGACTGCCGCCCCCACAGCGCCACCTTCGGCAAATGGGTGGGGGTGACCCTCTCGGCCGAGAACAAGCGCATGCTCTATATCCCCGAGGGGTTCGCCCACGGCTTTCTGGTCCTCTCGGACGTGGCGGAGTTCACCTACAAGTGCACCGACGTCTACGACCCGACGTCGGAGGGCGGCATCCCCTACGACGACCCCACGGTGAACGTGCAGTGGCCGGACTGTGGCTGCGCGCACAAGACCAGCGCCAAGGACAAGGAACACACCCCCTTTGCCCGGCAGAAGTTCGAGTTTTTTGAGAAATACTAAGGAGTTACCGTGCACAAACTGCAAGCGCATTTTGCCAATTTTTGGAAGTACCGTTACCTGCTGCAGAACCTCATCACGCGGGACTTCAAACTCAAATACCGCCGCAGCGTGCTGGGCGTGGCGTGGAGCGTGCTCAACCCGCTGCTGACCTGCCTGGTCATGTTTCTGGTGTTCGACTCCATCATGAAAGGCCTGCGGGGCGAGGGGATCCCCAACTTTGCGGGCTTCCTCATCATTGGCCAGCTGCTGTTCAACTTCTTCCGCGAAGCGACGACGATGGCGATGGAAAGCGTGCTCAAAAACGCGCCGCTGCTGCGCAAGGTGTACATCCCCAAATACATCTTCCCCATGGAAAAATGCTGTTTCGCGCTCGTCAACTGCGCGTTCAGCTTCATCGCGCTGGTCATCGTCTTTGTCATCACCTGGACGCCGGTCACCTGGCAGACGGCCTGGATGGCCGTCTACCCGCTGCTGATGCTGTTCTTCTTCAGTCTCGGCATCGGGCTGTTGCTGTCGGCGTTGTACGTCTTTGTGCGCGATATCATGCATATCTGGGAAGTGTTCTGCACGCTGCTGGTCTATGCCAGCGCCATCTTCTATGACCCCGAGACGCTCTCCGGCATCATGCAGCGGCTCATCCACATCAACCCGATGTACTGGTACATCACGGCGTTCCGCCGCTGCGTGCTCTGGGGCGAGGGGCTGGACGCCACCATGATGACGGTGTGCTTCCTCTGCGCGCTGGTCAGCATGACGCTGGGCGTCGTCGTGTTCAAGAAAAACCAGGACAAATTCGTCCTGTACATGTAAGGGGGCGCAGCTATGGCGGACCAAAAGCCGATCATCTCCATCGACCACGTCTCGATGCGCTTCAACCTCGCCAAAGAAAAGCACGAGAGCCTGAAAGAATACTTTGTGGCGCTGCTGCACGGCGGCGTGCGCTTTGACGAGTTTTTCGCCCTCGACGACGTCAGCTTCAACATCATGCCCGGCGATTTCTACGGCCTGATCGGGCTCAACGGCAGCGGCAAAAGCACGCTGCTCAAGATCATCTCGGGCGTATACAAGCCTTCGGCCGGCAAAGTCACCGTCAACGGCACCATCGCCCCGCTCATTGAGCTGGGCGCCGGGTTTGACATGGACCTCACCGCGCGCGAGAATATCTACTTAAACGGCACCGTGTTGGGCTACACGCCCAAGTACATCGACTCCAAATTCGACGATATCGTCGAGTTCAGCGAACTGCAGGACTTCCTCGATGTGCCGCTGAAAAACTACTCCTCCGGCATGGTGGCGCGCCTGGCGTTCGCCGTGGCCACCATGACCAAGCCCGACATCCTTATCGCCGACGAGATCCTCTCGGTAGGCGACTTCCTCTTCCAGGAAAAATGCGAAAAGCGCATGGCCGAGCTGATGAGCGGCGGCACGACGGTCATCCTCGTCAGCCATTCCATCGAGCAGATCGAGCGCATGTGCAACAAGGTGGCCTGGTTGGACCACGGCCACCTGCGCCGCAACGGCCCCACGGCCGAAATTACGGCCGAGTACCGCCGCTTTGAAAAAGCCGACGCCCTGCCCGCCAAACGCACCGAGGACTGAAACGCTATGAAACAACGACCCGATCAGGACCGCCCCGCCGACCTTGCCGTACAGGACAGCGTCGGCGGTATGGCGCGCCGCCTGCTAAACCCCACCCACCTGCGCGACCTGGCGCGCCGCTCGGCCGCCACGCTGCGCGAGCAGGGGGCCGAACAGCTGTGGCGGGACGTGACCTTCCGCGTGGGGCTGGCCTTCCACCACGACGGTTGGCGCCACCGCGCCGATATCCCGCTGCGCCGCACGCTCAAAGCGCAGCGCGCCGCCCGGCTGCAGGGGCCCTGCGTCAGCATCGTGGTGCCGGTGTACAACACGCCGCTGCCGTTTTTTAAGCAGATGGTGCAAAGCGTGCGCCGCCAGACCTACACAAACTGGCAGCTGGTGCTGGTGGACGCCAGCGACGCCGCCCACCCCGCGCCTGGCGCGCTGGCCCAAAAACTGGCCGCGCAGGACGGGCGCATCCTGTACCGGAAAATCGAAAACGGCGGCATCGCCGCCAACACCACGGCGGGGTTTGCCGCTGCCACCGGGGCCTACCTGGCGCTGCTGGACCACGACGACGTGCTGTACCCCAACGCGCTGTTTGCCTGTGTGCAGACCATCCAAAATACGGGGGCGGATTTTGTCTACAGCGACGAGATCGTGCTCTCGGCTGACCTCAAACAGCTCGGCGGCTACCACTTCAAGCCGGATTTTGCGCCCGACTACCTGCGCGGGGTCAACTTTATCACCCACCTGGCGGTGTTCAGCCGCCCGCTGCTGGACGCCGCCGGCGCGTATGAGAGCCGCGAGTATGACGGCGCGCAGGACCACGACCTGTTTTTGCGCCTGACCGAAAAAGCGCGCAAAATCGAGCATATCAAACAGGTGCTCTACATCTGGCGCGGGCACGCGGGTTCCACCGCCGCCGGCATGGAAGCCAAACCCTACGCCGTCGAAGCCGGCGTGCGTGCCATCAACGCACAGCTGGCCCGGCTGGGCCTGCCCGGCAAGGCGATGCCGGTGCCCGGCGCGCCGGGGGCGTTCCAGGTGCGGTACGAGCTGACGGGCCGCCCGCTCGTCAGCGTGCTGATCCCCAACAAGGACCACACCGCTGACCTTGACCGCTGCCTGACGAGCCTTTACCAAAACGCCGGATACGACAATTTCGAGGTCCTCGTCATCGAGAACAACTCCACCGACCCCGCCACCGAAGCCTACTACCAGACGCTGCCCGAGCGCTTTGCGCGCTGCCGCGTCGTGCGGTACCAGGGGGCGTTCAACTTCTCGGCCATCAACAATTTCGGCGCGCAGTTTGCCAAAGGCGAGCACCTGCTGCTGCTCAACAACGACATCGAAATTTTGTCCGGCGATTTCCTGCGCGAGCTGCTCAGCTACAGCCAGCGGCCCGACGTCGGCGCGGTGGGGGCCAAGCTCTACTACCCCGACGATACCATCCAGCACGCGGGCGTGCTCATGGGCATCAACGGTTCGGCCGGGCACAGCCACAAAAGCTACCCGCGCACGGCGGTGGGGGACCTCTACCGCCTGGTCACGACGCAGAACTACATGGCCGTCACCGGCGCCTGCCTGATGACCAAGGCCAGCCTGTACCGCGCGGCCGGCGGGCTCGATGAAGAACAGTTCGCCGTCGCCTACAACGACGTCGACTACTGCCTCAAGCTATGGCAGCAGGGGCTGCACAACGTCTACACCCCGCGCGCCGAAGCCTACCACTACGAGAGCAAGAGCCGCGGGCTGGACACCCTTTCGGAAAACGCCCAGCGCTACGAGCGCGAAAAAGCCAACTTCTACGCCAAATACAAGCAGTATATCGACAACTACGACCCCTACTACAACCCGCATTTCAACAACCTGTTTGAAAACTTCGGCCTGAAATAAAAGGGGGACTACCCATGCAAAACCGTTTCGACACCCAGCTGCTCATCGAGGGGCACGACCTCGACGAGGACGCCATCCACGACGGCATCCTGAACTGCGCTGCGGGCGACTGCCTGCTCGTCGTCGGGGACGAGGACCTCATCAAGATCCACTACCACACCGACACGCCGTGGAAGGTGCTGGAATACGCCGCCACCTTAGGCGATATCCACACCATCATCATCGAAAATATGGAGCGTCAGGCCAACGGCCTGCACGGGTAACGCCATGAGCCAGCAGACCAAGCGCATTCAGGAACTGTTCGGCTACGCCCGCACGCTGACGAAAGAGCAGGGCGTGGGCGTTATGGCCGCGCGGGCGGCGGGGTTTTTCAAGCGCCGGTTTTTTGGCAAGCGGGCGCGCTACCTGCCCGCCAAAAAAACGCTGGAAGCCCAGCGCGCCGCGGCCGCCGCGCAAAGTGCAAACTGGCCGGTTATCAGCATCCTGACGCCGCTGTACAACACGCCGCCGCGCTTTTTGCAGCAGTTTTTGGATAGCGTGCAGGCGCAGACCGCGCCCAACTGGCAGCTGGTGCTGGTGGACGCCAGCGACGCCGCCCACGCCGACGTGGGCGAAACGGTGCAAAGCCGCGCCGCACAGGACCGCCGCATCGTCTACCAAAAAATCGAAAACGGCGGCATTGCGGCCAACACCAACGCCGCCGCGGCCCTGGCCACCGGGGACTACCTGGCCCTGGCCGACCACGACGATATGCTGGCTCCGCACGCGGTCTTTTGCATGAGCCGGGCCCTGGCCGAAACGGGGGCCGACTTTGCCTACAGCGACGAAGCGCTGTTTGAAAAAACGCCCCGGCGCCCGCGCGTGGGGCATTTCAAGCCCGACTACGCGCCGGAATACCTGATGGCCTGCAACTACATCTGCCACCTGGCGGTGTTCCGGCGGGAACTGTTCACAGCCGTAGGCGGCGAGCGCCCGGCCTGCGACGGCGCGCAGGACCACGACCTGTTTTTGCGCATCCTTGACGAAATGCAGCGCCGCGACCCGGCGGCCAAGCCGCTGCACGTGCCGCAGGTGCTCTACTACTGGCGGGTGCACGCGGCGTCCACCAGCGGCGGCACGGCGGCCAAGCCCTATGTGGAAGCCGCCGCCCAAAAGGCCGTGGCCGACCACCTGGCCGCCACCGGCCGCCGCGGCACGGTGGAAGCCGGCAAATTCCCCGGCACCTGCCACGTCGTGTGGGAAATCCCCGACCCGCCGCCGCTCGTCTCCATCCTGATCCCCAACAAGGACCACGTCGACGACCTCGAGACCTGCCTGCACAGCATCTACGCCAAGACGACCTACGAAAATTTCGAGGTCATCGTCATCGAGAACAACTCCACCGACCCCGCCACCGTCGACTACTACAAAAAGCTGCCCCAGCGCTACGACCGCGCGCGGGTGGTGGGGTACAACGGCGGGTTCAATTTCAGCCGCATCAACAATTTTGGCCGCAAGTATGCGCAGGGCGGCTACCTGCTGCTGCTCAACAACGATATCGAGGTCATAAACGGCGACTGGCTGACCCAGATGGTGGGGGAGTGCAGCCAGCCCGGCGTCGGCATCTGCGGCGCCATGCTCTACTACCCCGACGACACCATCCAGCATGCCGGTATCATCACGGGGCTGGGCGGCTACGCCGGGCACAGCCACAAATACCACAAGCGCGGCGGCAGCGGGTACATGTTCCGCCTGGCCACCGTGCAGGATTTTTCGGCCGTGACGGCGGCCTGTCTGCTGGTGCGCACGGCGGTGTTCGACGCCGTGCACGGCCTGGACGAAACGCTCACCGTCGCCTACAACGATGTCGATTTCTGCCTGCGCGTGCGCGACGCGGGCTGGCGCATCGTCTGGACGCCCTACGCCGAGCTCTACCACCACGAGAGCAAGTCCCGCGGGTCGGACGAAAAAGACCCCGCCAAAAAGGCGCGCTTTGACGCCGAGCACGACCGCCTGTACGCGGTGCACGGCAAAGAGAACATCCTGCACGACCCCTACTACAACCCCTCGCTCTCGCTCGACTATGAGGATTTCCGCGAAAGCGGCGATTTGCGCCACCTCAAATAACAACCAAACAGAGCCCCGGCCCGGGCGTGCCATGCACGCCCGGGCCGGGGCTTATTTTGTATAGGGCGCAAAACTCATTCCACCGCGCGCAGGCGTTCCACCAGCGTGTGACGGGCGGCGGCGTGGCCAGTCAGCAGCGGGATGCCCGCGCCCAGCAGCGCAAACAGCGGCGTCACCCACAAAAACGGCGTCAGGTCCAGCCGGTAGGTAAAGAACCAGAACAGGCTTTCCAGCGCGTGGAAGGCCACCGGCCCCAGCGCCACGGCCAGCACCAGCGCCAGCACGGCCGCGCCCAGGGCGTACAGCAGCCCCTCCCACACCAGCATGGCGCGCAGCTGGCGGCCGGTCATGCCCACGGCCTGCAGCACGGCCAGCTCCCGCCGGCGCGCAATGATGCCGGTGAGCACGGCGTTAAAGAAGTTCAGCACGCCAACCAGCCCCACAATGAAGCTTAACGCCCCGCCCAGCAGCAGGAACATCGACCGCATACTGTCAAATTCCCCGGCGTAAGTGGCTTTGCTCTCGTAGTCCAGCGTCGGGTCCACATTCTCCGTATAGTTCGCCAAAAACGCTTCCATGGCGGCGTTGGCTTCGTCGGTGGTGTCAAAGGCATAGTACATGACGCTGTCGGTGCCGGTGTCCTGCACAAAGGTCGCATCGTTCAAAATAAACTCGTCGTTGCCGTAGTAGCGGTAACTGAGGGCAGTGGGCACCGACACCAGCGCCGTCACGGTATAGTCCACGTCCCGGTACTGCGTCGGGCGCTCTATATAGTTGGCGCCGTCGGGGATATCCTCATACGCGGCCCAGACTTCGCCGGTGTCGGGGTCGTAGAACTCGCTCTGCTCGACATAGCGCAGGGTCACGGTGTCGCCCAGCTGCGCCCAGTGGGAGTTTTGGTCCGTGCTGCCGTATTCGTCCTCGGCGTATACGGCGGCGATGGCCCGGCTGCCCGGCTCGTACAGCGGCGCAAGGTCGCCGGCCAGCACGGTCAGGTGGTCCAGCGCAAAGGCGCTCATGCCGGAAAGCTGCGCGCCGGCGGCAAGGTTCCCCGCTTCGTTTCTGCCGGTCAGGCGGATCAGATCGTCCAGCTGTTCCGGGCTGGCCCAAAAGCCGTTGCTCTGGCGGAACCAGTCCTCGGTCACATATTCCAGCACGCTACCGGTGTGGCCGTACACCACGCCGCCGGCCGTGACGCCGCCTTGCGCGTCGATATCGTCGATGACTTGCTGCGGCAGGCCCATGTCGTCGGTAAAACCCACATTCCCGCTTTGCAGCTTGCCGGCGTTCGCCACGATAAAGTCGCTGGCCGTAAAGTTGGCCACGTATTTATCCATATCAAAGCCGCCGGCAAAGTTGACGGTCACCGTCAGCAGCACGACCGCCAGCGAAAGCGAGAGCACCGTCACCGCCGCTTTGCCCTTGCTGCGGCCCAGGTTGGCCCAGGCCATCGTGAACGGGGTCACGCGGCGGGCCTTGCGGCCTTTGGCGCGGGCCTTCCCGCCGCCCTCGGCATAGCGCACGGCTTCCACCGGCGAAACTTTGCCCGCCATGCGCCCCGGCCGCCGGCAGGACAGCAGCACCGTACACAGCGCGAACAGCGCCGAGACGAGGAAAATCCACGGGCTGACCGAGGTGACGGTCCTCACGCCGTTGAGCCGCGCTGCGACCACCGGCGTCAGCTGCCCGCCCAGCAGCCAGCCGAGCGCGAGCCCGGCGGGGATGCCGGCGGCAGACAGCGCCAGCGCCTGCAGGCGGATGATGCGCCGCAGCTGCCGGGGCGTCGTGCCGATGGTCTTGAGCAGGCCGTAGAACCGGATATCCCCGGCCACCGAAATCTGGAACACGTTGTAGATGATGAGGTACCCGGTAAACACGATGAGCAGCGCCACCGCGGCAATGGCGATCGCCGTCATGGGGTCGAGGTTTTCCGAAAGCTGTGCCCCGGTGTAGCCCCAGTTGATGCCGGTGGCGATGTAGTCGTCCCCGGCAGTCTCGCTCTGGTAGCCGTGGTCGGCCAAAATCTGCTCGATGTCCCGCTCGATGTGCCGCGCCCCGCTTTTGAGCATCACGTCGAGGTTCCAGCAACCGGTCATGCCGTCCCCGGTATGGGCAGGGTCCACGCCGGTTTCCGCCAGCACGGCGTCCACCCGGCTCTCGGGGATTAGTACATGGTTGGCCACAATGGCTTCATCGTACTCCCACCAGCCGCAGAGCGTAAAGGTCTGGGTCGTCGTGTGTCCGTCTACAGTAAAGGTAAGGGTGAACTGCGCGCCAAGTTCCGGCTCGACGCCCAGCAGTTCCAGCACGTGGGTGTCGGTGGCGGCTTCGTCGGTGCCCTCCTGCGGCAGGCGGCCCTGCACCGGGTCGCAGTACATCCAGTGGGCTTCGTTTTCGTCGCACCAGCTGATTTCGACATGGGCTTTGGTAAAGGGCACGTCCCGGGGCATGCCCAGAAAGCGCCGCACGCCCCACTGGGCGATGCGGGGGTCGTCCTGCAGTTCCGTAAACTGCGCTTGGGTCAGGTACTTGAACCCGCCGTGGGAAAACCCGCCCACCTGGCGGAAGTTGCTTTGCTGGAACCCCTCGTTGATGGAAAGCGCAAGGGTGAACAGCGCGGTGAACAGCAGCGCCGTCAGCGCGATGGCCGCGATGGCGATGAGGTTGCGGGTGCGGCTGGCCAGCAGTGTTTTCCAGGCCAGGCGGCGGATGCAGGCGCTATTTTTAACGTTCATGCCTTCGCCCCCTTACCGTGTGACGATGCGCCCGTCCTCAATGCGGACGATGCGGTCGGCCAGCTGGGCGATCTCCTCATTGTGGGTGATCATCACCATCGTCTGGGCAAAGGTGCGCCCGGTGACTTTCATCAGCCCCAGCACGTCCTGGCTGGTGCGGCTGTCCAGGTTGCCGGTGGGCTCGTCGGCCAGCAAGATGGCCGGTTTGGCGGCCAGCGCGCGGGCGATGGCCACGCGCTGCTGCTGCCCGCCCGAAAGCTGCCCCGGCAGCCGGTCGAGCTTGTTCTCCAGCCCCAGCGCGGCGATGACGTCGCGCAGGTAGGGCGTGTCCACCGCGCCGCCGTCCAGCTGGATGGGCAGCACGATGTTTTCATAGACGTTCAGCACCGGCACGAGGTTGTAGCTTTGGAACACGAACCCGATCTTGCGCCGGCGGAAGATCGTCAGCGCTTCCTCTTTCAGCGCAAAGATCTCTTTGCCGTCTACCGTCACGCTGCCGGACGTCGGCCGGTCCAGCCCGCCCAGCATGTGCAGCAGCGTGCTTTTGCCGCTGCCCGACGTCCCCACAATGGCGACGAACTCGCCGTCCTCCACCGTCAGGTCCACACCGTCCAGGGCTTTGACGAGCGTATCGCCGCTGCCGTAATACTTTCTCAGGTCCTTTGTCTGCAAGATCGTCATACTGCGTTCTCCTTTGCGGTAAAACAAACTGGGTATTGCAGAAAAGCCGCAGCTTTTTGCAATACCCAGTATAGCAGGGCAATCTGTCACGGCGCTTTCGGCAAAGTGACAGTTTGGTAAGATTGTACGGCCTGCCGCGGCAGATACAGCGAGAACACGCTGCCCTGCCCCGGCGCGCTGCGCACCCGCAAAAAACCGCCCTGCCCGGCCGCGATCTGCCGCGCCAGGTACAGCCCGATGCCCAGCCCCTCGGTCTCGCGGGCGGCGGCGCCGCGGGCGAAGCGGGCAAAAATGGCCGCCTGCTCCGCTTCGGGGATGCCGGGGCCGGTGTCGGCCACGTCGATGCGGCAAAAACTTTCGGTCAGCGCCGTCTCCACCGTGACCCGGCCGCCCGGCGGCGTGTACTTGACGGCGTTGTCCACCAGGTTGTACAGCGCTTCGGGTGTCCATTTGGCGTCAAAGCAGGCTTCGGCGTCGCAGGGGGCCGCCGTCAGCGCCACGCCCTTGGCCCGGGCGGCGGCCTGCGCCTGCCCGGCGGCCTGGCGCAGCAGGGGCGCTACGGGACCGGGGGTGGGGGCCAGCTGCAGCAGACCGGTTTCCAGGCGGGAAGCCCGGATCAGGTTTTCCAGCAAAAAGTGCAGTTTTTCGGCCTGCGCCTGCAGCGGGGCCAGCCGGGCACGCTGGGCTTCGGTCAGGCCGGTCTCCTCCAGCAAAGCGGCGTACAGCAGCACGTTGGCCATCGGCGTGCGCGCCTGGTGCGATATGTCCGAGATCAGCGTCTTGACCGCCGCCTGTTCCTGCGCTAAAGCGCGGTTGGCGGCGGCACTGCCCTGCAGCAGCCGCGCCATGCGCCCTTCCAGCGCCGAAAGCGCCGTCTCGTCGTACAGTTCCTCCACAAAGCCGCCGTCAATCGCCGCCGCCAGCATGCGGTCCAGCCGGCGCACCGTGCGCCGGGCGCGCCACAACGCCCAGCCGCCCGCGCCCAGCGCGGCCAGCCCGGCGGCGCACAGCAGCCACACGGCGGGCGTCACGGCGCAACCTCCTGCAGTTCCCAAACATAGCCCACGCCGTACACCGTGCGCACCGGCAGGCCGGGCAGTTTGGCGCGCAGCCGCCGCATGGCGACCGAAAGCGCGTTCTCGTCCACAAACTCGCCGCCGTCCCACACGGCGTCCAGCAGCTGTGTGCGGGTCAGCACATGGCCGCGGTTTTGCACCAGCAGGCGCAGCAGCCGCTGCTCGGTGCGCGAAAGCTCGACCGGCTGCCCGCCGCACAAAAAGTCCAGCCGGGCAAAGTCAAAGGCGAACGGCCCCTGGCGGTACGCTTCGCCGGGGGCGGCCCGGCGGCGCAGCAGCGCCTTGACGCGGGCGCGCAGCACCGCCAGCGAGAACGGCTTGGTCACATAGTCGTCGGCGCCCAGTTCCAGCCCGCGCACCTCGTCCAGCTCCATATCGTTGGCCGTCAAGATCAACACCGGCGGCCCGCCCGCCTGCTGTGCGCAGGGCAACAGGTCCAGCCCGCTGCCGTCCGGCAGGTTGAGGTCCAGCACCACCAGGTCAAAGCGTTCCCGCTGCAGGCAGGCGCGCCCCTCGGCCAGGGTGGTGGCCAGCGTGCAGTCGTAGGGTTCCAGCGTCAGGCGCAGTCCTTCGCCCAGGGCGGCGTCGTCCTCCACAACCAAAATGCGTTGCGCCATGCGGGCATCTCCTCCTTAACAAAAACGGTGCGGCGCTGGCTGCGCCGCACCGCGGTTCGGGGTAATGGTTCACTGCACCGCCGTTTGCAGCTGCGGCGCGCCGCCGGCCAGGTCCTCGGCCGTCAGCGGCGCGGGCGCAGCGTCGGGGTGGTCCAGCTTTTCGCGCGCCACGGCCAGCATCAGCTTGATGCGGTTCTCCTGGTTGACGCGGGTGGCGCTGGGGTCGTAGTCGACGGGGGTGATGTTGGCGTTGGGGTGCAGCGCGCGGATCTTGTTAATCATACCCTTGCCCACGATGTGGTTGGGCAGGCAGCCGAACGGCTGCGCGCAGACGATGTTGCCGTAGCCGCCCTCGACCAGTTCCAGCATCTCGGCCGTCAGCAGCCAGCCCTCGCCCATCTTGGCCCCCAGCGAGATGATGCCCTCGGGCTTTTTCATCAACTCGCGGAAGGACCCCGGCGCGTAGAAACCGTACCGGCGCATCGCGTCGTAGCTGGCCACGCCGATGGAATCCAGCCAGCCCAAAAACGCGTCGGCGCCGCCGGCCAGCAGCTTGCTGCCGCCGTACAGGTCCACGTCGATGCGCTGGTTGGCCACGCAGTACTGCACAAAGCCCATCAGGCCGGGCAGGTTGACCTCGCAGTCCTGGCTCTCCAGAAACTTTTCCAGGTCGTTGTTGCCCAGCGGCGAGTATTTGACGTAAATTTCGCCCACGACGCCCACCTTGACCTTGGGCACCCTCGTCAGCGGGATGGTGGCGTAGTCGGCCGCAATCTCGGGGAAGCGCTTTTTCATGTCATGGCCCGAGTAGTTGCGGTCGGTGCGGAGCCATTCCTGGATGCGGGCGATCCATTTTTCGGTCATGGCGTCGGCGTCGCCCTTGTGCGTCTCGTAGGCGTGGGTCTGGCTGCGCAGCGCGGCCAGCATATCGCCGTAAAAGATGGCCGCCAGCACCTTGCGCAGCAGCGGCACCGTCAGCGGCAGGCCGCTGCCTTTTTCCAGGCCGGAAAAGTTCAGCGACGCCACCGGGATGTTGCCGTACCCGGCCTTGACCAGCGCCTTGCGCAGCAGCTTGATGTAGTTGGAGGCGCGGCACCCGCCGCCCGTCTGGGTAATCAGCAGCGCCGTGTGTTCCAGGTCGTATTTGCCGCTGTTCAGCGCGTCCAAAAACTGGCCGATGACCAGCAGCGCGGGGTAGCAGGTGTCGTTGTGCACATACTTTAAGCCCAGCTGCGCCACCTCGCTGCCGCAGTTGCCCAGCACCTCGGTCTGGTACCCCTCGCTGGCCAGGGCGGCCTGCATCAGGCGGAACTGGATCACCGCCATGTTGGGGATCAAAATTTTGTGGGTCTTTACCATCTCTTTGGTAAAGTTGGGGGTCATATATTCCATACGCTATGCCTCGTTTGTGGGTGCGTTACGCTTTTTCGGCGGCGGCTTCGCAGCGTTCTTCCAGCGCGGCGAACAGGCTGCGCAGCCGGATGTTGACCGCGCCCAGGTTGGTGATCTCGTCGATCTTGAGCTGGGTGTACAGCTTGCCGCCGGCCTGCAAAATTTCCCGCGTTTCGTCGGTGGTGATGGCGTCCAGCCCGCAGCCGAAGGACACCAGCTGCACCAGGTCCATATCGGGCTGGGCCGTGCAGTATTTGGCGGCGGCGTACAGGCGGCTGTGGTAGGTCCACTGGTTCAGCACCGAGGTGTCGAACTTTTCCTCAAAACAGCTGACGGCGTCCTCGGTCACGACGGCCGCGCCCTGCCGGATGATCAGCTGGTCGATGCCGTGGTTGACCTCGGGGTCCACGTGGTAGGGCCGCCCCGCCAGCACGATGATATGCTTGCCCTGGGCGCGCGCGGCGTCGATGATGGCGGCACCTTTCTCGCGCACCTGCTGCATGTGGCGGGCGTACTCGGCATAGGCGGCGTCGATGGCGGCGCGCACGGCGGCCTTGTCCAGCCCGGGCCAGGTCTTGGTGAGCGACTGGTAGAAGCGCTTGGTAAAGTCCTTGCGGCGCTCGAGGTTGAAGTAGTCGTACAGCAGCGGGATGTTTTCCAGCTCGGGGCAGTTGCCGGCCAGCACCTCGGGGTAGTAGGCGACGACGGGGCAGTTGTAGTGGTTGTCGCCCAGGTGTTCGTCCAGGTTGTAGCTCATGCAGGGGTAGAACACGGCGTCGACGCCCTGCTGCGCCAGCCAGTGGATGTGCCCGTGGCTGAGCTTGGCCGGGAAACAGGCCGTATCGCTGGGGATAGTCGCCTGCCCGGCCTGGTACAGCGCCCGGCTCGAGAAGGGGCTCACCACGACCGCAAAGCCCAGCTTGGTAAACAGCGTATGCCAGAACGGCAGCAGCTCATACATGTTCAGGCACAGCGGGATGCCGATGCGCGCCCGCGGGTTTTCCGGCGCGGGGGCGTTGCGGTAGCCTTCCAGCAGTTTCAGCTTGTAGGCGTACAGGTTCAGGTCCTCGTCGTTGGCCTTGCCGGTCACCGGTTTGTCGCAGCGGTTGCCGGAGATATAGCGCTGGCCGTCGGCAAAGATGTTGATGGTCAGCTGGCAGTGGTTGCCGCAGCCATTGCACTGCACGGTGTTGACTTTCTGGCTGAAATGTTCCAGCTCCTGCTCGGTCAGCACGGTGCTGTGCGCGTTTTCGCCGGCGCGGCGCAGCCCGTACAACGCGGCGCCGTAGGCGCCCATCAGGCCGGCAATGTCGGGGCGGATGACCTCGACGCCCATCTCTTTTTCAAACGCGCGCAGCACGGCTTCGTTGTAGAAGGTGCCGCCCTGCACGACGATGTTGCGGCCCAGTTCCTCGGGGCTGGACGCGCGGATGACCTTGTACAGTGCGTTCTTGACGACCGAGATCGAAAGCCCGGCGCTGATGTTCTCAATCGACGCGCCGTCCTTTTGCGCCTGCTTGACCGAGGAGTTCATGAACACCGTGCAGCGGCTGCCCAGGTCGACGGGGCGGTCGGCAAACAGGCCCAGCGCCGCAAACTCCTTGACGTCGTAGCCCAGCGCCTGAGCAAACGTCTGCAAAAAGCTGCCGCAGCCCGAGGAGCAGGCTTCGTTCAAAAAGATGTTGCTGATAGCCCCATCCTCAATCTTGAAGCACTTCATATCCTGCCCGCCGATGTCGATGATAAAGTCGACGTCGGGCATAAAGTGCTTGGCGGCCGTAAAGTGGGCCACCGTCTCCACCAGGCCGCGGTCGCAGTGGAAGGCGTTTTTTACAAGTTCCTCGCCGTAGCCGGTCGTCGTCACGCTGGCGATCTGCAGCCCGGGGTGGTCCTTGTACAGTTTCAGCAGCGTCTCGCGCACCAGCGGGATGGGGTTGCCCAGGTTGGGGCGGTAGCTTTCAAACAAGATGTTGGCGTTTTCGTCAATGACCACCAGCTTGATGGTGGTGGAACCCGAGTCGATGCCGATGTGCACCGGCCCGCACTGCGCGCCAAACGGCAGGCAGGGCACCGACGCTTTGAGGTGCCGCGCGTGGAAGGCCTCGTACTCGTCCTGGCTGGCAAACAGCGGCGGCAGGCTCACATAGGTGGCGGTGGCGCTGTAGTCGTCCAGGCGGCGGGCGACTTCGTGCAGATCGCACACCTCGTCGGCGTAGTACGCCGCGCCCAGCGCCACAAACAGCAGGCTGTTGTGCGGGCAAAGGCCGTGCACGCCCAGCGTTTTGTCAAAACTCTCGCGCAATGTCTTGCTGAAGGTCAGCGGCCCGCCCAGGTACAGCACGTTGCCCTGGATGGGCCGGCCCTGGGCCAGGCCCGCGATGGTCTGGTTGACGACGGCCTGGTAGATGGACGCCGCAATGTCGCCGGCCTGCGCGCCCTGGTTGATCAGCGGCTGGATGTCGCTTTTGGCAAACACGCCGCAGCGCGACGCAATGGTGTAGGTGCGCGTGGCGGTCTGGGCGGCGGCGTCCATCTCGTCGGCGCCCATCTTCAGCAGCGTCGCCATCTGGTCAATGAACGCGCCGGTGCCGCCGGCGCAGCTGCCGTTCATGCGCACCTCGGTGCCGTTGGTCAAAAACAGAATCTTGGCGTCCTCGCCGCCCAGCTCAATGATGCAGTCGGTGCCGGGGGCCAGGCGGTTGGCCGCCACGCGGGTGGCGAACACCTCCTGCACAAAGGGCACTTTGCTGCTGTCGGCCAGGCCCATGCCGGCCGAGCCGGAAATGGCCAGGTAGGCGCGGCCGTCGGGCAGGCAGTCGCGGGCTACTTTTTCCAGCAGCTCTTTGCCTTTTTCCAAAATATGGCTGTAATGGCGCTCATAGGTCGAAAAAACGATCTCGCCGGCGTCGTCCAGCACGACGCATTTAATGGTGGTGGAACCAATGTCCAAACCAACTCTCATAAAGGGGTACCTCCTGCCAAAGCGCAAAGCGCGCCGTCCGGGCGCTGCGCGTCAAAAACGGGGAATGGTGCGGGGTATGCTGCCGGGTACGCGGCCAAAAGGCCAATTTCCAGCAATACCATAATACTTTTTATTCTACCGTTTTTTGCGGTTTTTTGCAAGCCTGCGGGGCCAAAAATTGCCCCCGCAACACCAAAGCGGCACAGGCAAAACCCGTGCCGCTTTGGCGTCAAAAGAAAAGAGGAGTATGGATGAAAAAACTTGGGGTCCCTGCTCTCAGGTCGGGTCCCTGCTCCCTTCCTGAGCGCACTTACAGTATACGGGGTGTTTGTGACAAAGACGTGAAAGAACTTTCAACAAATTGCAAAAGAAATCCGAACAAAATTTGAAACCGCACCATTTTGGGCGGCCCCCGCAAAATTAATTATGCGGGAACCCCCGCGCAGCGCGTGCAAAACCCCGCGGTATATGGTATGATAAAGGCGGGCGGCCCCGGCTGCCCGGAGTACCGCAAACACAGGGGAGGGGGCGCGCCATGCCCAACCGCATCAACTACCAGCAGCAGATGGAAACGATTTTGTCCCAGCTGGGTGAAGCCGGGCAACGCCCGCGCCTTTTGCTGCACGCCTGCTGTGCGCCGTGTTCCAGCGCCACGCTGGAGCGCCTGGCCGCCCATTTCGATTTGACCATCCTGTACTATAACCCCAACATCTACCCGCCGGAGGAATACCGCCGCCGCGAAACCGAGCTGGAACGCTTTGTGCGCGACGCGGGGTACCGGTTCCCGGTGGTGGAACTGCCCTACGACCCGCCGGCGTTTTATGCGGCCGTGCAGGGACTGGAGCAGGAGCCCGAGAAAGGCGCGCGCTGCACGGTATGCTACCGCCTGCGGCTGGAACAGACCGCGCGCTACGCCGCGCAGAACGGGTTCGAGTGGTTTTGCACGACGCTGTCCATCTCGCCGCTCAAAGACCCGGTGCGCATCAACGCGCTGGGGCAGGAGCTGGGCGCGCAGTACGGCGTGCGCTTTCTGCCCAGCGAGTTCCGCAAAAAAGACGGCTACAAGCGCAGCCTGCAGCTCAGCGCCGAATACGGGCTGTACCGGCAGGACTACTGCGGCTGCGTGTTCAGCAAACAGGCGCGCGGCCTGTAAGCCTGCCGCCCCCAAAACCTGCCCCTCAGGGAAAGGAGCCTTCTATGACCGACCCGCAACGGCATATCCTGGTAGCGCTGCCGCTGACCGCCGCCCAGCGCGAGGCGCTGCGCGCCGCCGCGCCGGGCTTTGCCTACCGCTTTACTACGCAGGAAACAGCCGCCCTGGCCGACGTGCTGTGGGCGGACGCCATCCTGGGCAACGTGCCGGTGGAGTTCATCCGCCAAAACAGGCACCTGGCGTGGTTCCAATCGAACTTTGCCGGGCCGGACCCCTACCTTGCGCCCGGCGTGCTGCCGCCGGACTGCGTCATCACCAACGCCACCGGCGCCTACGGCCTTGCCATCAGCGAGTGGATGCTGGGCATGTGGCTGGCGCTGGCCAAAGACCTGCCGCTCTACCGTGACCGCCAGCGCCGCCAGGCATGGGACCCCATCGACCGCCCGGTGCGTTCGGTGGCCGGGGCGCGGGTGCTCTGCGTCGGTATGGGGGACATCGGCTCCAGCTTTGCCCGCCGCGCCCACGCGCTGGGCGCGCAGGTCGTCGGCGTGCGCCGCCGCCCTGCGCCGGCGCCGGCGTACTGCCTGCGCGTCGTCGGCGTCGACCGCCTGGACGAAGAACTGCCCGCCGCCGACGTCGTGGCGCTCAGCCTGCCCGGCACGCCGCAGACCGAAGGGCTGTTTGACGCCGCGCGCCTGGCGCGCTGCAAGCGCGGGGCCATTTTGCTCAACGTCGGGCGTGGGTCCGCCGTCGACAGCGAAGCCCTGGCCGCCGCCGTGCAAAGCGGCGCGCTGTTCGGCGCGGCGCTCGACGTCACCGACCCCGAGCCGCTGCCGCCCGGCCACCCGCTGTGGGGGCTGGACAACGTCCTCATCACGCCGCATATCTCGGGGCGGTTCAGCCTGCCGCAGACGCTGGAAAACATCGTCGGCATCTTTGCGCACAACCTGCGCCTGTACGCCGCCGGCCAGCCGCTGGACAACCAGATGAGCCGCACACAGCGCTATGTCAGCGCCGACACCCCCGGCCGCCGCCTTACCAATGAATGACAGGAGGGCTCTATGAGCTTTTACCAGGCCGTATTTCTGTTTTTTGCCTACTCGTTCCTGGGCTGGGTGGGTGAAGTCGCCGTCACCGCCGCGCGCAGCCGCCGCTACCAGGACCGCGGCGTGCTCAACGGCCCGCTGTGCATTCTGTATGGCATCGGCGGGCTGATTATCACCTTTGCCCTGCGCGAACTGCGCGGCGGCTGGTTCTTCCTGTTTCTGCTCAGTGCCGTCTACGCCACCGTGCTGGAATGGGTCGCCGGCCATATTCTGGAGCGCACCAGCCACACCCGCTGGTGGGACTACAGCGACCGCCCGCTGAACCTGGACGGCTACATCTGCCTGGGGGCTTCGCTGCTGTGGGGCGTGCTGGGCGTCGTGCTCATCCACTGGGGCAACCCGCTGCTGCTGGCGCTGTTCGGGCTGATCCCGGCCACGGTGCGCACCATCGTGCTGTGGGTGCTGCTGGCGCTGCTGGCCGTCGATGCCGTCGGCACCGTGCTGACGATGCTGGGCCTGCGCTACCGCTGGCCGCCGGCCGCTGCCGTGCAAAACGGCCTGGCCGGCCTGACGCTGCGCGGTGGGCTGTGGATTCTCGACCGGGTCGAGCGCCGTATGGCCAAAGCCCACCCGGCCCTTACGTTCCAGCGGCCCAAACGCGCGCGCACCACAGCCTTTGCCGTGGGGTGCAGTTTCAGCAAGATTTTTCTGCTGTTCGTCATCGGCGCGTTTTTGGGCGATATCACCGAGACGATCTACTGCCGCATCACCGCCGGCTACTGGATGAGCCGTTCCAGCGTCGTGTGGGGGCCGTTCTCCATCGTGTGGGGGCTGGCGCTGGCGCTCGTCACGGTGCTGCTGTACCGCTATAAAGACAAGTCCGCCAGCTGGCTGTTTGTGGCCGGCACGCTGCTGGGCGGCGCGTATGAATACCTGTGCAGTGTCTTTACCGAGGTCGTGTTCGGCGCGGTCTTTTGGGACTACAGCGCCATCCCCTTCAACCTCGGCGGGCGCATCAACCTGCTGTACTGCTTTTTCTGGGGCTTTGCGGCCATCGCCTGGTTCAAGGTGTGCTACCCGCCGATCTCCCGCGCTATCGAGCGCATCCCCCGGCGGTTCGGCCTGGTGCTGACGGCGGGCCTGTGCGTGTTCATGGCCGCCAACATCACGGTCAGTTCACTGGCGCTGGCGCGCTACAACACCCGCACCGAGGGCGTGCCCGCACAAAGCACCCTGGATACCTACCTGGACGAACACTACGACGACGCGCGCATGCAGAAAATCTACCCCAAGGCCGTGCACACCGGGTAAACCGGCCGGGCAAAGCGGCAACCACCCCGCGCGGCAAAGATTTGTTTTGTAACTTGCGGCGCGGTGTGTTATAATCACTTTGCACGAAGTAGAAGATGTGAATTTGTATAAATTGCCACAGAAACAGGAGGGTTACGCCATGACCCATGCAGAGGCATTGGAATACTACCTGAAAGCGCAAAAACTGGCCCAGCGGGACTACCGCGAAAAGACGGCGGCCGGGCAGTCGCCGTTTTTGCCGGTGCTGGACGATATTCTGCAAAACGTCCAGGTCGAAAACCAGCTGCCGCTGGGGCTCATTGAGATGCCGCTGGACCTGCTGGTGGGCACCAAGACGGCGGGGCGCACGGCGGCGTTTGCCAGCAACTTTATGCCGTTGCTGGGCAGCCGCACCGAGTTTGCCGCCAAATGGACCAACCTCTGCGCCGCCCACTTGGACGAAGGCATCCGCGAACCGCTGAAATGCTTTGAGTACATGGGCAGCTTTTATGTGCAGGAGGGCAACAAGCGCGCCAGCGTGCTCAAATTCTTTGGCGCCAGCAGCGTGCCGGCCAACGTCACCCGTGTCGTGCCCAGCTACAATGACTCGCCCGAGGTGCGCCTGTACTACGAGTTCATGCACTACTACCCGCTCATCAACACCTACGCGCTGCGCTTCTCCAAGCCGGGCAGCTATGCGCGCCTGCAAAAAGCCATGGGCAAAGGCCCCGAAGAAGTGTGGAGCGATGAGGACCGCGCCGACGCGCTCTCGCTGTACAACTGGGTCGGCAAGGCGTTCAAGGCCCGCGGCGGCGACGCGCTGCGCTGCACGGTCGGCGACGTTATGCTGCTGTTGCTGCGCCTGTACCCTCGGCAGGAACTGGCCGCCTACTCCCCGGCAGAGCTGGACAAAAAGCTCGACGCCCTGTGGGACGACGTGCTGGCCCTGCAGGCCGAGGACCCCGTCACCGTCAGCGCCAAACCGGCCGAGCCGGCCAAGCCCAAAGCGGCCGATACGCTGATCGAGCGCATCCTGCCCGGCATCCGCCCGGCGCCGCCCACCCACCTCAAAGTGGCGTTCGTGCACGAAAATTCGCCCGAGGTCAGCGCCTGGACCAGCCAGCATGAGTTCGGCCGCACCCAGCTGGACACGGCGTTTGCCGGCAAGGTCGAGACGGTGCCCTACTTTGACGCCACGCCCGGCAAAAACGCCGACGAGCTCGTCGAAAAAGCCATTGCCGAGGGCGCCAACATCGTCTTTACCACCAGCCCCAAGCTGGTGGGCGCTTCGCTGCGCGCCGCCGTCAAACATCCCGAGGTGCGCATCCTCAACTGCTCGATGGAGATGCCCTACGCCAGCATCCGCACCTACTATACCCGCGTGTATGAAGCCAAGTTCATCACCGGCGCCATCGCCGGGGCCATGGCCCACGGCGACCGCATCGGCTATGTGGCCGACTACCCCAGTTACGGCGTGCCGGCCAGCATCAATGCTTTTGCGCTGGGCGCGCGCATGACCAACCCCTTCGTCAAGGTTGAACTGTTCTGGACCTGCCTGCCGCAGGAAGAGGAACCTCTGACCGTGTTCACCCGCAAAGGCATCGAGGTGATCTCGGGCCGCGACGCACCGGTGCCGGGGCGCCCCCACCGCGAGTTCGGCACCTTTTTGATCCGCCCGGGCGGCGTGCTGCAGGACCTGGCCACACCGTTCTGGCACTGGGGCCAGCTGTATGAAAACGTCGTGCGCAGCGTGCTGGACGGCAGCTGGACGCGCGACAAATCCGGCACCGACGGCCGCGCCGTCAACTACTGGTGGGGCATGAACAGCGGCGTCATGGACGTGCTGCTCAGCCGCGAGCTGCCGCCCGACGTGCAGCACCTGGCGCATATCTTGCGCGACGGCATCATCTCCGGCCTGGTGGACCCGTTTGCCTGCCGCATCACCGCGCAGGACGGCACGCTGCAAAACCTCGGTCACCACGGCTTTGACCTCGAGCAGATCGTGCATATGGACTGGCTGTGCGACGCTGTCGAGGGGCATATTCCCGAATACGACGAACTGGCCGAGGCTTCCCGCGCGATGTACCGCATGCAGGGCATCCACCGCGACCGCCTGCCGGCCGAGAAAGAGGCCGACCTATGAGGCTGCTGGCCGTAGCGGATGTCGAGAGCAAGGCGCTGTGGGACTATTTCAGCCCCGAACGGCGCGACGGCGCCGAGCTCGTCATCGCCTGCGGCGACCTCGACCGCCGGTACCTGGAATATCTGGCGACCATGATGCCGGTGCCGGTGTTCTATGTGCACGGCAACCACGACGCCAGTTACGACTACCGCCCGCCGGAGGGCGTGCGCTGCATCGACGACGACCTCGTCGTCTACCACGGGCTGCGCATCGCGGGGCTGGGCGGCTCCTGCCGGTACCGCACCGGGCCCTGGCAGTTTACCGAAGCCGAGATGCGCAAGCGCATCCGCCGCCTGCGCGCCAAGATTGAGCGCCACCACGGCCTGGACGTGCTGGTGACCCATGCCCCGCTGCACGGCTACGGCGATATGAGCGACCTGGCCCACCGCGGGTTCACGGTGTTCCACGAACTGCTGGACCGCTACCAGCCCCAGCTGATGCTGCACGGCCATGTGCACATGAACTACGGCGCCAATTTGCAGCGCGAGTATCAGTATGGCGCAACCCGCATCGTCAACTGTTACGAGCGCACCTACCTGGACGCCGTGCCGGGGCCGGAGCCGGAACTGCGCCGCACCCCGTTCTGGCAGCGCTAAGGCGCTTTTATAGGATTTACGATTGGGAAGGAGTATACCGTTTTATGCTGAAGCTCGCTGTTTTGGGCGCAGGTACCTGGGGCATCGCCCTGGCGCGGCTGCTGGCCGCCCACGGGCGGGATGTCACGGTGTGGAGCGCAATCCCCGCAGAGCTCAAAGCCCTTGCCACCACCCGCCGCCACGCCCACCTGCCCGGCATGGAACTGCCGGCCACCATGCACTATACCGCCGATATCGCCGAAGCCTGCACCGGCCGGGATATCCTGGTCTTTGCGGTGCCTTCGCCCTTTGTGCGCGCCACCGCCAAAAAGGCTGCGCCGCATATCCCGGAAAACCAGCTCATCGTCGACGTCGCCAAGGGCATTGAGGATAAGACCCTTTTTACCATGAGCGAAGTCATTGAGGATGAACTCGCCAAACAAAAGCGCACGGCGCACGTTGTGGCGCTGTCCGGCCCCACCCATGCCGAGGAAGTCGCCCGCGACATGCCCACGCTGATTGTGGCCGCCAGCGCGCAGGAGGACGCCGCCAAAACCGTGCAGAAAGCGTTCTCGACCCCGACGTTCCGCGTCTACACCAACGACGACCGCCGCGGCACCGAACTGGGCGGCGCGGTCAAAAACGTCATTGCGCTGGCCGTGGGCATCGCGCTGGGCCTGGGCTACGGCGACAACGCCAAAGCCGCCCTGATTACCCGCGGCAACGCCGAACTGGCCCGCCTGGGTGCGGCCATGGGTTGCAAGCCCGAGACGTTCTCCGGGCTTTCGGGCATGGGCGACCTGATCGTGACCTGCACCAGCATGCACAGCCGCAACCTGCACGCCGGCATGCTGCTGGGCCGCGGCAAAACGGCCGAGGAAGCCAAGGCCGAGGTCGGCCAGGTTGTCGAGGGCATCAACGCGCTGCCCGCCGCCTGCCGCCTGGCCAAAAAGTACAAGGTGGACATGCCCATTGTGCAAAGCGTCGACGCCATCCTGCACGGGCGGCTGGCGGCCGGCAACGCGCTGGCTTCGCTGATGGGCCGCGACCTCAAGCGGGAGTAAGCCGCCCCGCGGCGCATGTTGGCCACCGCCCGGCCCGCGCGCTGCGGCCTTTGCCCTGCTGCCGGCGCCGCTGCATAGCCTTGGTTCCCCCTGCGTACACTGTACGCGGGGGGATGTTTGTATGGCGACGAAACTGCGGGCACTGCGCGCGCGGCTGGCTGTGCTGCCGGCGCTGGATGTACCGTTTTTGGCCGTGCTGCTGGCGCTGCTGTGCTACGGGCTGCTCATGCTGTTTTCGGCCGGGTATGCCGTGGCGCTCTATCGCCGCGGCGACGCCTATACCTACATCCGCCCGCAGCTGCTGTTTGCGGCGCTGGGGGTGGCGGCCATGTATGCGGCCAGCCTGGTCGACTACCATATCTGGCACAAGCTGGCGTGGCCCATCCTGGGCGTTGCGCTGGCGTTGCTGGTCGTCGTGCTCTTCATGCCGGAGTATAACGGCTGCAAGCGCTGGATTGTGCTGCCGGGCCTGGGCACGCTGCAGCCCAGCGAGATCGCCAAGTTTGCCGTGGTGGTGGCGTTCGCGCATATCATCTCGCTCAACCATGACCGTATGCGCACGTTTTCGGCCGGGGTGCTGCCCTTTGCGCTGATCCTGGGCGTGGTGGCCGTGCTCATGCTGCTGGAACCGCATCTCTCGGGCACGGTGCTGATTCTGGCCATCGGTGCGGTGCTCATGTTTGTGGGCGGCACGGGGCTGCAGTGGTTCGCGCTGGCCGGGGGCCTCGGCGTCGGGGCCATCGCCGCGGCGGTCATCGCGCTGCCGCAGCTGGTGCCCTACGCGGCGGGGCGGCTGGCCTCCTGGCGGGACCCTTTTGCCGACCCTTTGGGCGAGGGGCACCAGACCATCCAGAGCCTGTACGCCATCGCTTCGGGCGGTATGGCGGGGCTGGGGCTTGGCAACAGCCGGCAGAAATACCTCTATGTGCCGGAACCGCAAAACGACTTTATCTTTTCGATTTTGTGCGAGGAACTGGGTTTTGCCGGCGCGGCGTTGGCCGTGGGGCTGTTTTTGCTGCTGCTGTTGCGCGGCATCTCCATCGCCGTGCGCGCGCGGGATAAATTCGGCGCCCTGCTGGCCGTCGGGTTTGTCGTGCAGGTTGTACTGCAGGCCGTGCTCAACATTGCGGTCGTCACCAACACCATCCCCAACACCGGCATCAGCCTGCCGTTTTTTTCCTCGGGCGGCACCAGCCTGCTCATGCTGCTGGGCGAGATGGGCGTCGTACTCTCGGTCTCGCGCCAGGCCGACCCGGGGTAGGCGACAGGAAACTTTTCCCACGCGCGGCCCGGCCGCCGGGCGGCCGGGCGCGGTTTGCCCCTTGGGGACGAGAAAAAAATTCACAGAGCCGCGGTTGAAAGCCGCGGCTTTTTGCCGTATAATAAACCCGTATTTGTATAAAGAAAGCGAGGGGGGGCGCCCATGGCGGAGCCGCAAAAAGCCAGGCTGCCGTTTGCGCTGCGCGCGCTGGCGGTGCTGGGCGCCACGCTGGCGCTGCTGTTTGCGCTGCTGCTGGGCGCGTACGCGCTGCCCGGCGCCCCGGTGCGCGCCCACCTGGTTCCCTCGGCTGCAACGATCATGGACGAGGGGCTGTACCCGGCGTTTTTCGGTTTCAAGCTGTTCCAGATGGACAACTACACCGACACCCTGATGCTGATGGAAGCCGCCACCGCCGACGAGACCGCCCCCCTGACCGCCCTGATGACCAACACCGCCTACAACGTCGACAATTTCGAGACGCTGGGCGCGGACCTGGCCGCCTACCTGGCCGCGCGGCAAAGCGGCGATCCTGACGCCGTGGCGCAGGCCGGGCTGGAGCCGTTCTCCTACGCGCGGTACTGGCACGGGTACCTGATCTGGCTGCGGCCGCTGCTGTGTCTGATGCCCTACACGGGTGTGCGTGTGGTGCAGTACATCGTGCTCGCCGCGCTGCTGGCCGCCGTGCTGGCGCTGCTGCGCCGCCGCTGCGGCGGGCGGGCCGCTGTATGGTTTGCCGTCAGCCAGGCGCTGGTCACGGTGTTTTTTGTGCCGCATCAGGTCCAGTATTTCACCTGCTTTGCCATCGCCTACGCGGGCTGCGTGTGGGTGCTGGCCCAACCCCGCCGCAGCGACGCGCTCTGCCTGGGGCTGGTGGCCCTGGGCGTTGTGACGGCCTTTTGCGACCTGCTCGTCACGCCGGTGCTCACACTGGGGCTGCCGCTGGCCTGCTGGCTGCTGCAGCCGCAGCAGCGGCTGCGCGCCGGGGGCCGCCAATGCGCGCTGTGCGTGGGCGGCTGCCTGTGCTGGGGCGTCGGTTACGGGGTGTGCTGGGCGTCCAAATGGGTGCTGGCAGGGCTCGTCACCGGGAAGGATGTGCTCGGCGATGCGCTGCGCCAGGTGGGCGTGCGCACCACGGCCGATACTTGGCACGGTATGGAGCTGACCTGGGGCAACATTTTCCGCTTTCTCTACGATACCCTGCAAAGCCGCGGGCTGTTCTGGCCGCTCGTCGTGCTGGCTGTGCTGGCGCTGGCACTGTTTGCGGGCAGCGTGCGCAGCCGGGCGGCGCTGGCCAAAGCCGCGCCGCTGGCGCTGGCCGCCGCGCTGCCGCTGGCCTGGTACGCCGCCCTGCGCACCCACAGCATCCAGCACGGCTGGTTTACCTGGCGCGCGCTGGGGCTGACGCTGTTTGCCAGCCCGGCGTTTTTGTACTTTGCCTGCGACGCACGCCTGGCGCTGCGCCGCCTGACCCCCAAAAGGAAAACAAAATGAACCAGACGGAAGAAAAAATCAAAACCGAAGAAACACCCGCCCCGGAACCGAAAGCCGAAGAGCCCCCAACGGAACCGGCGCAGCCGCAAGCGGCCCCGGCGGGGGAAACCGCCGCGCGCAAGCCGCTGCCGCGCGGGGCCAAAGTGTTGTTGGGCGTCGCCGCCGTGCTGCTGGCGCTGGTGTTGGTGGTGGTTGCCTATATCAACGGCAAGCTGGACCTGCTGCACTATGACGACGGCACCCTTGCCGCGGTCGGCGACGTCGACGCCAACGAGGATCAGGACCTTGACGTGTCGGGCCTGGTACATAACACCGGCGAGATGGAAATGCCCGAGGGCAGCCCCTTTGCTGATGAGGACGTGCTCAACATCCTGCTCATCGGCACCGACGAGCGCACCGAAGCCGTCAACGACGCCGACGCCTTCACCCACCTCAACCAGCTTGACGGCACCGAAGCGACGACCGAATTCAGCGACGATGCGCGCGCCGACGCGATGATCCTTGTCTCGCTGGATCTGCGCGACCACACCATCCGCCTTGTCTCCATCGAGCGCGCCACCGGTGTGCCCATCCTGCTCGACGGGTTCGAGGGCCAGTACGACTGGATCACCCACACCTTCCGCTACGGCGGCCCCAAACTGACGATGGACACCGTCGAGGACTGTTTCAACGTCCAGGTCGACCACTACGTCCGCGTCAACTTCAACTCCTTTGTGCAGATCGTCGACGCCGTCGGCGGCGTCGATATCGAGATCACCGACCTGGAAGCCAAGGCCCTCAACTGGGAGGTTCCCTCCAACTCGATGCTCATCGTCAACAAAGTGGACCCGGGTCTCAACCATTTCGACGGCTACACGGCGCTGCAGTACGCCCGCCTGCGCCAGATCGACAGCGACTGGAAACGCATCGAGCGCCAGCGCACCGTCATTGCCGCCGTACTGGACAGTGTCAAAAACGCCAGCGTGGCCGAGTTAGACAACCTGCTCAACACTGTGCTGCCGCTGGTGCAGACCAACTTTACCAAGACCGAGATCGCCGCGCTGCTTGTGCAGCTGCCGGGCTTTTTGGGCGCCGAGGTCGAACAGCTCTCGATGCCGCTGCAGGGCACCTACGGCGTGCGCACCGGCATGGACGACCGCCTGATGTACGACCCCGACTGGGCCGTCAACATCGAAGCCATGCAGAATTTCCTCTACCACGGCCAAACGGCCGAGGAAGTCATTGCCGCCACGCCGGAATCTGCGGCCACGGCGGAATCCGCGCAGGATGGCACTGCCGAGACGGCCAACGACGCCTGGGACCGAGAGGTTGACCCCGACGAGCGGTACATCCGCCGCAACCTGCACATGGTGGACCTGGCTTACCCGCTTTCTGACGCCGATTTCGGCCGCGCCGACTACCGGCTCTACCTGGCAGGAACGGGCGGTGCGCGCGACGCCGAAGTGCAGGCCGCGCTGGCCGACTACCTGGCCGGGCAGGGCGTGCGGGTGGTGGCGGTGCCCGGCGGCGCTGCGGCCGGCATCCTGCTGGACCGCTACCTGCAAACGGGCGATACCGCCGCCCTGACGCAGTACCTGGCCACGCTGCCGCAGGCGCAGCGCGCCGCGGCCCGCGCCGCCTGGCAGGGTGTCTACCAGCGCTGGCCCGGCGTGCTGCATGCCGCCGGCCTCGGGGCGGATACCAGCCTTTCGGCGGCCGGCTACGCCGCCGCGGCGCTGGCCCGCAGCGCCGTGAACTGGCCGGAAGAAGCAATCCAGCCCGTCGCGCAGGCGCTGCAGGGCAGTGACCCGCGCACGATGGCCTACTGGTTCTGCAAGGGCATGCGCAGCACCCCGCGCGAGATGGAACGCTGGCTGGGCGACGCCTACCAGACGGCGCTGCGGCTGTACCAGGGGGTGCGGGGCACCGTGCATACCGGCGACGTCAGCCTGACGGAACACGACCTGCGCACTGTGCTGGATGCCTGGGACGACGGCGCGGTGCTGGCCTTTGTGCCGGGGGACGACGCGCTGCAGACCGGCGAGAGCCTGGGCAGCGCGATGCGGCGCTACCGCAAGGGGACGGACGGCGCGGTGTGTTCCATCGGCGTCGTGTACGGCGCCTGGGGCAACGACGCTACGTTTACCCCCGATACGCCCGATACGCTGTGGGATGCCAAAGCATTGGGCCGCTGGCTGGGAGAGTATGTCACCCCCGGCCGCGACGCCCTGCTGGCGCTGGACGGCGACGACTGCCCCTTTGACGAAGGCGACCCGCTGCTGCGCGAACCCGACGTTGACGTGACCGACGCCGCGCAGAAACTGCTGGTGCTGGACCCCGGCAACGCCTGGCAGCCGCCCGCCACGCCGGAGACCGCCGCCCGGGGCTGGTAAAAAATTTTGCGCAGGGCGTTGACAAACGCGCCCCGGTGTGGTATAAATGCTTTAAACCAGTGAAGCGAAAGTAAAACTGCAAGCGCAGCCACAGAGAGCCCCCTAAGCTGGGAACGGGGCGCAAAGCGGTGCAGCACAATGGTTCGCTGAGGGCACGGGGAAATGGCTGCGGCCAGAGTATCCGCTGACGGCAGCCCCCGTTACCGGGCAGGGGAATGTCAGTTCCCTGCAGAGTGGCCGCGCTGTACCGGCGCGGCAAGCAAGGTGGCACCACAGATCGATCCGTATCTGCCCTTGCACAGAGGTATCTCTGTGCAAGGGCAGTTTTTTATACCACATAAACAGGGGAGGGGACCCGCATGAAAACGATCCTGCTGCAAGAGCGATGGCGGCGCGTTTGACCAGCCCGCCGGGCCGCGCCGCGGCCCACATCCGCCCATGATCTGCAAAGGAGAAGCCTTATGAAAAAGTTCATCGCCATGCTGTCCGCCGCCGCTATGCTCGCCAGCCTTTCGGCCTGCGGCGCTTCCGTAGACGTCAACATCTCTTCCGACGCGGCGTCCGACGCCGGCACCGGCGAAGCGGCCGCCGCCGGCTACAAGATCGCCATCGTCCAGCAGATGGACCACGCCAGCCTCGACGAGATCCGCACCGCCATTGAGGCGGAGCTCGACGCCAAAGCCGCCGAACTCGGCGTGAGCATCGAGTACAAGGACTTCAACGGCCAGAACGATGCCACCACCCTCAACCAGATCGGCACCCAGGTCGTCTCGGACGGGTACGACGCCGTCATCCCCATCGCGTCGCTGGCCGCCCAGTGCATGGCCGCCGCCTGCGAGCCCACCGGCACGCCGGTTATTTACGCCGCCATCTCGGACCCCGAAGCCGCCGACCTCACCGGCATCGACTACGTCACCGGCACCTCCGACGCGCTCAACACGCCGTTCATCCTCGATATGATGCTGGCCGTCCAGCCCGACGTCAAGACCGTCGGCCTGCTGTACTCCAACTCCGAGGCAAACTCCCAGACGCCCATCGCCGAGGCCAAGGCCTACCTTGAGGGCAAGGGCATCGAGTATATCGAAAAGACCGGCAACACCAACGACGAAGTCCTCACCGCCGCGGCCAGCATGGTCGGCCAGGTCGACGCCGTCTTTACCCCCACCGACAACGTCGTCATGGCGGCGGCCGCCGCTGTGTCCGAGACGCTGACCGACGCCGGCATCCCGTTCTACACCGGGGCCGACAGTTTCGTCACGGCCGGCGCGTTCACCACCTGCGGCGTCAACTACACCGACCTCGGCGCGACCACCGCCGACATGGCGCTGGACATCCTGCAAAGCGGCGAAGTGCCGGAATACCACGTGATGGACGGCGGCATCATCACCGTCAATACCGAGACCGCCGCCGCCCTCGGCATCGACTACAGCCCCTTTGCCGAGATGGCCGGCCAGGTCGTCGAAGTGACCACCGCCGCCGAATGATCGGAACTACCCCGCGCATGGCAAGAGAGACGCGCCCCGCCCCGGCGGACCGTCTCTCTTGCCGCGCGGCACACCCTGCACAACAAAGGAGAGTCTGCCCCGTATGTTCACCGTCGCTACCGTGCTCAGCGCATTGGAACTGGGCTTGATCTACGCGCTGGTGGCCATGGCGCTGTTTTTGAGCTTCCGCGTGCTCAACATCGCCGATATGACCACCGACGGCGCGTTCACGCTGGGCTGCGCCGTCTCGGCCACCGCCGCCGTGGCCGGCCACCCGTTTTTGGGCCTGCCGCTGGCCATGCTGGCCGGCGCGGCGGCCGGGTTCATCACGGCCTTTTTGCAGACACGGCTGGCCGTGCCGTCCATCCTGGCCGGCATCATCACCAACACCGGGCTGTACACCGTCAACCTGGCCGTCATGGGCTTTTCCTCCAACGTGCCCATGCTCAAGACAAAGACGGTGTTCACGGCGGCCGAAGCCCTGCTGGGCGAAGCCGCGCCCTATAAGCTGCTGGTAGCGGCGCTCATCACGCTGGCGGTGTGCGCGGCGCTCATCCTCTTCCTCGGCACGCGGCTGGGGCTTTCCATCCGCGCCACCGGCGATAACCCCGATATGGTGCGCGCCTCCTCCATCAACACCACCTTCACCGTCACCATCGGACTGTGCATCGCCAACGCCATGACGTCGCTGTCCGGCGCGGTGCTGGCGCAGTACCAGCGCTCGGCCGATATCAACCTTGGCACCGGCATGGTCGTCATCGGGCTGGCGTCGCTCATCATCGGCGAAACGCTGTTCGGCCGCGGCGGCCTGTGGACCAAGGCGGTGGCGGCGGTCGCCGGCAGCGTCATCTACCGCTTCATCATCGCGCTGGCGCTGCGCGCCAACGTCCCGTCGGAGTGCCTCAAGCTCATCTCCGCCGTCATCGTGGCGCTGGCCATCGCCGCGCCCGCCCTGCGTGCGCGCGCGGCTTTCCGCCGCCGCCGCGCCCAGGCCGAAAAAGGGGGTGCCGCCCATGCTTGAGCTGCGCCACGTCGGCAAGACCTTCAACCCCGGCACCGTCAACGAAAAAGTGGCCCTGCAGGCCGTCGACCTCCACCTCGATGACGGCGACTTCGCCACCATCGTCGGCTCCAACGGCGCGGGCAAATCGACGCTGTTCAACGCCATCGCCGGCGCGTTCGTGCCCGATACCGGCACCATTACGCTGGACGGGCAGGACATTACCTTCCAGCCGGACTACCGCCGTTCCAAGGTCATCGGCCGCATGTTCCAGGACCCGCTCAAGGGCACCGCGCCCCACATGACCATTGAGGAAAACCTTGCCCTCGCTTTCCTGCGCGCATCGGGGCATACCTCGCCGTTTTCCCGCATCACGCGGGCCGACCGTGCCCTGTTTGCCGAGAAGCTCTCGGCCCTCGGCCTTGGGCTGGAGGACCGCATGAAACAGCCGGTGGGGCTGCTCTCGGGCGGGCAGCGCCAGGCGCTGACGCTGCTGATGGCCACGCTGGTGACCCCCAAGCTGCTGCTGCTCGACGAGCACACGGCCGCGCTGGACCCCGCCACGGCGGATAAGGTGCTGGCGCTGACGCGGCAGATTGTGGCCGAACACCACATCACCTGCCTGATGATTACCCACAACATGCACGACGCGCTGACACTGGGCAACCGCACGCTGATGATGGACGGCGGGCGCATTGTGCTGGATATCGGCGGCGAGGAACGCCGCCACATGACGGTGCCCGGCCTGCTGGAACGGTTCGCCCAAAACGCCGGCCACGCGCTGGACAACGACCGCATCCTGCTCAGCGCCGAAGAATAAACGCAACAATAAGTAAAAGGGGCTGCCCAAGGCGGGCAGCCCCTCTGTTTGCGTTATGTTGTAGGGTGGAGGAAATCAAAAATCGTCGCCGTCGGCGCATGTCCGACGGCTGCGACAGTTTGCAACTTTTTGGCAGTCTGGATGGACAGCCCCTTTTCGTGTGCCGGTATACATTTATTGTACGTTTTGCCCCGGCCAGTTTTCGGTCTGGGCCGTCGTGCCGTCGGGGTACATCCACAGCGCGGCAAAGCCGTCCTGCGCGTCCAGCAGGGCGCGGCCGTCGGCTTCCGGCAGGCAGAACAGTGCCGTCGAAAGCGCGTCGCCGCTGCCGCCGCGCTGCGGCGGCGTCAGCACGGCCACGCTGGTGCAGTACCGCGCCGGGTAGCCCGTCGTCAGGTCGATCAGGTGGGAATACCGCTGCCCTTCGTAGGTGAAATACCGCTGGTAATCGCCGCTGATAACCAGGCTGCACCCGTCGGGCAGTTCCACGGCCTGGAGGTAGGCCGGGTCGCCGCCCCAGGGGTTGGTGACGCCGGCCGTCCACGGCCCCTCGCCGTTGGCTTTTTCGCCGATGGCCCGCACGTTGCCACCGATGTTCAGCAGCGCGCTTTGCAGGCCGCGCTCCTCGGCCGCGGCGGCGGCCATTTCCACCGCATAGCCTTTGGCCACGGCCCCCACGTCCAGCGCCATGGCCGGGTCGGCAAAGGCCACCGTCTGCGCGGCGTCGTCCAGCAGCAGGGCGGCGGGGTCGCAGTGGGTCAGCGCCTCGCGGATCGCCTCTTCCTCCGGCGGGGCGGGGGCGTCGCTCTCCCGCGCGTCATGCCACAGGCCCAGCACCGCCCCGGCGGCAATGTTCACCGCGCCGCCGGTCTCGGGCGCGGCCTGCGCCGTGTACCAGCGCAAAAAGCCGTACAAATCGTCCTCCACCGCCACCGGCGCGCCGGCCGCCCGGGCGTTGACGTCGTGCAAGTTGGTCACGCCGTCGTACGCGTGGTAGATGTCGAACAGCTGGTGGTAGTGTACAAGGTCGTCGTGCAGCGCGTCCATCTGCGCGTCCCATTCGGCCTGGCTGCGGGCGTACCCCTGCACGATAGAGACGGTATCAAATACATCAAACCAGGTCGTCGTGTACAGCGTTTGGCGGTGCAGCGCGCTGTAGGCGGCCAGCAACAGCAGCGCCGCGGCCGCGGCGGCCGCCGCCAGCGCGCGGCGGGCGGCGGGCTTCATGCGCCGCCTCCGCCCACGGCCTCGTGCTCGCTGTTCAACTCCATCAGCAGCTGGGCCAGCGTCCACTGTTTGCTGGTGGGCGTCACCATGGCGCGCAGCGGTATGTCGGCCCCGGCCTCTTTGGCCAGGTCCAAAAAGCGGCCCAGTTCGCCGGTCTGGTGGTCCAGCCCGCTCACGATCAGCGCCGGGCGGCCGGGCACGGCGATCAGCGGCGCAAAGGCGGGGGCCGGTTTGCCGGCGCACAGGTCGCCGACGGTGGCGCCCAGCTCGCCGTTGCCCACGGCGCGCAGCGTCACGCGGCAGGCGCGCGCGGCGCGTTCCAGCGCCGCATACGCGGGGGACCCGGCCTCGATGTGCCACAGCAGCGCGCAGCGCGGTTCCCGGACGATGTGTGCTTTCATAGGCGTTCCCTCAATGTTGCTGCAAAAAGGCGCACCGTCGCAGAGCGGTGCGCCGAGTGATGCGTTGTTTACAGGTCGGGGTGGTACTCTTTGCAGGTGCACTTTTTCCACTTCAGGCCGCTGCCGCAGGGGCAGGGGTCGTTGCGGCCAATCTTGGTCACGCGCACGGGGGCCGCACCCTTGGCCCCGGGGCGGGCGGGCGCGCCCTCGCCGGTGGGCTGGGCGACCTGCTCGCGCTTGGGCTGGGCGTTCTGCTGGCGCACCTCAATGGTCAGCAGCATGTGCACGGCGTCCTCGCGGATGGAAGCGACCATCTCGTCAAACATCGCAAAGCCCTCGATGCGGTACTCCACCACGGGGTCGTGCTGGCCGTACCCGCGCAGGCCCATGCCCTGCTTGAGCTGGTCCATGTTGTCGATGTGCTCCATCCACTTGCTGTCGACGTTGCGCAGCAGGCAGATGCGTTCCAGTTCGCGCATGGTGGGCGCGCCGTACTTGGCTTCCTTCGCGGTCAGGATCTCCATGCCGCGGTTGTACAACTCGTCGGCAATGCCCTCGCGCGTTACGCTGCCCAGCTGCTCGGTGGTGTAGTTGAAGTCGGTGGGCAGGCACAGCCAGTTCATAAAGTGGCGGCGCAGGCCGGCAAAATCCCAGTCGTCGGCGGTGTCGCCGTTGAGGTAGTTGGCGCAGGCGTCGTCGATGCTCTGGCGCATCATCTCGTGCAGCTTGCCGGAGATATCCTCGCCGTTGAGGACCATCTGGCGCTGTTTGTAGATGATCTCGCGCTGCTGGTTCATGACGTCGTCGTACTGCAGCACCTGTTTGCGGATGCCGAAGTTGGAAGCTTCCAGCTTTTTCTGCGCGCTCTCGATGGTGCTGGTGATGAGCTTGTTCTCAATGGGCATGTCGTCTTCCAGGCCCAGCGTCGTCATCAGGTTCTGCACGCGCTCGCCGCCAAAAATGCGCATCAAATCGTCTTCCAGGCTCAGGAAGAACCGCGACGCGCCGGGGTCGCCCTGGCGGCCCGCACGGCCGCGCAGCTGGTTGTCGATGCGGCGGCTCTCGTGCCGCTCGGTGCCGATGATGAACAACCCGCCGGCCTCGCGCACGGCTTCGGCCTCGCGCTGCACCTCGGGGGAGAACTCGGCGCACAGCGCGTCAAAGCGGGCGCGGGCTTCCAAAATGCCGGAGTCGTCGGTGTCGGCGTGGCCGTCGCACTCGGTCAGCAGAACTTCCAGCCGCGCGTCGATGCTCTCCTCCGGCGGGGTGGGCAGCTCGCTGCCGGTGGCCTTGGCGCGGGCCTTGGCGTGCTCATACTCGTCCTTGCGCTGGTCCAGGTCGGCGGCCAGCGCCTTGGTCAGTTCCTTTTTCAGCGCCGCTTTGGCCATGTAGGTCACGTTGCCGCCCAGCATGATGTCGGTGCCGCGGCCCGCCATGTTGGTGGCGATGGTCACAGCGCCCTGCTTGCCGGCCTGCGCCACAATCTCGGCCTCGCGCTCGTGCTGCTTGGCGTTGAGCACGTTGTGCGGGATGCCGCGCTTTTTCAACAGGCGAGAGAGCACCTCGCTCTTCTCGACGCTGACGGTACCCACCAGCACGGGCTGGCCTTTTTCGTGGCAGGCGGCAATCTGCTCGATCACGGCGTTGTACTTGCCGTCCACCGTCTTGTAGACGCTGTCGGGCAGGTCCTGCCGGGCGCGGGGTTTGTTGGTCGGCACGCTGACGATCTGCAACCCGTAGATTTCGCTGAACTCGTCCGCTTCGGTCGAAGCCGTACCGGTCATGCCGGCCAGCTTGTCGTACATGCGGAAATAGTTCTGGAAGGTGACGGTCGCCAGCGTCTTGCTCTCGGCCGCGACGTTGACGCCTTCCTTCGCTTCAATGGCCTGGTGCAGGCCCTCGTTGTAGCGGCGGCCGTACATCAGGCGGCCGGTGAACTCGTCGACGATGATGACCTCGCCGTCCTTGACGATGTAGTCGGTGTCGCGGTGCATGACGCCGCGCGCCTTGATGGCGCCGTCGATGTAGTGGCGCAGGGCCATGTTGTCGGCGTCGGCCAGGTTCTCTACGCCAAAGTAGGCTTCGGCTTTCTGCACGCCGGACTCGGTCAGCGTGGCGGTCTTGCGCTTTTCGTCCACGACGTAGTCGCCGTCGACCTGTTCCTCGGCCTCGACTTTGTCGTCCAGCTCCACGATGACGCTCTTTTTCAGCGTCTTGGCAAAGTCGTCGGCGCGCTTGTACATCGCGCTGGAATCCTCGCCCTTGCCGCTGATGATCAGCGGGGTGCGCGCCTCGTCGATGAGGATGGAGTCCACCTCGTCCACGATGGCGTAGGCGTGCCCGCGCTGCACCATGTTCTGCTTATAGACCACCATGTTGTCGCGCAGGTAGTCGAAACCGAACTCATTGTTGGTGCCGTAGGTGACGTCGGCGGCGTAGGCTTTTTTGCGCTCGGCCGGCTCGACGCTGTGCACGACAAGGCCGACGCTCAACCCCAGGAAACGGTAAACCTTGCCCATCCACTCGCTGTCGCGGCGGGCCAGGTAATCGTTGACGGTGACGACATGCACGCCGCGCCCGGTCAGGGCGTTGAGGTAGACGGGCATGGTGGCCACCAGCGTCTTGCCTTCGCCGGTCTGCATCTCGGCAATGCAGGCGCGGTGCAGCACAATGCCGCCGATAACCTGCACCGGGTAGGGTTTCAGGCCGATAACGCGCCAGTCCGCTTCGCGGCAGACGGCGAATGCCTCGGGCAGCAGGTCGTCCAGCGTTTCGCCTTTGGCCAGTCGGTCCTTGAACTCGTCGGTCTTGGCGCGCAGTTCCTCGTCGGTGAGCTTCTGCATCTCCGGCTCCAACGCCAGCACCTTGTTCGCCAAAGGCTGGATGCGTTTCAGTTCTTTGTCGGAAAAGGTGCCGAACAGTTTATCCAAAAAAGACATAACAGAACTCCATATTTTCCATATTGGCCGCCGCGCAAGGCGTACGGCAACTTTGGTTACACACGCTACTATAATACACCCGCACAGGGGATGCTGTCAAACCTGCGCGGGTGTATTTTGACATTATTTTGTTGCCTGTGCAGCGCGGGGCGCGGGCAAACTCAACAGCACCAGCATGGCAAAGATGCACACAAAGCCCAGCGCGTCCCACCCGGTAAAGGGCGAACCCAGCACCAGCGTGCTGATAACGGCGGCCGTCACCGGCTCGGCAAAGCTGTACAGGCTCGCGCGCTGCGCGCCGATCAGCGGCACGCCGGACATGTACAGGCTGAACGCCAGCACGTTGCCCACGACGACCACCACCGCAATGCCCAGCACCCCGACGGCGCTGGGCAGATAGCCCACGCGCCACGGCCGGAACACCAGGTGGAACAGCGCGCCGCCCAGCAAAAACGCCCAGCCCTGCAACATCGGCGTGGGGTATTGGGCCTGCAGGCGCCTGGGCGTCATCGTGTACACCACGACGGTGCCCGCGCACACCACGCCGGCCACCAGCGCGGCCGGGCGCACGGCCAGGCTCGTCAGGCTGCCGTGGGTCGTCAGCAAAAACACGCCGGCCAGCGCCAGCACGATGCTGCCCACCTCAAACAGGCGCGGCGCGCGGCGCTGCTGCACGCACACCACCAGCAGGATCAACACGGGCGAAAGGTCCTGCAAAATGGTGGCCACCCCGGCGGTGGAAAGCTGGATCGTCAAAAAGTACAAAAACTGGCAGCAGCTCACGCCCGCCAGGCCGTAGACCAGCAGGTCAATGACGTTGCGCGGGTCGGCTTTCCAGTTCCAGGGGGCAAACAGCTGTTTGCGGTCCTTTACAAAATAAAACCCGCACAGCAAAAGCCCCGCCAGCAGCAGGCGGATCGGTACCAGCCAGGTGGAGTCCATCCCCTCGCGCGTGAACAGGTATTGCCCCATACAGCCGGAGATGCCCCAGCACGCCGCGCCGCCCATCGTCAGGCAGGCGCCTTTTACACGGTCAGACATCTTCGCTTCCACCTTCCAAAATCCATTGCGCGGCTTCGCGCAGGCCGGGCATTACCGGCGCGCCGGTCGCGCGCAGCGCGGCGGCGGTCTGGTGGCCGCCGCTTTGCAGCACGCAGGCCACGCCCAGCGCCTGCGCAACCTCAAAATCATGCACCGAATCGCCGATCATCACGGCGCGCCCGGGGGCGAACCCGGCTTCGCGCAGGTAGGCAAGGCCCAGGTCCACCTTGCTTTTGGCGTAGATATCGCCCAGGCCCAGCAGGCGGTCAAAATAGCGGGCCACGCCGCGTTCTTCCACCTGGCGGCGCAGCGTCGTCACCGGGCTGGCCGAAAGAATCACCTGCCGCAGCCCGGCGGCGGCAAAGGCGTCCAGCGCGGCGCGTGCGCCGTTGGCCAGCGGGCAGGCGGCGCTGGCGGGGATGTAGTCGTCCATAAAGCTCACCGCCAGCTCGTCAAAACTGTGGCGGGCAAAATCAAACCCGGCGCGGGCGTAATACTCCTGCACCGGGAAGCCGAACACCGCCCGGTAGCCTTCGCGGTCGTAGCGCTGGGGGTAGCCGTAGCGTGCCAATAAACGGTTGAGCGCGTCGTTGCACAGGGCTACGTCGTCCAGCAGCGTGCCGTTCCAATCCCACAAAATCAAGTCCGGGCGCATAGTGTGTTCCTCTTTTTTATGCTTCGGTAAAAGCGCGGCGCAGCGCGGCGTTGCTCTCGATCAGTTTGACGAGCGCCACGCCCAGCACCGTGCAGCTGATGAGTTCGCCCACGCCGACGCTGATGCCGTTGGAAAGGCACAGCAGCCACAGCGGGGCGCTCATGGCCTGGTAGTCGGTAAAAAACAGCGTGATCTCCGCGCCGACGATGACGGCGTTGAAGAGCACGGGCGGCAAAGACGCCGGGATCGCCAGGCCTTTCAGGCGCACATGACGCAGCTTGTAGGTCACCAGGCAGGCCAGCAGCGTCGCCAGCGTGCCGAAGATCACGTCCAAAAGGGTCGAGCCGAACAGGTTGGCCAAAAAGCAGCCCAGCGTCACGCCCACGATGTACTCGGCCCCAAAGACGGGCAGCAGGCAGAGAGCTTCGGCAATGCGCACCTGCACCGCACCGTAGCTGAACGGCGCCAGCACCAGGCACAGCGCCACGTAGACGGCCGCAATGACGGCGCAGCGCGCCAGCCGCCGGGGGGAAAACCGGCCCCCGGCCTGCTTTTGCAGCAGGCGCAGCGCCGCCAAGGCGATGAGGATGGCCGCGACGGCCGCGAAGAAAACGGTTACAGAAAACATAACAATACTCCGGCGGGATAGATTTTGACCGCGCGCGGGACCGCCAGCCCCGCGCCGGTTTGTCGCCGCGCCAAGCGCGGCGGAGCCTAAAATCCTAAGTTGCTCAACAAAATGCTATTATAGCAAAGGCGTGCGGTACGCGCAAGAGGGGCGCGCCGCAAAAGGCGCGCCCCGGGCTTGACTTTCGGCCGCAAACGGTTTATAATGCCAATGTTGCACGCCGGTGTGTTGGAACTGGCAGACGAGACGGACTCAAAATCCGTTGGTGGCGACACCGTGTGGGTTCGACCCCCACCACCGGCATACAAAAAAGCCCCGCCCAAGCGTATCCCGCTTGGGCGGGGCCTTTTTGTATAGCCGTGGTGAGGGGGCGAACAGGGCGGGCGCGCCGCAGCGTGCAGCCAACAGCCCTGCGGGCTGTTGGCTAGCCCGCGGGAGACCCCATCGGCGTATATGGCAGCGCAAAAGGGCACGGGGGTAGAGACAAGCGTATCCCGCCTGGGCGGGGCCTTTTTGTATAGCCGTGGTGAGGGGGCGAACAAGGCCGCGCGCCGCAACTGTCCCCCTCCCTGCATAACCCCGGCCCCCGGGTGGCATACTATGCCCCAAGGGAGGGATTTTGCATGTCCATTTTTCAAAAAGTCCTGTTGCTGCTGGCCATCGTGGGCGGCATTAACTGGGGCATCTACGGCATTTGGGGCTTCAACGCCGTCGGTTGGCTGCTGGGCGGCAGCCTGGGCTGGCTGGCCCGCACCGTGTTCATTGTGGTCGGCGTGGCGGCGCTCTGCCTGATCCCCAGCCTGTTTGCCGGGGAACACCCCCAGACCGAGACCGGGGCCCCGTAACGCCCGGCGGGCTTTGCGGCCCGCCCTACTTACTTTACAGCACCGGCCCCGCCTGCAGGCGGTGGATGCGCGCCTGCCGCCCGACGCTGAGCACCAGCCCCACGCACAGGTACACCATGACGACGCTGGACCCGCCGGCCGAGAAAAACGGCAGCGTCACGCCGATGACCGGCAGCACCTGCAAGTTCATGCCCAGGTTGATGACGCACTGCACAAACAGCGCCGCAAAAATGCCGGTGCACAGCAGCCGCCCCAGCGCGTCGGCGCTGCGCAGCGCCGTTTGCAGCGTGCGCAGGCACAGCGCAAACAGCAGCGCCAGCACAGCGGCCGCGCCCACAAAGCCCAATACGTTGGCAAGGTAGGCAAAAATAAAATCGTTCCAGGCGTTGGGCACAAAAATGTGCTCGCCGTCAAACAGCCCCTGCCCGGTCAGCCCGCCGGTGCCAATGGCCATGGCGCCTTTGTTCTGCTGGTAGGTGATGTCCGAAAGCGCCGGGTCCTCCGGCGTTAAGATCGCCAAAATGCGCTGGAACTGGTACCCTTTGAGCAGGTCGGGTTTCAGCACCAGCAGCGCCGTGCCGCCCGCCGCGCCCGCGGCCAGCGTGCCGAACACCAGCGCGTGCGAAAGCCCTCCCGCGTACAGCATGATGAGCCCGATGCCCAAAAACACCAGTGCGGTGCCGTCGTCGCCCTGCAGGTGGATCAAAAATGGCGGCAGAATGACGTGCGCCAGCAGCCCCAGCAGGTTTTTGGGGCGGTTGACCTGCCCGCGCAGCGCGCTCAAATGCAGGGCCAGCGTCAGGATAAAGCTGATTTTGGCCAGCTCCGCCGGCTGGAACGTCATGCCGCCCACGCGGTACCAGCTGTAGTTGGAGGTGCCGCCCGCATCGTACCCCACCGTCAGCACGCCAAAGCGCACATTGCGCAAAAACAGCGTGGGCAACACCAGCCCCCAGGCCACCGTGCCGTGCAGCGGCCAGGCGCGGGCCAGGGCGCGGTAGTCGACGGTGGAAAACACGATGGCCAGCATCACGCCCAGCAAACTGGCGATGAGCTGCACCGACGCCTTGTTGTTGGACCCCAGCTGGCTTTGCCCCAGCGAGACCAGCGCCACGACGCTGAGCGCCGAGCACAGTACGCACAGGGCAAGGTACAGTGCGTCGACGCGGCGCAGATATTGGCGGATCAACGGGTACATAGGCGGGCTCCTTTACCATTCTGCTTCTATTATAGCGCAAGAACGCCGCTTTGACCACGGCGGCGAATTAAATTTTACAAATCGCGCGCGGTGTACTATAATGGATACGACCCAACAGGAAGGAGTATGCCGCCATGCGGGAATATACCACCCACTCGCGCGAGGAAACGGTCGCCTTGGGCCGCGCGCTGGCCAAAGACCTGCCCGCCGGGGCGCTCATCGCCTTTACCGGCGGCCTGGGCGCAGGCAAAACGGCGTTCTGCCAGGGCTTGGCCGAAGGGCTGGGCTGCACCGACCCCGTCAGCAGCCCGACGTTCGCCATCGTCAACTACTACCGCGGCCCGCGCCCGCTGGCGCACTTCGACCTATACCGCATCCACAGCGAGGGGGACCTCGCCGCCGCCGGGTTCTACGACTACCTCGACCAGGGGGCCGTTGTCGCCTGCGAGTGGAGCGAGAACTGCGCCGCCCTGCTGGCGCAGGAACAGCCGCTGTATATCGACATTGAGTGCGTCGACGACACGACACGGCATATCACGATCCGGTAAATACAAACTGGATATAATTTGAAAATATTACATATCGTACAGGTGATACCATGAACCTTCTGGCTGTCGATTCCGCGGGCAAATCCGCCGCTGTGGCGGTGCTGCGCGACGATACGCTGCTGTATGAAACCCAGTGCAACAACGGCCTGACCCACAGCGAGACGCTGCTGCCGATGATCGACACCGCGCTGCGCGCCTGCGGGCTGACGGTGGCGGACCTCGACGTGCTGGGTGTGACCAACGGCCCCGGCAGCTTTACGGGGCTGCGCATCGGGCTGTCGCTCGTCAAAGGGCTGGCGCTGCCGCGGCAGACCCCCTGCGCGCCGGTGTCCACGCTGGAAGCGCTGGCCTGGGGTATGGCGGGGCAGGGCACGGTGGTCGGCGCGCTGGACGCCCGCCGCGGCCAGGTGTACTGGGCGGCGTTTGATTTGGAAACACACGCCCGCCTGACCCCCGACGCCGCCGCGCCGGTGGCCGATTTGCAGGCGCTTGTGCAAAGCTGTAAAAAACCGCTGTTTTTTGTTGGCGACGGCGCCGCTTTGTGTTACAATACCTATAGACAACTGCCCGGCGTAGCGCCCTGCCCGCCGGCGCTGCGCGTACTGCGCGGCGCGGGGGTGGCACTGGCGGCCCGGGCCGTGTGGGAAAGCGGCCGCTGCGTGCCGCCCGCCGAACTGCTGCCGGACTACCACCGGCTGAGCCAGGCCGAGCGCGAGCGCAGCGAGCGTACCAAACAACAGGGGGAAACGACCGATGCAATTTGAAAAACCGATCGCGCTGGCGGCCGACCACGGCGGCTATGAGCTCAAGGAAGCCATCAAGGCCCACCTGGACGGCCTGGGCGTGGCCTATGTAGACTTTGGCACCGATTCCACAGCCAGCGTCGACTACCCGGACTATGCCGCCGCCGGCTGCCGGGCCGTGCAGGATGGCCGCTGCGCGCTGGCCATTTTGTGCTGCGGCACCGGCGTGGGCATGTCGATGTGCGCCAACAAGATGCAAGGCATCCGCGCGTGCTGCTGCAGCGATACTTTCAGCGCCGAGTTCACGCGCCGCCACAACGACGCCAACGCCCTGTGCCTGGGCGGGCGCGTCGTGGGCGCGGGGCTGGCCTGCCAGATCGTCGACGCGTTTTTGAACGCTGCGTTTGAGGGCGGCCGCCACCAGATGCGCATCGATAAAATGATGGCCCTGCAGGGGCGCTAAAACCTTGTATTCCGCAGCCTGCCCGGCAGGCGAATGCGTAATTCTATTTGATAAGGAGTTTGTACCATGAGCGTTGTTGAGATCGTAGATCATCCCCTCATCCAGCACAAGATCAGCCTGCTGCGGGACCGCAACACCGGCACCAAAGAGTTCCGCGACCTGGTCAGCGAGGTTGCCATGCTGCTGTGCTATGAAGCCACCCGCGACCTGCCCACCGAGGAAGTCGAAGTCGAAACGCCCATCGCGCTGGCGCGCACCAAGGTGCTGGCCGGCCGCAAGCTGGCGCTGGTGCCCATCCTGCGCGCGGGCCTGGGCATGGTCGACGGTATGCTGTCGCTGATCCCCGCCGCCAAGGTCGGGCATATCGGCCTGTACCGCAACGAGGAGACACTGCAGCCCGTCGAATACTACTGCAAGCTGCCCAGCGATATCGCCGAGCGCGAAGTCATCGTGCTGGACCCGATGCTGGCCACCGGCGGCAGCGCGTCGGACGCCATCACCCAGATCAAAAAGCGCGGGGCCAAGCACATCAAGTTCATCGGCCTGCTGGCCGCGCCCGAAGGCATGAAAGCGCTGCACGCCAACCACCCCGACGTCGATATCTACGTCGGCGCGCTGGACGAGCGTCTCAACGACCAGGGTTACATCGTGCCCGGTCTCGGCGACGCTGGCGACCGCATTTTCGGCACTAAGTAAGCCTTTTGGCATAGAAAACGGCGCGGGTAAAGCGCGAGTGACATAAGAAAACAAAGGTTCTGCAAAAACTGCGAAGCACCGCAAAACCGCTGCAAGGCGGCAGGTGCAAGGCAGAGGGTCGCAGCACTCCTTGGTGGAATGCAAGACCCGATAACGCAGCAGATGCCGCTTTGCAGGCAGAGTTTTGCGCCTTTGTTTTCTTAAGGGACCGCGCGTAAAGCCCGCGCCGTTTGTTGTTGTGTGCAGCGTTTTTTCTGCTGACGCTGGCTGGCAAATTGGCTGGTGTTTCCACCGCTAAACGTTGCACGGGCAACAGCGTTCGCCCCCCGCGCTGTGGTACACTGGGGCACAAATGCAAACGGAGGTTCCCCCATGAAACGACGGATCATTCAGATTGACGAAACCAAATGCAACGGCTGCGGCGCCTGCGCCGCCGCCTGCCACGAGGGCGCCATTGCGATGGTGGACGGCAAAGCCCGCCTGATGCGCGACGACTATTGCGACGGCCTGGGCGACTGCCTGCCCGCCTGCCCGGCCGGGGCCATCGCATTTGTGGAGCGCGAAGCCGCCCCCTACGACGAAGCCGCCGTGCAGGCCGCCAAGCGGCAAAAAGCGGCGGGCGGCTGCCCCGGCACCCAGGCCTGGACCCTGCCGGGCTCCTGCCCCGGCAGCGCCGCCCGTGCGCTGGATGCCGCGCCCGGCGGCGCGCCGCTGCCCACGGCGGCCCCCAGCCGGCTGCGCCAGTGGCCGGTGCAGATTCAGCTGGCGTCGGTGCAGGCCCCGTTTTTTGACGGCGCCAGGCTGTTGATCGCCGCCGACTGCACGGCCTACGCCTATGCGGCGTTCCATGAGCGGTTCATGCGCGGGCGCGTCACGCTGGTGGGCTGCCCCAAACTCGACGCCGTCGACTACAGCGAGAAACTCACCGCCATCCTGCGCCAGAACGACATCCGCGAAGTCACCGTTGTGCGCATGCAGGTGCCCTGCTGCGGCGGGCTGGAACAGGCCGCCAGGCGCGCGCTGCAGGCCAGCGGCAAGTTTTTGCCGTGGCAGGTCGTCACGCTCACCACCGACGGCCGCATTCTGGATTGAGCGCCGCTTTGCCATAACAGGGCACGCCCCCGGGTTCAAGGGACCCGGGGGCGTGTTTGCGTTCAGTCATTGGGGGGCACGGCGGGCCGGCGGCGGGTGGCGGTGTCCTCAAAACAGAAAAAGGCCGGCTGATGGCGGGACTGGGTGTACTCAAACAGCAGGCCGTCGGCGTTGAACGTCAGGTTGGATACCACGACCACGCTGCCGTAGCCGTCCAGGTCAAGCAATTCCTCGTCGCGGGTGGTGGCGCGCTCTACCGTCACCTTGCGCTTGGTGGTGGCGATGCGGACATGCAGCGTTTTTTCAATGTATTCGTAAACGGAGTGGGCCGCGACCCCGGCGGTCAGGCCGGGCACCATGGCCTGGGAAAAATAGTTGACGTCCCGGATCAGGGCCTTGCCGTCCAGATAGCGCACCCGCTCAATGGCCCAGAGCGGTTCCCCCACCAGAAAGCCGCTCTGCGAAGCCAGGCGCTCGTTGGTCTCAATCGCGGCAAACCGCACAACTTTTGTGACGGCGTGCAGCTCGTTGCGGGCAATCGTCTCCTGAAAACTTTCGATCACCCCCATCAAAAAGGCGGTTTTGCCGGCCGGCCGGTAGATCACCCGCACGCCCTTGCCCTGGATGGGCTGCAGATATCCCTGGTCGGTCAGTTCTGCCAGGGCGCGGCGCAGGGTGTTGCGCGCACAGCCGTATTCACAGGTCAGTTCGTTCTCTGCCGGCAGCAGCGACTGGTAGGGGTAATCCTGTGCTTCAATCTTTTGCCGCAGGCTGCGGTAGATGCCTTCAAATTTTGCCTTGGGCATAAAAACACCTTCACTTGTTCAGATATCTGAACACAGTATACGGCAAATATGGACAAAATGCAAGGGGGTATTTGTGCGTTTCTCTAAAAATATGCAGTAACAACGATATTTTTGCGCCATGCGATTGACTTTTCTTTTAGCGGTGTTACACTGGCCTTAGAAACAGCGATGTTTGAACATGTTCAAAGGCTTGAACATGTTCCCCGCGATGTGTAAGGAGAAAATCCCATGGGAAAATACCAGAACGACGCCAGGGAAATGCTGGAGGCAGTGGGCGGTAAGGAAAATATTGCGGCCGTATCGCACTGCGTTACCCGCATGCGCTTTGTGCTCAACGACCCGGCCAGGGCCGATGTGCCGCGCATCGAAAAAATCCCCGCTGCCAAGGGGACCTTTACCCAGGCAGGGCAGTTCCAGGTCATTATCGGCAATACGGTAAGCGAGTTCTACAACGATTTTGTCGCGGTATCCGGCGTCGAGGGCGTCTCGAAAGACGAGGTCAAAAGCGCGGCCAAACAGAACCAGAATGCGCTGCAAAAGGTGATGAGCGCCCTGGCGGAAATTTTTGCGCCGCTGATCCCCGCCATCATCACCGGCGGCCTGATTTTGGGCTTCCGCAACTGTATCGACAGCTTGTATCTGTTTGAGGACGGCACCAAGACCCTGTGCGATATCAGCCAGTTCTGGAGCGGGATGGACAGTTTCCTGTGGCTGATCGGCGAGGCGGTGTTCCACATGTTGCCGGTGGGCATCTGCTGGTCGGTGACCAAAAAGATGGGCACGACACAGATTTTGGGCATCGTCCTGGGGCTGACGCTGGTGTCCAGCCAGCTGCTGAACGCCTACGCGGTGGCCACCACTGCCGCTGCGGACGTCCCTAAATGGGACTTCGGGTTTGCCCAGGTCAATATGATCGGCTACCAGGGGCAGGTTATCCCCGCGGTGCTGGCCGCTTTTACGCTGGTCTACCTTGAAAGGTTCTTCCGCAAAATCTGCCCGGCCGTCATCTCCATGATCGTGGTGCCTTTCTGCAGCCTGGTGCTGTCGGTCGTGGCCGCCCACTTCGTCCTCGGTCCGATCGGTTGGGCCGTCGGTTCGGCGGTGTCGGCGGCGGTGTACGCCGGGATTTCCGGCGCGTTCCGGACGCTGTTCGGTGCGGTGTTCGGCCTGGTGTATGCCCTGCTGGTCATCACCGGCCTGCACCATATGTCCAACGCCATTGACCTGCAGTTGATTGCCGACTTCGGCGGCACCATGCTGTGGCCCATGATCGCACTGTCCAACATTGCGCAGGGCTCGGCGGTACTTGGCGTCATCTACCTGCAGCGCAAAAATGCTTCCGCGCAGGAAGTCAACATCCCGGCCTGCATCTCCTGCTACCTCGGCGTTACCGAGCCGGCCATCTTCGGCGTCAACCTGAAAATGACCTACCCGTTCGTCTGCGGTATGATCGGCTCGGCCGTGGCCGGTATCGCCTGTACCGCCACGTCCACCACGGCAAACGCCATCGGCGTGGGCGGCCTGCCGGGCATTCTCTCCATCCAGCCGCAGTATATGCTGTCCTTTGCGCTGTGCATGGCCATTGCCGTGGCGGTGCCGTTTGCGCTCACGGTCCTTGTCGGCAAAAAGAAAGGCTTGCACTGAACGCCCGGCCTGCCACACGACCAGAAAGGGGCGCGCTATGGAACATTTTCAGGATAAAGTCGTCTACCAAATCTACCCAAAATCGTTCTTTGATTCCAACGGCGACGGCCTGGGCGATCTGCCCGGCGTCACCGCCAAGCTTGATTACCTGCGGGATCTGGGGGTCGATTACCTCTGGCTGACGCCGTTTTTCCCCTCGCCGCAGCGGGATAACGGTTACGACGTGGCGGACTACCGCGCCGTCGACCCGCGCTTTGGCACGATGCAGGACCTGGAAACGCTCATCCGCGAAGCGGACCGGCGCGGTATCGGCCTGATGCTGGATATGGTGTTCAACCACACTTCCACCGAGCACGCGTGGTTCCGCCGCGCCCTGGCCGGCGAAAAAAAGTACCAGGACTACTACCTCTTCCGGGAGGGCGGCCCCGACAAACCGCCCACCAACTGGGTGTCCAAGTTCGGCGGCCCGGCATGGCAGTATGTGCCCGCCCTCGGCAAATGGTACCTGCACCTGTTTGACGTGACCCAGGCAGACCTCAACTGGGAAAACCCGGCGGTCCGGGCGGAACTGGCAGAGATTTTGCGCTTCTGGAAAGGCAAGGGGATCAAGGGGTTCCGGTTCGATGTGGTCAACCTGATCTCCAAACCCGCGGCCTTTGTGGACGACGACCGGGGCGACGGCCGGCGCTTTTATACCGACGGGCGCAACGTCCACCGCTATCTGCAGGAACTGGTGGCCGCCGGCGGCATCGGCGGGATGATTACGGTGGGGGAGATGTCCTCCACCACGCTCGAAAACTGCATCGGTTACACCGACCCGGCGAACCACGAACTGACCATGACGTTCAGTTTCCACCACCTGAAGGTGGATTACAAAAACGGCGACAAATGGGCGCTGATGCCCCCGGACCGCAGCCAACTCAAGGCGCTGTTTGCCCGCTGGCAGGAGGGGATGCAGGCCGGCAACGGTTGGAACGCCCTGTTCTGGTGCAACCACGACCAGCCCCGCGCGGTGAGCCGGTTCGGGGACGAAGGGCGGTACTGGAAAGAAAGCGCCAAGATGCTGGGCGCGGCCATCCACCTGATGCGCGGCACCCCGTACATCTACCAGGGCGAGGAACTGGGCATGACCAACGCCCACTTTACCGCCATTTCCCAGTACCGGGACGTCGAGAGCCTGAACTACTACCGCATTTTGCAGCAGCAGGGCGAGACGGAAGCCCAGGCCCTTGAGACGCTGGCCCGGCGCAGCCGCGACAATGGGCGTACCCCCATGCAGTGGGACGCGGGGCCGAACGCCGGTTTTACCACCGGCACGCCCTGGATCGGCGTGGCGGATACCGGCAAGACCATCCATGCGGCCGCCGAGGTTGGTGACCCGGATTCCGTGTACAGCTTTTACAAGCGCCTGATCGCCCTGCGCAAAGAGCGGCGGGTCATCCAGTCGGGGCGCATTGCGTTCCTCTTCCCGGACAACCCCGACCTGCTGGCCTACCGGCGCTGGGATGCGCAGGACGAACTGCTGGTTCTGTGCAACCTGACCGGGCATACTGTCCCGGTGGCGCTGCCCGGCGGCTGGCAGAACGCCGGCGTCCTGCTGGGCAACTACCCCGACGCGGCCCCCGGCAAGACGCTGCGCCCCTACGAGGTACTCGCGCTGGAGCGTTGAGCCGCCGCGCACCCCCAAAAAAGTCATCCTTCCTTCTTTCGTCTTCATCATGGTAAGCAACGCGCCCCCGGGCCTTTGGCCCGGGGGCGCGTTGCGGTCAGGCTGCACACGGAAAACCGCGGCAGTTCAGTTTTTCAATGCCTGCATGGGGGCGGGGATGCGCCCGCCGCGGTGGATCATCACCGCCGGGCTGTATTTCGAGATCGGCATGATGGGCGCATAGCCCAGCAACCCGCCGAAATCCAGCACGTCGCCGGCTTCGTGCCCAATAGCGGGGATCACGCGCACGGCGGTGGTCTTGCTGTTCACCATGCCGATGGCCGCTTCGTCGGCGATCAGCGCGCTGATGACCTCGGCCGGCGTGTCGCCGGGGATGACCACCATGTCGATGCCCACCGAGCAGACGGCCGTCATGGCCTCGAGCTTTTCCAGCGTCAGGCTGCCGCGCTCGGCGGCTTTGATCATGCCGTCATCCTCCGACACGGGGATGAACGCGCCCGAAAGCCCGCCCACGTGGTTGGACGCCATCACGCCGCCTTTTTTGACGGCGTCGTTCAGCAGCGCCAGGCAGGCGGTGGTGCCGCAGCAGCCGCAGCTTTCCAGGCCCATCTCCTCCAAAATATTGGCGACGCTGTCGCCGATGGCCGGCGTGGGCGCCAGCGAAAGGTCGATGATGCCGGCCGGCACGCCCAGGTACTCGCTGGCAAGGTTGGCCACCAGCTGGCCCAGGCGGGTGATCTTGAACGCAGTGCGTTTGACTAGTTCCGCCACTTCGTCCATCGGCGCGTCCTTGGGCAGCTTGGCCAGCGCGGCGCGCACCGCGCCGGGGCCGGAAACGCCGACGTGAATCTCGCAGTCCGGCTCGCCGGGGCCGTGGAACGCGCCCGCCATAAAGGGGTTATCCTCCGGCGCGTTGCAGAACACGACCAGCTTGGCGTCGCCCATGCACATGTTGTCCTGGGTGCGCTCGGCGGTCTCGCGGATGATACGGCCCATCATGGCGACGGCATCCATGTTGATGCCGGACTTGGTGGAACCGACGTTGATGCTGGCGCAGACGATGTCGGTCTCGGCCAGGGCGCGGGGCAGGCTCTCGATCAGGCGCTGGTCGCCGGCCGAAAAGCCCTTGTGCACCAGCGCGCCGAACCCGCCGATAAAGTTGACCCCCACGGCCTTGGCGGCGGCGTCCAGCGCTTTGGCGTAGTCCACGGGGTCGGCGTCGGGCGCGGCGCCCAGCAGCATCGAGATGGGCGTGACGCTGATGCGCTTGTTGACGATGGGGATGCCGTACTCTTTGGCGATGGCGTCGACGACCGGCACAAGGTTTTTGGCGCGGGAGGTGATCTTGTTGTAAATTTTCTCGCAGGCTTTTTTGCCGTCGGGGTCGATGCAGTCCAGCAGGCTGATGCCCATGGTCACGGTGCGCACGTCGAGATTCTCGTTCGTGAGCATCTCGATGGTCTCCATGATATCGCCGGTATTCAAAATCCGCATAGTTGTCTTGCCCCTCCCGTCAGATTTTGTGCATCGCGTCAAACACTTCCTGGCGCGTCAGGGTCACCTGCATGCCCATCTCGCGGCCCAGGGCTTCAAAGCAGTCGCGCACGGCGTCGGGCGCGACGTTGACGCGCGACAGGTCGACGAGCATAATCATGCAGAACATCTCCTGCAAAATGCTCTGGGTCACGTCCTCAATGTTGATGTTCAGCTCGGCGCACACGGCGCTGACTTTGGCCACGACGCCCACAGTGTCGCGCCCGATGACGGTGATAACGGCTTTCATAAAATCCCCCTCCTGCAATGTGCGCCCGGTGCGTTACCGGGCAGATTTCCCACGGAATGTCTGCATTATAGCAGAGTTTGCCGCCCCGTGCAACCGCGGCAGGGCACAAAAAAGCAGAAGCGGGGTCTGCACCCCGCTTCTGCGGCAAAAACAGGCGTTACGGCAGCTGCGGCTCGTAGGCTTCCAGGCGGCGGGGCTTGCCCTCAAACGCAATGGCGATGGCGTCCGGCCCGGTGTTGGCGCTGACGACGCCGCCCAGCTGGAAGAAGGTCATCGGCGCATGTCCAAAGGCTTTTTTGCACAGCTTGGCCAGTTCGTCGCGGCGCGCCAAACTGGAGGTATAGCCCACCATGTAGGGCGTGTCGCGCATGTTGTCCACACGGCTCTGCACCCATTGAATCATGGCGGGGGTCACGGCGGCGTCGCCGCGCACCTTGGCCTCCACCTTGGAGACGCCGTCGTTCAGGCTGATGATGGGCCGGATGCCCAGCAAATCGCCGACGACGGCCGCCGCCGCGCTGACGCGGCCGGATTTTTTCATCTGTTTCAGGCTGTAGGCGGCCAGGCAGATTTCCACACAGTCCAGCTTGTGCAGCATCTCGTCGACACAGGCGTCCAGTTCGCCGCCGTTGCGCACCTTGCGCGCGCACTCGCACAGGTACCAGCCAAATACCATCGAGTAGGTGTGGCTGTCCAGCACGCGGATGCGCAGCTTGTGGCCGGGGCGCTCCTCGGCCAGCATCTCGACGGCTTTCTGCGCGTTGGCAAAAGTGCTGGAACCGGTGCTGTTGATGTTCAGGTGCACCAGGTCGGTGTAACCTTCGTCCACATAGCGGGCGTAGATTTCGCACCACTGCAGCTGGGTGATGGCGGCGGTCGTGGGCACGCCCTGGGCGTCGCGCATCATCTGGTAGAATCCTTCGTTGGTAAAGTCCCGGCGCTCCAGGTACTCTTTGCCGTCCAGGTTGATGGGGAACCCCACGACCTCGATGCCGTACTTGTCCGCGAGTTCCTGCGGGATATCGGAGGAAGAATCCGTCAAAAATCCGATCTTGCTCATGTCACATCCTCATTCCATTCATAGTGGGTCAGTTGGCCCTGCGTTTCCAGGCCGGCAAAATCCCATTGCCGCAATACCTCATATACGCCCACGGCCACCGCGTTGGAAAGGTTCAAACAGCGCTCGCCGCGGCGCATCGGCATCCGCACGCAGGCGGCGGGGTTCTGCGCCAGCAGTTCCTCGGGCAGGCCGCCGTCCTCGCGCCCAAACACCAGGTAGGCGCCGTCGGGGTAGGCGACGTCGACATGGCGGTGCCGCCCCTTGGAGGTAAAGTAGTAAAACGGGCCGTTGTTGCGGGCAAAAAAGTCCGCAAGGTCCTGGTAATATGTTATATCAAGCTGGTGCCAATAGTCAAGCCCGGCGCGTTTTAATTTTTTGTCGTCGATGGCAAAGCCCATCGGCCCCACCATGTGCAGCCGCGCGCCGGTCACGGCGCAGGTGCGCGCAATGTTGCCGGAATTTTGCGGGATCTGCGGTTCCACCAATACAATGTTGATCGTCTGCATAGCGTTTCACTTCCTGTTTTCTGGCAGCGCCCGGCGGGCTTACTGCGTCATCAATTTGGGCAGCGCGGTTTCCAGCCAGACGCCCAGGCGTTCGTCGGCCCCCTCGGGCGTTTGGCGGATGCACTCCGCCACAAAGGCGGCGGCCGCCTGCACGGCGGCCTGCGGCACGTTGCCCTGCAAAATGCGCCCAACCAGCACCGCGCCAAAAATATCGCCGGTGCCGTGGTACAAACGGGGGATCAGCGGCGTTTTGACCAGGTACCCCTGCCCGCCGCGGGCCGCCCCCACGCAGCCGATGCAGCGCCCGTCGGCCAGGCCGTTCACACCGGTAACCACAACCTGCGGGGCAATGCGCGTCAGCCGCGCGGCCTGGGCGGCGGCCTGCTCGGCGCTGGCCACGCCGGGCAGCGGGTCGCCCAGCAGCAGGGCCGCCTCGGTGCCGTTGGGCACAATCAGGTCGGCTTTGCTGCACAGGTTGTACATGGCGGGCACCATCTCAGCCCCCACGCCGCGGTACAGCCGGCCGCCATCGCCCAGCACGGGGTCGACGACCTTGAACGCCTGCGGCCACAGCTCAAACGCCTGCTCCACCAGTTTGGCCTGGTTGGGGTCCGATAAATAGCCGGTGTAAATGCAGTCAAACCGCAGCCCCAGGCGCTGGTAGTGCGCCAGGGCGGCCGGCCCGTACCCGGGGTTGGAGAGTTTGGCCGGCGTGCCCAGCCCGCCCGTGTGGGTGGATAGCACGGCCGTGGGCAGCGCCACGGCCTGGACCCCCAGGCAGGACAATACCGGCACAATGACAGAGAGCGCCGCCCGGCCGAAACCGGGCAGGTCGTGGATGGCTAATACGGTTTTGGGTGCGTTGGACATAGGGCAAAGTTCCTTTTATGTAGAGTTTTTACGGTTTTCGCTACGATTTTAGCACAAAGCGGCCCACAAAAAAAGGCGTATCGCGGCGAAACAAAACTTTTCCCCGGTCTTTGGGACCCTTTTCCGCATAAAGCGCGCCGGGGCGGGCAAGCTAACGGCGTACCCGGGGCGGTGCGCCGCCCCGCAAGCAAAGGAGGGACTTGCTATGAACCTTTCCACCGTTGCCACCGCGGCCGCCGGTATGGCGGTTGGGGCCGCCGTCGTCGGCCTGGCCGCGCAGGACCGCCGCCAGATGCGCAAAACTGTGCACAAACTGGCCAAAGGGGCCGAGAAAACGCTTGCCGACCTTGACAAAGCCGTGCAGCAGCTGCACTGGTAAAGCGCGGCGCAGCAACAGGGGCGGCAGCCGTGTATGGCTGCCGCCCCTGTTTGCCATGCTTACAGGATGCGCACGCGGATGGCCGCTTCAATGCCGTTGAGCTCGGCGGCCAGGGCGGCGTTCACCTCGCCGGTCACGTCCAGCAGGGTGTAGGCCACGTCCTTTTTGCTCTTGTTGACCATGTTCTCAATGTTGAGGTGGGCGGCCGTCAGCACGCCGGTGATGGCCGAGATCGCGCCCGGCGCGTTTTTGTGGATGATGCAGATGCGCCGCCCGCCCAGCCGCGGCTGGCTGACGTCGGGCAGGTTGACGCTGTGGCTGATGTTGCCGTTTTTCAGATAATCGCTCAATTCGGCGGCGGCCATCACGGCACAGTTGGTCTCGCTCTCCGGCGTGCTGGCGCCCAGGTGCGGCGTGCACTCGACGCCCTTGACGCCCAGCAGTTCCTCGCTGGGGAAATCGCAGAAATAATGCGCGACCTTGCCGCTGTCCAGCGCGGCCAGCAGCGCGGCGTTGTCCACCAGCTCGCCGCGGGCAAAGTTCAGCACGCGCACACCGTCCTTGCACATGGCCAGCGTCTGCGCGTTGATGGTGTGGCGCGTCGTGGGCAGGTAGGGCACGTGCACGGTCAGGTAGTCGCAGCGCGGCAGCATATCGCCCAGCGTCACGCAGTGCTGCACGCTGCGCGAAAGGCTCCACGCGGCGTCGATGGAGATGTAGGGGTCGTAGCCCAGCACCTCCATGCCCAGCGCCACGGCGGCGTTGGCCACCCGCGCGCCAATGGCCCCCAGGCCGATGACGCCCAGCGTTTTGCCGCGCAGTTCCGGCCCGACGAACTGCTTTTTGCCTTTTTCCACCTCTTTGGCGATGGCGTCGTGTCCTTTCAGGCCCTGCGTCCACTGCACGGCGGGGGCTACGTTGCGGCTGCCGGCCACCAGCGCGCCGACGACGAGCTCGGCCACGGCGTTGGCGTTGGCGCCCGGCGTGTTGAACACGACGATGCCCGCGCGGGTGCAGTCCTCAACGGGGATATTGTTGGTGCCGGCCCCGGCGCGGGCGATGGCCAGCAGGCTTTCGGGCAGGGGCGCACCGTGCATGTCGGCGCTGCGCACCAAAATGCCCTGCGGCGCGTCGGTCTCATTGTCCACCTCAAACAGGTTGGCGGGCAGTTTGGCCAGCCCCACCGGCGAGATGGCGTTCAAAGTTTTGATGGTATACATACAAAGCCCCTTTTCTGTGTTGTGCGGCGCGGTTCACCGGCGCGCTTTGCGGAACTGTTCCATAAAGGCGACGAGTTTTTCGACGCCCTCGGCCGGCATGGCGTTGTAGATCGACGCGCGCATGCCGCCCACCAGCCGGTGCCCTTTGAGGTTGACGAACCCGGCCTGTGCCGCCGCGGCGCAAAACGCTTTGTCGGTGTCGGCGTCGGGGCTGGTGAACGTCACGTTCATCAGGCTGCGGTATTCTTTCTGCACAGGGTTGCGGTAAAAATCCTGGCTGTCCAGGTAGTCGTACAGCACCTTGGCCTTGGCCACGTTGCGGCGGCGCATCTCCTCCAGCCCGCCGACCTCGTGCTCCAGGTAGTCCAGCACCAGGCCGGTCATGTAGATGCACCAGCACGGCGGGGTGTTGTACATGCTGCCGGCATCCAGCAGCGTCGTGTAGTTCATCATCGTGGGGAGTTTGTCCGGCGTCAGGCCTTTGGCGCAGCGGCCCAGCAGGTCCTCGCGCACAATGGCCACCGCCATGCCGGCGGGGGCGATGTTCTTCTGCACGCCAAAGTAGATCACACCGTACTTCGTCACGTCGATGGGCTCCGAGCAGATCATCGAGCTCATGTCCGCCACCAGCGGGATGCCCTCGACCTGCGGCACATCGGTAAAGCGGGTGCCAAAGATCGTGTTGTTCTGGCAGATGTGGATGTAGCTGGCGTTGGGGTCGTAGTCGATGGCCCTGACGTCGGGGATGTAGGTGAAGTTTTTGTCCTTGCTGGAAGCCGCAATGCGCGCCGTGCCGAACTTGGCGGCTTCCTCGGCGGCTTTTTTGCTGAAATTGCCGGTCACCAGGTAGTCGGCGGTGCCGGTGGTCATCAGGTTCAGCGGCACCATGGCAAACTGCTGGGTCGCCCCGCCCTGGAAAAACCCGACCTTGTAGTTGTCGGGGATGCGCAGCACGCGGCGCAGCGAAGCCTCGGTGTTGGCGATGATCTCCTCAAACCACTTGCTGCGGTGGCTCATCTCCATCACGCTCATGCCGGAACCGTGGTAGTCCAGCAGTTCGGCCTGGGCGGTCTGTAATACGGCTTCCGGCAGCATCGAGGGGCCGGCGCTGAAATTGTACACTCTTGCCATCTTTTTTCCCTCCGTTTTTGCGCATCGGCGGCGGGGCGCTGCCCGCCGCGGCTCTGCTTTTATTATAAAGAAGGGGCTTTGCGCCCCGCAAGCGGGCAAAATCCCGAAAAAGCAGGGCGGAGCGGAGCGGTGTTTTTGTAAAACGGCGAATTGTCGGCGAGCGAGAGACAGGTTATACTACAAATGTAAAAGAAAACGACCGCGACTGCCAAAAATACGCCATAAAATTTGTGCAAGTTGCGGGATGGACAAAATATCTGCTACAAATGTAAAATATATGCGAAAGAACTACTACAAATGTAAAGGATGAGCCCTCTATGGAACTGCTTTCCCGCAGCGAAGAACAGGTCATGGCGGCGCTGTGGGCCTGCGAAGGCCCCGCCACCCGGCGCGAGATTGCCGCCAAGCTGCCGCCCGCCTGCCGCTGGGCCGATACAACATTGCTGAACTTTTTGCTGCGGCTTGAAAAAAAGTCCTTTGTCCGCGCCGAAAAGCAGGGCAACAAAAACGTCTACCGGCCGCTGGTGCGCCGCCTGACCTACTGCGGCGCCGTCAGCGAAGCGCATTTGCAGACGCTGTACGGCGGCGACCTGCGGGCGATGGTGCGCGCCCTGGCCGACACCGACCGGTTGAGTTACGCCCAGATCGAGCGGCTGCTGCGCTGGCTGGGCGAGTACCAGGCCGCCAACCCCGAGTACGATTACGAGTGAACGCCCCGCCGTGCCAGGGGGCGGGAGCAGCCACAGCCCGCGCAGCGGCAGGGAGGGGCACGCCCCGCCGTGCCGGGCACTTGGCGCGGGGGTTCAGGTGTGTTTGGGGCCGTCGCCCGGCGCGTCGGGCTGCATCTCGCACATATCGGGCCAGAAACGCCGGGGCAGGTGCGTCTGCTGCGCCCGCGCGTTGCGGCGTTCCTCAATGGTCAGCGCGCGGAAAAACCGCTTCCACAGCGCCTGCCAGTCGGCTTCCTCGGTGTCGGGGGCGGGCTCGTACCGCTGCATGGCCAGGTACTGCACGCGCCGGTTTTGGCGCAGCAGCGCCGCGCCGTGCACCGCGTCAAAGATCAAAAAATCCTCGCCGGGCAGGCGGCTGCAAAAGTGGCCGCGCAGCAGCGGCAGCACGCAGTGTTTGGGGTGGATGACGGCGCCCAGCATGCCGCCGCGCTCCTCAAACCGCAAAAATTCGATGTAATGGTGCGCTTCGCCCAGCACGGCGCGCTCCAGTGCAAAGGCTTCGGCGGCATCGGCGTCGCCCAGCATCTGGGCGGCCTGCGGGCCGCGGGCAAAGGCCAGCCGGGCAAAGCGCAGCAGGGCCAGGTCTTTGCCGGGCGCGGCGCTGTGCAAAAAGCCGGTTGCGATGCGGTCACGCACGGCGGGGCCCAGCCGCCCCAGCCCGGCGGCCACGCGCCGGGCGCGGGTGGCGTCGGTCGCAATGTCGCGCACGCCGTACAGCGTTAGCTGCGCCTGCTGCGGCGGGCAGACGTCGGCCGGGATCTCGCGGCGGGCGTAACTCTCAAAAATGCAGCACAAAAACCCGGCGAACGTCCCGTCGTAGTGGTAGGCCGTGTCGGTCACATGCGCCTGACCAGGCATGTCAGCGCCTCCTCCCGTACCAGTTGGGCGGCCTGCGCGGGCGCAACGCCCTGGGCTGCCAGTTCATGCACGGCGGGCGCGGCAGCAGGCAGCGGCTTGGGGGCGAAATCGTCCAGGCTCAACTGCTGCACGCCGATGCCGAACGCCCCGGGGTCCAGCAGTGCCCCGGCAATCTCGGCCCGGGTGCCGCGCGCGGGCGCATGGCCGTTGCAGGTGATGAAATATTGCGCACGCTTGAGCACGACGCCGATGCGCTTGAGCTCCGGCAGCCCCAGGCGCTGCATACGGCGCGCCTGCACGATGCGCAGCGCGCTTTTGGGGCCGATGCCCGGCACGCGCAGCAGTTCCTCCCGCGGGGCGGTGTTGACCTCGACGGGGAAAAACTCCGGGTGGCGCACGGCCCAGGTGCATTTGGGGTCCAGGTAGGGGTCCAGGTTCGGCTCGGCTTCGTTCAGCAGTTCGCCGGCCGAAAAATGGTAATACCGCAGCAGCCAGTCGGCCTGGTAGAGCCGGTGCTCGCGCAGCAGCGGCGGGCGGGTCGTCAGCGCGGGCAGCCGGCGGTCCGCGACGACCGGCAGGTAAGCCGAGAAGAATACCCGCTTGAGCGCGTATTTTTTGTACAGCGCTTCGGTCAGGTTCAGGATATGGCGGTCGCTTTCCGGCGTGGCGCCAATGATCATCTGGGTGCTCTGCCCGGCCGGGGCAAAGGCGGGCGCGCGCTTGTAGACCGCCAGGTCGCGGCGGCTGGCGGCGCTCTGCACGGCGATCTGGCCCATCGGGCGCAGGATCGCGCTTTTTTTCTTGTCGGGCGCCAGTTCGCGCAAACTGCCCTCGCTGGGCAGCTCAATATTGACCGAGAGCCGGTCCGCCAGCAGGCCCAGCCGCTCGACGAGCAGCGGGTCGGCGCCGGGGATGGTCTTGGCGTGGATGTAGCCGTTGAAACGGTACTCCTGCCGCAAAATGCGCAGCGCTTCGATCATCAGCTCCATCGTGCGGTCGGGGCTGCCCAGCACGGCGCTGGAAAGGAACAGCCCCTCAATATAATTGCGGCGGTAAAACCCGATGGTCAACTCGGCCAGCTCGCGCGGGGTGAAACTGGCGCGCGGGCGGTCGTTGCTGCGCCGGTTGACGCAGTAGCCGCAGTCGTAGGCGCAGGCGTTGGAGTACAGCACCTTTAACAGCGAAACGCAGCGCCCGTCCGGCGTAAAGGCATGGCAGATACCCGCCGCCGCGCAGCTGCCCAGGCTGCCGTGCCGCCCTGGGCGGTCGACGCCGCTGGACGTGCAAGCGACGTCGTACTTGGCGCTGTCGGCCAGAATTTCCAGTTTTTGCGCCAGGTCCACAGCGCTCCACCTCCCGCTGCCGCAGAAAAAAGGGTACAAAAAATACAGCCCGCCGCAGATGCCGCTGACAAGCAGCCTGCTGCGGGCAGCATTTTTGTCTTGTTTGCCTTAAAAGTCCAAATTATCGTACAAGCACTGTGGTACGATATTCTTGTCAGCCGGGGTTCACCATTTGGCCTTGGTCTCCACGACCTTGCCGGCAATGTACAGATGGTCGAGTTCCTCGCCCTTGATGACGAGTTCCTCGTACGCCGGGTTGAACGGGTGCAGCACGACGGCGTTGCCGCGCTGGATATACTTTTTCAGCGTGCCCTCGCCGTCGGTGCCGTACACCAGCACGCCCAGGTCGCCGTTGTCCAGCGTGTTCTGGCGGTGCACCAGCGCCAGGTCCCCGTCCGAGATGCGCGGCTCCATGCTGTCGCCCTTGACGACAAGGTAAAAGTAGTTCTGCGGGTCCTTGACGCTGGCGTACTCTTTGCCGTAGTCCTCCTCAAAGGCCAGGGCGCCGTAGCCGGCGCGCACCGTGCCCACGACGGGGATTAGGCACTCGGTATAGCGGCTGAACGCGTTGCGCCCGACGGCGGCCGTTTTTTGCAGGCCCAGCAGCACGTCGGCGGTGGTATCCAGAATCTCGGCCAGGCGCGCCACGGTCTGGGGGTCCGGCGTCGAACGGCCGGTCTCCCACTTGCCGACGGCCTGCTGGGTGACGCCGAGCAGGCGCGAAATCTCGGCCTGGCTGTACTTTTTGGCTTTGCGGGCTTCTTTCAGGCGATCTGCAAACATGGCGATGCTCCTTTGGTAAAAGCGGGTCGAACGGGTGGGCCGCACACCGGCCGCCCTTTGTAGTTCCTATTATACAACCGCATGGCGGCTTTGTAAAGGGAAAATGCAGAAAAATTCTAAATAAAGTTGTAAAATACCACTTGACAACAACGTTAAGTAGTATTATAGTGGATACATCAAACAACAAGAGGTTGTCGAACGGGCGCGGCCCGGGCAGCGGGAGGAAACACCATGAAACAGACGCGGATTAAAGTGTTGGCAGGTAAACTGGCGGCGGTGGCGGCGCTGCTGCTGTTTTTGGCGCTGGTACCGGCGGCCGCCGCCGGCACGCTGCCGCTGTGGGCGGTGCTGGTGCTGGGCGCGCTGGGCGTGTTGCTGCTCAACGCCGGGTGCGGCGCGCTGCTGCCCCCCGCGCAAGAAGTGCAGCCTGTGGTGCGCGCCGCGCAGCCGGTGCGCACGGTACCGCTGCGCGTTGTGCGCGGCGGCCGTGCGGCCTGATCTTTTTGTGGCCCATCCCCGTTGCGCCGCTCGCGGCGCGTATGGGCATTGCATAAAACCGCGGCAAGCCCCGGGCAGGACTCTGCCCGGGGCTTGCCGTTCAGCGTGTCGAGTATTTCGACACGCTGCAAAGGAGGCAACAGCCGCGCACGGCGGTGCCTAACGCGGCTATTTCCCCCTTTGGAGTCCCCTTCGACAAAATTTCACGACAAACCGCGCACTCGTCGCTAACGCCCCTCGCACACAATTTGCCGCAAAATTTCCCTGTATGTGTCACCGCCGTCGGCGCATGTCCGCCGGCGGCGACGGATTTTAATCTTTTCGATGGCCTGCCCGGGGCTTGCCGTTTTGGGGGCGCTGTGTTACAATGCCCCCAAAGGAGCGTGATCCCATGACGACGGTATTGGAAGTTTGTGTGGACAGCCTGGCCTCGGCCCGGGCGGCCGCTGCGGGCGGCGCCGACCGGCTGGAGCTGTGCAGCGCGTTGGCGGTGGGCGGCTTGACCCCCTATGCCGAACTGCTGCGCCAAATCAAGCAGTGCTGCGCGCTGCCGGTGCGCTGCCTGATGCGCCCGCGGGCGGGGGATTTCCTGTACGGCGACGCGGAACTTGCCCTGCTGTGCGCGCAGATCGAAACGCTGCGCGCTGCGGGGGCCGACGGTTTTGTGGTGGGTGCGCTGACGCCCGACGGCGACCTGGACGAAGCGGCGATGCGTCGCCTGCTGGCAGCCTGCGGCGGCGCGCCGGTCACGCTGCACCGCTGCATCGACGTCTCGCGCGATCTCATGGCGACCTACCGCGCCGCGGCGGCGCTGGGGGTGGATACCGTGCTGACGAGCGGCGGCGTGGCTGCCTGCGAAGCCGGCACCGAAACGCTGGCCGAACTGCTGGCGCTGCGGGATGCGGCCGGCGGCCCCGAGGTGCTGATCGGCGCCGGGGTCAGCGCGGCGGTCATCGGCCGCCTGCGCGCGCAGCTGCCGGGGGCGCGGGCGTTCCACATGAGCGGCAAAATGTTGTGCGAGAGCGGTATGCGTTTCCGGCGCGAGGGCGTGCCGATGGGTCTGCCCGGCCTGGATGAGTGGCATATCCAGCAGACGGACGAAGCCGCCGTGCAGGCGGCCCGGCAGGCGCTGAACGCGCCGCTGCCATAACGGGCGGGGGAGAGCCTGTCCGTTGCGGCAGGTAAAGGAGAGAAAACCCATGCATGAGATTACACTGCGGCCCTGGCGGGCCGAGGATGCCGCCGCGCTGGCGGCGCTGTGCGACGCGGCCGACCGGCGCTTTTTGTCCGACCGGCTGCCGAGCCCCTACACGGCGGCGGACGCGGATTTCTGGCTGCGCCGCGTGCAGGAAATGGAGGCGCGGGACGGTTTGTTCCGCGCCATTGTGCAAGACGGTGCGGTCGTCGGCATGATCTCGGCCGAACAAAAGCAGGACGTCTACCGCAAAGACGCCGAACTCGGCTACCTGCTGCACCCCGCCCGCGAGGGCCGCGGCATCATGTCGGAAGCCGTGCGGCAGTTCTGCACGGCCGCCTTTGCGCAGCTGGACATCGTGCGCCTGACCGGGCTGGTCTATGCACAGAACGCCGCTTCGCGCCGCGTACTGGAGAAAAACGGTTTTGCACAGGAGGGTTTGTTGCGCAACGCCGTCTGCAAAAACGGCGTGCTGCAGGACCTGGCCGTCTACGGCAAGCTGCGCCCGGACGCCTGAGCTCCGCGCAGGGATTTTACTTGGGCCGGGCGCACAGGCGTTCCGCCCCATAGCCTGAGCCCCCGCACGGAGAACTCTACACCCAGACAAATCGCCCCCTGCCGCCGGGGAACCGGCCAAGGCAGGGGGCGTTGCTGTATGGGGGAGGTCAGTCGTCCTCGTACGGGTCGTCGAACAGGTCGATGACCGAAGTCTCGGCCAGGTCCGGCGCGCCATATTCCCGGATGACCTCCGGCGGCAGAAACTCACCGGAAGGATCGCGGTCCAGCACGACCTCGCGGCGGGTGCGGGGCGGCTTTGCACCGCGTCCGGGCGCAGTTTCGGCAAAAGCCTGGCGCAGCGCTTCCCGCGCGCGTTCCGGCACGTCGGGCGTCAGGTCCAGTTCTTCCAGCAGGCTCTGGATGGAAGCGCAGTCCTCCGGCACGTCGGTCAGGCTGGCGCCGTAGTGGCAGAACAGCACCGTGCCGTCGCGGTCCAAAATCAGCGTCAGCGGCAGCTGGTAGGACGCGCCTTTGGCGGCGCGGTAGCCCTGCTTTTTGGCGTCGCGCAAAATGCGCCACGCTTCCAGCGAGTAGGTCATCAGCGGGCTGGAACTCTGCGGAATGTCCAGGTAGTCGTACAGTACGCCGTCGGCGTCGCACATCAGCGGGTAGGGCAGCGTGTCGGGGCCGATGCTGCGCGCGAGTTTGTCCGCGCGCGAGCGCACAACCAGCGCCAGCGCGCCGTCGCGCAGCGCGCCGTAGGTCTCGGCGTAGCGGTTGGCAAAGGTGCGCGTGATGGGGTGGCCGAAGTTGGCCATGAACAACAGCACCAGCGGGCTTTTGGCGGCCAGCAGGTCGCGCAGGCGGTTCTGCGCGCTGTACGGCGTGTCGTACAAAAAGTAGGGGAGCTTTTCCCCCACGGCAATGCGCCCTGCCATCGGCCGGCCCTCCTTTCTCACACACCCAAAAACCCGGACAGGGACTTTCCCGTCCGGGTGTATTTTTATAAAAACCCCGCGTGGCCGTCTGCAGCCAATCAAAACCTACCTGTATGGCAGGTGGGTGCCCTGCGGATGCGTTCGCGCTCCCTTCGTCCGCCAAAGCGGGAGGTCTGCGGTCCGGCGCCCGACGCGGGCTCCCAAGATTTGATTAGTAGGATTCTATAACAGGCTGCAACAAATCGCACCGCGCAGGGGTGGGTACCGATGTTATTCCAGCTCCGAATCGTCGATGTCGTACATCGCGCGCAGGCGTTCCTCAAACACCTTGCCGACGGTCAACAGTTCCTCGTCGTCGTCCACAATGTCCATATACTCGCCTTCGTCGTCGGTGCCGATGCGCATCAGGATCAACTCGGCGTCTTCCTGCAGGCTGTCGGGGTCCTCCTGATAGGGGATCACGGCCAGATAGCGCGTACCGTTGACTTCGGTCGCGTCGATCACCTCAAAGGTGACCTCCTGCCCGTCCTCATCCTCCAGGGTCAGAAGATCAGGCGTGGCTTCTTCCAGCATTTCGGGGCTCAGTTCGTCAGACATGATCGTTCCTCCTGTGTGGGGTTTTCGTTGCCTTTAGTGTACCTTTTTTTTTCCTATCCGTCAAGGGTGTTCACGGCGCGTAAAATATGGTATACTATACCTGATTCAGGATTTTTGGCAAGGGGGGCTGCCCATGAAAAAAACCGTCTGTGCGGCGCTGGCGCTGTGCCTGGCACTGCTGTGCGGCTGCAGCGGCGGCAAAACACCGCCGGAGCGCGCCGCCGTCGAAAGTACGGAACGGCAGTTCCAGACCCCGGCGGACGGCGACCTGATCGCCATTTTCACCACCAATTTGGGCGAGGTGCGCGCCGTGCTCTACCCCGACGCCGCGCCGATGGCTGTATACAACTTTGTGGGCCTGGCGCGCACCGGGTATTACGATAACACGACGATCTGGCGCAGCCAGTACGGTTTTGCCGTGCAGGGCGGCGACGCGACCGGTACCGGCACCGGCGGTTCCACGATCTGGAGCAACAACCCCTACCCGCTGGAAGCCGACGCCGGGCTGCGCCACTATGCCGGGGCGCTGTGCGCGGCGTTTGCCACCGGGGGCGAGGCCACGGGCGGCAACAGCCAGTTCTACTTTGTGGCGGCGCTGCCCGGCAGCGTCGACGACGCCCAGCAGGAACAGCTGGCCCAAAACGGCTACAGCGAAGCGCAGATCGACGCCTACGCCGCAGCTGGCGGGCTGCCCTACCTCGACAACACCGACACTGTGTTCGGTCAGGTCTACGCCGGCATGGACGTCGTGGACGCCATGGCTTGCGTCGAGACCGTGGAGAACGAGGACGGGACGGACACCTGGCGCCCGGCCGAGGACGCCGCCATCACCATTGAGCAGGTGACCATCGCCAACTACCCCGGCCCCTCGGCCGAGGAACTGGCCGCCCAGGCTGCGCCGGAGGACGACGCCGGCGGCGACACAGAGAGCACAGAAAGCACAGAGGGCACAGAGGAAGCCGTGGGCTGAACGCCCGCCTTACTGTAGTATATGAAACAAACCCCCGGGAACGCTTGGCAGGACCGCCAAAGTTCCCGGGGGATTTTTGGGTAAAATGCTGTTATTTTTTGGTGTTACCACCCATACGCCGGTCACGGCGGGCATATTCGGCCAGGGCTTCGTCAAAGCATTCTTTGGTAAAATCGGGGAAGAGCACCGGCGTAAAATAAAATTCGGCGTAGGCGCACTGCCACAGCAAAAAGTTCGAGAGCCGTTCCTCGCCGCTGGTGCGGATCATCAGGTCCACCGGCGGCAGCTGGCGGTAGAGGTGCCGTTCAATCGTCGCTTCGTCGATGTCGTTGGGCCGCAGCGCGCCGGCTTCCACTTCGCGGGCGATGCCGCGCACGGCGTCGGTCAGCTCGGCGTGGCTGCCGTAGTTCAGGCAAAAGTTCACGATGCCCTTGGTGTTGTCTTTCGTCAGGTCCATCATGTAGTCCATGGCGTCCAGCACGCGCTTTTGCAGCCCGTCGCGCCGGCCGCTGAACAGCACCTGGCAGCCGCGCTCGTTCATCTCGTCGGCAATGGTGCGGAAGTTGTTGGCAAACAGGTCCATCAGGTAGCCCACTTCCTTGGCGTCGCGGGCAAAATTCTCGGTAGAAAACACATACAGCGAGAGCACATGGACGCCGCGGTCGCCCACGGCATAGCGGGTGATCTCTTTCAGGCGGTCAAACCCGGCTTTGTGGCCAAAGCTGGCGGGCATCATGCGCTGGCGGGCCCAGCGGCGGTTGCCGTCCACGATGATGGCGGCGTGGGTCGGGATGCGGGACAACGTTTCAGCAGGCATGGCAGGCTCCTTTACGGTTCGTCGGTTCGGGGCTGGGGCAGTACGCGGTCGGGCGGCGTCTCGCCGGGGTGCAGGCTGCGCCAGTGCAAAAAACTTTCCAGAATGACGGCGGCCGAGACGGAGTCCAGCCGCTCTTTGCGTTTGGCGCCAAAGGTGTCGTTGCCGGCCAGGATGGCGGCGGCCGAGACGGTGGTGCGGCGTTCATCCCACAGCACCACGGGCAGTCCGGCGGCGTCGGCCAGGCGCTGGGCAAAGCGGCGGCTTTTGGCGGCGCGCGCGCCCTCGCTGCCGTCCATGTTGCGGGGCAGGCCGCACACCAGCCCTTCGGCGCCGCGCTGGGCGGCGGCTGCGGCGGCCGCTGCGGCGGCTTTGTTCATGCCCTTTTCTTCGATCTGCGGCGTGATGGGGGCGGTGACGGTCTCCGACGCGTCACAGGCGGCCAGGCCGGTGCGGGCGTCGCCGTAGTCCACGGCAAGCCATTTCATCGCAAAAACCTCCTTGGGCGTCGTTTGTCACAGTATACCATGTTTGGCAGGCGGGCGCAAACCCCGCCGTCACAGCAGCCCGCGGGGCAGGCGGCGGTCCAGCTGGACGGTCAGCAGCGCGGCCAGTGTGATTTTGACGGCGTCGCCGGGCAGGTAGGGCAGCACGCACAGCCCCAGCGCGGTCCACAGCGGGGTGTGGGTCAACAGCAAAAACCATACGGTGCCCAAGGCATAGCAGGCGGCACAGCCGGCGGCCATGGCGGCGCACAGCGGCCCAAACCGGCGGCGGGGCTGGCGGGTCAACGCGCCGACCAGCAGCGCGGCGGGCAGATACCCCACCGCGTAGCCGCCGGTGCGCCCCAAAAGGGCGGCCAGCCCGCCCTGGAACCCCGCCAGTACCGGCACGCCGGCGGCGGCCAGCGCTAGGTAGACGGCTACCGCCGCCGCGCCCCACACCGGGCCCAGCAGGCTGCCGGCCAGGCAGACGGCGAACAGCGCCAGGTTGACGGGCACACCCCACGGCATGGGCAGCGCGATCTGGCTGCAGACGGCGGCCAGGGCGGCAAACAGCGCGCACTGCACCAGGCGGCGCACGCGGGCAGACGAAGCGGACGGCATGGCGGAATCCTCCTTTGCGGCACAGGGCCGGAAACTGCCCCCAGTATAGCACAGCGGGCACAGGCGGTCAACGCGGCGCGCCGAAACGGGCATACAAAAAGGGCCCGCCGCAAGGCGGGTCCTTTGCAAAGAGCAGGGTATACTCAGCGCTGGATACGGCCGGAACCGTCGCCGCCGGCCAGCTTCTCGACCTCGGAAACGGTGACCATGTTGTAGTCGCCCTCGATGGAATGCTTGAGCGCCGAAGCCGCCACTGCGAACTCGACGGCATCCTGGGTGTTCTTGCCGGTCAGCAGCGAGTAGATCAGGCCGCCGCCGAAGCTGTCGCCGCCGCCGACGCGGTCGATGATGTGCAGGTCATACTTCTTGCTGAACGCATACTCGCCGGTGGCCACGTTGTAGAGCATGGCGCTCCAGCCGTTGTCAAAGGCAGAGTGGCTCTCGCGCAGGGTGATGGCCACCATCTCAAAGCCGAACTTGTCGGCCAGCTGCTTGGCCACGCTCTTGTAGCCCTCGCGGTTGATCTCGCCGGCGTAGATGTCGGTGGCTTCGGCTTCAATGCCGAACACGTCCTTGGCGTCCTCCTCGTTGGAGATGCAGACGTCGACGTACTGGCACAGGTCGGTCATGGCGGCGCGGGCCTGCTCACGGGTCCACAGCTTGCCGCGGTAGTTCAAATCGCAGCTGATCTTGACGCCGTGGGCCTTGGCGGCCTTGCAGGCTTCGCGGCAGATCTCAACGACGTTGGGGCCCAGCGCCGGGGTGATGCCGGTGAAGTGGAACCAGTCGACGCCCTCGAAGATGGCATCCCAGTCAAAATCCGCCGTGGAAGCTTCCTGGATGGCGGAGTGGGCGCGGTCATAGATGCAGACCGAACCGCGCTGGGAAGCGCCCTTCTCGTTGTAGTAGATGCCCACACGGTCGCCGCCGCGGACGATCATGCTGGTGTCGACGCCGTAGCGGCGCAGGCTGTTGACGGCGGACTGGCCGATGGCATGGGCGGGCAGCTTGGTGACGAAGGCGGCGTCCAGGCCGTAGTTCGCCAGCGAGACGGCCACGTTGGCTTCGCCGCCGCCGAAGGTGAACTCCAGCGTGGAAGCCTGGACGAAACGCTCATAGTTGTAGGGCTGCAGACGGACCATCAACTCGCCAAAGGTAACGACTTTCATGGGGGAAACTCCTTTTATCTTGTTATTTTAATAAAAACACGGGGGAACGGCGCGCTTAGCGCTGCACCAGATGGATGGCAAAGCCGGCGACTTCGTCCGCCAGGTAGATGGCGATGGTCTTGCCGTCCTTGACGTTCTTGCTGTCCATATCGAACTTGACGCCGCGCAGGCCCAGGTGGTAGATGGCGCGGTCGACGTTGTTGGTCAGGATCGCAATGTGGCCATGGGTGCCGCGGCCCGGCTTCTTCATGATCTCAAATTCTTTCTTGCCCACAAAGATGCTGCTGTTGCCGGGCTTGACGGCCATGCTCAGCAGGGTGCCCAGCGTCTCGGCAGTCTTGGCGGCTTCGGTCTCGTCGGCGCAGTTGATGCCGATGTGCCCCAGTTCCAAGCCCAGCATCGTGTCGACGGCTTCGCGGCACATGGCGGTGATCTCATCCCACGCGCCGGCCTTGATCTTGTCGCTCTTGCACATCCAGGTGCCGCCAACGGCAAAAATCTGCGGGTAGGCCAGGTAGTCGTTGACGTTCTTGGCGTTGATGCCGCCGGTGCACATCCACTTGGCGGTCTTGAGCGCGCCGCCGATGTTTTTCAGCATCGCCACGCCGCCGTTAGCTTCGGCCGGGAAGAACTTGATCGCTTCGCAGCCCAGGTTCATGGCCTGCTGCATCTCGCCGGGCGAGCAGGTGCCGGGCATCATGATGCCGCCTTTATCGATGACGTGCTTGGTGACGTTGGGGTCAAAGCCCGGCGAGACGATGAACGAAGCGCCCGCGGCCATCGCGCGGTCGGCCTGGTCGGTGGTCAGCACCGTGCCGGCGCCCAGCAGCATGTCGGGCAGTTCGTCGTGGATTTTTTTGATGCAGTCCTCGGCGCAGGCCGTGCGGAAAGTGACTTCCGCCGCCGGCAGGCCGCCGGCCATCAGGGCTTTGCACAGGGGCAGCGCTTCGTCCACGCTGTTGAAGGCAATGACCGGGATGATGCCGATCTCGTATACGCGCTGTACAACAGGATTCATAGCAATTCTCCTTCACTCATAGTGTGCGCGGCGGCGCCGTGGGCCCGGCGCTTACCCGCGCACTTGTTTACTATAATTATACCCGGCGGCGCGGTATGCGTCAATCGGGCAAAATATACAGCGCAAGCCGCCTGTTTTTTGTGGCAAATGTCGGGGGTTCCGCCATCCGGCATAGGGGTTGCCAAAACGCGCGAACCCTGCTATAATCGTTCCATAATGTGGAACCAGGCGGCGGCGAGTTGGCTATCGCGGAAGTGTGAATAATTTGTTAATTTTTGGCGGAGGTGGTCTTGTGGCGGAAAAAACCGGCGTGCAAAGCGTGGAGCGCACCTTTGCCCTGATTGAACAGCTGGCCGCCCACCCGCAGGGCGCTACGCTGCAGCGGCTGGCGCAGGGCACCGGGCTGGCCAAAAGCACGGTGCACCGGCTGCTGGCCAGCCTGGCGGCGCTGGGGTATGTGGCGCAGGACGAAGCGGGGGACCGCTACCGCCTGACGCTGAAAATGTTTGAACTTTCCAGCGGCATTGTCAACCGCATGGATATCATGGGCGTGGCCAAAGCCCATCTGGAGCGGCTGGCCCAGCGCACCGGCGAAGCCGTGCATCTGGTCATCCGCGACGGGCAGGATATCGTCTACCTCTATAAAGCGGAAAACGGCCCCATGCGCATGTCCAGCCGGGTGGGGCTGCGCAGCCCGCTGTACTGCACCGGCGTCGGCAAGGCAATTTTGGCGACGCTGCCGCCGCAGGAGGTGGAGGAAGTCTGGGGCCACAGCCGCCCGCAGAAACTCACAGGCCGCACGGTCACCGATTTTGCCAGCCTGTGCGCCCAGCTGGACGAAGTGCGCGCCAACGGCTATGCCATCGACGATGAGGAAAACGAACTCGGCGTGCGCTGCGTGGCGGTGGCGATCCCCGGCGCGGACGGCCGTGCCGACAGCGCGTTTTCCATCAGCGGGCAGACGCCCTACATGACGGCCCAGCGCATCCGGCGCATCGCCGCCATGGCGCTGGACGCCCGCACCGATATCCTGGCCGACCTGGGCCTGGCCCGGCGCGGCTGACCCGCCGCACAAACGCACAAAAAAAGAAAGGCCGGTTTTGCCCGGCCGCACGAAAGGGAAATTTTGTATGCAGCCACTGTACCAAGCCTTCCGCAAGCAGCCGATTTTGTCGGCCTACGGCATCTTCTGCTTTTTTGACATCGGCCTGTTCTGGCTGACGGTCAGCGCCGGGCAGGAGGTTATGACGACCTACACGTTTTTTGTGCAGTTCCTTGCCGCGCCGGCGCTGACGGCCGTGCTTTCGTTTTTGGCGGGGCGCAAGCCCGGCAACGCAGCCCGGCGCTGGGCGCTGCCGCTGCTGTTTGGGGCGGGGTACAGCCTGCTGTGGTTCTTTACGCTCAACGCCGCCAACGCGCTGCTGGCGGGCACCTTCACCCCGCCGCTGCCGCAGGACTTTTTCTTCGGCGCGTTCCTCTCGGCGCTGGGGCTGGCGCTGGGCCTGATGGCGCGCAGCCTGAAAAAGACAAAATAAGCGCAGCCCGGATGCAAAAAGCTCCCCCATTGGGGGAGCCTTTTTGCGCGTGCGCGGGTCAGCCCGCGGCAAAGTTTTCCAAAATGCGCAGCATCGTGTCCAGGCTGCGCTCGTTAAATTCCAGAATCAGAATATCGCAGCCGGGGTCATTGACCAGGGCGGGGTCAAAGTTGTCGATGTGCTCGTTCCAGCAGGCGGCAAAGCGCGCTTCCAGATAAGGCATGTAATATTCGCTGAACGAATCCCCGATCACCCGCACCACGCGGTCGTCTTTTTCAAACATTGCGTCGTAGCCGGGCACCGTGTAGCTGGGCTCCGGCGGCAGCACGGCGTACAGGGCAGCCACATTGGCCATGTCGCCGGTCGTGGTGCCGGTTGCTTCCACGGGGTACTGCTCGGGCGGCAGCGTCGGCAGGCCCAGCGCTTCCAAGATGCCGTCCAGCCCGATCAGCGCGCCCAGCGCGTTCCAGTGGGTGTCGGTCTTGTAGTACAGCAGGCGGTCAGGGTCCAGGCGGGCCTGGCTGCGCAGCGTCTCGTACCGCCACACCACCGGCACCGTCGTGTGGCTTTGCAGGTAGGCGGCCATGCGGTCGGTGCGGTTTTCTTCCTCCACAATGGGGTAGCCGTCGGGCATGTACTCGCGGTAGATGCGGTCTTTGCCGGGCGTAAAGTCCAGCACCAGCGTGCAGCCGTGTTCGGTCAGGTCGTTGCTCAGGTTTTGCAGTGCGGCGCTGGCGCGGGCCAGCGTCTCCTCGCTGTCGTTGATGCAGGGCAGCCCCTGGTAGTTGGCCACCGGCTGGGCGGCGGTAGGGCCGTCCTTGTAAAACAGCCAGCCGTCCTTGCCGGGCAACACCTGGTCGCTTTGGCTGGTGCCGAACAGCTTGTAGTCGATGCCGGCGTTCAGCAGCACAAACTGGTAACGGAAGGGGGAGTTATCCACAAAAAAGTTGTCGAGGTTGCGGCTGAGTTCCCGCAAAGGGCTTTGCAGCACCTGGGGCAGACCGGTCATCAGCCGGTTTTCGTGGCTGTCCATCGATAGCTGTTTGGAAAACACGTTAAAAATCACAAACGAAAGCCCCAACACCCCGCAAAACAGCAGGAGCAGCAGCCGTTGCGCCAGTTTCTTCATGCGGGCCCCTCCTTTAGAACTGGAAGTAGATGAACGCGTTGTAGGTGCCGGCCGTCACCCGCATCAGCGAAAAGAAGAACAGCACCAGCAGGCAGACCGTCATGGCGGGGCCGGGGGCTTTGCGGGCGTTCAGGTTCTCTTTCAGCCGCGGGAACAGCGCCTGCAGCGGGCCGCACAGCAGCGCGCCGGCCGCCAGCAGCCACAGCAGTTTGGCGTCGGCAAAGGCCGCCAGCGTGTAGCCGGGCTCGCCGCTCTGCCAGCGCAGGATGCCCCCCAGCGCGGCCAGCCCCTGTGCAAGCCCCGGCGCGCCAAAAATCACCAGCGTAGCCCACAGCACCACCAGCATGTACAAATGGCGCACCAGCGCCGGCAGCCTGGCCAGCAGATCGCGCAGGCCCAGGCGTTCCGCGCACAAAATCAGCCCGTGCAGCAGGCCAAATACCACGTACTGCCACGCCGCGCCATGCCACAGGCCGGTCAGCACAAAGACGATGACCAGGTTGCGGCAGGTGCGCGCCGTGCCGCAGCGGCTGCCGCCCAGCGGGATGTACAGGTAGTCGCGGAACCAGCTGGACAGCGAGATATGCCACCGGCGCCAATACTCGCCGATGCTCTGCGCCAGGTAAGGGTAGTCGAAGTTTTCCGGCAGGTCCAGGCCAAAAAAGCAGCCGATGCCAACGGCCATGTCGCTGTAGCCGGAAAAATCAAAATACAGCTGCAGCATAAACGCCGTGTACCCCAGCACCAGAATGGGCGCGGGCAGCGTCTGCGCCGGCACCGACGTTGCGCGCTGGTAAATTAGCGCCAGCTGGTCGGCCAGGATCGCCTTTTTGGCAAGGCCGAACAAAAACCGCTTGATGCCGTAACAAAAACGCTCGGTTGTGACGCGGCGGCTCTCGGCCCGGGGGTCCAGCTGCGGGGCCTGCTGGCCGTACCGCACAATAGGCCCCGACGGCCCATGCCCGAAAAACGCCAGGAACACAAAAAAGCGCAGCGGGTTGCGGCACGCTTCCACCTGGGCGGCGGCCACGTCGGCGCAGTAGCCGATGGCCGTAAAGATATAAAAACTGATGCCCAGCGGCAGCGCCGGCGCCAGCACCGGCAGCAGCCCGGGGAACAGGCGGTTGACGCTTTCGGCCGCAAAGCCCGCGTATTTGAACAGGCACAGCACGCCCAGGTTGGCGGCGATGAGCAGTGCCAGCAGCCCGCGTTTGCGCGCCGCGCGCGCCAGCGCCAGGCCGCCCAGCCAGTTCAGCGCCGCCACGCCCAGCAGCAGCGCCGCGCCGCGCAGGCCGCTCCACCCAAACAGGACCAGGCTGAACAGGCACAGCACGGCGTTGCGCGCGGCTTTGGGCAACACATAATAGACGGCCAGCGCCAGCGGCAGGAACACGAACAGAAATTGTACCGATGAAAAAGCCATACCTCGCCCCACATGTTTCCAAATTGTTTCCACTGTTTTCATTATACGGTGTCGCAGGCGCTTCGGCAAGCCCGGGCGCGCCAAAATACGACATTTTTTCGCGGCGGGCGGCGGGGGGGATAGGCGCAGCTTGCCCCCGCCCGTAGACAACCGCCCCCAAAAGGGCTATAATAAAAGAACACACTGCGCAGGGGAGGGGGACCCGCGATGCAAAACCTGATTTTTGGCGCGTTTGCCGCGCTGGAAGGCTACCGGGAGGGCGACGCCGCCAACCTGGGCCGCGCCGTCTATGACCGCTGCACGGTGGTGGCGCTGTGCAGCGCCAAGCTGCAAAACCCCGGCTGCACGGTGGCGCTGGTCACCAATGCGCCGCCGCCGGAACCGTTTGCATGCCAGCTGCAGACGGCGGGGGTCGAAATCTGGGACTGCCCGTTCGACGCCTACCGCGTCCCCGCCGATACCAACTGGGCGCTGGCCTATTACAAGCTCTGCGCCATGGACTGGGTGCTGGCCCACCGGGATTTTGCCAACGCGGCCATGATCGACCTAGACACCTACACCCAGTACCCGCTCGACGACCTCTGGCGCGAAACGCCGGAAGCCGTGCTGCTGTACCAGACGCCGCACGCGGCAGGGCAGGGCATGGCGCAGGCAATCTCCCACGTGTACGACGCCGCCTGCCCCGACGGCGCGCCCCATGTGCTGACGCATTATGGCGGTGAGCTGGTGGCCGGCAGCAAACCGCGGCTGCAGGCGTTTATGGCGCTGTGCCGCGCCTATTTTGGCGAGCTGCAGGCCGCCGGCATCACCCCCAAAGAGGGCGATGAAGCGGTCTGGTGCGGCGCCGCCTACCGCAGCGCGCAGGCCGGGCAGCCGGTGCGGGCCGCCAACGCCTATATTTTCCGCTACTGGCTGGGCGGGCGGTTCTATTTTGTCTGCACCAACTATGTGCTGGACCCCGTGTGCATCCTGCACCTGCCCGGCGCCGCCAAGGACCGCCAACTCAAACTGCTGTACCGCTACTATGCCGGGCACGGGGCGTTCCCGCCGGCGGGCCGGGTACACCGCCTGTGCGGCCTGCCCGCCGCCCGCCCTCCGCTGCTGGTTACGCTGTGGGTGCGGCTGCTGGCCAAACTGCCGGGGTAAATCCCCGCCTGATCTTTGCCGTAAAGGAGCCGCCCCATGGCCAAAAGCAATGAGAAGAAACTGACCAAACGGCTGGAGACCGTCATCAAGACGCTGATCCCCCAGCGCGGGCAGGACGCCGACCAGCTCGGCCCCATGATGCGCGCCATCAAGGCTGTGCACAGCGTCACCGACCCGACTTCGATGCTGCCGGAGGACCTTGACCGCCAGCGCGCCGCGCAGGAGCTGTTCGCCCGGCTGGTGACGCCGTCGCTGGGCATCCGCAACGACGCGCTGGCCGTCAACGATATCCCGGCCGAGTGGGTCGGCCTGGAACACGGCCACGACCGCCGCCACGCCGTGCTGTACTGCCACGGCGGCGGCTACACCTGCGGCCAGCTGGGCTACGCGCGCATCCTGGCCAGCAAGCTCGCGCTGTGCACGGGGTTCGACGTGCTCTCGTTTGAGTATCGCCTGGCCCCCGAACACCGCTACCCGGCGGCGCTGCAGGACGCGCTGGCCATGTGGGACTATTTGATGTATATGGGCTACGGCGCGCGGGATGTCATTGTCGCGGGCGATTCCGCCGGCGGCAACCTGGCGCTGGAACTGTGCCTGAAACTCAAAGCGCAGGGGCGCGCCCAGCCGCGCGGGCTGCTGCTGTTCAGCCCCTGGACCGATATGACGGCCAGCGGCAAAAGCTACCGCAGCTGCCGCACGCTGGACCCCATGCTGACGATGGAATACATCGAAGCCGTGCGCATGGCCTACACCGGCCCCGGCGTCGACTGGGCAGACCCCTGCTACAGCCCGCTGTTTGCCGACCTGCGCGGCCTGCCGCCCGCGCTGATTCAGGTGGGCACCAATGAGATTTTGCGCGCCGACAGCGAGCGCCTGGCCGAAGCGATGCAAAAGGCCGGCGGCTACGCCCGGCTGGAAGTGTATGCGGAATGCTGGCATGTGTTCCAGCAGATGCCGGTGCGCCGTGCCGAGGAAGCGATGGAAGCCGCCGGGCGTTTTGTGCAGCAGCTGCTGTAAACGCCCGGAAAAGAGGGGAGGGGGACACCTGTGGCGCAGACCTGGTATAAAGTGGATAATGTCGCCAAGGTGTTTTTGGCGACGACGACCCGCCGCGACCCGCGCGTGTTCCGCGTCAGCTGCACCCTGACCGAGGAGGTCGACCTGGACCTGCTGAACAAGGCGCTGCGCCGCACCGCCAAAGAGTGGCCGCAGTTCCAGGTCACGCTGCACCGCGGGCTGTTCTGGCATTATTTTGAAGCGACGGACCAGCTCCCCGCCGCCCGGCAGGAGGACAAAAGCCCCTGCGCGCCGCTGTATGTGCCGTCGCGCCGCAACCGGCTGATCTACCGCGTCAGCTGTTTCGGCGCGCGCATCAACCTTGAGATGTTCCACGCCCTGACCGACGGCAACGGCGGTTTTTTGTACCTGCAGTCCATCGTCTGCAACTATCTGGCGCTGCGCCACCCCGGCGCGCTGTACGACGTGCCCACCCCCAACAGCGCGTCGGAGGCCGACCTTGCGCAGGACAGTTTCCAGAACTTTTACACCGGCGCGCGCCGGTCCCGCCGCGCCCGCCTGCCCAAGGCCTACCACCTGCGCGGCGTGCGCCTGCCGTACGACCAGCTGCAGTTTTTTGAGGGGCACCTCAGCGTTGCGGCGGTGCTGGAACGCGCCCGCGCGCTGGGCGTCTCGCTGACGAGCTACCTCGGCGCGGCGCTGATGCTGGCCATCTACGGCGAGATGCCGGCCCTGGACCGCCGCAAACCCATCTCCATCAGCCTGCCGGTCAATCTGCGCAATTTCTACCCCAGCGGCACGGCGCGCAACTTTTTTAACTCGGTCTATGTGTCCCAGACGCTCGCCCCCGGCGATACGCTGGCTACGGTGGCCCCGGCCTTTGACGCCGCCCTGCGGGAAAACCTGCGCCCCGAAGCCATCCAGGCGCAGATGGACGAGTATGAGCAACTTGAGCAAAACCCAGCCATCCGCCCGGTGCCGTTGCCCATCAAAAACGCGGCCGTGCGGTTTTTCACCCACCTGGAAAAACAGCACGTCACGGCGGTGCTCTCCAACATGGGGCGCATCCAGGTCAGCGAAGCGCTGCGCCCCTACATCCGGCAGTTTGCGGCGTTTTCCAGCACCGACAGCCTGTTTACCTGCGTGTGCTCCTACGGCGACGATTTGGTGTTGGGCACGGCGTCGGCGCTGCGCAGCACCAACGTGCTGCGGCGGTTCTACCGCGCCCTGGCGGCCGACGGGCTGGACGTGACGCTCTACGCGACGGAGGTGGAAGCATGAAAACCTGCCCCCACTGCAACATCCACATCGGCGGCGCGGCCGGCTACTGCCCGCTGTGCCAGAACCGGCTTTCCGGCCCCGACGCGGAACCCCACTGGCCCAAACTCACACTGCCGGTACGCCGGTTTGCCCTGCTGTATAAAATCATCGCCTTTGTGCTGCTGGCCGGCGCCGTCGCGGGCGCGGCGGTGGATTTCCTGCTCATCGAGACGCCCCACCGCCACGAAAGCCTTGTCGTCCTGGCCTGGGTGCTGGTGGCGCTTTTGGAACTGCGCGCCGTGCTGCGCCGCCGCTTCAATGGGCCGCGGCAGGTGTTCACGCTGCTGCTGCTCATCTCCGGTTTGCTGGTATTTACCGACTGGTTCCACGGCTACAGCGGCTACAGCATCGACTTTGTGATCCCGATCTTGTGCAGCGTCACGCTGGTGTGCAACTTTGTGTTTGCCTTTTGGCGCAGCCATTTTACCCAGAACGCGCTGGTGTATATGCTGCTCAACATCGGCGTCGGCGTGCTGCCGTATCTGCTGCTGCTCTTCCGCATCGGCACCGGCCGGCTGGACACCCACAGCATCCCCTGGGTCATCTGCCTGATTATCAGCGCCGTCACCTGTTTGGGGCTCATCATCTTCCAGGGGCGCGCGCTGCGCAGCGAACTGGAAAAACGCCTGCACATGTAAAATGGATAAAGAGGAAGCCCCGCCGCGTACCCGTACGCGGCGGGGCTTTGCCGTATAAAAACGCCCGTTACCCGGCGCGGCGCAAAGCGCGGCGCCGGCCCAGCGCCACCACCCCGGCCAGCAATGCCAGGAGGAAGAAGATCGCCGCCAAAATGCCGGCGTGCAGGTCGTTGCCAAACCGGCTGGACACCAGCCCCGCCAGCGTCGGCCCGGTGGAGCAGCCCAGGTCCCCGGCCAGGGCCAGCAGCGCGAACATCGCCGTGCCGCCGCGCAGCTCGGCCGAGGCTTTGCTGTAGGTGCCCGGCCACAAAATGCCCACCGAAAACCCGCACACCGCGCAGCCTGCCAGGCCCAAGGCCGGCAGCGGCGCCAGCGCAATGCACAGGTACGCCGCCACGCACAGCAGGCAGCTGCCTTTCATAAAGCGGTCCAGGTCCAGTTTGTCGCCATATTTACCGTAAATCAGGCGGGCCGTGCCCATCAGCAGCGCAAAGGCCATCGGCCCGGCCAGGTCGCCCACCGTCTTGCTCACGCCCAGCGCCTGCTCGGCAAACGTCGAAGCCCACTGGCTCACGGCCTGTTCGCTGGCGCCGGCGCACAGCATCATCAGCAAAAACACCCAGAATACCTTGCGCCGCAGCAGCGCCGGCAGCGCGCCGCCCGGCTGGTCGTCGGCCGGCAGCGTGCACAGCGGCACCCGCACAAACGCCAGGCCGTTGGCCACCGGCAGCACGGCCCAGGCCAGGGCCAGCCACTTCCAGTACGCGATGCCCGCCACCGCAAAAAACAGCGTCGAGAGCAGCACCACGCCCACATGCCCCCAGCAGTAGAACGAGTGCAACAGGCTCATGGCGGCTTCCTTGTTGGGGGTGGGGCAGGCTTCGATGATGGGGCTGATGAGCACCTCAATCAACCCGCCGCCGATGGCATACAGGCACACGGCCGTCAGCAGTCCCCAGAACGGGTCGGGCAAAGCGTCGGGCAGCACCGTCAGCGCCACCAGCCCGGCCGCCGCGCAGGCGTGGGCCAGCAGCGCAGCCGCGCGGTAGCCGATGCGGTCCACAAACCCGGCCGAGATCAGGTCCACGCCTAGCTGGACCAGAAAGTTGACGGTGATCAGCGCGGTGATCTGCGCCAGCGGGACGCCGTACTGCGCCTGAAAGGTGACGAACAAAAGCGGCGCAAAGCAGTTGACGACGGCCTGCACGACGTAGGCCGCAAAGCAGGCGTACATCGTACTTTGGTAATTGGGTTGTTTCATAACGTGGTTCCCCCTCGTATGCTTGGTCTGCATAGCAGTATATCGCGGCGTACGGAGGGAAATCTTGCCTTATCTGCTCATTTTATGGTACAATATCGCCAAACCGGGCAAAAGGAGGGGATGAATGTGCAGCTGACAGAGACCCGTACCGACGACACATTGCGTGAATTGCAAGACCACGGCACGCCGGATTTTCCGTTTGCGTTTTATGACGAGACGGTGCAGCAGTACCGCAAGGGCTACATCGACTGGCACTGGCACAGCGAGCTGGAATGGGTACTGGTGGCGCAGGGCACGCTGGATTGCCGGGTGGCCGCCGATACCACCGTGCGGCTGCAGGCGGGCGACGGTTTGTTTTGCAACGCGCGCGTGCTGCACCGGCTGGAATCGCCGCAGGGCGCGCACATCCCCAACCTGCTGTTTTTGCCGGAACTGCTGGCCCCGCGCCAAAGCGCGGTCTACCAGGCGTATGTGGCGCCCGTTTTGGCGTCCGGGCGGGGGCTGGCCGTGCTGCGCGCCGGTGAGCCCGCCGACGCCCCGGTGCTGGCGGCCCTGCAGGCGGCGCTGGACGCTGCGCGCGGCGGCGACGCGCTGGATATTCAGCTGGCGGTGCTGGCGCTCTGGCGCGCGTTCGTGCGCGCGCAGGGCGCGGCCTTTGCGGCAGCCCCCGCCGGGAGGGATGCGCTGGCCGAGGCGCGCGTGATGGCCATGATGCAGTATATCACGGCGCATTTTGCGCAAAAGGTGACGCTGGCCGGCATCGCGGCGGTGGCCGGCATCAGCAAAAGCGAGGCGCTGCGGTGTTTCCACAAGACGCTGCAAACGACGCCGGTGCAGTTTTTGCTGCACTACCGTCTGGGCCGTGCGCGCGACTTGCTGCTGCATACCGACGATACGGTCACGGCCATCGCCATCGCCTGCGGGTTTGAGAACATCAGCTATTTTGTGCGGCAGTTTGCTGCCCATTTTGGCATGACGCCCAAAGCCTACCGCCGGGCCAACCGGGCGTGAACGCCGGGGCGCGCTTTGCACCTGCCGTGCAGGCGGTGCAATATAAAAAGGCCCGCCTTCGTGCGTTTTGGCACGGGGCGGGCGGTTTGCTTTTATAACATTCAGCGCTTGTCAAAGGCTTCGCGGCGCCGGGTCGAAAGCCGGAACATCTCCTCCAGCCCGGCGCGGTCGTCGTCGACGAGACGCTGGCGCATGGCCTGCAGGGCGTTTGAAAACATGTCAATCTCCGAGATCAGGTTGTCCTTGTTCCACAAAAACAACTCGGCCCACATTTTGTCGTTGATGCGCGCAATACGGGTCAGGTCGCGGAAAGAATCGCCGGTGTAGCAGGCAAGCTCGGTATTGTCCGACGCGCACATCAAACTGACGGCGATGGCATGGCACAGCTGGCTGACATAGCCGATCATGTGGTCGTGCTCGGCGGGGCTCAACTCGCTGATGCGCCGGAACCCCAGCGTCTCGGCCAGGTCTCGGCACCAGGCGATGCCGGCGGGCGTGTTGCGCGCCGTCGGCGTGATGATGAAGTTGGCGGGGGCAAAGTCCACCTCGGCGCTGTGGGCGATGCCGCTGGTCTCGCGCCCGGCCATGGGGTGGCTGGCAATGAACTCGACGCCCTCGGGCAGCAGCGCCTGCACGGGTTCCACTACGCCGCGTTTGACGCCGGACACATCGGTCACCAGCGTGCCGGGGCGCAGCAGCGCGCCGTACTGGCGCACCCAGTCCAGCAGCACCGTGGGGTACAGCCCAAAAATCAGCCGGTCGCACCCGGCCACCAGGTCGGCAAAATCCTCGGTCTTGCCGGCCGTGATGTAGCCGTGCGCCAGCGCGTAGTCCAGCGTGGCCCGGCTGTGGGTGATGCCGGTCACGCGGTAGCCTTTCTGGCTCAACACCTGGGCGTATTTGCCGCCCAGCAGCCCCAGGCCGACGATCAGGTGGGTTTTGCTTTTGTCCAACATAGGCGCGCCCCTTTCAGTCCAGTTCCACCCTGGCGCCCAGGCCCTGCAGCACCTGCCAGAAGGCCGGCCAGCTCTTGTTGACGGCTTCGGCCCCCAGCAACAGCGCCGGCAGCCCGGCGGCCGCCGCGGCCACGGCCAGCGCCATGACGACGCGGTGGTCGTTGTGGCCGGAAAGCGGCGCGTCCGGCGCATGCAGCGCCACGCCGGTAATGCGCACCACGTCGCCGTCCACCTGGATGCGCGCGCCCATTTTTTGCAGTTCGGTCTGCATGGCGTCGATACGGTCGGATTCTTTCAGCCGCAGCCGCCCGGCGTTGCGCAAAACGGTCTCGCCGCTGCAAAAGCAGCCCAGCGTGAACAGGATGGGCCCCAGGTCGGGGCAGTCGGTCAGGTCAATCTCGGTCGCGCGCAGCAGGCTGCGGGCAAACTGGTAGCCGTTTTCCAGCGGTTTGATCTTGCCGCCGCACCGCTGCAAAATATCCAAAATGACTTTGTCGCCCTGGCGGCTGGCGGGGTCCAGCCCCGTCACGGTGATACCGCCCACCACGCAGCCCAGCACGGCCAAAAACGCGGCCTGGCTGTAGTCGCCTTCCATCGTCAGGTCGCAGGCCGTATAGCTTTGCGGCGCGGGGACGCGGTACAGTACGCTGCCGTTTTTGCGCGCGCGCTCGGTCACTTTCACGCCAAAGCGCTGCATGGCCGCCACCGTCAGTTCCGCGTAAGAGCGGCTCTCATACGGCGGCAGCACCTCGATGGTACTCTCGGACTCCATCAGCGGCGCGGCAAACAGCAGCCCGCTGATAAACTGGCTGGATACATCGCCCGGCAGTGTAAAGCCGCCCGGGCGCAGCCGCCCAAACACCGTGATGCCGTCGGGGGCCTGGGTGAACCGCAGCCCCTGGCGGTCAAACAGCATCTGGTAGATGGCCTGGGGGCGGTCAAACAGCCGCCCTGCGCCGGTAAAGCGCACTTTCTGGGCCGTCAAGCTGAACAGCGGGATCATAAACCGCAGCGTCGAGCCGCTCTCGTTGCAAAAGACCGGCCGCGTCACGGTGGCAAACCCGCTGGAAACCCCGCGCCCGGTAATGGTCACAGCATGGGGGGCTTCCACCACTTTGGCGCCCAGCTGGGCCACGGCGCCCAGTGTGGCGCGGATATCCTCGCTGTATTCTATGTTGGAAAGCCGGCTCTCCCCGTCGGCCAGCGCGGCGCACAGCACGGCGCGGTGGGCCATGCTTTTGCTGGGCGGCACGGTGGCGGCGCCGCCCAGGCGGCTGGCATGCAGGCGTGCGACCATGGCTTACATCTCCCGCCCGATGGCCGCCGCCACTTTGCGGCACAGGGCGATGGTCTCGGCAAATTTATCGGGTTTCAGGCACTGCGCGCCGTCGCTCCAGGCGCACTGCGGGTTATCGTGCACTTCAATCTCCAGCCCGTCGGCGCCGGCCGCCACGGCCGCCAGCGCCATGCTCTGGATGTATTTGTAGTCGCCGGTGGCGTGGCTGGGGTCCACGACGACGGGCAGGTGGGTCTTTTCTTTAATGACGGGCACGGCCGAAAGGTCCAGCGTGTTGCGGGTCGCGCGCTCAAACGTGCGGATGCCGCGCTCGCACAAAATGACGTTCTCGTTGCCGCCGGCCATGATGTATTCCGCCGACATGATCCATTCCTCAATGGTGTTGGCCAGCCCGCGCTTGAGCAGCACCGGCTTGTGCATCTTGCCCACGGCCTTGAGCAGCTGGAAGTTCTGCATGTTGCGCGCGCCGATCTGCACGACGTCGACATACTCCTCAAACTCGTCGATGTGCGCCTCGTCCATCAGTTCGCTGACGATGGGCAGGCCGGTGGCTTCGCGCGCTTTGACCAGGTCCAGGATGCCCTCGGTCCCCAGTCCCTGGAAAGAATACGGGCTGGTGCGCGGCTTGTACGCGCCGCCGCGCAAAAAGTTCGCGCCGCCCTGCTTGACGAGTTTCGCCATCTTGACGATGTGGTCCTCGCCCTCAACGCTGCAGGGCCCGGCCATGACGGCGATGGGCGCGTGCCCGCCGACCTTGACGCCGCCGACGTCGACGACGGTATCCTCGGGGTGGAACAGGCGGTTGGCGCGCTTGTAGGGGGCCGAAACGCGGGTCACGTTTTCGACCCAGGGGTTGGCCAGCACGTCTTTTTCGGCAATTTTGGTCGTGTCGCCCACCAGGCCAAAGACGTTGTAGTCGGTACCGCGGATCAGCGTGACCGAAAGGCCCTGCTTCTCAAAATTTTCAATGATGCGGTCCAGCTCAACCTGGGGCGTACCTTTTTTGGTGGAAATAATCATGGGGGAAAAGCACCTCTCTATGTTTTTTGCGTGGGAACTACCAGGGGGTTACAGTAGCGTTTCGCGTTCAAACAGCTGTACGGCCGCATCCACAGTCGCCTGCAGCGCGCCGGAGTTGTCCAGCACGGCGTCGGACGCCGCCTGGTACAGCGGCGTGCGTTCTTCCTGCAGTTGCTTGAGCGCCGCCCCCCCGCGGGAAAGCGGCCGCCCGCCGGTGGCCAGTTTGTTCAGCGGCCGCTGCACCCACAGCACACAGCCGTTCTGGCGCAGCGCATGCACATTGGCCTGCGTTTTGACAATGCCGCCGCCGCAGGCAATGACCTGCCCGGTCTGCTGGGTGATATCCGCCAGCGCCGCCGCTTCATAGCGGCGGAACGCGTCCTCGCCCTCGCGGGCAAAAATATCGGGGATGTTCTGGCCGGTGCGCCGCTCGATTTCCTCGTCCAGGTCGACGAACGTTTTGTTAAGCGTCTGCGCCAGCACCGCGCCGACGCTGCTTTTGCCGCACCCCGGCATGCCGATCAGCGATACGTTGGTCAGCTGGCGCTGCAGGCGCCGGCAGGCCGCGGGGATCACGCTGTCGGAAGCGAAAAACTGCCCGGTAAAGTACTGGGCGGCATACACGGCCTGGGCCACCAGCATCTCAAACCCGCCGGCGGCGTTCACGCCGTGGTCGGCGGCGCGCAGCACCAGCTCGGTGCGGAAAGGGTTGTACACCACATCCAACACGGCTTCCAGCGCCGGGAACGCCGTGGGGTCCAGCATGCATTGCCCCCCGTGCGGGTACATGCCGCAGGGCGTCGTGTTGACGATGATTTGTACGTCGCGCCGGTGCATCGCTTCGCTGTAGGTCAGCGCTCCGCCGCGCCCCGTGCGGCTGGCGCACAGGATCTCGGCCGCACCGCCGTCACGGCAGACGGCTTCCACCGTAAAATGGGTGCCGCCCGTGCCCAGGATCAGCACCGTTTTGCCGGCAAAATCCACCCCGTGCGCCCGCGCCAGGTAGGCAAAGCCCGCGTAGTCGGTGTTGTAGCCGTACAGCTTGCCGCCACGGTTGACGATGGTGTTCACCGCGCCGATGGCCCGGGCTTTGGGCTCGACTTCGTCACAGTAGGGGATGACGAGCTGCTTGTAGGGGATGGTGACATTGACGGCGGTAAAGGCGCGTTTTTCCAAAAAAGCGCGGGCTTCGTCCTCCGTCGGCAGCGGGATCAGTTCATAGCGGTAACCGCCCAGCTGTTCGTGCAGCAGTTTGGAATAGCTGTGCCCCAGCTTGGCGCCGATCAATCCGTACAACGTCTGTTCCATGTGTCTGATCCACATCCTTTCCTTTGTGTAGGGTGCCCTTGCGCCGTTATGCGCCGGGCAGGCCGTTCTTCTGGGCCAGCGTGCCGTAGCGCACGGTCAAAAGGTCCAGCAGGCCAAACGCGGTCAGTGTGTTCTGCACCACGGCCGCCCGCGGTACAATGCAGGGGTCGTGCCGGCCTTCAATCTGCAGCGTGGTCTCCTGGCGGGCGGCGTAATCCACGGTGTGCTGCTCTTTGTAGATGCTGGGCGTCGGTTTGAGCACGGTGCGCACCACCAGCGGCATGCCGTTGGTAATGCCGCCGTTGACGCCGCCGTTGCGGTTGGTGGCGGTCTCGATGCGGCCGCCGCGCAGCACAAAGGGGTCGTTGGCTTCGCTGCCGCGCAAGTTTGCAAAGCGGAACCCGGCCCCGAACTCCACGCCCTTGCAGGCGGGGATCGCAAACAGCAGGTGGGAAAGTTCGCTCTCGACGCTGTCAAACCACGGCTCGCCGATGCCGGCGGGCAGCCCGGTGACAATCGTCTCCAACATGCCGCCCACACTGTCGCCGTCGCGCCCGGCGGCGCGGATGGCTTTCTGCATGGCGGTTTCCCGCGCGGGGTCCAGCAGTGCAAAATGGCCGGGGGCCGGCTGCGGCAACACCAGGCCCGCCGCGCTGGAAAGCGGCGCGTCCTCAACGCCGGCGCAAACCGCGATGTGGGTGTACACGTGGATGCCCAGGTTTTGCAGCACGCACTCGCACAGCGCGCCCGCCGCCACCGACGCCGCCGTCACCCGGCCGGAAAAATGCCCCCCGCCGCGCGCGTCCTGCCAGCCGCCATACTTGGCGTGGGCCGTAAAATCGGCGTGGCCGGGGCGCAAAAGGTCGGCGGTTTTGGCGTAGTCGCCGCTGCGGGTGTTCTGGTTGCGGATGATGAGCGTCAGGGGGGTGCCGGTGGTGTGGCCCCGGTACACGCCGGAAAGAAACGTCACTTCATCGGCTTCGGTGCGCGCGGTGGAAAGCCCGTCCCCGCGGGCGCGGCGGCGGTCCATCGCGGCCGCAATGGCGGTTTCGTCCACCGGCAGCCCGGCGGCCAGGCCGTCCAGCACGGCGCCTACGGCGGGGCCGTGGCTCTCGCCAAAAATCGTCAGGCTGACGGCGTTGCCAAAGGTGTTTTTCATGCAAGCGGTCCTTTCACAAAAGGGGCAAAATGCGCCCGCCGCCCCGCCGTGGCAGGGCGGCGCAAAGCGCTTCAGGCATCCAGGCCCAGCAGGGCGGGCAGTTCGGTCACCGGCAGTTCGTCGGCGCGCCAGCAGCCCAGCCCCGGGCACTTGATGACGGTGATCGTGTCACCGTGCAGTTTTTTGTCGTGCAGCATCTGCTGCAGCACCTTGTCTTTGCTGCCGCCCATGCGGGTGGGCAGGCCCAGCGTGCGGTAGACGGCGCGCACCCGCTTGAGCAGGCCCGCGTCCTCAATCATCGGCAGCATGCCCAGGGCCACGCACTCGCCGTGGTACAGCCCCGTGGTGCGGCGGCCGCGCACGCCGCGCACCGCCTCAATGCCGTGGCCGATGGTGTGGCCAAAGTTCAGGCAGGCGCGCACGCTGCTCTCGCGTTCGTCCTGCTCGACGATCTTTTTCTTGAACTTCAGGCTGCGGTAGACGATCTGCTCGATGTGCTCCTCCGGTTTGCCGCCCTCAAACAGCGCAAACAGCTGCGCGTCGCCAATCAAAGCGGTCTTGAGCGCTTCGGCCAGGCCGTTGACCGTGTGGCGGCGGGGCAGGGTGGCCAGCGTGTCAAAGTCAATCAGCACCACTTTGGGCTGCCAGAACGCCCCCACGATGTTTTTGGTCTCGCCGAGGTCGACGGCCGTCTTGCCGCCGATGGAGGAATCCACCTGGGCCAGCGTCGTGGTGGGGCAGTTGACAAAGTCGATGCCGCGCATGTAGGTGGCGGCGCAAAAGCCGCCCAGGTCGCCCACAACGCCGCCGCCCACGGCGACCAGCAGGTCTTTGCGCCCCATGCCAAAGTCGAGCATGGCCTGCAGCACCTGGCCGTAGACTTTCAGGCTTTTGCTGCCCTCGCCCTGCGGGACGGCGTACACCTGCGCGTCGGGGCACTGGGCGGCGACGGTCTCGGCGTACTGTGCGGGCACGCCGTCGTCCGTCAGCACAAACACCTTGCGGCCCTGTACGTTGATGAACTGGTGCAGGTTGGCCAGGCACCCGGCCTTGAGGATGATGTCATAGCTGCGGCGTTTAAGCTGCATGGTCAGTTTCATGGTTCACACATCCTTTTTTCAGCAGTTACGGTTCCACGGTGTCCAGCGGGAAAACCCCCAGCGGGCGCAGCGTGCGGCAGGCCGCGCGCAGGTCGTCCAGCAGCGCGGCGTACGCGCCGCCGCCGGGGCAGACAAGCTGTACATAAAAATAATATTCAAACGGCACATGGGGCAGCGGGCGGCTCTTGATGCATTCCATATTGAACCCCCGCGCGCCGATGCGGTCCAGCACGGCGGCCAGCTGGCCGGGTTCGTGCCGGGCAGTGAACAGCAGCGCCAGGCGCAGCCCGGGCGCAGGAACCGGTGGCTGGGCCGCGCGCTCAATCACAATAAAGCGGGTGGTGTTGTCGCCCTCGGTGTTCACGCCCTGCGCCAGCACCTGCAGGCCGTACAGCCCGGCGGTTTCGGCGCTGGCAATGGCGGCCAGCGTCGGGTCGTTCTGTTCGGCCACATGGCGCGCGGCTTCGGCGGTGTTGCTCCAGGTGCGGGTGGCCAGGCCGTGCTGCTGCAAAAACGCGCTGCTTTGCGCCAGCGCCTGGGTGTGGCTTACCACGGTGCGCACCTGCGCCAGCGTGCCGCCCGGCACGCCCAGCAAATCCTGGCGGATCGGCAGGTCGCACATGCGGGCAATGACGAGGTCGGGGTGGGTGTACAGCAGGTCCAGCACGGTGGAAACATCCCCGGCGCTGGAATTTTCAAACGGCAGCACGCCGGCCTGCGCGTCGCCGTTTTGCACGGCGTCGAATACCTCGGCCCAGGTGGCAAAGGCGGTCTCGCGCGCAAAGGGGTACAGCCGCCGCAGCGCAATATGGCTCCACGCGCCGGGCACACCCTGGTAGGCGGCGGTGTCGCGGCCCAGCATCGCGCGCTGGTACGCGCGCGAAACATCCATCGCCTTTTGCAAAAACGCACGGTAATACGGGCGCAAGCCCTCGTCCTGCAAACGGGCGGCGTTTTGGTCCAGCACGGCGGTTTCCCGCGCGGGGTCAAAAATGGGTTTGCCGGTTTTTGCCTTGTAGCGCGCCACATCGGCCACCGCGTGCATGCGCCGTTCAAACAGCGCCGCCATCTCGGCGTCCACGCGGTCAATCTCGGCCCGGGCCTGCTGTAAAAGATCCATATCCGGCAACCCTTTCTCTCTTTTGGCAACAAAGTTAAATTTCTACCTATACAAAGTTAGTATACCATAAAGAAAAAGCCGCCACAAGCGCGGCGGCAGGAAATTTTCGGGCTTTTTGCGGGCCGGGGCTGTCAGCCGTGCAGCGCGCTGCGCAGCGCAGCCAACAGTTCGGCCTGGTATTCGGGGTTAAAGGTGCCGTGCAGCAGCTTGGGCAGCGCTTCCTCCTGCAAACGGCGCCAGCTCTCGGCTTCGCGGCCGGGCAAAATGGGCACAAACGCCACGCCGTTGGCGGCGGCGGCCTGGGCGTCGCCCATCGCGTCGCCCACCATCATGACTTTGCGGCTCTCGTACCCGCAGGCCAGCATGGTGGCGATGGAGTTCGCCTTGCTGCCGACCTCCTGCCCAAAGATGATATCGGCGTGCTGGGCCAGGCCGTAACGCTTCCACTCGCTGGCAATGGCGCTCTCGTTGGCGGCGCTCACGACGGCCAGGTCGGCCACGGCGTGCAGCTGGCGCAGACTCTCGCGCACGCCGGGGAACGGCTCAAACGTCGGTTCCAGCGCCTGGATGCGCCGGTTGCAGGCGTTGCTCCACTCCAGCAATTTGCGCAGCGCCAGGCTGCCGGTCTGCTTGATCTCGTGCTGCAAGCTGGCAGCCGAAAGTTCGCCGGCCGTGCGCACCCAGTTGGCGATATCCTCGCTGCCCGGCACCTCGATGCCGCGGTTGCGCAGGCGGTCGAACACCAGCACAACGCTCTCAAAGCGGGAGATGCCGCGCGTCAGGGTGTGGAGGTTGATCTCCTCCCACGCGGCGGCAAGAAAGTCGGCGTATTCTTCCAGCGCAAACACGCGCACCAGCTCCGGGCACATGACGGTGGTGTGCTTGATGCGTACGGTGTCCATCACGCAGCCGTCGGAATCCATGCAGACCAGAAATTCACGACGCTTGGTAAAATCGGTCAAAGCGTTTGCCATGTGCCCTACCCCCAATGCCGGCCGTTGTCAGTTTCTTACAAATCTATCATAGCAAAAGGGGATGGCGTTTGGCAATGCTTTTTTTGAATTTTTTGCACATTTTGTACAAAATTTACAGCTTTCGGCGCGCGTGCCGTTAGAAAACAAGGGTTCTGCAAGAACTGCGCAGCACCGCCGGAAGTTTTGCGGCTTTGTTTTTTAAGGGTCCACGCGGGCGGTGCCGGGTTCCTCGGCCAATGCCTGGCCGATGGGCAGGTTGACCACCAGCGTGGCCATACCGTCGGCGGGCGTGGGCTGTTTGTTGATGACGACCAGCTCGTCGCCGCGGAAATACCGCAGCAGCCCGGCGGCCGGGTAGACGGCCAGGCTGGTGCCGCCCACAATCAACGTGTCGGCGGCCGCAATGGCGCGCACGGCGTTTTCCATCGTCTGTTCGTCCAGGCCCTCCTCATACAGCACAACGTCGGGTTTGACGACGCCGCCGCACGCGGTGCAGCGGGGGATGCCGTCGCCCTGGCCGCCGGCCTGTTCAATGAACTCCACGGGGTAAAATTTGCCGCAGCGCGTGCAGTAGTTGCGCAGCGTTGAGCCGTGCAGTTCGTACACGGTGCGGCTGCCGGCGGCCTGGTGCAGCCCGTCAATGTTCTGCGTCACCACGGCCTTGCACACGCCCTGTTGTTCCAACTTGGCCAGCCGCAGGTGGGCGGCGTTGGGTTTGGCCCCGTGCACAATGAGCTTTTTGCGGTAAAAGTCAAAAAATTCGGCGGTGTGGCTCTCGTAAAAGCTGTGCGAGAGCATGACCTCGGGCGGGTAGCGGAACTTTTGGTGGTACAGCCCGTCGACCGAGCGGAAATCCGGGATGCCGCTCTCGGTCGAGACGCCTGCGCCGCCAAAAAACACCAGGGACTTCGTTTTAGCCAGGATCGTTTCCAAAGCCGGTACCATACAAACTTCCCCTTTCGTTTTTGGGCTGAATCAGGTATAATAGGGCAAAGCCCACAATTTACCTTTATTATAATTCTCTTTTTGGGGGGAAGCAAGATGCAACAGATCACACGGGACGTCGTGCGCGGGCAGTTGCCCCGGCGTGCGGCTAACACCAACAAAGGAAGTTACGGCAGCGTGCTGGCGGTGGCCGGCAGTCTGGCCTACCGCGGGGCCGCGCTGCTTTGTACCGAGGGCGCGCTGCGCGGCGGCGCGGGGCTGGTCTACCTGGCCAGCATTGAGCCGGTGGTGCAGCTGGCGCTGACCCGCACGCCGGAATGCTGCATCTGCGGCTGCCGCACCGATGCGTCCGGCGGCATCCGCCCGCAGGATACGGCCGCCCTGCGCGCCTGGTTTGCCGAGCGGCAGACCGTGCTGTTGGCCGGCCCCGGCCTTGGCGAAAACGCCGGCGCGGTCTGCAGTGGGCTGCTGGGCAAGCGGCCCCCCTGGGCGGCCGCCGTGCTGGACGCCGACGCGCTCAACGCGCTGGCGGACGGGTCGCTGCGGGGCGAACTGCCCGAACATACCGTGCTGACGCCGCACCCCGGCGAGGCCGCGCGCCTGCTGCATAAAACGCCGGCCGAGGTCCAGGCGGACCGCGAGGCGGCCGCGCAGCAGCTGGCCGATGAATACGAATGCGTGGTGGTACTGAAAGGCCACGAAACGCTGGTGGCGGCCCCCGGCGGGCCGGTGTGGCGCAACACCACCGGCAACGCCGGGCTGGCGCGCGGAGGCAGCGGCGACGTGCTGGCCGGGCTGCTGGCGGGCCTGCTGGCCGCCGGCTGGCAGCAGGGGCGCACGGCCTTGGACGCCGCCATGACCGCTGTGTGGCTGCACGGCGCGGCGGCGGACCGCTGTGCCAAGCGCCGCAGCAAAACCGCCATGCTGCCGCAGGACCTGTTTGAGGACCTGGGCGCGCTGCTGGTGGAACTGGAAGCCTAAAACAAACGCCGCCAGGCGGCGCAGAAAGGACGAAACACCCCTATGTCGATCGAAAAAGTCAAGGATTATTTTGCCCGTTACGGCCTGCAGGACCGTGTGCAGGAATTCCCGGTCTCCAGCGCGACGGTGGAACTGGCTGCCGCAGCGCTGCAATGCGAACCCTGCCGCATCGCCAAAACGCTGTCGTTTCTGGTGGGCGAGACCCCGGTGCTGATTGTGGCGGCGGGCGACGCCAAGATCGATAACCCCAAATACAAGGCGCAGTTTGGCACAAAGGCCAAAATGCTCACGCCGGAACAGGCGCAGACGCTCGTCGGCCATGCGGTGGGCGGCGTCTGCCCGTTTGCCGTCAACCCCGGCGTGGCGGTCTACCTCGACGTTTCGCTGCGCCGGTTTGAGACGGTGTTCCCCGCCTGCGGCAGCGCCAACAGCGCCATTGAACTGACGATCCCCGAGCTGGAACAGTATTCCGGCTGCAAACAGTGGGTCGATGTCTGCAAAGCCTGGCAGGGCTGAACGAAACGGTAAACCAGAAGCCGCGGGGCGTCCCAGGGACGTCCCGCGGCTTTTTCGGTTACATTTTATGGTACATGCGGTCCTCTTCCTCATAGACGGGGTCGCAGGTCAGGTACAGCCCCAGCTTTTTCAGCGTGTCGCTGTCCACGCTGGAGAGGATCACCGTCGAATGCACGTCGCAGCCTTTCAGCTTGGGCAGCTGTTCCAGTGCGGCGGCGGCAAACTCATTCTCCGAAACCGAACTCGACAGCGCGATGAGGATTTCGTCGGTGTGCAGGCGCGGGTTGCGGCTGCCCAGGTAGTTGGTTTTAAGCGTCTGGATCGGCTCAATGGCCCGGGCCGAGACGAGCTCGACTTCCTGGCCGATGCCGGCCAGCCGCTTGATGGCGTTGAGCAGCGCCGACGACGCCGCACCCAGCAGCGGGCCGGTCTTGCCGGTCACGATGGTGCCGTCCGGCAGCTCGATGGCCGCCGCCGGCAGGCCGCCGGTCTGCTCGGACCGGGCGTGGGCCCGCTGCTCCACCGCGCGGCTGCCCACAGCCAGGCCGGCCTGGTTCATCAGCAGTTCCAGCTTGAAGCGCTCGGCTTCCTTTTCTTTCACATTGCCGCTGATTTTCTGCTCGCACAGGCATTTCAGGTACCGGCGCACGATCTCGTTGCGGGAAGCTTCGCAGCAGACCTCGTCGTCGATGATGCAGTTGCCCGCCATGTTCACGCCCATGTCGGTGGGGCTGCGGTACAGGCTCTTGCCGGCAATCTGTTCCAGTATCGCCTGCAATACGGGGAAAATCTCGATATCGCGGTTATAGTTGACCGCCGTCTTGCCGTAGGCTTCCAGGTGGAAGGGGTCAATCATGTTGACGTCGTTGAGGTCGGCGGTCGCCGCTTCGTACGCGAGGTTGACCGGGTGCTTGAGCGGCAGGTTCCAGATGGGGAAGGTCTCAAACTTGGCGTAGCCGGCTTTGACGCCGCGCTTGTGCTCATGGTACAGCTGCGAAAGGCAGACCGCCATCTTGCCGCTACCGGGGCCCGGCGCCGTCACGACGACGAGCGGGCGCTGCGTCTCGATGTAATCGTTTTTGCCGTACCCCTCGTCGCTGACGATGTGCGCCACGTCGTTGGGGTACCCGGCGATTTGGTAATGGCGGAAAGTGCGGATGCCCAGCGTCTGCAGGCGCTCCTCAAACGCTTCAACCTCCGGCGCGGCGGTGTACATCGTCACGCAGACGCTGCCCACAAACAGCCCCATGCCCTGGAACGCGTCGATCAGCCGCAGCACGTCCATGTCGTAGGGGATGCCGTAGTCGCCGCGCAGCTTGCTGCTGACGATATCCTCGGCGTTGATGGCAATGACGATCTCGGCCTGGTCTTTCAGCTGCAGCAGCATCTGCAGCTTGGAGTCGGGCTGGAAGCCCGGCAGCACGCGCGAGGCGTGGTAGTCGTCAAACAGTTTGCCGCCAAACTCCATGTACAGTTTGTTGTCAAACTGGGCGATCCGCTCCCGGATATGGGCCGATTGCATCGCCAGATACTTGTCGTTGTCAAATCCCAGATTCATAGCCTGTCCCTGTCCTCTCTATGCAACGCAAACAAAAACATACAAATACAGTATACCATACCCGCCGCGGCTGTGCAATGCGCCAGCGCGCCCCGGCCGGGAAAAAATCCGCCGCCCAAACAAAACGCCCCCGCCCGGTGTGGGGCAGGGGCAGGCGGTGCGGTTTATGCGGGGGTGTTTTGCCGCCGCCGCATGCGCGACCAGTTGTAAAAGCCGTAGAGATCGTTGGCAAAGAACATCACAAAGCAGACCACGACCGAAAGGTAGGAAAAATCCTGCCGTGCCGCCAAACTCCACAGCACAATCAGCACCAGGTCGTTGGCCGCATACGCCACCGCAAACAGCGGGCTGCGCCGCGCCGTCAGGTAGACGGCCAGAAAACTCGTCGTCACCGAGATCGTGCTGGGCAGCAGGTTGGCCGTGTGGAACGCGCGCAAAATGAAAAAGAACACGAAAGTCACCGCCAGGCTCAACGCCACGGCGAACGCCCCCTCCCGGCGGGAGATGCGGTTGACCCGCACCTCGGCCTTGCCGGCTTCGTACGGGTGGCGCAGCCAGCTGACGAGGGCGAACACCGACATCGGGGCCGTCATGCCCAGGTAGGTAATCATCTCGCCGTAGTACGCGCAGGTCAGCGAGATATATCCGTACAGCAGGCTGAACGCGATGGTCAGCGCCTGGCCGACGGGGTTGCCCTTGGCGTTGAGCATCAGTGACGTCGCGCCGATCAGCGACGCGGTCAGCGTCAGGTAGTCGTTTTGGTGGAACAGCACAAACGACCCCACGATCAGCAGCACCGAAGCGCCCCACAGCGTCCATTCTGCGCGGGTGAAATACCGGAGTTTCGCGGTCATAGCCATCCTCTTTTCTGCAAAAAAATGCACCCGTGGGTGCATCTTCCAAGACCTAACGATGCACAGACGGATGCGTTACGCATACCCCTACCCGGTGGCAGGCTGTTTGGTTTTTTGTGTACTGGCACAGCATAGCACAGGCCGCGTCGCTTGTCAAGACGGTGCGGCGGTATGGCAAAAAGAAAAAGGCAGGCTGCTGGGCAGCCTGCCTTGCGGCGTGTGGGTAAACTACCTGTTCCACTTTGCCAGCCGTTTATGGCTATACTGTAGGGCGGGCGTTCACGCCCGCCGAACCGCTTTTTGGATTTGCAGAGATGCGGCGGGCGAAATCGCCTGCCCTGCAAGGCAAGAACTCCACAGGAGGGGGAACAAACCGCTTTTTCGGCGGCCTGTCTCGGGTGGCACAGAATCCGTTTACACGTTGTAGGTGCGGTCGGCGATCTCGGCTTTGACTTTGGCCAGGAACGCGTCCAGGTCCATGGCGGTCGTGTCGCCCTTGCGGTCGCGCACGCTGATGTTGCCGGCTTCAACTTCCTTCGCGCCCAGCACCAACATATAGGGGGCGCGGTCCTCCTGCTGGGCCAGGCGGATCTTGTAACCGATCTTCTCGTTGCTTTCATCCAGCACGACGCGCAGCCCGGCGGCCTGCAATTTCTCGGTCACGGCGCGCGCGTAGTCCAGCGTCTTTTCGCTCACGGGCAGCACCTTGACCTGCGTCGGGGCCAGCCAGGTGGGGAAACGGCCCTTCGTCTCCTCGATCAGGTAGGCCATAAAGCGGTCCAGCGAGCCCAAAATGGCGCGGTGCAGCACCACGGGGGTCTTTTCGGCGCCGTCCTTGTCCACATAGGTCAGGTGGAACTTGGCCGGCAGGCAGAAATCCAGCTGGCAGGTGGACAGCGTGTACTCGGCGCCAACGGCGGGGCGCACGTTGACGTCCAGCTTGGGGCCGTAGAACGCCGCTTCCCCGATCTCCTCGGTAAAGTTGATGCCCAGGTCGGTCAGCACCTCGCGCAGCGCCTGCTCGGCATGGTCCCACATGGCGTCGTCGTCGTGGTATTTTTTCTTGTCGGCGGGGTCGCGCAGCGAAAGCACGCAGCGGTAGTCGGTGATGTGGAAATCCTTGTACACATCAAAAATCAGCGCGCAGACGTCGGCGACTTCCTGCTTGATCTGCTCCGGCGTCACAAACAGGTGGGCGTCGTTCTGGCAGAAATGCCGACCGCGCTCGATGCCTTTCAGCGTGCCGCTGGACTCATAGCGGAAATCGTGCGCGATCTCGCCGATGCGGATGGGCAGCTGGCGGTAGCTGTGCGGCTGGTTGGCGTAGATCATCATGTGGTGCGGGCAGTTCATCGGCCGCAGCACGTAGCTCTCGCCCTCCATCTCCATGGCGGGGAACATGTTCTCGCGGTAGTGGTCCCAATGGCCGGAGGTCTTGTACAGGTTCACGGTGCCAATGCAGGGCGTCATGACGTGCAGGTAGCCGCGGTCGCGCTCTTTCTGCTTGATATACTCCTCCAGCTGCTGCCATACGGTGTAGCCGTTGGGCAGGAACATCGGCAGGCCGCGGCCTACAAGGTCGTCGGTCATGAACAGGTGCATCTCCCTGCCGATCTTGCGGTGGTCGCGCTCGCGGGCTTCCTGCTGCTGCTTCTCCCAGGCGTCCAGTTCCTCCTGGTTGCGGAACGCCACGCCGTTGATGCGGGTCAGCATCTTGTTTTCTTTGTCGTTTTTCCAGTACGCGCCGCTCTGCTGGGTGATCTTGAACGCCTTCAGCGCCTTGGTATAGGTCAGGTGGGGGCCGATGCACATATCGACATACTCGCCCTGCTGGTAGAAGCTGAATTCGGTCTCGTCGGCCAAATCGGCCATGTGCTCGATCTTGTAATGCTCCTGGCGCTCCTCCATCAGCTTGACGGCCTCGTCGCGCGGCAGCACAAACGGTTTGACCGGCAGGTTCTCTTTGCAGATTTTGCGCATCTCTTTCTCAATGGCGGCCAGGTCCTCGTCGCCCAGCTTGGTGTCGCCCAGGTCAACGTCGTAGTAAAAGCCGTTCTCGGTGGCGGGGCCAAAGGCAAAGTCCGCCTGCGGGTACAGCCGCTTGATGGCCTGCGCCATAATGTGCGCGGCCGTGTGGCGCAGAACGTGCAGTTCCTCCTCCTGCGGGCATTCCGCCACCGTGCCGTCCTTGTAAATGATCTTCATGCTGGCAACCTCCCATACACATAAAAAATTGCTCCATCCCGGTCGTTCCAACAGGGATGAAGCAATGCAGCTCCACGGTTCCACCCAAATTGCGCCGCGCACCTTATAAAAAGGGGCGCGCGGCGCCGCTCATACCGGCGGTAACGGGCCGTACCCGGCGGGGGTTCGCCCCCGCGCTCGGCGGTGGTAAAGGCGCGGCGGGCGTGCAGGCCGCTTGCAGCGCGCGGAGCATCCCGCGGCGGCCCTCTCTGGGTACGCTGTCCGCACCCCGTTTGTCCGCCTCACAGCTTTGAACAGGATGAAGATACCTTATTTATACCACGCCCCCAAGGCGAAGTCAAGGGGCAGTTTTTGCTGCAATGCGTCAAAAAATGCAGCGCCGTATACGCCCTGTACACTGCCTGCCTGCGGCAAAGCCCCGCGCCGGACGCCCGCCGCCCTGCTGTTTTGCACAAAAAACGCCCGCCGCCCCGCCCGCAAGGGCGCAAAACGCCAAACTTTGGTTTTATGCATTGACTTTACATATTTATGCAATTATACTGTCCCCATAGCCGGGTGAGGGCCCGGCCTTTCCCCGTTGATTATTTTGAAGAACACAACAAAAGAGGGACCATACTATGAAAAAACTCACTGCATTGCTGCTTGGCGCCGCCATGGCGTTGAGCCTGGCCGCCTGCGGCTCCACCGCCACGGTGGAGGAACCCGCCGCCGAGGAAACTTCTTCCAGCGAAGCCGTCTCCGAGGAAGCCACTTCCACTGAGGATTCCTCCAGTACGGCTACTTCTGAGGCGGCCGTCACGGAGGTCACCACTGTGGAACCTGGTAAGCTCATCATGGCTACTAACGCGGCCTTCCCCCCGTATGAGATGACCAGCGATGATGGCGGTTATAACGGCCTGGGCTTCGAGGGCATCGACGTCGAGATCGCCGGCGCTATCGCCGACAAACTGGGTCTCGAACTCGCTATCGACGATAAAGACTTTGATGCTGCGCTGCTGTCTGTACAAGGCGGCGAGACGGCTGATATGGTCATGGCCGGTGTCACCGTGACGGACGAGCGTAAGGCGGTCATGGACTTCACCGACTCCTATGCCTCCGGCATCCAGGTGGTCATTGTGCCCGAGGATTCCGACATCGCTTCCATCGACGATCTGACCGGCAAGGTCATCGGCGTGCAGCGCGGCACCACCGGTGACTCTTACTGCACCGACGACTTCGGCGACGAGAACGTTACCAAGTTTGACAACGGCCTGACCGCCGTGCAGGCGCTCAACAACGGTCAGGTAGACTGCGTCGTCATCGACAACGCCCCCGCGCAGGAGTTTGTGGAAGCAAACCCCGGCCTGAAGATCCTCGACACCGAGTACGCCAATGAGGAGTACGCCATCGGCGTCGCCAAGGGCAACACCCAGCTGCTGGACGCCCTCAACAGCACCATCGCGGAGCTGAAGGCCGACGGCACCATCCAGTCCATCTTGGACAAGTACATCAGCGCGGAATAAATCCGGCGCTGTCCGCTGATCCAACAGGGAGCGGCCTCTCACCAGGCCGCTCTTTTTGACGGGTCTGCACCATTTTGCAACAGAGAAGAAAGGGGAAGGGCGCATGAACCTGGCCCAACAGTTTGAAACCCTGTCCGAGCTGGCCCGCAGCGGCCAGGTCCTTCCGTTCTGGCAGGACATTTTCGTCAAGTTTTACCAGGCGTTCCTGTATGAGGACCGCTGGCTGCAGTACATCGAGGGCGTGGGCACCACGCTGCTGGTCACGGCCATGGCGCTGGCCATCGGCGTGGTGCTGGGGTCGGTGGTGGCGCTGGTGCGTGTGGGCCACGACCAGCAGAAGCCCCACCACCGCAACCCGCTGCTGGGGCTGGTCAACGGCGTGCTGGAGGTCTATGTCACGGTCATCCGCGGCACGCCCATGATGGTGCAGCTGCTCATCATGAGCATGGTCATCTTCGCGTCCAGCCGTGATTACACGATGGTGGGCGCGCTGACGCTGGGTATCAACTCCGGCGCCTATGTGTCCGAGATCATCCGCGGCGGCCTGATGGCCGTCGACCCCGGCCAGATGGAAGCCGGCCGCAGCCTGGGGCTCAACTACATCACGACGATGCTGCTCATCATCATCCCGCAGGCCATCCGCTCCATCCTGCCTTCGCTGGGCAATGAGTTCATCATCCTGCTCAAAGATACCTCGCTCATCACCGTCATTGGCGGCAAAGAGCTGCTGTACGCCGCCCAGGGCGTCATGAACCGCACCTACGAGGCCATGTTCCCGCTGCTGGGCACGGCGGCCATCTACCTGGTGCTGGTCATGATCTTCTCCTGGCTGCTGGGCAAACTGGAAAGGAGGCTTGCGCAAAGTGATCGTCGTTAAAGGGCTGCAAAAACAGTTCGGTGCGCTGCCGGTGCTGCGCGGCGTTGATCTGGAGATCCAAAAAGGCGACTGCGTCGTGCTGGTCGGGCCTTCGGGCTGCGGCAAGTCGACCTTCCTGCGCTGCCTGAACCGGCTGGAGGAACCCGACGGCGGGCAGGTGTTTTTCAACGGCGAGGAAGTCACCGACAAAGACATCGACCGCGTGCGGCAAAAAATGGGCATGGTGTTCCAGCACTTCAACCTCTTCCCGCACCTGACGGTCAAGCGCAACATCACGCTGGCGCCGGTGCGTCTGGGCCTGCTTACCCAGGAACAGGCCGACGCCAAGGCGATGGAGCTGCTGCAGCGCATCGGCCTGGCCGACAAAGCCGACGTCTACCCCAACATGCTCTCGGGCGGGCAGAAGCAGCGCATCGCCATCGTGCGGGCGCTGGCCATGGACCCCGAGGTGCTGCTGTTTGACGAGCCGACCTCCGCCCTGGACCCCGAGATGGTCGGCGAGGTGTTGGAACTTATGCGGGAACTCGCGCGCGGCGGCATGACGATGGTCTGTGTTACGCACGAGATGGGCTTTGCGCGCGAGGTCGCCAACCGCATCATCTTCATCGACGAAGGCGTCGTCAAGGTGGACAAACCGCCTAAGGAGTTTTTCGCCAACCCCGAGAACGAGCGCCTGAAAGCGTTCCTCTCCAAAGTTCTGTAATTGTATAATCGCAAAGAAGCGGCCCCGCCATCGGCAGGGCCGCGTTTTGTTTGGGGTTGTGTGTTGGGTAGGGGAGGGTGCTTTTCTGCGGCTTGCCGGGCGGGGTCTTGCCCCGGCCGCAGCCTGTACACGGGGAAAACGGCCTTTTTCAAACGCCGCGGTCTGTCTCCGGGTACAGCGTGCCGTCCCGGGCCAGCAGCCCTTCTAGCGCGGCGGTAAAAATACCGTATTCGGCGTGCAGCCGCGCGTAGTAGTCCTGCCCGGCGGGGGTGATGCCCAGGTAGATGCGCGCACGGCCATCCTCGATGCGTTTTTCCGCTTCCTCGATATACCCGCCCTCCTGCAGGCGGTACACGGCCAGGTACATTGTGTTGAACGTCAGCACGCCCTGGGTCAGGCGGTCCACCTCCTGCGCCATCTGGTAGGTGTACATCCGCTTTTGGCGCAGCATAAACAAGACCAACATTTCTGTGGTCGCTTTTTTCAGGGCATCGCGCATGCCCTTGGTTGTGCTGTTGTCGGTTCTTTCTGGTTTCATGGTCCATGTTTGCCTTGCTTTGTCTATTCTTACTATACATGGATGTATTTTTTCGTCAATACTTTTTATTAACAAATATAAACGGTTTTACTATACTGTAAGTAAAAGACAGCCTTTGTAAAGAAAGGCCCGGGGATCCCGATGCAGAGGGAAGCGATGGCCAAAGGCGACCTGTAAACCAACTTGGGAAAAAGCGCACCTGTGAAATGGAGGGGAGAACGATGAAAGCAAGCTATACCGTGGCAGCCGTATGCCTGGGCGCGGCCCTGCTCTGCGCCTGCGGGCAGCAGGCGGCCATGGAAGAACAAACGCCGGACGCGCAGGGGACTGCGGCCGAAACCACCGAGCAGGTACTGTACCATGGCGGCGAGCCGCGCACGCCGGAAGAAGCGCTGGCGCAGGCGCTGGCGGACACCGGGACGAACGCGCCTGCCTGCCCCGATTGTGGCGAGACGATGCGCGCCGTGCTGGCCGCCAGCGAGGAACTGCCGGCCAAAGAGCGGGCCTGCGTCAGCATGGCGCAGGGCAGCGACGCGGTGTACGACCTTTCCATTACCTACGATTGGACGTGTGAAGCCTGCGGCGCCTGTGACGCGGGCCATACCATCGAAGGAAACCGTGTGATCATCTGCCACGGGTGGACTTCCTGATAGTGTGCGGAACGCCCGGGGGCATTGCGGCCCGCCGGGCGTTCTTGTGCTTCCACTTTTCAGAGGGGCGCAGGCTCATGGCTGTGCGGTGGCCGGTTTCTTTCGGCTGCACGGTTCAGTGCGCCCTGGGTTTGTCTAACAGTACCAAACATCCATAGCATACTTTGTGAAGGGCGTTCCTTGACGCATAGAAACGGTTTTGTTATTCTGTAAACAAGAGGTGAGCCACCGCAAAGAAAGGCGGGATCTTATGGAGCATACAGCACGTTTTCTAGCAGTCAGCCTGCTGCTTGCAGGCAGCCTTGTTTTGGCCGCCTGTGCACAGGAAGCACCGGAAGAAAATGTTTCGGAAGACCTGACGCCTGTGCGCAGTAGCGAAGTGCTTTCCGTTGAAACAGGAGAACGCCCGCACTGTGAGTCTGGAGTATTCACATATACAGAAAAAATCATCCAACTGGCGGGAACACAGATCACAGCCTGCGAGCATGGCAGAGCCGGCTACGTGGATGTTCGCAGCCAATATGCGCGGGATGTATCGGGGACCTGCGGCGGGTGCGGCTTTTATCAGGAGGATGTACGGGAAGAATTTTGGTGGGGCGATGCGCAGTGCGAAAAAGTCCCGGAAAAGCCTGACGTAGAAAAGGCCGCGCCGCAAAAATAGACGAATAGCAGCAAGCCCCCGGGCCGCATATGCGGCCCGGGGGCTTGCCCTTTATTCTTCCGTTTTTTTCTGCGCCGCGGCGTGCTGCCGGGCCAGTTCCCGATATTCCTGCTCGTTGGCGGCGATGGCGGCGGCCTGCTCGGCGCGCACCGGGCGCACCACTTTGCCCGGCACCCCTATCACCAGGCTGCCCGCGGGGATCTGCGCGCCCTCCGGCACCAGCGCCCCGGCAGCGACCAGGCAGCCGGGGCCCAGCACCGCGCCGTTCAGCACCGTGGCATGCATGCCGACCATGCAGCCGTCGCCCACCGTGCAGCCGTGCAAAATGGCCCCGTGCCCTACCGAGACCCCGCGCCCCAGCACGACGTCCAGCCTCGGGCCGGTGTGCAGCACGGCGTTGTCCTGCACGTTGCTGCCCGCGCCCACCACAATGCGCCCGGTGTCGGCGCGCAGCACCGCGCCGTACCATACGCTGGCGCCTGTTTCCAGCCGCACATCCCCGGCCAGCGTGGCGTTTTCCGCCACAAAGGCCGCACCGGCGGCGGCCGGGGCTTTGCCGTTTACCGCTATGTTTGCCATACCGTTCACCTCTAGGGGGTATCATACACCAAAACCGGGTGAATTGCAAAACCGGCCGGGGGTGTGGTACAATGGCACCGGCGGCGCGCTGCGGCGCGGCGACCTTTTGCCAAAGGAGTTCCCCCGTATGTCCATCCAGATGATCTGCAGCGACCTTGACGGCACGCTGATCCCCTACGGCCACAAAGGGTTTGACCCGCAGCTGTTCGACCTCGTCCGCGCGCTGGCGGCCAAAGGCATCGTGTTTTGCCCGGCGTCAGGGCGGCAGTATACCAGCTTGCGCGCGCTGTTCGCCCCGGTGGCCGAACACTGCGCCTTTTTGTGCGAAAACGGCGGCGTGTTGTATAAAGACGAGACCTGCATCGGCAAGACGCCGATGCCAAGGCCCCTGGCCGAAGCCATCGCCCGCGATTTCTGGGCGCGCAGCGAAGGCCAGGGCGAGGTCATGCTCTCGGGCCAGAACTGCGCCTACCTGATGGAGCGTGGCCTCGGCATGCGGGACCGCGTCCGCTTCATCGGCAACCGCTACCAGCTCATCCGCGACCCCGCCGACGTGCCCGAGGACATCGTCAAGGTCTCGGTCTACCTGCACGAGGGCGTTGACGCCTACGTCGACCGCTTTGTGCCGCGCTGGCAGGCCGCCAACTGCGCGGTGGCCGGCCCGTACTGGATCGACACGACGCTGGCCAACAAGGGCACCGGCGTGCAGGAGCTGTGCCGGGCGCTGGGCATCGACCCCGCCGATGTGATGGCCTTTGGCGACAACTACAACGATACCGCCATGCTGGACCTGGTGGGCGCGCCCTACATCATGGACACCGCCGCCGCGCCGCTGCGCGCGCGGTACCCAAACCACACCCCCCGGCCCGAGGACGTGCTGCGCGCTTTGCTGCAAACGCTGTGACGCCCGCTGTACGGTCCCTGCCCCCGCCGGCGGCGCGGGGCAGGGGACAGCCGCCGGATTTTGCCCGAAATGCACAAAGAACACGTGCTTTTTTGCAGGGGTTCCGTTGACGTTGCTGCAAGAGTGTGGTATGATAAAGGCGGCTAAAAATCTGTGCGCGCCCGCCTGCGCGCCTACGGGAGGAAACGACAATGAAAGAATTCACCTACACGATCAAAGAAGCGGTCGGCATCCACGCACGTCCGGCCGGTCTGCTGGTCAAGGAGGTCAAAGGCTACCAGAGCACCGTCACCATCTTCAAGGGTGATAAGTCCGTCAACGCCGTCAAGCTGATGGCCCTCATGGGCATGGGCATCAAGTGCGGCGACACCGTCACCGTGCAGGTCGAGGGCCCCGACGAGGACGCCGCCGCCCCCGCGCTGGAAAAGTTCTTCAACGAGCATCTGTAAGCAAATCACCGCAAGGCCCGCGGCCGCTGCCTAAGACGGCGTCCGCGGGTTTGCCTTATGCAAAGCAAGAAAGGGGGAATCCCGCATGATTACCATTCAGGGCAAAGGCGTTTCGGCCGGCGTGGGCATAGGGCCGCTGTATTTTTACCGCCGCGCCACCACCGAGATTCAGCGCTATACCGTAGAGGATCCCGACGCCGAGTGGCACCGCTTTAAAGGCGCGCAGACCGGCGCCATTGAGCAGCTGGGCGCCTTGGCCGAGCAGGCCCGCGCCGAAGCTGGCGACGAAGCCGCCATGCTGTTTGAGACCCACCAGATGATGGCCGAGGACCTCGACTACGAGGAAGCCATCGAAAACCTCATCACCAACGAAAAACTCAACGCCGAGGCCGCCGTCTCCGACGTGGCGGACCAGTTCGCCGCCATGTTCGCCGCCATGGACGACGCCTATATGCAGGCCCGCGCCGCCGACGTGCGCGACGTCAGCCAGCGCATCCTGGGCATTTTGTGCGGCGTCGTGCAGGGCGGCATCGCGTCCGAGGTGCCGGTCCTGCTGGCGGCCGACGACCTTGCCCCGTCCGAGACCATCCAGCTGGACAAATCCAAAATTCTGGGCTTTGTCACGGCGTGCGGGTCCGGTTCCAGCCACACGGCCATTCTGGCGCGCACCATGGGCATCCCGGCCATTGTCGGCGTGGGCGACGCCCTCAAGCCGGAGTATGAGGGCCGCCAGGCCATCGCGGACGGCGGCACCGGCGCGCTGGTCATTGACCCCGACGACGACACCCGCACCCGCCTGCTGAAAAAGCGCGAGGAACAGATGCGCCTGCAGCGCCTGCTGGAAACCCTCAAAGGCCAGGCCAACGTCACCAAGGACGGCAAGACCATCCGCATCTACTGCAACATCGGCAGCCCCGAGGATGTGCACGCCGTGCAGGTCAACGACGGCGGCGGCATCGGGCTGTTCCGCAGCGAGTTCCTCTACCTCAACAGCAACGACTACCCCACCGAGGACGAGCAGTTTGAAGCGTACAAAGCGGTCCTCTCCGACATGGACGGCAAAGAGGTCATCATCCGCACCTGCGATATCGGCGCCGACAAGCAGATCGGCTATTTCAACCTGCCCAAAGAGGAAAATCCCGCTATGGGCATGCGCGCGCTGCGCATCAGCCTGACGCGGACCGATTTCTTCAAAACGCAGCTGCGCGCGCTGTTCCGCGCTTCGGCCTACGGCAAGCTGGGCATCATGTTCCCCATGGTCACCAGCGTGTGGGAAGTGCGCGAAGCCAAGCGCCTGTGTGAGGAAGCCCGCCGCGAACTGAAAAAGGAGGGCATCCCCTACAGCGAGGACGTGCAGATCGGCATTATGATCGAGACGCCGGCCGCCGCCATCTGCAGCGACCGCCTGGCCAAGGAAGTGGACTTCTTCAGCATCGGTACCAACGACCTGACGCAGTACACGCTGGCCTGCGACCGCCAGAACAACGACCTCGGCCGCTTCTATGACCCGCATCACCTCTCGGTGCTGCGCCTGATCCAGCTTGTGACCGAGAACGCCCACAAAAACGGCATCTGGGTGGGCATCTGCGGCGAGCTGGGCGCCGACCTGACGCTGACCGAGACGTTCCTGGCGCTGGGTGTGGACGAGCTTTCGGTCACGCCGCGCGCCGTGCTGCCGCTGCGCAACGCCGTGCGCATGACCGACACGCGCGAGAACGCGCCGCGCATCCTGGCCGATCTGGCCGAGGATTACACCGCGCGCTGACCCGCGCCCGCCGGCAATCCCCTATAATACAAAAGGTGCAGGCCCCTTGCGGGGCCTGCACCTTTTCTATGTTGCGCAAACTGTATTCAGTCCAGTTCAAAATCGCCGGGCAGCAGCAGTTCCAGGCTGGCGTCGGGGTCGGCGATGAGCCGCCGCGACTGGTTCAGGATGGCCTTTTCCAGCGCGTTGCGCGCCATGCGGCCGTTGCCGTTGGTGGCGGCGTCCTCGGCCTGTTTGCGGGCGTACCAGGCCGTCAGCGGCGCGCGGCAGCCTTCGTCCAGCGCATAGCCCTTGCCTTTGGCCTGCAGCAGCGTGATCTGGTACAGTTCCTCGCCGGTGTAGTCGGGGAACTCGATCTGGTTGGGGAAACGGCTGGCCAGGCCGGAGTTGGCGCTCAAAAACAGCTGCATTTCCTTGGTGTAGCCTGCCAGAATGACGACGAGGTCGTCGCGGTGGTCCTCAATGCCTTTGACCAGCGTGTCGATGGCTTCCAGGCCAAAGCTGTCCTCGCCGCCGCGGTAGAGACTGTACGCCTCGTCGATGAACAGCACGCCGCCCAGCGCGCTCTCAATGACCGAGTTGGTCAGCGGGGCGGTGTGGCCCACATAGCGGCCCACCAGGTCGGCGCGGGTTACCTCCACCAGCTGGCCGCCGCGCAGCGCGCCGATGGCCTTGAGGTACTTGGACAAAATGCGCGCAATCGTCGTCTTGCCGGTGCCGGGGTTGCCGGTAAAAATCATGTGCATGTTGACGTCGGCCGCCGGCAGGCCCTCGGCTTTGCGGCGCTGCTGGGCCTGCACATTTTTGGCGATATCCCGCACATAGGTCTTGATCTCGTCCAAACCGACGATGCCATCCAACTCGGCTTCCACGGCGTCCACGTCGCCGCGGTACTGCTGCGGCAGTAGCGCCAGCAGGTCCAGCGGGGCCGCGCCGTCCACCGCCATCATCAGGCGACCGTCCTGGGCGGTCAGCGCGGCGGGGGTGCCGTCGCGCGGGGCGGCGGGGGCATCCAGCACATACTCGGCCACGGCGCGGTAGGCGGTCTCGCAGTAGTCGTGCAGGGCCTGCATGCCGCGCACTTTGCCGTACTGGGCCGTCACCAGGTCGCGCACGCCGGCGTCCATCGTCAGGCGCAGGCCGCACTGCTTGCGCACGCGCTGCGCCAGTTCGTTGAGTTCGCGCGCCGCCACTGCCGAAAGCGCTTCGGGCGTAAAGGGCGCGGTGCGGCAGATATCGCCGGCCACAGCGTCCACAAAGCGCGCGCCGAAGGTGTCGGCCAGCGCTTCCTCGCCCTTGCGGGAGAAAAACACGAAATATTTGCCGCCGGCCTGCAACTCGCCCACGGCGCCGGGGGCCAGCGCCGTGCCCACATCCACCAGGATGCCGCGCTGCAGCACATACCGGCTCGAAAGCGCCAGCGTGCCGTCGATGGCCAGCGTGGCCAGCATGTTCAGGTAGTTGGCGGCGCAGCCCTCGTAGTTGTCAAAGGCCAGCACTTCGCTGTCCGACTGCAGCGCCGCGTACAGGTCCTGCAAAAACAGCTTTTCCTGCGCGGGGCCGGGGTACAGCGCAAGGTCCATCGTCTCGATGCGGGCGCTGCGCAAAATGCCGCGGGCGGCCAGTTCTTCGGCCACGCAGTCCAGCGCGTAGTGCCGGCCGGAGCCCTCGGCCCCGCACAGCAGCATCACGTTTTTGGCGCGGGCGGGTTCATTGGCTGTGCCCAGCACAAACGGGCGGCGGAACGCCTTGACGATGGCCGTCACAAAGGCGTCCTGCCCTAACACCTGGGTTTGCACTTTTTCGGCCACGCCGGTAAAATCCGCTTTGGCGGGGGCAGCCGGGGCCGGGGCGGGCGCGGCGGTAGTGCCGCCCAACAGCCCGTCCTTTTGCAGCGAACGGGTCAGCTCGCTGCTCATGCGGCGCACGTGCTCGGCGGTGTCGCGGCCGGCTTTCTGCACGGCTTCCACGGCGTCCCCGGCGGCGCTGCGGCGTTTTTGGGCGTCGGCCAGCGCGTCCAGCTGGGCCTGCATCTGCTGCACGGCTTCGCTGGCTTCGGCGGCCTGTTTGGCGTTGGCGGCGTACTTGCCGCCGCCCATCAGCCCGCGGACCCAGGCGTCATACTGTTCTTCCAGGCTCATGCGGGGCCTCCTGTTCTGCACGCGGCAATTTTACGGTGTAAAAATCTTTTACGCTGCACCCGGCGCGGCCGCCGCCGGCACAGGCGCAGGCGCACGCGCAGCTGGAAGCGCAGGCGCATGCACAGCTGCTGTGGTGGTTGCCGCCCTCGCGCCGGCCCACGCCGCCGCCGCGGCTGGTACCGCCGCCGGGGTGGAAGTCCCGCGGCGGGTCGGTGCGGTGGTAGCCCGGCGGGGGCGGGGCACCGCGCGCCCGGCGGATGGTGTGCACGCCGTTTGTGTACCACCACCAGTCCAGCGGGTCCAGCCCGCCCAGGCCGCCGCCCCAGCGCGGCGCGCGCGAAGCGTAAAGCACCAGAATGAGTACCAGCACAAGCAGCAGCACCGCAAAAAAGACCACATCGTCCAGCAGTTCGTCAAAATCGCTGCCGCCGGGGGCGTAATCTTCCTCCGTCATGGCGGCGTCAGGGTCGTAGACCGACGCCGCGGTCACCGGCACCGTCACGCGTACCGTGGCCGCCTGCCCGTGGGTCAGGGGACCGAAATCCCAAATCAGGTAATCGCCGTCGACGCCGGTGTTGTCGGCGGTAAAGCCCTCGCCGTTGCGCCAGCGGACCTGCAGGTTCTCGACGCTCAGGTCATCGAACCAGCCGGGCGTGAACACAAAGTTGGCGGTGCCGTCGTCGTTGCGCGTAAACAGATGGCTCTGGTGCACGCGGAACGCAAACGACACCTCGCTCTGGCCGCCGTTTTCGGCGGCAATGTCGGGGGCGTAGTAGCGGCGGGCAAACACCACCTGGGCGTAACTGCCGCCGTCGTTCAGGTATTGCAGTTCGGCAATGGTGTCGGTCAGCGGCGTCAGCTCGTCCACATGGGTGTTGGCCAGGCCGATTTTGACCCAGCTCAAATGGTTGGTCTTGTCGCCGCCAATGACCTGCCAGTCGATGTCGTAGGTGATATCGGCCGAGCCGTCCTCGCGCAGGTCCACCGTCACCACATAGTCGCGGATATAGTCCAGGTCGCCGGCCTCGGCATAGGGGGCGGTGTCCGCCGCGGCGGCCGGCAGGCAGCACACCAGGCAGAACACCAGCGCCGCCAGGCCCAGCGCAAGGCGGCGCGCAAAGGCATGTTGGATCATGAGCAACCCTCCTGCAGCGGTGTGTCGCCCAGCTGGCAGCGGTGGTCCATGGCGGCGCTGCCGCTGCGGATGGTGCTGCACTCGGCGCTGCGCCAGATACGGTGCCACGGCATGCGCAGCAGATTGCCCAGCCCCGGGCCGGAAAGCCAGCTCTGGCAGGGCAATACGGTACCGTCGGGCGCAACGGCCATGTTGGAAAGACACGCCCCACAACTGGGGATCTGGGTAAAGCCCAGTTCGCGCAGCGTCTCCTCCGGCAGCCAGCCGGGGCTGGTAAAGTTGATTTCGATGCCGTGCTGTGCGGCGTAGGCCATGGCCGGGCGCAGCGCGGCGGCCAGGGCGTCCGGCGTCAGGCGCGCGGCGCGGCTGGGCTCGGTGGCGGCGTTGCCGGCGGGGATCAGCCCGCTGCACGTCAGGTACCGCACGCCCAGCTCCTGCGCCAGCTGCACAGTGGCCAGGTAGTCCTGGTTCAGTGTGCACAGCGGGGTGTTCAGGCTCACGTTCAGGCCGGCCGCCAGGGCGTTCTTGATGCCGGCCACCGTGTCGGTGTAGCCGTCCACGCCCACCAGGGCGTTGTGCACGGCGGCATCGGCGGAATACAGCGTAATCTGCACGGCGTCCAGGCTGGCGTCTTTCAGCTCTTTGCACAGGGCGCTCGTCAGCATGCGGCCGTTGGTGTTCAGCCGCGTCACAAACCACTGCGCGGCCTGCACCAGCTTGACCAGGTCGTTGCGCAGCGTCGGCTCGCCGCCGGTAAACGTCAGCTGCGGGATGCCCGCGCTGCGGCACTTTTCAATCACCGCCAGCCACTGGTCGGTGTCCAGCTCGGCGGCTTTGCCCAGCGGCTGGTTGGCGGCGTAGCAGTGCACGCATTTCTGGTTACAGTGCCATGCGCCGTCCTTTTGCATCGAGCTGATCATCAGGTCCATGCGGTGCGGCGCGTTCATGCGCGCGGAATAGCTGCCCAGGTGCAGCGGCTGCACGTGTACCGGCGGGGTCTGGCCGCGCGCCACGGCGCACAGGCAGCCCAGCAGCAGCTGTAAGTCGGATTCGATCTGGAACGCCGGGGTGCGCCGGTAGACGCGGCGCGTGGCGGCCACGGCCTGCGCCGTGATGGCGGACCAATCCTCCAGCGTCAACTCTTTGCCGCTGTGGGGCTGCACGGCTTCGATCAAATTCGTCAGCAAAATGGCCCAGCTGACGTTCAGCGGCAGCAACTCCTGCCCGTTCAGGATCGCCACAAACGGCGTGTCCCGGTCGGGTTTGCGGCAGGGGATCAGATGGATGCGCACCACGCCGGGGCCGTCGGGGTCCAGCGTCACATGCCGCACGCGGGCCAGGTGGCCGTGCAAAAAGGCGCGCTCTGCATAGGTCAGATGCTTCATCGGGGAAGAATCCTCCGCTTTTTAATCAATATCTTGTAAGAAAGTATACCATAAACCCTGCCCGAATACAACCGGGGCAATACAGAAACCGCCCGCCGGGGGCATTCCCCGGCAGGCGGTGCGGTTCTGGCAGGTTCAGACCGAGCGGAACCCTTTGCCGACGATCTCGCTGCTGTTGACGATGGTGATAAAGGCGTGCGGGTCATAGCGGCGCACAAAGCGGCGCAGATGCTGGGCCTGGGCGCGGGTCAGCACCGTCATCAGCACCCATTTTTCCTCGTGGCTGTAAGAGCCCTCGGCGCGTTCCTCCGTCGCAGAGCGCTTGAGCTCATTGACGATAAATTCCCGTGTGGGGCCGGGGTTGGCGGTCACGACGGTGCACACTTTGCGCAGGTTGATGCTCTCGATGGCGCTGTCGACGACGGTGGTCTTGAGCACCATGCCCAAAATGCAGTACAGCCCCGTGGCCGGGCCGTACAGCACGGCACCCGCCAGCACGATGGCCAGGTCGCTGACCAGCAGCGCGCGGCCGATCTCCAGGCTGGTGTATTTATGTAAGATCATGGCCACAATGTCGGTGCCGCCGGTGGATGCGCCGATGTTAAAGACGATGGCGCTGCCCACGGCCGGCAGGATGACCGCGTAGCACAGTTCCAGAAACACATCCTGCGTCAGCGGGGCGGTCAGCGGCCAGAGCGTCTCGCACACGCTGACGAAAAACGACAGCGCAAAGGAGGAGTAGACCGTCCACCCCATTGAGCGCACGCCCAGAAACACAAAGCCCAGCACGACGAGCGCGGCGTTGACCACCCACATGAAAAAGCCGACGTTCCACTGCGGGAACAGCGACGACAGCACGATGGAAAGGCCCGACGTGCCGCCGAACGCAAAGTGGTTGGGCGTCTTGAACAGCGCGATGCCCACGGCCGTGGCGAACAGCCCCAGGTTGAGCAGCGCAAAAAACTTGCCGCCCTCGATCAGATGCTCCTTCGTCAGCTGGTTTTGCAGCTGCTGGCGCAACTTTGTCAACATACCTACATCCCCTTATCGCACGCGGTGCCGCTTAAAACGTCAGGTTGCCGAACTCCGACAGGCGCAGCCCGTCGTTGTGCTGCTCGGCCCAGTTGATGCTCCACGAGCTGCCGAACAACAGCAGGTGGTTGCCCTTGAGGTCCTCGATGGGGCGGGTGTCGCTGGTCAGGTCCAGATGTTTGAGGTCCAGCGCATCCGGGTCGTTGAGCACCCAGCGCAGGTACTCATACGGCAGGCTCTGCATGCGGATGTCGACGTTATACTCGTTTTTCAGGCGGTATTCCAGCACTTCCAGCTGCAACACGCCCACAACGCCGACGATGACTTCCTCCATGCCGGCGCCCAGGTCGCGGAAAATCTGGATCGCGCCCTCCTGGGCGATCTGCTCCATGCCCTTGACGAACTGCTTGCGTTTCATCGTGTCCACCTGGGTCACGCGGGCAAAATGCTCCGGCGCAAAGGTGGGGATGCCCGCAAACTGCACATGCGGCTTGCCGGTGCACAGCGTATCGCCAATGGAAAAGATGCCCGGGTCAAACAGGCCGATGATATCGCCGGCGTAGGCTTCGCTCACCAGCGCGCGGTCGTCGGCCATCAGGCTGGTGCCGGTGGCCAGTTTGATGTTTTTGCCCTCCTGCACGTGGTAGGCTTCCATGCCGCGCGCAAACTTGCCGGAACAGATGCGCAAAAACGCGATGCGGTCGCGGTGGTTCTTGTTCATGTTGGCCTGGATTTTAAAAATAAAGCCGGAAAAATCCTCGCGGCAGGGGTCCACCGGCTCGCCGGTCAGCGCGTCCTTGCGCGGCAGCGGGGCGGGGGTCAGGCGCAAAAACTCTTTCAAAAACGGTTCTACGCCAAAGTTCGTCAGCGCCGAGCCGAAAAACACCGGCGAAAGTTCGCCGTGCTGCACGGCTTCCAGGTCAAACTCCTCGGCCGCGCCGTCCAACAGCTCAATGTCCTCGGCCAGTTTCTGGTGGTTTTCGGCCCCGATCAGCCCATCCAGCGCGGGGTCGCCGAGCTCGGCCTCAATCTCGTCCACCATCTTGACGCCGTTGGCGCGCCCGTCGCTCTCAAACGCCAGCACGCGGCGGATGTTACGGTCAAACACGCCCTTGAACCCTTTGCCGCAGCCGATGGGCCAGTTCATCGGGTAGGTCTTGATGCCCAGAATCTCCTCAATGTTGTCCATCAGCTCAAAGGGGTCGCGGGCTTCGCGGTCCATCTTGTTGATGAAGGTGAAGATGGGGATATGCCGCAGCGTGCAGACCTTGAACAGCTTGATGGTCTGTGCCTCGACGCCCTTGGCGGCGTCGATGACCATGACGGCGCAGTCGGCCGCCATCAGCGTGCGGTAGGTGTCCTCGCTGAAATCCTGGTGGCCGGGGGTGTCCAGGATGTTGATGCACTTGCCCTGGTAGTGGAACTGTAAAACAGACGACGTCACGCTGATGCCGCGCTGCTTTTCAATGTCCATCCAGTCGGACACTGCATGCTTGGCGCTCTGCTTGCCCTTAACCGAACCGGCGGTCTGGATCGCGCCCCCGTACAGCAGCAGTTTTTCAGTCAGCGTCGTCTTGCCGGCGTCGGGGTGCGAGATGATCGCAAACGTGCGCCGGTTTTCGATTTCTTCGCGCAATGATGCCATGGAAATAGTTGCTCCTTTTCTTCTCTCCCATATCAAGCGGTGGTCAAACTGCAAAAAGCCCAGGTCACATCGGGGTACACTCCTCTATGTTACTACCGTACCCTATCATACATGGTTTGACGGCGAATTGCAACGGGAAATTTCGCGTGGTATAATCGGTTCAAAAGGCGCGGGCGCATCGGGTTTGCCGGCTTGTATGGCGCATGTCCTGCCATGCCGGGCAGGGCCGTACCCCGCCACGCCTTGTATACAAACCACCAAAACCCGTTTTTCTACAGGAGGGGAACGTTATGCAGCCTTTACGTCTGGCCGTGCTGTCCACCAGCCGCATCGTCGATGAATTTTTGCAGCACCTGCCCGAAATGCCGGAACTTTCCGTCACGGCGCTGTGCTGCCGCCCGCAAAGCGGCGCCAAAGCCCGCGCCTGGGCGCAGCAGTACGGCATCCCGGCCGTGTATACCGACGAAGCCGCCTGCTACGCCGCGGGCGGGTTTGACGCCGTGTACATCGGCACTGCCAACCACCTGCACTACGCGGCCGCCAGTCGGGCGCTGGCGGCGGGGTACCACGTCATTTTGGAAAAGCCGTTCACCGGCACGGCGGCCGAAGCGCGGGAACTCTATGCGCTGGCCGACGCAAAGAACGTCATGCTGCTGGAGGCCATCACCACCTATTACCTGCCGCAGTACGCCTTTTTGCAGGCGGAACTGCCCAAGCTCGGCCCCGTGCGCGGGGCCATGGCCAGTTTTTGCGCGCGCAGCCGCCGGTATGACGATTTCCTCAACGGCATCTGGAACACAACGTTCGACCCCGCCTGCCAGGGCGGCGCGCTCAACGATATGAACGTCTACAACCTGCACCTGCTCACCGGGCTGCTGGGCGCGCCGCAGCGCGCCGAGTACCGCGCCAGCCGGGCCGAAAACGGCGTCGACACCGCCGGCCTGGCGCTGCTGGACTACGGCGGTTTTACCGCCGCCGCGCTGGCCGCCAAAGACAGTGAGGGCGTCAACGGCCTGGTGCTGCAGGGCCCCGGCGGCTCGCTGCATGTCGAGGGCGGCACCAACGCGCTGCCCACGGTGTACAGCGTGCTGGGCGGCGTGCGCGGCAGCGGCACGCGCACCAACGCCCCGGCGGCAACGCGCTTCCGCATGGCGTATGAGTTTGCGGAGTTTGCGCGCATCATCGCGTCGCACGACACCGCCGCCGAAGCCGCCGCCCGCGCGCGCACGCTGGCTGTCATGGACCTGCTGGACGTGCTGCACGGCCGCGTGTAAAGCGCAGCTGCGCCGCGCGGGGCGCTGCAAGCGCGCCCCGCCCCGGCAATACCAGGGAAACCGCTTGCAGAGAGGATGAAACCGGATGGAACTGCACTATACGCTGGACAAAAAGGACTATCGCCGCCTGGTCGAGGCAATCGCCCGCACAAAGGGTTCGGCTTCCCACAAGGTCGCCCGTACCTTTTGCATTTTTCTGGTGATCGTGGCGGGGCTGCCGTACGGGTGTGTGCTTTGGCGCGCGGTCGTGGCAAACGGCGCTGCGCCGCTGGAGCTGGCGGTGGACGCTGTTTTTCTGGCGGTCCCGCTGGCGGTTCTTATTGGGCTGGGGTACTTCCTGGGGGTAAAACTTGCGTATCTCGGTGTGTTGGCTACCTTGGGGCGCGGCGGCGTCCAGCAACTCGTCGGCAAGCCCTGCACGCTGCGCCTGCAGGACGGCATCCTGTACGGTGAAGGCCCCGCCGTGGGGCCGCTTGCCGCCAAGGTGACCCGCCCGGCGGCTGCGCTGCGCACCGTGCGCACGGACTCTTTCGGCCTGGTGCTGGTGTTCCGGGATGGCACGGGCCTGGGTGTGCCGCTGTCCGCTTTCAACCGGGAACAGCCGCTGCCCCGCTGGAAACAGGCGCTGGAACAGGCCATGGCCGCCCCGGCCCCCGCCGGCTGGGCCGCTGCCGCTGTGGCCGAAGCGGACGCCCCGGTCGGCTTTTTCTGCAAGGAGGGCGGCGACCCGGTACTGGTACAGCAGTGCGACCCGGCCAGGGCCGATGCGATCTGCCGCGAGAGCCTGCGCGCAGTCCGGCGTGTGGGGGCGTATTGGCGGCGGAACTGGGTAAGCGGTCTGGTACTGCTGCTGTGCACGGCGTACATGGTATGGGCGGTGGTGCAAGACCCGTCCAACGTGCTGTTCCTCGTTCTTTTGCTCGGTGCGGCGTACCTGTTCTGGCGGTATAGCGTGCGCAAGGTGTCGCAGAGTTTGGCGGGCAAAGACGTGACGGTGTTTGCCCCCGACGCGATGGCGCACACCAACCTCGCCAGCGGCGCACAGGGGAGCCTGCCGTATACCGAAAAACTGTGGCTGCTGGTAACGCCGCGCGCCATCTCCCTCTACCAGGTCCGGTACAATGCGGCCTGGGTTTTTGACCGCCAGGCGTTCGCCACCCCGCAGGACGAAGTGGCGTTTTTGGAACTGTTGCAGCAGCGCTTCCCCGCGATGCATTCCTGCAAATAGCAGCGCGCTTTTTTGCCCAGCTTAACGCGCCGCGTTTTGCGTGTATAAATCGTCCCCTGGCGTCCCACACTACAGGCAACCACAAATTTTGCCGTAAAGGACGGGGGAACGATGAACCATATCAAATCTTTTTTTAGGGAGAAAGGCCTTTACCTGTTCTGCCTGGCGCTGGTGTTCGCGGCCACGGCGGCGGGCATTCTGGCGCTGCGCAGCGTCGTCAACAACATGGCGGACTTGACGCAGCCCCACAAAGACGCCCTGCAGGAGGACAGCACATGGGACCAGCCCGACGTCACCGTCAACAACCCGGCCAGCGACGTGCCGGAACCGACCTCTACGCCCTCGGCGCCGCCCTCTGGGCAGGATGCCTCGTCTGGGGCGCCCTCTGCGCCGGCGGCTGTCTCTGCCGCGCCGTCCGCCGCGGCCGCGCCCTCCGCGCCCTCTGCCGCCTTGCCGGAACTTTGGCAGGCGGCCCCGGTGGCGGAGTTCAGCGGCGAAGAACTGGTCTATAACGAGACGCTGGGCGACTGGCGCACCCACAACGGCGCCGACTATGCCGCCGCGGAAGGTACCGCCGTCACCCCCGTGCAGCCGGGCAAAGTCACCAACGTCAGCGAGGACGCCCTCTGGGGTGGCGTGGTGGAAGTCACCGATGCCGACGGCCTGGTGTGGCGCTACTGTGGCCTGACGGACCCGCAGGTGAAAACCGGCGACGAAGTTTCCGCTGCCGATACCCTGGGCAAAGTGGGGGCTGTCCCGGCCGAAGCGCACGGCGAAGCACACGTCCACCTGGAATGCCTGCAAGACGGCGTCTACCGGGACCCTGCTGCGGCGGTGGGCTGACGCGGCAGGCATCCCAACAGAACAAAAACAGGTCGTCCCCGTCTGCCAGGGCGGGGAACTTTGTTTTGGAAAAGGCGGACCTGGCCCTCTGCGCCTTGGGCTATGGCTGCTGGAAACTGCTGGTGGCCTACGTCAAATCGGTCAGCCACGTCAACCGCACGCTGAACGCCTGAATTTTGCAAATTTTTACTTTTGTAAAAGGCCTTTGCTGTGCTATACTGAAAAAAAGCGCAGAAAAAAAAGCGCAGAAAAGAGGAATGCGGGATGAAACCTTTTGCAAGGCTTTCTATGGTGAGCGTTCTGCTGCTCTTGCTGGTAGCCTGCGGCGGGCCGCTGCTGCCTGACAGTGCGGAGGCGCCCCCGGCAGGGGAACCTGCTGCCACAGCTGCACCCGCCCCGCAGCCCACGGCCACGCCGCAGCCTACGCCCACACCCACGCCGGACCCGTCCCTTGCGCTGCAGTATCAAATGCTGCCGGTGACCTGGGAGGGCAAGGCTTTCGGCAGCTATGAGAGCGAGACCTGGCAGTTTATGCCGCGCGCCGAGGCTGAGGCCGCCCGGAAAAACGGTTACCTGCTGGCGCAGGGGCTGTATGAAGGGGATGCGGAGAAGGTGCGCGCGGCGCTGTCGGACCGGGTGCTGGCGGCGGGCAACCCACTGGAAGAACTGGACGGCCTGAAGATCGCCGAGATCATGCTGGCCGGCGGTTTGTACGAAATTCCGTATATGTCGCTTACGGTAGTCGATCCCGGCGTTACGCCGCTGCTGGCGGGGGAACATACGTACAACCTGTGGTTTGACGAAACGGGCAAGGTGGACTTTTTTTCTCCATTTTACATGTGGGTGACAGATGCTTTGGCCGAGGGGGAAGATTGGGTAAGCCTGGGCAATGGCGGCGGCCGGGAGACGATCCAGGGCGATACGCTGCAGGGCGTGTATTACTCCATTCAGGGCCGGCTGGCCGACCCGCTGGGGCTGCGCGCGGCCGAAGTGCGGGGGACACGGGTGCAGTATCACGCTGCCCGCCAGCCGGACGGTATGTGGGGCGAGAATGTGGAGGAGGAAGAAACCTCCATTCCCGGTAAGTGGCCCCTGCCGCTGGATCTGCATGAAACCTACGGAGAGCCGCCGGAAGGGAACGTCCTGAGCCCCGAAGAACGGCAGCAGGTCTGTGACCAGCTCAACCGCAAATTTGCATCCCTGCGGGACGGTACGTACGACGACGGTTTTGGCGGCGACCCGGCACGGAAAATCCTGTATGCCTGGGACAATGCCCGCCCGCTGCCGCTCACAGTCACACCGGAATCCCTGCGAAGCCGGCGTTACAGCCAGCGCAATCCCGACATCCCGTCGGGCGTTTCGGTGTGGGTGCCGCTGCCGGACCACTGCTGGGTGGTGTACAACATTGCCGAAAGCGGCGGTGCGGCGGGGGAAATGAGCGGACCGAGTTATGTGCTGGAAGTTCCCTGAACATCACAAAACAAAACAAGGCCCGGTCCCCTGCAGGGGACCGGGCCTTGTGTATTTGTCCTTATTTCTGGTAGGAATGCACGTTGAGCATCCGCGTGGCGTTGAGCACCGCCAGCACCATGACGCCGACGTCGGCAAACACGGCCCACCACATGTTGGCCACGCCCACGGCGCTCAAGAGCAGGCACAGCGCCTTGACGCCCAGCGCGAACACGATGTTCTGGTAGACGATGGCCATGCACTTGCGGGCGATGCGCATCGCCAGGCCAATCTTGGCCGGGTCGTCGTCCATCAGCACGACGTCGGCGGCCTCGATGGCGGCGTCGCTGCCCAGCGCGCCCATGGCGATGCCGATGTCGGCGCGCATCAAAACCGGCGCGTCGTTGATGCCGTCGCCCACAAAGGCCAGCATTTTGCCGTTTTCTTTCTGGGCCAGCAGCGCTTCCACCTGCTGCACTTTGCCGGCGGGCAGCAGCCCGGCGTGCACTTCGTCAATGCCCAGGTCCTGCGCCACCTGCCGCGCCACGGCCGGGTCGTCGCCGGTCAGCATCACGGTGCGCACGCCCTGCGCGCGCAGGTCCTGCACGGCGGGGCGGGCCGTCGGCTTTTCTTCGTCCGAGATCAGGATCGACCCCAAAAACTGCCCGTCGCGCGCCACATACACCACGGTGCCAGCGCCGCTGCCCGCCGTGTACGCAATGCCGTTGGCTTCCATCAAGCGGGCGTTGCCGGCCAGCACGGTGCGGCCGTCCACCCGTGTGCGCACGCCCTGCCCGGCGATCTCCTGCGCGTCGGCGGCGCGGCGGGCGTCCAGCCCGGGGCAGGCTTCGCGCAAACTTTTGCTGATCGGGTGGCTGGAGTAGCTCTCGGCCAAAGCGGCCTGTTCCAACAACTCGTCCGCCGCCACGCCGGGCGCGGGCGCCGTCTGTGTGACCTTGAACACGCCTTTGGTCAGCGTGCCGGTCTTGTCAAAGGCCGCCGTGCCGGTGTGGGCCAGCGCTTCCAGGTAGTTGCCGCCCTTGACCAAAATGCCGCAGCGCGACGCGCCGCCGATGCCGCCAAAGAACGTCAGCGGGATCGAGATGACCAGCGCGCAGGGGCAGCTGATGACCAGGAAGGTCAGCGCGCGCAGCAGCCAGGTGACCCAGCCGCCGCCCAGTACCAGCGGCGGCAGCACCGCAAGCGCCAGTGCCGCCGCGCAGACGGCCGGGGTGTACCAGTGCGCAAATTTGGTGATGAAGTTTTCCACCTTCGCCTTTTTCAGGCTGGAATTTTCGACCAGGTCCAAAATTTTGGCCACGGTGGACTCGCCGTACACTTTGGTCGTGCGGATGCGCAGCAGCCCCTGCTGGTTGACGCAGCCGCTGATGACCTCGTCGCCGGGGCGCACGGTGCGCGGGCGGCTCTCGCCGGTCAGGGCGGCGGTGTCCAGCGTGCTCTCGCCGCTTTCCACCACGCCGTCAAGGGGGATTTTTTCGCCGGGGCGCACGGCGATCACCGCGCCCACCGGCACCTCGTCGGGGTCGGTTACGGTCAGCGTGCCGTCGGGGCCTTCCAAGTTGGCGCTGTCGGGGCGGATGTCCATCAGTGCGCTGATGCTGCGGCGGCTTTTGCCCACCGCATAGCTCTGGAACAGTTCGCCCACCTGGTAAAACAGCATGACGGCCACGCCCTCGGCGTATTCGCCGCAGCCCATGGCGCCCACGGTGGCCACGGCCATCAAAAAGTTTTCGTCAAACACTTCGCCGCTCTTGATGCCCAGCACGGCCTTGTACAGCACGTCGTAGCCGATCACCAGGTACGGTACCAGCCACACCGCCAGCTGGCCGTACCACGGCAGCGGCAGCACCTGCAGCGCCAAAACGGCGCACAAAACCAGCGCCGCGGCCAGCAGGATGCGCCGCAGCGTCTTTTTCTGTTTTTTTGTCATAGTCTGTTTCCCTCCGGCGCGCTGTTACAGCTCGATCTCAAAATCCGGTTCGATCTTTTTGGCAGCGCGCACGGCCTGCTGCAAAACGCTTTGGAACTGCGCGTCGTCGGCTTCCAGCAGCAGTTTCTGCGCCATAAAGCTTACGCTGGCGTTTTTCACGCCGGGCAGCGCTTTGATGGCGGTCTCGATCTTGGCGGCGCAGTTGGCGCAGTCGACTTCAATGTTGTATTTCTTTTGCATGGCGGGGTCCCTCCGTTTTTATGGTAAATGGTATTACTCTTCTACATGCTCCATGCCCAGCGCGATCATGCTGCGCACGTGGTCGTCGTCCAGCGAGTAGTAGACCGTCTTGCCGTCGCGCCGGAACTTGACGAGCTTGTTGGCTTTCAGCAGCCGCAGCTGGTGGCTGACCGCGCTCTGCGAGATGCCCACCACCTGGGCGATGTCGTTGACACACAGTTCGCTCTCAAACAAGGCGTACAGCACCTTGATGCGGGTCGTGTCGCCAAATACGCGGAACAGCTCGGCCAAATCGTACAGCACTTCGTCGTCGGGCAGGTCGTTTTGCAGGCGTTGCAACGCCTGCTCGTCCAGCGGCTGCGCCGCAGGGGGGGATTCATAGGGAAGCATGGGGAACATCCTTTCATATGTTTATCTGTTCATATGTTACAACTGTTGCGCGCCGCTGTCAACCCCTTTGCGCAAAAAAGCAGCAAAAAAATTTGCGGGAGGTGCAAAAAGCCGCCCGCCGCGCCAAAAGCAAAAAAAGACCCGCCGTGGCGGGAAGGGGAAAGACTCTTCCGCCACGGCGGGCAAACTGTATGGGTGTGGTCCCGGCGTGTGGTTACGCCGCTGCACTGGGCAAGGCGGTCCCGGCGGTGCTTACTGCGGCGGCACAAAGCCCGGCTCGCCGGGCAGCACGACGCCGTTTGCGTTGAGCATGGCGCGGAACTCGGCGTCCGGCATCTCAAAAATGACCTCTTTGACCATGGCCGGTTCGTGCACCAAGATCTGCCACGGCGCGCCGTCCGGTTGCTGCAAAAACAGGATGCCAGCCACCGTGCCCAGTGCCTGCACGCCCTCGTCGGCCCAAAACGCGGGCGAGGGCGTGACATAGTAGTGGTCCACCATGCGCCCGGCGTCAAAATCATGCTCGATGGCGGCGGGCACCTCGCCGGGCTGCTGCTCGGTCTTGTATTGCAGGTGCAGGCCGGTAAAATCTGCCGCAGTCATAGCGGACCCTCCCTTTTTTGTAAAATCAGACGCGCAGGCTGGCGCCCTCGCCGTCGTTGGTGCCCTCGTCAAATTCGTAGTCGTTGCCGGGCAGGATGGCGTTGAGCACAATGCCCGCGATGGCCGCGATGGCCAGGCCGGACAGGTTGACCGCCATGCCGGCGACGGTGAAGGTGATGCCGCCCACCGAGTCAAAGCCCAGCGCGCAGACCAGAATGACCGCCGCGATGATGAGGTTGCGCGAGTTGGTGAAATCGACCTTGTTCTCGACCACGTTGCGCACGCCGATGGCCGAGATCATGCCGTACAGCACAAAGCTGATGCCGCCCACGATGCCGGAGGGGATGGTGTTGATGACGGCCTCAAACTTGGGGCAGAAGCTCAGCACCAGCGCAAACACCGCCGCAATGCGGATGACCAGCGGGTCGTAAATTTTGGTCAGCGCCAGCACGCCGGTGTTCTCGCCGTAGGTGGTGTTGGCGGGGCCGCCCAGCAGGCCGGCCATCGTCGTGGCCAGGCCGTCGCCCAGCAGCGTGCGGTTCAGCCCCGGCTCGCGGATGTAGTTTTTGCCGGTCGTGGCGCTGATGGCCGCAATGTCGCCGATGTGCTCCATCATCGTCGCCAGCGCAATGGGCACGATGGTGAACAGCGCGCTGATGAACGTCTCGCTGCCGTCGATGGCGAACAGGCCCATCTCCTCTTTGCGCAGCGGGATGCCGAACCACGCGGCGTCGGCAATGGGGGCAAAGTCCACCGCGCCGGTGGCCAGCGCCACCGCATAGGACACCAGCACGCCGATGAGGATGGGCAAAATTTTGACCATGCCCTTGCCCCAGATGTTGCAGGCGATGACGGTGGCCAGCGCCACAAAGGCCAGCAGCCAGTTGCTCTGGCAGTTTTCAATGGCGCTGGGGGCCAGAATCAGGCCGATGGCGATGATGATGGGCCCCGTCACAACGGGCGGGAAGAACTTCATCATCCGCCGGATGCCGAACGCCGAGATCAGCAAACTGAACAGCACGTACACCAGGCCCGAGAACGCCACCGCTGCGCAGGCGTAGGGCAGATTTTCGGGGTTGGCGCCGCTGTTGGTCACGATGGTGAACCCGCCCAGATAGGCAAAGCTGGAACCCAGAAACGCCGGCACCCGGCCCTTGCACAAAAGGTGGAACAACAGCGTGCCCAGCCCGGCGCACAGCAGCGTGGTGCTGACGCTCAACCCCGTCAGCAGCGGCACCAGCACCGTGGCGCCAAACATCGCAAACATATGCTGTGCGCCCAAAATCAGCACGCGGGGCGCGCCCAGCTCGCGGGCATTGTAGATGCCCTGGGTATAGTCCAGTTTCTTTTCGCTCATGGTATCCTCCCGTTTGTTTACACATCCGCCGCAAAAAAGGGGAAAAGGCGCGCTGCGCCGCTTCCCCGGTTGGTACGTATCCAGTATAGCGGCTTTGCCGCCAAAACGCAAGGGCGCGCGGCTTGCATTTCGCGGGGCGGGCCGATATAATAAAAGCACAAAATCAGCTGGAAAGAGGTCCTGTTACCATGTTGCAGCCGGGCATTTGCGGGCATGCGGAACTTTGCGTCACCACGGCGGACACCGCCCGGGCGCTGGGCAGCGGCGAACTGCCGGTGCTGGCCACCCCGGCGGTGGCCGCGCTGATCGAAAAAGCCTGCTGGCAGGCCGTTGCGCCGGAACTGGAACCGGGCAAGGGCACCGTGGGCACGCGGCTGACGCTGGCGCACACCGCGCCCACGCCGGTGGGCATGACGGTGCGGTGCGACTGCGCGCTGACCGCCGTCGACGGCCGCCGCCTGACCTTTACGGCCCGCGTCTGCGACGCAGCGGGCGAGGTCGCCCACGCCGAGCATGAGCGCGTCGTCATCGACAATGACCGCTTTACCGCCAAGGCGCAAGCCAAAACCGGGGAGTAAACGCGCAGCGCGGCCCCGGTGTCACGGGGCCGCGCCGTCTGCGGGTCAATAGATCGCTTCTTCGCGCCAGCGCGCCAGGCGCTGCACGGTCTCGTTGCCCTCGACCCAGCCCTGTTCGGGGTCGGCCACGGCGTCGGGCGCGTAGCGCTGCATCACGCCGGGGCTTTGGCCGCGCAAAAAGGCTTCGGCCTGTTTCTGGCGGCCGGGGGCGGTGCGGCGCAAAAGCGCTTCGCGCTCCTGCGGGGTCAGTGGTGTCGGCATAGGGTAGTCCTCCTTTCGTATAGATAGTCTGCCCGCCCGGCCGCCCGCCAACCGCGGCAAATCTTACCGTTTGTATCATAAAAGGAGTTATCACCCTATGGAACTTGCCATCTCGCAGGTTATTTTGCACCTGCTGGACCCCGGCGCGTCGGCGCCGCTGCTCTCGGACCGCGTCATGGACCTTGACGCCGACCTGCACGAATATTTCGCCGCCGCGCTGGAAAAGGCGTTTGCCAGCGACGACGGCAAAACCTGCCGTTTCCTGCCCGACTCCGCCTTTGCGCAGGAGATGGCGCACAACCAGGACTTTGTGGACCTTTCGCGCCGTATCGCCGGCGTGATCTTTGAGCAGATGCTGCAATACCCGGCCATCCCGGCCGGGGACCTGGCCGTCGTGGACTTCACCGTCGGCGGCGTGCCGTACTACGGCGTGCTCAAACTCAACTACCGCCCCGGCTACACCCACGACACCCAGACACTGGGCAACGGCAGTTTCAGCCGCATGGTGCCGCAGCGCACGCTGCTGCCCGGGACCCCCAAAGCCGACGAGGCCGCGCTCATCGACCGCGCCAACGGCACGGTGCGGCTGCTGGAGAAAAAGTACGCCCTCGACGAAAAAAAGGATTTCTACCTTTCCACCCGCGTGTTCGGCTGCGCCGAAGCCCTGCCCGAAAAAGCCAAGCTCAAGGCCGTGTGCGAGACCGCCGTCGCCGCCGTCAAGGACGCCTACCCCGAGCCGGAAGCCCTCGACGACGTGCCGCCGTTTGACGGCGGCACCGAGACCGCCGTCGAACTGATGGTGCGCAACCAGGCCGTCGACAACACCATCGCCGTCGAGGACGTCTGCACCCGCATGCGGGAAAGTTACCCCCTGGCCGCCCCGGCGTTTGAAGCTGCCCTGGCCGAGACCGGCGTCCAGGCGCAGGACCGCGTCACCGTCAGCCCGGCGCGCATCAAAAAGCTCGAGAGCCGCAGTTTTAAGACCGAGTCCGGCATCGAGATTAAGATCCCGGCGGAACTGTGCAACTCCGACGACGCGGTGGAGTTCATCCACTCCGCCACCGGCGGGTTGAGCCTGCTCATCAAGGACGTACTGGTTTGACGCCCTTTGCGGTGCGCCATACGCAGACGAAAAACCGCGGCGTCCCGGCGGCCGCAGGCCGCCTTAAAAGGCCAGCACGGCAGCGCCGGAATACACAACACAAAACGCCGCCCCACCGGGCGGCAGGGGAGGGTACCAGATGGAATTTCAGCAACTGACACTCCAGGCGCGCCAGGCGACCGAGGAACTGCTCGCGGCCGCGCACCTCGAGACCGGCGACCTCTTTGTCGTCGGCTGTTCCAGCAGCGAGATCATGGGCGGGCACATCGGGCACGATTCCAGCATGGAAGCCGCGGCCGCCGTGCTGGCCGGCGTGCTGCCGCCCTTGCAGGCGCAGGGCGTTTTCCTCGCCGCGCAATGCTGCGAGCATCTCAACCGCGCCATCGTGCTGGAAAGCGAAGCCGCCAAAGCGGGCGGGTATACCATCGTGTCCGCCGTCCCGCAGCCGCACGCGGGCGGCAGCTGGGCCACCAACTGCTGGCGCGCGTTCCGCGACCCCGTTCTGGTCGAGGAAGTGCGCGCCGCCGCCGGCATGGACATCGGCGGCACGCTCATCGGCATGCATCTGCGCCGCGTGGCGGTGCCGGTGCGCCTGTCCCTGGACCATATCGGGCAGGCTATCCTGCTCTGTGCGCGCACCCGCCCGCCGTTCATCGGCGGCGCGCGCGCCGTCTACAGCGAGGGGGAAACGCGATGATTACCGAAGCGCAGAAACAGGCTATGGCCGAAGCCGTCGCCCAAATCCGGGAGACGATGGCCGCCGCGGCCCGCAGCGCCGGGCGCGACCCGGCGGATGTTTTGCTGTGTGCGGCCTGCAAGACCCGCACAGTGGAGGAAGTGCGCTACAGCGCCGACCTGCCCATCGACCTGTTTGGCGAAAACCACGTGCAGGAACTTGTTGAAAAGACCGACGCCGGGGCCTACGCCGGCAAACCGGGGCATTTCATCGGCCATCTGCAGACCAACAAGGTCAACAAGGTCGTGGGCCGCGCGGCGCTGATCCAAAGCGTCGACAGCACCCGCCTGCTCGACAGGATTGATGCGGCCGCCGAACGTTTGGGCATCCGGCAGGATATTTTGCTGGAGGTCAACATCGGCGGGGAAGCCAGCAAAAGCGGCGTCACGCCCGACGCGCTGTGGCCGCTGCTGGATGCCGCGGCCGCCAAGGCGCACATCCGCGTGTGCGGGCTGATGGCCATCCCGCCTGCCGACGCCGGCGATGCCGCCACCCGCCGCTTTTTTGCCCAGATGCGGGAGCTGCTGGCCGCGGCCGTCGCCCGCGGGTACGCCAACGCCATGCTGGACACGCTCTCGATGGGCATGAGCCACGACTACGCTGCCGCCATTGCCGAGGGCGCCACCATGGTGCGCATCGGCACGGCCATCTATGGCGCGCGGGACTACAGCAAAAAAGGATAAGACCGGTTCACAACCAAAACCGCCTGTGCGATATCCCGCGCAGGCGGTTTTGGTTATGGTTGCATCAGCCTTGGCCGTACGTATGCCGCCCGGCAGGGGGCGGTCGCACGTTTCCCTTGTTCTGTAGGGCGGGGTCTTGACCCCGCCGTGGTGATCTGCGGCAGAGATCAGCCTTACCTATTCGCCTGCCGTTCCCGGTCGGTTTGTAGGGGCCGCATGCATGCGGCCCGTGTCCGTTTGCCCCACGATACCGGTTTTGCGTTGTGACCGCGTTGGGTCTAATGCGTAGGGGCGGCAACCATGCCGCCCGCGAAACGGTGCCCGTGCCGCCCGTTTATGGGTTGTATGGCGTATGTCTTGTATTGTAGGGCGGGCGATTTCGCCCGCCGCACATAAGAATAAAAAAATCATCGATGCGGCGGGGTCAAGACCTCGCCCTACAGGGCGGCGAAAACGGCCGTTTTTCAAGTGAAACCCCGCGTGGTTTTTCACCCCTGCCGGGCGGCATATATGCCGCCCCTACAAACACCCGGTATCGCGTCTATGACCTCGGAGACGGGTGGCGACGGAAGATTTGCGGGCCGCATACATGCGGCCCCTACGAACCGACCGGGAACGACAGGTAAACAAGCAAAGGGAGCAACACAATAAACCGGCGTCTGTTTATGGTATGTATGACGTTTTCCTCGTATTGTAGGGGCCGCATGTATGCGGCCCGTGTCCGTTTGCCTTACGGTACCGTTTTTTGGTTGCGACTGCGTTGGGTCTATGCGTAGGGGCGGCATACATGCCGCCCGCAAAACGGTGCTTGTGCCACCCGTTCGTGGTTCGTATGGCGTATGCCTTATATTGTAGGGTGGGGCCTTGGCCCCGCCGCACAAAAATTATTTTTTAAAAATCATCGGTGCGGCGTTCACACTTTGACCGCCGCGCGCAGCAGCCAGCGCACGGCCAGCGCCGCCAACAGCAAAAGCGCAAGGCCCGCGCCGGCCCCCAGCGCTGCCAGGCCGGTGGGCGAAAAACGGTCCGTCAGCACGGGCAGCCACCAGCTGGCGGTGCTGCACAGGCCCAGGAACACAAAATACACCACCCAAAATGCCGCCGCGCCAAACCGGCATTGCAGCCCGCCCAGCACCACGCCGCCCAGCACCGGCCCCAGCAGGCAGCACGGCCACACAAACGCGGGGATCTGCTGCCACGGCATCGCCAGCGGCTGGCCAAACGCCGCGCCAAAACCCAGCGTGCACAGGCTGCCCACGGCCAGGGTCGTAAGCTGCGCCAACGCGCTGACGCCCAGGCAGAACAGCAACAGCCCGGCCAGCAGCCCCCGCCGGTTGGCCGGGAAGGCCAGCAGCACCGCGAACCAGTTGGAAAAATAGACGATGGACAAAACCACCGTGAGCAGTACGCCGACCAGCAGCATGACCACGGCGGCGGCCAGCGGCGCGTCCTGCGGGGTGCCCAGCAGCGCAGCCAGCACGCCCAGCCCCACGCCCAGCAGGGCAAACACCGGCAGGGCCGTAAGCGGCAAAACCAGATCTTCGCACAGGTAGCGCAGCGTGGCGCACAGGGTACGTTTCATGGGAAATCCCTCCTTACCCCTGGCTGACGGCCAGGGTCTTGAGCCGGCGCAGGGCCAGCAGTAGGAACACAAGCCCCAGCGCCGCCAGCGCCCCGCCGTACAGCGGCAGTACCGCCGCCGGCAAAGCGGGGGCCAGGTGGCTCAACAGCAAAAATACAAAGACCTGTGCAAACAGCAGGATCTCAAACAGCACCAGCAGCACGTTGCGCGCCGTCGTGCGGCCCTGGGTTTGCAGCATGCCGGTCCAAAGCGAGGCCCCGGCCAGCAGCAGCGCCACCCCCAGCCCCGGCAGCGGATGGCGCGAAAACCCGTACAGCCAGGCGCGGCTGGCGCGCTCCGGCGGGAACAGCGCAAACGCCAGCCAGTTCACCAGCAGCGTGGCCCCGTGGGCCAGCAGCGCAAGGGCCACCCAGGCCGCCGCGACCCCGCCCCGCAGCGCGCGGCGGGTGGCGCCCAGGCTCAGCGCCAGCGGGCAGTAGGCGGCGGTGGCTTGGGCGGCGCACAGCGCCGCCACCAGAGAAAACGCAAAGCTGCCGCCCATCAGGTAGGTGCCAAACAGGCTTTCGGCGCCAAACAGCAGGCACAGCCCGCACAGCGCCATGTACAGTACCAGCAGCACGCCCATCAACTGCAGCGGGGGTAAAAGCAGCAGCCACAGCGTCTTTTTCATCTCACCGGCCCTCCTGTTCATGCCCGCACAGCGCCACAAACACCTGTTGCAGCGTCACCGCGCCGCAGTCCACGTCCAGCCCGCGCGCGGCGACCGCCCCGGCCGGGGCGCGCACCGTGCACATCGTCTGGCGGCCCAGCGTCTCGGTGCGCAGCACGGCGTACCCTTCGCAGGCGGCGGCCACAACGTCGTCGCGGCCCGACACCACGCAGAACTGCGCCAGCAGCGCGTCGGCGTCGCGGTCCTCGATCAGGCGGCCCTCTTTTACGATCAGCACCCGGTCAAACACAGTGGACGCTTCCTCCAAAATATGGGTCGAGATTACAAAGGTGCGCCCGGTGGCGGCGTAGTCCTCCAACAGCAGGCGGTAAAAATCCTCCCGCGCGACGACGTCCAGCCCGGCCGTTGGCTCGTCCATCATCGTGACGGGCGCGCGGCTGGCCAGCGCCAGCACGATGGCCACGGCGCTCATCATCCCCTTGGAAAGCGCGTTCAGCCGCTTTTTCTCCTCCAGGCCAAACTGCTTTATCAGTTCGCGGGCATAGGCTTCGTCCCAGTGCGGGTAAAACAGCCGCCCGGCCCGCAGGTAGTCTTTTACGTGCATACCGGCGATGCTGGCGGCCAGCTTGCCGCCCAACTCCCGGCTGAAACACAGCTCGCCCAGGGCGGTCTCATTCTCCCACACAGGGGTGCCGTCGTAGCAAACCTCCCCGCTATCGAGCGGGATCTGCGCCGTCAGCCCGGCCAGCAGCGTCGTCTTGCCCGCGCCGTTGCGGCCAATCAGCCCGTAGATATGCCCCGGTTCCAGCGTCAGGCTCACATCGTCCAGCGCCGTCTGTTTACCGTAGGTCTTGCGCAGGTTCGAGGCCGTCAAAATTTTGGGTTCCATCGCTCATTCCTCCTCTTCGCAGGCGTCGCGCAGCATGGCCTGCAATTCCTCAGCCGTCAGACCCAGCTTGCGGGCTTCGGCGGCCAGGGGGCGCACATACTGCTGCAAAAATTCGCTGCGCCGTTTGGCGCGGATGCGCTCGGCCGCGCCCGGGGCCACAAACATGCCTAGGCCGCGCCGCTTGTACAGGATGCCATCCTCCGCCAGCAGGTTCAGCCCCTTGGCCCCGGTGGCCGGGTTGATGCGCAGCGTGCGCGCCAGTTCGTTGGTGCTGGGCACCTGCGTTTCCTCCGGGTAGATGCCGCGCAGGATGCCATCCTCCAGCATTTGGGCGATCTGTAAGTAGATCAGGGTCTGTTCGTTCCGCATGGGGGCAGGGGCTCACCGCCTTTCGCTTTGGTTTACTGGTTCATTACTTGTGTAATTAACCATAGCACATAAAGCGGTGCGTTGTCAAGCAAAAGCAACAAAAATTTTTCCGGCCGGCGCGGCGTCTTGCAAACATTTTGCCAAACTGTTACAATGACACTGTCTTTTATCCATAAAAGGGGGATCACCATGAACTGGCAGCAAGCCTGCGAACTGCCGTATTATGATGCCAACGATCTGGGGGCCGTCTGGTCGCCCGCGCAGACGGTGTTCAAGCTGTGGGCGCCCACGGCGTCGGCCGTCACGCTGCAGCTGTACGCTACCGGCACCGACGCTGAGCCCGGCGCCGCGCAGCTGGGCAGCCACGCGCTGCAGCCGGCGGGGCAGGGGGTATGGGCCGCCACAGTCCCGGGGGATTTGAACGGCGTGTACTATATATACCAGCTGCAATTCCCCGGCGGTCGCACGGCCGAAGCCGTCGACCCCTACGCCCGCGCGGCGGGGGCCAACGGGCAGCGCGGCATGGTCATCGACCTGGCGGCCGCCGCGCCCGACGGCTGGCAGGGCGACCGCCGCCCCGACATCCCGGCCCACGCGCGCTGCGTGTGGGAGGTTCACGTGGCCGATTTTTCAGCCGACGTGCACAGCGGCGTGCCCGAAGCCTGGCGCGGCACCTACCTGGGCTTTGTGCCCGACGACACGACGCTGGACGGTGACGGCCAGCACCCCACCTGCGTGAACTACCTCAAGCAGCTGGGCGTCACGCATGTGCAGCTGCAGCCGATCTTTGACTATGCCACCGTCGACGAGACGGCCCCCGGCGGCTACAACTGGGGGTACGACCCGCTGAACTATAACGTGCCCGAAGGCTCCTACGCCACCGACGCGTTCGACGGCGCGGTGCGCGTGCGGGAATGCCGCGCCATGGTGGCCGCGCTGCACCGCGCGGGGTTGGGCGTCATCATGGACGTCGTGTACAACCACACCTACCACACCGACAGCTGGCTGGAGCGCACGGTGCCCGGCTACTGGAACCGCCAGTGGCCCGACGGGCGCGTCACCAACGGGTCCGGCTGCGGCAACGACCTGGCCAGCGAGCGCCCGATGGTGCGCAAATACCTCGTGGACTCGGTGCTGTACTGGGCGAGAGCGTACCACATCGACGGCTTCCGCTTTGACCTGATGGCGCTGGAGGACGTCGAGACGATGAACGCCATCCGCACCGCGCTGGACGCGCTGCCCGGCGGCGAAAACATCCTGATGTACGGCGAGCCGTGGACCGGCGGCGCGACCTATATGGAGGGCGGCGCGCGCCCCTGCGACAAGCGCGCCATCCCCGCGCTCAGCGACCGCATCGGCTTTTTCTGCGACGATACGCGCGACGCCATCAAGGGCAACGTCTTTGACGCCGGCAACGCCGGGTACGTCAACGGCGCGCCGCAAAGCGGGTATGAGATTCTGCACGCCGTCGGCGCCTGGCGCAGCGGCGCGCACGGCATCGCGGTCAAGCAGGCCATGCAGGTGGTGCAGTATGTCTCGGCTCACGACAATTTCACCCTGTGGGACAAACTCGTCGCCGTGGGCCGCCGCGGCGACTACAACGCCGCCGACGCCGAGCTGCTGGCCCAAAACCGCATGGCGGCGGGTATTTTCCTGACCTGCCAGGGCCTGCCGTTTTTGCAGGCGGGCGAGGAGTTCGGCCGCACCAAATACGGCGACCCCAACACCTACCGCGGGCCGCGCGCGCTCAACACCCTGGACTGGACGCGCGCCCACCGGCCGGAGTTTGCGGCCCTTACGGCGTTTTACCGCGGGCTGCTGGCCATCCGCCGCGCCTACCCGCGCCTGACCGGCGCCTACGGCGACCCCGAGCCGTTTTTGCTGGCGCTGCCGGGGTGGCTCATCGGCTTTGTGCCTGAAACCGAGGGCAACGACCCCGCCGGCCAGCTGGCGGTGTTCTATAACCCCGAACCCACGCGCCAGTGGGCGCCGCTGCCCAACGGCACCTGGCGCCGCCTGTGCGACGGCACCCACGCCGGCACCACGCCGTTTGGCCCGCTGTGCCGTGATGCGCTGGAACTGCCGCCGCGCAGCGTGACCATTTTGCTGGCGGAATAAACCGGCGCCGCACGCCCGTGGCGGGGGCGTACGGCGCTTTGCCTGCTACAAAAGAAAGGGGGAGCGCGCATGGCCAAGGGCGTACCGATCACCGCCGACCAAGTGCGGCAGTACCGCCTGGCGGTGCATCACCTGGACCGTGCCTACCCGCCGGACGAACTGCTTGCGGCGGCCGGTGTGTGCGGTGTGCAGAACACCCCGCCCGGCGCGTGGGAGACCGCGATGCACGCACGCATGCCCGGCATCCCGCAGCAGGCGCTGCGCAGCGCGCTGGAACAGCAAAAGACGCTGCTGCAAGCCTGGAGCTGGCGCGGTGTGCCGGCGGTGTTCCCCACGGCGGAAAGCGCAACATTTCTGGCGGCGCTGGCCGCGCAGCCCGGCGAGGAACCTTGGATCTACACCCGCGGCGTCACGCTGGCCCTGGATTTCCTCGGCCTGCCGTGGGACGAAGCGCTGGCCCTGGTACGGCGCGCCGCCCGTCTGTTGGACGGCTGCACCGTGCAAAGCAAAGAGGAACTGGACCGCACGCTGGCCGCGGCTGCCGCGCAGGAGCTGCCGCCAGCGCTGCGGCAAAAGTGGGACGCTCCCTCGATGTACGACCCCAGCGGCCGGCAGACCGTCGGCGGGGCGGTCGTCTCCTTTGCACTGCGGCCCTGCGCGTACCTGGGGCTGGTTGTGTTCGGGGCGCGGCAGGCGGGCAGCCCCACGTTCACCGCCTACACGCGGTGGGTCGGCCGTCCACTGCCACTGGACCCGGCGGCCCCGGCCTGGCTGGCGCGCAAATTCCTGCACGCCTACGGCCCGGCCACCGTGGGCGGCCTGGCAGTCTGGCTGGGGTGCAGCCCGCAGCAGGCCAAACGTCTGTGGGGCGCGGTGGCGGGGGAACTCGTCCCCGTGCAGCTGGGCGGCAAGACCGCTTACCTGCTGGCGCAGGACCTGCCGGCATTGCAGCAGATCGCGCCGCCGGCCCAGCCACTGGCGCTGCTGGGTGCGCACGACCCCTACCTGGACGCGCGCGACCGGGCGCTGTTGCTGCCCGACACCGCGCTGCAGCGGCAGGTTTGGCGCACGGTGGCCAACCCCAACGTCTTCCTGCGCGGCGGGCAGGTCGCCGGTGTGTGGAAAGTCAAGACCGCGCGCGGCAAAGCGCAGATCACACTTACGCCGTTTGCGCCCCTTGCGCCCGCCGAACAAAGCGTCCTGGCCCAAAAGGCAGAGGCGTATGCGGCCTTCCGCGGCCTGACACTGGATGCGATCAAGATTGCCGAAGCATAACGCAGAACATAAAACAAGCCCCCGGGCAGCGGTGCCATTCCGCCGTCCGGGGGCTACTGTTGTGTCAGTGTGCCAGCCGCCGCAGCGCGCGGCCCAGGGGTGCGGCCAGCGCTGTCAGCACGGCGGCCAGTGCAAAGCTTGCCAGCAAAAATACCGGGAACCAAACCGCCAGCGGCGCGCCCACGCGCCCGGCTGCCGGCAGCAGCACCAGCGTCAGCAGCACGTGGTGCACCAGGTAGACGCCGTAGCTCCACCCGGCGGCGCGGCGCAAAACGCCCCAACTGCGTTGGGGCAGCCGCTGCCCCAGCGCATACACCGCCCAAAACAGCGCGGCGGCCAGCGCCAGCAGCACCGTAAGGCGCAGCGCGTCCGGCGTCCAGGGCAGCAGCGCCAGGCAGGCCAGCGCCGCCACGGCCAGGGCAGTTTTCTGGCGCGGTGAAAAACCGCTGCCCGCCCGCAGCCGCATGCCGAACCACACGCCCAGCGCAAATGCCGGCAGGCGGCCCAGCACGGTGTGGCCGGCTTCCAGCGGGGCGGGGCATACAAACGGCCAGGCCAGTTGCAGCAGGAGCATCGCCGCCAGCAGCCCGCGCCGCCGGGCGCGGGCGTTCATGCACCACAGCAGCAGCGGGAACAGCAGGTACAACAGCAAAATCACGCCCAAAAACCACTCGCCGATTTTATAAAACGTGGCGGTCAGCGGGGCTAAGTAACCGTCCAGCCCCAGCACCGAGAACACCACCCGCCAGCGCGGCACGTCGGGGTTGTTGCCGTGCAGCACCTCGCCGTACAAAAACAGCACGGCAAAGCCCAGCCAGAACGCCGGGTACATCGCCGCCGCACGCCCCGCCAGGTAGGGCCGCCAGGCAAAGCGGCCCTGCCATTGCAGGCAGAGCGCCGCGCCCGAAAGCAGAAAAAACCACGCCAGCCCTACCTCGACCCAGTCGGCCATGCCGCGGCCGATGAGCGCCGCAGGCACCGCAAAGCCGCTGCGGGCGGCTTCAATACAAAAGTGGTAGCACAGCACCGGTAGCAGCGCCGCCAGGCGGACCAGGTCCAGCCCGGAGCGGTAGTGGGCAGGGGTTTTCAGCATAGGGCACATCCTTTGCAGTTCAGTCAATTTTGCGCGCCAGCGCCGCGTTGAGCGCCGCACCCAGGAAAAACAGGTTGATGATGATATCCAGCCACAAGATCATCAGCACAATGGCGGTCAGCGAACCGTAGATGTACGACAGCCGCCAGAAATGTACGATGTAAAACGAGAACGCGCGCGAAAACACCACCCACCCGGCCGTGGTAAAGACGGTGCCGGGCACCTGGGGGCGCAGCGGGCGCTTGCCGCCCGGCATAAAGGTGTACATCAGCAAAATCAGCACAAACAGCACCGGGATCGCCAACAGGTCGCTGAAACTGATCCAGCGGCCCAGCCAGTCCAGCAGGGCGTCCCAGGCGGGGTTTTCCACCAGCAGCGCGCGCAGCGGCGCAAAAATCGAGCGCAGGCCCTGCAGCAACAGCACGGCCAGCAACAGCCCCTGGAACACGATGGTGTACACGACGGCCAGCAGCCGGTCATACAGCGTAAAGCGCGCGCCGGGCGTCAGCCGCTGCAGGCCCTTCTGGATGGCCGCCATGCCGCTGGACGCCGAAAACAGCGTCGTGATAAAGGCAAACGACGCCACAAACGTCGTGGACTGGGCGTTCAGGCTATCCAGCACGCCCAAAATGGTGTCCTGGATCTCGGGCACATGGGGCAAAAACCGGAACAGCAGCTCCGCCACATCGTGGATGGAATACCCCGGCAGGTGGTTGACCACCACCAGTACGCCGATCAGCAGCGGAAAGGACGCCGTCAGCAAAAACAGCGTGGCGCAGCCCGCAAACACCGGCATGTTGCGGCCCAAAAACGGGCCCAACACCGCCAGCGTCAACGCTTTGGCGCGCTGCCAGGCAGGTTTCATGGGGGCGTCCTCCTTCCCGGCGGGCGGGCGCCCGGCCGTGTACTACCTCCATTATAATATGTGGCGGCGGGGAAATCAACGCCGGCGGTTTGCCGCGCCCTGTGGCGGTTAAAAAAGTGTCAAAAAGGCTTGCGCGCGGCGCGGTTTGTGCGTATAATAGAAGCAGGCCATCAGGGGCATTGCCCCGGTAAAACTGGTAAATACCATACCGAGAGGAGTTTTTACTATGGGTTTGGGTAAAAAGACCATCGATGATGAGAATTACGCCGGCAAGCGCGTGCTTGTCCGCTGCGATTTCAACGTCCCGATGAAGGACGGCGTCATCACCAACGACAACCGCATCAACGCGGCGCTGCCGACCATCCAGAAACTGGTCAACGACGGCGCCAAGGTTATCCTGTGCAGCCACCTGGGCAAGCCCAAAAACGGCCCCGAGGCCAAGTTCAGCCTGGCCCCCGTCGCGGTGCGCCTGAGCGAGAAACTCGGCCAGCCCGTCACCTTTGCCGATGACGACGAAGTCGTCGGCCCGCAGGCCAAGGCCGCTGTCGCCACCATGGCGGACGGCGACGTCGTGCTGCTGCAGAACACCCGTTTCCGCAAAGAGGAGACCAAGAACATCGACACCTTCAGCGAGGAACTGGCTTCCCTGGCGGACGCCTATGTGGACGATGCGTTCGGCTCCTGCCACCGCGCCCACTGCTCCACCGCCGGCGTCACCAAGTATGTGCAGGATACCGCCGTCGGCTACCTGATGGAAAAAGAGATCAAGTACCTCGGCAACGCCGTCAACAACCCCGAGCGCCCCTTCACCGCCATCCTGGGCGGCGCCAAAGTGGCGGACAAGCTCAACGTCATCTCCAACCTGCTTGAGAAAGTCGACACGCTGATCATCGGCGGCGGCATGGCCTACACCTTCCTCAAAGCCCAGGGCAATGAGATCGGCAAGAGCCTGTGCGACGACTCCAAGATCGACTACTGCAAAGAGATGATGGCGAAGGCGCAGGCCAAGGGCGTCAAGCTGCTGCTGCCCATCGACACCGTCTGCATCGACAACTTCCCCGATCCCATCGACGCGCCGGTCGACACCACCGTCGTGCCTGTGACCGCGATGCCCGCCGACAAGGAAGGCTGCGACATCGGCCCCCAGACGATGAAACTGTTTGCCGACGCCGTCAAGGCGTCCAAGACGGTGGTCTGGAACGGCCCCATGGGCGTGTTTGAGAACCCGACCCTGGCCGAGGGCACGCTGGCCGTGGCCAAGGCGATGGCCGAGAGCGACGCCACCACCGTTATTGGCGGCGGCGACAGCGCGGCGGCTGTGCAGCAGATGGGCCTGGGCGACAAGATGACCCACATCTCCACGGGCGGCGGCGCTTCGCTGGAATACCTCGAGGGCAAGGAACTGCCCGGCATCGCTGTCATTCAGAACGCGTGATTCCCGCAGGGCGCGGCGGCAGGGCCGCCGCGCCCTTTTGGATGCCTGCCCCGCCCGGGCGCAGGACCTTTGAGTTTGGAAGGAGTTTTTTTGTATGGATAAGCAGAACCGCAAAGCCATTATTGCCGGCAACTGGAAAATGAACATGACCCCCACCGAGGCGGGCCACCTGATCGACGCGCTGATCCCCGCGGTGCAGGGGGCTGACTGCGAGGTCGTCATCTGCGTGCCGTACACCGATTTGTGCGTGGCTGTGGCCAAGTGCAGCGGCACCAACATCCATGTCGGCGCTGAGAACGTCCACTTTGAAAAATCCGGCGCTTTCACCGGCGAGATCAGCGCCGATATGCTGACCGACCTCGGCGTCGAGTACGTCGTCATCGGCCACAGCGAGCGCCGCCAGTACTTTGCCGAGACCGACGAGACCGTCAACAAGCGCGCCCGCGCGGCGCTGGCCGGCGGGCTCAAGCCCATCATCTGCGTGGGCGAGAGCCTGGCCCAGCGCGAGCAGGGCGTCACTGAGGAACTCGTCCGCCTGCAGGTCAAGATCGCGCTGCAGGGCGTCACGGCCGAGGAACTCAAGAACGTCGTCATCGCCTATGAGCCCATCTGGGCCATCGGCACCGGCAAGACCGCCACGGCGGATCAGGCGCAGGAAGTCTGCGCGGCCATCCGCAAGGTTGTGGGCGAACTGTACGGCGCGGACGCCGCCAAGGCGCTGACCGTGCAGTACGGCGGCAGCATGAACGCCAAAAATGCCGAGGAACTGCTCGGCAAGCCCGACGTCGACGGCGGGCTCATCGGCGGCGCGTCGCTCAAGGCCGACCAGTTCGCCGTCATCGTCGACGCGGCCAGCAAGGGCTGACCCGCCCAGGGCCCTACCACAGCAGACGCTCCGGCAGCCCGGCTGCCGGGCCGTCTTTTGTAAGCATCCCCCGGATTTTGTACCGCATTAAGGAGATTGTACCCGTATGAGCAAAAAACCTGTCCTTCTCTGCATCATGGACGGCTTTGGCTGGACGCCGGCCGAAACTTTCGGCAACGCCGTCACCACCGCCAACACGCCGCGCCTGGATGAGATTTTCACCAAATACCCCATGACGACCATCAACGCTTCCGGCATGGCCGTCGGCCTGCCCGATGGCCAGATGGGCAACTCGGAAGTCGGCCACACCAACATGGGCGCCGGCCGCATCGTCTACCAGCAGCTGACCCTCATCACCAAGTCCATCCAGGACGGCGAGATGAAGCGCAACCCCGTGCTGGTCAACAACATGAAAGCCGCCATCGACGCCGGTAAGGCTATCCACCTGATGGGCCTGGTGGGCACCGGCGGCGTGCACAGCCATGCCGACCACTGGTTCGGCGTGCTGGATATGGCCAAGCACATGGGCGCTACCAAGGTCTATCTGCACTGCATCATGGACGGCCGCGACACCGACCCCCACTCCGGCGAGGGGTTCCTGGCCGACCTGCAGGCCAAGCTGGACGAGCTGGGCATCGGGCAGATTGCCACCGTCACCGGCCGCTACTACGCCATGGACCGCGACAAGAACTGGGACCGCGAAGAGAAAGCCTATGCCGCTTTTGTCTACGGCGAGGGCAAGCGCGCCGCCAACGCCAAGGAAGCCATTGAGCAGAGCTACGCCGACGGCGTCACCGACGAGTTTGTCGTGCCCGTCATCACCTGCGAGGGCGGCCGCGTGCAGGAGGGCGACACCGTCATCTTCATGAACTTCCGCCCCGACCGCGCCCGCCAGATGACCCGCATCTTCGTCGACGACGAGTTTGACGGGTTCGAGCGCCGCTATGGCCGTTTCCCCGTGCATTATGTCTGCATGGCCGAGTATGACGCCACCATGCCCAACGTCGAGGTCGCCTACCCGCCCGTTGAACTCAAGAACGTGTTGGGCGAGTGGCTCTCCGCCCACGGCAAGACCCAGCTGCGCATCGCCGAGACCGAGAAGTACGCCCACGTCACCTTCTTCTTCAACGGCGGCGTCGAAGCCCCCTACGCCGGCGAGGACCGCAAGGTCATCCCCAGCCCCAAGGTGGCCACCTACGACCTCAAACCCGAGATGAGCGCCCCCGAAGTGGCCGAGGAATGCGCCAAGCGCATCGAGAGCGGCAACTACGACGTCGTCATCCTCAACTTTGCCAACTGCGACATGGTCGGCCACACCGGCGTGTTTGACGCCGCCGTCAAGGCCGTCGAAGCCGTCGACGCGGCCGTCGGCAAGGTGGTCGACGCCACGCTCAAGATGGGCGGCGTCGTTTTCCTGACCGCCGACCACGGCAACGCCGAGAAGATGGAAAACCCCGACGGCACCCCCTTCACCGCGCACACCACCAACGTGGTGCCGTTTGCGGTCATCGGCGCCGGCGACGTCAAACTGCGCGAGGGCGGCTGCCTGGCCGACATCGCCCCCACCATGATGCCCTACATCGGCCTGCCCACCCCGCCGGAAATGACGGGCAAGAGCATCATCGTCGAATAAGCGCTTTGGCATAAGGCATCACTCCCGCATAAACAAAGCAAGCCCGCCGCACAATTTCTTGTGCGGCGGGCTTTTTGCTTGGGTTGGGCGTCCGGTTTGGGGTTATGCGCCTGCCTGCGGCGCCAGCAGGGCCGCGCCCACATACAAAAGGTACAGCGCCAGGCAGGCCGTGCCCTGCCAGCGGTACAGCCGGCGGCGCAGCAGCGGCGGCAGCAGCAGTACCAGCGCCAGCGCGGCCAGCACCGGCAGGTCGTAGTGGCGGTACTGCGCGCCAAACGGCAGGCGTTTGCGGTACATCAGGCTGGAAAACGGCAGCGCCAGCGTCAGGTTCAAAATTGCGCCGTTCAGCAGCTGCAGCGGCAGCGTGCTGGGCGGGAAATACCGGCACCGCACCGAGAATTTTTTCCACACCGAACCCAGCGGGTGGTCCAGCGCGTCGGCCAGCAGCGGCAGGCAGAACCCAAAGCTGATGAGCGTAGCGGCCCACAGCGCCTGGATGGTGCCGGTCAGGTCGGCCAGCGTCGCGGTGCTGTACACCAGCGCCTGCGCCCCGGCGGAAAGCAGGGCCAGCCCGCCCACAACGCCGGCCAGGTTTTTCAGTGCGTTGAATACGCTCATCACGGGGAACGCCATTGTGTGCGCCGTGTAGCCGTAGGTGGCCGAAGGGTCGCGCACCGGCGGTTTGTCGGGCGTGGGGGCCGTGCCCACAAAGTCCAACCCCTCGCCGTAGATGTAGCGACGCTGGTAGACGATGCTCAACAGCACAAACAGCACAAACAGCCCCATCAGCAGACCGGTGCCGGTATAGCTCAACGTGCCGTCGCGCACAAACACGGCCAGCACGGCGCAGGCCGCCAGCAAAATCAGGCATTTGCGGCAGAACTCGCTGCGGTCCACCGCCACAGCGTGGCGGCGGTTCAGCAGGCAGACGGCCAGCGCCAGCCCCAGGTTGGCCACCGCGCCGGCCAGCGCCGTGCCCACCGCCAGCGACGTGACCGAAAGCCCCGCGGCCAGCAGCGCCAGCACCAGCTGCGGCAGCGCCAGGCAAAAGGGGGCCACCGTGCCGCCCACCACCCACATCGGGAAGCCGCACAGCGCGCAGCACCAGGTTGTGCAGCGCCCGGCCAGCCGGCTGCCGACGGCAGTCAGCACCAGGCCCAGGCCATAGACCAGCAAAGTCAAAAGAAAAACGAACATCCTAAGTTACCCAAAGCGGGCGGTGCGGTATGGCACAGTCCCCCAGAAAGCAAAACCGCAAAACCTGCCTGCAAGGCGGCATCTGCTGCGTTGCAGGGCGCTGCATCCCACCGGGGGGCGGCAGCCCTCTGCCTTGCATCTGCCACTTTGCAGCGGTCTTGCGGTGCTGCGCAGTTTGTATAAAGCCTTTGTTCTCTTACGGTGGTTTGCGCCCGGGCGCTGCCCGCCGTTTGTATCGGTTTAGTACGCGACGCCCCACACGACCATCGCATTGGCGGGTTTGCCGCAGACGGGGCACACGTCGGAAAGATGCTCCTGCGCAAAGGGCATGCAGCGGCTGGAAAGCCCGGCCTGCTCTTTCATCGCTTCCTCACAGGCCAGTTCGCCGCACCACATCGTCTTGATGAACCCGGTGGAAGCCGCCGCTTTCTGCTTGACTTCCTCCATCGTGGTGGCGCTGGTGGTGCGCGCTTCGCGGTTTTGCAGCGCGCGGTCGTACAGCGCTTTGGCCAGCGCATCCAGCGCGGCGGGCACGGCGGTGGTCAGGTCCTCAAACTTGACGAACTGCTTCTGGCGGTCATCGCGGCGCACCAGCACGCACTGGCCCTGCTCGATATCGCGCGGGCCGACCTCGATGCGCAGCGGCACGCCCTTCATCTCCCACTGGCTGAACTTCCAGCCGGGGGCTTTGTCGCTGTCGTCCACCTTGACGCGGACGATGCCCTGGAGGGTCTCGGCCAGCTCGCGGGCTTTTTCCAGCACGCCGGGCTTGTGGGCGGCCACCGGCACGATGACCACCTGCACGGGCGCGATGGCCGGCGGCAAAATCAGGCCGTCGTCGTCGCCGTGCGTCATGATGATGGCGCCGATCAACCGGCTCGACGCGCCCCAGCTCGTCTGGAACGGGTACTGCAGCGTGTTGTCGCGGCCGGTAAAGGTCACATCGTAGGCGCGGCTGAACTTATCGCCAAAGAAATGGCTCGTGCCGCTCTGCAGCGCTTTGCCGTCCTTCATCATCGCTTCAATGGTGTAGGTGGCCTCAGCCCCGGCAAACTTCTCCTTGTCGGTCTTGCGGCCTTTCAGCACCGGGATGCACAGGTCCCGCTCGCAGAAATCGGCGTAGCAGTTCAGCTGCTGCTCGGTCTCGGCTTCGGCTTCGGCGGCCGTCTCGTGGATGGTGTGGCCTTCCTGCCACCAGAATTCGCGCGTGCGCAGGAACGGGCGGGTAGATTTCTCCCACCGCACCACGCTGCACCACTGGTTGTACAGCATCGGCAGGTCGCGGTAGCTTTGCAGAACATGGGCAAAGTGGTCGCTGAACATCGTCTCGCTGGTGGGGCGCACGGCCAGGCGTTCCTCCAGCGGCTCGCTGCCGCCCGCCGTCACCCAGGCCACCTCGGGGGCAAACCCCTCGACGAGTTCGCCCTCTTTTTTCAGCAAACTCTCGGGGATCAGCATCGGCATCGCCACGTTCTCATGGCCGGTGGCCTTAAAACGGGCGTCCAGGTCTTTCTGGATATTCTCCCAGATCGCATAGCCGTAGGGGCGCAGCACCACAAAGCCCTTTACGCTGGAATATTCCACCAGCTCGGCCTTGGTGCAGATATCGGTGTACCACTGGGCAAAATCGACCTCCTGCGCGGTGATCGCTTCTACCATCTTTTTCTTTTCGCTTGCCATGTCTACTCCTTCACATCCGGCGGCGCAAAATTACAGCCGCTCCTCCAGATAATTCACCACGTCGCCCACGGTGTGGAAGCCCTCGATGTCCTCGTCGGGAATCTCGACGCCGAACTCGTCGGACAGGGTGGTAATCATGTCGATGACGTCAAGGCTGTCGGCGCCGAAATCATTGACGATGTCGCTGTCCAGGCTGATCTTTTCGGGTTCGACCTCCAGCTGGTCGGCCAGGTAGTCGCGGATGCGGGCAAAAACTTCGGAATCCATTGCAATAACTCCTTTTATATATAGTAAGAATGATCCATAACATATATAGCGTATCTGCCCGGGGATGTCAAGGGGGCCGGGCGAAAATGCGCCGTACTGCCGCCGCGCGCCGCCGCATACACTGGCGGGGGAGGGGGGATACCCATGCGATTGCACTTTACCAAAATGCAGGGCGCCGGCAACGACTACATCTACCTGGACTGCCGCCAAAGCGGCCTGCCGCCGCACCCCGGCGCGCTGGCGGCGCAGCTTTCGCGGCGGCATGTCTCCGTCGGGGCGGACGGGCTCATCTGCATTCTGCCGCCGCTGTTGGCCGACGCCGACGCCACGATGCGCATGTTCAACGCCGACGGCAGCGAGGGGGCTATGTGCGGCAACGGCGTGCGCTGCGTGGCCGAATACCTCTACACCCACGGCGTGCGCAAAGACCGCATCGAACTGGACACCCTGCGCGCCGGGCGCAAGACGCTGTACCGCACCGCGCCGGGGCGATGGCGCGCCGGCATGGGGCGGTTTTCCACCAAGGCGGAGGACCTGCCCGCCGTCGGTCTTGGCCCCGGGCCGCTGCTGGAGACCCCGCTCACAGCGGCCGGGCGCAGCTGGCGCGTCAGCTGCATCAGCCTGGGCAACCCGCACTGCGTCGTTTTGTGCCAGGGCGCGCCGCCCGCCGGCGCGCAGTTGGCGCGGTGGGGCGCGGCGCTGGCGCGGCACCCGGCGTTCCCGCAGGGGGTCAATGTGGAGTTTGTGCACCGGGACGCCCCGCAGGCGCTGACAATGACCGTGTGGGAGCGCGGCAGCGGCGCGACGCTGGCCTGCGGCACCGGGGCCTGCGCAGCGGTGGCGGCGCTGGCGCTGCGGGGAGCCTGCCCGCGCAGCCGGCCGGTGGCCGTCGCACTGCCGGGCGGCGTGCTGGACGTCTGCGTCCTGCCCGACGACACCGTGCTGCTGACCGGCCCGGCACAGACGGTGTTTACCGGCACGGTGGACCTGCCGGACCCGTAAAGACTTGCACAGGCCCCCGAATTGTGTTACAGTTATTTTGTAGAACATTTGTTACAAGAGGGGGACCGTCATGCAACTCAACCCGCATTATGCCGAACTCAACGAGAGTTATCTTTTCAGCACCATCGCCCACAAGGTGGCCGACTACCAGAAAGCCCACCCAGACGCCGACCTCATCCGCCTGGGCATCGGCGACGTGACGCTGCCGCTGGCGCGCCCGGTGGTGGACGCCATGCACAAAGCCGTCGAGGAACAGGGCCACAAAGAGACGTTCCACGGCTACATCCCCAGCGAGCAGGGGTATGAATTCCTGCGCGAAGCCATCCGCAAGTATTATGCGCAGCGCGGCGTGACGCTGGACCTCTCGGAAATTTTCATCTCGGACGGCGCCAAGAGCGACCTCGGCAACCTGCTGGATCTGTTCAGCGCCGACAATACCGTCCTTGTGCCCGACCCGGTTTACCCGGTCTACGTCGACGACAACGTCATGGCCGGGCGCAAGGTGCTGTACCTGGCCGCCACGGCGGAAAACAACTTCCTGCCCATGCCGGACGAAGCCCCCGCGGCGGACATTGTGTACCTCTGCAGCCCCAACAACCCCACCGGCGCGGCATACACCGTCGCGCAGCTGCAAGCCTGGGTGGATTGGGCCAAAGCGCACGACGCCATCCTGCTGTATGATGCCGCCTACGAGTGCTTCGTCACCGAGCCGGGCCTGGCCCGCAGCATCTACGAGGTCAAAGGCGCCGAAGAAGTGGCCGTCGAGGTGTGCAGCTTTTCCAAAATCGCCGGCTTCACCGGCACGCGCTGCGGCTACACCATCGTGCCGCAGGCCATCGTGCGCGGCGGCCAGAGCCTGAACAAGATGTGGCTGCGCCGCCAGACCACCAAGTTCAACGGCGTGGCCTACATCGTGCAGCGCGGGGCCGAAGCCGTCTTTACGCCCGAGGGCATGCGCGAGATCCAGGCGAACCTCGACTACTACCGCAAAAACGCCGCTGTCATCGCGGCCGCGCTGGATGAAGCCGGCGTGTGGTACTGCGGCGGCAAAAACAGCCCCTACATCTGGCTGCGCTGCCCCGGCGGCATGGGCAGCTGGGAGTTTTTTGACTGGCTGCTGGACACCGCCCGCATCGTCGGCACCCCCGGCGAGGGCTTTGGCCCCTGCGGCAAGGGGTATTTCCGCCTGACGGCCTTTGGCGACGCCGCCCGCACGCAGCAGGCGGCCGAGCGCCTGAAAGCCGCGCTGGCCACGCTGTAAGAACCCAAAAGGAGGGAACGCCATGAAACCCCAGGAAGAGATCATGCAATTTTTGAAAGAGAACCCCACCTTCTACCTGGCCACGGTGGACGGCTACCTGCCGCGCGTGCGCCCGCTGGGCTTTGCCATGTGGTACAAGGACCACCTGTGCATCGCCATCGGCAAACATAAGGCGGCGTACAAGCAGCTGCTGGACAACACCAACCTGGAACTCTGCGCCGCCAACGACCGCGGCGAATGGCTGCGCGTGCAGGGCACCGCCAACTTTGACAACACCCCCGAAGCGCAGGAAGCCGCGTTCAAGGTCATGCCCCAGCTGGAGGATCTGTACAACGACGAGACCGGCCACAAGCTGGGCATCGTCTACCTTGACCACCTCTCGGCCAAGCTGTTCTCGATGTCGGGCGCCGTCAAGGATATCATGAACTATTAAACGCCAAGGGGCGGCGCAGCCGCCCGGCGCGCCCGTTTTCCAGCATTGCAAAAGCCCCGCGCTGTGCCGTACGGCACAGCGCGGGGCTTCCCGTTATGCGGGGCGCACACCGCGTTACTGCTGGCGGAAGCGGGACAAAAACTCCACCGTGCGGGGGTTCTGCGGGTGCTCAAAAATATCGGCGGGGGTGCCTTCCTCGGCAATGACGCCGTCGGCCATGTACACCACATGGCTGGACACATCGCGCGCAAAGGCCATCTCGTGCGTGACGACAATCATCGTCAGCCCGTCGGCGGCCAGCTGGCGCATAACGGTCAGCACCTCGCCCACCATCTGCGGGTCCAGGGCCGAGGTCGGCTCGTCAAACAACAGCACTTCCGGCTGCATCGAAAGCGCGCGCGCAATGGCCACGCGCTGTTTCTGCCCGCCCGAAAGCTGCCGCGGCTTGGCGTGGATGTAGGGGGCCATGCCCACTTTTTCCAGGTTTTCCAGCGCGGTGCGGCGGGCAGTCTCTTTGTCCTGGCGCAGCACATAGCGCAGGCCGGCCGTGCAGTTTTCCAGCACCGTCATGTTGTTGAACAAATTGAAACTCTGGAACACCATGCCCACCTTGGCGCGGTAGGCGCAGGGGTCAAAGGCTTTGGCCGTGATCTCCTGCCCGTGGAACAGCACCGCGCCGCTTGTGGGCGTTTCCAGCAGGTTGATGCAGCGCAGCAGCGTCGACTTGCCGCTGCCAGACGCGCCGATGACGCAGGTGACGTCGCCGGGGTCCACCGTGAAATCCACGTCGCGCAGCACCACATGGGTGCCGAAACTTTTGGAAAGGTGGCGTACTTCAATGATATGCTCAGACATGGGCGGCCTCTCCTTTCCTGTCCAGGTTCTGCGGTTCGTGCACCGGGTCGGGGGCGTTGTACATGCCGCTGGTGTAGGCCAGCGTGTCGGTGGTGTTCAGGTCGTAGTTCTGCGGGCCGTCCAGCGCTTTCTCCCACAGGCGCAGCAGGTAGCTGGCCAGCAGCGTCATCGTCAGGTAGATAATCATGACGATGGTCGCGCTCTCAAAGTAGGTGTACAGCGCGCCGACGACGCTCTTGTGCACAAAGAACAGGTCGGTGATCGAGATGACCGACAGCACCGAGGTATCTTTGATGTTGATGATGAAGTTGTTGCCGATCTGCGGGATGATGTTGCGCAGCGCCTGCGGCAAAATCACGTGCGCCATCGTCTGCCAGTGCGTCATGCCGACGGCCATCGCGCCCTCGGTCTGGCCGGGGTCGATGGATACGATGCCGCCGCGCACGGTTTCGGCCATGTACGCGCCGGTGTTGATGGAGACGATCAGGAACCCGGCGGCCCACATATCCAGCTTGACGCCAAACTGCATCAGGCCGTAGTAGATGAACACCGCCTGCACGATCATCGGCGTGCCGCGGAACAGCTCCACATAGCAGCGCAGCACGCCGTGCAAAAGGTGCACCAGGCCGCGCTTCCAGGCGGGGTCGCGCTGTTTGTCAACAGGGATGGTCTGCATGGCGCCCACGGCAAAGCCGATCAGGCAGCCAAAAAACGTGCCCACCAGCGCCAGCAGCAGCGTGGTGCCTGCGCCGCGCAGGTAAGAAAACCCGTACTGCTGCAATACGTTGGCGCAGTTTCCAAAAAAGTTTTGCATGGGGGAACTCCTTTACTGATCCAGCCCGGGGCGGCATGCCATTGCCCCAGGCGGGCGCAAAGGCCGTCTGGGGCAGGGGGGATGCTTATTCGCTCAGCGGCTGCACGCTGATAGCTTCGTCCATCATCGCGTTGTAGTCGTCGGTGGTCATGGTGGCCAGCACCTCGTTGATGGCGTCTTTCAGCGCGGTGTTGCCTTTCTTCATCGAGATGCCGATGTTGATCTCTTCCTCGCTGACCTGGAAGTCATTCTCGCCGCCGCCAAAGTCCAGCGCGACAAGGTCGGGGTAGGCGGCCACGGCGGCCTGGGCGGTGGGGCGGTCGGTCACGACGACGTCGCACGCGCCGCTGTCCAGCGCCACCAGCATGGCGGGCGCAGTTTCCTGCGCGGCCAGGATGTCGGCTTCGGGAATCTGCGGCAGGCAGACGTCATACCAGATGGTGCCCAGCTGGCTGGTGCACACTGCGCCGCTCAGGTCAGCGACGCTCTGCGCGTTGGCGTAGGGGCCGTCCTTCTTGACCAGCGTGATGATGGAAGCGTAGTAGTACGGGTTGGAAAAATCGACCTGCGCCGCGCGCTCGCTGGTGATGGACTGGCCGGCAATGACGCAGTCGACGTCGCCGCTCATCACGGCGGGGATCAGGCTGTCCCAGTCCAGCTTGACGATCTGAATTTCCTGGCCCAGCGCTTCGGCAATTTTTTTGGCCATCATCACGTCGTAGCCGTAGGCGTAATCGCTCGAATCACGGATCTGCACCGCGCCGTTGGCGTCGTCGCTCTGCGTCCAGTTGTAGGGGGCGTAGGCGCATTCCATCGCCACGGTCAGCGTGGCGGGGTCGCCGTCGCCGTCCGGCACGTCGCTGTTTGCGGTGCTGCCGCAAGCCGCCAGGCTCACGCCCAGCGCTGCCGCCAGCAGCAGGCTGGCCCATTGTTTGCGTTTCATGGGGGTTCCTCCTTCTTTTGTCTGTCCTTTCCCTTGGCTGCCAAAAGCCCCGGTACCCACAGGGGATACCGGGGCAGCTGTACGGTTTTGCTTGGGGCAGCGGCCCGGCGCGCAGCCGCGCCGTTGCAGCCATACCGGTATTGTACGCGCAAAGGGGTCTTTTGTCAAGCGTCAAAGGTTGCCAAAGATTCAGTGCACCGTGGCTTTTTCGCTGTCCTGTTTGCTGGCGGCGTACGCGCGCAGCGAGTTGAGCACGATCGTCACGCCCAGCGCGATGAGCAGCACGGCAATGATGAGCTGCAGCCCCTCCACCAGGAAGGTCGCGCTGCCGGCGGCCACGGCCTGCACCAGCGCAATGACGCGCTGCACCAGCGCCGTAAAGGTGACGCACAGCATGATGACCAGCGGCGGGAACAGCATCTTGTTGCTGCGGCCCGTCACTTTCAGGAACACGCACAGCGTCGCCAGCACCAGCGCGCTGAGCAGCTGGTTGGCCGAGCCGAACAGCGGCCAGATGTTGTTGTAGCCGATCTTGGCCAGCACAAAGCCGCCCGCCAGCGTGATGATGGTGGCGAAGTACACGTTGCACAGCACTTTGCGCCAGCCCTCGGCATGGGCCATGTCGTCGGTGCTGAACAACTCCTGGAAGCTCATGCGGCCGATGCGGGCGACGGCGTCCAGGCTGGTCAGCGCCAGGGCGCTGACGCACATCGTCATAAAGCACTGGGCAATGTACACCGGCACGCCGAACATCTCAAAGAAGCCCGCCACGCCGCTGGAGAAAATCTGGAACGGCGTGCCCGCGGCCGGGGTGCCGTCGGCGGCGGCCGCCGCGCCGGCCACGCACAGCGCCAGCACGGCCAGCAAACTCTCGGTGACCATGGCGCCGTAGCCGACTTTCAGCATGTCGCGCTCATCGCGGATGGTCTTGGACGACGTGCCCGACGACACCAGGCTGTGGAAGCCGGACACCGCGCCGCAGGCCACCGTCACAAACAGGATGGGGAACAGCGTGCCCAGGCTTTCGTTGGTAAAGCCGGTGTACACCGGCAGGTTCATGGCCGGGTGGGCCACCAGCAGGCCCAGCACCGCACCCGCAATCATGCCCACGAACATAAAGGTGGTCATAAAGTCGCGGGGCTGTTTCAGCAGCCACATGGGCAGCGTGGCCGCAAAGAAGATGTAGATAAAGGTGATGTACAGCCAGCCCTCTTTGCCCAGCGTGAGGGGCAGCAGCATGCCGGCCGCCAGCGCGGCCACCGTGCATGCCAGGCCCAGCACCATCTCGCGCCAGCCGGTCAGGGCGAACTTTTTCTGCACAAGGCCGAACAGCATCGCAAACACGATGAAGAACAGCGAGATGCTGCCCGCCGCGCCGTTGGTCTGGGCGGCCGCGGCCAGTTGGCTCACACCGTCCACCGTCTCATAGGCGTTGAAGGTACCGGCCACCATGTCGGCAAACGCTGCAATGACCAGCAGCGTGAACAGCCAGCAGAACAGCAAAAATACCTTGCGGCCAAATTTGCCGATGTATTTTTCAATCAGCAGGCCCATCGATTTGCCATCGTTCTTGACGCTGGCGTACAGCGCGCCGAAATCCGTCACCGCGCCGAAAAAGATGCCGCCCAGCAGAATCCACAGCAGCACCGGCAGCCAGCCGAACGCCGCCGCCTGGATGGCGCCGGTCACAGGCCCGGCGCCCGCAATGGAAGAAAACTGGTGGCTGAACACCGTCCAGCCGTCGGTGGGTACGTAGTCTTTGCCGTCCTCCAGCCGCACAGCCGGGGTCTTGGCGTTGGGGTTGATGCCCCACTGTTTGGCGATCCAGCGGCCGTACCCGGCGTACGCACATACCAGGCACACCGCTGCGATCAGTACAATCACAAGCGTATTCATGTTTTTTGCTCCCTCTCTTCTTATAAATTACAATCGCTTGCTGTTTAACTGTAGCGCGGCCGGGCGGCAGTGTCAATCGTTTATTCATAATTTGTTAAAATGACGAATATTTATACAGTCAGTAGAAAATATATGGGCGTTTTTTTGTTGTAACAAGCCGAGCAGCGGGTGATTTTGCAGGGGAAGCCGCAAATTTGCGGCGCATAAAAATACCGGCTCCCGTGGGTCGGGGCCGGTACAGCACGCCTGGTGTGGCAGGGTCACAGGGTTTTTAACAGCACTTCCTCCAGCGGGCGTTTGGGCACGCAGTAGTCGCGCGCGTCGTCCAGGTAGTAGTCGATGCTGCCGTTTTGCATCGGCACCAGATGGCTCTGGTGCGCCGGGTAGCCCAGCGCCACCATGTAGCGCAGGGTCAGGTGCGGCGGCAGGTCCAGCAGGCGGGCCAGCGCGGGCCGGTCGATGGACCCCATGATACAGCTGCCCACGCCGTGCGCCCAGGCCGCGGCCGTCAGGCTGCCCAGCGCCAGGCCGACGTCGGTGTCGCTGCAGCCGGGCAGGCGTGTGTCCTGCAAGACGGCGATAAAGGCGACCGGTTCCTCACCGGGGCGCGGGCAGCCCTGTTCCGGCGGCAGGCAGGCGGCCCAGTGAACCAGCGGCTGCACGGCGGCCACGGCGGGCGCGCTTTGCACGATCAGGTATTTGAGGGTCTGGCGGTTGCACCCGCAGCTGGCGATGCGCGCGGCGTCGATGGCTTCGCGCAGGATAGCCGGGTCGACGGCGCGCGGCAAAAAGCGGCGGAAGGTGCGGCGGCTGCGCAAAAAGCGCAGGACATCCGGTGCAGACATTTACGATCCCATCCTTTCGGCGTTGGTGATACCGCTATTATACCAGCCGGGCGGTCATGAATCAACGACGGTGGCTGTGCGCCCGATGCCCACCGCCGCCGACGCAATCTTTTTCCAGCTCTGGCAGCCGCAGATGCCGTCGGCCGTCAGCGAAAAACTGCGCTGCACGGCTTTCAGGGCGGTCTCGGTCGCGCTGCCAAAGATCCCGTCCAGTGCGCCGCTGGGGTAGCCCAGCGCGTTGAGCGCGTCCTGCAAAATCAGCACATAGGTGCTTTTGCTGCCGCGGCGCACCGTGGGGTAGCCTGCCGTGGTGTTGGGGCAGGCCGGTTTGCCGTAGCGGCGGTCAAAGTGCACCCAAGTCGGCGTCATCGAGAGCGGCTCCACATACCCCCAGGCGCCGCTGGCTTCGGCGGCGCTGTGCAGCCGCCGGCGGCTGGCGGCAGAAAGCCGCTGCCCGGTGTCAAACGCTACGCCGGCGTAGTGCTGGCTGGTGGTGCCGTGGCCGCCCTCCCAGATGCGCTTGAACGCATACCCGACGGGGATGGCGCTGCCAAAACGGCGGCGGGTCAGGTTCCAGGCTTCCATGGCGGCGGTGGTGGTCCACAGCACGTCGGCGCTGCTGGAACCGCGGAACTCCCGCACCGTCAGCGTGGTGCTGTAGGCGTAGGGCATGGGGTCGTTTTCGCGCAGGGTATAGTGCGTAAAGCGGTTGGTGTAGGCGTCGTACACAAACAGTTTTGCCATATCACAGACCCTCCTTTTGGCAGGGGCAGCGGCACAGCGCGGCGGCGTTTTGCTGCAAACTGCGCCAGGTGGCGGCATCCACCACGCCGCGGGTGGGTAGGCCGTGGGCCTGCTGGTACTGCGCCAGCGCCCGGCGCGTGGCGGCGTCCAGCGCGCCGGTCTGCGGCACAAAGGCACCGGCGGGGTCGGCGGCCGCCAGGCAGTTCAGCCAGCGCTGTACCTGGCGCACGGCGGGCCCGGCGCTGCCCTGGGCCAGCGCGGCGGCCGGCCACACGCCGTCGGGGCGGGGCGCAGCGGCCGCGGGGTTGACTTCGGCCAGGGCACGGGCGGCCTGCACAAAGGCCTGCCAGTCCGTTGCCGAAACCTCCCCGGTCTGGGGCAGCGCAAAGTAGCGCTGGGCACTGCGCACGGTGTCGGCCAGGTCGGCGGTGTACTGCGGGGCGGGGCCGCCGCCTTGCAAAAAGGTGATATCCGTCAGCCACTGGCCCAAAAAGTGCAGCAACTGGCTTACGCGCAGCACCGCCGGGCCGGTATCGCCGGCGTGCAGCGTGCGCGCGGGGATATCCGGCTCCGCCACGCGCACCACCGGCCCGCTGCCGGCCAGCGCTTCGGCGGCCGCATACAGGCTCTGCCAGGTCTGCGGGCCCACCACGCCGTCCGCCGTCAGCCCGGCGTGGGCCTGCCAGGCTTTGACGGCCCGCACGGTGGCTGCACCGAACACGCCGTCCACGGTAACGGTAGGGACCTCACTGTAATAGGCGGCCAGCCGCCGCAGGTAGTACTGCACGGCGCGCACGGCGGTGCCGCGGCTGCCGCTGCGCACTGTGCCGGGGAACTGCCCGGGCGCGGCGTCCGGTCCCACAAGGTTGTTGGCTACAGCCAACGCGACTTCACGCAGCTTGGCCCAGGTCGCGCGCCCCACAACGCCGTCCGCCGTCAGGCCAAACCGCCCCTGGAACGCTTCCACCGCGCGCACGGTGGCCGCGCCAAAGCTGCCGTCCACCGTCACGGGGGAAAGCGCCGCGTAGTTGTCGGCGGCCAGCCGCAGCCAGAACTGCACCAGCCGCACCTCCATGCCGGTGCTGCCGCGCCGCAGCGCTGTGCCGGGCCAGGCCGTGCCGCCCAGGTCGTTTTGCATATCCACCCAGGCGGCGTACAGCGCGTCCCAGGTGGCCTGGCCCACCGCGCCGTCGGTGGTCAGCCCCTGCCGCTGCTGGAAAGTTTTCACCGCGCGCTCGGTCCCGGCACCAAAATGGCCGTCGACGGTGGGGTCGGGCAGCGCGCTGTCAAACTGCGCCAGTTCCGAAAGCCAGAACTGTGCCTGCTCCACCGCGCTGCCGGTGCTGCCGCGCCGCAGCACCACGCCCGGCCAGGCCCCGGCGCTCTGCACGCCCTCGGCGCTCTCACCTTCGCTGGTCAGCTCGGCCAGGTCCTTGACGCTGACGTAGATGTAGCTGACTTTGTACCACGTCGCTTTGCCGACGAGGCCGTCCGCCGTCAGGCTGAACTGCTTTTGGAACCGTTTGACGCTGGTCTCCGTCACTTCGTCAAAAATGCCGGTGGCTTCCGGCTTGCCAAAGGCGGGGTAGTCCTTGGCGATGCGCGAAAGCTGCCGCTGCAAAATGCGCACGCTGACGCCGGAGGACCCGCGCCGCAGCGTGACGCCCGGCCAGCTGCTGGGGATGGCCGCGATGTTCTGGCTCGTGGCCAGCTGCACGCGGTCGCCGTAGTAGTAACGCAAAATTTGCAGCGCGTTCATGCCCTCGTTGGCGCGGTCGACGGTGCCCCACTGCTTCATGCCGGGGCAGGTGACCAGTTTGCCGTCGCAGTACTCGGTAAAATAGGGCTCGGCGTCGCCGGCGCGGCGCACATAGGTGTTGAACAGCTCGGCGGTCAGCCGCTCCATCACCGCAAACACCGTGCGGCCTTCAACATACGCCTGGTCATACCCCGGCGACCCGGTGATGTGGAACGCATAGCCGCGGCTGGGGTACCACTCGGTCCATACGCGGTTGAGCGCCAGGCTGATCTGCGCCAGAATGTTCGCGCGCAACGCCTGCTCCGGCCAGGTGGGGTAGATCTCGCTGGACGCGACGTTGGCGATATAGTCCTGGAACGGTACCGTCACGTTGCGCGCGCTCGACGACGGCGCGCCGAGGTGCACCGTGATCTTTTGCGGGATGACGACCTCGCTTAACACACGGGGCGCTATGGTCTGGGGCGTGGGGCCGCTGCCGCCGTCCCCGGCAAACAGCGCGTGCGGCGGGATCGTCGTGACCTGCCGCTCGTCGCCGCGCACCACGGCGGCGGAATCCGGCAAAAACGCCAGCCGCGCCACCGTCTGCTGGCCGTCGAACACCTGCACGCCGTCCAGCACCTGCGCCTGCCAGCCGTCGCATTCTGCTTCCAGCCGGTAGACGGCATAGGGCCGCACGGCGGTGTTGGCTTCGTCCAGGCTGTACTGCGCGTCGGGCGCGGGCAGGTCGACCGCGGCGGCCCCGACGGCGTCGGTCGTGCGCTGCGCCAGCAGCGCGCCGCTTTCGTCCCGCACCGTGATGCGCACGCCGGGCAGCGGCGCGGCCTGCCCGGCGACCGATGCGTATACGGTCAAAGTTCCGTTGGGCATACAAACACCTCCTGCGCCAGTGTATGCCGGGCGGGCGGCCCCGGTGCGGGACCTATGCCTTTTGCCTATGCGCCGCCATGCAAAACCGGCATTTGCTATTTTGCGGCCGTTGTACTACACTAAGGGTGGGGCATAGGCCCCGGCAGGGCGGCCTGCGCGCCGCCTGCAATCTTTGATTTGACAGGGAAGGGACCTTTTTGTGATGCAGACCATCCAAAACCAGACGTTTGACGCCGAGCGCGCGCTGTACGGCAGCCGGGGCTTGCGCGTTGTCAACTGCCGTTTCGCCGGCCCCGCCGACGGCGAGAGCGCGCTCAAAGAATGTGCGGATATCGAGGTGGAAACCTGCTTTTTTGACCTGCGCTACCCGCTGTGGCATGACCACGGCCTGACGATCCGCGGCAGCGAGATGACCGCAAACTGCCGCGCGGCGCTGTGGTACGCCGACCATGTGACGATTGCGGACACCAAACTCCACGGCATCAAGGCCCTGCGCGAGTGTGCCGACGTCACGATGCGCGGCTGCGACATCGTCTCGCCGGAGTTCGGCTGGTCGGTGCGCGGGCTGGCGATGACCGACTGCACGGCCGACAGCGAATACTTTATGCTGCGCGCCCGGGACCTGCACTTTGTAAACGTGCGCATGCGGGGCAAGTACTCGTTCCAATACATCGAGGATTCGACTTTTGAAAACTGCGTATTCGACACCAAAGACGCGTTCTGGCACGCCAAAAACGTCACGGTCAAAAACAGCGTCGTCCAAGGCGAGTACCTGGCCTGGTACTGCGAGAACGTGACGTTTGATCATTGCAAGATCATCGGCACCCAGCCGCTGTGCTACTGCAAGGGGCTGCGCCTGATCGACTGCGAAATGCAGGATACCGACCTGGCGTTTGAGCGCAGCGAGGTCGAGGCGACGGTCACGACGCCGATCCTCAGCATCAAAAACCCGCTGGCCGGGCACATCACGGCGCCCGCCGTGGGGCAGATCATCCGCGATCTTGCGGGCGCGGACGGCGTCGTCCAGGTGCAAGGCGAGACCCCGCCCCACACGCCGGATTCTTGCGCGTAAGCATAACCCTAAAATAAAGCAAAAGCGCCGCCCGGCGGGGATTCCCCGCCGGGCGGCGTTCGGCTTATTTGGCCAGCGTTTCCAGCAGCTGCAGCGCTTCCTCCACTTTGGGGTTGGGCTCGTCGGTCTGCAGCGCTTCGCGCACGCAGCTGCGGATGTGTGCGCGCAAAATTTCCTGGTTCACCCGTTTCAACAGCGCCTGCGTCGCCAGCAGCTGGTTGGCGATATCGACGCAGTAGCGGTCCTCCTCAATCATGCGCAGCACGCCGTCCAGCTGGCCGCGCGCAATTTTCAGCGAGCGGGTGACCTTTTCCTTGTCAGCCTTCATCGGTCTCGACCCCGGTCACTTCGTAGCCTTCCTCGGTCACGGCGGCGGTCAGCGCCGCGTCGGTGACGCTCGCGTCCGCCGTCACGGCGGCGCGCTTGTCCTCCAGGCTGACGGCGACGTCCTGCACGCCGGGCACGCCTTGCAGCGCGCGCGTCACATGTTTGACGCAGTTCTGGCACATCATGCCTTCCACGTGTACGATCTTTTTCATAACATTCCCTCCTGTGGTGGGTGTGGTCTGCGCAGGCGCGTCGGCCTGCGGCTGCAAAACCGCCGGGGCGGCTTTTGCCTGGGTAATGGCGACGGCGGCGGGCGGCTGCGCCGGTACGGCGGCGGGGGACGCCACGCCGTGTTTGGGCGCAAAGAACCGCAGCCGCAGCGCGTTGGACACCACGAACACCGAGCTGAAACTCATCGCCAGCGCGGCAACCATGGGGTTCATTTTCAGGCCGAACGCTGCGTAGAAGCACCCCGCCGCCACGGGGATGCAGATGGCGTTGTAGAAAAACGCCCAGAACAGATTCTGCTTGATGTTGCGGATCGTCGCCTTGGAAAGTTCAATGGCCGCGGCAACGTCCAGCAGGTCGTTTTTCATCAGCACAATGTCAGCGGATTCCATTGCCACATCGGTGCCCGCGCCAATGGCAATGCCCACGTCGGCGCGCGCCAGCGCCGGGGCGTCGTTGATGCCGTCGCCCACCATGGCCACCGTCTTGCCGCTTTGCTGCAGGCGGCGCACCTCGCGCTCTTTGTCCTGGGGCAGCACTTCGGCCACGGCGCGGTCGACGCCAACCTGCGCGCGGATGGCTTCGGCGGTTTTCTGGTGGTCGCCGGTCAGCATCACGACCTCAATGCCCAGGGCCTGCAAATCGGCAATAGCCTGGCGGCTCGTCGGTTTGACGACGTCGGCCACGGCGATCATGCCCAGCAGCTTGCCGCCCGCGACAAAAAACAGCGGCGTCTTGCCGGCGGCGGCCATCTCGTCCTGCAGGCGTTCCACCGCCGGGTCATGCACACCGGCGGCGTCCAGCAGTTTCTGGTTGCCGGCAAGGTGCGCCTGCCCGGCTATGTCGCCGCGCAGGCCCTGGCCGGGCGTCTGCACAAAAGCTGTGACGGGCTGCGTTTCAACACCACGGCGTGCGGCTTCGGCCGTGATGGCCTGGGCCAGCGGATGTTCGGACAACGCTTCCAGCGAAGCGGCGGCCTGCAACAGCTGTTCCGGCTGCACACCGGCGGCACAGACAATGTCGGTGACCTGGGGCTTGCCCTGCGTGATGGTGCCGGTTTTGTCCAGCACGACGACGTCGACGCTGTGCGCGGTCTCCAGCGCTTCGGCGGATTTAATCAGGATGCCGTTGGCGGCCCCGCGCCCGGTGCCCACCATGATGGCCGTGGGTGTGGCCAGCCCCAGCGCGCACGGGCAAGAGACGACCAGCACCGACACCGCGATGGTCATGGCAAACTCAAAGCTCGCGCCGCACAGCAGCCACACGGCCATGGCGGCCAGCGCAATGGCAATGACCACCGGCACAAACACACCGGCGACTTTGTCGGCCAGTTTGGCGATGGGAGCCTTGGAGGACGTCGCTTCGTCCACCAGGCGGATGATCTGCGCCAGCGTCGTCTCCTCGCCGACTTTGTCGGCGCGCATCGTGAACCAGCCGCTCTGGTTGATCGTCGCGCCGGTCACCTTGTCGCCGGGCTGCTTGTCCACAGGGATGCTTTCGCCGGTGATGGCGCTCTCGTCCACCGAGGCATGCCCCTCCAGCAGGACGCCGTCCACGGGGATGCGCTCGCCCGCTTTGACGACGACGGTGTCGCCGGGTTCCACCTCCTCGGCCGGGATCACGCTCTCAACGCCGCCGCGCCGCACGGTGGCGGTTTTGGGCGCCAGGTCCAGCAGCTTGTTGATGGCGTCCGAGGTACGGCCCTTGGCGCGCGCTTCAAAAAACTTGCCCAGCGTAATCAGCGTCAAAATGGTGGCCGCGCCCTCAAAGTACAAATCGTGGGTGAACTGCTGCACCATGGCTGCGTCGCCGTGGCCCAGCCCCCAGCCGATTTTGTACAGCGCATACACACCGTACAAAAGCGACGCGCCGGACCCCAGCGCAATCAGCGAGTCCATGTTGGGCGAACCGTGCGCCAGCGTCTTGAAGCCCTGTTTATAGTATTTGTGGTTGATGATGGCCACCGGCAGCGCCAGCAAAAACAGCGTCAGGGCGTAGGTCATGGCGTTTTCGCTGCCCAAAAAGAAGGTGGGCAGCGGCCAGCCCATCATGTGGCCCATCGAGATATAAAACAGCGGCACGGTGAACACAAAACTCCACACGACGCGGCGGCGCATGGCCAGGTATTCGCGCCGGGCAAGCTCGGCCGGGTTCTCACGCGGCGCACCGGCAGCTGCCTTGCCGCGCGGGGCCTGCACGGCCGCGCCGTAACCGGCTTTCTCAACGGCGTCAATGATGCCGCCGCTCGTCAGGGCTTTGTCGTCGTAGGTCACGGCCATGCTGTTTTTGAGCAGGTTGACGCTGCACTGCTGCACGCCCGGCAGGGCGGAAACGCTCTTTTCCACCCGGGCCGAGCAGGCTGCGCAGGTCATGCCGGTAATATGGTAGGTTTGCTGCATACAGGGTTCTCCTTCTATAAAAGGGTAGGGGGGGCAGGCATCCGGCAACCCGGGTTAATACCCCAACAGGGTATGGGTATATTGTAGCACGGACGACGGCTGTTGGCAAGGGGGGAAACCCCAGAAAAATTCTAGGGATTCCGGCCGGGGAAATCCGCCCCGCCTTTGCGGCCGGGCGGCGCAAAACAAAACCGCCCGGCGGGAAAACTCCCGCCGGGCGGTGCCGGTTGCATTGGAATGTGCTGGAAGCGCTGCCGTTACGCCTTGTTGGCGGAACCGAACAGCTCGATCTTCTCGCGCACGGTGGCCTTGATGGCTTCGGCGCCGGGGGCCAGCAGTTTGCGCGGGTCAAAGCCCTTGCCCTGCAGGTCCTTGCCGGCCTCGATGTACTTGCGGGTCGCGTCGGCAAAGCTGAGCTGGCACTCGGTATTGACGTTGATCTTGGAGACACCCAGGCTGATCGCTTTCTTAATCATATCCTCGGGGATGCCGGTGCCGCCGTGCAGCACCAGCGGGATGTTGTTGGTCGCGCCGTGGATCTTGTCCAGCGCGTCAAAGTCCAGGCCCTTCCAGTTGGCGGGGTATTTGCCGTGGATGTTGCCGATGCCGGCGGCCAGGAAATCGATGCCCAGGCCGGCGATCATCGCGCACTGCGCGGGGTCGGCGATCTCGCCCATGCCGACGACGCCGTCCTCCTCGCCGCCGATGGAACCGACTTCGGCTTCAATGGACAGGCCGTGGTCGTGCGCCAGCGCAACCAGCTCGGTGGTCTTGGCGACGTTCTCCTCGATATCGTAGTGGCTGCCGTCAAACATGATGGAGGTGAAACCGGCGGCGACGCAGGCCTTGGCGCCCTCGTAGGTGCCATGGTCCAGGTGCAGCGCCACAGGCACCGTGATGCCCAGGCTCTCGTCCATGGCCTTGACCATGGCGGCTACCGTCTTAAAGCCGGTCATATATTTGCCGGCGCCCTCCGAAACACCCAGAATCACAGGGGAGTTGAGCTCCTGCGCAGTCAGCAGGATGCTTTTGGTCCACTCCAGATTGTTGATGTTGAACTGGCCCACGGCATAGTGGCCGTCGCGTGCTTTCAGCAGCATATTGGTAGCATTTACCAGCATATCACATACCTCCATATCCTTTTACGGCAGACAGGGTGCGCACCCGGGCGGGCACACATACCCAGCGTGTCATTGGTTTCATTATACCCTGACTTTGATAAAAAAGCAACAACATTTTTTACACCGCGGCCCGCCGCGCAAATGTACTTTTGTATCATTTCCCGCCTGCAGAAGTGCCTTACGCGGGCTTTGTAAATTCCGCGGGAAATTTTGGCACTTTTGCCGCAAATTTTCATCGCATTGCGGGGTTGGCACAACGCCTTATCCGCCCTGTTATGGGGAAAACTTTTCCACATCCGGTGCAAAACCGCCCCGCCAAAAAGTGGAAAAGCGGCGCGGGGCGGGGGTTTTCCACACTTTCCACAGAGTTTTCCACCGCAGGGAAAGCAAAACCCGTCTACAAACTGTATAACCGGCCCTGCGGGGCAGGTCTGGCGGTGTGCACGGGGGCGTTCTGCACTTTTGGCGCGCGTTTTTGGCGGACCGGGACCGCCCGCCGCCGAAAAAGCTGAAAAAATGGTGGCAAAAGGGGTGGTTTTGTGCTATACTGATATCTGTATAAGCAGGAGTAAAAATCAAGGTGCGGCAGGCGTTGCGCCGCCGCAGGAGGGACACATGGAAAAGACAGGCCGCGAGACGGCGCCCGCGCGCCCCGACACGCTGGTATGGGGCAAAAACCCGGTGGCAGAACTGCTCAAAAGCGGGGCCGCTGTGGACACCGTGTACCTGGCCGATACGCTGCCGCCGGCGGTGGCCGGTTACTATACGGCGCTGGCCAAAGGCTGCGGCGCCGTCGTCAAGCGGGTGCCGGGGCACAAGCTGCAAAAACTGTGCAATACGGCCGAGCATCAGGGCGTTGCCGCCCGCGCGGCCGAGGTGGCTTACGCCGCGCTGGACGATTTGCTGGCGGCGGCAAACGCCAAAGGGGAAGCGCCGTTCTTAGTTTTGTGCGACGGCGTCGAGGACCCGCACAACCTCGGGGCCATCATCCGCTCGGCCTACCTGTGCGGCGCGCACGGCGTCGTCATCCCGCGGCGCGGCGGTGTCGGCGTCACCGGTACCGTGATGAAAGCCAGCGCCGGCGCGGCGGCCCGCCTGCCGGTGGCCCGCGTGGCCAATCTGGCGCAGGCCATCCGCACCATCAAACAAAATAACATTTTTGTCTACTGTGCCGACCTCGGCGGCGCGCCGCTGGCCAAAACCGATCTTTCGGGCCCGGTGGCGCTGGTGCTGGGCAGCGAGGGCGGCGGCCCCGGCGCATTGACGCGCAAACTGTGCGACGCGGCGGTGACGCTGGAAATGGCCCCCGGCCAGGCGACCGGCGTGGACAGCTACAATGTCAGCGTGGCGGCGGGCATCCTGTGTTATGAGGTGCTGCGCCGCCGCAGCGGGAAGTAAATTTCACCTTTCCTAGAGGAGCTAAGCAAATATGCCAAGCAAACGTACCAATGACTCTGTGGACCGCATCCTGCAGGAACTCAACCAGCAGCAGACGGCGGCCGGCGTGCAGGACACGGTGACCGACCACCAGGTGGACGAGATCCTGCGCAGCGTGGGCATTTCGGCCGCGCCGCTGCAAAGCACGCCGGAACAGGATCGCCGCATTGCGTTTTCCGGCCTGGATGACCTGGACGGCTATGACGCGCCCTACCCGGGCACGCGCGCCGCACGGCCGGCCGCCGTACCGCCGCGCACGGCCCCGGCACGGCCGCAAACCCCGGTGCAGCAGGCCCCGGTGCAGCAGGCCCCGGCGCAACCGCAGGTCCCGGTGCAGCAGCCCTCCCCGGCGCAGGCTGCGGCGGATACCGGCACGCTGGGGGATACGACGCGCACCGGCATCATCAAGGGCTTTTTGCTGAAAATGGCGCCCGACGCCAACGTGGCCGACACGGTGGCGCTGAACCAGGGCAAAAACCAGTTCCAGAAATTTTTCCGCGATTCCGTCGCCGTTGTGCCCGACGAAAAAGGCAAGCTCCGCGAACCCGGCAAAAAGAAGCGCGGCCTGTTTGGGCTGCGCTCGGCCGAGGATACCGACGAATTTGTCCCCATCAACGTTTCACTGGGGGGCGGCAGCGCCCCGGCGGAACCGTTCAGCCCGCCGCCCGCCCCGGAATCGGTGCAGCAGGCGGCCCCGGCCCCGCAGCCGGAACCCCCTGCCCGCAGCGCCAAAAAGCAGAACCCGCTGGCCGGGCTGTTTGGCGGCGGCGCCGTGACCGAGGAGATTGTCATCCCGGAGGAACGCACGACGGAACGCCCGGCCGCCGCACAGCCGCAGGCTGCCGTGCCGGCCCCGGCACCGCAGCCGGCCGCCCCGCAGAGCGGGGAAGAGGAAGCGGTCTGGCACAGCAAATATACGCGCCGGGCCGCGGCGGCCCGCACGCCGAGGGACGCAGACGCCACCGGCACGGTTTACCGCAAAAAGCGCAACACCGTAGAGTTTACGCCCGGGCAAAAGATTTCCGCCGCGCCGCCGGCCCCTGCGCCGGAACTGGCGGCCGGGGAACCGGTGGGCGAACCGCTGAACCTGCCGCAGCAGGACCCCCGCACCGGGTTTACGATGGACCTGGGCGCGCTGGACGCCGCCCCGGTGGACAGCACGCAGGAATTTATGCAGGCGTATAACGCAGTGCGCCCCGCGCGGGGCACGCTGCGCCCCACTGCGCCCAAAAGCGCTCCGGCCCCCGCGCCGCAGCCTGCCCCCGCGCCGGCCCCGGCGGTTCCGCGCCAGCCCGCTGCGCCGCAGGCCCAGCCTGCCGCCCGGGCGGCGGCGCCCCAACCGTCTGCCGTGCCCGCAGGGCGCGACCCCAATGCCGATACCGTTGTGGTGGGCTTGGCCGCACAAGTCGGGGAACTGTTCACCCCCCACGAACCGGACGAGGTGGACCGCCTGGTCGATACGCTGACCGGCAAAATCCGCCTGACGCCGCAGACCCCGGACGACGACGGCGACACAAAGGACTGGGACGCCGCCCCGACGCACAGCGGTTTTACGCAGAACCTGGGTGGCGCAGCCGCCCCCGCACATAGCGGCTTCACGCAGGACCTGGCTGGCACGGCCACCCCGGCGCACAGCGGTTTCACGCAGGACCTGGCCGGCGGCGCTGCCCCCGCGCATAGCGGCTTCACGCAGGACCTGGCTGGCGGCACGGCTGCCCCCGCGCATAGCGGCTTCACGCAGGACTTGGCTGGCGGCGCGGCCGCCCCGGCGCATAGCGGCTTCACGCAGGACCTGGCTGGCGGCACGGCTGCCCCCGCGCATAGCGGCTTCACGCAGGATTTGGCCGGCGGCGCAGCCCCGGCCGAGCCGGGCACAGCGTCGTTTGTGCACGATATCGCGCAAGCCATCAACACCGGGGGGCGCCCCGGCGATACCGAAGCGTTTGACGCGGCCGCGGCGCGCCTGACGCAGTCTCTGCAGGAGGAGACCGCCGGCGAAAAACGCCGTGGCCGCGGCAAGCTGGGCCTGCATCTGGCAGGCCGCGCGCAGGACGAGCAGGAGGACCCCTCCGCCGCGCCGTTTGAGACGTCGGAACTGCCGCCGGTGCGCCGCCATGACTATGAGCGTGCCGAGGACGCGCCCGCCGTGCGGCGGGAACTGGACCAGCAGGTGCTGCGCTACACGCTGGCTTCGCTGGTGACCGGGGCGGTGGCCGCCGTTTTGCTGGTTCTGGGCCTGCTGGCGGCCGCTTTGCCGGTGCTGCCCGGCCCGCTGGCCGACGGCAGCGTCTACCCGGCCGTGGTGCTGGTGCTGCTGGTGGCGGCCGGCGCGGTGTGCTGGCGCACGGTGGTCGGCGGCGTGCTGGGGCTGGTCAAGCGCCCCACGCCGGACAGTCTGGCGGTTTTGCCGCTGCTGGGCGCGGCGGTACAGTGCATCGTGCTGCTGGCGGCGCAGAACTACGCGCCGGAAGTCACGTTGCTGGCAGGCCCGGCGGCGCTTGTGCTCTGCCTGAACGCCATCGGCAAACGCACCAGCGCGCGTACGGTGCAGGCCAATTTCCGGCTTGTCAGCGCCAAGGTGGAACACTCGGTCGCGTACCGGCTCAAGGACGCCGGCGCGCTGCGCGCCGTGACGGCCGGCCTGGCCGAACCGCACCCCAATGTGCTCATCAACCGCCCCACCCAGATTTTCCGCAGCTTTTTGGCCAACAGTGCCGCCCCCGGCACCAGCGATAAGAACCAGCAGCAGTTTGCCTGGCTGGCCGGTGTCTGCGCGCTGGCGGCGCTGGTTATCACGCTCATCCGCACCAAAGACAGCGCCGCCGCCGTGACGGCGCTGGCAAGCGTGCTCTGCCTGGGCGCGCCGCTGGCCGGCACGCTGCTCTCGGCATTGCCGGCGCGCATGATGCAGCGCAGCGCCGCACAGGTGGGCGCGGTCATCCCCGGCTGGCGCGATATCCGCCAGCTGGGCCGCATCAACGTTATCCAGGTCACCAGCCGGGACCTGTTCCCCAGCGGCTGTGTGACGCTGTCCGGCATCAAGCCGGTCATGCCCGAGCACATCGACCTGGCCATCGTCTATGCGGCGTCGATGCTGGCGGAAGCTGCCCCCACGCTGCGCGAGGTGTTCCTGGGCATGCTGGGCGAAAACCGCAGCCTGCTGGCCCAGGTGGACGACCGCGAGACGGTCTACGGTAAAGGCTATGTCGGCTGGGTCAACAAGCGCCGCGTGCTGGTGGGCAACCGCGCCCTGATGCAGGACTACGGCGTCAAAATCCCCAGTTTGGAGTATGAGCAGCACCACACGCTCAACCAGCGCCGGGTCATCTACCTGGCGGTCTCCGGCAAGATGTTCGCCATGTTCCAGGTCGCCTACCAGCGCGACCCCGACACCGCCATTGTGCTGGAAAGCCTGCGTCGTTCGGGACTTTCGCTGGTGGTGGACTGCGACGATTTCAACTGCGACGTCCAACTGCTGGAAGCCGCCTACAGCCTGCCGGCCGGTTCGGTCAAGGTGCTGACCGCGCAGGAACGCAAGACGCTGGACCCCGCGGTGGCCTGGCTGCCGGAAAGCGAGGGCAATATGCTGCATCTGGGCAGCTTTGCCAGCTTTGTCGGCGGGCTGGAAGCCGCGGCCGGCGCGGCCGAAAGCGAGCGCAAGGCTTCGGCCCTGGTTTCGGCCGCGGCGCTGCTGGGCTGCGTGCTGGGCCTTGTGCTGACGCTGACCGGCGGGCTGACGGCGCTGCCGCTGGCCGGCCTGGTGCTGTACCAGGTTGCCTGGTGCGTGCTGGCGCTGATTTTCCCGCTGATCCAGCAATATTGACGCATGCCGCGCCCTACACGGGCGCGGCGCACCGGGGGCAGCGGCCCCCGCATACAAGGGGGCCTGCCTGTGTACCGTGCAAGAGAAAAGCAGATGTCGGTGTATGATTTCCTGCCGCCCTACCATGGGGAACTCAGCGGCCGCAACCGCTGGGTGCAGCTGGCCGACGCCATCGACTGGGACGGCTTTGAAAAAGCCTACAGCGAGCTGTTCGCCCCCGGCGGCAAAGCGGCCATCCCGGCGCGCATTGCACTGGGCTGCCGCATCATCCAGCTGCACTACGGCGTGTCGGACCGCGAAGTCGTGCAGCTGGTGCGCGAAAGCCCCTATCTGCAATACTTTTTGGGGCTGGAAACGTTTAGCGACGAGATGCCGTTCTCGGCGCGCACGGTGGCGCGGTTCCGCACACGCATTCCGGACCGGGCCGTGCGCCCGGCCGTCAAGCTGCTGCGCAGCTTTGGCTGAACGCGGCTTTGCGCGCTTTTAGACAGGGCGGCGCGGGGGAAAGCGCCCGCCCGGTGTGCCACAAACATAACGAAAGTATATAGAGGTAACGATGGAAGTATGGATTGATGTGCTGCGGGACGCCTGGACCGACAGCGTAAAAATGCTGCCCTTTTTGTACCTGGCCTACCTGCTGATCGAATGGCTGGAACGCCACCACGGCGCCCGCATTGAGCAGGCGTTGGCCGGCGGCGGCCGGTGGGGGTTCCTGCCCGGCGCGCTGCTGGGCTGCGTGCCGCAGTGCGGGTTCAGCGCGGTGGCGTCCAACCTGTACGCCAGCCGGGTCATCACGCCCGGCACGCTGCTGGCGGTGTTCATCGCCACCAGCGACGAGGCCGTCCCGCTGCTGGCGGCCGAGCCGTCCCAGTGGGGCAGCCTGGTGCTGCTTTTGCTCAGCAAGGCGGTGTTCGCCATGGTGGGCGGCGCGCTGCTGGACGTGCCGCTGCGCCATGTGCTGCCGCGCTCGCTGTACGGCGGGTACGCCGGCCATGCCGACGAGGTGGACTGCCATGAAGAACACCACGAGCACAGCGGCATCTGGCTGGCGGCGCTGCGCCACACGGTGGAAATTTTCCTGTTTATTTTGCTGTTCAGTGTGCTTATCGGCCTGTGCTTTGCCTGGGTGGGCGAGGAAACCATCACCGCCGCGTTGGCCGGCATGGGCTTTTTGCAGCCGGTGCTCACCGCGCTGGTGGGGCTGGTGCCCAACTGCGCGGCCAGCGTGCTGCTGGCGCAGCTGTATATCGACGGCGCCATCAGTTTTGGCAGCCTGTTTGCCGGGCTTACGGCGGGCGCCGGTGTAGGGTTGGCGGTGCTGTGGCGCGTCAACCCCAGCTGGAAACAAAACCTGTTTATGACGGGCCTGCTGTGGGCCGCCGGCGCGGCGGCCGGCATGCTGTTGCAGCTGCTGGGCCTGTAAATGCAATACAAAACCCCGGCGCCGCCAAGCGCCGGGTAAACCAGGAGGAACCGCTATGCAGTATACCATTGAAAACGATACCCTGCGCCTGACGGTGGACAGCCACGGCGCCGAGGCTGTCAGCGTCATCCACAAACCCACCGGGGCGGAACTGCTCTGGTGCGCCGACAAATCGGTCTGGGGCCGCCATGCACCGATTTTGTTCCCCTACACCGGCAAGCTGACCGGCGGCAAAATGATCGCCAAAGGGCAGGAATACGCCGGCGGCCAGCACGGTTTTGCCCGCGATGTGGAGCACACGCTGGCCCAGCAGACCGCCGACACGCTGGAGTTTGTGCTGCGCGCCGATTCCCAGACGCTGCCGCGCTGGCCGTATGATTTTGTGCTGCGCTCGACCTTTGTGCTGGACGGCAATACCGTGCACCACACCCTCTGCGTCGAAAACCCGTCCGGGGAACCGCTGCGCTTCGGCATCGGCTACCACCCGGCGTTCGCCATCCCGTTTGACGACCGCCATACGACCGAGGATTACGAAATCCGCTTCGACGGCATCGAGTCGCCGCTGTGCGTCAGCGCGCTACCCAACGGCCTGCTCAACGGCCAGAGCTACTACCTGGCCCGCAACACCGACGCCATCCCGCTGACCGATGAACTGTTCGACCACGACAGCCACTGCATGGTCAACCTGCGCAGCGCGCACGTGGCGCTGGTAGAAAAAGACACCGGCCGCAGCGTCCGCTGCAACGTCGAGGGCTACCCCTATGTGCTGATCTGGTCGCAGGCCACCAAGCCGCTGCGCTTTGTCTGCATCGAGCCGTGGCACAGCCTGCCCGGTGAGGAGGACGGCCCCCTCGCCTGGGACGAGCGCCCCTGCGCCGCTTCGCTTCAACCGGGCGAAAGCTGGTCCACCACGCTGTCCACGACCTTTACGCGGTAAGGCCGTATGCAAGGTTTCGTCAGTACCATTAAAAAATACCGCTGGCCGCTGACCGGCGCGCTGTTGGGCGCGCTGGTCTTTGTGGCTTTGTACGGCGTGCGCGTGCTGGACCCCACGCAGGTGGACTGGATTCTCAATAACGCCAGCCCCGACCCCTCGCAGCATTACCTGGGGTGGGCGTTTTTCCGCCGCAGCGCCGTGCGGCTGCCGTATATCGGCGCCAACTACAGCGTCGTCTACCCCTACCGCACCAGTGTGCTGTTTACCGACTCGATCCCGCTGCTGGCGCTGTTTTTCAAGCTGCTGGGCCCGGTATTGCCGGCGCGGTTCCAGTATTTCGGCTGGTGGGGGCTTTTGTGCTACATGCTGCAGGGCGGCCTGGCGCAGGCCATTCTGGCGCGGCTGGGCGGCGTGCGCCCCGGGCAGACGGGCAGGGCCTGGGCCAGCGTGGCGGGCGCGGGGCTGGCAGTGCTGTTCCCGGCGCTGACCATCCGCATGTTCGCGCACACGGCGCTGGCCGCCAACTGGCTGGTGCTGCTGGCAGTCTGGGTGTGGCTGCAAAGCGATGCGCTGCTGCCCAACGCCCGGCGGGCCTGCCAGGTCTGGGCGGGCCTGGGCGTGCTGTGCGCCGGCATCCACCTGTACTACCTGCCCATGGTGGGCATCGTGGCGGTGGGGTATGCTGTGCGCTGCGCGCTGCAAAAGCGCGGCGCGCTGGCTGTGCTGGCCCCGCCGCTGGCGTTCTGCGCGGCCGCCCTGGCCGAGCTGGTGGCGCTGGGGGCGTTTGCTTCCAACTTTGCCGGGTATTCCAACGGGTATCTCAGCGGGGCCGACCTCGCCAACCTGTTTGTGCCGGGCCTGGCTGCCAGCTGGGAGCAGGACGTCTACATCGGCGCAGGCGCGGTGCTGGCGGTGGCGCTGGCCGTGCTGGGGCTGGTGGTGGCCTGCCTGCGCGGGCGCGCGGCGGCCGCCAGGGCGTTTGTGCGCCGCCACCGGCTGTGGGCGGTCTCCGGCGCGGTCATTCTGGCGCTGGACACCGTGGCCGCCATGGGCAACACCGTCACGCTGGACGGGCAAACGCTCTGTACGGTGCCCATCCCGCAGCTGCTCATGGATGTATGGGCGATGTTTTCCTCCTGCGCGCGGCTGGCCTGGCTGGCCGGGCTGCTGCTGGCCCTGTGCGCCGGCGGGGCCATCCTGCGCAGCTTTGGCCCGCGCGCGGCGGCCGCCGCCCTGGCGGTCTGCACACTGGTGCAGGGCTGGGGCCTGCGCGGGGAACTCACCAAACGCTTCGCGCAGTACCATGACGATGCAACCTATGCGGACCAGACCCAACTGACCGACCCCGCTTGGGAACAGCTGGCCCAAAGCGGCCGGTTTGCCCACCTGGCGTTCGCCAGCTTTGACTTTGAACACCCGGAATTTTGGGACCTGGCGGCCTTTGCGGCCGACCACGGCTGGACGTCCAACAGCTTTTACATGGGCCACATGGACGGCAACCTGGCGGCCGTGACGCTGGCGGGGGAGATGAACGAACTCTCGCCCGACACGCTGTATGTCTTTATCGACGAGGACGAGCTGGCGCGCGACGCCTTCGCGCTGCACTATTACCGGTTGGATGGCATCCTCGTCGGCAGCGTCGACCCGCTGGACCTGCCCGAGGACCCGGCCCCGCAGGCGGACGAAAAAGCCATGGACCTGACGCTGTGCAGCGTGACCAACGGCACGCAGACCGCGCAGGGCGTCGAGCTGGGCAGCGGCGGGCAGATGCTCAGCGGCGCGTGGATGCTGTTCCCCGGCACCTACCGTGTCACACTGACGGGCAGCGGCTTTGACCACAGCTATATCTACGCGCGCCACGGGCTCATCAACCAGGAAACCCATACGCTGGAAGTCGAGTTTACCGCCATCGCACCCGATGCCATGACCTTTACCTTCACCACCGGCACGCCGCTGTACTACTGGCGCACGGCCGTGCACACGCTGGACGACACGCCGGTCACCGTCACCGGCATCACGGTGGAAAAAACCGCATAATACGCAAAAAAGTGTGCCAAATTTTCCCGCGGCGCATCTTGACAAAAGCCGGGGAAACCGGTACAATATCTAAACGTCATGAGGGAGTAATTCCACACGATTTTTGTGTGCGGCGCGTTCGTCATGCCGGCTGTACAGCCCGGACCGCCGATCCACTGAATGAGACTCATGCACGGGGGCATCCTGTGCATGAGCTTTTTTTGTGCAAAAGAAGGAGTGAACTGTATGAAACTGGCCTACACCCAACCGGCCGAGGAACTTCTGCAGGAACTGGGCACGACCGAGACCGGCTTGAGCCCGGACGAAGCGGCCCGGCGCCTGGAGACGTACGGCCCCAACAAACTGAAAGAAGCCGAAAAACCCACGCTGCTGCAGCGGTTCTTGAAACAGATGCAGGACCCGATGCTGTTGATTTTGCTGGCGGCGGCTGCCGTTTCCGGCGTGACCAACCTCATCTCGCACGAACCGTTCACCGAGGCCATCATCATCCTCGTCGTCGTGCTGCTCAACGCCGCGCTCGGCGTATTCCAGGAGAGCAAGGCCGAGGCCGCCATTGAAGCGCTGCAGACGATGACCGCCGCCACCTGCAAAGTGCTGCGCGGCGGCCGCCAGGTCACCGTGCCCAGCGAGCAGCTGGTGCCCGGCGACGTCGTCGTGCTGGAAGCCGGCGACAGCGTGCCCGCCGACGGCCGCCTGCTGGAGAGCGCCAGCCTTAAGATTGAGGAAGCGGCCCTGACCGGCGAGAGCGTGCCCGTCACCAAGACGATGGAGATCCTGGGCCTGGCCCCCGGGCAGGAGAGCGTGCCCCTGGGCGACCGCAAGAACATGTGCTATATGGGTTCCACCGTCGTCTACGGCCGCGGCCGCGCCGTCATCACCGGCACCGGTATGGATACCGAGATGGGCAAGATTGCCGGCGCGCTGGCCGCCGCGCAGGAGGAACAGACCCCCCTGCAGCGCCGCCTGGACGAGCTGGGCCGCACGCTGTCCAAGCTGGTGCTGGGCATCTGCGTATTCATCTTTGTGTTTGACCTTATCGCCGCCGGTTCCTTCACGCTGGAAAGCATCCTCTCCACCTTCATGGTGGCCGTCTCGCTGGCGGTTGCCGCCATCCCCGAGGGTCTGGCCACCGTCGTCACCGTTGTGCTGTCCATCGGCGTCACCAACATGAGCAAGCGCAACGCCGTCATCCGCCGCCTGACCGCCGTCGAAACGCTGGGCTGCACGCAGGTCATCTGCTCGGACAAGACCGGCACGCTGACCCAGAACAAAATGACCGTCGTCGACCACATCGGCGACACCAAGACGCTGGCCACGGCCATGGCGCTGTGCAGCGACGCCAACCTGGGCGAGAACGGCCAGGCCGAGGGCGAACCCACCGAGGCCGCGCTCGTCAACTTTGCGGCGGCCGAGGGCCTGCCCAAGAATGAGCTGCAGGCCGCGCAGCCCCGCGTGGACGAAGCGCCGTTTGACTCCGGCCGCAAGATGATGTCCACCGTGCATGCGCTGGACGGCGCGTTCATCCAGTACACCAAGGGCGCGCCCGACGTCGTGCTGGACCGCTGCACCACCTGCCTGGAAAACGGCGAGGTCGTGCCGCTGACCGACGAAAAGCGCGCCGAGATCCTGGCCGCCAACAAGGCGATGGCCGACCGCGCGCTGCGCGTGCTGGCCGCGGCCGAGCGCCGCTGGCCCACCCGCCCCGAGAAAAACGAACCCGAATTTCTCGAGAACGACCTCTGCTTTGTGGGCCTGACCGGCATGATCGACCCCGTGCGCCCCGAGGTCGAGACCGCCATTGCCGAGTGCCGCCAGGCCGGCATCCGCCCCATCATGATCACCGGCGACCACAAGGATACCGCCGTGGCCATCGCCAAGCAGCTGCATATCATTGAGGACGCCAGCCAGGCCATCACCGGCGCCGAGCTCGACGACATCCCCGACGACCAGCTCAGCGACGCCGTGCAGAAGTACAGCGTCTACGCCCGCGTCCAGCCCGAGCACAAGACCCGCATCGTCACCGCGTGGAAAAAGCTCGGCGCCATCACGGCCATGACCGGCGACGGCGTCAACGACGCGCCCTCCATCAAGCAGGCCGACATCGGCATCGGCATGGGCATCACCGGCACCGACGTCACCAAGAACGTGGCCGACATGGTGCTGGCCGACGACAACTTTGCCACCATCGTCGCCGCTGTCGAGGAAGGCCGCCGCATCTACGACAACATCCGCAAATCCATCCAGTTCCTGCTCGCTTCCAACATGAGCGAGGTGCTGGGCGTGTTCGGCGCCACGCTGCTGGGCTTTACGCTGCTCAACCCCGTGCACCTGCTGTTCATCAACCTTATCACTGACTGCTTCCCGGCCTTGGCGCTGGGCATGGAAAAGGGCGAGCCCGACACCATGCAGCGCCCGCCGCGCCGCGCGTCGGACGGCATCTTTGCCGGCGGCCTCGGGTTTGATATCGCCTACCAGGGCGTGCTCATCACCCTGATTACCATCACGTCGTATATCATCGGCCACTGCATGGAGGTCGGCTACTTCGAGATGCCGCACGGCGTCAGCGAGGACGGCATGACGATGGCCTTCCTGACGATGAGCATGTGCGAGATTGTGCACAGTTTCAACATGCGCAGCCAGCGCAAGAGCGTGTTCACGCTGCACAGCCACAACCCGGTGCTGTGGGGCGCCATGCTGGGCAGCCTGGTGCTGACCACCATCGTGCTGGAAGTGCCTTTCATCGCCCAGGCGTTCGGCTTCACCCCCGTCGACCTGCCCGAGTACCTCGTCGCGCTGGGCCTGGCCGTGCTGGTGCTGCCCATCGTCGAACTTGTCAAGTTCATCCAGCGCCGCCTGGCGCCCGCCAAAGCCGCCTGATCGGCTGTTTCGGCGGCGCAACCGGCTGGCCAATACCGCAAAAAGACCCCGCTTTTCAAAACAGGTGCCTGTGCGCCGTGCACAGGCACTTGTTTTTTGGCGGCAGGTGTGCTATACTAAACCATACGATTTGTCAAACAGAAAGAGGGTTTGGTTATGTCTTTGCTGAAAAAGCTGGCCGGTCTGGCCATGGGCGCCGCCGCTGTGGGCGCAGTCGCCTATCTGCTGAACAAGCGCGATCAGGGGGAAGAGTACGAGCATATCGTGGGCCCGGAGGAGGAAGCTGACGCCGACGCCGCCGAGCCCGAAGCCGATGTGCCTGGCGAAGCCGCGCAGGAGCCCCCTGCCGCCGCGCCCCAGCCGCCCGTGGCGGCGCACCCCGCCCCGGTGGAGGATGCCCCCAACGTCAACCCGGTGGAACTGGGCGCGGTGGAGGTGCCCAAGACCGCCGACGGGAAGATCGACCCCGCCAAAGTTGCGGACCCCGCTGATTTTGGCAATTGGGACGAACAGGGCTGCCAAGGGTAAAACCCTGCAAAACCAGGCGCATCTTTGTCTTTAGCAGGCAAAGGTGCGCCTTTTTGTTTCCAAAAATGCGGCGCGGCCGCTTTACAACTTTACTGCGCAAAAGTATAATACCAGTAGAACAGAGAGGGGACCACTATGGAGATTGAACTGCAAACTTTTACCCCGGCCGAGCAGGCCATGCTGCGCCTGCGCGCGCTGTATGAGCGCGCGGGCTACCGCAAATACCGCTGCTCGCATTTTGAGGAGTACGCCCTCTACCAGCAATACCAGCGCTTTCTGCCCGACGCCCAGGTCGTCACCTTTACCGACCTGGACGGTAAGCTGCGGGCCATCAAACCCGACGTGACGCTGTCCATCGCCAAGACGGCCCAGCCCGCCCCGGGGGAGTGCAAACGCTTTTATTATAACGAGGAAGTCTGCCGCCCCAGCCGCGAGAGCCACACCTTCCAGACCATCCACCAGATGGGCCTGGAGTGCATGGGCGCGGTGGACGCCGCCGCCCAGGGGGAAGTTGTGCGCCTGGCGCTGCAAAGCCTGGCCGCGCTGCCGGTGCCCACCGTGCTGGAAGTCAGCCACATGGGCTTTGTCACCGGCCTGCTGGACGCGCTGCGCACCCCGCCGTCCGCGCGCGCCCGCCTGCTGGACCTGCTGGGCCGCAAAAACGCCCACGAACTGCGCGCTGCCGCGCAAGGCGCCGGCCTGGACGCCGACGCCGCCGACGCGCTGTGCGCCCTGCTGGCGCTGCACGGCCCGCTGGGCGCAACGCTGACGGCTGCGCGTGCAGCCTGCCGGTGCGAGGCCCAGCGCGCCGCGCTGGAAGAACTGCAGGCGCTGCAGAACCAGCTGGGCGAGGACGGCCGCGGCGTGCAGCTGGACTTGAGCCTGGCCGACGAGATGGAGTATTACAACGGCCTGGTGTTCCACGGCTATGTGGCCGGTGCGCCGCGCGCCGTGCTCAAGGGCGGGCGGTACGACTACCTGATGCAGCGCTTTACGCCGGGGGCCAACGCCATCGGCTTTGCGCTGTATATCGACGAACTCGAACGCCCGGCCGCGCAGGACGCCGGGGCAGAGAAAATCTGGCTCAACATCGCGCTGCCCAAGGGCCGCCTGGGCGACAAAGCCTACGCGCTGTTGGCCGCGGCCGGTTACCGCGCTACCGAGGATTACAACGACACCCGCAAACTCGTCGTCGAAAACCCCGACGCCGGTGTGCGGTACTTCCTCGTCAAGCCCAGCGACGTCGCCATCTATGTCGAGCACGGCGCGGCCGATATCGGCATTGCCGGCAAGGATATCCTGGCGGAATCGGACGCCGACGTCTATGAACTGCTGGACACCGGCCTGGGCAAATGCCGCATGTGCGTGGCCGGGCCGGCCGGTTTTGCCGACGACGAGAGCCGCGCGCTGCGCGTCGCCACCAAGTTCGTGCACATTGCGCGTGACCACTACGAGCGCCGCGGCCGCGACATCGATATCATCAAACTCAACGGTTCCATTGAGCTCGCGCCCATCCTCGGCCTTTCCGACGTCATCGTCGATATCGTCGAGACCGGCACCACCCTGCGCGAGAACGACCTGACCGTGCTGGAAGAATTTATGCCGATCTCGGCGCGGCTCATCGCCAACAAAGCCAGCTACAAATTCAAACATGCGCAGATGACCGAACTGCTGACCAAAATGAAGGAGGCCCTTGCATGATCCGCCTGTATGATTTTGACGAAGTGACGCCGGAACAGATCCTCAACCGCGATATCCGCGCCGAAGCCGACGTCGAAGCCGCGGTGGACGCCATCATTGCCGACGTGCGCGCCCGCGGCGACGCCGCCCTGCTGGACTACGCCGCCAAATTTGACCACGCCGAGCTCACGCAGGTGCAGGTCACCCGGCAGGAGATCGACGAAGCGTTTGCCGAGCTGGAAGCGCAGGACCCCGAATTTATCACGACGCTGAAGATGGCGGCCGAGAACATCCGCCATTTCCACGAGCAGCAGCTGCACAAAAACTTTGTCATGACCGACCGCCCCGGCATCGTGCTGGGCCAGAAATACACGCCGGTGCAGCGCGCGGGCGTCTACGTGCCGGGCGGCACGGCGGCGTACCCGTCCACCGTGCTGATGGACGTCATCCCCGCCAAAGTCGCGGGCGTGCGCCAGATCGTCATGACGACGCCGGCCGGCCCCGGCGGCAAGGTCAACGCCGGTATTCTGGCGGCGGCGGTCATCGCCGGCATCGACTGCATCTTCAAGGCCGGCGGCGCGCAGGCCGTGGCCGCGCTGGCCTACGGCACGCAGAGCGTGCCCGCCGTCGACAAGATCGTCGGCCCCGGCAACATCTATGTGGCCACGGCCAAGCGCAAGGTGTTCGGCAAGGTCGGCATCGATATGATCGCCGGCCCGTCGGAAATTCTGGTGCTGGCCGACGGCAGTTGCAACCCGGCCTGGGTCGCGGCCGACCTGCTCAGCCAGGCCGAGCACGACAAGTTGGCCACGCCGGTGCTCGTCACCGACAGCTGGGACCTTGCCAAAGCTGTGCAGGCCGAGCTGGAAGTCCAGATCCCGCAGCTGCCGCGCGCCGAGATCGCGCGTGCCAGCGTCGATGCCAACGGCAAGATCATCGTCACCGACGATATGGACAAAGCCATCGAGGCCGCCAACATCATCGCGCCCGAACACCTCGAGATCTGCGTCGACGACCCCTTCGCCGTGCTGGGCCGCATCGAGAATGCCGGCAGCATCTTTTTGGGCAAAAACGTGCCTGAAGCGCTGGGCGATTACTTCGCCGGGCCCAACCACACGCTGCCCACCAGCGGCACCGCGCGGTTTTCCAGCCCGCTGGGCGTCGACGACTTCGTCAAAAAATCCAGCTTCATCTACTACACGCGCGAAGCGCTGGGCAGCGTGCAGGGCCGCATCGCCAATTTCGCCGAGCACGAGGGCCTGCACGCCCACGCCAAGAGCGTGACCATCCGTTTTGAGGAACCGTAAACCAAAGGGACTGCCATGAGCCGTTATTTTACCAAAACGCTTTCCGCGCTGGAACCCTACACCCCCGGCGAGCAGCGCCCCAGCCGCAACATCGTTAAGCTCAACGCCAACGAGAACCCCTACCCGCCGGCCCCCGGCGTGGCGGCGGCGGTGGCGGCGGCCGTGCCGGGGCTGCGGCTGTACTCCGACCTGACCAACGCCGCGCTGCGCCGCGCCATTGCGCAGCACTGGGGCGTCGGGCCGGAAAACGTGCTGTGCGGCAACGGCAGCGACGAAAACCTGTTGCTGGCGCTGCGCGCCTTCTGCGACGGGGACACGCCGCTGGCCTTTGCCGATATCACCTACAGCTTTTACGCGGTGCTGTGCGAGCTGCTGCACATCCCGCAGCATATCCTGCCGCTGGAAGCGGACTTCACGCTCGATCTGCGCCGGTACGAGGGCCTGCACGAGACCATCGTCCTCGCCAACCCCAACGCGCCCACCAGCCTGCTGGCCCCGGTCGAGGGGATTGAGCGCGTGCTGCAAACCAACCCCGACAACATCGTCATCGTCGACGAGACTTACATCGAGTTCGCGCCCCCCGGTTCCAGCTGCCTGCCGCTGCTGGACCGGTACGACAACCTCGTCATCACGCACACCTTCTCCAAAACGCACAGCCTGGCGGGCGCGCGGCTCGGCTTCTGCCTTGCACGGCCGGAACTCATCGCCGATATGGACCGTGTCAAGTTCAGCTACAGCCCCTATAACGTCAATTCGCTGACGCAGGCGGCGGGCGAAGCCGCCATCCGCGACGAAGCCTATTTCCGCGACGTCACGCAAAAGGTGCTGGCCACCCGCGCCGATACCGCGCAAAAACTGCGCGCACGCGGCTTTACGGTGCTGGACTCGGCCACTAACTTTTTGTTCGCCCGGCCGGGCGGCCTGCCTGCGCGCACAATTTATGAAGCGCTGCGGGCGCAGGGGGTGTTCATCCGCTACTTTGACGCGCCGCGCATCCGGGACTGGCTGCGCATCACCATCGGCACGCCGCAGCAGATGCAGCGCTTTTTCGCGGCGCTTGACGCCGTACTGTAAAAAAGGGGGACCTGCCATGATCGCCATTGTGGATTACGGGGTCGGCAACCTGTTCAGCCTGACCTCCAGCGTGCAGAGCCTGGGGGCGGAAGTCTGCGTGACTTCCCGCGCCGGGGACCTGCGCGCGGCCAGCCATATCCTGCTGCCGGGCGTCGGTGCGTTTGCCGACGCCATGGCCAAGCTGACGGCCACCGGGCTGGTGCCGGTGCTCAAAGAGCAGGCGCAGCGCAAACCGCTGCTGGGCATCTGCCTGGGCATGCAGCTGCTGTTTGCACAAAGTTATGAGTACGGCGCCCACGCCGGCCTGGGGCTGATCCCCGGCGACGTCTGCCCGCTGGCCGACGACCTGCGGGACCCGGCGCTGAAGGTGCCGCACATCGGCTGGAACGCGCTGGATATTGCCCCCGGGCGCGAAACCGACCCGCTGTTCCGCTATGTGCACAGCGGCGAGTACGTCTACTACGTGCACAGCTACTACGCCAAGCACTGCGCGGCGTCGACGCTGGCCACCAGCGACTACAGCATCCCGGTCACCGGCGCGGTGCGCAACGGCTTTGTGTACGGCACGCAGTTCCACCCCGAAAAATCCGGCGATACCGGCCTGCGCCTGCTCAAGGCGTTTCTGGAACTGTAAAGGGGGGAGGCTGCTATGAAACTGTACCCGGCTATCGATTTGCGCGGCGGCCAGGCCGTGCGGCTGTACCAGGGCGACTACGACCAGATGACGGTCTACAACGCCGACCCCGTGGCGCAGGCACAGGCGTTTTTGGACGCCGGCGCGCGGTACCTGCACGTGGTGGACCTCGACGGCGCCAGGGACGACACAACCGCCAACCTTGAGACCATCGCCGCCATCGCAGCCCTCGGCGGACTGTTCATCGAGGTCGGCGGCGGCATCCGCGACGAAGCGCGCATCCGCCGCTACCTCGACCTCGGCGTCGGGCGCTGCATCCTGGGCACCGTCGCCGTCAAAGATTTCGACTTCACCGCCCGCATGGCGCAGCGCTACGGCGCGCGCATCGCCGTCGGCGTCGATATGAAAGACGGCTGTATCGCCGTCAACGGCTGGCGCGAGGTCACGCCCGAACCCGGCGTCGCGTTCTGCCGCCGCTGCGCTGCGGCCGGCGTGCGGGCCGTCATTGCCACCGATATCTCGCGCGACGGCACGCTGCAGGGCACCAATTTGGACCTCTACCGCGAACTGCTGACGATCCCCGGGCTGGAAGTCACGGCTTCGGGCGGCATCGCCCGCATGCAGGAACTGGCCGAACTGCAGGCCATGGGCTGCCATGCGGCCATTTTGGGCAAATCCATCTACACCGGCGCCATCGACCTGGCCGAAGCCGTGCGCCGCTACCAGGAGGGCTGAGCCATGATTACCAAACGCATCATTCCCTGCCTTGACGTCAAGGACGGCCGCGTCGTCAAGGGCGTCAATTTCGCGGGCCTGCAGGACATGGCCGACCCCGTCGAGATGGCGCGTTACTATAACGCGGCCGGCGCCGACGAACTTGTATTTTACGATATCACTGCCAGCGTCGAGGGGCGCGCCCTCTTCACCGATATTCTGCGCCGCGTCGCCAGCGAAATTTTTATCCCGCTCACGGTGGGCGGAGGCATCCGCACGCTGGAGGATTTCGACCGCGTGCTCAAATGCGGGGCCGACAAAGTCAGCGTCAACTCCGGCGCCATCGCAAACCCCGCCATCATCCCGGCGGCCGCGCAGCGCTACGGCGATCAGTGCGTCGTGCTCTCGGCCGATATCAAGCGGGTGGACGGCAAATTTATGCTCTTTGCCAAGGGCGGGCGCGAGAACACCGGCATTGACGCGCTGGACTGGCTTGAGCAGGGCGTGCGCAACGGGGCGGGGGAGCTCGTCGTCAACTCCATCGACACCGACGGCGTCAAGGGCGGGTTCGACCTGGAACTGCTGGACGCTGTGGCCAAGCGCTGCGCTGTGCCCATCATTGCTTCGGGCGGGGCCGGCAAGCCGGAGGATTTCCTCACGCTGTTTCGCGGCTACCCGGCCGTCGACGCCGGGCTGGCGGCGTCCATCTTCCACACCAAGCAGGTCGGCATCCGCGACCTCAAGCGCTACCTGCGCCAAAACGGCGTCGAAATGCGGCTGTGACCCCTTGCCAACGCGGCAAAATCGCGGCAAAAATGCGGCCGGGCCCCTTGCCAAACGCCGCAAAAACAGGTACACTATAACTATCTTTTCCCGGGCGGAGCGGCGGCGCCGCGCCGTCTGTGACCCTTCAGCAGGAGGTCCCTTGCCATGGAATATACCCCAACCGAAAAATCGCTGCGCTTTGACGCCCACGGGCTGATTCCCGCCATCGTGCAGGATCACTACACCAAGCAGGTGTTAACGCTGGCCTACATGAACGCCGAGACGCTGGCCCTGACCATTGCCGAAGGGCGCACGGTCTTTTGGTCGCGCAGCCGCCAGCAGATCTGGCGCAAGGGCGAAACGTCGGGCAACGTGCAGCGCGTCGTCTCCATCACGGCCGACTGCGACAAAGATGCCCTCGTCATCGACGTCGTCAAGTCCGGCCCGGCCTGCCACACCGGCGCCGAGAGCTGTTTCTTTGAACCCGTCTACGTCTCGGACGAGCTCAAGCAGTTCACCTGGCAGGGGCTGTACGAACTGATCGAGGGCCGCAAGACCGACCCGCAGGAGGGCAGCTACACGAGCTACCTGTTCGACAAAGGGCTCGAGAAAATCCTCAAAAAAGTCGGCGAGGAATCCACCGAGGTCATCATTGCCGGGGCCAAGCGCGATAAAGAGGAGACCATCTACGAGATCAGCGACTTGGCCTACCATGTGATGGTGCTGATGATCGAACTGGGCATCCGTGTCGAGGATATCACCAAAGAACTCGAAAAACGGCATGTCATCGACCATAAAGTAAAACAGGAAAGGATGCAATGATATGGCGGGCGAATACCTCAAAAGTTCGGTGCATGTGCACACCAAACTGTGCGACGGCAAAAACACCCCGGAGGAACTGGCCGTCACGGCCTGGCGCGCCGGGCTGCAGACGCTGGGCTTTACCGGCCACAGCTACACCCCCTGCGACCTGGAATACTGCATGACGCAGAGCCGCACGGCGCTGTACAAGGCGCAGATCGCCAAACTGAAAGAGCGCTACGCCGGCAAGCTGGACATCCTCTGCGGGCTGGAATGGGACCTGGAGAGCACCGACGACCCGGCGGACTATGACTACTGGATCGGCAGCACGCACTATGTGCAGGGCCCCAAAACCGGCAAAATCTATGAGATCGACTGGCGCGAGAGCGACCTGGCCGCCTGCATCGCCGATGATTTTGACGGCGACGGCCTGGCCGTGGTCGAAGCGTACTTTGCCAACGTGGCCAAAGTGGCCGAGAAAAAGCCCACCATCCTGGGGCATTTCGACCTCATCAAAAAGATCAACGGCAGCGGCAAGTTCTTTGACGAGCAGGACCCGCGCTACCACGCTGCGGCCGAAGCCGCGTTGATGGCCGCTGCGCGCAACCGCTGCGTGCTGGAGGTCAACACCTCGGCGGTGTTTCGCGGCTTCCGGCAGGATTTCTTCCCCTCGGACGCGATCCTCAAAGACTGGCTGGCGCTGTCCGGCAATGTCGTCATCACGGCCGACGCCCACAAGCGCGAGGCGCTGACCTTCGGGTTTGAGGAAGCCGCCGCCAAGCTCAAGGCTCTGGGCTACACCAAGGTGCAGGTGCTGGGCAAGGACGGCTTTACCCCCTGCGCGCTGTAAACGCAGCGCCCCCATACAAGAAAATGGCCCCGCGCGGGAACGTTACGGTTCCCGCGCGGGGCGCTTTTTGGTTTCAGGCGGTTTTTTCTTCGTCGTCTTGTTTTTCCGGCTGTTTGGGGCTGGCGCATTTGCTGTGGCAGGCTGCGCAGTTGCCGGTGCAGCCGCCCTGCCAGCCGCCGTGCTGGCAGATGAACAGAATGGCCAGCGCCAGCAGTACAAACACGATGACCAGCACCATAATGCTGGCCGGCGTCAACGATGCCATAGGGGGTCCCTCTCTTTGTACAAACGTTTCTGCGCCCAGTATAGCACAGCCGGGCGCGTTTTGGCAAGGCGCGGTATAAAACGCGCCGCCCCGGCCATACTACAGCCAAGGAGGTGAGCAACATGGACAACAATGTCATTTGCGATGTCTGCACCTGCGCCTACAACGAGAGCGGCTGCAAGTGCAACCTGGAGCAGATCAAGATCACCGAACACTGCGACAACGGCTGCCAGGGCGTCGACAACCCGCACTACTGCCAGAGCTACCGCCAGCGCTGAGCCGCCGGCCGCAAGCCGCCATGCAGCGCGGGGCGCAGGGACTTTTCAGGTCCTTGCGCCCCGCGTTGTTTGTGTGTTTACAGCCCCAGCAAAGAGGCCAAATTCAGGCTGCCCAGCGTGTCGGCGATCCCCTGCATCTGGCTTTGCAGGCTGTTGATGCTGTCCATCACCACCGGCAGGCCGTCCAGTACGCGGTTCAGCGCGTCGATGTCGATGCGCTTGAGCTGCTCAGTGATCTCGGGCAGGTCCTGCATCATGGAATCCAGCGCTTCCGGGTCGACGGTATCCAGGCTGCGCTGCAGCGTTTCGGCCAGCTCGTTGACCTGCGCGGTCGATTCCATGACCTGCTCATACGCAAGGTTGGTATGGTACCAGAACACGCCCAGCGCCACCAGCAGCACGATGGTGATAATCACGCTCAACAGCATGCGCAGGCGCTGGTTGCGCATGATGTTGCGGTTTTGCCCGTCCTGCAACTGTAACTGGGCTTCAATGCGGTTCAGCTGGGCTTTCAGGTCGGCGGCGTCCAGTTTGCCGTCGCCGGTCTCGTCGTCGTGGGCGGCCAGGTCGGCCACCGTTTTCTTCAGTTGCTCGTTCATGGCGCGGTTCAATTCATCCATAGGGTACCTCCATTGTGTCAGGGTCAGGCGGGGGGACGGGTATCGCGCATCGTGAACCAGAACGTAGAGCCCTGGCCCACAGCGCTGTCAACGCCAAAGGCAAAGCCGTGCTGCTGCAGGATCGCTTTGGTGATGGAAAGCCCCAACCCGGTGCCGGTGCGGCCGGCATCCCGGCGGGCGCGGTAATAGCGGTCAAAGATATAGGGCAAATCCTCGGGCGGGATGCCCGCGCCGTGGTCCTCGACCTCGACGCGGCAGCCGCCATCCTGCGGCTTTACGCGCAGCACCACCACGCCGTCTGCGCCGATGTGGTGGAACGCGTTGCCCAACAGGTTGTGCAGCACGCGCTCCATCATGGCGGGGTCGGCGTGTACCGGCGCTTTGCAGTCGGCTTCCAGGCGCAGCGTCCAGCGGTTCTGGTCGCACAGCGCGTCATAGCGCCCGGCGACCTCAAAGCACAGTTCGCTCATGTCAAAGTCGATGAGGTTGGGCTTTTCGGCGCCGTTTTGCACCTTGCTCAACTCCATCACGCTGTTGACCAGCGCCGAAAGCCGGTCGGTCTCATCGACGATGATGTTGCACTGCTCGGTGCGGTGGGGCTCGTCGTCGCCGGTAATGTCGCGCACCGTCTCGGCATAGCCCTTAATCAGCGTCAGCGGCGTGCGCAGGTCATGGCTGACGTTGGCCAGGATGTCTTTTTCCAGCTGGGCGCTGCGCTTGACCTCGGCGGCCATGTGGTTGAAGTCGTCGGCCAGTTGGCCGATCTCGTCGCGGTGCTTGAGCGCAATCTGCACGTCGTAGTTGCCGGAAGCAATCTGCCTTGCCCCGGCCGAAAGCCGCTCAATGGGCCGTGTGAACCAGCGGCTGAACAGCATCGCAAAAATCAGGTCCAATACCAGCAGCACCAGCGCCAGCGGCATCAGGATGGAGCGCATGACCTCGGCGGCGGTGGAAATCTGCGCCAAACTCGTCGAGACAATGACCCCATACCGCCCGTCGGCCGAAAGCCGCCCCACCAGCATCTGCTGGCTGGACCCGGCGCGCACGATCTGGTACAGCTGGCCCTCCTCAAACAGTTTCTGCCGCATCTGGATCACCAGCGCAGTGTCCACATTGTAGCCGAACTCGCCGCCAAACGCGCCGGTGCTCTCGTGCAGCAGGCAGGGGTACATGCTCTCGTAGGCTTTCAGGCAGCGCAGCGTCGCGTCGCTGAAATCGACACAGCAGCCGTCGACGTTGATCTGTTTGTTCAAAAAGGCGTCGCCGACGCTCTGCCAGAACTCGTTGTTAAGCGCCAGCACCCCGAAATTGCGGCTGGCAATGGGCTGGCTGCTCTGGTCGATCATGGCGGTGATGGCGGCGGCCTTGCTGTTGAGGTTTGCCTGGATTTTGCGGTTGTACTGCGGCACCAGCGCGTAGGTGATAACCCCCCACACCAGCGCTAACGAAAGCAGCGTCATCGCGCCGATGAACAGCATCAGCTGGGCGCGGATGCTCAACACAAAGCGGCGCGGTTTGGCCGCGACGGCAGGTTTCAAGGGCGGACCCCTCCTTTACAGGGCGTCGGGGTCGAACTTGTAGCCGATGCCCCACACCGTCACAATGTAGCTGCGGCAGGCGCCCAGGTGGCCGCGCAGCATCTTGATATGGGTGTCCACGGTGCGGTCCTCGCCATAATAATCATAGTTCCAAACCTGCTGCAAAATCTTTTCGCGGCTCAGGGCAATGCCTTTGTTGTTGACCAAAAATACCAGCAGGTCAAATTCTTTGGGTGTCAGCGATGCTTCCTTGCCGGCCACCTTGACGGTATGGCTGGCGGTGTCAATGCTCAAATCGCCAAAGGTGTAGTGCCCGGCCCCCTCGGCAGGTTTGGGCATCGTGCGCGCCAAAACGGCTTTGACGCGCGCCACCAGTTCCCGCGGGGAGAACGGCTTGACGACATAGTCGTCGGCGCCGCCTTCCAGCCCGGCCAGCTTGTCGTACTCCTCGCTGCGGGCCGTCAGCATAATGACCGGCGTCAGGATGCGGCGGGTGCGCATCTCCCGCAGGCAGGTCATGCCGTCCATAAACGGCATCATGATATCCAGAATCACCAGGTCAATGCCGCCCTGGCTCAAGGCGCTCAGCGCGGCGGCGCCGTCGCCGGCTTCGCTGCAGGTGAACCCGGCGTGCTGTAAATGTTCGCGGATCAAGTCGCGGATGCGCGGTTCGTCGTCTACGATCAAAATATTGGCCATACAGCCGCCCTCTCTTTCTATACACGTTCTATTGTACCACAATACCCGGCCCGCATGGCGAAATTGTGAAAACTTTCCTAAAAAACTATAAAATTTTGCGCGTCCGGGCGTGGCCGTTGCATTTTGCGGGGCGGCGCGGTACAATGGGGGCGAGGTGAATGCGATGAAACGTTGGCAAACTGCCGCCCTGCTGGCGGTGCTGGCGGGGGCCGGCGCCTGGGCAGTATGGCCGGGGCCGCGGCGCACCGCGCTGCGCAAACCGTTTTACGGCCGCAATTACGCCCACCGCGGGCTGTTTGGCGCCGACCAGTGCCCGCCGGAAAACAGCCTGCCGGCCCTGGCGGACGCCGCGCGGTGCGGTTACGGCATTGAACTGGACGTCCAGTTTACCCGGGACCGCCGCCTGGTCGTGTTCCATGACGATACGCTGGACCGCATGACCGAAGGACACGGCCTGGTCTGCAAGACGCCGTGGGCGCAGATGAAAGCGCTGCACCTGGCCGGCAGCGGGCAGCACCCGCCCCTGTTTGCCGAGGTGTTGCGCACCGTGGCACAGGCCGACCCCGCCACGCCGCTGATCGTCGAGATCAAAAGCCGGCGGGAATTCAGCAACGCCTACCTGGCCGAGTTGTGCAGCGTGACGCTGGCCCAGCTCAAGACCTACCCCGGCCCCTATTGCATCGAGAGTTTTGACCCCCGTGTCGTGCAGATCCTCCGCCGCATGGCGCCCGGCGTGCTGCGCGGCCAGCTGGTGGACAGCTACGCCGCCTGGCGCAAAGAGGGGCTGCACCCGGTCCCGGCATGGCTGCTCTCGCACTGCTGCGGCAACTGGGCTGCCCGGCCGGATTTCATCGCCTGGTGCGCGCGCCCGCGCAACGCCGACATACGGCTGTGCGCGGCGGCCGGCGCCATGACGGTGGTGTGGACCGCATTGCCCCACCACGACACCGCCCGCCTGGAACGCCAGAACGACGCCGTGATTTTCCAGTGGTACACCCCGCGGCCCCGCTACAAATAAGCATACCCGGCGCAGCCCCTGCATACCGTTGGGATGAAACGATCCCAACGGCGCCCAAAGCGGCGTTAAGCAGAAAGGGGCTGCGCTTATGTTTTACTGTACGCTCACAAAACCCGGCCTGCGGCAGGCGGGCGCGCTTGCCCTGTGCGCGGTCTGCCTGTGCGGCGCGGTGACGGCGGCCGTGCATTTCAGCGGCGAGACCGTCACGGCCGGCGCGGCCGCTGACCCCGGCATCGAGACAACGCAGGATATCGGCACCTATTTTACCGGCTACGGGTTTGAGACCGACCTTGCCACCGCGGCGGTCGACAAAGTCAAAATCCCAAAAAAGTGGGACGACAGCTTTGCGGCCTTCAACCAGGTCATCCAGGAAAGCGACCTCGACCTCTCCGGCTACAAGGGCAAAACGGTGGAAAAATGGACGCTGCTGTGCCCGCAGCTTTCCACCGGCGACCAGGACACCTACTGCGTACTGCTGGTGTATAAGGCCAAGGCCATCGGCGCGTACCTGTTGCAGAAACCTTCGGGCGAGGTGACGGGCCTTGTCACGGCGGCCAAAGCCGGGGCGGACGCCGCGGCGTCGCAAACCCCGGAAAAGACGGCGCAGCCGGACGGGGACGCGCCGGCCGAGCAGACGCAGGCGGCGGCCGAAGAACCCATTGAATACCCGACGGAATAAAACGCCCACACGGCGGCAGGGGAGACCTTGCCGCCGTGTGCCGGTTCAGGGATGCGGTTTTTGCCGTTTGAGCGGGACGCTGCACACCAGCGCAATGCCCAGCGCCAGCGCCACCGCAGTCTTGAGCGTTTCGACGCCGCGGTTGACAAACAGCGTGCGGTCGTTGCGCAAAAAGTAGTACGCCGTGTAGTAGATGCCGGCGCCCGGCACCAGCGGAAAGATGCCGCACAGCAAAAACAGCGTGATGGGCGCTTTGCGCTGGATGGCAAACAGCCGCGCGCAGGCGGTCAGCGGCAGCGCGGCAATCAGCGTGGCCACCGGCGCGCTGAGCGCCAGACACTCGGCACACAGGATATACGCCAGCCAGCCCACCGCGCCGGTCAGCCCGCAGGCCAGGTAATGGCGCAGCGGCACGCGGAACGTGACGCTGAAACTGATGGTGGCCAGCATGGCCACCGCAAACTGGGCCACATAACGGCCCGCGGTAAGTTCTACCATACCAGCCCTCCTGCATAGCGGGCGGTCAGCCAGGCCAGCGCCACGCCGCAGGCCAGGCTGCCGGCCACCAGCACGGCGTCCAGCAGGCGGATCGCCCCCGAAAGATAATCGGCGTTCAAAATATCGCGGATGCCCATCGTCAGCGCAACGCCGGGGGTCAGCACCATCAGCGCGCCGATGGTGGCGGTGTCCACGTTCAGCGCCGGCAGCAGCGTCCGCACGCCCAGCGCCAGCAGCGTGCTCAGCCACGCAGCCACAATGTTGGTAAAGATGCGGTTGATGCGCCAGCGGCCAAACTGCTGGCACAACAGCGATTCCAGCAGCCCGGCCACCGCGGCCGTCAGCACCTCGGGCAGCGTGCCGCCAAACAGAAAAGAAAAGCAGGCGCAGCCCGCCACGCAGGCGATGCGCTCGGCCCGCACAGTGGTGGGGTCCAGCGCGCGGGCTTCCTCCAGGCGCTGCCAGGCGGCCGCGGCGTCCAGCTGCCCGGCCGCGACCTCGCGCGAAAGCTCGTTGACGGCTTCGACGCGGCCCAGGTGGATGGAGACCAGCGGCACGTGGCGCACCCGGCTCAACGGCGCGCCGTCGGCGCTGCGGGCCGAAGCAAATATGCCGTTCGTCAGTACATAGACGTTAAAGTCCCGCACCTGCAAACTCTGCGCCATGATCTCCATCGTCTGCTGGGCACGGAACACCTCGCCGCCGTTTTCCAGCAGCGTCTGCCCGGCGCCCACGACCAGGTCCAGCGCGCGGTCGGCGCCGGCGTCACCCCCGCGGCCGGGCAGGGGATGTGCGGCCTGGGTCATACGCCCCCTCCGGCGCGGATGTTGCGCTGCACCTCGGCGTAGGCCGGGTAGGTTTTGTACAGGTGGTCGGCGATGGCTTCCATCAGGCGGTAGTCATGCTCCGAGTCGATGTCGATGATGCCGGTGTCCATCATCACCGAGACGCCGATCTTGCCGCGCCACAGCATGCCGTCAGGGTTTTCGGCCAGAAAATCCCGCTTGAATACATAGATCGACGCGTTGACGTCGTAGACGACGGGGGCCTGCTGGCGGCCGGTAAAGCGGCTCTGGTTGACCTGCTCGACATGGTCGCCGACCTGCTTGACCATGTTGAACCAGGGGTTGCGGCGCGCCTCGCAGACGCTGAACACAAGGTCCAGGTCGTCGCGTGCCTGTTTGTGCGCAAACGCGTTCTCAATATCCGCCGCCGTGCGCAGCGGGCTGGTAATGTCCAGGTCCATGTACCAGTCGTAGGGCTGGCCGGTGCGCTGTTCCATGCGGCGCAGGCTGTCCTGGTAGACGGCCATCTTGGGCACTTTGTCGCCGCCCAGCTCGGCCCCGCGCGGCAGGTAGATGACCTCCGGGTAGCGCGCGGCCACCAGCTCGGCCAGTTCGGGGCTGTCGGTGTTCAGCGCCAGGTCGATGTGCAGCTCGGAGTGGGCCTTGCAAAACAGTTCCGCCGCGCTTAACGAATAGTAGACCAGCGGCTGCCCGCAGAAGGTTTTCAGGTTTTTGTTCTTAAAGCCTTTGCTGCCGGCGCGGCCGCAGATGGTGATGAGCAGACGTTGCATCTCAAAATTCCCCCAAAGTCAGTTTCAATACCTGCAAGGCCAGTTCCGGCGGGTTGCAGCTTTGCGTTTCGGCGCTTTGCGCATAGTCCAAAAAGTAGGCCATCTCGCGCAGGTAGCGCGCGTTGACGTCCTCCTCGCAGTGCTGCACGGTGCCGTCGGGCAGCGTCAGCGTGCCGGCGCCAAAGTCGGCCACCAGGCTGCCGGCGGGCGTGAACAGCTCGATGCTGCGGCGGTACCCGCGGCCGAAGTAGTCCAGATGTACCTCGCCCAGCATGTGGGGCCAGCGGGCGATGTACAGCGATACGTCGTCGGAATCCACTTCCAACTCCGAGTACTGGCCCTTGAGGTTGTACAGCGCTTGCGGCGCGCCGAACAGATCGACGAGGTAGTCCCACTCGTGGATCAGGTCGATGGTCACGCCGCCGCCCAGTGCCTTGCGGGCGCTGTACACCGTGCGGTAATCGGCGCCCGGCCGCCAGTCGGGCAGGTAGCTCGAGCAGAGCACTCGCGCGCAGTAGGGCCTGCCGTCCACCCCGGCGGCCAGCCGTTCTTTCAGCGCCAGCATCGTGCCGCACCAGCGCATCGGCGCGGCCACATAGGCTTTCTGCCCGGGGGGCAGCAGGGCAGAAAGGTCGGTGCCCGTCTGCTCCGCCGCAAAGATCGGTTTTTCAATAAACAGCGCCCCGGCCCGCCCGCGCAGGCTGGCCAGCGCTTCGGCGTGCAAACTGGTGGGGTTGGTGATAAACGCCAGGTCGTACCGCGCCAGCGCGGCGGGGTCGTCCAGGCTGGCAAACTGTGCGTGCAGTTGCTCGGCCACGCCGGGGCGCAGCGGGCGCGCCAAATCGCTGCGCAGCGCGTCGGCACGCAGCGTGACCCCGCGCTGCCGGCACAGCGCGTGCAGATTGTTCAGGTGCCGGGTGCCGATGGACCCCAGCCCCACGAACAGGGCGGTCAGGGTGGGCATACGACCACGTCCTTTCGGTAAAAAAATGGCGGCGCGACCCAAACGGGTCAGACCGTCTCGGCCCCCAGCGCGGCGATGCGGCGCTCCAGCGCCTGGGCAAACTGCCCGATGTGCACCCCGTCGATGAGCCGGTGGTTCACTTCCAGCGAGAGCCCCAGTTTCAGGCGGCCGTCCTGCGCGGTATAGCGCCCCCAGGCGATGCGCGGCACGCTGTCGTCGGGGTTGCGGTCGCGCTCGTTGGTCAGGGCGGTCAGCTCCACCCACGGCAGGCAGGAAAAATAGATCAGCGCGTCGCTCTCGCCCTGCTGGTCCAGGAACGCCGTCTGCGTGGCGCTCTTTTCGGCAGCCGCATGGCAAAATTCTGCCAGCGTGCCGGCGCAGGGCATCGTGACGATGTGGAACACCTCGCTGCCGGGGTGCAGGTCGGTAAAGCTGGGGCTGCGAGCTTCCAACTCCCACACCTGCCCGCCGCGAATCACCTGTCGGAACGCCGGCACCGCGTTGCAGGCGGTGGTGCAAAGGTATACCATTGTGTAATAAAACGATAGAATATTACGTTTTGTATACTCGCGTACGGCGGTCACATCGGTTTGGAAGGTGACCATGTAAAACGGGTCGTCGATGCGGGAGAAAAAGTCGTAGACTTCCCGCCGCGGCCAGGCGGCCATCTCCAAAGGGAGGTCGGGCATGGGGGTACTCCTTTTCTAAAAAACAAACGTCGGCGCGCTCACGCTTCGCCCGCCGCCTGCACCTGGTCCATAAGGGCGATGGCGGTGCGGTCTTGTTCAAAGCTCCAGCGCGGGGTCTCCCGGCCCTGCAGCACGGCAAAAAAGTTCGCCAGTTCGTCGACGTAGGCGTTTTCCACGATGTTGTCGCTGTAGCGCGGGTCGTGAGTGAAGTCGCCGTAGGTGTCCACAAACTGTTTTTCGCCATTTTCAAAGCGGTACAGCGCCTTGGGGTTGCCCTCCCAGAACAGGTGCAGGCCATCGCCAAAGCACTCAAAATTGCGCACGGCTTTGGGGCTGACGACGTCGGCGGCCAGCACACCCTGCACGCCGGAAGCATGGCGCAGCAGCAGCGTGGCGCAGTCGGGGTAGGGCAGGCCCAAATCGCTGATGCTGTCCATCTGCACGGTCAGACGTTCCACCGAGCCAAAGGCGTCCAGCAGCCAGGGCAGGTCGATGCCCAAAATCTCCCGCACGCCGCCGGTACGCGCGTTGCCGACGAAGAAATTTTTGTAGTTCTCCCACGGGTGCCAGTCGGGCAGGTACTGCCCGATGTGGTAGATGTAATGCACCGGCTTGCCGAACTGCTGCACCTGCGCCTTGATGTACTGCGTCTCGCGCCGGTACAGCATGGTGGAGGAGAGGAACAGCGGCAGCCCTTTGGCGGCGGCCTTGGCAGTGTTTTCGTCGTAGCCGTCGTCGACGAGGTTCAGCTCGGTAAACACCGGCAGCCCGGCGTCCAGCAGCTGGCCGATGACCGCCGCGTGCGAGAGCGGCGCCGTGCATACCAGCGCGGCGTCGGGGGCAAAGCCTGCCACCGCGGCGGGGATATCGGGGTAGGCGGCGTCCGCCAGGCCCAGGGCACAAGTCTCGTCCCGGCGGGCGTCGCTGGTGTCCACACCGGCAATGCGGATGCCGGCGTCGATGCCTTTGGCCAGCCGCGCGCGGCGCTTGCCCATGCTGCCCAGGCCCACGATCAAAAGGTTCATGCAAAACACTTCCTTACGGTTTTTCCAGTTCCTGCATCGGGTCAAATTCCGGCACGGGGCCGTCGTAAAAGCGCTTGACGGGGGCAAAATCAAACTGCCCCAGCACCTGCACGATCTTGCCGCTGGTGCCGCCGCCGTTGTAGGGGCTGCGCGCCGTTTTGGCGCGCGCGGCAAAAGCCGGCGTCAGCGCGGTGCGCAGGGCGTTTTCAATGGCGGGGGCTTCGGCCGGGCAGCAGAGCACGTTTTCGCACAGGATGCGCCCGGCCTGCCGCTGCCCGATGTTGACGGCCGGCACGCCGAAGGTCGGCGTTTCGACGACGCCGGAACTGGAATTGCCCACGACGGCGGCGGCGTACTGCATGGCCGAAAGATAGCGGCGCAGCCCCAAACTCTGCACAAACCCGGCGCGGCCCGGGTGGGCGGCGGCAAAATCTTGCATGGCGCGGGTGCAGGCCTGCCCGCCCGCGTCGGCGTTGGAGCCGGTGATGAGCCAGAACACCCCCGGCACCGCCGCCATGGCGGCGCACAGGGCGGCGGCCTGCACGGCCGGGTCCGGCGCGCCGGCGCTCGTCTCGGGGTGGTAGGTCACCAGCGCAAAGGGCTGCGCCAGGGCAAACCCGGTCGAATCGCACAGTTCCTGCCGCGTCATTTTGGGCAGCGTGCGGATGTTTTCGTCCCCCAGGCCGCCCACGCAAAAGACGCGGCCCGGTTCCTCGCCCATGCGCACCAGGCGGGCGGCGCTGTCGGCGCAGGAGGGGAAGTGCAGCGCCGCCATCTTGGTGATGCAGTGGCGGCAATACTCGTCGGCCGCGCCCAGCGTCACGTCCCCGCCCGAAATGTGGGCGATGGGGATATGCCGCGCCGCGGCGGCCGCCGCCACGGCAAAAATTTCAAACCGGTCGCCCAGCAGCAGCACCACGTCGGGGCGGTGGGCGGCAAAATATTCGTCAAACACCGTCAGCGTGCGGGCGATGGTGCGCGCCACCGGCTCGCCGGCGTCGTCCGTAAAAATAGGCAGCCGCGCCGCAACGGGCAGCCCGTCGGCCTCGATCTCGGCCACGGTGGCCCCCAGCCGCGCACACAGATGCGCCCCGGTCGCCACCAGCTGTAAGGCCAGCGTATCGCTGGCGGCCAGCTTTTGCAGCACCGGGCGCAGCAGGCCATATTCCGCCCGCGTGGCGGTCACAGCGCAGATTGTGCGCATGGCGGCGTCCTTTCCTGGGTTCACAGTTCGATCTTCTCGTCCTCGGCAAAATCGCGCGGGGCGGTTTTGCCAAGCACCTCGTACCAGCGCATGGGGCTGATGCCGTCGCCGGGGCGTTTGGTCGTCAGGTTGTCGGCGGTGAAGGTTTCGCCCTTGGCGATGGCGCGCGCCGCCACGATGCTTTTGCGGGCCACGGCCTTGTTGGGGGCTTCGCTGGCGGTCAGGTGCTTGTGGCCGTCGCCCAAAGCGGCTTCCACGTGGCGCACGGCGTCCACCATCGCCTTGAACTCGGCGGGGTCCAGGCTGGCCTGCTGGTCGGGGCCGGGCAGGGTTTTGTCCAGCGTAAAGTGCTTTTCAATGACCGCCGCGCCCAGCACGGCGGCGGCGACGTCGCACTCCCACCCGGGGGTGTGGTCCGAGAGCCCCACCGGCAGGCCGAACTGGTCAAACAGTTCCAGCATGGCGGTCAGGTTGGCGTCCGCATAGGGCGTGGGGTACTGGGTGTTGCAGTGCAGCACCGTCGCTTCGGGGCAGCCGCCGTCGTCCAGAATACCCAGCGCGTCGGTGATCTCGCCCAGCGTGCTCATGCCGGTCGAAAGCAGCACCGGCGTGCGCAATTTGGCGACTTCCTCCAGATAGGGCAGGTTGGTGATCTCGCCCGAAGGGATCTTGAGCAGCGGCAGGCCCAGCGTGCCCAAAAACCGCACGCTGGGGATATCGAACGGCGCCGAGAGGTACTGGATGCCGATGGAATCGCAGTATGCTTTCAGTTCCCGGTGCGCGTCGAAGGAGAAATGCAGCTTGCGGATCATCTCCAGCTGGCTCTCGGCGGCGTCGGTGGTCTGTTTCTGGTAGGCGGCTTTCTCGGCAAATTTGCTCACGACCAGTTCCGGCACCGCGGTCTGGTACTTGACGATGTCGGCTCCGCATTCTTTGGCAACGCGGGCCATCTGCTTGGCCATTTCCAGGTCGCCGTTGTGGTTGACCCCGGCCTCGGCAATGATCGTTACGGGCATAACGGGCTCCTTTCGGTGCGTTAAGACTGGGCTTCCAGCTTGCGGCGCATTTTTTCCAGTTCTTCCAGCTGGCCCATGTCCATCCAGCTGTTCTCGCCGATGGGGTAGACGCCGACTTTCTCGCCGGCGGCGCGGTAGCGCTCAATCACATCGGGGAAGCCGATGACCTCGCCGTCGCGCATCTCCTCCACCACGCGGGGTTCCACCACGTAGACGCCGGTGTTGGTCAAAAAGTCCAGTTCCGGCTTTTCGCGCATGGCGGCAATGCCGCCGTCCTGGCCCAGTTCCACCACGCCGTAGGGCACCGTGTAGTGCTTGAACGCGCAGATCATCGTGACCAGGTTGCCGTGCTTTTTGTGGTACTCGTAAATATCGCCGAAATCCACGTCCAGCAGCGTGTCGCAGTTGGTAAAGAAAAACGGCGACTGCATTTTGCCCTTGAGCAGGCACAGCCCGCCGCCGGTGCCCATGAACACGTCCTCGTCGGCAAAATGCACGGTGTAGTCTTTTTCCAGGTCGGTGAAATAGGACTTAATCATGCCGCGCTTGTAGTTGACGATTATCGTGAAATCATGGCAGCCGAAATCGCGGAACCGGTCGATGATGAGTTCCGCAATGGGCTGCTCGCCCACAGGGATCAGCGGTTTGGGCAGAATTTTGGTGTAGGGGTACAGCCGCGTGCCCAGGCCGCCGGCCATCATCACGACGGGGATATCGACGCGTTTGCGGTTGTCGACGTCCAGCTTGTAAGCAAACACAATGTCGGTGATGACGCCGCGCTTGTCCAAAATCGGCAGCGCGTCGATGCGGTGGGCCTGCAGCACTTCCCGCGCGCGGCCGCGCTCGGCAATGGGCAGGCTCAGCGGGTGGTAGTTGGCCGCCCGGTCGACGGTCTGGTCCGGCGTGCCGCCGCGCAAAAAGAATTTGCGGATATCGCCGTCGGTCAGCGCGGCTTGCAGCCGCCCTTCCGGCGCAATAAACAGGATGCGCTGGCCGGTTTCGTCCAGCTTGCGCAGCGCCTCCAGCACGGTGGCGTCGGGCGCCAAAAACAGTTCCTCTACCCGGATCAAAGGCAGGGGCCCCCTTTCGGTCGTTGGTTTTACAGCGCCAGCACGGCCTGGCACACGCGCTCGCAGTCGTCAAGCGTCAAATTGGTCGAGCAGGGCAGGTTGACGATGTACCGGCGGTAGTCCTCGGCTTTCGCCAGGGCGTAGGCTTCGTTGCGCGGGTAGTCGGCCTGCTCGGGGATCAGCGCCCACACCGGCCGCGTCTGGATGTCCTGCGCCTGCAAACGGGCGATGACGTCGTCGCGGTCCAGGGCGGTGTCTTTGAGGTACAGGCTGAAGAACCAGCGGTTGGGGCGCACGCCGTCGGTCACAAACGGCAGCATGCGCAGCCCCTGCACGCCGTCCAGCCGGGCGACGTAGTGGTCGTACAGCTCCTTTTTGTGGGCGATGAAGCCTTCCAGCCGCTCCAGCTGCGCCAGGCCCAGGCAGGCCTGCACGTTGGTCATGCGGTAGTTGTAGCCCACTTCGTCGTGCTTGAACTGCAAAAGGTCAGTCTTGGCCTGGGTCGAAAGATGCTTGGCGTGTTCCAGCCAGTCAGCATGGTTGGAGACGACGGCCCCGCCCGCGCCGGTGGTGATGATCTTGTTGCCGTTAAAGCTGTAGCAGCCAATATCGCCGATGGTACCGGCGAACTTGCCGGCAAACGGCCCGGCGGTATAGCGGGTGCCCAGGGCCTCGGTCGCGTCCTCGATCAAAACCAGGCCGTAGCGCTGCGCCAGTTCCACCAGGCGGGGCATGTCGGCCATGTTGCCGAACACATGCACAACTTCCAGCGCTTTGACGTGCGCGCCGGTCGCTTTGTTGTACAGCTTGCCGCCGCGCAGTTCGCAGCGGGTGCGGCAGAAATCCTCCACCGCGTCGGGGTCGATGCACAGCCGGTCGTCGCAGCCGATGAACACCGGCTCCGCCCCCACATAGCGCGTCAGCGGGCTGACGGCGGCAATAAAGGTCAGCGCCGGTACGATCACCTCGTCCCCGCGCGTGATGCCGGCGGCCATGGCGGCCAGGTGCAGCGCGCTGGACCCGGCGTTGCAGGCTACGGCGCGCTCCATGCCTACGTAGCGGGCCAGCGCCTGTTCAAACTCGGTCACCTTGCCGCCGCTGGTGGACACCCAGCCGGAGGTGATGGCCTCCCCGGCCAGTTCCGCCTCCCGCGCGCCGAAGTTGGGAACGGAAAGGGGAATAAATGCGGACATACAGCATGCCTTCCTTTCGCAAAGCCGCAAAAGCGGCAGAAACTTACAAAAATACATTGTTATTATACTGCATTTGCCCGTAGGCGGCAAGAGAAAAGTGTGCCGCTTCCGGGCCGGGGCATGGCGGCGGCTGATCGGGACGCCCGCCTGCCGGGGGACTGCGTCTGCCGCGTGGAAATTCCCTGCATGGCAGGCGGTTTGATGCCCGGCGGGGAATACGCCTGCGCGGCTTATTCCAAAGCGGGCAAAAAAATGGTATATTCAAAGAAAAAATTTAAAATTGCCTATTGACCCTCACGGAGCGTCATAGAGTAAAGTGGATACAGCAAGAGCAGGAGGTAGACCGCGATGAGGACAGTAAAGGAAATATCGGATGTAACAGGTATCAGCGTGCGCACGCTCCACTATTATGACGAGATCGGGCTGTTGAAGCCGACGGAGAAAAGTGAAGCGGGATACCGGCTTTATGACGATAAAGCACTGGAAACATTACAGCAGATCTTGTTTTTCCGTGAATTCGATATTCCCCTGAAAGAAATCAAAGCGGTTATGAGCGACCCGGCTCTTGCAAAAAATCAGATCTTGCAAATGCAGCGAAAAATGCTGGTTGCCAAGAAGGAACGTATGGAACGTCTGATTTCCAGCATTGACGACATTTTGAAAGGAGAAAACAAAATGGATTTTGCAGTTTTCAGCAAAACAGAAATGGAAGAACTGTTTCAAACGATGTTTGACCATATGCCCGAAAACATAAGAACGCTTGCGGTAAAAGAATTCGGGAGCGTTGCAGAATGGAAAAAGCATTATATGGAAGTGGTTTCCTCGGAGAAGATGCAGAAAAACTACGCTAAGGTCGTTGAATGGTACGGCGGGAAAGAAAACTTGCTGTCTGTCGTCAATCATCCTCTCAGCGCAGAAGTTGCAGAAAGCTATAATAAACGGATGGAAGCGGTTTTGCAAAAACTGGCCGCCAAGAGGGGATGCGATGCAGACAGCTTTGAAGTGAAAGAAGTGGTCGGAGAATTTGGCTTTGTCATGAAGCAGTTTACACAGGTAAAGAATGAAGAAGGGGTGATGCTGGCACATGCGCAATACTACCGCGATGAAAAAGTAAAAACGATGATGGATGAGCGATATGGAAAGGGCGCTTCCGAGTTTTTCGCCCAGGCAATAGAAGCATTCTACAGACACAAGAAATTTGAAGGCTGATGAAATATCCGCCGCCTGCACCGGCGGCAGCGCAGGAGACCGCAAACGGCCTCCTGCTTTTTCTTTGCCCCGAAACCGCCCACCGGGCACAAAAACAGGGCGGCAGCCATTTGGCTGCCGCCCTGTGGCGACGGATCGTTTAGAGATAGCTGAGTTCTTCTTTCCGGCGGCCCGCCAGTTCCGGGTCGTCCAGCACGGCGCCCGCGCCCAGCACCACGCAGTCCAGCGGGCTTTCGGCCACATGCACGGTGATGCCGGTCTCGTTCTGGATCAGCGTATCCAGCCCGCGCAGCAGCGCCCCGCCGCCCGAGAGCATGATCCCGCGGTCGATGATGTCGCTGGAAAGTTCCGGCGGCGTGCGCTCCAGCGTGTCCTTGATGGCGTCCACGATGCGCAGCAGGCTTTCGCCCATCGCTTCGCGCACTTCCTCCGAGCGGATCAGGATATCTTTGGGCAGGCCGTCCACGAGGTTGCGGCCCTTGATCTCCATGCTGGTCTCGGGGTCCTGCGGGCAGGCGGAGCCGATCTCGATCTTGATCTGCTCGGCCGTGCGCTCGCCCACAAGCAGGTTGTATTTGCGCTTGATGAAGGCGATGATGCTCTGGTCCAGCGCGTCACCGGCGCAGCGCACGCTGCGGCTGGCCACGATGCCCGACAGGCTGATGACGGCGACCTCGGCCGTGCCGCCGCCGATGTCCACGATCATGCTGCCGACGGCGTCGGTGGTGGGCAGCCCCGCGCCGATGGCGGCGGCCATCGGCTCCTCAATGACTGTGACCTGCCGCGCACCGGCTTTGGCGGCGGCCTGGCGCACGGCGCGGCGCTCGACTTCGGTCACGCCGGACGGCACGCAGATGACCACCCGCGGCCGCGCCAGAAAGCTGCCGCCGCACGCGCGGCGGATAAAACTTTGCAGCATGGCGGCCGTGATGTCAAAGTCGGCGATGACGCCGTCCTTTAACGGCCGCACCGCCACGATGGACCCCGGCGCGCGGCCGATGACGGCCTTGGCTTCATGCCCGACGCAGCGCACGCGCAGCTCGTCGCTGCGCGGGTCCACCGCGACGACGCTGGGCTCCCGCATGATGATGCCGCGGCCTTTCATATACACCAGCGTGTTGGCGGTGCCCAGGTCGATGCCGATATCTTTGGTAAACATAGCGCGTAGTCTCTCCCAAATGCGTTTGCAGAAATTGCGGATCCAGTCCATGCACAGCTCCCTCGTTCCGGGGCTGTGCGGGTTCACCCAAAGGCGCGCAGCAGCTGCGCCGTCCGGTGTACCGGCAGCCCCATAATGTTGTAATAGCACCCCTCTATGCCTGCGCACCACAGCGCCGCATGGCCCTGGATCGCGTAGGCCCCGGCTTTGTCGTACGGCTCCGGCGTGCGCGCATAGGCCAGCAGATCGTCCTCCTCAATGGGCGAAAACTGTACCAGCGTCGTCTCCACCGTGGCGGCGGCGCGGGTGCCGCGGCAGACGCACACGCCGGTGTGCACCTTGTGCGTGCGGTCCGCCAGCGCGCGCAGCATCCGCAGCGCGTCGGCTTCGTCGCGCGGCTTGCCAAACACCTCGCCACCGCAGTCCACCACCGTGTCAAACCCGCACACCGTGTCGTCGGGGTGCAAAGCGGCCACGGCGCGCGCCTTGGCGGTGGCCAGCGCCTGCGCCAGATGCGCCGGCGTGTCGGCGGCAATCTTGCCTTCGTCCACGTCGCTGGTCACAACGGTGTATTCCGGCGCAATCAGCGCCATCAGTTCCCGGCGGCGCGGGCTGCCGGAGGCCAGGATCAAAGCCATAGCGGGGTCCTTTCGCGTTTGATTATAGCGGGGCCGCGGCGTCGAAACCTGCCGCAGCAGCGCGAGAGTGGAAAATTTTGGAAATTGCTTGTCCGCCAGGCAGAAGCGCGGGGCATGTTGAAGAAACGCCCGGGCCTGCCCGGCCCGCAAAGCATAGCGGGCGGCGGCTTATACCGTACCGGTGGAGCCAAAGCCCCCCGCGCCGCGGTCGGTGTCGCTCAGGGCATCGGCGGGCAAAAACGCGGCCTGCGTCACCGGTGCAATGCACAGTTGGGCGATGCGCTCGCCGGGCTGCACGGTGTAGGGCACGTCCCCCAGGTTGATGACGGGCACGCGCAGCTCGCCGCGGTAGTCGCTGTCAATGACGCCGACGCCGTTGGCCATGCACAGCCCGTGCTTGATGGAAAGCCCGCTGCGCGCATACACCAGCGCCACAAACCCGGCGCCGGGCAGCTCAATGGCCAGGCCGGTGGGCACCAGCGTGCGCTGCCCGGGCGCGATGGTCAGCGGTTCGTCCAGCAGCGCGCACAGGTCGGCCGCCGCCGCGCCGGGCGTGGCGTAGGCGGGCAGCTTGGCGCGCGGGTCCAGTTTTTTGCAGCGTACTGTTTCCATAGTAACTCCTTAAGGAAAAAACAAAACGTTTAACCGGATTTTGCGGCATGAAAAGCAACCGTGTGGTTGGCATAAGTATGCCAAGTGGGTTCATATTCTTCCGTGGCCTGATTCCCCCACATATCCCATCCGTCACGCTCCCCGCGCGCAAACAATTCGAGGTAAGGGCCTGGAGAGCAGCTCTCAATCATAGAAACAAACTCGTCCGGTTTACGGGAATGTTCACGCTTCATGGCACGGATTAAATTCACCTGCGAGCGACCAGGATCAAGGGTGCGGTTTTTTTCTCCTTTGATTCCAAATAAGAGAATTTCTGTTACATTTCGGAAATAAAAGCCAACTCCACGTCCATCGGGCATACCGTCTTTGCGAACTTTTTCCCAAATAATATTTGTCTTGTATTCAAATCCCCAAGCGCGCATTACTTCCAACCCTTCCGGGAGCAGAGCGTTTGGAACCCAAAGATAGAGATGGCTTTTTTCATCCGCCAAGTCGGAGACTGGAAGAAGTTTTATTTCTTCCAATTTCATGGTGCTGTATCTTGCAAGGCGTTTGTGCTCAGGGGCGACCTTGCCAGTGCGGTTTTGAAATTGCCATGGGGGATCCGCATAAATTGTTTTGTATTTTTTCCCGCTCGTAAAGGCAAGAAGGCTTTCTGTGGTTTTTTCTAAAACACTGTTTGAAAAATTCTCTTTCATGGCGCGTATCCCTCTACGCATGGTTTTTTGATTCCGATGGCAAGGATGGGGCATCCACCGTTTCGGCGTGACTTCAAACGATATTCCAATTTGCCCATCCATGTTGTGCTTGCGCCATATTTCGGCATAAGAGGACGTCCGTTTTTGTCGGTCAGCTCACGGAAAATATCGTTCAACTCACGAGAGCGTGTGACAATTACGCCAACCTCAATTAAGCCACAATCGAAATAGGTACGCATAGCAAGAAGATCTCGGTCAAAGGTTTGATCCTTACTGTTCCACTCTAAATCAAAAGCTACTTTTCCTTTAACGAAATCAATATTGTGGCCGTCAATATAACCTTTAATGACTTTTTCGTCAAAAGGAATCTCGGAAAAGCGACCGCGTTGATTTGCTCTGCGGGGGTACATCTTTACCAAAAGATCGCCAGTGATCCGGATTTCGCGCCATCCAAGCGGATATAAGGCATCGTCGAATTTTTTGGGAATGGCAGTTTCGTTTCCGCCCGCGGCCTGTAAATCATCAATAGTGATAAAAAGTTGTGATAAGCACTTTTGAAGTTCATCCCATTCAGAAGGAAATGCTTCGTTCAAAATTTCAAGGGCATGGCCATAATTCTGAAACTCAAACTTTTCCAAAAGATCTTTTTGAATCTAATGCTCCAACTGTTTCATGGTAGCAGCCCCTCACAGTTCGCCAGCGTCGTCGGCATAGTCGATGGTATAGTCCGGCTCTTTGGCGGTGTGCGGGGCATCCAGGCCCAGCAAGGCGGCGGCCCCGGCCGCGGCCAGCAACACGCCGGCGCAGGCTACGAGGGCGCGCTCTATGGCAAGGTAGACGGCGGTCAGCACTTTGGGCGGGTGGATGGCCAGCGCGGCCAGCACGGCGCCGGTCAATGCCAGCGCAAGGCCCTGTTTTTGTCTGTCGTTCATGGCAAGGTACTCCTTTTGCGTGGGGTGGCGGGTCAGGTCGCCGCTTCTGTATAGTATAGCCCGCGGGTGAACTCGCTGTCAAACGGCCGGCCGGCCAGCAGCGCTGCCAAAACCTGGGCGGCGCGGGCCGGGGGCTCGGTGGTAAAGGCGGCCACGGCCACATCCACGGGCAGTTCGGCCAGGCGGTCGCCCATATACAGCGGCACGGGGTTGTACACTGTGCGCACCCCGGCGCTGCCGGGGGCGGTGCAGGTCACGGCAAAGTCGCGGCCTTTGCGGTCGCGCAGCGTACCGCCGCCGGGGCACTGCGCGCAGCTGCGCGTGTTGCGCAGCGGGCAGGCGCGCGTCAGCATCAGCGGCATGTGCCCGTAGCACAGCGCGGCTGTGGGCAGCGGCGCGCTGTCTTTTTGCGGGGCCACGGCCTGCATGGCGCGCAGCGAGGTCTCGGGGTGCACCAGCAGCCCGCGCAGGCCCAGTTCGGCGCAGCGCGCGGCGGAGAGCGGGTTGGTGATGTTCAGCCCCAGCCCGCCGTACAGCGGCCAGGTTTGGGCCAGCCGCAGGTGGGCGACGTTGTTGGCGACCGCCCCGGCAAAACCGGCATCCTGCCAGCGGGCCAGCGCGGCGGCTGCGGCGGTTTCAGCGCGGCCGAACATCACGCGCGGCAGTTCCAGCAGCGTTTTGGCGCGCCAGGCGTCCGGCACGTTACCGGCTTCCGCCAGCGGAAAGACCAGCCAGCGCAGCGCATCGACGCTTTCCGGCGGGCACTGCGCCACGGTCTGGAACCGCGCGGCCAAAACCGGCGTTTTGCCGGCCGGGTGCGCCGGGTACGCCGGCAGCGTCCACGGCTGCACGGCGTGCGGTGCAGGCGCCGCGCGCTTTTGCAGCAAGGCGTCCAGCGTTTGGCGGCGCAGGTCGTTCCACACGCTGCCGGGCAAAAAGCCCGGCGCGCCGCACACCGTGACGCCGGCACACAAAAACGGCGTGCCGCCGGTTTTGCCCAGCGCCCGCTCGATGCCGGGGACGGGGTTCTTCTGCGCGGGCTGCGGCGCTTCGCCGCTGTGGGCGGCAGCTTCGTGCCCCTCGGGGTCGGCGGCCGTCAGCTGGACGCCGTCCGCCGTAAACGCGGCCCGGAACTGCACCGGGATGCGGCAAAGTTCCCGCCGGAACAGCTCCCGAGCCTTGGGCGTGGCGGCGCGGGTGGCGGCGGCGTCGGCCTCGGTGCGTACGCCGAACATCGCGCCGTCGTTTTGGCCGGTCAGGTAACCGTCGGTAAAGCCGGAGCGGGAAAAAATGTCCCGCACCAGCGCTTCGTCATAGGGCAGCCCGTCGCGCGCGGCGCGGCAGGCCGTGACGACGGCGGCCGCATACTCCGGCGTGCGCAGCCGCCCTTCGATCTTGACGCTGGCCACCCCGGCATCCATCAACGCGCGCAGGTGGGGGATATGGTCCATGTCCTTCAGGCTCAAATGGCAGGCTTTGCCGGGCTGGCCGGGGCGCAGGCCTGGCGTGGCGTCAAACGGCAGACGGCAGGGCCCGGCGCAGGCGCCGCGGTTGCCGCTGCGCCCGCCCAAAAACGCGCTCATCATGCACTGGCCGCTCACGCTCATGCACAGCGCGCCGTGGACGAACACCTCGCACTCGATGGGGCTGGTCGCGCAGACAGCGCGGATTTCTTCCAAACTCAGTTCCCGCGCTAAGATCACGCGGTCGTACCCCAGCGCGGCCATCTCCTGCGCACCGGCCGGTGTATGCACGGTCATCTGGGTCGAGGCATGCAGCGCCAGCGTGGGGGCGATCTGTTTGACCAGCTGTGCCGTGGCCAGGTCGTCGGCAATGACGGCATCCGCCCCGGCCCGCGCCACCGCGCGCACGGCGTCGGCCAGGCCGGCCAGTTCCTGCGCGTAGACCAGCGTGTTCAGCGCTACGTGCACCCGCACGCCGCGCGCATGGCAAAAGGCCACGGCCTCGCACAGCTCGTCCGGGGTGAAATTGCCCGCCGTGCGGCGGGCGTTAAAGCCGCTCAGCCCCAAATAAACAGCATCAGCGCCGCTGAACACAGCGGCGCCAAGCATTGCGCGGTCACCCGCGGGGGCCAGAATCTCCAGCGGGCGGCTCACAGCGTCTCCTGGTTGCTCTGGGTGCGGCGCAGCCGCCGCTCCAGGTCGTCGATGCGGCGCTTGAGCGACGCGTTCTCGCGGCGGACTTCCTCGGCGGCCATCTTGGCGCTGGCGGCGTCCTCGAGGTAATCTTTGATCTGGCGGCGCATGTTGTCGGCGCTGCCGCTGGCCTTTTCCAGTTCGTCGCGGTAGTTCAGCGCCGTCATGATGGCGGCCGTCGTGATGGAAATGGAATTGGAGGAAGCCATCAGTTCATTCATATCCAGGTTCAGCCGGTCGGCCAGGTTCTGCATATAATCCTCGCTCTCGGTGGTGTTGACAACATAGCTGGACCCGCAGATATTCAGACGCACTTTCGAGGTTGCGACTCCCATAAAAATTGTGCTCCTTCCCGCATTGTGTTCAATGTTGGCCCGGCGCAGGGGGCCGGGGCCCAAAAATCTTACCCATATTATAATACAAAACACCCCCTGGCAAAAGCCCTTTTTGTAGAAAAGTATAAAAAACCTTGTGAAGCGGTAAAATTCCCTTGCGCAACCGTCCATTTTTGGCTATAATCTATAGGGGCTCTTTGCAAAGCCCTTGTTTTCTGTCACCAAGGCCGCCGGTGCGGCGGCCCGTTATACAAACCTAGCGTAAGGAGAGAATCAGTTTGAAGTACACCAAGCGTGAATTTGAGAAAATGCTCAAAGATACCCTGATGAGCGAGTGCAACGTCACGTTGGAGGCTGCCTCGGCCGACCAGATTTACCGCTGCCTGGCGTCCATCACCCGGCAGCTCATGTCGGACCGGCAGAAAAAGTTCCAGTCCAAAGTGCTGGGCGAGGGCAAAAAGCAGGTCTACTACCTCTGCATGGAGTTCCTGATGGGCCGCAGCCTGCGCACCAGCCTGTTCAACCTCGGTCTCAACGATGTGGCCGAGGGTGTGCTGGCGGACGCCGGCGTCAAGATCGACACCATCTACGACCAGGAACCCGACGCCGGCCTGGGCAACGGCGGCCTGGGCCGTCTGGCGGCGTGCTACCTCGACGGTATGGCCACCGACTGCATCCCCGGCACCGGCTACTCGATTTTGTATGAGTACGGCATCTTCAAACAGAAGATCGTTGACGGCTGGCAGCAGGAGACCGCCGACAACTGGCTGCCCGGCGGCCAGGTGTGGATCAAGAGCCACCCCGACCAGGCGCAGGAAATCCGTTTTGACGGCCAGGCCATCGAGACCTGGGAGGGCGGTTTCCACCACGTCAAGTACGAAAACTACAACTCCGTCATCGCCGTGCCCAACGATATGTATGTGGCCGGTTACGGCAGCCAGGGCGTTTCCAAGCTGCGCCTGTGGCAGGCCAAGGCGCCCAGCTTTGATATGAGCAGCTTCAACGCCGGCAATTACAACACGGCCATCAGCCAGTCTGCCTCGGCGGAGCTGATCTCCAAGGTGCTGTACCCCAACGACAACCACACCGAGGGCAAGATTCTGCGCCTGCGCCAGCAGTACTTCTTCTCGGCCGCGTCGGTCGCCGATATCCTGCAGAACCACCTCAACCAGTACGGCACGCTGGAGAACCTGCCCGACAAGATCGCCATCCAGCTCAACGATACCCACCCGACGCTGGCCATCCCCGAGATGATGCGCATTTTGCTGGATGAGTGCAGCTATGACTGGGACGCCGCGTTCAACATCTGCCGCAAGGTGTTCGCGTACACCAACCACACCGTCATGAGCGAAGCGCTGGAGAAGTGGAACGTCGATATCTTCCGCTCCACGCTGCCGCGCATCTGGCAGATCGTCTGCGAGATGGACCGCCGCTGCCGCATCGAGCTGGAAAAAGCCTTCCCCGGCGACCAGGGCAAGATCAACTATATGGCCATCCTGGGCGACAACCAGGTGCGCATGGCCAACATCTGCTGCTACACCTGCCACGCCATCAACGGCGTTTCCAAGCTGCACAGCGAGATCATCAAGGACAGCGTCTTCCACGATTATTTCCTGTTCAAGCCCAAGGCGTTCAAGAACGTCACCAACGGCATCGCCTACCGCCGCTGGCTGCTGGCTTCCAACCAGGGCCTGACCGACCTGCTCAGCGAGACGATCGGCGACGGGTTCAAACAGGACGCCGCCGAGCTGAAAAAGTTTGAGAAGTTTGCCGGCGATTCCCAGGTCCTGGCGCGTCTGGGCAAAGTCAAGCGCGAGAACAAGGCGATTTTTGCCGACTACCTCGCCCGCGCCACCGGCCAGGTCATCGACCCCGATTCCATCTTTGACTGCCAGGTCAAGCGCATGCATGAGTACAAGCGCCAGCACCTCAACGCGCTGAACATTGCGGCCGAGTACCTCTACCTCAAAAACAACCCCAACGCCGAGTTCACGCCCAAGACCTATATCTTTGGCGCCAAGGCGGCCCCCGGCTACTACATGGCCAAGCAGATGATCCGCCTGATCTGCAAGCTCGGCCAGCTCATCGACGCCGACCCCGCCGTGCGCGGCAAGCTGCGCATCGTCTACCTGGAGGACTACTGCGTCACGCTGTCCGAGCGTCTGATGCCCGCCAGCGAAGTTTCCGAGCAGATCAGCCTGGCCGGCACCGAAGCTTCGGGCACCGGCAACATGAAGTTCATGCTCAACGGCGCGGTCACCCTCGGCACGCTGGACGGCGCCAACGTCGAGATTGCCGACGCCGCCGGCCACGAAAACGAGATCATTTTCGGCATGCTCACGCCGGAAGTCAACGCCCTCAAGGGCATGGGGTACCACCCCTCGGCCTTTATCTCGGGCGACAACACGGCCATGGCCGTGCTGGACCTGCTGGAGCGCGGCTGGAACGGCGAAAACTTCAGCGAGATCACCAACAACCTGCGCAATTCGGACCCGTACATGGTCATGGCGGACTTCAAGGACTACCGCCGTGCCCAGCAGACCGTGCAGCAGTTGTACCGCGACAAAGAAAAGTGGAACCGCATGAGCCTGATGAATATCGCCAACGCCGGTATTTTCAGCGCCGACCGTTCTATCATGGAGTATGCGCGCGATATCTGGGGCGCCGCGCCGGTCAAATAATTTCCTCTTACGCACCTGCTGCCGCGGCCGCCTGACCGCGGCAGCTTTTTTCCGATACTATACTGCAAGGGGCTTTGTATGCCGCACACGTTTTTTAACAGTTTGGACCCCGCCTGCAAAACGCCGTTCGGCGCGGTGCCCGCCGGGCAGGACGTCACGTTCCGCCTTTCGGTGCCGGAATCCTTCGGCTATGTGGACCCGCACCTGGTGCTGACCAAAGACCGCGAGGACCCCGTGCACTACCGCATGGAGTTTACCGGCCAGGCGCAGGGGGCCAACCATTTTGCCTTTACCATTGCGCCCACCACGCCGGGGCTGTACTTTTACTACTTTGATCTCTACACCGATTTCCGCAAAATCTACCGCGGGGCCGGCGGCGAAGGTTTTTTGAGCTGGACGGGCGGCGCCAGCTGGCAGCTGACGGTGTATGAGCCGGGCTTTGCCACGCCGGGCTGGTTCCGCGCCGCCACAATGTACCAGATTTTCCCCGACCGTTTCTGCGAGGGCGTGCCCAACAAACCCATGCCGTTTGCCGACCGCATCTACCGCGCCGACAAAACGGGCGAGCCGTATTTCTGGCCCAATGAGCAGGACGACGGCTACCTGAACATGGACTATTACGGCGGCGATTTCGCGGGCATCCAGCAAAAGCTGCCCTACCTGCGGGAACTTGGCGTCAGCTGCATCTACCTCAACCCGATTTTTGAAGCCCACGCCAACCACCGCTACAACACGGCCAACTACCTCAAAGCCGACCCGCTGCTGGGCACCAACGAGGAGTTCGCCGCCCTGTGCGCAGCCGCCCGCAAAGCGGGCATCCGCATCATTCTGGATGGCGTGTTCAGCCATACAGGGTCGGACTCGCTCTACTTCAACCGCGAAGGCCGCTACGGCCCCGGCGGCGCCTACCGCGACCGCCACTCGCCCTACCGCAAATGGTATGATTTCGACTCCGGCTACCCCAGCGGGTACCGCTGCTGGTGGGGGTTCGAGACATTGCCCGAGGTGGAGGAAAATTCCCCCAGCTATGAGGAATTTGTCTGCGGCCCGGGCGGTGTCATTGATACTTGGCTGGGCCTGGGCGCGTCGGGCTTCCGGCTGGACGTCGCCGACGAACTGCCCGACGCCTTTATCGAAAAAATCCGCCGTGCCGTCAAAGCCCATGGCGAGGACAAACTGCTGCTGGGCGAAGTGTGGGAGGACGCCACCACCAAGGAAGCCTTTGGCCGCCGCCGCACCTACCTGCGTGGCAAGGGGCTGGACGGCGTGATGAACTACCCCTTCCGCAACGCGACGCTGGACTTTTTGCGCGGGGCGGACGCCGCCGCCGTGGCCGAGCAGATCATGACCATCTGCGAAAATTACCCGCCCCCGGCGCTGAACTGCGCAATGAACTTCCTCTCCACCCACGATACCGAGCGCGCGCTGACCGCCATTGCCGGCGAACCGGCCAACGGCCGCGACCGCTACTGGCAGAGCGGCCGCCGCGTCGCGCCCAACAAAGTGGACGAGGGGCTGCGCAAAATGTTGCTGGGTTATGCCATGATCTTTACGCTGCCCGGCGTGCCGTCGGTGTACTACGGCGATGAGATCGGCATGCAGGGCTACCGCGACCCCTTCAACCGCGCGTTCTTTGACTGGAACTCGACCGAGGAACGCCTGCGCGGGCCAATGAAAACGCTGGCCCGCCTGCGCCGCAGCTGCGACGCTTTCGACGGCGGCCGCATGGAGATCGTGCGCGCCGAGGGCGACGTGCTGCACTACCGCCGCGTCGGCAAGACCCAGACGGCCGAGATCATCCTCAACCGCGGGCCGCACCTGCTGGCCGAGGAAGCGTTCGGCAAATCGACCGAGGTCAACCCCGGCGGTTTTACCGTCCTGGTCGAGGACAACGCCCCCGCCCATGTGGGGTATTTTTCCATCTACTAAGCGCGGCAATAAACCATCGCGTTCCGTGTTCAGAGCCGCTTTGGGCTGTACTGTAAGGCGGGCGAATTCGCCCGCCGCACGGTAGCGGCCCGGCGGGCGGGAACGCCCGCCCTGCACAGCAAGGGAAAGTTCTGCGGATAGCAGACGAGTGATTTTTTACACGGACAAACCGCCCTGTCTTGGACAGGGCGGTCTTTCTTGTACAGCGGGTTTTGGACGAATTGCCGAAGAATGACGGCTAAAATTGTGCATATCTTACAAAAAGAACAACGCCTTTCCGGAATTTTACAGGACAAATTCTTGACAAGACTCCGCCCGGGTGTTACAGTGTTGGCAACAAAGCGCATGCCGCGCTTTGCAGGCAAGAAAGGAGGCCTGTTGTATGGGGATGGATACCCTGGTATGGCTGGTCGCAGTCATCGCTTTTATCGTGCTGGAAGCCGCCACCACCGCGCTTGTTTCGGTGTGGTTTGCGGTCGGTGCGGCCGCGGCGCTGCTGGTCAGCTTCTTTACCGCTTCGCTGCCAATGCAGGCCATCGTGTTCGCGGTCGTCTCGGCAATCGCGCTGGGCGTCATGGTGCCCACGCTGGCCAAACGCCGCAAAGAAACCCCGCCCCCGGTCACCAACGGCACCCGCCTGGTGCTGCACAAACAGGGCGTCGTGCTGGCCGATATCCAGCCCGGCTACCTGGGCCGCGTGCGGGTGGATGGCCTGGACTGGCAGGCCCGCGCCGATACGCCGATGTCCAAAGGTACGCCCTGCCGTGTGACGGAGGTCGACGGCGCCGTTTTGATCGTCTGCCCGGTGACGGCTGATACCGCCGCCGTGTAAGGTTTTGCCCAAAAAGAAGGAGGATTGTTATGATTTTGGTCCTTGCCATTTTGCTGGTCGCCATTTTGATCCTGCTGGTGCGCTGCATCGTCATTGTGCCGCAGTCCAACGCTTTTGTCGTCGAGCGCCTGGGCGTCTACAAGACCACCTGGGAAGCCGGCCTGCACCTGCGCACGCCGTTTATCGAGCGGGTGGCCCGCCGCGTCTCCCTCAAGGAGGAAGCCGCCGACTTCCAGCCCCAGCCCGTCATCACCCGCGACAACGTCACGATGATGATCGACACCGTCGTGTTTTTCCAGGTGTTTGACGCCAAGCTGTACGCCTACGGCGTCAGCCGCCCCATCCAGGCCATCGAGAACCTCTCCGCCACCACGCTGCGCGACATCATCGGTTCCATGACGCTGGACGAGACGCTGACCAGCCGCGACACCATCAACAGCCGCATCACCGCCAGCCTGGACGAATCCACCGACCGCTGGGGCATCAAGGTCAACCGCGTCGAGCTCAAAAACATCGAACCGCCGCTGGAAATCCGCCAGGCGATGGAAAAGCAGATGAAGGCCGACCGCGAGAAGCGCGCTTCCATCCTGCTGGCCGAAGGCGAAAAGCAGGCGGCCATCACCCGCGCCGAGGGCGAAAAGGAATCCGCCATCCTGCGCGCCGAAGCCGTCAAGCAACAGCGCATCCGGGAAGCCGAAGGCGAAGCCCAGGCCCTGCTGACCGTGCAGAAAGCCCAGGCCGACGCCATCCGCATGATTAACGAAGCCGCGCCCAGCCAGAGCATGCTGGCTTTGCGCAGCATGGAAGCGATGGAGAAAGTCGCCGACGGCCAGGCGACCAAACTCATCGTGCCCAGCGACATGCAGAACCTGGCCGCCACCGTGGCGTCCATCCAGGAGATCGCCGGCGGTACGGCCGCCAAATAACCGGCCCATATACCAAAGCGCCCGGTGCGGGAACTTCCCGCACCGGGCGTTTTTGTTGCACAGCGGCGGCGTCAGCGCACCCAGGCGCGCGCCAGGGCGGCTGCCACAGCGGGGATATCCTCCTCCTGCAAGGCGGCGTAGCCCGCCACCACGGTGTCGGGCGGGCACAGTTCCGGCCGGGCCAGATAGTACTCGCGCAGGCCGCGCAGGCGCACACCCTCGCGGGCGGCGGTGCGCACCATGGCTTCCTCGCCGCCCGCGCCGGGCAGCGTCAGCAAAAAGTGCAACCCGCTGTGCACGCGCTGCAGCCGCACGCCGGGCAGCGCCCCGCGCAGCGCGGCGGCAAACGTTTCCATGCGGCGCTTGTACACCAGGCGCATGCGCGCCAGGTGCCGCGCAAAGTAGCCGCCGGCCATAAACTCGCACAGCGTCTGCTGCTCAAAACGGCTTACGGTGTTGGCGTAGGCTGCAAAGTCGCGCCGGTAGCGCGGCAGCAGGCTTTGCGGCAGCACCATGCAGGCAATGCGGATGCCGGGCGCCAAACTTTTGGAGAACGTCGTCAGGTAGACCACCGGCCCGTCCGGCCCGGCCATGCCCTGCAGGCTGGGCAGCGGGCGGGTGTCGTAGCGGAATTCCGAGTCGTAGTCGTCCTCCAAAATATAGCGCCCCGGCCGGGCGGTCGCCCAGGCCAGCAGCTGCGCGCGGCGGGGGGCCGGCATCGTGACGCCGGTGGGGAAGTGGTGGCTCGGCGTCAGGTAGCAAAGCCCCGCGCCGCTTTGCTCCAGCGCGTCGGCGGGCAGGCCGTCGCGGTCAATATCCACCAGCACGCAGGGAATGCCGTTATTTTGCAGCACCGTGCGCGTGCGGGTGTAGCCGGGGTTTTCTACGGCTGCCGTCTGCCCGGCAAACAGATGCGCCAGGCAGCCCAGTAGGTACTCGATCCCCGCGCCGACGACGATCTGCTCCGGCGTGCAGTCGACGCCGCGGTAGGCCGAAAGATACGCCGCAATCTGTGCGCGCAGCGGCGCGTCGCCCTGCATTTCGCCACGCTGCAAAAGTTCGGGGCGCTGGTACAAAAGGTCCCGCTGCAGCCGCCCCCAGCTGCGCGCGGGGAACAACCCCGTGTCCACGCTGCCGGTCGAAAGATCATACCGCGGCAGCGGCCCGGCCGGCGCGGCGGGGGCAGGGGGGACCGGCCGCACTGTGCGGCTGTGCAGCATGCCGTAGGTTTTTTGCACATAAAAGCCGCTGCGCGGGCGCGCTTCGGCCAGGCCCTCGGCGGCCAGCATCTGGTAGGCGGTGTCCACCGTGTTCACGCTCACGCCCAACTGGGCGGCCATCGTGCGGCGGCCGGGCAGCGCCTGCCCCGGTTTGCGCTGCCCGGTGCGGATCTCATCGGCCAGCGCCGTATAGAGCTGTTCGTACAGCGGCGCGTCGCGCGCCGGGTCCAGTTCGATCATGCGGGCACCTCCCGTCTGGCACCATAAAAAAGTTTAAATCTGGTTATTTTAAAAGGGCCAGAAAACCGTATAATGGTAGCATACCCTGCAAAGGGGAAAAAGTCAACCCGGCGCTGCGTGGGGCCGGGGTGGGAACAGAAGGTGTTTTGTATGGATACAGCGGTATTGTGGCTGCTGCTGGTGGCCGCGGCGGCGCTGGCGCTGCTGGTGGCCGCACTGACCAAAACCCGTTTTACGGTGCAAAAAGTCAGCATGATCGGCATCATGGCGGCGCTCAGTCTGGTAGCGTATGAATTTTTCCGTATCCCGTTTGCAGGCGGGTCGTCGTTCCACCTGGGCAATACGTTCACGGCGCTGACGGCGCTGCTGCTCGACGGCGTTTCGGGCGGGTTGGCGGGGGCCATCGGCCTGGCGCTGGCCGACGTCATTGCCGGCGACCCCGGCTATGCCTGCACGACGTTTCTTCTCAAATTTATCATTGGCGCTGTCTGCGGCGCCACCGCCCACCGGCTGGTGCACCTGCAGCGCCGCAAAAATGGCCCGCGCGGTGCGTATGTGGCGCTGGTGGCAGCCAGCGCGTTCAGCGGGCTGTTCGTCAATGTATTCACCGACCCGCTGCTGGGCTATTTCCGCGACCGTTTCCTGTTCGGCCAGCCGGTCGAGGTAGCCGCAGTGTTCGTCAAAGTTGCGGGCGGCGTGACGCTGGTCAACTCGCTGCTGTCCACCGTATGCGCCACGGTGCTGTACCTGGCGCTGGAACCCGCGCTGACGCGCGCGCATCTGCTGCCGGGGGCGCACGGCACAGCCCGGGGGCCCCACGGTGCAGCATAAACAAAAACACCCGGGCAGGGCTGCCGGCCAAACGGCAGCCCTGCTTTTTTTGTACCCTAAAATATGTAAAAATTCAAAAAACACTGGCGCTGTGCCCCAAAATGGTGTACAATAACTGCTGTATGTACACAAACCGGCCCGAAAGGAAACGCGAATGGCACGCAAAACCAAGAAAAAGGCAAAACGCAAACCGCTGGACCTGCGCAGCAAGATGTACCTTGTGGTGGCGCTGTGCAGCCTGATGCTGCTGGTCAGCGTGGCGGTCTCGTTCGTGCTGGTCGGCGGGCTGGACCTGTTTGCCACCCCGGAAACACCCGGTGCTTCCAGCGAGCCGATGGTCGCAGAGAGCGGGTACGACAAAGACCGCAACACAATAGATAATACGCTGTATGAAACGACGATCCTGCGGGAGACCGAGGATGCTGGGCAGACGTACGTGGACGAGACGCTGTTTTTGGGCGACAGCAACACCGCCCGCATGTACCGCATGTTTGATTATTGCAGTTACGACAACGCCATCGGCTCTGTGGGCATGAGCGGTAGCGCCCTGGAAACCTATGCCTGCGTCAAGCTGCAGGGGTATTCCGGCTACAAGACGATGCCGGAAGCCGTCGCGCTGATGCAGCCGCGCCGCGTCATCGTGACGTTCGGCACCAACGACCTCAACCCGAACCGCACGGCGGCGAAGTTTGTTGAGGGGTACCAGGCCGGCCTGGAAGCGATTGCGAAAAGTTACCCCAGCGTCGATATCATCGTCAACGCCATCCCGCCGCTGGGACAGCGCCATTCCAACCAGAGCCTGACCCAAAACCAGGTGGACGAATACAACAAAGCCCTGGTGCAAATGTGTGAGACCCAGGGCTGGAAGTTCCTGAACAGCGCCGAAGTGCTCAAAGACGCAGCCACCGGCTATGCCAAAGAAGGCTATGTGGAAGCCAGCGACGGCATCCACCTGACCCGCGCGGCGATGGAAGCGCTGTTTACCTACGTGCGCACCCACAGCTATATCACCGAGGACGACCGCCCCACCGTCAGCAACGTGGCCAAGCACACCGGCGAAAAAGACGTCTCGGTGGCGACGGCCACGGTGGTTACGTCGGCCCCGGCTTCCAGCGCAGCGCCTGCCGAAACCACGCCCCCCGCCAGCGAGGAGACGGTGACGGAGACCACGCCGGAACCCACCCCGGCCCCCACGCCGACGCCTGCGCCGACCCCGGAACCCGCCCCGGAATCCACAACCAACCCGACCACCCCGGCGCCGGAAGTGACGCCGGAACCACCCACGGACCCGACGCCAGCCCCCACGACGGACCCGACGCCGACCCCGACGCAGGAAGTGACCTCTACGTCGCCCCCGGAATCCACGCCGGCTGCGCCATCCACGGAACCGCCGCAGGAATCGCAGCCCCCGTCCGATGGCCAACAGGAAACTACCCCGCCGTCGTCGGAGTCCACCACGGAATCGACTACATAACCCCCTGCCAGCGCTGCGTAAAGCCTTTCGGCAGTGGGTCCTACAGCAAAATAAAGCGCCGCACGCTCCCGCCAAAGGGGGCGTGCGGCGCTTTGTATGGGCAATCCGGAGTTCAGGGCAGCGGGCCTGCTTCGCCGGCCAGCTGCGCCAGCGTGACGCCGTCGACATAGCGGTTGATGAGTTCATTCAGCCCGCCCCAAAATGCCCGCGTCTGGCAGTGGCCGCTGTGCGGGCAGCCGGTTTCGGCCCCCAGGCAGGGCACGGCCGTCAGCTCGCCCTCCACAGCGCGTAAAATTTCCCCGGCTGTGATCTCGGCCGCCGGGCGCGTCAGGCGGTAGCCACCCTGCGCGCCGCGCACGCTGGCCACCAGCCCGGCCCGGGCCAGCGGCGGGATGATCTGTTCCAGGTATTTTAAGCTGATCTGCTGGGCGGCGCTGATCTCTTTCAGCGGCACCAGCGCATCGCCGCGGCGGGCCAGGTCCACCATCAGGCGCAGCGCGTAGCGGTCACGGGTCGAAAATTTCATCCGGGTCTCCTTAGGGTTCGGGTCGTATTGTGTCATTACCATAGCATATTTGTAGGGAATTGGCAACCCCCGCCCGGGCGCGCAAAATCCGGCAAAACGGGCTTTTTTGCCAAAAAGTGTTGACAGACACCGCCGCACGGGCTATACTTTACAACAAGAAAGCCGTTATCGGCTTGCCAGATCCTGCAAAGAGAGGAACGTCCCCATGGTCCGCACCCATCGCATCGGCATGATGATGTGCATGTGCAGCTTGCTTCGGCAGCCTGTGCTTGCTTTCTCATGCGTGGATCTGAGCGCATAAAGCGGGAACACAGCGGGGCGCCGAAGTTGTTTCGGCGCCCCGCTTTTTTTGGCAACATCCCCGCTGAAGGAGGAAAAACGTATATGGAACGTGGCCCTGTATACAAGCAGCCCGGCGTGCGAATGTGACCGCAGGGCATCCGCCCTGCCTGTTTGCGACCAAGACCGTACTGCTACGATACATGCATAGAAAAAGGAGAATTTCCCATGAAAAAATTTTTGTCTGTGATCCTGGCCGGCGCGCTGGCCTTCACCCTGGCCGCCTGCGGCGCGACCGCGACCATCCCGGAATCCGCTTCCGACGGGACGGCAACCGGCGAGACCGGCAGCCTGGAAGGCACCACCCTGAAAGTGGCCGCTTCGCCCACGCCGCATGCCGAAATTCTGGAGATTGCCAAACAGATTTTGGCCGAACAGGGCATTGAACTCGAGATCGTCGAGTTCAGCGACTATGTCCAGCCCAATATGGTGACCGAAAACGGCGAGGTCGACGCCAACTACTTCCAGCACCAGCAGTACCTCGATTCTTTCAATGCGGAAAACGGCACCAACCTGGTCAGCGTGGGCGAAATCCACTACGAGCCGTTCGGCATCTACCCGGGCAAAAGCAGCAGCCTGGACGCGCTGGCCGACGGCGCAGTCATTGCCGTGCCCAACGACACCACCAACGAGGCCCGCGCCCTGCAGCTGCTGGCCGCCCAGGGCATCATCACGATCCGGGACGGCGCCGGCCTGACCGCCACCGTCAACGATATCACCGCCAACCCGCACAACGTCGAGATTGAGGAACTGGAAGCCGCGCAGCTGCCGCGCACGCTGGCCGACGTGGACTACGCCGTCATCAACGGCAACTATGCGCTGGAAGCCGGCTTCACCGCCGGGGAGGATGCCCTCGCCACCGAGGATGCCGCTTCCGAGGCCGCCCAGACCTACGCCAACGTCCTCGTCGTCAAGGAAGGCCGCGAGAACGACCCCGCCATCCAGGCGCTGCTGGCCGCTTTGCAGAGCCAGGACGTCAAGGATTACATCGACGCGACCTACAACGGCGCGGTTGTGGCGCTGTTCTAAACCGGCCGCCCGCGGCAAAAACCATACCACGCCCGGCAGCGCTGCGGCCTGCGGGCATGGCCCGGGGCGCTGTGCGGCGCCCCTGCGGCACAGGGAAAGAGGAGACCCCCCATGATCGAACTGCAACACCTGACCAAGCGCTTCGCCAGCACCAGCGGCGGTACCGTCGTAGCGCTCAAGGACATCAACCTTACCATCCGCGACGGCGATATCTACGGCATCATCGGCATGTCGGGCGCCGGCAAATCAACGCTGGTACGCTGCATCAACATGCTGGAACGCCCCGACGAGGGCAGCGTGCTCGTCAACGGCAGGGCGATGCAGCAGCTCAGCGCGGCCGAGCTGCGCGCCGCCCGGCGCGAGATCACCATGATCTTCCAGCAGTTCAACCTGCTGATGCAGCGCACCTGCCTGGACAACATCCTGTTCCCGATGGAACTGACCAAAACGCCCAAGGCCCAGGCCGAAGCCCGCGCGCGCCAGCTGCTGGAACTCGTCGGCCTGCCGGATAAGGCCGACGCCTACCCGGCGCAGCTCTCCGGCGGGCAGAAACAGCGCATCGCCATCGCCCGCGCGCTGGCCACCGACCCCAAAGTGCTGCTGTGCGACGAAGCCACCAGCGCGCTGGACCCCAACACGACGCAGGCCATTTTGCAGCTGATCCAGAAGATCAACCGCGAACTGGGCATTACCGTCGTCGTCATCACCCACCAGATGAGCGTCGTCGAGCAGATTTGCAACCGCGTCGCCATTCTGGACGAGGGCACCGTCGTAGAGGAAGGCGAAGTCCAGGCTATTTTCAGCCACCCCAACTCGGCTGCCGCGCGCCGCCTGGTCTACCCGGCGGGTGCGCCCAAAGCCGAGGCACTGCCCGGCCACCGGCTGGTGCGGGTGGCGTTCAACGGCACCCAGACCACCGACAAACCACTGGTGGCCAGCCTGGCCATCGAGTGCGGGGCGCTGGTTTCCATCCTGGCGGCCGACACCCGCATCGTGAACGGGCAGACGCTGGGCAGCATGCTGCTGGCCCTGCCGGAGGGCGACGCCGCGGCCCGGGCCATGGCCTATATCCAGAACTACCCCGGCATTACCTGTGAGGAGGTGAACGTCTGATGGCCGAACTGCTGGCAAGCAAACAGTGGGAAGAATTTATGCAGATTCTGCCCACCATCCCCTTTGAAATGTGGGAGACCGTCTGGTCCACCGCGGCCGCCACGCTGCTGGCGCTCGTCATCGGGCTGCCGCTGGGCGTCTGCCTTGTCGCGGGCGAGCCGGGCGGCGTGCGCCCGCTGCCGCGCTGGCTCATGCAGGCGCTCAACGTGCTCATCAACCTGCTGCGCAGCGTGCCGTTTTTGATCCTGATGATCATCGTCATCCCGCTGTCGCGCCTGATCGTCGGCACCTCCATCGGCACGCCGGCTTCCATCGTGCCGCTGGTCATTGCGTCCTTCCCGTTTGTGTCCCGCCTGGTCGAAACCAGCATCCGCGAGGTCGACGCCGGCGTCATTGAAGCCGCGCAGAGCATGGGTGCCACGCCGCTGCAGATCATCGTCAAAGTCATGATCCCCGAAAGCATGCCCAGCCTGATCTCCAACATCACCATCGCCACCACCACCATCATGGGCTACGGCGCCATGGCGGGCATCATCGGCGGCGGGGGCCTGGGCAAGGTGGCCATCAACTACGGCTACTACCGCTTCAACGGCCTGCTGGAGATTTTTGCCACGGCGCTGCTTGTCGTGCTGGTACAGATTTTGCAGACGGTGGGCACCCGCATGGCCGTGCGGTGCGACAAACGCATCCAGCGCTGAACGGCCGCGGCCTAACGAGATTTTTTCTAAAAATAGCGAAATAATGCGGTTTTTAAAAGCGGCTTTTCAGGCGGCGCATTGTTCACAAAAGCTTTAAAATGCCGTGACAACTCGTACACATTCCGGGGGTATACTGGGTACGAAGTCAAGGTAAGCAAACCACACTACCAAAGACCCTACCACTGCAGCCGGGCCATGCGAGGGGCAGCCGCCCCGGTCCGGCGCAGACAACCAACAAGGCTTTGTGCCATTACGATAGATACCCCCACAGCAAGTTGTATCCACCCCAAAACAGCCCCCGCGGCCGCAAGGCCGCGGGGGCTGTTGGCTGTGTGCGAACCCGTCAGGAGTTGATGCGCGGCATATTGGGGAAAACGTCCCGCGCATTGAACAGCACGTCGTTGTAGCTCATCTCCAAATGGCAGTGGTTGCCGTAGGAGTTGCCGGTGTTGCCCACATAGCCGATGACCTGCCCCTGCTCGACGGTGTCGCCCCGCGAGACGGCAAACGACGACATGTGCGCGTACAGCGTCTTGTAGCCGTTGCCGTGGTCGATCTTGACATAGTTGCCCCAGCTGTAGTGCATGGGCACCACCTCAATGACGGTACCGGCGTCGGCGGCGTAGATCGGCGTGCCGTAGGGCGCGGCGATATCCGCCCCGCGGTGGAAGCCCGCCCCGGGGCGCAGGTCGGCCCAGCGGCTGATCTGGCGGTAGCCCGGCACCGGCCAGATAAACGTACCGGTGCCCAGCTTGCCGATCATGCCGCTTTTTAAGCGCGTGCCGCGGCGGATGATCTCGGTCTGCGGCGTCTGCTCCACCTGTACGGCCACAATCTGGTCGTCCACCAGCGCGCCGTCGATCCAGGTCAGCTCATGGGTCAGGCGCTGGCTGCCGGGCACGCCGGCCTGCACGGTCTCGCTTTTGCCAAAGTCCAGGCTGGGGTCCTCCTGCGTTTCGGTGGGGTAGGGGATCTCCTGCCATTCCTCGGTTTGCTGCACCACCTGCACCTGCAGGGCGGCGCCGTCGTCGGCCTGCAAGGCGGCCAGCGCGTCGGCGTATTCTACCACCGAGTCGGTCAGGTAGACGCCGTCCACCAGCCGCAGCCCGTGGGCAAATTCCACCCGCGCGGCGGTGTCGGCTTCGTCCTGCCAGGGCGCTTTGACGGCGTTCAGGTAGTAGCGCAGGTGGTCGCCTTCGGTCGTCACAAAGCGCAGCGCGCCGTCTATGTACACGGCGGTGCCGGCTGTGATCTCGCTGCCGCTCACGCGCAAAATTTCGTCGGCAATCTCGCGCTCGGTCATCGTCTGCGCGCTCACCGCCAATGTATAGGTGGGCTCCAGGTCCCAGGCCGGGGCTTCACGCCCGGCGTCCTGCAGCAGCGCCCGGGCGGTGTTCACGCGCGCCAGCACGTCGGCGCGGGCGCTGTCAAACGCCTGCTCGCTGGCCACAAAGCCGACGGTCTGCCCGTTCACCTGCACCTGCAGCGCAAACGGCAGCGCCAGCCCGGCGCGCACCAGCACCACCAGCCAGGCTGTCGCCAGTGCGGGCAGCAGCCAGACCAAAAACTGCCGCGGCGTATGCCGGGCAGCGGCCAGGTCGGCCAGCAGGCGCACGGCGGGGCGCAGCGCGGCCACCAGCAGCCCGCCCAGCGTGCGCAGCACCCAGCGCGTCAGGGCGGCCGCGCTGCGCGCCAGCCGGACCAGGCAGTATTCGACCCAAAAGCCGACGGCGTACAAAAAATCCCCCAACGGCCCCTGCAAAAACGCGGCCAGCGTCATATTCATATCCTCCTTTGCGCGTCAGCGCGGCACATAGGCCAGCGGGTTGACCCGGTTGCCGTTGACCCGCAGTTCCAGGTGCAGGTGGTAGCCGCCGTTGGCGCCGTACACGTTGCCGGTGTTGCCCACATACCCAATGACGTCGCCTTTCTGCACGCTCTGCCCCTGGTTGACGGCAATGCGGCTCATGTGGGCGTACAGGCTGTCGTAGCGGCTGCCGTCGCTGGCTGTGCCGTGGCTGATCTGTACGCAGTTGCCGTAGCTGTTCACCGGCCCCGCCGCGCTGATGACCCCGCCTGCAATGGCGTAGATCGGCGTGCCGTTGGCGGCGGCAAAGTCGGTGCCGCGGTGGGGGATGCCCCAGGGGTCCGGCGCGGCAAACTGCGTTGTAATCATGCTGTAGCTGTCCAGCGGGCAGCGGAACTTCAAGCTCGTCAGCACCAGGTCGGCGGTGGTGTAGCGGTCGCTCTGCGCGCGCACATAGGCGTCCAGCGCGGCGGTGGCTTCCTCGTAGGCTTTTTTGGCGGCTTCGGTCACGATGGCCTGCGCCCGGGCGGCGCTCTCCTGCTCGCTCAGCGTTTCGTTGGCCTGCTGCAGGGCCGTCTGCAGCTGGTTTTGGGTGGCGGTCAGCTGCTGTTGCTGGCTTTCCAGGGCGTTGCGGGCGTCCTCGGCCTGCTGGCGGGCGGTTTCGGCCTGTTGGCGGGCCGCGTCCAGGGCGTTGGCCTGCTGCTGCAATCGTTGCAGGACCTCGTCGTTTTTGGTGGCCATCTGCTGCAGGGCGTCTACCAGCGTCAGCAGTTGGTAGAAATCGCGCGCCTGCACCAAAAAACTGATGCCCCCGCCACCGTCCAGCTTCTGCATGGCGCGCATCTGCTCTTTGCTGCGCGCGTAGGTGGCGTCGTAAGCCTGTTGGGCTTCTTCCAGCGCGCGGGCCGCGGCGTCGGCAGCCGCCTGTTTTTCCAGCAGTTGGCGGTCGGCTTCCTGCAAAGCGGCATAGACGGCGTCCAGCTGCCTGGCCAGGTCGGCGGTCTGGCCTTCCAGCTGGCCGATCTCGCTCTCGGTCTGCTGCTGTGCGCTCTCCAGCGCTTCCAGGTCGCTTTGGGCGTCCTCGTAGGCCTGCTGGGTCTCCTGCTGGCGGTCGGTCAGTTCCTGCTTGCGGCCGTCGTCCGCCCGCACCGGCAGGCAGCACAGTACGCACAGCGCCAGCGCCGCGGCCCCAAGCCGCTTGTGTCGTTGCATACACGCCCCACTCCTTTACGGCCAGAAAAACGGTCTACTGCAATAGACTGTACAAAAAGTCTATCACGGTAGACCGATTCTGTCAAGGTTCGCCGCATGCCGCCGCGCCCCGGCGCATAGGCTTTCCCAGCGGCGCACCCTGCCGCCGGGAAGGAGGTCCCCTTATGCGTTACCTGACCCCGCAGCTGGACCGTAAGACGGTCCGGCGGGCGCGCTTTTTGGCGGCGGTGCTGGCCGTCGTCTGTTTTGGTGGGCTGTTGGTGCGGCTGTTTGTGCTGCAGCTGCTGGACCACGGCGGCTACGCGGTGCGCGCCGCCGACCAGCAGCTGCGCGGCGCGACGCTGCCGGCGCCCCGCGGCGAAATTTACGCGGCCGACGGCACGCTGCTGGCGGCCAGTGAGACCTGCTGGACGATCCGCGCCGCCCCGCGGGAACTGGCGGACGACCAGGTACAGCCTGCGGCGCAGGCGCTGAGCGAACTGTTGGAGATCGACTACGCCGAAACGCTGGAAAAGCTGAGCCAGCGCAACTCCAACGACTGCCTGCTGCGCCGTCGCGTCGGGCGCGAGATGGCCGACGCCGTGCGCCGCTGGTGCAACGAAAACGGCGTGCAGGGCATCCAGATCCGGCAGGATACCAAACGCGTCTACCCGCAGGGGGATTTCCTTGGCGGCATTTTGGGCTTCACCGATGTCGACAACGCCGGGCTGTGGGGGCTGGAACTGGAATATGACGAGGTGCTGACCGGGCAAAACGGCCGCGTCCTGACCGCCAAAAACGCCTGGGGCTATGATATGCCCACCCACTATGAGACGCTGGTGGATGCCGTGCCGGGCAACACCCTGACGCTGACCATCGACGTGAACATCCAGCACTGGCTGGAAAGCGCGATGGAAGCCGCCGTGCAGGAGCACCACGTCGCCCAGCGCGGCGTGGGCATCGTCATGGACGTCAACACCGGCGCGGTGTTGGCCATGACCAGCCAGCCGGACTACGACCCCAACGAGCCGCGCCGCCTGATCGACGAGGAACTGCAGGCCGCGGTGGACGCCCTGACCGGGGAAGAGCGCAGCGCCGCGCTGCAGAAGGCCCAGCAGACGCAGTGGCGCAACAAGGCCATCAGCGATTTGTACGAGCCGGGCAGCGTGTTCAAGCTCATCACGGCCGCCGCCGCGCTGGACAGCGGCGTCTGCACGCCGGACGACACCTTCGTCTGCGCCGGGTCCATCAAGGTGGCGGGCACGCGCTTCCGCTGCGCCAACGGGCATATCCACGGGCTGGAAACCTTTGCCCAGGGGCTGGCCGTCAGCTGCAACCCCTGTTTTATCCAGATCGGCGCGCGGCTGGGCAAAGAGAAATTCTGCGATTATTTTGCCGCGTTCGGCCTGTGCGAGGGCACCGGCATCGACCTGCCGGGCGAGATCAAAAAGAGCGAGTACTATACCGCCGACCGCATGGGCCCGGTGGAACTGGCCAGCTGTTCGTTTGGGCAAAGCAGCAAGGTCAGCTACCTGCAGATGCTCACGGCGGTGTGTGCCATCGTCAACGGCGGCAACCTGATGCAGCCTTATGTGGTGCAGCGCGTCACCGCGCCGGACGGCACCGTCGTGCAGCAGATCGACCCCACCGTCAAGCGCCGCGTCCTGCGGGAAGAAACCAGCCTTGCCATGCGCACCCTGATGGAAGGCGTCGTCACCGACGGCACCGGCAAAAACGCGGCGGTGGCGGGCTACCGCGTGGGCGGCAAAAGCGGCACCAGCCAAAAACTGGACAGCGACGACGCCGGCGCGCGCATCAGCAGCTTTGTGGCGGTCGCGCCCATCGATGACCCGAAACTGGCGGTGCTGGTCTGCCTGGACGAACCCCACAGCTGGACCACCAGCGGCGGCGCACTGTCCGGCCCTGTCTGCGCCGAGGTGCTGGCCCGCGCGCTGCCCTACCTGGGCATACAGCCGGACGAGACCGCGCAGGACCAGGCCCGGACGTAAGCGGCGGGGGACGGGCGCCCACAAAAAAGCAGGCGGGCGGAACGTGGGGTGACGTTCCGTCCGCCTGTGGTTGCTTCGGGGGGCGTTGCGGCGCGGTTCAGCGCGCGTCGTAATCCAGGTAAGCGCCTTTCATGGGGCTGGCGGCCAGTTCGCTGAACAGGCGCAGCACGCCTTTGGCGTATTTGCGGGGCTTGGGCTGCCAGCGGGCGCGGCGCTCGGCCAAAATGGCGTCGATCTCTTCCGGCGTGCGGCGCTCGCCCTTGACGCCCACAATGTTCAGCTTGCGGGCAAACACGTCGATCTCGATCAGGTCGTCCTGCTCCACCAGGGCAATGGGGCCGCCGTCAACGGCTTCGGGGCTGCAGTGGCCGATGACCGGCCCGGTGGACGCGCCCGAGAACCGCCCGTCGGTGATCAGTGCGATGCTGCGGCCCAGCTCTTTGTCCGAGCTGATGGCTTCCGAGGTGTAGAACATCTCGGGCATACCGCTGCCCTTGGGGCCTTCGTAGCGGATAAACACGGCGTCGCCCTTCTGGACCTCGTGGTGCAGCACGGCGGCCAGGCATTCCTCCTCGCTGTCAAAGGGGCGGGCGCGCAGCACGGCCTTGTACATCTCTTTGGGGCAGGCGGTGTGCTTGATGACCGCGCCCTCGGGGGCCAGGTTGCCTTTGAGGATGGCGATGGAGCCGTCGGTGCCGAGGGCCTGGTCATACGGGCGGATGATATCCTGCCGCGTGATGTGGGTGTTGTAGCGCGCGTTGAACGCGTCCAGCCACTTCTGGCAGCGGTCGTAGAAGCCGTTCGCTTTCAGTTCGGCCAGGTTCTCGCCCAGGGTCTTGCCGGTGACGGTCATGGCGTCCAGGTGCAGGCAGTCCTTGATCTCCTCCATGATGGCGGGCACGCCGCCGGCGTAGTAGAAGCACTCGGCGGGCCAGCGGCCGGCCGGGCGGACGTCCAGCAGGTAGTGCGCGCCGCGGTGCAGCCGGTCAAAGGTATCGCCGGTGATCTCCAGCCCCAGTTCATGGGCGATGGCCGGCAGGTGCAGCAGGCAGTTGGTGGAGCCGGAAATCGCCGCGTGGACCAGGATGGCGTTCTCAAAGCTGTCCATCGTGACAATGCGGCTGGGGCGCATCTCGTCGCAGCCGGCCATCTCGACGGCGCGGCGGCCGGCCTGGCGGGCGTAGGCCAGCAGGTCGGGGCTGGTGGCGGGCATCAGCGCGCTGCCGGGCAGGGCCAGGCCCAGGGCTTCGGCCATGATCTGCATGGTGGAAGCGGTGCCGATAAAGCTGCACGCGCCGCAGCTGGGGCAGGCGTTCTGCTTGGCCCAGTCCAGCTTGGCTTCGTCGATCTCGCCGCGCTCAAATTTGGCGCTGTACATGCCCAGCTGTTCCAGGGTCAGCATCTCGGGCCCGGCGTTCATCGTGCCGCCCGGCACCACCACCGAGGGGATATCCACCCGCAGGCAGCCCATCAGGTTGGCGGGCATGCCCTTGTCGCAGCTGGCCAGGTAGACCCCGGCGTCAAAGGGGGTGGCGTTCGCGTGGATCTCGATCATGTTGGCGATGATCTCGCGGCTGGCCAGGCTGTAGTTGATGCCGTCGGTGCCCTGGCTTTCGCCGTCGCAGATATCGGTGCAGGCGTACCGCGCGCCAAAACCGCCCGCTTCGGCAACGCCATTGCGCACTTCCTCCACCAGGGTGCCCAGGTGGCCGCTGCCGGGGTGGCTGTCGCCGGCCGTGCTCTCAATGATGACCTGCGGCTTGGCCAGGTCATTCGGCTTCCAGCCGGTGCCGATCCGCAAAGGGTCCAGTTCCGGGGCTAACGTGCGCATTTTCTGGCTGATCAGGGTTTTCATGGGGATACCTCGCTTTCCTACGGGCCGTTGTCAGGGCGATGCAGGGCCGCAAGCGCGTTCCGGCCTATACATCATACGTTCTATGGCTATAATCTAGCAGATTCCCCGAAAAAATGCAAGATACATCAGACGTATTTTTGCACAGGGCGCCGCCGTCACGGTGCGGGGGTCGGCGTTTCGGCGTCGTGCTGCCGCGCCTGGTGCTGTTTCCACAGCCGCAGGATCGCCTGGCGGTTGTGGGTCAGGTGCATGACCATGGCGCACCGCGCCCCCACTGCATCCCCCTCCAGGATAGCGTCGGTGACGGCGCGGTGGGTTGAAAGAGTCTCCTCCATCAGCGAATGCCCGGTCAGGTTGGCAAAGGTCATAACGGCAGTCTGGATGAGGGGCACCAGCATTTCCATGACGCGGTTCTGGCTGCACTGTGCAATGCAGGTGTGGAACTCGATATCTTTGGGGATATGGTCGCCCCCGGCGCGGTAGATGCGCTCGACTTCATCGCAGAGGGCTTTCAGCCGGGCCCTGTTCTCGGCGGTGGCATGCCCGGCGGCCGCGGCGGCGATCTCCGGCTCCAGCGCCAGGCGCACGTCGAACAGTTCCAGCGCCAATTTGTATTTGTCGCCCAGCCGGGCCAGGCCCAACGGGTCTTCGGCCAGGGTGCGGTGGCTTTTGACGTAGGTGCCGTCCCCGCGGCGCACTTCCAACACGCCCTTGGTGGCCAGCGCCTTGACGGCTTCCCGTATGGTGCTGCGCCCGGCGTGGAACATCTCGCCCAGTTCAAATTCATTGGGGATTTTTTCCCCCACGGCGACCGGCCTGCCCAGGATGTAGGCCATCAGGGCGTCCTCCACCTGGTCCCGCCGCGACCGGCGCGGTGCGTTTTGCTGTTCCATTGGCTGCTCCTTTTGTTGTGATCTGGTGTTTTTGTTATACCACACAACGGGGCGCAAAGCAATGCGGGGGCCGCCCCTTGCCCAATGAAAGCGTCTATGGTACGATAAAAAGCAAAACCACCTGTTCAATGGGTGGTTTTGCTTTTGTGTACGGGCCGCCCATGGGAAATGTGAAAATTTCCGCTTTTTTGCAGGTGTTCAAAAATTATACGGGAATTTGTGCGGCAAATCTGGTATAATGGACACAACTTGTAAAATGTACAGGCGGCCCACGCCGCAGGAGAGAACACCATGCCCCAAAAAGACCCCGGGCGGCAGCCCTTTGTCGTGTTTGACAACGTTTGCAAATATTACCAGATGGGCGATACGCGCATCGCCGCGTCGGACCATGTCAGCTTTACCATCGAAAAAGGCGAGTTTTGCGTCATTCTCGGCCCTTCGGGCGCCGGCAAGACGACGGTGCTCAACATGCTGGGCGGCATGGATACCTGCGACGCCGGCACCATTTTGCTGGACGGCGAGCGCGTCAGCAGCTTTGACCAAAAGCGCCTGACGACCTACCGCCGGTACGACGTGGGTTTTGTGTTCCAGTTTTACAACCTGGTGCAGAACCTGACCGCGCGCGAAAACGTGGAACTTGCGTCGGAAATCTGCCGCGACCCGCTGGACGCCGACACCGTGCTGGATGAAGTCGGCCTGGCGGAGCGCAAGAACAATTTCCCGGCCCAGCTTTCGGGCGGCGAGCAGCAGCGTGTCTCCATTGCGCGGGCGCTGGCCAAAAACCCCAAAATTTTGCTGTGCGACGAGCCGACCGGCGCGCTGGACTACAAGACCGGCAAGCAGGTGCTGGCGCTGTTGCAGGCCACCTGCCGCAAACAGGGCCGCACCGTCATCGTCATCACCCACAACAGCGCGCTGGCCGCCATGGCGGACCGTGTGATCCGCATCAACAGCGGCCGCGTCATTGAGCAGACCTGCAACCCCAACCCCACCCCGGTCGAAAGGATCGAATGGTAACATGGCCCGCACCTACCGCAAAAATATAGTACGCACGCTCAAAAGTTCACGCGGGCGGTTCTTGTCCATTTTTTCTATCGTGACGCTGGGCGTGGGGTTCCTGGCGGGGCTCAACGCGTCCCCCCTCGACATGAAAGAGTCGATGGAACGCTACATGGACGACGCCAATTTTTATGATCTGCGCGTTGTTTCCAGCATGGGCCTCAGCGACGGCGACGTTGAAGCGCTGCAAGGCGTCGAGGGTGTGCGCAGCGTGCAGCCCGGCTATTCGGCCGATCTGCTCGTCAATGCCGGGGACGACATCCTCGTCACGCGGCTGCTCAGCCTGCCGCCCGACGGCGAGGATGCCGTCAACCGCCTGTTTTTGGCGGAAGGCCGCCTGCCGCAGGCGGCCGGAGAGTGTGTCGTCGAAGCCAACGCCAGCCTGACGGGCAGCGGCTGCACGGTCGGCACCCAGCTGACGGTCAGCGCCGACAACGAGGACCTCGACACCACGCTGGCCTGCACCGAGTACACAGTGGTGGGTATTGTGCACAACGCCAATTACTGCAGCTTTGAGCGCGAACCCGCCAGCGTCGGCAACGGTACCGTCAACCTGGTCATGTACCTGCGCCCCGAGGATTTTGCCTACGAGGCCTACACCGAAATTTACCTGACGGTGGACGGCGCGCTGGAAGCCGACAGTATGGAGGACGCCTACGACGCCGTCGTGGCGCCCATCCAGGACAAAGTCGAAGCGCTGGAACCCGCGCGCGCCCAGGCCCGCTATGACGAGATCCGCAGCGAGGCGCAGGCCGAGATCGACGACGCCTGGGCCGAATACTACGACGCCGAGACCGAAGCGCAGCAGGAACTGGCCGACGCCGCGCAGGAGCTGGCCGACGGCCGCCAGGAACTGGCCGACGGCGAGCAGGAATACCTCGACGGCGAGCAGGAATACGCCGACGGCGCGACCGAACTGGCCGACAACGAAGCGCTGGTCAACGACGGCGCCGTGCAACTGCAGGACGGCCGGCAGCAGCTGCTGGACGCCCAGGCCGAGTATGAGGATGGCGCGGCGCAGCTGGCCGACGGCGAGCGGCAGCTGGCCGACGGTTACGCCAAACTGGTGGCCGCCCAGAAGCAGTATGAGGACGGCCTGAAACAGTACGAGGACGGGCTGGCGCAGTTTCAAGAGGGGAAACAGCAGTACAAGGACGGCCTGGCCCAGTATGAAGCCGGCAAAAAAGAATATGACGACGGCCTGGCCCAGTACCAGGCGGGCGAGGAACAGTATGCCCAGCTGGAACAGCTGAACCAGGCGTACAACGGCGTGCAGGCCGGCATCGCGGCCATTGTGGCCAGCGGGCAGGCCACCAGCGAGAGCGCCGCGCGGGACCTGTTCAGCGACGAGACCATCGCCCAGCTGAAACAGATGCAGCAGCTGGCCGCGCTGTACGACGCCAAGAAGGCTGCCTTTGAAGCCTGGCAGGAAGCCCTGCGCCAGGCGGAGCAGGACGGCGAAACGCCGCCCGCAGAGGGGCAGACGCTGCTTGAAGAAAGCGAGATTCCGCCCGCAGAAGGGGAGACCCTGCCCGCAGAAGGCGAAGAAATGCCGCTTGAAACAAAAGCGGGCGAAACACCGGCCGCGGCGCAGGCCGCCGCGCGGGCAAACCATGAGCAGCCCGCACCCGCCACGCCGGAGACTGCCGCCCCGGAGACCGCTGCCCCGGAGACCGCCGCCCCGGCGATGTTGAGCGCCGCCGCGCTGCCGCAGGCGGACGAACCCCCGCAAGCGCCGGACGAAACACAGGACCCGGAGGGGGAGCCGGACCCGGACACACCGCAAGAACCCGAAACGCCCCAGACCCCCACGCCGGAAGAGATCGCAGCGCTGGAAAAAGCCTACAAGCAGGCCAACGCGCTGTGGCTGCAAGCCTTGCAGGCAGCCGCCGCCCAGCTGGGTATGCAGCTGGATATCGAAAACCCGATGATGGTCACCATCGCCGAGGGGCTCGTTGTGCCCCTGATCGACGAAGCCCGCCCCGGCATTGCGCAGCTGGACCAGCTCAAGCTGCTCAACACCGCGCAAAAGGGGGTGGAAGCCGGCGTGGCCGCCATGATCGAGAGTGGCGCCGCCGCCAATGAGCAGGAAGCCATCGCCCTGTTCAACGACGAGGGCCTGGCCGCCGTGCGTGCCCAGCTGGACGAAGCCAAAGCCCTGCTGGAGGAAAACGCCCCCAAGCTGGAAGCCGCGCGCCAGGAACTGGAAACCGCCGCCCAGGCCATTGCCGAGGGCGAGCGCGAACTGGCCGACGGCAAAGCCAAACTGGACGCCGGCAAGGCGGAACTGGACGCCGGGTGGGCGCAGTATAACGAACAGAAAGCGGTGTTTGAGGACGCCAAGCGCCAGCTGCAGGACGGCAAACGCCAGCTGGACGAAGGCTGGGCCACGCTGACCGACCGCCAGCTGGAACTGGACGACGCGCGCCGCCAGATTGCCGACGCCAAACAGGAACTGGCCGACGCCCGCGCCGAACTGGACGACGCGCGGCAGACCATTGACGAAAACAAGCAGAAACTGCTGGACGGCGAGATCGAATACGCCGACGCCAAGGCGGAAGTTGAGCAGGAACTGGCCGACGCCCGCGCCGAGATCGAGGACGCCCAACAGGAGATCGACGATATCGAAATGCCGGAGTGGTATGTCTGGGACCGCGGCGACAACGTCAGCTATGCGTCCTTTACCGGCAACATCGACAAACTCTCGGCCATCACCACCATCTTCCCGGTGTTTTTCTTCCTCGTGGCGGCGCTCGTCGTCTCCACCACCATGACCCGCATGGTGGAGGAGGAACGTCTGCAGATCGGCACGCTCAAAGCGCTGGGCTATACCCGCGGCGAGATCATGCGCAAATACCTCTGCTACGCATTGGCGGCGGCGCTTTCGGGCACCGCGGTCGGCCTGGCGGTGGGGTTCCGGGTGTTCCCGTCCATCATCTGGTCGGCCTACGCCATGATGTACTATATGCCGTCCATGGCTACGCCGTGGCGCGCGTTCCAGGCGCTGTACGCCGGCGGTACGCTCACGGTGCTCACCGTCGGCGTCACGGCGCTGTCCTGCCGCGCTTCGCTGGCCGAAGTCCCGGCCGCGCTCATGCTGCCGCGCGCGCCCAAAGCGGGCAAGCGCATCATTCTCGAGCGCATCGGCCCGCTGTGGCAGCGTCTGCCTTTCAGTTGGAAAGTCACCTGCCGCAACCTGCTGCGCTACAAAAAGCGCTTCTGGATGACGGTGCTCGGCGTCATGGGCTGCACGTCGCTGCTGGTGGCGGGCTTTGGCATCTCGGACTCGCTCAACGCCATCATCACGCGGCAGTACAGCGACGTCTCGCACTATGACCTTATGACCATCGTCACCGAGGAAGCCGCCGTCGAAACAGGCCCGATCTACGACTACCTGTTTACGGGCGACGCTGCCGCTGAGTCGATGGCCATCTCGATGGAGACGACGCGCCAGGACGGCCCCGAGGGCGGCATGGATATCTACCTGATGGTCCCGCAGGATGTGGCCCGCTTTGCCGATTTTGCCGACCTGCATGAGCGCGTCAGCCGCACCCCCACGCCGCTGGGCGAGAGCGGCGTCGTCGTGACCGAAAAAATGGCCCAAACGCTGGGCGTGGCGGCCGGCGATACCCTTACGCTGGAAAACGCCGACGGCGACACCGGGCAGTTTACCGTCACCGGCGTCTGCGAGCATTACATCAGCAACTATGTGTATATGAGCGCCGCCACCTACGAGGCCGGTTTTGGCAAAGCGCCGGTGTACAATGCCATCCTCAGTATCCTGGCCGACGACAGCGAGAGCGCGCAGGACGCCATCTCGACCGACCTGCTGGCCATGGACAACGTCGCCAGTCTCAGTTTCACGCAGGACAACATCGCGCAGGTGCTCAACATGCTCAACTCCATCGACGCCGTCGTCGTGCTCATCATCATCTGCGCGGCGGGTCTGGCGTTCGTGGTGCTGTACAACCTGTCCAGCATCAACGTGGCCGAGCGCGTCAAGGAGATTGCCACCATCAAGGTGTTGGGCTTCTATGACCGCGAGGTCAACGCCTACGTCAACCGCGAAAGCGTGCTGCTTACGCTCATCGGCACGCTGTTCGGCCTGGCGGGTGGCATCGCGCTGCACCGGTTCATCATCGTCACCGTCGAGGTCGACGCCGTCATGTTCGGGCGCGAGGTCGCGCCGCTCAGCTTCGTGTACGCCGTGGCGCTCACGCTGCTGTTCAGCACCATTGTCAACCTGGTCATGCAGCGCGCGCTGAAAAAAATCTCGATGGTCGAGAGCATGAAAGCGCCCGAATGACCGGCGCGCCCGCGGCCCCAACCGGGGAAACACGCGCAAAACCAAACAAAATGGCCGGGAACGCCCTGTGGCTTCCCGGCTTTTTTGTGCAAAACGCCGCAACAGCGCCAAAAAGTTGACGCGGCGGTAAAAAGTGGCTATAATAGGCACGTAGCCACGCAAAATTGCGCGGCGAGAACGCGGCCCATGAAAGAGGAGAACACAAAAATACATGGCCGCCCAAACGTATTAGGAGGAATTTCTGATATGGCACCCAGAAAGAAAGTTGCCCAGACCGTGCTTACCGACGGTAAGTTCTATACCATCAGCGCTGCCAACGGCAAAGTCGTGGAAGTGGCTGATTATAACATCGACAACGGCGCCAAGATCCAGCTGTGGGACAATGTCAATGCCGAGTGGCAGCAGTGGAACTTTGTCGCCGCCGGCGACGGCGTCTACCGCATCCAGAACCGTTTTACCGGCAAGATGCTGGACCTCGACTGCGGCGGCGTCAGCGACGGCACCCGCGTCCACCAGTGGGAGGGCGCGCCCGCGTCCAGCCAGCTGTGGGTCGTCGAGCCTTCCAACGACGGCACTGTCAAGATTAAGTCCAACCTGGCCGGCAAGCTGCTGGACGTGGTGGGCATGAATACCGACAACGGCGCCGCGCTGCAGATCTGGCATGACGAGAACGGCACCACCCAGTACTGGACCATCAGCGAAGTGACCCGCAAGCCCAAGGCCAGCGCCAAGGCTTCCGCCGCCAAGGCCAAAGCCAACCTGACCGCCGCGGCCGAGAACATGGCCGACGTCGCCGCCGACGCTGCCGAGGAAGTCGTCAAGGCCGTCAAGAAAGCCACCCGCAAGCCCGCCGCCAAGAAAGCCGCCAAAGCGGTCAACGAGACGGTGCAGGCCGTGGCCGACGCCGCCGACGAGGCTGTCAAGGCTGCCAAGCCCGTGGTCGAAGAAGCCGTCAAGGCCGTCAGCGAGGCCGTGAAGCCCGCCGCCAAGAAGCCGGCCGCCAAAAAGACCGCTGCGTCTGCCACCAAGAAGGCGCCTGCTGCCAAGACCACCAAGAAAGCCGGCAAGTAAGCGGCTTTCCCCTTACCCACTTTGCGATTTTTGTGTTGGAACGAGTGATCCCCGTGCCTTTTGCGGCACGGGGATTTTTGGTTGTAGCAGGTACAAAAGGGAGGCTCTCACTTTGTGTCGTGGCATTGTGGGGGCCGCTGTGGTAGGATGGAACGCGAAAGGAGACGGTACAAGGATGAATCAGCAAAAAATTGCCCGCTTTTTAAAACAGTTGCGCCAGGAAAGCGGCCTGACGCAGGAACAGCTGGCGGAACAGCTGGGGGTCAACCCCCGCACGGTCAGCCGGTGGGAGACCGCCCGCACCATGCCGGATTTTGCGCTGCTGGTGGAACTGGGGCGGCGGTACGGCGTGACGGCGGACGAACTGCTGGACGGCGAACGCCGCACGCAAAGCACAGAAAAGGAAGAAACGGCCATGGAAAAGATCGCAGAGTACACCCGGCAGGAAAAACAGGCGCTGACCCGGCGTTTCCACCGGCTGTTTTGGGCTGCCGGGCTGCTGCTGGCGGTCGCCATCGCGCTGCAGCTGGCAGAGTTGACCGATCGGTTTCCCTGCAATTTCCTGTCGGGTTTGGGGCAGGGGGCAGCGCTGGGCATGCTCCTCGTCGGCGCGCTGTTTACCAGCCGTTACGGCGTGCGCATCCGTGCGTGCAAGCAGGCGCTCATCCGGCGGTTTTTGCACCGGGCATAAGGCGGGATACAACAAAAAGGCGGGGCCGTAGCCCCGCCTTTTTTCCGGTTTTATGGTAGTACGGCTGCGTCACAGGGCCGCCATCGCAGCCTGCACGTCCGCTTCGGTGGCGCGCATGGCCTGCAGCGTTTTGTCCAGCAGCGTGTCCAGCTCCCAGCCCAGCATCGCGGCCCCCTGGCGAATCACGTCGCGGGAGCACCCGGCCGCGAACTTTTTGTCCTTGAACTTTTTCTTCAGGCTCGAAAGTTCCATGTCGGTGCAGCTTTTGCTCGGGCGCATTTTGGCCGCCGCGCCAATCAATCCCGTCAGTTCGTCGCAGGCAAACAGCACCTTTTCCATCTCGTGCTGCGGCTCCACGTCGCTGCACAGGCCGTAGCCGTGGCAGCAGACCGCGTGGGTCAGGGCCTCGCTGGCCCCGGCTGCCGGCAGCAATTCGGCGGCTTTGGCACAATGCTCGTCGGGCCAGCGCTCAAAGTCGATGTCGTGCAAAAGCCCGCACAGCGCCCAGAAATCGGCGTCGGCGCCATAGCCCAGGTCGTTGGCGAACCAGCGCATCACGGCTTCCACCGTCAGCGCGTGCTGCAGGTGGAACGGCTCCCTGTTGTATTCGCGCAGCAGGTCCCACGCCTGCTGCCGTGTCATACCGGCTTCCATGGTTTGGCTCCTTTCTCAGCCCAGCGCCGCAATGGACGCACGGATCTTGGCGGCCTTCTCCTGCGCGGCGGCCAGCTTGGCGCGGGTATCCTCTACCAGTTTGGCGGGGGCTTTCTCGACAAATTTGGGGTTGCCCAGCTGGTTTTCAAACATCGCCGTCTCTTTTTCGGCCTTGGCCAGGTCCTTGTTCAGGCGGGCCAGCTCCTTGTCGCGGTCGATCAGCTCCATCATCGGGATGAAGCCGCGCGCATCGGGCGTGGCCACCGTCACCATGCCGTCGGTGGGGCCGTCGTAGCGGGCGGTCAGCGTCACGTCGGTGGCAAAGGCAAACCGCGCCAGGTAAGCGCTGCCCTTCTCAAAAGCGGCGGGGTGGCTCGTCTCAATCACCATCGTCGTCTTTTTGGCCGGGTGGACGTTCATCTCGCTGCGCATGGCGCGCACGGCTTTGATGTAGTCCATCAGCTTCTCAAAGTCGGCGCACTCGTCGGCCCACACCGGCATCTCCAGGTTGCCGGGCCAGGTCTCCAGCATGATGGTCTCGCCGCTGCCGGGCAGGGCCTGGTAGATTTCCTCGGTGATGAACGGCATGAACGGGTGCAGCAGTTTGAGCGCCTGGTCCAGCACATGCACCAGCACCTTGCGCGCGGTGTCGGCCTGCTGTGCGTCGTCGCTGTTCAAGCGGGATTTGCAGATTTCGATGTACCAGTCGCAGTACACTTCCCAGATGAAGTTCTCGATCTTTTCGGCCGCCAGGCCCAGCTCGTACTTGTCCAGGTTGGCCGTGGCTTCGGCCGCGACCTTCGCCAGTTCCGAGAGCACCCACTTGTCGCTCATATCCAGCAGCGTTTCGTCGGGCATGCCGGGCGCAAAATCGTCGGGCAGGTTCATCAGCACAAAGCGGGCGGCGTTCCACAGCTTGTTGGCAAAGTTGCGGCTGGCGGTCACTTTCTCGTCGCTGTAGCGCATATCGTTGCCGGCGGTGGAACCCACAATCAGCATCATGCGCAGCGCGTCGGCGCCGTACTGTTCAATGACTTCCAGCGGGTCGATGCCGTTGCCCAGGCTCTTGGACATTTTGCGGCCCTGGCTGTCGCGCACAATGCCGTGGATCAGCACCGTGTCGAACGGCGCTTGGCCGGTGTACGCCAGGCCCGAGAAGATCATGCGCGATACCCAGAACCCGATGATATCGTACCCGGTCACCAGCGTGCTGGTGGGGTAGAAGTAGTCGTAATCCTCGGTCGCCTGCGGCCAGCCCAGCGTCGAGAACGGCCACAACGCCGAGCTGAACCAGGTGTCCAGCGTGTCGGGGTCCTGGGTCAGGTGCGCGCCGCCGCATTGGGGGCAGACGGCGGGGGCGTTTTTGGCAACGACGGTCGCGCCGCAGTCGTCGCAGTACCACGCCGGGATCTGGTGGCCCCACCACAGCTGGCGGCTGATGCACCAGTCGCGGCCGCTGTTCATCCAGTTGAGGTAGTTTTTGGTAAAGCGCTCGGGCACAAACTTGATCTTGCCCTGCTCCACGGCCTCGATGGCGGGCTTGGCCAGCGGCTCCATCCTGACGAACCACTGTTTGGAGACCATCGGCTCAATGACCGAGTGGCAGCGGTAGCAGGTGCCGACGTCGTGGGTGATGTGCTCGGTCTCTTTCAGCGCGCCGCAGGCTTCCAGGTCGGCCAAAATGGCTTTGCGGGCTTCCAGGGCGGTCATGCCGGCGTATTTGCCGCAGTCCAGCACGTCGGGCTCGTCGGCCGCCGCGCGCCCGGCGGCTTTTTCGGCGTCGGCGGCCGCCTTGTCGGCCGCGCCGGTCATGCGGCCGTCGTAGGTCAGTACGCGGACTATCGGCAGGTCGTGGCGCTTGCCGACCTCAAAGTCGTTGGGGTCGTGCGCCGGGGTGATCTTGACGACGCCGGTGCCTTTTTCCATGTCGGCGTGCTCGTCGCAGACGATGGGAATCTCGCGCTCCACCAGCGGCAGGATCACATGGCAGCCGTGCAGGTGGGCGTAGCGCGGGTCGTCGGGGTTGATCGCCACGGCGGTGTCGCCCAGCATCGTCTCGGGGCGGGTGGTGGCCAGTTCCAGCGTTTCGCCGGTCTCCTTGACCTTGTACAGCAGGTGCCAGAAGCTGCCTTCCTTGGCTTCATACTCGACCTCGGCGTCCGAGATCGAGGTGTTGCAGTGCGGGCACCAGTTGACCATGCGGTTGCCGCGGTAGATCAGCCCCTGGTCGTACAGCCGCACAAACACTTCCTTGACGGCGTCCGAGCAGCCCTCGTCCATCGTAAAGCGCTCGCGCTGCCAATCGCAGGAGCAGCCCAGCTTTTTCAGCTGGCTGACGATGCGGCTGCCGTAGGTGCTTTTCCAGGCCCAGGCGCGCTCCAAAAAGCCGTCGCGGCCCACCATCTCTTTGGTCAGGCCCTCCTCGCGCATCTTGGCCACGACCTTGGCCTCGGTGGCAATGGAAGCATGGTCGGTGCCCGGTACCCACAGCGCGGCGTAGCCCTGCATGCGCTTGTAGCGGATCAGGATATCCTGCCAGGTCTCGTCCATCGCGTGGCCCATGTGCAGCTGGCCCGTGACGTTGGGCGGCGGCATGACGACGGTGAACGGCTTTTTGCTGCGGTCGATCTGGGTATGGAAATACCCTTTGTCGCACCAGTTCTGGTAGATGCGGTCCTCGGTGCCCTGGGGGGCGTACTGTTTGGCGAGTTCTTTCGGCATATTGACCCTCCTGTTATGCGGTGTCTGTGCGGGGCGTTCCGGTATAGAAAAAGGCCGCCCCATGCGAACCATGGGACGGCCTGAAAATCAGGTCGCGGTACCACCCAAATTGCCTTTTGCAAGGCCCCTTAGCGGCGGGAAAACTCCCGCCCGGCGCGGATAACGGCGGCCGGCCCGGGCACGGCTACGCCATCGGCCTTACCGTGCCTGCTCCAAAGCGACAGCGCCCCGCCCGTTTTGCCGGCTTGCACCAACCGCCGGCTCTCTGCAAAAACGGCTGCCGGGCGCACTCTTTTTCCCAGCATTTCTATAGTATGTATCCTAACGCAGCGCGCGGCGCTTGTCAAGTGCAAAATGGCGGCGGCAAGGCGTTGACTCTGCGCCGGCAGCGGGTCGGCGGGGCGCTTGCATCGGCCGGGGAACAACAAAAAATTCGGCGTTGTTTCCGCACTTTTGCCGTTCTTCTCTTGCCGTGGCGGGGCGCGGGTGCTATAATACCGTTTTATAGAGGAGTTGCCGTACAACAAAGGAGTACTATGCAAACACACAAAACCAGCCCCTGGCTCATCGCCTTTCGGGTTATTTTTACGGTGGCGCTGCTGTGGTGCATCGCCTATATTTTCCGCAATTCGCTGCAGACAGGGGCCGAATCCTCGCTGCGCAGCCAGGCCGCGATGCAGATGGTCAATACCGCGCTGGGACGCCTGCACCTGGGCCCGCTGGCGGAACATACCATCCGCAAACTGGCGCATTTTTTGGAATTCATGCTGGAAGGTTTCCTACTCATGCTCTGCCTGCGGGTCTACACCGCCCACTTTGTGCGGCACATGAGCTGGCCGCTGTTGGCCGGCATGACAACGGCGCTGGTGGACGAAACGATCCAGCTGTTCATCCCCAACCGCACGTCGATGGTCACGGATGTCTGGCTCGATATGCTGGGCGTTGTGGCGGGGCTGTTCCTGGCGCTCATCATTCTGCTGATGGTGCGCGCGGGCATGGCGTTTGTGCGCATTGAAAACGAGAACCGCGCCCTGCGGGCCGAGCGTGAACAGCTGCGCCAGGCCCAGCAGGAACAGGAACACGAACGCCTGGCGCGCCGCGCCGCACATCGCGCCCATCTGGCCCAGCAGGGGGGGCGGCCGCCTGTGGACCTGCAAGAGGAAGAGGAGGAAACCGGCGAATGACAACGCAGCAAGCCATTGAAGCCCTGCACGCCCTGCCGCGCCTGGGGTCCGGCCAACCGGGCCTGGCCCGCATGCAGAGCCTGCTGGCACATCTCGGTAACCCGGAAAAAGACCTGCCGTGCATCCATATCGCCGGCACCAACGGCAAGGGCAGCCTGGCCGCCATGACGGCGTCCATCCTGACGGCGGCCGGCTACAAGACCGGGCTGACCATCAGCCCCTATGTCGTGGACTTCCGCGAACGCTTCCAGATCGACGGCGCCATGATCCCCGCCCGCACGCTGGCCGCGCTGGCGCAAACCGTGCTGGCGGCCGCGGATGCCATCCGGCAGGAAGGCGGCGACCCGCCTGTCCAGTTCGAGGCCGTCACGGCACTGGCGCTGCTGTGGTTTGCCAAAGAAAAATGCGACTTTGTTGTGCTGGAAACCGGCCTGGGCGGCCGCTACGACGCCACCAACGCCGTGCCGCGCAAGCTGGTGGCGGCCATCACCCGCATCGGCTATGACCACCAGGAACTTCTTGGCGACACGCTGGCCGAGATCGCAGCCGAAAAGGCCGGCATCATCCGGGAAGGCTGCCCCGTCGTCTGCTACCCGGACCAGCCGGACGAAGCGATGGGGCCGATTTTGACGGCGGCGGCCGAAGCGCACACCGCCCTCATCACACCGGACAAAGAGGATATCCGCTGCCTGCCCGGCAAACGGCTGGAAAACCGCATCGACTACGGCGGCTACCGGGCGGCGCTGGGCCTGCCGGGCGCGCATCAGGCCAACCACGCCGCCATGGCGGTGGAGATTGCGCTCGCGCTCTGGCGCGAATACGGCTACGAAATCCCGGACGACGCCATTGAAACCGGCCTTGCCGCCGCGCGCATGCCCGCCCGTATCGAAGTACTGCGCCGCCGTCCGCTGCTGCTGCTGGACGGCTGCCATAACCCGGACGGCGCCAAAGCGCTGGCTGAGACGCTGCATGCCGCCAAGTATGAGGAAAACCTCGTCGCGGTGCTGGGCATGCTGGCAGACAAAGACTATAAAACCATGCTGGAAACGCTGGCCCCCTGCTTTGCCAAAGCGTATACCGTCACGCCCGATTGCCCGCGCGCCCTCAGCGGGGCGGACCTGCAGCGGGAAGCGCGGTTTTATATGGATGCCGAAGCGGCCCCCACTGTACCCCGGGCGCTGCGCGCCGCCGTCCGCTATGCCGAGGACCACAACCTTGCGGGCGTCGTGGTCTGCGGTTCGCTGTATCTGGCGGCCGAAGCGCGCCCCTGGCTGCTCAAAGAAGCAGAAAAATAAGCCGTCCGCCCGGTTCCAACAAAATATTTCACCGCAAGCCTGTATCGTAAGGGTACAGGCTTTTTTTGCTGCAGTTTGGCGGCGAGCGCCGCCGTACATCAAAAGGGGACAAAGGCTCTATGGCGAAAGTTTGTTTTGTGCCGGGCAGCGGTACGCTGGCGGCCTATCTCAGCGGGGAAATCGACCACCACGCCGCGCAGTCGCTGCGGTGCGAGATCGACGCGCAGATCGACGCGCGTCTGCCCGAGTTGCTGACATTGGACTTTTCCGGCGTTACCTTTATGGATTCCTCCGGCGTGGGGCTTATTTTGGGGCGCAGCCGCCACATCGCGGCGTTGGGCGGCCGCCTGACCGTGCAAAATCCGCCGGCGGCGGTGCGCCGTATGCTGGACCTGGCCCGCGTCACCTATGCATAACGGGAGGAAACCGCCATGAAAATGCAAAACCAAGTCAAGATCACATTTGCCAGCCGTTCCGTCAACGAGGGCTTTGCCCGCGCGGCGCTGGCGGCTTTTCTGGTCCAACTCGACCCGACGGTCCCGCAGCTGGCCGACCTTAAAACGGCTGTGTCGGAAGCCGTCACCAACTGCATCGTCCACGCCTACCCGGACGCCATCGGCCCGGTCACCATGACGGCGGCGCTGTATGAAGGCGGGATCGTGCGCATCACCATCAGCGACCGCGGTGTCGGCATCCCGGATATCGCCAAAGCCATGGAACCGATGTACACGACCGGCGATCCGTCGGAACGGGCCGGGCTGGGGTTTGCGGTGATGCAAAGCTTTATGGATAAAGTGCGCGTATCCTCCACGCCGGGGCGCGGCACCCGCGTCACGCTCACCAAACGCCTGGAGGCGCGCGACTGACCCCTACATATTACAAAAGGGGGAACTTCCATGCCTGCATATAGCATCGAACAACTGCCGCGCGCTGAATTTATCGAAAAAAACCTCGGTTTGGTCCACGCCTGCGCCGGTCGTTTCAAAGGCCGTGGAATCGAGTATGAGGAACTCTACGCCGCGGGCTGTCTGGGGCTTGTCAAAGCGTGCGACGGATTCGATACCGGGCGCGGGGTCTGCTTCTCCACCTATGCGGTCCCGGTCATTCTGGGCGAAATGAAAAAGCTCTTCCGGGACGGCGGCACGGTCAAAGTCAGCCGCTCGCTCAAAGAATTGGGGCTCAAGATTCATGCGGAGCGCGAACGCTGCCTTAAACGCACCGGCAAGGAACCGGGCGTCGTGCAGCTGGCAGAAACGCTGCAGACAACGCCGGAACAGATCGCGCTTGCAATCCGCGCTTCGCTGCCGGCGCTCTCGCTGACCCCGACGGACAGCGAGGACGGCCTGCGCGAGTGGGACGTACCGGTCGATTCCCCGGAGGAGCGCCTTTCTGATCGCATCGGCTTACAGGAGGTGATGGCGCGCCTGGAACCGCGCGACCAACAGATGATCCGTCTGCGGTTCTTTGGCGGCAAGACCCAAAGCGAGACGGCCCGCGTCCTGGGGACGACGCAGGTGCAGGTCTCCCGCCGCGAACGCAAAGTCCTGCAATGGATGCGGGGGCAGCTTTTGGGGGAGAATGCCCCCGGCACGCGTTCTACAGGCTAAACAGATTGTATAGTTTGCGGCCACTCAACAAGCTGTATAGACTTCTTGCGCGCCGTTTCGTCAAAATGTATGGTTCGCCACAGCGGGCTTTGTGCGCGTTAACAAAAGTGAAAAGGGCGTATTGACAAGAAAAAGTTGATGTGATATGATACGCCTACCATCCGCGGAGACGGCGCGGCGGCACATTTTGGCAAGTTTTTTGAAAAAAACTGGAAAAAGGTGTTGACAAAGCCCCTGGTGCGGTGGTAAACTAGTCAAGCTGTCCGGCGGTGAGCCGGGACGGCAGCGCAGCCCGGCAGAGTTCCGGGCAGCCTGGGGACGGCGGCGCGGCTTTGGGAAAAGCCGGCAAAGCCGCCGAAAAAAATCTCAAAAAAGTGCTTGACAAAAAGCGCTTTGTGAGATATAATAAACAGGCTGTCACGAAGACGCGGCAGCGCGCAGGACCTTGAAAATTGAACAAAACTGAAACTTGTGGAACCTTTAACGTGGGTTTGGAAACCCACGATAATCAATTCCAAAAAACAAGTAATTCACGGCGTCGGAGTTTATCGAAGACGCCGAGAGGACGCAAGCGATTGTGTCTGAGAGATTACAAGATTAAACACTCATGAAGTGATTTAATACCATTTTATGAAGAGTTTGATCCTGGCTCAGGACGAACGCTGGCGGCGCGCCTAACACATGCAAGTCGAACGGAATTATATTGGTTGAAGTTTTCGGATGGATACCGATGTAGTTTAGTGGCGAACGGGTGAGTAACGCGTGAGTAACCTGCCCTGGAGTGGGGGACAACAGTTGGAAACGACTGCTA
>CALXHR010000001.1 GCA_944388175.1 uncultured Gemmiger sp. | reverse complement strand
GTAGCGATCTTTGCTTGAATAACCGATAAAAAGCATTTACTTTCTCCATAGTAGATAATTAGAGATTATCCTTTATTCCGCAAGGCTGGAGCGGATAAGAGCAGCTGCCTCTGTGTAAGGGCCGGAGAAATCGGGCGGCGGGAAGATTCCATCTATTTTAATAGGACACATTGAGTTGTTCTCTCGGGTTCATAGCCGAGAGGACTTTTTTCTGCCTTTCAAAGCTGGCGTGAACATAGCGCTCGGTGGTTTTAATCGAACTGTGCCCCAGGATTTCTTTCACCTCATAAACGTCCCCACAGGCGTCCCATAAGTATGTTGCAAATGAGTGGCGAAACATGTGTGGTGTGTAATGCCCGGGTTCATGAGCCAAATTAGTATAATGGTTGATGATCCTACGAACAGATTGCTCTGATAATCGCTTCCCGTCACGATTCAAGAAAAAGAATTGCTCGCTTGGGTCTCTCGGAGATCTTACTTGAGAATAGGCCCTAAGCGATTGGAGCACAAAATGTGAGGATAAGTATATTCGACGTTCTTTGCTTCTTTTCCCGCGAATGAGTACAACCTGACCATCTAAATTCAAATTATCACATGTGATGGTACAAAGCTCCGAAACGCGGACTCCGCTGGCAAACAGTAGCTCTAATATGGCAACATCCCGAATGGCATTTCTGTGGGCGCTAAAAGATCTTGGTCTATACAGCTCTTCATATGCGGCAGAAAAGATGGACTCAAGAGTACGCCGATCAATTATTCTTGGCAAGAGGTTTTCTTGGCGAATATGAAGCTGTATTTTTTCAAACGGGCTGCACTCAAGGATATCCTCATAAACAAGGTAACGGTAAAACGCCTTTAATGCTGCGATTTTTCTTTTGACTGTGGATGCTTTATGTTGTGACATTAGATGTTCTATATATTGTTCCATTTCGCTGCGCGATACAGCGGTGGGGCATGGATACAAACACGAGAATTGGTTTAGATCAATCGAGTACGCTTTGATTGTTTTACTATCCAAATTTTTTTGCAGTTTACAATACGAAAGGTATGCGGTTAGTATCTGGTTTCCTATCATAGCAGGTGCCTCCTCAGATTATTCGTAGTAGACATATGCTACAATAAAAGCGGCGTTTAGAAAATGGGGGAGAGACAAAAGGGGCTTTGCAGAAGAGAAGAGTATTGGAGCTGCCGAAGACAATAGGGAAAACAGGCACCCTTGTTATAAGCGGCGGCAACGTGGTGAAGTGACTAATAATTGATGACGGATATAAAAACGGGGCAGAGTACATAACTCTGCCCCAAAGGACTATTTATAACAGGTGTGGGATTTGTTCCGCTTGTTAGTTTCGATTGCTCTGTCACAAGGCTGATTCTCTTTGTGGAGGCGATGCTGTAACAAGCCGATATCCAAAATTAAATACCGTTTGAATATTCACCTGTGGAGATAACTTTTTACGCAAATGCTGGATATGAACATCAACTGTTCTGGTATGTGTGCTGTGCGGGTATCCCCAAACACGGAGTAAAATCTGTTCCCGACTCAAAGATTTGTTGGCGTTTTGAAACAGGTAGCAGAGGAGGCAATACTCTTTCGGAGTTAACGGAATAGCACCTGCGTAATTTTCTGGGGTAAAGCCATTCGCTTCGGAATGCTCGCTTGGAAATCTGCTATGTGACATTCTAAAATTAAGCCTCTTCAATGGAGTTCCTTCCACTTGAAACGATGCCGGCTTTAACCTTGTAGCTAAAACACATATTTACAAGCTTGTGAAGTCTTTCAACGACGCAAGAGAAGCTGACACCGTATTTTAAAGCAATTTCTCGTGGGGTTAAACCTGCCTGCAAATCATTTCCATAGTTGATGAGAGTCTGATCGTCTGTTAAACTTTCAAACGGCGGTGCATCGCGCATTTCGTTTTTCCAGAGTTCTATTCTGCGCGGTACTTGAGAATGTGTTGTTTTGGGTTTTAAGGATTGCAAGGTGGCATGATGCTTTTTCAATACGGCGGCCAAGTCGTAGAGGATCTGCAATTCGGCAGTATTTTTTTGCAGACGATCATGTAACAAAGTGGGATCCATTGTTTGTGCTTTTACCGACCGCGGAAATGTCTCCAACTCTTCGATGCGAGAATAAATCTGCTTCTGAATTCCGTATATAGCCATGACTCCTCCTGTTATCCGTGATCTCTCTAAGTGTTATATATTCTGTGTTGAGGTGACAAGGGGTTAGGTATAGATCTCGTCGCCAAGATCAATAGCTTCTTGTATGGCTTTGGCTTCCGCAAAATGTCCGCTGCGTTGAAACTCTTCTTGCTGATTTGCCAGTGGAATGGCTATTTCTTCCCATTTTTCAATAGTATCGAGCTTGCTATGTGCCCAATGACTATATGAAAAATTGAAACCCATCGAGAGCAAGTGCTCTCTTATATCATTTCGTGCAGTTTCGGTGTCCAATTCAAAAGCCGAGAGGGCTTTCTGGAATAGAAGTGCCTCGGGCGAGCCGGTGCCGAAATTGTGGCAAATAAGTGTATAGGAATCCAATAAAGCATCAGCTTCCATGTACAAGTAGACAAATAGGCCGTCAGAAGTTTTACGCTTGCCAAAATATGACCAATCCTTCCTGTTTTCATCGGACCTGGAAAGAAAATCCTTCATCAAAGCGGTGGCAATAGTTGAATTGCTCTGATTCGCAAGATTAATGAGATGCTTTTTGGCGGGAGCGTTCATCTTCTTCGCCTCTCTTCAAATCAAAATCCACATTTAGCATTTACAGTTTAAAAGAACTTCGACCGTATAGGAGTTGGACGTTTTGGTCAGATTGACGACACCATTATAGCGTGCAGCACATTTACGAACATTACTCAATCCGTAGCCATGATAGCGACCATGAAGGTGAACCTTTTCGCTAACGTCGCAGCTGTTTTGAATACGATAGAACAAAATAGCATTCTCTTTTCTGAGCATGACATCAATACGACGCTGCTCTTTAGGGAGTGGGGTGCAAGCTTCAATTGCATTATCTAAAGTGTTCCCCAAGATTATGTATAGATCCACCGGAGATATCGACAGTGTGGGTGGAACTAAAACGTCTAGGTGCAATGGTATTTCAGCCTCTTGAGCGGCGCGAGCATAGTTGTCCAGGATAGAACTTATGACAACATTATCAACATCAACGACTGTACTGATGCTGGTCAAGGTCTCATCTGCCTGCTGTACGATTTGACAAAGCTGTGGGGCATCTTTCTGGTTAGCAAAAGCTTGCATTGCAAGCACATACTTCTTTATGTCGTGCCAAAGTGCGCGGGTTTCTTCCTGGTTTTCATGAAGGCGTTGGTAATACTCTTTTTGCATTGCATATTGCTGCTCGGCGAGCTCGGAATGTCTGCGGCGATGCTCGCTTGCCCGCATAGCTTCTGCATAAAAGACAATGGTAATGTTAATATAGAGAAGAGTGAGCAGAACAAAAATCAGAAACGAGTCAAAACTGTCACGAACGGCGTTGCGGAGAACGATATAGCAAACAAAGACACTTAACAGTTGACACGGGAAAAGAGGAATGAGCCATTTTAGAGGAAGAAGGCCTTCTTGCTCATTGCCAAAGGTTCCAACAAAAACAAGTATTGGCAACAGAGTTAATTGAGTCGTTACAATGAAAACCATTCTCATGTTGCTGCTCGACATAAGCATTGCGGCGTCAAAATGGAACAATCCTAAAATGCCCATCACGCCAACTTCAACGAGAGCGGCAACGACCTCTAAGGAAATCCCCATAAACAGAGACTGCCAAGGCGAAGAAGCAAAAAAGAAATAACAAAGACAAAAGCAACCGGCGATAAGACAGCACACCCTAGGCACAACCAAATTGGGAAACAGATTTATAGCCGAAAGAATTACAGCGAACACAGTAAGGAATACGGCAAGGTGCCACTTTTTATAGGATTCTTTCAGACGCAAAAAGCTGCGAATATATAAAAACAAAAGTAGTATGCTTGAAACAGACCCAAGAATTTCAACTATAGTTAACATGCCGTGACTTTCACCTACCCAAAAAGCGACAAAAATCTTTGTTAAAATCCTGCTTTCGCCTGCGGCTGATGGGAACGCGCACACCATTTGTGAGAATGATATCTTCCGCTGCAACAGAGTTGATATATGCCATATTCACAAGATAACTCTTATGCGGTGTGGCAAAGCGGCTCATCGGAAGCGTCTGCTTTAGTTCCGATAAAGTTGCTCGAATGCGGTATTCTTCGTCGGCGGTATGAATGACTGCGATATGCGCAAAACTTTCAATGAAATAGATGGACTGCAAAGGCAGCGAGTGCAATTTCCCGTTCAACTCGAAAGAAAAGCGGTTGGCCGTTAGTTCATCAACTACAGCGTCCATGGTGATAACAAAATCATCCCAAGGAACTGGTTTTACCAAATAGCGAAAAGCAACGCCATACCCCTTTGTGGTATAGGCGTTGCTTTTTGTTATAAAGACAATGAGAGGGCGGGGTTCCTGTGTGGCAATGATTTGTTTGGCGGCTTCAAAACCGGTTGGGGCGGTCATTTCAATGTCCAGAAGGATCAAATCAAATTTCGTGTTTTCAGCGGCGCGCAGCAGTTCCTTTGCACTGCTAAAAGATAAAGGAATCAGCTCTTCATTGTAACGGTTGATCAATCGCAGGACTTCTTCGCGCTCATCCTGCTCATCATCACACACAGCGATATTCCACGTGGTCATTTTTGAGGATCTCCTTTAGAGTATTGAAGCAATAGGCGAGCAAAGGATAAAAGGAATTGACGGTCATTTTCGTTCAGCTGACGAAAAACGGTTTCGAGTTCTGCGAACTGGTCGGGGTCGACGTCGCCTTCTTTGAATAACACGTTGGCATCCATATTAAGGACATTGACAATACTACGAAGTGTTTCAAATTTGGGCAGAGATTCTCCGCGTTCCATTTGACCGACGAACCCAACAGTCTTATCTATTTTTTCGGCAAAACTCTCCCGCGACATGCCAAGGCCTTCCCGTCTTTTGCGAATTATAATTCCGATTTTGCTTGCCAGAGAATCCATAACATTCACCACGCACAATAATACTATCTAAAATCATAGAGCATTACTGTTAAAGCGTAAAGCGAATGATACTGTTATTATATAGTAGTGCCACTGCACAATCAAGAACCCGAGTAAACCATTTTTGCCTTCAAAATGGCCGTTCGTGCCAAAGAAGTTGACCAAGAAAATTGTGCAAAGTAGAGTGATTGCGGAAGAGGCGAGGAATAGAGGAATCGAGGCGAATCCACCGTTTCTTATTTGGTTTGCTGATAGCACCCCAGATCAAATTGGTCAAGGATCCCTTGGCATTCTTTTGAGGTGTACCCCCATAGAATAGAACTTAGTATTTGGATGGCTTCTTCCCGGCGGCTGTAGTATGTACGGATTGACATGGCGGGGAAATGCTTTTCCAGCTGGATCAAAATCTCATTGATCGTGTCAGGCTCTTGCGCGGAGAGATAGGTATAATACAAGATCCAATAGTATAGTTCACCCTTTTTATGCTTTTGCCGGAGTAGCTCAATGGCGCTGTCAATTATCTGCAGCATCCGCTTGCTTTTTTCAAGAGAATTTGAAAAGGCCTCGATCCGCGACGCTGACCGCGCATCGGCATTTGGAGCGACATCATCTACCAAAGAGGAAGGGCCCCTTCCGTATTCAGCGCGAAACTCAGATTGCAAGTCGAGAGAGGAAACTTCTAAGCTCCAGTGTACATCGCGGTAGTTTTGGAGCAGTTTCAGAGTGTTGTGATACAAGGGGTGCGGTTCAAGAATATGTCCTTTCTTCATTTTGACTACCTCGTGCTAAATTTTATCGGTTTTAGAAAACGGATCTATACCAATAGAGGAAAAAAGAGCCGTTTGTTCTGCAAATTTTACTCTTAAAGTTTTCGTGTCCCGTGAGGTGTAGTGGCGATCCTGTTAATTACTAAAGAATAGAACGTTCGTATTCGTGGCAGAAGGCCAATGGCGCCTTTCCGTTGGCTGCCGTTCTCCTCCAAGAGAAGTTCCGTCCAAAGCACAATGGAATTTCTCGGAGGATGACAATGGAAAGCCATATTAAGAAAGAAGGCCAAATACTAAAGAATCGTTTTACAGGATATCTTATGGTGGCGATGCTGCGCTACAAAATTCGATATTGCAACAAGGAAAAACGCCGTCAGGAAATGTGGTCTTTGCAAGATGATATGCGGCAAGAGCTCAATCGCCATGGATTTGTTGAACCAGGTCTGCGAAAAGCAGAGATGGAAGAAGTGTGGAGCGCAGTTAACACACTGAAACCGCATGAAAAATATGTGGTACTGGCACGCACGGTACATGATAAAAGCTTTGTGCAAATTGCGTCTGAAATGAATAGAAGTTATAAGGGGGTGGCAGCCCTCTACTATCGCGCGATAAAAAAGATTCGCAAAAAGTATGGAGGCGACCATGAATTTTACTGAAGTGTTATACCGTGCCAAGCGTGGCGACGCAGACGCTTTTGAAGAACTGTATCGCCAATATGAGCGCCTGATGAAGTCAGTGTCTTGGCATGATGGTGCGCTGGATGAGGACCTGTTTCAGGAACTCGGGATCGTACTTATGCGCTGCATCCGGACTTTCTGATCCATAGGTCGTTTTGATTCAAAAAAGAGGCATTGCGAAGTTTAAGTTCGCAATGCCTCTTCTCTATATTCTTTTGTCTCGGATTTATCCCATTTGCATTATACCATAAGGTCTCTGCGGAAAAAATGTGCGCAAGCCTGCAAATATAGTGCAAAGTGTTTGCTAATTTGCAAACGCGGCATATGTAAGACCGCGCTTAAGCAACTGTAGAGAATAAACAAGTTTGCTTGTGACGGCAGGGCACATTATACGCTATTCGGCCAAAAGATGTCATCAGAAGTGCAAATATAGACCAGCCTATTACAAGTTTTTCCGTAGGAGGTTCGGAAGCGGGTATGCATTTTGCGTCAGCCCCGGTTTTGTGAAAATAGGGCTGACATAATAATGAAAACGAATATGTCTATATTGTTTGTTGGCGTGTCCACTTGAATATTATAGAAGTTCTAGCATGTCATCAACATTATTTTGATAGTATTTGTTGATGTATTTTCCTATACCGTCCAACCCAGGGAATATACTTTTTTCGTTAATATTGAGAAGATCGAGCTCTCTCATAATGCTATGTTTACATCTGGCAGGAATGATTGTCTTAGCCCAAAAGCGTTGGTCGCCTTGCACATCAAACCTTACCCCTGGGCACAGTTGCATTTCGTTGTCGGCTTTTATCATGTTCTCTAATGCGGATTGGTTGTTCCCCCAAAGCAAAAAGCGGCTGGATTGTGCACTCATGCGTTGATCAATATAGGGAGGGATAAACATGATTGGTAGATTTTTCTTTTCATGAGGTTCACTGTTAACTTCACCTCTGTCAAGTTCACCGCGCATTTCTCTCATGATAGAATTTATAACTGCCTCTCGGGTATAAGCAATGTGCCTATCGTTACAAGGCAGTTCACTGGTTGTCCACCTTTCAAAGGTCACGGTGTTAATTATCCAGACTACACCGTCGGTCTCACTTTCGCTTTGGCAGCAAAAATACATGGCGACTAACGGATTTGCTGTAAAATCTAGAAGACGTGTGGGGACGCCATAATGCTGTGCGTATTGAAGCCAAGTGAAGTCGTCTTTAGGAGATATGTGAGTAAGTAAACCACTTGCCTCTTTTCTGAAATGTGATAGAATTTCATACTCGTTGATAGAGAAAATATTCCCCGAGTATGAAGCACTGGTAATCTTTTTGGAATTTTGCTTCTCGGGGTACTTTCTAAATATCCCGGGAAGGAGGCTCCATGATATATCGCTCATGCCACGGAACATGAAGCCTCCTGTTCGGTACGTCTTAGAGAATTGAGTCTTGTAGTCATTTAATAGGTTCAAAAACTCGCTTAAATTATGAATCTTAGTTACCATGTGTTCACCTCTTTTGGGCTTTATTATATCAAGTCTTGGTGAAGGCTTCAATGAAAAGTGTGTGGGAGTTATCTGCGGCCCAAAATCACATCCACCTAAGGGCCGCTAACTTGTCCAACAATTAGGATTGCAACATGATTGGAGTGCTGCCGAACAACGTCTTGCCCCTGCCGCCCCGGAACCGGAGAAAGAAACTGGGCCAGGTGAAAAAACTCCAGACGAGCACAGGAAACATTATTCTCATGGGAACGAACGGCTTCGCTTCTGCGCAACAGATAAAGAGAACATATAACTGGAGCAAGCCGCAACGTGCTGATGCGCTGCGGCCTGTGGGTTTATATGCATATGAATTGATTTCACACTGAAGGAAACGGGACTATGTCGCTGACCTTTGTAAGGGCAATAATATCTTGTCTGTGCCAAAAAGCATTTTTTGAAAAAATAGCACCGCTCTTTTCGCTTTTTGAAGATGCGGAAAGGACGTTCACTGTTGTCATAGATATGACATATATCGCAAACAGATACAAGTTCAGGAATCAAGGCCAACGCTCTTTCGTAACGAGAGCAAACTTTATCCTCTGGGACACCATGTCCGCCTGCGGCTTCACGTGCTTTGACGCGAATCACATTGATGTCTGGGGAAGCTGTCAATATATAAATGCAGCGGATAAAGAAACCTTTTGCTTTGGCCCGCTTCAGTAGTTCCAAATTTCTAGAGGTGGATAATACCGTTTCGAAGGTGAAACCTTCTCCGGCATCGACTTGTGCATTACGCATTTTTTCGGCAACCTGCGCTGCCTCCAGATCAGAACAGTTCAATGCAGTCTTGATGTCATCGGCGTTGATATAGGGCTGGACTACCTTTGCGATTCTGGTTACCGTTGATTTCCCGGAGCCGTTCAGCCCTGCAAAAACAATGATTCCTGGTAGTCGCTCGATTTTAGGCATACTCGCGCCTCCCGTCTGGATATTCCAGATACGCCTTTTTAGTGATGGGGGCAAATATGGGAAGTGGCGTGCCTTTGATCAGCTTCTCCTGATTGGCGAGTTCGATGATTTCGGCAAAACGCTCGTCCATTTCCTGATCTGTCATCCCGCAGGTGATATCAGGGTCGTTTGTGGGTATATGCATTGCGCTTTCGCTCCTCTAAGTTTACTTTACACATGGAATTATGCTTCTATTATAACAGGCTTTCCGTGCAAAAAGATGTCGTGAACCATGCATTGTTTACGAAAAAAGGCGGCAATATGTCTGCACGGAAGATAAGACCCGTTTATAGTGCATCATCCACGAAGAGGCTTTGTTTTTCTCTCCGAATCGTGTATGATATTCTTATCAAGAACAAGGGAGTGAAACGGCATGGGAAAGGCACCAGCCAAACAGCGCGTATATGCTGCCATCGATCTGAAATCCTTCTATGCCTCGGTGGAGTGCCTGGAACGTGACCTTGACCCGCTGAACACCAACCTGGTCGTGGCGGACAAATCCCGCACCGAAAAAACCATCTGCCTGGCTGTTTCGCCCTCGCTCAAAGCCTACGGTATTTCCGGCCGGGCACGATTGTTTGAAGTCATCCATCGGGTGGCACAGGTCAATGCCCGCCGCAAATGGGACGCGCCAAATCGGACATTGACCGGCAGTTCCTGCTATGACAATGAGCTCAAGGCTAATCCGGCGCTGGCCGTGGATTACATTGTCGCGCCGCCCCGCATGGCGCATTATATCACCCGCAGTACTGAAGTCTACAACGTGTACCTGAAATACATCGCGCCGGAGGATATCCATGTCTATTCCATCGACGAAGTGATGATCGATCTGACGGGGTATTTGAAAACCTACGACATGACCCCGCGCCAGCTGGTCAAGACGATGATCCGGGATGTGCTCGAAACTACCGGCCTGACGGCTGCGGGAGGCATCGGCACGAATCTGTATCTGTGCAAGGTGGCCATGGATATCGGCGCCAAGCACGTGGCGCCCGATGCAGACGGCGTGCGAATCGCAGAGTTGGATGAACAGAGCTACCGCCGCACCCTTTGGACGCACCGCCCCCTGACCGACTTCTGGCGGGTGGGTGCGGGTTACACAAAAAAGTTGGAGACCCACGGCCTATATACGATGGGCGACATTGCCCGCTGCTCACTGGGCGGGCCGAATGACTTTTATAACGAAGAATTGCTCTACCGGCTATTTGGCGTCAATGCGGAATTGTTGATCGACCATGCCTGGGGGTGGGAACCCTGCACGATGGCGGATATCAAGGCGTACAAACCGCAGAGCAACAGCGTCGGCAATGGTCAGATCCTGCCTTGCGCATATACGGCGGAGAAAACCCGGCTGGTCGTGCGGGAGATGGCCGAGAGTCTGGCACTGGGCCTGGTGGACAAAAGTCTTGTCACCGACCAGTTGGTGCTGACGGTGGGCTATGACCGGGAAAATCTGACCGATCCAGCGCGCCGCAAAACATACCATGGTGCGGTCACGACCGACCGTTACGGCCGACAAATCCCCAAACATGCCCACGGCACCGCCAACCTGGCACAGCCAACGTCTTCCAGCCGGAAAATCGTAGAGGCGGTTCTGGCGCTGTATGACCGCATCATTGACCCGACACTGCTGACGCGCCGGTTGAACCTGACCGCCTGCCATGTAGTCGGTGAGGCGGAAGCGGCAGAGGCCCGCGCCGCCAGTGTGGAACAGCTCGATCTTTTCACCGACTACACCGCACGGGCGCAGCAACGGGCAGTGGAGGAACGTGAAGAGGTAAAGGAGAAAAATATCCAACACGCGATGCTGGACATCCAAAAGAAGTTCGGCAAAAACGCGATCCTTAAAGGCATGGACCTGCAGGAAGGCGCGACCGCCCGCGAACGCAACGCGACCATTGGCGGGCATAAGGCATAATGACAGAAAGGGGAGGGTGACATGGAACGTGTCGATCCGAATGATCCGCACCGATACGATGACATCATCGATCTGCCGCATCATGTATCGGCCAGGCACCGACCGATGCCGATGATTGACCGTGCGGCGCAGTTCTCACCTTTTGCGGCGCTCAGCGGCCATGGTGATGCCATTGCTGAGACTGCCCGCCTGACGGATGCCCGCCGGGAACTGGATGAAGAAACGCAGGCGCAGCTTAACGAGCGCATTGCGCTTGTAGCCCAGGCCGCGCCGCAGCGCCCCATCGTGAGGGTAACCTGGTTTCAGCCTGATGCTCATAAAGAGGGCGGCGCGTACCTGAGCCGTGAAGCAGAAGTTCGCCGCGTTGATCTCGCGCAAGGGACTTTGCAGTTTACCAATCACCAAGAGGTGGCACTGCAAGATATCGTTTCTTTGGAAGGTGATCTGTTCCGGCTCTGCACAACAGATACAGAGGAAATATAAACAGCAGCAGGCCGCAGCGTATTATTATGCTGCGGCCTGTGAGTCTTATAAAAATGGAAAATATGGAATTGCGTTATTGGCTGGCCGTTTTTGCAGAGGTTCCCCTCATCAGGCATACTCGCGCCTCCCATCGGGGTATTCCAAGTATGCCTTTTTGGTGATGGGGTCAAATTTGGGAAGCGGTGTGCCCTTGATCAGTTTTTCCTGGTTGGCAAGTTCAACGATTTTGGTAAAACGCTCGTCCATTTCCTGATCTGTCATCCCGCAGGTGATATCAGGGTCGTTTGTGGGTACACACATTGCGCTTTCGCCTCCTCTAAGTTTACTTTATTATATCACGTATGGCGGACAACTGACAAGGAATTAGCAGTACTTCAATCAATTTTCTCAAATAAGACTAATAGGCCGCAGCGTGATAATACGCTGCGGCCTGCTGGTCTAGCTAACTTTATTCGGCTTTGCGATGCTTAACCGGATAACGAATCTCCACCACCGGCGCGGCAGTATCTACCCATTCGATGAGGGTATTGACCGCTTCGCGGGTGATCTTGGTGTCTTCTTCGATGGTGCCCAGGCGTTCTTCGATGGAATCAAGCCGATCGTCCATTTTGTCAAGCCGATCGTCCATTTTATCGAGCCGGGTATGGATAGGCTTAAGCTTTTCATCCATCATTTGACTGATTGCCTGCAAATCGTCTTTGGTCAGTGCCATAGAAACCTCCTTAAGGGAGTATGAATGCATTTGGTTTGAACATAGTATACCACGAGAACAGAGGTAAAACAATTGACATTCTACACAAGGATGAGAATATTTTGAGTATACTACTGTCGCGAGAATATTGCGATTTTATGTAAGATTGGCGTTACCCACTCATGCGCAGGCTGCCAGAACCGGGATGGGCGCCCGGCGGACCGCTGCTACGAAAGGGCGGGTGTTGAGATAATAGTGGGTGTGCTGGGTTTCGAAATGTACCTCGTTAGAGTTGACCGCATGGATGCGGACGACTGCCGAGGTGTGATAGATTTGATCACCTACCGAAAAAATCGCGGCTCGGCCCACCGCGAGGGGACAAAGCAATTTTCCGTTCAGATACAGAGTGGGTTTGACGGCCTTTTTCATAGCAAATCCTCCTTCAGCATTCGTCGCTCAACTTGTGAAGAATGTTGCGCACATCCTCCAAGAGTTCATTTACCTGCTGGATATTTGTTTTCAGCCGTGTCGCAATAGCTCGGACAGAAACGCCCTGCGCCCGCAACTGTAAAACCTGCATTTGCTGCGCTGAAACCATGGCGCTCAGCGTGTGAAGCAGCAATGTGGTCTCTAACTGGGACATCCACTCGCTTTCCGAGGGAAGTTCCGGGCGGCAAATCCGGTACCGTCCATGTCGGCTGCTTTTGGTATGCAACCGCAGTCTGCGCCGCGCGGTGCGGCGGTGGTTCCGCAGTGCGCTTTCCATGGCGCTCCAGGCGACGGTCGAAAAGGCGTAAGGGGCCAGGCTGACATCCGTCAGATACCGCTGTACAGCCAGCAAGAAGCCGAATATCACGATGTCATAGTATTCGTCGATCGAAAGGCCGTGCTGATGCAGGAACTTATAGACAAGGTTGTGGTTCTGTTCAGCAAAACGGCGCTGCTCTTCGGTCAAAGGTCCATCAAAGGGCATAAGGTCCTCCTTTGCTACCATATAGAGGAACCGCCGGGCATATACTCGGCGGTCCCTTATAAGGTGTATAAGGTGTAGGTACTTGTCTTTTAGGCCGGGAGTGACTCTTTGTCACCATCCACTGTGGAAGCAACGCAGAACGAATTGTCGCTCAGGGTAGGGGATACAGCGTCTTCGACCTGGCAGTCACTTTCCAACAGCTCCTGCTGCAGCGAAGCGCGCTGCGCATTCATGGCGCGGATCTGTTCGCGGAAGCCCAGCGCATAGGCAGTGATCTGTTTGAGCTGTTCACCACTGAAATCGGCCAGCCGGCGGAAGGTGGCGACACTGTAATCGTTGCCATTATTCATCCGCTTGAGCCCGATCTCGACCAAGCTGCCATAGGTGCCGCGACGCCGGGCGATGAATGCCTGGCTCATGAATTCGCGGAACGGGCTGATGCTGGTAGGCGAGAGCGTAAGCTGCAACGGCATATATTCGCCGCTGCGCAGCAGATACAAGACCCGCATATTCTTACAGGCTTTGCCGCGGCCGGTGGAACTGGACCCGAACGTGTTCAGAACACAGGTCGCGCAGGCGCCGCCGGGTTCGCCGTGGCCCTGCTTTCCGTCCACCGACTGACAGAGCGGCGGTTCGTTGTCATCGAATTCTTTCCCTTCCGGCCAGTAGGCGTTGCTGGCGTGATTGTACAGGATCACCCCCACCAGACTGCGCGCATAGTCGGGATTTTGCGGGTCGCCGGTGGGGATCTCAAACTGCAACGCACCCCCCGCCGGGATCTTGACCCGGGGAAGGCTCATGCTCAGGCCGTCCATATCCTCGGCCAACTCGTCGGAACTGAAATCGCAGTCTGTCAGAGTGGGCAGTTCAAAGTCAACGGGGACCGGGGCGGCAGCATTGGCAGCGGTCATGTTCATGGTGTTGTTGATCATTTTCGTTTTCCTCCTGTGTTTGCAAAAATGGTTGACAGCTGTAAGTCAGGCTGCCATTTGGTTGATGCGGGACCATTGCCGGGCAGGCATGGTCAAAATACTATAACCGATGCTCTCCAGTTCGCTGGCACGGTCATAGTTCTCTACATCTTGGCTGTAACGGGTCACAGCATTGGAAAGACCGTACAGAGTCAGGTCGTTGCCTTCGATCAGATGTTGCAGCACACGATCGTTTTCGCTCTCGGTAATGTGAAATTCCTTGCTGGCCAGCTTTACAAGGCCCGGAATGTTGGCCGTGTTCATGCGGGCTTCCTTTGCCTCACGCATGGTGTTCACCACGCGAGAAAAGCGTGCTTCATCCACGGCAGCACGAACCGTGTCCTGAAGTTTCAAGACGAAAGCCCGGTCCTCCGCGGCCAACGTGGCGTCCGAGTAGATCATGTGGCTGTTCTCCGTCGTCGAAACGCGGCCGATATGGTTGCGGCGCGCCTCAGCTTCATTGACAACCATGCCGTTGGAGCAGACCAGACGGAAAATCAGCGGCTGAATACATACAGAGCCTAGCCCGACTTCGCTGTTGGAAACAACGACGCCTGCTTGTACAATGTCACCGGGGGCAACCTCGGACTGCAACCGCGGGTTCACTACTTTGATGTACATACGGCTGTCCGTGATCTGGCAGCTTTCAAAGCTGGCTTCGGGTAAGGCACCCAAAATCGGCAACACGACTCTGGCGATATCCAGGTTGTCGATGCGCCGATAGCGATTGCTCAAGTAGGCGCGGGCCGTGCCGTCCAACGTGCGGAGCATCCGCTGCGCGGGTTCTTTGGCAAACCAGCAGTTGAGGTTTTGTGCCAGCAGTTCAGGGGCTTCTTTCAGCATCCGGTCATAGTAAACAGCGGGCACCTTGAGATGGGTGCCGATCTGCCGGTGTGCAATAGAACTGATGGACAACGGTTCGATAGGTTCGCTGCCGGATTCGTCATACAGGTGTAGGTATACGCTGCCGCCGAAAGGTTCCAACTTGAGCCGTGGCGTGGCAACAAGATAGTCTACCTTGGCCTCGCTCTGCCGCTTGACCTCGGTCAACATCTGTTGGAGAGAAATGCCGGACTTCATAGAACCGTACCTCCTCTCACCAGCTTAGTTCAAGGGCGTCCTGGTTCAACGTGGCGTTGAGGCCGTCTTCTGCAAAGAGGTCTACCAGTTCCGACCATTTCTTGGCGGGCGGAAACCCAGCCAACGAGGCTGAGGGCGTGGCGCCATCCTGAGGTTCTTCCCCGGAAATGTAGATGGAACCGTCCACGTTGATCGTCAGGCTATGGTAGCCGCGCGAGTTCAAATCGTTGACGACCTGTTCCAGCGTCTTGCGCCCGGATTCCTCATACCAGATTTTCGGGTCGGGCCCGTCATTCAACTGCTCCAACGGGGTCACCGTCTGGGAAAAATCCTGTAACTCACTGACCTGTGCGGCGCTCAACGGTACCATACGCAACATATTGCAGCTCACATTGCCGGAGGTCTCAATGGCAATGTCAGCATACTCAAAACCTTCCACGCCAAAAACGCGGATGCGTCCGACGCCGCCTTTCAGGATCAAGCGGAGCGGATTCTTGACGCACCATTTCCAAGTCGCACTGGGAAATGGTGCGTGCAGCATTTCAGTGATACGCCGGTTGACGTGCAAAAGCAGCAACGTGTTGATGGCAGCTGCGTCCTGCGCTTCGGTGGGGGTGGGGGCTGCGTCGGCTGCCCGGGGGCGACGCATCGGTTTGCGTTTTGATTCCAGCGGGCGTTGGGTACTGAACAGCCAGGCACCCCAGGTACAGGCGGCGATGAGCAGCAAAGAAGTCATCAGCCAACCGCGGGTGAATGCAACGATCAAGATGACAACGCCGGCCAGAATGCCGATGCTGTGCCACAAGGGAGATTCCTTTTTCATGGAGTATCGATCCTTTCTAAAACTATGTGCAAAAACAAAAAGCGCCGCACCATATGACAGGTCATCCTGTACACATGGTGCGGCGCTTGGCTTGTTGGCAGAAGCATGGTCGCGTCTGCCGCAAAGAAACTTTTTTCACATCCTTTCTGCCTGAAGGCAAAACTATCTATATAAAAAGTGCCAGCAGAACCATGGCCCCAAAGGGCCAAACTTCTACTGGCACGTGCTTGCAAAAATAACAGCGTGTGCAGCGGAGCAATCTCCGCACGCCATTTTGGCGGCACAAAAATCAATTACATCATAACTATATCATGCGGAAAAATGACTGTCAATCGTTGATTCTGCGAAGACTATGCTGCAGGCATGCAATTTGCATGCAAGAATGTCTGTTGGACATACGGGAAACTGTGCTCCTTGCCTCAATATGTATCCAGCAAAATCTGCTTGCGCAGATAGAGCCCGGCTACCGCCTCAATGACTTCGCGGCTGTGCTGACTGCCATAGACTTTCTGCGGAAAGTTGTCGCAAGTCAGGTTGGGTTCGGTGTACAAGGCTTCCATGACCGCATCCTCGCTGGGAATGACGCGAACGCCCAGGTTCAAGCATTGAATGATTTCGGCGCAGGAGAGCGGTACCTGTTTGGCCAGGCGCATGACCTTGCGCTCGCTGGCGCTGCGGTGGTCCATGCGGAACAGAGCCAGGGCAGTGCGCAGCGATATGCCGTCAAACAGTGTAACCCGCAGGAATGTCAGGACCGTGGACGCGAGCCCGCCAGATACCGGTCGTACAAACCGCCGGGCCAAAAGGTTGTACAGGGCATCATACTCGGTGTTGCCGATGCCGGAAATCAACAGCCCGCGGGTCAGCAGACGGTGGGTACAGTCCTGCCAGGAGCGAGAAGTGGGAAGCGGGTTCTGGCGGTTGGCTTTCTCATACAGTGGGCCGATCTGCGCGAAAGTGACGATCCGCCAGTTGAGCAGCGCCCAGACCAGCAGTTCCTGTTGGTCTACTTCATACTCATCCTGGCAGATGCGGATAACGGGGACGACGCCGTCCGGCGTGCGGCGGCGGATCAAATTGCCGTTGGCGGTATACAAAGTTTGCATGGTCATGGAAAAACCTCCCTGGCTTGGCTGAGTGTGAATCATTTCGTATATTCTCTACGCTTGGTAGGGAGGATTTTGCAACAAAAGATGAAAAGAATCTGCAAGTTTCTTGCATTACCGATTTGACTTTGCAGCCAAAAGCCCTCCGACCGTCAGGCGTTGAACGATCGGAGGGCAAAGTTGAGCTTGAAAAGCGTTTGAAATGGGTTATGGAACAAGCTGGCAAAGCAGTTTGCAACGCTGTGCAACCGCCTGACTCAAAATCTCGGCACGGGAAGCTTCGCCGAAGCGAGCTTGTTCGAAGATGGAGAAAACCTCATCTTCCAACCCGTTCAAGGCAGACGGGTCAAGCCAATCCAAGTCACCGGCAACCAATGCAAGCTGCTGGTTGTGGGTAGCGCAAAACGGTTTGGCTGCGGCGTCCGCGACAGCATCGATCTGGCTGGCATATTGGTCGAACCACAGGCTGGTGCCGCTGTCATAGACTGGCGCCATGCTCTGCCACTCCAGCGTGACAGCGTCGCGGATCGCGCCAAAATTGCCCATGTGGCGGTCCTGGTTGCAGAGCAGGAAATCCAGAACGATCATCTGGCTCAGGAACTTCCGGGCGCTGGGGATCCCCAGCGCCTCACAGCGCGCCAGGATATAGTCAAAGGTAGAAACCCCGTCTGGCTTTTCGGCAGATGTGTACAGTGCGTAGGCGCTGACCAGATCCTGTCGGTCAGCGGTCATATTGGCGCAGAGGCTGTACGGTTTGCCATCCTCCCAAATCAGGGAGTAGTCCACATGCGGAATGTTCAGCCGGCGGCAGACAGCGGACGCTACTACCTCGTTGAAAGGCTCCTGCTGCGCCATGCCGCTGCCGCCTTTGATGAGGACGCGCCGGCCATCTGAAATCTTCCACTTTTTCTGTAACCAGCCGTCGGAAGTATTGCAGGGGGAGACCAGGTCGAGCGAATCGTTGCGGGGTATCTTCCCGAACAGCAGGTCGCCCACATCATCGCTGAAGGGGTTGTTGTAGAAGTTGATTTCCCTCCACTGGAGCGGTGCGGCCGCCGGGTTGAGCCAGTACTGGTCGGAAAGGCTTAGTCCGTAGCATTTCAACAAAAGAATAGAAGCGGAAACTTCGGTGTTCTTTTGAAGCATGGCGGCTTGCATTGCCTGCTGGAACCCGGAACGGCTGGCCGGGATCATACGGCCGGAAAGCCAGGCATTCAAATTCTTTGCGGTCTCTTTCTTGGTACGCCCAGGGGTGCCGAGTGGCAAGTGTTCAACGTGAAAGACTTCGTCCACGCGGTATATGGTGCCGCTGATGTCATTCACACCGAGCACTGCTACCGGCAGTTCTCTGTGCATTAGGGTGCATTTCAAAAGATTCGCCGCCTTTCCTGTCCATGTATTTGTATTATAACCGAAAACGTCGTGCTTGCCAATGGGAAAGACTAATTCAAAAGGGCATCATACAGCCCCGCATCCTCCCGCATCTTGGAAGCGGCGCGGGAGATCCAGGCTCCAACGTGGTTGGCCGGCACGCCGAACTGCTTGGCAATATCGGTCAGACGCATTCCCTGCAACTGGAGTTCCAGTGCTTCAATGCCCCGCCGGGTGGTGCCCGCGTAGCTCTGCTTATAGCGTTCCAGCAAATCCAGCGTTTCGACCAGACTGCGGGCGGCGGCGTAGGGATCGCTGCGGAGATCTCCCTCTTGCTCCAGCAGGAAGTCGGCGTCATCCTGCGTATTGGGGCGGGCTATGTGACGTTCTCTGGCGGCAACGCGGCGGCAGTGGCTGACTAGGCCGTGATAGACGACCTTCTTTGCATATGTAGCAAACTGGACTTTGCCGGGGCGGAAGGTACGGGCGGCAAGGCACAGCCACAAGCAGCCTTCCTGGAACAGATCGTCATATTCCAGGCCGCAGACCCGGCGGTTCTGGCGGATGCGGCGCAGGATCGTCCAGTGGACGATGTTGGTGTTTTCTTCTACGAGAAGTTGTTGGTCGGCAGTCAGTCGAAGATCGCGTTTCACAGGCGGAACCTCCTCTCTATGCGGATCGCGGCGTGTGTGGGGCGGCGGCTTGGAGGCAGAGACGGATGACCTGGTCGCAGCGGTATTCGCCAAACATGGCAATATGTACTTCACTGGCCGGGAGTCCCAGCTCGTTTTGCAGCCAGTAATAAATGCCTTCCTTGTCAAGCCCCCAGCGATTCTGCAAGTCGGTCAAGGCCTGGTGGGCTTGTACGCGTTTGCGGCGAACGGTTTCATTGGCAAGCCGCCCCATCGGGCGGTGGCTGTCGCCGGGATGTGCCTTGACATAAGCGTCACAGGCAGGCCACCGCCGGCACATATAAAGCCAGGTGTCTTTTGATTCTGGACGGTCGCCGTATACGACCCGAGCGGGGCGAAGTACGGCCAAAGAACCACAGTAAGGGCAATGGATGCGAGTGTGTTTCGTGGTGATCACCTCCTGGGTGTGAACAGGGAAACAAATTTCAGCAGAAAAAACTGTTTACCCTTATTACTGTCACGTTCACAGTTTGTTCATGAGGAAAATCGGGCTTTTTCGGCCGATTTTGCGTGAATTTACAGAAAATTAACACTTTTCGGGCGGCTGGAAGCCGACGGCGAGCCCGCGCCCGACATCCAGCGCCGTTTTTGTGTACATACTCACCGGTGCATTGAACAGAGCGGCCAGTATGTACTGTTTGGGGTTGCGTACTTGGGTTCGGTTTTGCTTGAGGCTTTCGACCACAAAACGTACATGTTCGCTGGAGAGTTGATACAGCCGCTTGCGCACGGTGTCTTTTGGCAGATCCATACCAGATACACGGATGGTCTCGCGGCGGCTGGCAAGGGTATCGGTCAGCAGGCCTGCGATTTCCTGATACAGGGGGGCATCTTCCGGGTTTTGGCGGCATAGGGTGTCCAGTTCGATCTGATCGTGCACAGCCTTGGGGCAGAATGAAGCCGGTTCTGAGGCTGGCGTGGCGCGCGGGCTGGTATGGCTGTCTTTGCCCTGCAAAACACAGAAAGGAAGAGAATCGGTATTTTGTAATTCTTTGCTTTGTTTATCTTTATTTAATTGCGTTGGATTTCCCGACGCAGGGAAATCCAACGCAGGATCCTCCAACATTGGATTTTCCAACGTAGGTGAATCCGACACAGGCGTTTGCACTTGGGGGTGCTCGTAGATCACATAGTCTGCGCCGCGCAGCCGACCTTTCGCATCCCGCTCGCGGGAGCGGACGATATATCCGGCCGCTTCCAGTTCACGCACGGCGGCGCGGATCGCGTCGACCTTCTCGCGGTTGATCTGGGCCAGGCCGCCCAGGGTATAATCCCAGTCCTCCGGCAGTGACAACATCTGGGAGAGAAGTCCCTTTGCCTTCAGCGACAAGCGCCTGTCGCGCAAATGGTAATTGCTCATGACGGTATAATTGCGATTGCGTTCGACTCGAAACACAGACATGGAACCGCCCTCCTAAACAACGGGATGTATGAGAAAGTTTTACAGATTCTGCCGGATGATCCTGGTGATGATGCCCACGGCGATACTGTGCTCGGTATCCAGCTTGGTGACCACAAAGCTGACATCATCCTTCTTGCCAGGCATACGGTGGTCATAGCAGGAGTGAGCAACCGCGTTGACCCCGTTGGCAAGCCGTACATAGACGATACCGCGGTGTACATCGGTGACACGGCCGGCATAACGGCTCTGTACACGGCATTTCTTCAGATTTTCAGCGCAGGTGTTGGGAGTGGTGCTCTTAATATCCGCACGGACAGACAGCGTTTCGGGGGTATCGCCGCGCACCTCTTGTACGCGTACAAGAACCTCATCGCCGACCGCAAAACGGTCATGAGCGTCGCCGATCCAGTCCCAGGAAAGGTCGCGGGCCAGGATGGAAGTCTCGACGCCGAACACTTCGACGCGCACTGTCTTTTCAGCCACTGCGATCACCCGCGCCTGCACAATGCTGTTTGGCTCGATACGGGGGCGGCCGCCGGGCCCGGGGGTGAGATAAAACAGTTGGCGCTTGCGCAGCATGGCATCGCGGCGGCTGGCAACAACGCTGCGGCTGCCCGAGTCGATGCCGCGCACCACAAAGTCGATCTCGGCGCCGAGCATATTACCCAGGAGTTTGTTCTGGCGCAGCGTCCTTGCGGAGGTGCCCTGAGCAGTGGAATTCCCGAGCTGGATCATCATTTCTTTCAGCGGGATGGCAATGCGAAAACCGTTGTATTCGACAGTAGCAATGGTTTTGCCGCCTTCCGTCTGCTCGATGCCACCCAAATGACCGCTCAAAATCTTACGGGTGCGGTAGGCGTTGTGGATCTCATGCCAGGCGGCGGCTTCTCTGGCGTCCTCACTCTCCACGCTGCCGCGGCTGGCGATGGTCAAAATCGAGCTGGCAGTGCTCGTTCTGCGGCGGGAGCGGGACGGAGCCGGTTCTTCAGCGACCGCCGGGGGTGTAGACGAGGGATCATCTTGGCTATCGTCCAGTAGAGAGGCGGGAAGCGGCGTGGGCATTTCGGTATCGGGTTCCCCCTCCGCAGACGCGGGAATCAACACTTCTTCCTCGGTGGTTTGTTCAGCGATGGGCAGGGTGGTCGGGTCGTTGTAAAGTTCCATAGAAATACCTCCATTGTGTTATGGTTTGAAAAGAATGGATTCCTTGTCGATGGCGACAACGCCATCGGTTGACGGTTTGGGGTCAGAGGGTTTGGGGCTCAATGCTTTCGCAGGCTGTTTGGTTTTGGTGGCCTTCTTTTTCCCGGTGGGCGGCTTGGCAGCAGCCTGGGGCAGCGGCTCTACCGTCATGTCCTGTTCCTCGCCGCCAGTTTCCAAAGCAGCCCGCCACGCCGGCACATGGGCGGATGCCTTACAGTTTCTCAATTTGCGGTAGGCAGGATGTTGTGAATAGTCCATTTTGCGGACACGCAGAACCTTTTTGCCACGCACAATGACCAGGGCTTCCTCAATGGGCAGGCGCAGCACCTCGTCCGGCGTCAGCACCGGGCGGCGGCCAACGCCGCTGGTCTCCCGATATTCCGGCGTGTAGTTTGACAGCCGGAAGGTATTGAGCACCTTGGAACTGCTGGACACCGCCACACTGGCGACACCGGTGCGTGCTGAGACATACTCGGCGGTCAGCGGGTCGGTGCAGCCCAGGAACAGCTGGATGTCGCAGTTGCCCAAGATCTCCTGCCACTGGTTCTGCGGGTAGCGGTTCTGCAGACCGGCCAGATTCTGGAACACGCAGGAAATGGAAATGCCGCGGGAACGGATCACACTGATCCGCCGGGAAAGTTCCGAGATGGTGCCGCAGGCGGTGATCTCCTCGGCCAGAATGTGGACGGGAACGGGCAGTTGTCCGCCCTTGCAGTTGCGGTCGGCATAGCGCACCAGCTTGATGAACACAAATGAGAGAAACAGCGAGGCCAGAAAGTCAAAAGTACTGTCCTGGTCGCTGGTCACAAGAAAATAGGCGCAGGGCTTTTGGCCGGGCAGCTCCAGGTCGATCTCCTTGGCGCTGGTGATTTGACGGATCAGCTGCGACTGGAACACCTGCAGCCGGGTGCCGAGCCCAATGATGACGCCGCTGCGCACTGTGTCCGATGCCTGCTGAAACAGGTTGAAAGGCCCCTTGGCCGGGTGCTGGATCGGAAGCATTTCAAATATCTGTCTCAGCTCGGTGTCAGAACATTCGGTCAGCAGGCGATAGACTTGCCCGATGTTACGCTGCTCTGGCGGATAGTTGAGGTCTATATACAGCACCAGCGCCTTGAGCAGATTCATTTCGGCGCTGTCCCAAAAACGGTCGCCTTTGCTGTTGCCCTGGGTGTTCTTGATGACCACCTCCACAAAGAGCTGCGCGTTCAATTCCTGACCGTCCACTTCCTCCAGACAGTTCCAGGCGTCGGAACAATCCGGGCTGACCAGATTGAACACGCGGACGATGTAGCCCTTGGTTGCGAGATATTCGCTGGTAGTCTCGTAGAGCTCGGATTTCGGGTCGTTGATGACCAGCGATTCCCCGGCGGCTACGCCCTGAAGGATACGGTTCAGGCAATAGGAGCGGGTCTTCATGCTGCCACTGACACCGTACACGGCGATGTTGCGGTTGAGTCGGCTCTTCTCTGGCACGCAGACGATTTCGCTGCCCAACATTCCCAAAACGGTGCCAGTATGGCCGCGCAGGTCATGGACAAGTTCCAGGACGCCGCTGAGTTCCTGCCGGGTCATCCAGCCGGATGTGCCATAAGTGCCGCTGGACGCGTAAGTAAAGTTGCGGTCGATGTCGTACTCACCGCTGTCAGCAGAGAGCCTGCGATAAAGAATCAACAAAACCACCGTGCCGCCGCACAGCAAAAGACCGTACAGGCCATACGGGAAAGTCAGTAGACCTCGCAGGCAGGCGGCTGGGGATAGAGATGGCAACGGCGGGGAAGTCCCACTGCCCGGGATGCCGCCGCTCTCTCGCCAGGCAGCATAGCCGTTCAAAATCTGGGAGAGAAAACCGCCAGCATAGCCGAGCAGCAGGGCGCTGCCTGTGGCGGACAACAGGATTTTTTTGGACGGCAACTTCAAATGGATAAGAACCCCCTCTCAAATTTATCGAAGTCGATGAGTTGCAGGGTGATGTGGCCGCCGCAGCTCTGTTTCAGAGCGGCTGCCTGGAAATCGAAGCAGACCAGCACACCCTGCCGGTCGTACAGTTCCAGCGCCGAGCAAAAGCGGAACAGGCGGGGCAAATCGGGCAGGCAAGCGAACAGAACCGGCTGCCCGGCGGCAGTCATGGCGTCTTGCTCGATTTGACTGCCAGGGATCGACGGCGCAAAGCCCTGATGCAGCACCCTCCCAAACGCTTGCATCAAAGAGGGAGCACACAATAACCGCAGCAGCGCGTCGCCGCGGTGGTCGCTGGTGAGAAAGTAGAATGGCTCACAACCGTCCCCGAACAAAAAGTATTCCCGGTCGCGGGTGTGGGCCTGGGCCAGTACCTGGCCCAAGGTCTCAATGCGGTCGGCAAACAGCAGGCCGGTGACGTTGCTCTGGGCAGTACCGTTACGGCGCGCCAGGTTCTGGAAGAACACTTTGGCCCGCAGTTCGGATTGATGATCAAAGGTGGGCATATTCCCGGCACAGTTGTAGCAGAGGCAGGGCCCGCCGGGGGCGGACAGCACCCCGACCATGCGGGAACCGCGAATTTTGACGGTCTCAACGCCGATCTCCTTGACTTCCCGGGAACTGTAGAAGGCGGTTGGGGCGTAATGGTGAAGAGAAGCGGAGGAAAAAGGGCAGGGCTTTTCGTCGCGGAACAGCGCGATTCCGGCCTTGTGGACCACAGTGTACACCTGTGCGACCCGATGCAGCCGTAGCCGGCGAATCGCCTCGGATTTAACGCGGTTGGTGTCGGTGCTGCCGGTCAGATAGAAGGCAAAACGGCGGGAGTCTGAGGCCAGCAGCCTGTGTTTGGCCGCGGCCGTCAGCCGATAGCCCCGAAGCCTGTCACGGTACACAGTGCGGAGAAATCCATCTGCTTTGAGCCGGGTCACAACCTTTTCGGCATAGGCTGTACTGCCGACCAGGCGGCTGACCGAACTTGCCGGGTACTCGCCGGAAAGGGCGGTCAAGGCAAGGAGGTCGTAGGCTCTGGTGCCGGGCGTAGGAAGTTGCATTTGTTTTTCCATGTTTCCTCGTTCCAAAAGGTGAATTGTACCGGGGCGGCTTCTGGCTTCGGTGCAAAATGCTCGCCGTGCAGGTGTCAGATGCTGCATCACAGGAGCGCCGGCGGCACTTGGGCGGCTGTCGGCGAAGTTTGAGGCAAAATCGAGTGGTTTTCGGACAGGGTGTTGGAGACCTTCCCATGGTCTTTAAGCCAGCGCAAAAAGGCCTCCGGTGGCAGAACGGTCACGCGGGTACATGGTTCATATTCCAGGCAGGAAGTTTGGTAGAGGTCGCAGAGTGACCCGCTGTCGTCCTGCATGGCATAGAGGGTGACTATGTCCAGCACAGGCTTGAGTTGCAGGTTATCGTAGTCCCGCATCTGGAAGCGGAGCAGCGCGGCGTCGTATACATGTTCCACACAGACCACGCAGCGACCGAACAGGGGAAAAGGGTGTGCTTTGCAAAAACTGTCCAGCGCCGCCTGCAACGGCGAAAGCAAATAGGCGGTACTGCTTTTCTGCCGTTTTTTTGGCAGCAAACGCGGAAGCCGCACGCAAAGAATGCCGTCCTGATAAGAAACGGAAACGCCCTGTGCGGCGGCAGCGCGGGAAAGATAGTCGGGCCGCGGTATGGGAGCGGTATCGAACAACAGATTGCGCAGGCGGCAGGTGGTCTTCTCGGCCAAAAGGGCCGCATCAGTCAAAAGGGCAGCGACCTCGTCGAGCACCGAGCCCACCGGAAGGTGCTGAGCTTCGTACAGCTTTTTATGGATCTGGATCAGGTTGCGGTGTTCGAGCATGATACGGTCGTATAGCTTTTCACGGTTCATGCTTTGCCTGCTTTCTGGTAGTAGCTGACATGACCGTCCGCATCCACAGTGCAAAAAGCCGAGATACAAGCGGCAGTTAGCGAGGAAATCTGCGCAACATCGTCCACCAGGGCGATGACCTGGGTGTCGCTTTTTTCGCGCTGTTGTAGTACCTGATCGATCAGTACCTCCCGTCCGATGGGGACGCAGACGATTTCACTCGCCTGCCCGCCGGCAAAGCAGAGCAACGTGGCCGGGAACTCGGCTGCGGCGTGGTACTCTACCTGCGGAAGAAGGTCTAACAACACCCACACGGCGCGGGAAGTGTTCGGATCGTGTTGTTCAAGTTGATCGACGCTGGCAAAGTAGTGACTCTCGGCAGAGAGAATGGCCCGCCCGGTATGTACCATGCGGGCCAACAGCGTGTGGACGGTGTCTTCCTTGCCAGGGAAGAAGTGGCAAAGCTGTGTTTCGGACAGCCCAGGGTACATGGAAATATTGCGCAGCAGTTCGCCGGCTTCCCGGCGGTACAGATCGGCGCGCAGTTTCATAGAAATCACCTTCTTTAGACGTAATCGTGACGCAGTGGATGCGTCCACGTTTTTGGGTATACGCCGTGGAGACGCATAGAGTACGCCAAAGGCGCGAGTCAACGTATGCAGGACGCAATATTGACGTAATAGGCTTACCGCCTTGGCCGTTTGCGTCCCGGCGGCGTACTATGTACGTCTAACAAAGGTAAAAGGGTGGCGTGGTCATGTGGGGTACCTCCTGTGTAAATTGACACAAAGAAAAAGAGCCGCACACGGCATTGTGCCGTGTACAGCTCTTGGAATGCCCGCAATGAGGGGCAGCTTTGTGTGTATTCAGTTTAGCACAGAGGGTTCACCGGGGAAAGCACTTTACTGTGCGGATTTTGTGCAAGAATGTCGCAAGGCTGAAATTTTATAAACATAGGCAAGAGGGAATTCTGTCCAGCATTTCTTATCTGCACATGATTTCTCTGATTATAAACAGAAGGTGTGACAAATGATGGGATGCCATTCTCCTGATGTTATAACTTCGCTAAAATGGGTGGTCGTGCTTCTGAAGGCACTTGACAATAGTAAAATAGGCCTTTTCTTTTCGACAAAATATGGTATATTTATATTATGAGAAGTGTTTCTATGTGTTGATTAAGGGGGGCACGATTATGGCCATCCGGGTTTCTCCATTAGATCTATTGCTGGATACTGAAAATCCGCGCTTTGTTATATTGCAAAGTCGTGAACAAGCGGACATAAGAAAGTATTTAGTCACCTATGAAGATGTGTGTCAGTTAGCAACTGATATTAATACCTATGGCAGCCTTTTGCCTGGAGAGCGTATTGTTGTTTTGCAAGAAGGCGATAGGTATGTTGTGGTTGAGGGCAATCGCCGTACATGTTCGCTCCAAATGTTATTAAACCGCGAACTCATTCCAGATGGGTTTGCACATCGCATTCCGCATACATCTGCATCCATCCTTACAAACTGCAGCAACATTGAAGTTGACATTCTTCCCGATAGAAATTCTGCACTTGAGCTAATGACCAAACGTCATATTGATGGCGTGAAGCAATGGAAACCTTTGGCTAAGAAACAGTTTTTTGCTGCAAACTATAAAAACGGGCAAGGCCAGAGTGTTCATGATTTGTCAAGAATCACAGGGGTACGCGAGGGGGACATCAAAGAGGATATTAGAGACTATAAGTTCTTTTACTCTGTATATGAAAAGTACTGTGCCGCCCACCCCGATTTCAACAAGGAAATCGTTGTACTTAAAACAGACCCTTTTTGGAGAATTTTTAAGGCAAAATTCGAATTCCCGGTCGGCACCAAGGTAAGCCCGAGAGAATTTTTGGGCATCTCTTTTGATGATACCTTTAATACCATCAGTTCTCTGCCTGTTGATCTTTTTGATCGAATTACTCAATTGGTCTTTGAAAAAGCAATCGTTGAAGAAACGGTTACAACGCGACATGTACTAACTGATGTAGAAGGAATCCATTCCCTTTTGCAAGCAGTTGTTGATGCCGAATATAATGCGGCGGAAGACGATCCCGATATGCCTCCTCCTCAAGATGAAAACGGAACAGAAGAACCTCCTGCGGGTGAAGGAGGTGGGCATCCACACGGCGATACGCCTCCACCTGCCAATCACGGGAATGACAATCCGGCAGGAAACAACACGGCTAACACAACCGGTGGCCCTCGCCCCGGAGGTCCTTCCCCCAGATCGTTCTTTGAAACAATATGCTGGAACGGAAAGCTTGATCCTGCAAATCAGCAGCATCAAGGACTACTCTACGCAATTAATGAACTTTATGGACTGTCGAATACTAATTGTGGGAGACATAAGGCCTATGAGTCGTTCCCCATTGCCTCTGGTATGGTTCTAAGAACGGTGTACGAGCAGGCATTACGGCTTCGCCTAATGCAAGTTGGGCTTTGGGGTGCATATTGTCAGACCTTAAGAAACAGTTCTTTCCCTACATTGAAATCCATGGAAGACTTTATTAATATTGAAGCAAATAAAGCGACAGTCTTTCCCAATCGAGATATGGTATTATTCTATGATCGTGTAATCGCCGCGACGCACCGTGATTTCTTGAACGCCAACATTCATTATCCTGGTAACATTAATGTGACAGCTGCGTCCCTTGAAGCCATTGCAGCAGGTGGAATGTTTGCACTCATTCAAGGCATCATTAACATGATTAATTGAGGGGATGGTATTTTGCCCGAGACAATTAACCCTTTGCGCTATCCCGGCGCAAAAAGATCATTAGTAGGTTATATCGATGCACTCTTAGAGGCAAACAATCTCCTCGGGTGTACATTTTATGAGCCTTATGCGGGAAGTGCTGCTGTGGGGCTTGAGTTGCTCCAGCGTAATCGTATTGGGCATTTAGTGCTATGCGAAAAAGATATTCTCTTGTATGCGTTCTGGCATTGTGTATTTCATGATACTGAAGCTCTGTGCAACTTAATTGAGGTTACCCCCATAACAATTGACACTTGGCTCCAACAGCTACCCTATCGGGAAATGACACAATTAGACCAAGCACCATTGATTGAATTAGCCTTCGCGGGGCTGTTCTTTAATCGCACCAATTTTTCTGGAATCCTCATGGCAAACCCCATAGGAGGAATTAACCAAACTTCTAAGTATACGATTGATTGTCGATTTAATAAGGCAAAGATTGTCGCGATTATTAATCAACTGGCTGCCTTTAGGGATAGAGTAGATGTTCACTTGGGCGATGCATTGCAATTTATGCGCACACAGAATGCTCGCTTTCAGCAAGAGGATTGCTTCGCCTATTTTGATCCCCCCTATTATGTCAAAGGATCAAAAATCTATAGGCATTATTATACAAATCAAGACCATATTGCATTATCGCAATATGTTCGAGGCGCCCATCGTCTAGATTGGATTATCAGCTATGATGACGATCCTTTTATTTGTGGGTTATATGGAGATACTGGCGCCAGGTACCAACCATTCTTTTTGGATTACACTTGCGCCTCGCGGGTGCGCACACAGGGACAAGAATTATTGATTTCAAATTTGCCGCTTCCCCCGTTTCCTGTGGCAAATGCTGCACAGATGTAATTTGCGATTAAACCTGATTTGACACGAAAGCTTAATGCTTCCATGCTATTTTTGATGAAATAGAAATGAGTCAAGAGTATAGAAGATTATAACCAAAGTCAATCAACAACCAGAACCTTTGAACGATGGGGCTTGGCATGAATGGCACTATTGATGCACACCACAGCTGTGATAGGAGACACTGTGCGCTAAAAGAGTAACCCGCTGAAAGCTGTGAATCTATTCACCGAGCAGAACTACAATATGAGCGAAGGCCTGCTGAACAATGCCCCGACGCTGCCACTCAAGCCCCCGGGAAAGGAATTGAACAAGATAAAGAAGCTGCCCAACAAGCACAGGAGCCGGGAGAGTGAGGGTGGAGACAAAGAAACGCTGCCGCTGTGTCCATCTTCATGTGATGGAGGCACTGGAGAAGCCGGCGCTGATTGGGAAGTGCGTGACCGAGGCGGGCATTTCCAGCATAGGGGGCTATATGCGAAAAATGGCCTTGAATGGCTATATGCTCCATATTGATCCCTCGGATACCCGGGGACTGATGTCCCGCCCAGCGATGGTACGCCAACAAACTTAACCAAATGGCAATCCATGTGAGCGCCTACGGCGGTATTTGCCCCGATGAGATTAAGGCCCTGAAACAGGACAATGCGGATCTTTGAGGGCCGCTGTTAAATCTATTGAAAGAGCTGTCAGTGGTGGTAGAACTCTAACCTGTTGGGGAGCGGCAAAAGGTCGCTCCCCGGCTTTTTGGATATTTTGCCGTGAGAAGTGGTTGCTTGTTGGTAGAAGTGTGATACACTGATTAAACAAACTGATGATTGGCGGAGATCATTTGTTTGCAAAATCAACAGATTGGAGAGCAGCAATGGTTGATGATTATTTAAGAACATTTAAGGGTATGTTTTTCGATGTCGAAGAATCTGAGCCAGTGAAAAGCACTATTGATCAGGTTGGTTCTGTTTTATCATCTATAATAACCAGGTATGGAGAAATTGAAAACGAAATTTCTTATGGGACTTCCAGGCAAGATGATTTTGTTGACACAGTTATTTGCCTATTTGTTAGAAAAATTATGGAGCAGCTGGATGCAATCAATGTACTTTATTCAGTTGGTTTGTTTACTCAAGCTCAAATCATATTGAGATCACTGATTGAAAATATCATAAGCATGAAGTTTATAGTAAAAGAAGACACTAAGAAAAGAGCTGCGGCATATTTATTAGAGCACCATTATCAGGAGATAGAATTGGGAGATGAACAGTTTTCGGAAAACTCAAATTATCGAAATGAGCTTCTCGGAAAAGGACGGGAAAAGCAGTTTAATGATGGTTATGAACGATATAAAAAGAAGAAAGCCGCTTTTGAAAGAATAATTAAGTCGAAAGAGATATTTCAACAAGTAGACAATGATAGAAAAGCAAAATTAAAACAAAAGCAACGACAGAAACGGCGCAATAACAATAAAAAGAATAGGGTCTATATTCATTGGTATGAAGTCTGTAGCAATGTATCGAATTTTCATAGGTTAATGAAAGAGACAGGATATGAACGATATTATCAGGCCATATATGGAGGACTTTCATTTGAAACGCACGCATTGAATTCAACAATGGATATGAGCGTTGACGAAAATGGAATTAGTTTGAAATACATAAGAAATCCCGTGGGGGGAAGCTCTACTTTTTCACTGGCCTGTACTTTTTCTATGGTAGGATTAGAGGCTCTATATAAATATCTTAATGACGGGGAAGAAGAAAAACGGGAGTTTAGGGAGTTCTTTCGTGATTATCAGAAAGAGCGAGATATTGTAATTCATAATCTGGATATGATAAAGGACACAAAGAGCAGCAAGGAAGATCAGGAAAACATAAAATTATAGAAATCCTCAGGCGAGCTGGCTGATTTTTACCAATAGAGGACTGCCTACGGCCACAACCTATTTCAAAAAGCACAAGATCAGCAAGGGAGAAAACGTCGCTCAATTATTAAAGGAGAGTTTTGACTATCGGCGGAACCCGGACAAGACGCAGGGCGTCGAATTGATTTCCTTCCACGAATGTGACTACATGACAGCCGCGATGCGGAGTTCCTGCTCTCCAAGACCAAGTACAAGACCACCACGAGAAGGGAACAGCGGTGGGATGTCGATGTGTTGTGCTATCAGATTCGCCAGTCATTTAAGGCGGGAGAGGTCACCCCAGAGGGGGCAAACCAGGTAGGCTACAAAACGGCAATGCGCAGGACAAAGGGTAAGTACGCTTTTTCGTCACAACTCATACAGGCTGCCAGCTCATTCATATTATCAGCAGGCCTTTTCGGATTCCTAATGACACTTCGCATGCTTACGAATTCGACATCTTCGACAGAAATTCAATAAATCATGGAAGGGGCTGCTCTCTGACTGCCCAACTCTGTTGAAAAATGTAGTCTGTGTAGCGTATAGAATGAACACCAAGGTCATTTCATGACTAAACCTATCAAACGAAAGGGCCAAGCATGAACGGTGTTATTTACGCGCGCTACAGCAGTGACAACCAGCGTGAAGAATCTATCGAAGGGCAACTGCGTGAATGCAAAGAATATGCATCCCGTAATGGCATCCGAATCATAAGCACTTATATTGATCGTGCATTTTCGGCGAAAACGGACAACCGGCCCCAATTCCGGCAAATGATCAAAGACAGCGATGCAAAGACTTTCGATGCGGTCTTGGTCTGGAAATTGGATCGCTTCTCCAGAAATCGTTACGACTCCGCCCACTACAAAAGGATACTCAAAAACAACCGCGTTCAAGTAATTTCCGTCACGGAACCGATTTCTAACAGCCCGGAAGGCATCATGTTGGAAAGCCTGCTTGAAGGTATGGCGGAGTATTATTCTGCAGAACTTTCGGAAAAGGTGAGCCGAGGGCATAAAGAAAATGCCTTGAAAGCAAAATTCAACGGCGGAGTGATTCCGCTGGGATACCGTATTGATGAACAGAGGCACTACCAGATTGATCCGGCAACAGCGCCCATCGTGCAGGAAGTATTCGGCCGCTATGCAGACGGGGAAACCGTTAAAGAGCTTTGCGATGATCTCAACGCCCGTGGAATCAGGACGGGGGCAGGCCGATTGTTCACAAAAAGCAGCTTCCAGAATTTGCTGAAAAACCGACGCTATTTGGGTGAATACCGATACAAAGACGTTGTTATTGAAGGCGCGATACCGGCTATTATTGACCCGATCACCTTTGAAAAAGTTCAAATGCATGCGGAAAGTAACCGCAGGGCTCCTTCCCACTTTAAAAATGGTGCAAAGTTTATTCTCACCACAAAAGTTTTCTGCGGAAAATGCGGTGCTATGGTGGTAGGGGATAGCGGAACCAGTAAGACGGGGGACATACATTACTATTATAAGTGTGGAAATCATAAAAGAGCGGGAAAGCGGCATTGCAATCTGAAGGCAATACGCAAAGAAGTGCTGGAAAAAGTTGTTGCACAGACGGCCGTTCAATATGTGCTGCAAGATAATGTAGTCAATGAAATCGTTGATTTGGTTGATCGCTATCAAATGCAGGAAAACACAAGGCTGCCTGTATTGCGCGAAGAGCTGCATGGTGTGGACCGAAAAATCAACAACCTGTTGCGAGCACTGGAAAACGGCATAGTCACAGAGACAACAAAACAGAGGCTGGATGAGCTTGAACTGCAACGCAATACCCTGCAACATAGCATTGACCAGGAACAGGTCAGTGTGCCCATTTTAGCAAAAGATGAGATTAAAGAATGGCTGCTGGGGTTTAAACGCAAAGATCTCAATGATTTGAAAATTCAGAAGTATGTGATTGACAGTTTCGTGAACAGCGTATACATTTTTGATGATTCGCTTGTGGTCAATTTTAACTGCACCGACGGGCAAAGAAGGATTACGCTATCTGACGTGAAAGGTTCTGTTACTGGGCGCAATGGGTCACCAAACCAAAAACGCCTGTTCTGTAAAGGAGCGGGCGTTTTTTGCATGCAAAAACAGGATGATCCGCCATACTTTCCCGCGGGCAGGCCAAAGAACGGACCAATTATACCTGCGATACTTTGGGCAACTTGGTACTTGAAACTGTCAAGAACAAGAGTGTAGACTATGAGTAGTGTGAGCCCCGGCGCTCTGAATTGATTCGCCCCAACGATAACCGTTTTTTGCGCAGAAAAAAGGAAATCAGTACGTTACATATAATCACAGCGTATCGGGAAACGCAACCGATTGGATTGGAACAATGGGGGTCAGAATTTGTATATGGGATTATTGTCAAATAAGAGGTGTCACTTGCTGTGGACAATTGTTCTTGGCGTTGCGGTTATGTTGTTGCTCAGCGGATGCAATCCAGATCGGAATAAGCCCTATAATTTTCTGAATAGTGTTTGGGTATGTGAAGAAGCACATGTTTGTATAGCTGTAACAGAGCGGGAATCTCAGGCCTACTCTTATGGGGAAATCGAACGCGATGGAAAAGCTGTTCCGATTACGATTGTTTACTTTAATGGGCTCCAGGGCGCGCTTCTTGATTTCAATAAAGCGTATTCTTACGAAACGATTTTTACACCCGAAATCGAGGCCGATAAATACCTATGGCGGGGTTATATCGATTATAGCAGGAAAGAGTTTACGCTGGAAAAAACATTCGACAGCGGAAGAAAATATCCGCTCCTTTCCGATGATGACATGCCGCTGACATTTGTGCGATATGATTGCACACAGGAAGAGCTGCTTCCATTGCTTCCGTGGGATGAAGAAGAAAATCTCAAAGCGGATTTTGAACCGGGTAAATTATTGGAACTGGGAATGGAGATGTATGTGGAAGATCCACCCCAAAAGAAGATTACTTGGTTTGGCCTGTCAGATTTCTGGCCCGATCCCTTCGGCGTATTGGAAAAGCAGGCTTCGGCTCCGGAATCAGACGCTTCCTGACCTCACAGCAACGCGTTTAGAAGAGATACGGGAAGGAGCATATACGTTTATCAGTGGCTCAAATTATCATAACGCCACAATTAAGGGCACAGTCAAAAAGCCGAAAAGCTCAATGATGAACAAGTGCAGAATCTTTTAATAAGTGCAGAGCAGTTAAATTTTCCTGATGGGATAGAGTGTCAGCAAATTCAAGAATTCCATATACAAGCGGCAGACACCATATGGTCGACTTACATATTTATATTTGTCAAATCTTCTTTGTCATACTTGGCGGCAATGTGGCGCCAGGCCCGAACCGCGGCGACAAGATCGACAAGCCGGACAACTCCAATAAGCCCTCCAAACCCGAGAATTCGGGCACCGAGGATAAGGACGATAAGAAGGCCAACAAAGCCAACAAGGGCACCCATATCTACACCTGCGACGAGCTGAACCGTATGGTGTCCAGCGAGAACGCCAAAGAAGTGACCAATTTCAGCTGCGATACTTTAAATTTGGCGCTTGCAACCGGTAGGAACAAGCGTGTAGACTAGGAGTATATGAGCAAATGGCAGGGGGGAGAGGATTGAGAAAAACATACGCCATACTGGCGGTGATGATCTCTTTGTTTTTATGTTCCTGTACCAGTTCGGCGCGAGAAGAAAGCGCAGCGCTTGAAACCATGGAAAATTTGGCGTTGCTGTTTGAGAAGCAAGACGGTGACGGGTTAAAAAATGCATTTGCGCCGTTTGTCATAGAGCAAACAAATCAGGATGGCGCTTTGGAGGAAGATATCCACCATATTATGGGATACTTCTCGGGCAGCATTTCCTCTCGGTCCATGAAAAACTATTATGTAACGGATTCAGTAAAAGCAGGAGGCTATCAAAAAGAAATCTGCGCCACCTATAGTTTCGATACAGATATCGCCACTTATAGCGTACGTGTACTGTTCAGAGCGGTGGCAACAGGGGAATATCAGGACACCGGAATCCTTATGCTCGAGATTTGGAGCCAGGAAGATATTGACAAAGCTATCGCGCAAAACACATCGGACGAGTTGGACAAGTTCAAGTTTCATTCGGTCGACGGATATATCGGGATATGGTATCCAACAGAGCAATCGGATGGTACAATACAGGCAGGTACGAACAGCGGGATCAAGTACACCGCAACCAACGGCGCCCTGCACAAGTTGTAAACGCACGTTTGGGGAACGTGACTTGGCCGGATAGACGGGTCGTGAGACGGTTTGGGGGTGCTGCTGCCGCTTCTACCATGCATAGATCTGTTGCGGCGGCGAAATGCCGAAACGTCCCAAGAAAGGCGGTGATACTGTGGCAAAGACTATACGGTCTATGGATACTGTGTACACTGTGTACAGGACTATACGGACGATACTGGCTGTTCCGGCGCTTATTGCGCTTGTGGTCTTCGTGCTCATCCCTGGCATCTTGGTGGGCATCTTGGCGCCGTTTCAGCCCAAAATGCTCAAAGTCAGCACAGGAACACCGCTCACGCAGGTCGGTGAATACAAAAGCCCTGGCGAGGGCACGCTCCATGTCACCCCGAAGCAAAGACTGGTGGGCACGGCAAAACTGCCGGATACCTATGGAATATCCTACATCGTAGTTCCCATGGAAGGGCTGCAGCCAAACTTTGATGAGATGCAGAGTTTTTCCCTGGGGGATGTGATGGTTTGGGACTACCTTGAGCAGGAGGACGGATACTATCTTCTCGTGGAGGAACGGGGAGATGCAGTTTACCGGCATGCAGATATTCTGGATTGGTATGAACTGCTCTGGCTGGATTGTACAGACGGGACCATGACTACCGTAGACAGGATGGAAGCCGCCGGAGCACCTGTGTTTCTGGAATCAAGCGACGGCCAAATCTTGCTCAGCTGGCAGGGGGAAAACTCCGCCTACATAAACCATTATGACAGCGCCACGCGGCAGCGGACGGCTACAGAACCCGTAGAAGTGTGCATGAGTTCTTTTGCTCCAACCCCTCTGGGCAACGGGCAATATCTGGGTTTTTGGCGTGACTACGGGGGGGATTTCCAAGAAAAGTCTCTCGATGTGGAAAAGTACCTTGTCGTGAGCAATGAACAAGGTGATTTGCTGGACAGCTATCCTTTGGATAAAAACTATAGCGTGACAGAGACCTATATAGTTGGAGATCGCGGATATGCCTTGTTGCGCCATAAAGATAAACCTCAACATCGGCTTATAACAATGTCGCTGGACAGAGAGAACGAAAAGCTGGTGGATGTTCAATGCTACACGCTGCCTAAAATTGGCGGGGCCAGGTATACGGAATACAATGCGTTTGTCTGGAAGGAAGGCGAGGGCCTGCAGGTTCTGTTTTCCGGTCCTCTCGATTGGGGTATGGGAGCCACTGCACTTGGGACGGCAACCATTATGGACGACGGTGATGGCGCACCCGAATTGGAAACTCACATCTTCCAGGCTACGGATTGGTACGGTCCGAAAGGTGCCTTTCAACAAGATGGCGAACTCTTTTATCAGTTTTCACAAGGGGGTGGGATCCTCTTTTTTCGATAATAAGCGTCGAGCAAGCGGATGCAAAATGACAGCAGGAATTTTTGAACGACATAGGTAACAGCCCCGGCACTGTTTTCAGTGCCGGGGCTGCTTATGTGCGGGTATATTCATACACGCGTTAGGCCTGCCCAAGGCGGCTTTAGTTCAACAGCAAGATCATCGCTATGCACAGCGCCGGGGCCAGCGCCCAGGCCATCCAAAACATCTGCAAGGCAAGCTGCATGGCCGCGCCAAGCCGCGGGTGGAATGCTCGCAGCCACGCGAGGGCCGCCGCGTCCATGACATTGCGCTGCCAGCCCTGCCAAAACCACAGCAGCATGGCGCACAGGGCGATACAGCCCAGGTACGCCAACAAGCCGGGGACGGCGCCGTCGGGGTGCCAGGCCCCGTCTGCCCAATGCCAGTGGATGGCGACCTGCCACGGCAGCGTGCACTGCGCCCACACCGCCAACCCGATCGTCAGCCAAAAGATCGCCCGGCGCACATCGGTCCAGGCGATCTGCGCGGGCGTCATCAGGGCAAAAAACTCGGCCAGCGTCTGCGTGGGCTGTGCGGCAGAGCCGCCGCGGTCGGCGTGCATGAGCTGGCTCAACGTCAGGCCCAGCGCGTCGGCCAGCGGTTCCAGCGTGTTGATGTCGGGCAGGCCGACGCCGCGCTCCCAGCGGCTGACGGCCTTGTCGGTCACATGCAGCCGTTCGGCCAGGTCGCGCTGGGTCAGGCCGCGGGCGCGGCGTGTCTCGGCCAAAAAGGCGCCAAACGTAGGGGCATCCATTGGGGCCACCTCCTTGCCCACAGTATAGCACGAATGCGCAAAATGGCAACCGACGTTCCGTTTACAGGCGATGTACCGATAAAAAGGCCGAGGTGCGCAAGTCTGCGCGCCCCGGCCCCCTTGTATTTTACAGCATACCCATACCGCTCATCAGCGTTTTCAGGCCGATGGCGATCAGCACCGCGCCGCCCACACGCTCGGCCAGGGCGCGGTATTTGGCGCCGAACACCGCACCGACCTTGACGCCCACCGCCGACAGCGCGCAGGTGATGCAGCCGATGAGCGCCACGGCCGGCACGATGCGCACCTGCATGGCGGCAAAGCTGACGCCGATGGCAAACGCGTCGATGCTGGTGGCAATGGCCAGCGGCAGCATCGCGGCGGGCGAGAAGTCGTCGTTGAGGGCTTCGTCCGCGCCAAAGCTCTCCTTGACCATGTTCGCGCCGATGATGCTCAACAGCAAAAACGCCACCCACGGGCCAAACCGGGTCAGCCAGGCCGAGAACTGCCCGCCAAGGAAATACCCCAGCGCCGGCATCAACGCCTGGAACCCGCCGAACCACAGCCCGCAGGCCAGCGCGTGGCGGGCGCTGACGCTGCGCACCGAAAGCCCTTTGCAGATGGAGACCGCGAACGCATCCATCGAGAGACTGACCGCGATCAGGATAAGATCGAGCAACGACATAAACAATTCCTCCGTTTTGTGTGACGGCGCGGCCCGAAACAAAAAAGACCTACCTGCCCCGCAGTTGGCGGAACAGGTAAGTCTCGTCATTTCAAGTCAAGCCAGGGCCGTGCGGCCCAATGTGTTGGCAGAACTGCGCCGCATCTGCTCCACACGGCGCCGACTACTCCCTTACTCTGGGGGTATCTTACCATGGGGGCGTGGCGTTGTCAAGCGCGCATCTTGCACATTCGGCGCGTTTACGGTACAATAAGGGCAAACTATGCACCCGGGGGCGACTGTATGCAATACCAAGTGTTGGCACTGGATCTGGACGGCACGCTGACCAACCGCGACAAGATCATCACGCCGCGCACCAAAGCGGCGCTGCAGCAGGCGGCGCGCCGCGGCGTCTGCATTGTGTTGGCCAGCGGCCGGCCGACGGTGGGCATCTGGCCGTTGGCGCGCGAACTGGAACTGGAAAAAACCGGCGGCTGCATTTTAAGCTACAACGGCGGCAAGGTCATTGACTGCCGCACCGGCGAGACGCTGGTCAGCCGGGCGTTCCCGTCCGAACTCATCGAGCCGGTATGCACCTTCAGCCGCTACTGGAACACCGTGGTGCTGACCTATGACGCCGGCGGCATCGTGACCGAGCACGCCGCCAGCCCCTATGTGCAGGAGGAAGCGCGCATCAACAAAATTCCGGTGCGCGAAGTCTCCGACCTGCCGGGAGAAATCCGCTGGCCCATCCACAAACTGCTGCTGACCGGCGACCCGGTGGATATGCCGCACGTGGAGGAACTGATGCAGCAGGAATTTGCCGGCCGGCTTTCCATCTACCGCTCACAGCCGTTTTTTATCGAGACGATGCCCCTGCATGTGGAAAAGGCCGCCGCGCTGGAACTGCTGCTGCGCCACAAGGGCCTGACGGCGCAAAACCTGATGGCCTGCGGCGACGGCTGGAACGACCTGCCGATGATCCGCTACGCGGGCCTGGGCGTGGCGATGGGCAACGCCCAGCCGCCGGTGAAAGCGGCCGCGGCGTTCGTCACCGCCGACAACGACCACGACGGCGTCGGCCTGGCCGTGGAACGCTATATTTTGCAGGAGGAGCGCTGAACCCGTGAACCTGATCGTATTTGACCTGGAATGGAACATCGGCTATAAGCCCAAGACCTTTACCTACCACGGCGCCGAACTGACGCTGCGCGGCGAGATCATCCAGATCGGCGCGGTGCGCATCAACGCGCGCGGCGACGTGCTGGATACCTTTGAAGTCAACTTGCGCCCGCGCATCTTCCGCAAATTGCAGCACCACATCGCCAAGGTCACCGGCCTGTCGCAGGGCGACCTGGACAGCGGCCTGCCGATGCGCGAGGGGCTGCAAAAATTCATCGACTGGGCCGGCCCCGACGCTGAACTGGCTGAATGGGGCCTGGACGACGTGCCGGTGCTGAAACAGAACCTGTTCCTCGTCGGCCTGGACGAGCGCTGGCCCGCGCACTGGTATGATCTGCAGCGGCTCTTTTTGCAGACCTACCCGCGCAAAGAGGGTGAGGGCATGACGCTGGAAAGCGTCGTCGACCGCCTGGGCATCCCCAAGGAGGAGCCGTTCCACCACGCGCTGGACGACGCGCTGTACACCGCAAAAATCTGCCGCAAACTGCCGCTGGCCGAAGGCCTGGCCACCTACCCGACGGAGGAAGAACAGCTGCGCGAAGCCCTGTTGGATGCTGACGCCGCGGCGCGGGACGTTCGGGTGTTCATGGACCGCCTGGACCACGACGACTACCGCAATGCCGAGGAACTCAACGCGGTTTTTTGCCCCGAGTGCGGCGCGCGCCTGACGCATGACGAAATCTGGCTCAAGCGCGGCAACACCGGCTACTATACCCGCAGCACATGCCCCTATTGCGGGCACTGGTACGTGCGGTTCAAACTCAGCCGGCGGGACGGGCTGCACTGGAGTTTCGCCCGCTGCACCTGCCCGCCCACGCCGGAAGCCGACGCCCGCTGGAAAAAGCAGCGCGCCGCCTTTGTGGAGCGCCTGCGCCGCCGGCAGGCGCGCGACGCCCAGGCTGCACCCCCCGAAGCATAACAAGGAAAACGCCCCGCGGCCGTTTGTGGCTGCGGGGCGCTGTGTATACGGGGCAGGGGAGCGCTCAGTAGGTGATGATGATGCCCTGGTCCTGTGCGTAAAAGCTGCACAGCCCGGCGCAGGGCAAAATGCGCACCTTGGCATCCGGCCATTTGGCGTGGATGCCATGCTCCAGCAGGCTGGCGGCGTTCTGGTTGTTGCACTCGCTGATGAACACCGGGTGCACGCCGTCGTATTTGTCGGCGTCCATCTGTTCCAGAATTTTGGCCAGCACGCGGGTCTCGCCGCGCGTCTTGTAGAAAAAGTCGATGCGCCCGTCGTGGGTGCGGCGGCCCAGCACGCGCATGTTCAGCCGCCCGGCAATAAAGCCTACGACCTTGCTCACGCGGCCGTTTTTGGCCAGGTTGTCAAAGCTGGCCAGTGCAAACAGGATATGCGTCGTCTCGGCAAATTTTTGCAGCGCAAAGCAGACGTCGTCAAAGTCGAGCCCTTCGCCAATCAGTTTGTTGGCCAGCTCGGCGGCATCGCCCAGCGCGCCGCCGCAGCTCAGCGTGTCCAAAATGAAAATCTTCTTTTCGGGGTGCTCGTCCAGCACCATCTGCCGGGCCGAGAGCGCCGCGTTGTAACTGCCCGAAAGATTGCTGCTGATCGTGATCGCAATGACCTGGTCGGCCTGCAAAAAATATTCGGCCCATTCTTCGGGGCTGGGGCAGGCGCTGGTGCTGGCGCCGTTGTAATCGGTCATGGCCTGCAACATCTGCGGCACGTTCAGCGTCGGCAGGTCCACGTATTCGCGCGTGCCGATGCGGATTTTGAACGGGGCCAGGGCAAACTGCACCCCGGGGGCGGGATGTTCCAAAGCTCGGATCTCGCAGGAAGTATCGCATACGATCATCCAAGACATACGGCAGTGCCTCCTTTTATCTGGTTTTACCAGTCTTTTACCATTATTATAGGGGACCGGGCCTGCCGCGTCAAGGAAAAGATACCCCCGGCCGTGTGCGCCGGGGTCTGCGGCGCGGGGCGTAAATTTTACCGCAAACCCTTCTGCCGCCTGCCGCGCAGGAACATTTTGTGGTATACTGGAACCAACAGCCCGTTTGCCGCCGCATAAAAGGAGGTCCTGCCCCATGAAACGCCGCTTGCAACCTCTTCGCACCCTGCCCGCGCTGGCCCTGGCCGCCGCGCTGCTGGCGGCCTGCACCCCGGCGCAGCCTGCCGCCACGCCTGCGCCCACGGCATCCGCCGCCCCGGCGGGTACCCCCGCGCCCACCGCGATGCCGCAGCCCGCGCCGGTGGCTGCCCCGGCAGGCTGCCCGGACTACGCGCAGGCGGTGGCCGCGGTGGCAGGGTGCGGCTATACGCAGCAGGAGTTGGACTCGATGTACACCGACGCCGAGACCTGCCTGCAAAACGCCTATGCGCTGGCGGCGGCGCTCTATACCGGGGACGCCCACGCGGCGGCGCAGGCCTGTGATTTTTACCCCGATACCTTCACCCGCCGGCAAGCGGCAGGGAAAGCCGGGACGACGTCTTTCCCTTTGCCGACCTGACCGGTCTGACGGTGGAGGGCGTCGCGTTCTCCGGCGGCGGGGCAGGGGAGCCGCTGTGGCTGACGATCTCGGTCGCCGACCCCGGCGCGACACCGCTGCCCGCCGGCGTCACCACCTATGCCGTAACGTTCGGCAACGGGTTTTATACTGCTTCCGGCTGCGTGGAAGCGCTGGTGCCGCAGGTCAGCTACCTGCCCCAAAGCGGCAGCGCGTATACCGCGGTCAACAGTTTCCGCACCTGGGTCACCACCCAGCCCTGGCAGAACGTCGACGACCTGCCCCCGGTGTCGACTGCCTACTATCTGGCGGGCTTTGCGTCCGGCCGCGGGTTGGAACCGGCCGTCGCCGCCTGGTCCGGCGAAGAACTGGCGCAGCAAGCGCAGGACGCGTTCGGCGTCACTCCGTATTTCTTCCAGCACCGCTCGGCCGCGGCTTTCACGCAGGAGGATTACGGCGCGATCTACGAGGAAGCGACCGACACCTTTGACCTCGCCGCCAGCCCCGGTTACACCGGCCGCAACCAGCGCATGACCGCTTTCACCCAAAACGCCGACGGCACCGCCGCGCTGACCATCGCCCGCGGGGCCAACGCGCTGTGGATGCAGCCCGGCCAGCAGGTGACGTACACGATGCGCGCCAACGGCGACGGCAGCTGGGCCATCCTGCGCGCCGATTGGACCGGCGGCGACAAAACGCCGGAGTATCAGACCTGGGAGACGCGCGTCCGCCTGAAAAACGGGCAGCCCCTGCCGGCTGCATTGCCGCTGGTAGTCAACCTGACCGGCACGGAAAACGGCGGCGGGCTGACCTGGCAGCAGGCCGCCGAACGGTTTGGCGTCCCGGCGGCGGACCTGCAGGCGCTGAACCCCGAGGTGCAGCCCGATGAAAACGGCCTGCTCGGCGCTGGCACGCTGCTGATCAACCCGGGCTATCCGGTGCCTGATACCACCCAGCGGGTGGTGCAGATCCACCTCCCGTGGGAGGATTACCAGGGCATCCACCGCTACTGCCTACCCGCACAGCTTGACCACCAGGCGGCCGTCACGGTGGCCGAAGCGCTGGACTTCCTGTGGCATTACAACGTCCGCCTTGGGTATTTCCCGGCGGAGCCGGTGCCCGGGCAGGAGGAAAATCTCAACCGCGCGGCCGAGGGCGCGCGGTTTACCCGCTACAGCGAACTCAAAGCCCACCTGGAGCAGATTTTTACCCCGGAACTGGCCGCAGCCTACGCCAGCGGCGGGTACGACGAACAAAACGGATATTATACCGGCTACCTGCCCGGCGAAAACGACGAACTCTGCTTTGGCAACGGCGCGCGCGGCGCGAACCTGCTGGTGCTGGCGCAGCTGTGCACCGCGCCCCAAACGCAGCCGGACGGCAGCATCGTCTTTGGCCTGCTGGGGCTGGAGCGCGGCACACAGGCCGACCTCCTCGACGACGGGGCCGCGCCGGTGCAGGCGGTGTGGCATACCATCCGCCTGGCGCCCGCCGCCGACGGCTGGCGGGTGGCCGAGATCGAATTGGCCGTGTAAAGGTCCCTCTATATAAGAGGTATAAGGTGCATCCGCAAAGTTCGATGCGCCGCAGGAACAGGAGGTCATGTATGAAACGCCGCCTGCAAACCGTTCGCGCCCTGCCCGCGCTGGCCCTGGCCGCCGCGCTGCTGGCGGCCTGCGCCCCGGCGCAGCCTGCCGCCACGCCTGCGCCCGCGGCATCCGCCGCCCCAGCGGCGACGCCCGCGCCCACCGCGACGCTGCAGCCCGCGCCGGCCCCCAGTCCCACGCCGGAGCCCGGTTTGGACTACGACGAGATGCGCAGCGTGGCGGTGCACGACGCCGTGCCGTCCACCGCCCTTGAGGGGTACTTTACCGTCAGCAAAGACGGCAAATGGGGGCTGATCCGCGCTGACGGCACCGAACTGCTGCCCTGCCGGGCCGATACGCCGGTGAGCAGCTGCGGGCAGCATTGGATCTGGGATGTTACCGGCATGAGTTGGGCGGAGATCGACGAGCTCACGGCCCGCCTGGACGCCGGGGGCGAGCCTGCGATCTGCGGCGGGCATGGCGGGGTACAGGTCCGTTTCGTGTACGATCTGGATGCCCCCGGCAGGGATGTCCATGCCTACGACCCCGGGGCGCTGCGGGTCTATGTGGAGCCGGACGGTCCGGGCACCTTCCAGGAGATCACCGAAGAAATGTGGGCTGCCTACGGCGACCCGCTTCCGGTCAGCACGGTACATGAAGTGCAGGAAACAGGGGAGGACTCCCTCTACCCGCCCTCTCCCTCGGACCCGTTTTATCCCTCCGACCCGGTCGTAACGGAGATGGACGACGGTCAGATCATTTACCAGTATGCGTCGCGTGCGGGAAGCCTGTACAGCCCCCGCGACGTACAGCTTGCCGGCTTCTTTTTTGACGAAGCGCTGGCCCCCATCCGGCTGACCAGCGGTTCGTGGGCTTACCTGGGCCGCGACAGCCAGGAGCCGGTGACCGATGCCGTCTACGACGCTACCTACGACCGCACCCGCGACCCCGACACCGGGGACTTTACTGCAGCGCCGCTCTATGCCGCGCCGCTGCAAAACGGCTATGCGGCCGTGCGCCGCGGCGACACTTGGGGCCTGCTGGATTCCACCGGCGCCGAGGTCATCCCCTGCGCGGAACCGGGCGTTGCCTGGGAGGGCACGACCCTCTGGGTCAAGGATGCTGGCGGCTGGCACAGGCGGGAACTGCCATAACGCGACGCCGATTTGTATTTTTTTAAGAAAATATACATAATGTATACTACGAAACAGACTGCCCCGGCGCAAAACCGCATGGGCTTCGCTGCTTTGCGAGGCGGCGGGGGCGATTTTCGGCAAAACGCAGAAATTTCAGAAAAAAATTTAGAAAAACGCCCAAAAAACACTTGCAACGCCGGGGGACGTGTGCTATAATCAATCACGGCTGCGAAAGGCTTGGGCAGATTGCTGCAAGCGTTCTGCGCAAGCCGCGATATGCGTTGATGCGGGAGGTTGCCGCCGCTACGCCTTAGGGCAGGCGGGTTTTTCCGCGGAGTATGTCCGATCTTAGAACCGGGCGAAAGAATTACGGAAACAAAGGGATATGTACGGCGCTGCATTCTGCGGCACGGACCAATGTTCAGCTACTTTGTGATGATTCTTTCCGGGAGAACTGCGCACAGCGGTTCACCGGATTTTGTCATGCGAAGCAGTGAAACACCCGGAAACGTGTGTAATTTATCGGCTCGCCTAAGGCACAAATTTTAGTAGGAGGCGAAAGTAATGGCAGTCAAAGAAAAAATCAGAATCCGTCTTAAGAGCTACGATGCATCCCTCATCGATGCAGCGGCACAGAAGATCGTGGAGACCGCAAAGCGCACCGGCGCCCGCGTGTCCGGCCCGATCCCCCTGCCCACCGATAAGGAGATCGTCACGATCCTGCGCGCGGTCCACAAATACAAGGACAGCCGCGAGCAGTTCGAGACCCGCACCCACAAGCGTCTGATCGACATTCTGAAGCCGTCCAACAAGACGGTCGAGGCTCTCATGAGCCTGCAGCTCCCCGCGGGCGTCGACATCGAGATCAAGCTGTAAGCGCTATACGTTTTACAGTATAATGCCGGCACGCGCAGCCGTGATCTGCGAACGGCCGGCCGCGTAAAACCAAAGCGCTGCCGCAACATCTCGCTGCCGCAAGCAGCGGAGAGGTCATGTTGATGGGAAACCACCAACCAATAACCTTTACAGGAGGAAACAACAATGCAAAAAGGTATCATCGGCAAGAAGCTGGGCATGACCCAGCTGTTCGACGCCAACGGCAAGGTCGTTCCGGTCACCATCATCGAGGCCGGCCCCTGCACCGTCGTGCAGAAAAAGACCGTCGAGTCTGACGGCTACCAGGCCGTGCAGATGGGCTACGGCGAAGTGAGCGCCAAGAAGGTCAACAAGGCCGCCAAGGGCCACTTCGACAAGGCCGACGTCGCCCCCAAGCGCACCCTGCGCGAGTTCCGTTTCGAGGACATCTCCGGCATGAACGTCGGCGACATCCTCAAGGCGGACGTCTTTGCCGAGGGCGACAAGGTCGACGTTGTCGGCACCAGCAAGGGCAAGGGCTACCAGGGCGTTATCAAGCGTTTTGGCCAGCACCGCCTGCGCGAGAGCCACGGCACCGGCCCGGTGGCCCGTCATGCCGGTTCTAACGGCTCCACCTCCACCCCGTCCCGCGTGTTCAAGGGCAAAAAGCTGCCCGGCCACATGGGCGCTGTGCGTGTGACCGTGCAGAACCTCAGCGTCGTCAAGGTCGACGCCGAGAACAATCTCATCGCCATCAAGGGTGCGATCCCCGGCCCCAAGGGCTCGGTCGTGACCATCCACGACAGCGTGAAAGCGTAAAGGAGGAAAACACAATGGCACAGTTTACTGTCGTCGATATGAACGGCAAGAAGGTTTCCACCGTTGAGCTTTCCGACGCCGTGTTCGGCATCACCCCGAACGAGAAGGCTGTCCACGAGGCAGTCGTCAACTTCCTGGCCAACCAGCGCCAGGGCACCCAGAACACCAAGATCCGCAAGGAAGTGCGCGGCGGCGGCAAGAAGCCTTGGCGCCAGAAGGGCACCGGCCATGCGCGCCAGGGCTCCATCCGCGCGCCGCAGTGGACCCACGGCGGCGTTGCGCTCGGCCCCAAGCCCCGCAGCTACTACTACACCATCAACAAAAAGGTCAAGCGCCTGGCGCTGCTCAGCGCGCTGTCTGACAAGGCTGCCAACGGCAACCTGATCATCGTCGACAAGATCGCCGCCGATGAATACAAGACCAAGACTGTCGTCGCCTTCCTGGCGGCCGTCGGCGCCGGCAAAAAGAACCTGATCGTCAATGACACCCTGGACGAGAAGTTCGTCAAGAGCGCCGCCAACATCCCCGGCGTCAAGACCGCCGCGACCGGCGTCAACACCTACGACGTGGTCAACGCCGACAAGCTGATCCTCAGCCTGGACGCCGCCAAGAAACTTGAGGAGGTATATGCGTGATGAAATTCGCACAGGACATCGTTCTCGCCCCCGTCATCACCGAGAACTCCATGGCCGGCATTGCCGATAAGAAGTACACCTTCAAGGTCGCAACCGACGCCACCAAGGTCGACATCGCCAACGCGGTCGAAGAACTGTTCGGCGTCAAGGTCGCCAAGGTCAACACCATCTCGGTGCGCGGCCGTTATCGCCGCCAGGGCATGCATGCCGGTTACACCGCCAAGAGCAAAAAGGCCATCGTGACCCTGACGCCCGACTCCAAGGAGATCGAGTTCTTCAACAGCATGGTCTGATGACCCCTGCGGCAGCAAAGCCTGCCGCCCCGGGCCCCAGCGGCCCGCTATGGAACCCCGCCGAGGGGTTCGACTATGGGGATATGACCCCGACAAAAATTCATAAGATATTACAAAGGAGAGCACCATGGCTATTAAAAAGTACAAGCCGACTACCCCCGGCCGCCGCGGCATGACTGTGACTGACTACAGCGTGCTGAGCAAGGTCGAGCCGGAGCGCAGCCTGCTCGAGCCCAAGAAAAAGCATGCCGGCCGCAACAACACCGGCAAGATCACCGTCCGCCACCACGGCGGCGGCAACCGCGTCAAGTACCGCGTCATCGACTTCAAGCGCAACAAGTTTGACGTCCCCGCCACGGTCAAGACGCTGGAATACGACCCGAACCGCTCCGCGTTCATCGCCCTCATCGAGTATGAGGACGGCGTCAAGAGCTACATCCTGGCGCCCGACGGCCTCAAGGTCGGCGACACCGTGATGGCCGGCCCCAACGCCGACATCAAGCCCGGCAACGCCCTGCCGTTTGAGAACATCCCCGTCGGTACCATGATCCACAACATCGAGCTCTACCCCGGCAAGGGCGGCCAGCTGGTCCGTTCCGCCGGCGTCATGGCGCAGCTGATGGCGAAAGAGAACGGCTACGCGCTGGTGCGTCTGCCCTCCGGCGAGATGCGCAATGTCCGCCTGAACTGCATCGCCACCGTGGGCGTCGTCTCCAACCTCGACCACGAGAACGTCAACCTGGGCAAGGCCGGCCGCAAGCGCCACATCGGCGTGCGCCCCGGCAGCCGCGGTTCCGTCATGAACCCCTGCGACCACCCGCACGGCGGCGGCGAGGGCCGCGCCCCGGTCGGTCACTCCAGCCCGCGTACCCCGTGGGGCAAGCCCGCTCTGGGCCTGAAGACCCGCAAACACAAAGCGCGCAGCGACAAGTTCATCGTCAAGCGCGCCAACGGCTAAGGGAGGTAATTGAACAATGTCTAGAAGCACCAAGAAGGGCCCTTACGTTCTGCCTTCCCTGATGAAAAAGGTCGAGGCCATGAACGAGAGCGGCAAAAAGAGCGTCGTCAAGACCTGGAGCCGTTCCTCCACCATCTTCCCCGAGTTTGTCGGCCACACCTTCGCCGTCCATGACGGCCGCAAGCATGTGCCCGTCTACGTCACCGAGGATATGGTCGGCCACAAGCTGGGCGAGTTTGCCCCCACCCGCAAATTCACCGGCCACGGCGGCGGCAAGACCGCCGGCAAATAAGAGAGGAGGAACATCGAATGGAAGCACGGGCTATTCTCCGTTACGCCCGCATCAGTCCCCGCAAGGTTTCGATCGTGATGGACCTCATCCGTAACAAACCCCTGGACGAAGCGCTGGCTATCCTGCAGTACACCCCGAAGGCCGCCTGCGAGCCCCTTCTCAAACTGGTGAACTCTGCCGCCGCGAACGCGGAAAACAATTTCCAAATGGACCGCAACAACCTGTACGTCGCAGAATGCTATGTCTGCCCCGGCCCCACGCTCAAGCGCATCATGCCGCGCGCCCAGGGCCGTGCGTACCGCATCCTCAAGCGCACCAGCCACATGACGGTTGTGCTGAAAGAGAAAGAGTAAGGAGGTAAACAAATGGGCCAGAAAGTCAATCCCCACGGCATGCGCGTGGGTGTTATCAAAGATTGGGACAGCCGCTGGTTTACCTCTAAGCAGGCCTTCGGCGACACCCTGGTCGAGGATCACAAGATCCGCAAGACCCTGAAAAAGCAGCTCTACTCCGCCGGTATCCCCAAGATCGAGATCGAGCGTACCGTGGACAGCCAGACCGGCGCTCCCCGCGTCAAGGTCAACGTGTTCTGCGCCAAGCCCGGCATGGTCATTGGCAAGGGCGGTGCGGAGAGCGCCAAGCTCGAAAAGCAGCTCGCCAAGCTGACCGGCAAAGCTGTCAACCTCAACATCATCGAGGTCAAAGGCACCACCACCAACGCCCAGCTCGTGGCCGAGGACGTCGCTTCCCAGCTGGAGCGCCGCATCGCCTTCCGCCGCGCGATGAAGCAGGCCATCCGCAACGCCATGCAGCCGCGTGACCGCAGCGCCACGCCGGCCAAGGGCATCAAGGTCACCTGCTCCGGCCGTCTGGCCGGCGCCGATATCGCCCGCACCGAAAGCTACCACGAGGGCACCATCCCCCTGCAGACGCTGCGCGCCGATATCGACTACGGCTTTGCCGAGGCCAACACCACCTACGGCAAGGTCGGCGTCAAAGTGTGGGTCTACAAAGGCGAGATCCTGAAGGGCGCCAAAGCCCCCGCCAAGAAGGAAGGAGGCAAACAGTAATGTTACTGCCCAAACGTGTTAAGTACCGCCGCGTGCAGCGCGGCCGCATGACCGGCAAGGCCATGCGCGGCAACAAAGTCAATCAGGGCGATTACGGCCTGATCGCGCTGGAGCCGGCCTGGATCACCTCCAACCAGATCGAGGCGGCCCGTGTTGCCATGACCCGTTATATCAAGCGCGGCGGCAAGGTCTGGATCAAGATCTTCCCCGACAAGCCTGTTACCGAAAAGCCCGCCGGCACCCGCATGGGTTCCGGTAAAGGCAGCCCCGAGTACTGGGTGGCCGTCGTCAAGCCGGGCCGCGTGCTCTTTGAACTGGCCGACGTCAGCGAGGAGACCGCCCGCGAGGCCCTGCGCCTGGCCAGCCACAAGCTGCCGGTGCGCTGCAAATTCGTCAAGCGTGAAGAGCTTGGCACCGTAAAGGAGGGTGACGCTGAATGAAAGCCACGGAACTGCGTGAAATGACCGACGTCGAGCTGAACAAGCAGCTCAAAGACCTGAAGGCCGAGCTCTTCAACCTGCGCTTTCAGCACGCCATCAACCAGTTGGACAACCCCATTCGGATCGATACCGTCAAGAAGGACATCGCCCGCGTGATGACCGTCCTGGCCGAGAAGAATGCCAAAAACGCGTAAGAGGGAGGGTAAGACATGGAACGTAATCTGAGAAAGACCCGTGTGGGCACTGTTGTCTCCGACAAGATGGACAAGACCATCGTCGTCGCCGTCAAGGACAGCGTCCAGCACCCCCTCTACAAAAAGATCTTGAAGCGTACCAAGAAGTTCAAGGCCCATGACGAAAACAACGAAGCCGGCATCGGCGACCGCGTCGAGATCATGGAGACCCGCAAACTTTCCAAGGATGTCAACTGGCGCCTGGTCAAGATCGTCGAGAAAGCGAAATAATCAGCCTGGTACTTTGAAAGGAGGACCTGAAAGATGGTTCAGATGCAAACTTATCTCAAAGTGGCCGACAATACCGGTGCCAAGGAGTTAATGTGCTTCCGTGTACTGGGCGGTACCCGCAAGAGATATGCCAACATCGGCGACATCGTGGTCTGCAGCGTCAAAAAGGCTGCGCCCGGTGGCACCGTGAAGAAGGGCGACGTGGTCAAGGCCGTCATCGTCCGTAGCAAGCACGGCCTGCGCCGCGACGACGGCAGCTACATCCGTTTTGACGAGAACGCCGCCGTCATCGTCATGGCCGACAAGAGCCCCAAGGGCACCCGTATCTTTGGACCTGTGGCGCGCGAGCTGCGCGACGCCGGCTTCACCAAGATCCTGAGCCTGGCTCCCGAATCGCTGTAAGGAGGTTTTAATAAGAATGAACAATCTTCATGTTAAAACCGGCGACAACGTTATGATCATCTCCGGCAAGGATAAGGGCAAGACCGGCAAGGTCCTGCAGACCTCCCCCAAAGAGGGCAAGGTCATTGTCGAGGGCCTGAACATGGTTACCAAGCACGTCAAACCTCGCCGTCAGGGCGAGCAGGGCGGCATCGTCAAGGCCGAGGGCGCCATCTACGCCTGCAAGGTGCAGCCTGTCTGCCCCAAGTGCGGCAAGCCCACCCGCGTTGCCCATACCATCAAGGACGGCAAGAACGTCCGCGTCTGCCGCAAGTGCGGCGCTGAACTGTAAGGGAGGAGTACACAATGGCACGTTTGAAAGAACAGTATGTCAACGAGATCGCTCCGGCCCTGAACAAAAAGTTCGGCTACAAGAGCGTGATGCAGATCCCCAAGCTGGACAAGGTCATCATCAATGTTGCCGCCGGCGAAGCCAAAGAGAACGCCAAGGTCATTGACGCCATCGTCAAGGACCTTGGCCAGATCACCGGCCAGAAGGCCATCGTCTGCAAAGCCAAAAAGAGCGTTGCGAACTTCAAGCTGCGCCAGGGCATGCCCATCGGCGCCAAGGTCACCCTGCGTGGTGAGCGTATGTACGAGTTTGTCGACCGCCTGTTCAATGTTGCGCTGCCCCGCGTGCGCGACTTCCGCGGTATCAACGGCAACTCCTTCGACGGCCGTGGCAACTACGCCTTCGGCCTGAAAGAGCAGATTATCTTCCCCGAGATCGACTTCGACAAGGTCGACGCCATCCGCGGCATGGACATCTGCTTCGTCACCACCGCCAAGACCGACGAGGAAGCCAAGGAGCTGCTCAAGGCTCTGGGCGCCCCGTTCGCTAACTAAGGGAGGGAACTTACCATGGCAAAAACTTCTATGAAGCTCAAACAGCAGCGCCCCGCCAAGTTCTCGACCCGCGCGTACAACCGCTGCAAGATCTGCGGCCGTCCCCACGCTTACCTGCGCAAGTACGGCATCTGCCGTATCTGCTTCCGTGAGCTGGCCTACAAGGGCGAGATCCCCGGCGTCAAGAAAGCTTCCTGGTAAGCCCTTGGCTGCTTGTTAGAACGAAACAACACACTCAACACAACCTAAGGAGGTTAGTGGCATGCAAATCACCGATCCCATCGCGGACCTGCTCACCCGCATCCGCAACGCGAGCACTGCCAAACACCCTTCCGTGGATATCCCCGCTTCCAACCTGAAGAAGGCGATTTGCCAGATCCTGGTTGATGAGGGCTACATCAAGGGTATGAAAGTGACCGAGGACAACAAGCAGGGGACCATCACCCTGACCCTCAAATACCAGGACAACGGTATGCCGGTCATCGCCGGCCTCAAGCGCGTGTCCAAGCCGGGCCTGCGCATCTACACCAACTGCGAAGAGATGCCCAAGGTCATGAAAGGCCTGGGCACCGCGATCATCTCCACCTCGAAAGGCGTCATGACCGACAAGGCTGCCCGCGCGGCGCATGTCGGCGGTGAAGTCCTCGCCTTTGTGTGGTAAGAAAGGGGCAACAGACAATGTCGAGAATTGGAAGAAAACCCATCGTCATTCCCGCGGGGGTGGAAGTCAAGGTCGACGAGGCCGAGCACACCATCACCGTGAAGGGCCCCAAGGGTACCCTGCATTCCAAATACCATCCCCTCATGAACATCAAGATCGAGGGCAATGAGATTTTGGTTACCCGCCCCAATGACGAGAAGGAGGCCCGCAGCCTCCACGGCCTGACCCGCACCATCGTCCACAACATGGTCGTCGGCGTCACCGAAGGCTTCAAGAAAGACCTCGAGATCCAGGGCGTCGGCTACCGTGCCGCCAAGCAGGGCAACAAGCTGGTCCTGACGCTGGGCTTCTCTCATCCTGTTGAGGTCGAGGAGACCGACACCATCAAGATCGAGCTCAAAGACGCGCTGCATTTCAGCATCGTCGGTATCGACAAGCAGGAAGTCGGTCAGTTTGCCGCCGAAGTGCGCGGCAAGCGCCCGCCCGAGCCGTACAAGGGCAAGGGCATCCGCTATGTTGGCGAGTATGTCATCCGCAAGGAAGGCAAAGCCGGCAAGGGTAAATAATAGGAGGGGAGAAGCATTATGGTCAACAAGCCTGATAAGAACGAAGCTCGTCTTCGCCGTCACCGCCGCGTTCGCGGTAAGATCAGCGGCACTGCCGAGCGTCCCCGTCTGGATGTTTTCCGCTCTGCCAAGCACATCTACGCTCAGGTCATCGACGATACCAAGGGCGTGACCCTGGCCAGCGCGTCCAGCATGGACAAGGACTTCGGCGCTTACGGCGGCAACATCGAGGCTGCCAAGAAAGTCGGCGAAGCCATCGCCAAAAAGTGCCTGGAAAAAGGCATCACCGAAGTGGTCTACGACCGCGGCGGTTTCATCTACCAGGGCCGCGTCCAGGCGCTTGCTGAGGGCGCCCGCGAAGCCGGCCTGAAACTGTAAAAGGAGGGAGAAGATACAATGGCCATGCGTAATAGAGAACAAGATGACGGCATGATCACCAAGGTCGTCTCCATCAACCGCGTTTCCAAGACCGTCAAGGGCGGCCGCGTCATGAAATTTGCCGCGCTGATCGTCGTCGGCGACGGCAAGGGCAACATCGGCTACGGCGTCGGCAAGTCCGGCGAAGTGCCCGAGGCCATCCGCAAGGGCGAAGGCGCCGCCAAGAAGAATATGCACAAGGTCGCCATGAAAGGCACCACGATCCCCCATGAGATCGTCGGCGTCTTTGGCGCGGGCCGCGTCCTGATGCGCCCCGCCGCCCCCGGTACCGGCGTTCTGGCCGGCGGCCCGGTGCGTGCGGTGCTGGAATGCGCCGGCATCAAGGACATCCGCGCCAAGAGCCTGCGCTCCAACAACCCCATCAACGTGACCGCCGCCACCTTCGCGGGTCTGTGCGGCCTGACCGACGCCGAAAGCGTCGCGGCCAAGCGCGGCAAGACCGTTGCCGAGATCCTGGGTTAAGGAGGCTACCACCATGGAGAAACTTACCATTCGTCTTGCCAAAAGCCTGATCGGCCGCGGCAAAGAGCAGATCGCCGTTGCGCACTCTCTGGGTCTCAACCGCCCTGGCGAGGTCACCGAGCAGCCTGACAACGCGGCTACCCGCGGCAAGATCGCCAAGATCTCCCACCTGGTCGAAGTGACCAAGGCGTAACGCAAGGAGGTGCAAGCATGAAACTTCATGAACTCAAAGCGTCTGCGGGCGCCCGCAAGGCCGTGACCCGCAAGGGCCGCGGTGCCGGCTCCGGCAACGGCAAGACCGCCGGCTTCGGCCACAAGGGCCAGAAAGCCCGTTCCGGCGTCAAGAAGGCCGGTTTTGAAGGCGGCCAGATGCCGCTGCAGCGCCGCCTGCCGAAACGCGGTTTCAACAACATTTTCGCCACCAAGTATGTTACCATCAAGGTGTCTGACCTCGAGAAGTTCGAGGCCGGCGCCACCGTCGACGCCGAGGCCCTGCTGAAAGCCGGCGTCATCTCCAAGACGCTGGACGGCGTCAAGGTGCTGGGCAACGGTGAGCTGACCAAGGCCGTCAACGTCAAAGCGGCTGCCTACACCGCCTCTGCCAAGGAAAAAATCGAGAAAGCGGGCGGGAAGGCTGAGGTGATGTAAGGTGTTTGAAACCTTCCGCAATGCCTGGAAGATCGACGATCTTCGCAAGCGGCTCCTGTTCACCTTCCTGATCCTGGTCCTGTTCCGCCTGGGCTGCGCGACCCCCGTGCCCTACATCACGGCCGACGCGCTGTCCACCATGTTTGCCGGCGGCACCGGCGACATGCTGGAGTACCTGAACATGATGTCCGGCGGCGCCCTGAGCGAGTGCACCATCTTCGCGCTCGGCGTGCAGCCCGCCATCAACGCGTCCATCATCATGCAGCTGCTGGCGGTGGCCATCCCGTACCTGGAAAACCTCACCAAAGAAGGCGAGGAAGGCCAGCGCAAGATGCGCCGCATCACCAACTACGTGGGCGCGGGCATCGGCCTGATGCTGTCCATCGGCTACTACTTCATCATCCGCAACATGGGCGCGCTCGCCTATACCGACGGCTTTGCCGGCATCTTCAGCGCCGTGGTCATCGTTCTGGCGTTCACCGCCGGTTCGCAGCTGTGCACCTGGCTGGGCAACCAGATTGATTCCAAGGGCATCGGCAACGGCCTGTCCATGCTGATCTTCGCCGGTATTGTGGCCCGCTGGTCCTCCATCTACAGTGCGGTGACCAACATCGTGGGCCGCGCGCAGAACGGGGAACCCCAGTTCTACGTCTTCCTGCCCGCGCTCATCCTGCTGGCGCTGGCTGCGGTGGTTTTCGTGGTCATCCTGACCAACGCCGAGCGCCGCATCCCGGTGCAGTACGCCAAGCGCGTGGTCGGCCGCAAGATGTACGGCGGCCAGGCCAGCTACATCCCCATCAAGGTCAATATGTCCGGCGTCATGCCGATCATCTTTGCCTCGACGCTGTGCAGCCTGCCGGGCCTGATTTTCCGCTTCATCAACATCGACGCCGCGGCGCACCCGCTTCTGTACGGGTTCTTCAGCGCGTTCAACTACAACAGCGTTCTCTACCTCATCGTTTATGTGCTGCTGATCGTTGCGTTCAACTACTTCTACGTTGCAATCCAGTACAATCCCGTTGACATCGCCAACCAGCTGCGCAAGAACAACGGCACCATCCCCGGCATTCGCCCGGGCAAGCCCACCAGTGATTTCATCACCAAGACGCTGTCCAAGATCACCCTCATCGGCGCGATCTTCCTGGCCATCGTCGCGGGCCTGCCCATCATCCTCGGCAACGTCACCGGCACGTCCATCCAGCTGGGTGGTACCAGCCTGCTGATCGTCGTCGGCGTGGCGCTGGAGACCGGCCGTTCGCTGGAAGGCTACATGACCGCCCGTCACCACAAAGGGTTCCTGGAATAACAGAAAGGGAATGTGCGATGAAATTGATCCTTTTGGGCGCCCCTGGCGCCGGTAAGGGTACCCAGGCAGAGATCCTCTGCGACAAGCTGGGCATCCCCACCATTTCGACCGGTAATATCCTGCGCGCCGCCGTCAAGGAAGGCACGCCGATGGGCCAAAAGGCAAAGAGCTTTATGGACGCTGGCGCTCTGGTGCCCGACGACGTCATCGTCGGCATCGTCAAAGAGCGTCTGGCGCAGCCGGACTGCGCGAACGGTTTTATCCTCGACGGCATGCCGCGCACCATCGCCCAGGGCGAAGCCCTGGAGAAGATGGGCGTGGAGATCGACAAGGTTATTGACTTGGTTGTGTCCGACGAGGCGATTACCCGGCGCATGTCGGGCCGCCGCGTCTGTGCCCAGTGCGGCGCAAGCTATCATATCATCAACAAACCCAGCGCCAAAGAAGGCGTGTGTGACCGCTGCGGCGGCGCGCTCGTCATCCGCAAGGACGACGAGCCGGCCACCGTGCTGGAACGGCTGAAAGCTTATCACGAGCAGACCGAACCGCTGGTCGCGTTCTACCGCCAGCGCGGCAAGCTCGTCGAGGTGCCCGACCAGGGTTCCATCGAGGCCACCACCGCGTTCCTTCTCAAGCTTTTGGAGGCTTGATCCATCCATGATCCAAATCAAAAATGCCGCTGAGCTGGAAAAGATGCGCAAAGCCTGCGCCATCAGCGCGGCCGCGCTCAAGGCCGGCGGCGAGGCGATCGAACCCGGGATCACCACGGCGGAGATCGACAAAATCATCTACGACTTTATCGTGCGCCACGGTGCCAGGCCCAACTTCCTGCACCTGTACGGCTTCCCGGCCACGGCGTGCATCAGCGTGAACGACACCGTCATCCACGGCATCCCCAACCACCAGCAGCAGATCCGCCCCGGCGACATCGTATCCATCGACACCGGGTGCAAGATCGACGGCTTCAACGGCGACAATGCCTGCACCTACGGCTGCGGCAAACTCGACCTCGAAGCGCAGCGCCTGCTGGACGTCACCAAAGAGAGCCTGCACCGCGGCATTGCAATGGCCTGCGGCGGCAACCGCATCGGCGATATCAGCCATGCCGTCCAGGCCTATGTCGAGGAAAACGGCTTCTCGGTGGTGCGCAGCTTTGTCGGCCATGGCGTCGGCAAAGAACTGCACGAGGACCCCGAGGTCCCCAACTACGGCAACGCCGGGCGCGGCCCGCGCCTGGTGCCGGGGATGTGCATCGCCATCGAGCCGATGGTATGCCAGTATAAGTACGCGGTAAAGACGTTGAAGGACGGTTGGACCGTCAAGACCTGCGACGGCGGCCTGGCGGCTCATTTTGAGCACACCGTCGCCATCACCGCAGGCGGGGCGGAGATCCTGACCCAAGGCTGGGAGGAACCGGGATGGACTTTGTAAGAGGTCAACTGGTGCGCTCCAAGGCCGGGCGGGACAAGACCCGCATCCTGGCGGTCCTGGCGGTAGAGGGGCCGATGCTCTGGCTGGCGGACGGGGACCTGCGCAAAGTAGGGGACCCCAAACGCAAAAAGGCCCGGCATGTGGCGCCCACGTCCACCGTCCTGGAAAACGAGCTTCTGAATAGCGACCAATCACTCAGGAATGCCATCGCCGCCTATGAGGCGGACTGTGCAAACTGACGCAACCCTTCCAAGGAGGCAATCAGCTTGTCTAAAGAAGATGTCATTGAAGTAGAAGGTATCGTACGGGAGGCCATGCCCAACACCGTTTTCAAGGTCGAGCTGCTCAACAAAGAGGGCAAGCCCAACGGCCACATGGTGTTGGCCCACATTTCCGGCAAACTGCGGACGAACTTCATCCGTATCCTGCCCGGGGATAAGGTCACGATGGAAATGTCGCCCTACGACCTGACCAAAGCCCGGATCACCTGGCGTTCCAAATAAACGCCTTGTGTTATAGAAGGAGGTTAACATCATGAAGGTAAAACCTTCCGTGAAACCCATTTGCGAGAAGTGCAAGGTCATCAAGCGCAAAGGTCGCGTGATGGTCATCTGCGCCAATCCGAAGCATAAGCAGCGTCAGGGCTAAAGGTCCGCGGCTTCTACCGCGGAAACCGTACCCAAAACGCTTGGGGGCCAAGTGCGTAGATTCCCGGCGCAGGCCCCGACCAGGACATGGGATGTTATCTATGGAGGTGCTTTATGGCACGTATTGCTGGTGTTGATCTGCCTCGCGAGAAGCGGATCGAGGTTGGTCTGACTTATGTTTATGGTATTGGTCAGTCCACTGCCGACGAGATTCTCGCCGGAACCGGAATTAACCCTGATACCCGCGTCAAGGACCTGACTTCTGAGGAAGAAGCCAAGATCCGTGACTACATCGACAAAAACAACATCATGGTGGAAGGCGACCTGCGCCGCAATGTGGCGCTGGACATCAAGCGCCTGACGGAAATCCAGTGCTACCGTGGTGTGCGCCATCGCAAGGGCCTTCCTTGCCGCGGCCAGCGCACAAAGACCAATGCGCGTACCCGCAAAGGTCCCAAACGCACTGTCGCGAATAAGAAGAAGTAAGGAGGAACGCAAGACATGGCTGCTAACAAAGCTACTGCGGCAAAAGCCCGCACCAAGAAAAGAGAGCGCAAGAATATCAGCGCCGGTGCTGCTCACATCCAGAGCACGTTTAACAATACCATTGTGACCATCACCGACACCCAGGGCAACACCGTCTCCTGGTGCAGCACGGGCGCGCTGAACTTCCGCGGCTCCCGCAAGAGCACCCCTTACGCCGCCCAGAGCGCCGCTGAGGTCGCCGCCAAGGCCGCTATCGAGCATGGCATGAAAACCGTCGAGGTCTACGTCAAAGGCCCCGGTTCCGGCCGTGAAAGCGCCATCCGCGCCCTGCAGGCCACCGGCCTGGAAGTCACCATGATCCGTGATGTGACCCCCATCCCGCACAATGGCTGCCGCCCGCCCAAACGCCGCCGCGTTTGATTGAAAGGAGAATTTGAGTTATGGCTAAAAATACCCAACCGATCGCCAAGCGTTGCCGTGCTCTCGGCATTTCTCCTGCTGTTATGGGGTATGGCAAAAAGACCACCAACCGTAACCCCGGCGGCCAGATGAGAAAGAAAAAGAGCGAGTACGCCACCCAGCTGAATGAAAAGCAGAAGGTCAAGTTCGTCTACGGCATCCTGGAAAACCAGTTCCACACCTACTACGAAAAGGCCGCCCGCATGCCGGGTCAGACCGGCGTCAACCTGCTGGTCCTCGTCGAGCGCCGTCTCGACAACGTCGTCTACCGTCTGGGCTTTGCCAAGACCCGCCGCGACGCCCGCCAGCTGGTCTCCCACAACCATTTCACTGTGAATGGCAAGCGTGTCAACATCCCCTCCTACCAGGTCAAGCCGGGCGATGTCATCGAAGTCATCGAGTCCAGCCGTTCCTCCGTCAAGTTCAGCAAACTGCTGGGCGAGGACGCCCCCGTCGTGCTGCTGCCCTCCTGGCTGGAGCGTGACAAGAACGCCCTGAAAGGCACCGTCGTCAAGATGCCCGTGCGTGAGGACATCGATGTGCCCATCGCCGAGCACCTCATCGTCGAGTTGTACTCCAAGTAATCCTCTCAGCTTGCTTCTACGTCTTTTACAACCTGCCTGGCGCCGCTATGCGCCAGCGAAACAAGGAGGGTTTTTATGATGGAGATCGAACGCCCCAAGATCGAGACGGTCAGCCTTTCGCCGGACGGCCGCTACGGGAAGTTCGTCGTCGAGCCGCTGGAACGCGGTTTCGGCACGACCTTGGGCAACAGCTTGCGTCGTGTGCTTTTGTCCTCTCTGCCCGGTGTGGCGGTCACCAGCGTCAAGATCGACGGCGTGGTGCATGAGTTTTCCACCATCGAGGGCGTGCGCGAGGATGTGACCGAGATCGTCCTCAACCTCAAGGGCATTGCCGCCAAAATCTACGGCGACGGCCCCAAGACCGTCCGTGTAGAGGCCGTCGGCCCCTGCGAGCTCACCGCCGGTTCCATTAAAGGCGGCGATGACCTCGAAATCCTCAACCCCGAGTGGCACATCGCCACCCTGGGCGAGGGGGCCAAGCTCGTCATGGAGCTGACGTTCGACAAAGGCCGCGGGTATGTGCCTGCCGAGCGCAACAAGCTGGCGCTGGTCGAAAAGAACGACGTCAGCACGCTGCCGGTCGACAGCATCTACACCCCGGTGCTCAAAGCCAACTACACGGTGGACAACACCCGCGTAGGCCAGATCACCGACTATGACAAGCTCATCATCGAAGTCTGGACCGACGGCACCTGCAACGCGCAGGAAGCCCTGAGCCTGGCGGCCCGCGTGCTGACCGAGCACCTGAACCTGTTTGTCAACCTCAGCGATGATACCGGCGAGACCGAGATCATGGTCGACAACGACAACCAGGGCCGCGAGAAAGCGCTGGAGATGACCATCGAAGAGCTGGACCTCAGCGTCCGTTCCTTCAACTGCCTCAAGCGCGCCGGCATCAATACCGTCGGCGACCTCATCAACAAGAGCGAAGACGAAATGATGAAGGTGCGCAATCTGGGCCGCAAGAGCCTGGAGGAAGTCATGTCCAAACTGGACAGCCTTGGTTTCTCTCTGACCAAGGAGGACGAAAACTAACCCCCCGCGACACGCGGATACCAATTCATAAGGAGTGAAACGGAATGCCCGGTACCAGAAAACTCGGTCGTACCACCGACAGCCGCAACGCCATGCTGCGCGCGATGGTGACCTATCTGTTTGAGAACGGCAAGATCGAGACCACCGTGACCCGCGCCAAGGAAGTTCGTTCCATGGCCGAAAAGATGGTCACCCTTGGCAAGCAGGAAGGCCTGCACGCCAAGCGCCAGATCTTCTCCTACATCACCAAGGAGGATGTCGCCAAGAAGGTCATCGACGAGTACGGCCCCAAATATGCCGACCGCAACGGCGGTTACACCCGCATCTACAAGATCGGCCCCCGCCGCGGCGATGCCGCCGAGATGGCCATCCTGGAGCTGGTCTGATCAGCCCTGACGGCAAAACCAAGCAGCGCCTGCCCACCGGCAGGCGCTGCTTTTTTGCGCCCGGGCGGCCGCGCGCCCATAACCCACCCTGTAAAGAAGCACCCTTGTGAAAGAATTGCAAATTTTTTGTAAAATGCGACAGATTTCGCGCCGGGGCGGCAAAGTGCGGCTGGGTAAAATGCAGAAAATGCCATAAACACACAAAAAGTTGCGCCGCAGGGCTGGTTTTCTTTACCGGCTGTGTTACAATATTGGTAAGTGGGGCAGTGCGCCTGCCCCAACAACATCTTGTCATGGAAGTAAGGAGCAAACACGTATGGCTGAACAAAACCTTGGCCCGCGCGATTTCTTTGCCAAAGAAGATGCGATCGCCGACCTGGGGCTGATTGCCTGCCCCGGCGCCGAAGAACTCTGCAAACTGGTGGACGGTCACCTCGTCCGCTGGGCGCAGGAAGTCGGCATGAACGTCGACACCTTTATCATCCCGTCCGACTGCCCGCGTTTCCAGTCCGGCGACGCCAAGGGCCTTGTCAAGACCTCGACCCGTGGCGACGACCTGTTCCTGTTCGTCGACCCGGGCAACTACAGCGTTACCTACCAGCTCTTCGGGTACGAGAACCACCTCTCTCCCGACGACCATTTCCAGAACCTGCTGCGCCTGATCCAGGCCGTGGCGGGCCGCGCCCACCGCATCAGCGTCATCATGCCCAGCCTGTACGGCGGCCGCCAGCACCGCCGCGTCAGCCGCGAAAGCCTTGACTGCGCGTTCGCGCTGCAGCAGCTGCGCTCGGTCGGCGTCAAGAACATCATCACCTTCGACGCCCATGACCCCCGCGTCATGAACGCCGTGCCCACGATGAGCTTTGACAACGTCATGCCCACCTACCAGGTGCTCAAGTGCCTGCTGCACCATGTGCCCGACGTCAGCTTCCGCAAAGAGCATTTCATGGTCGTCTCGCCCGACGAAGGCGCCATGAACCGCAACATGTACTATTCCAGCGTGCTGGGCTGTAACCTGGGCATGTTCTACAAGCGTCGCGACTACAGCCGCGTCGTCAACGGCCGCAACCCCATCGTCGCGCATGAGTACCTCGGCGAGAGCGTCAAGGACAAGGACGTCTTTATTGCCGACGACATCATCGCTTCCGGCGAGAGCATGCTGGACATCGCCTACGAGCTCAAGATGCGCGGCGCGCGCAACATCTTCACCTGCGCGACTTTCCCGCTGTTCACCGCCGGGCTGGACAAGTTCGACAAAGCCTACCACGACGGCATCCTCAAGGCGGTGCTGGGCACCAACCTGACCTACCGCAAGCCCGAACTGCTCGAGCGCGAGTGGTACTACGACGTCGACGTCTCCAAGTACACGGCGTACTTCATCGCCGCCATCAACCATGACAAGAGCGTTTCCAGCATCATCGACCCCATGACCAAGATTCGCGCCCTGCTTGAAAAGCACGGCATCCCCATCGGCGGTCAGGAGTAAGCAAGACCCACAGCTTCGGCCCGCGCAGGCGGGCCGATTTTGCTGCCCGGCCGCCCGGCCGGCCTGCAGTTGCGCCCGGCGCACAGCCGGAGTATAATGGGAAAGACAATATTTCACCAAACAGGGGAGAGTGGCACCATGCAGCCCATCGAACGTCTGCAACAATTAATCCAGGGCAAAAAAGTGGCCTTTATCGGCGCCGGCGTCAGCCATAAGCGCTGCATCGAACAGTTCGTCGAACTGGGCGCGCAGCTCACGCTGTGCGACCAGAAAGCAACCCTCGAAGCCTTCGGCGACTACGCCGACACGCTGCGCCGCCTGCAAGTGCGCCTGAGCCTGGGCGCGCACTACACCGACGGTTTTGCCGAGCAGGACATCATCATGCGCACGCCGGGGTACGAGTACTACAAACCGGAACTGCAGGCCGCCCTGCAGGCCGGTGCGATGGTCACCAGCGAGGTGGAACTGTTCTTCGAGTTCTGCCCCTGCGAGATTTTGGCCGTGACCGGCTCCGACGGCAAGACGACCACCACGACGCTGATTGCCAAAATGATGGAAGCCGCCGGCCGCAAGGTCTTTCTGGGCGGCAACATCGGCGCGGCGCTGCTGCCGCAGCTGGCCGACGTCACGCCCGACGCCGTGGCCGTGGTGGAACTTTCCAGCTTCCAGCTCATCAGCATGCGCCGCAGCCCCAATGTGGCCGTCGTCACCAACGTGACGCCCAACCACCTGGACCACCACAAGGATATGCAGGAGTACATCGACGCCAAGCGCAACATTCTGCTGTGGCAGACCCCGCCCTGCCGCGCCGTCCTCGGGTACGAGAACGACGTCAGCCGCGCCATGCAGGCCGACTGCAAGGGCGAGCAGGTCTGGTTTACCCGCCTGCATGAGACCGACAACGGCGCGTTCCTGCGTGCGTCCGACGATACGCTCTGCTATGCCGAAAACGGCGTCGTCACGCCGGTCGTGGCGCGCGCCGACGTCCAGCTGCGCGGGCTGCACAACGTCGAAAACCTGCTGGCCGCCATCGCCGCCGTCTGGGGTCGCGTCCCGGTCGAAGCCATGCGCCGGGTTGCTTCCACCTTTACCGGCGTCGAGCACCGCATCGAGCCGGTGCGCACGCTGGACGGCGTCACCTACTATAACGACTCCATCGCGTCCAGCCCCACGCGCACCATCGCCGGGCTGCGCAGCTTTGACCAGAAGATCATCCTCATCGCCGGCGGCTACGACAAAAAAATCCCCTACGAGCCGCTGGCGCCGGAGATTCTGGCCCATGTCAAGACGCTCATCCTGATGGGCGCAACCGGCCCGCGCATCGAAAAAGCGGTGCGCGAGCACCCGGACTTTGCCGCCAGCGGGCTGACGATCCTGCACGCCGACGGCATGCAGGACGCCGTCGAAAAAGCCCGCGCCGCCGCGGCGCCGGGGGACGTTGTCAGCCTGTCCCCGGCGTCGGCTTCCTTTGACCTGTACCCCAATTTTGAAGTCCGCGGCCGCGACTACAAACGCATCGTCAACGCGCTGCAAACACGGTAAACCAAAGCAAGAGAGGAGCCCCTGCCAAATGATCGAAGCGGTCTCTACCGATGCGCACAAGCAGCGTTACCTTGCCGCCGCCCGGCGGGAACCGGCGCTGCACGCCCTGCTGGGCCGCGACCTGACCCTGTGGGCCGACAATCCCGGCGCGCCGGTGCGGCTGTTTCTGGCGGGGCAGGCGGTCCTGTCCCTGACAGACGATTACGCCTGGCTGGCCGGCAGGCCGGACGACCCCGAAGAGCTGGTCAGCTTTCTGCGGTTTGCAGGGGTGCACACGCTGCAGACCCCCCAGGCCTTGGGCGGCCAGCCGGGCCTGCGGGAGAGCGGGCAGGAGACCCTGCTGCAGCTAGCGCCCGGCGCGGCGCTGCCCCAGCCGCCGCTGCCCCCGGGCTTTGCGGTGGACCGTAACGTGCCGGTAGGGGAGACGGCCGACCTGCTGTTCCCCACGACGTCCGCTTACCGGGACGGATTTTACTCCCGTACTGCCACGGCGGTCAACCATGGCCTGGCCCGGCTGTGGGGCCTGCGGGACGCCGCCGGCCGCCTGGTCGCCAGCATGGGTGCGGACGCCCTTTTTGAGGGGCGGGCCTACCTTTCGCTGCTGCACACCGACCCGGCGTTCCGCCGCCGCGGGCTGGGCGGCTGGCTGGTGACGGCCATGGCCAACGCGTTGACGGCCGACGGCTGGCGCTGCGACTTTTTCAGCGAGCCGCACAACCTGCCGTTTTACCGCCAGCTGGGCTTTGCGCCAGCCGGCACCCTGCACTGCTTCCATGTAGAAGAAGCAACCGCATAAATCCCGCAACAAGTACGCTGCAAAAGGATACGATACACCCATGCTTGAACAGTTTTACGACCTGAAACCCGAAGTCCTGGCGCTGGACCGCCAGGCGCTGGACCTCTGCCGCGCGCAGTTTGCGCATGTCGAGGAGATCCGCGACTACAACCAGCTCAAAATGCTGCGCGCCTTCACCGATTGCGGCGTCGAAGCGCGGCATTTCTGGGGTTCCAGCGGCTACGGCGTCTGGGACGACAGCCGCAACAAGCTGGAGGAAGTCTTTGCCCGCTGCATGGGGGCCGAGGCCGCCCTGGTGCGCCCCCAGTTCATGAGCGGCACCCACACGCTGACGGTGGCGCTGTTTGGCCTGCTGCGCACCGGCGACACGCTGCTGGCCGCCACCGGCCGCCCCTATGACACATTGGAAGGCGTGATCGGCCTGGGCGACGCCGGCAAGGGCTGCGGCACCCTGCGCGAGTACGGCGTGCAGTATGACGAATGCCCGCTGCGGCCGGATTTTACGCCCGACTATGCCCTGATCGCCCAAAAGGCCAAAACGGCTACCGTTGTGCACATCCAGCGCAGCCGCGGTTACACCCAGCGCAACGCCTTTGACCTGGCAACCCTCCGCAAAGTGACCGAGGTCGCGCGCGCGGCCAACCCGCACGCCGTCATCTTTGTGGACAACTGCTACGGCGAGTTTACCCAGACGCAGGAACCGCTGGCCGTGGGGGCTGACCTCATCGCCGGCAGCTTTATCAAAAACCCCGGCGGCGGCATCACGCCCACCGGCGGCTACATTGCCGGCCGGGCGGACCTCGTGGAAAAATGCAGCCACCGCTTTACGGCGCCCGGCATCGGCGCCGACTTGGGCTGCACGCAGGACAGCCTGCGCGATACCTTCCTGGGCTTCTACTACGCCCCCGGCGTCGTGTGCGAAGCCCTCAAGACCGCCATCTACGCCCAGTGCCTGCTGGAGCTGGCCGGCGTGCACCCGGTGCCGCGCTATACGGCCGACCACAACGACATTGTCACCTGCTTTGACTCCGGCAGCGCGGCGGCGCTGACGGGCTTCTGCGCCGGTATCCAGCACAACAGCCCCATCGACAGCTTCGCCTCGCCGGAACCGGCCGATGAGCCCGGCTACACCGACAAAGTCGTCATGGCTTCCGGCAGCTTTACCGAGGGCAGCACCATCGAGATCAGCTGTGACGGCCCGCTGCGCCCGCCCTACACCTGCTATCTGCAGGGGGGCGTCAACTTTACGGCGGGGCGCGCGGCCGTGCTCAACGCCGTGCAAAACGCCTTTTTTGCCGGGTAACAAAAACGTCCGGCGGCCAAACGACGTCCACACGCCGGTAGGCGGCACCCATGGGGGACCCCAACGCCGGGCGGCAAACGCCCCCGCCGCCTGTGGCTATGCAAAACACCACAAAAAATCCCGTGTGCCTGCGCACACGGGATTTTTTGCGGTTGTAAGCGGGTCAGCCCTTGACGTAATCACGCACCAGCGCCTGCAAAAGATCGTCGCGGTCGATGCGGCGGATGATCGCGCGGGCGTTTTTGTAGGTCGTGATATAGGTGGGATCTTCCGACAGGATGTAGCCTACCAGTTGGTTGATGGGGTTGTAGCCCTTCTCTTCCAGCGCGCGATAGACTTGCAGCACTGCCTGTTTGATCTCCATATCATGGTCGTCCCGGATGGAAAATACAGCAGTCGGCTCAGAGATCGGCATATCCAATTCCCCTTTCTCAGCAAAATCTAGCCTTATTATACCAACTTGGCTGGCGCATTGCAATGCTTTCGACAATTTTTTTACACATTCTTGTGAAATTTGTCTGTCAGTGCAGGACAACACCCTTCTGGATGACCTTTTGGATGTTCAGCTGTTCGTCGGCCAGCACCACGTTGCCCCAGCGGCCCGGCTCCAGGCTGCCGTAGTCGGCGTCGATGCCAATGCTGCGCGCGGGGTTCAGCGTGGCGGCGCGCACGGCGCTGGCCAGCGGCACGCCCATGTCCAAAACAGCATGGCGCATGCAGTCGTACAGGCAGGTGGCGCTGCCGGCAATGGTGCCGGGGTGCTCGGTCAGCGTGGCCAGCGCCCCCTTCACCGTCACGGCCTGGCCGCCCAGGCTGTACTGGCCGTCGGGCAGGCCGCAGGCCATCATGCTGTCGGCAATCAGGATCACATGGTCGTCGCCAAAGGTGTTGAAGGTAAAGCGCACCATCGCGGGGTGGATGTGGATGCCGTCGGTGATCAGTTCCACCTCGGCGCCCTCCTCCAGTGCGGCGATGATGGGCCCCGGCGCGCGGTGGGTGATGCCCGGCATGGCGTTGTACAGGTGCGTCATGTGCGACGCGCCCGCGGCAAACGCGGCCTTGGCGGTGTCGTAGTCGGCGCAGGTATGCGCAATCGAGATGCGCACCTCGTCATGGCAGGCGCGGATGAAATCCAGGTTACCGGGTTCCTCCGGCGCAACGTCCACCAGCTTAATCAGTCCGCCGCTGCGCGCCTGCAAGCGGCGGAACATGCCGGCGTCGGCGCCCATGACGTATTTGGGGTTCTGCGCGCCCACCTTGCTGGGGCTGATGTAGGGGCCTTCCATGTTGATGCCCACCAGGTCGGCGCCGCGGCCGTTCCTGTGGGCGGCGGCCACGTCCATGATGCCGTTCAAAATCTCTTCATTGAAAGTCATCGTGGCCGGGCAGATGGCCAGCACGCCCTTGCTGGCCTCAAAATCGGCGATGGCCTGCAGGCCCGCCTCGTCGGCGTCGCAGAAATCATGGCCCACCGCGCCGTGGAAGTGGATATCCACCAGCCCCGGCAGGGCATAGGCGCCGCCGGCGTCGATGATCTCCTCATCCGCGCGGGGCGCTGCGCCAAACACGATGCGCCCGTCGCGGATCACCAGGTCTTTTTCCACAAAGCGGCAGCCGTCGGTAAATACTTTGGCATTGCGTACGATCATAGCCGTTTCCCTCCTGCGCAGCGCTCAGATCAGGCTCAGCGCTTCCTCGTCGCCCACCAGCACAAAGTCAGGGTGCATCTGCAAAATGCTGGCCGGCACTTCCGGCGTGACGGGGCCGAAGAAGGACTTTTTGACGATCTCGGCCTTGGCTTTGCCGTTGACGACCATCAGCACCTTGCGCGCCTGCAAAATGGTGCGGGTGCCCATCGTGTACGCCTGTTTGGGGACGAGGTCGACGTTGCCGTCAAAGAAGCGCTTGTTGGCTTCGATGGTTTCGGGCTTGAGGTCGACGCAGTGGGTGCCCAGGTCAAAGGCGTCGCTCGGCTCATTAAAGCCGATGTGCCCGTCATGGCCGATGCCCAGCAGCTGCAAATCGACGCCGCCCACACGGCGAATCACTTCGTCGTAGCGCGCGCACTCGGCCGCGGCGTCCATGTTGGTGCCGTCGGGCAGGTTGATGGCGGCGGGGTCGATGTTGACATGGTCAAACAGGTTGCGGTGCATAAAGCTCCAGTAACTCTCGGGATGCTCGCGCGGCAGGCCGCGGTACTCGTCCAGGTTGACCGACGTCACTTCCGAAAAATCCAGCTCGCCCTGGTTATACCATTCCACCAGCTGTTTGTAGGTGCCTACCGGCGTGCCGCCGGTGGCCAGGCCCAGCACGCAGTCCGGTTTCAGGATGACCTGGGCGGCAATGATGTGGGCTGCCTTGCGGGACATATCGTCGTAGTCTTTGGCGCGGATAATTCTCATGGCAAAAACCTCCTGCTTGGGCGGGGCGGGCCGCCCGTATGATCGTTTCTATTATAGCACAAATACTAAAAAGAAGCAGCAGAAAAATGGGAAAATTGCAAAGAATGCCGGGGACAGGCTTGACGCCCGCCCCCGGCGGAGTTGGCGGAAAGGGAACCAGAACCTTCCCACCGGGGCTGTAAGTGGAACTTACAGCATCTTCTTCAATTCATCGTAGACGAACTGCACCTTGGGGCCGATGACGACCTGGCAGGCGTTCTTGCTCGGGCGGATGACACCGGCGGCGCCAGCGGCCTTGACGGCCTTCTCGTTGACGGCGGTGGAATCCTTGACCTCAAAACGCAGGCGGGTCGCGCAGTAGTCGACGTTGGCCACGTTGGCCTTGCCGCCGATGGCCGCCAGCACGCCGCTGGCAATGGCGGTAAAGTCGTTGTTGGCCAGGGTGATGTTGGCCTCGGCCGCCTCGGCGTCCTCATCCTCGCGGCCCGGGGTGACCAGGTCAAACTTGGTGATGGCGAAGCGGAACACCACGTAGAACACCACAAAAGCCGCAATGCCCAAAGGCAGGATCATCCAGGTCTTAGCGGCGGCGGGCAGGGAAGCGGAGAAGACCAGGTCCGTGGCACCGGCAGAGAACAAGAAGCCCGCGCGGAAACCAACGTAGTAGGTAATGACGGTGAAGATGCCGTACAGCACCGCGTACACAACGTACAGCGGGAAGCACAGGAACATGAAACCGAACTCGAAGGGCTCGGTCACGCCGCAGACGAACGCGCAGATGGCGGCGGAGGTGACCAGGCCGATGGCGGCTTTCTTGTTCTTGGCGGTGTGGACCATGGCCAGCGCCGCACCGGGGATACCGAACATCATGCAGGGGAAGAAGCCGGACATGTACATGCCGAGATCCCAGCTGACGTCGGCGGAAGTCTCACCGGCCCAGAAGTGGGTCAGGTCGCCCAGGCCGATGGTGTCGAACCAGAACACGTTGTTCAGCGCGTGGTGCAGGCCGGTGGGGATCAGCAGACGGTTGAAGAAGGCGTACAGGCCGGCGCCGATGCCGCCCAGGCCCACGATGCCGTCGCCCAGCGCAACCAGGGCGTTGAAGATCAACGGCCACAGGAACAGCAGGATGACGGACGCCACGATGGAAACCAGGCCGGTGACGATGGCGACGCAGCGCTTGCCGCTGAAGAAGGCCAGCCAGTCAGGCAGCTGGGTGTTCTTGAACTTGTTGTAGCAGGTGGAGCCGATGATGGCAGCCAGGATGCCGATGAAGGCGTTGCCGGCGGTTTTCTGGAACGCGATGAAGGTGGAAGAGCCTTCTTCCAGGGTCATGATCGCGCCCACAACGCCGGTGGAGAGCAGCTGGGTCATCATCAGGTAGCTGACCAGGCCCGCCAGGGCGGACGTGCCGTCGTGGTCGTCAGACAGGCCGACGGCCGCGCCGACGGCGAACAGCCAGGACATATTGTCGATCAACGCGCCGCCGGCTTTGATCAGGATAAAGCCGGTGGTGTAGGCGAGACCTTCGGTCGCGCCCGCGGCGCCCATGGCGGCGGGAGCCAGGGCGTAGCCCAGGCCCATCAGGATGCCGCAGATGGGCAGCGCGGCAACAGGCAGCATAAGCGCCTTGCCGAGCTTCTGCAGATATTTCATCATAAAAGCATTCCTCCAAAATTGTGATGGGTTGCTTAACGTGGCGCGCCGCCGCCCTGGTTCGCGCAGCGGTCCGCCCTGTTGGTTTCATCTTAACACAATTTTCATAAAAAAGAAAGCATATTTGGCCGATTTGGCAAAAAGCCGAAAAAACCTGCCAAAAGTTGGGCAATATGCGAACAAAACGCGCCATTTTTGCGCGGTATGGCGCGGCGGTTTTGCAAAAAGTTGAAAAATATTTTTATGCGGGTACACAAAATCGTAAGAAATTCAACTTTTGGCCGCCGCGCCCCGGCGGGCAAAAACAAAGCCCCCGGCCGCTTTCGGAACAGCAAAGGAAGCGGCCGGGGACGTTTTTATGTATATAAGGTTGTGTGCCAAGCAGGGCAGGGGGCGTTACGCTTCCTGCGCGCGGAACAGCTGCGGCGCAGCCTTGCAGATCAGCACGGCGGCCACGGTCGTCAAAATGGTCTCGGGGATCATGTAGCTGCCGTTGTAACCCAGGCTGTACACCCAGGCGGGCAGGCCCTCGCTCAAGTTGCCCCAGATCAGCACGCCGGACAGGAAGCTGCACAGGTAGCGGATCAGGCAGACGGCCGCGGTGCCCACGGCGACGCCCACCATCCGGTTGGCGAACGGCTTGGCGAAGGCGTCGGCCAGGCCCAGCAGCGTAAAGGCCAGCACGTAATCCAGCAAAATCATGCCCACCAGCGGCAGCAGGCCGGGAGCCGGCGGCGCGTAAAAGCCCAGCAGCATCTGCAACAGGCTGTTCACAAAACCGGTGAACAACCCCCATTTGACGCCGTGGCGGAACGAGATCAGCACAAACGGCAGCATACTGAACAGCGTCACCGAACCGCCGTTGGGCAGCTCATAGATTTTGATGTTCGCCAGCACGGTGCCCAGGGCGATCATCAGGGCGCACTCTACCAGGGTGCGCGTTTTGGAGTAGGTCTTGGTCATGGGTCAGTCCTCCCAAAAAAGTAAAGTACATAAAAACAAGAAAAAGCGCCTGCAAAAAACGCAGGCGCAAACGCAGTATGACTTCTTATGGGTCAAACTCCCTACGCCGGCATTATCCGGATCAGGTTCAAGGTGACCCGAAGCTGCTGTTCGCTTCGATCTCAGCCGGGGATGCCCCCCAGCGCCCCTGTTTTTATGTCCAACCACCAGTATACACACTGCGGGCGTTTTGTCAAGCGCTGCCGCCGCATTTTTGCGCGCGCCGGCCCCTATGGCAGTTGTGCCAATACAACTTGTAGTATCCTGCCCTGCCCGCCGCCACCACATAGGCAAAATACAAAGCGTAGAACCCCCAAAAACCGGGAAAGCCGACAGGGCTTCGACCAAAAAATTGGCAGTTTTTTACAGGAAAAACGCGGCTTTTGGCGCGTTTTGACCCTTGCGGCGCGGGGCGCTTTGTGCTATGATTCTATACATAATGTTATATTGTTTGCGGCAAACAGTGAGGTCAGCATGTTCAACAAGCGCAATCCCATGAAATATTTCTCCGGCAGCGCCTTTGCGCGGCTGCCGCTGTACAAGCTGGTCGCCGGCGGCACGGCGGCCGCGCTCACGGCCAGCGTCGGCCTGGGGGCGTTTGCGGCTTCCTTTGGGCCGGCCCCCGCGCCCGAAGCAACCCCGACGCCCACGCCGGTGGTCACCCCGGAAACGGCTACCCCCACGCCGACGCCTACGCCGGAACCGGATATCCCGCTGCTGGCGGACATCACCGTCATCCAGCAGGATATCGGCGTGCAGCTGTATACCATGCCCGAAGAAACGCCCGAAAGCGCCCCCACGCCGACCCCGGCGGAAGAAGGCAAGGGCGAGACGCTGCCCAACAAACAGCCGCTGCTGGGCGTGGAAGCGGCCATCACGCTGACCGATCCCGAGGGCGCGGTGACCGAGTACGCCGTCGACCCCGAGACCGGCACCGCCCTGGCCGAGGACGTCGAACCCGGCGAGTACACCGTGGCCGTCCAGCCCATTGAGGGGTACATCCTGCCCGAAGCTTCCACGGTGGAAGTGCAGGAAAAAGTCGTCTACAAGGCGGACGTGGAAGCCGTTAAAGAGAAGATTAAGCAGGCCAGCGAAGTCAACGAAAGCGCCGAGGATTCCGGCGGCGCTGCGGCGCCCATCGCGCAGGAAGTGGTGGACACCGTCCAGTATGCCGAGAGTTCCCAGCAGGAAGGCGAGCGCAAGACGGTCTACACCGCCAAACTCAGCAGCAGCGGCCATCTGCTGTTCAACGACGGCAGCGAGTCGCCGTATCTGCCCGTCTACAAGGACGGCACCCAGGAACTCATCGGCGCGAAGCGCGACGCCAATGCTTCGGCCAACGCCATGTCGGTCTGGCTGCCCGGCGCGGCCGATTCCATCGTGACGCTGGGCCGCAACGGCCGCACGATGGCGATGGCCCACCGCAACGACGAACCGCAGAGCGGGGAGGTCAACCTGCTGGAGGACACCGGGGCGGACGGGACGGAACCCACCTCCACCCCGGATGCTTCCGCGGAGCCGAGCACTTCGCCCTCCCCAAGCCCGGAGGTGACGCCGACGCCGACCCCGGAACCCACACCGACGCCGACGCCTGCGCCGACCCCCACCCCGGAACCGACTCCGACTCCGACGCCGGAGCCGACACCTACCCCTACACCGACGCCCACACTCACGCCTACGCCGACACCTACCCCGACGCCGACACCTACCCCGACGCCGGAACCGACCCCCACCCCCACGCCGGACAAAACGGCGGACTGGCCGGATAGCATCGACGCCGCCCAGCTGGCGGAGTATAACTTTGCCGTCACCACCACCGAAAAAGTCGAGTACATATATACCGGCTGGCAGGAGATCGACGGCGCGACCTATTACTATGACCCGGCCACCCACCAGCCGGTCACCGGCAGCCAGGTCATCCAGGGCAACGTCTACACCTTTGGGGCCGACGGCGCGCTCAACCGCACCTCGCGCGGCATCGACGTCTCCAAGTTCCAGGGCAGCATTGACTGGAACGCCGTCAAGGCGGACGGCATCACCTTTGCCATCATCCGCTGCGGCTACCGCGGCTACGGCACGGGCGCGCTGGTCGAGGATGCGACCTTCCGCCAGAACATCCAGGGTGCTATCAACGCGGGCCTGCGCGTCGGCGTCTACTTCTACAGCCAGGCCATCAACGAAGCCGAAGCTGTCGAGGAAGCCAGCATGGTCCTCAGCCTGGTCAGCGGGTATTCGCTGCCGCTGGGCGTCTACTATGACACCGAGACCGTCGCCGGCGGCCGCGCCAACGCCATCAGCGCCAGCGAGCGCACGGCCTGCGCCGTCGCCTTCTGCGAGACCATCCGTAACGCGGGCTACCAGGCGGGCGTCTACTCCTACGCCAGCTGGTTCTACAACGCCCTCAATTTTGCCAACATCAGCAAGTACAATATCTGGATCGCCCAGTACCGCGACACGCTGGACTTTAACTACCATTACAACATCTGGCAGTACACCGGTTCGGGCCGCGTCAACGGCATCTCGACCGCCGTCGATATGAACATCGGCTGATCCCGCAGACAACAAAACGCCAGCCCGGCAGCGCAAGCTGCCGGGCTGGTTCACTGCGAAAGACCAAGTAAAATGTTGGGAGGATACGATGAAACCGTATGCGTATGTGACTTTGCGGCAAAGGCCCGAGGTCAGGCAAACAGCAGCCGCATGGTTCCATGACAAATGGGGCGTGCCGCAGAAAGCTTATCTGGCATGCATGGACGATTACCTCGCGGGCAAAACGGAATACGGCTGGTATCTCTGCCTGGACGGCGGGTGCATTGCGGGCGGCCTGGGCGTGATCGAAAATGATTTCCATGACCGGAAAGACCTTGCGCCCAATGTCTGTGCCGTATATACAGAGCCTGCCTACCGCGGCCAGGGCATCGCAGGGCGGCTGCTGGCTATGGCCGTAGAGGATCTGAGATCCAAAGGGATCACGCCGGTCTATTTGATCACTGATCATACCCATTTTTACGAGCGGTACGGCTGGGAATTTTTGTGCATGGTCCAGGGGGACAACGATCCCGAAATGACAAGAATGTATATCCACCGCTAAAAGCAGATGGGGGGGGGTGAGGCAGCAGGGGCGCCCCGGGCCAGGGGCCCGCCGGGCAGAGGGGAGAAAACCCGTCCGGCCCGCGCTCTGGTCTGCCCGCACACGAAAAACCACCGCCCGGCCGGGCGGTGGTTTTTGTATGGAAACAGCGGTCCACCCGCAGCTGTGAGGGCGCGGGGAGCATCCCCGGCCGGGGGGCTGTAGGGAAGCGGCGGCTCACCCGCAGGGCGTCTGCAGTTTGGCGGCCGCGCCGCCGCGCACCTGCCCGCTGCCGTGGATGATATACTTGTAGGTGCACAGTTCGGCCAGGCCCATGGGGCCGCGGGCGTGCAGCTTTTGGGTGCTGATGCCCATCTCGCACCCCAGGCCGAACTCGCCGCCGTCGGTAAAGCGGGTGCTGGCGTTGATATACACGGCCGCGCTGTCCACACAGGCCGCAAAGCGGGCGGCGGCGACTTTGTCGCCGGTCACGATGGCGTCGCTGTGGTGGGTCGAGTGCCGGGCAATGTGCTCGACGGCGTCCTGCAAAGAATCCACGACCGCCACGCTGAGCTTGTAGTCGAGGTACTCGGTGTCAAAGTCGGCGGGGGCGGCCGGCACGCCGTCAAGGATGGCGGCGGCGCGCTCGTCCAGGTGCAACTCCACCGGCGCCAGCCCGGCGGCGGTGCGGTCGTCGACCAGGCGCTGTTTCAGCGCCGGCAAAAAGGCGGCGGCCACGTCGCGGTGCACCAACAGCGCTTCCGCGGCGTTGCAGACGCTGGGGCGGCTGGTCTTGGCGTTGTCCACAATGTCCAGCGCCATGGCAAGGTCGGCCGCGGCATCCACATACACATGGCAGACGCCGGTGCCGGTCTGGATGCAGGGCACGGTGGCGTTCTGCACACAGGCGCGGATCAGCCCCGCCCCGCCGCGGGGGATCAGCAGGTCCACCAGCCCGTCGGCGGTCATCAGTTCGTTGGCGCTGGCGTGGGTCGTGTCCTCAACCAGGCTGATGGCGCACTCCGGCAGGTGGGCTTTGCGCAGCCCGGCGCGCAGCGCTTCCACAATGGCGTGGCAGCTGCCCCAGGCTTCGCGCCCGCAGCGCAGCACGCAGGCGCTGCCGGCTTTTAAAGCCAGCGCGGCGGCGTCGCTCGTCACATTGGGGCGGCTCTCGTAAATAATGGCGATCACGCCCATCGGCACCGCGGTCTTTTCAATCAGCAACCCGTTAGGCCGCACAATCTTGCGCAGCACTGCGCCCACGGGGTCGGGCAGGGCGGCTACCTCGCGCATGCCCTTGGCCATGTCGGTCAGGCGCCCGGGCGTCAGAGCCAGGCGGTCCAGCATCACGTCGGTGGTGTGGCCGCGGGCGGCTTCCACATCGCGGCGGTTGGCCGCCAGAATCTCGTCCTGCGCGGCAATCAGCGCCACCGCCATCGCTTCCAGCGCGGCGTTTTTGGCGTGGGCGTCGGCCAGGGCCAGCGGCATGCGGGCGGCCTGGGCGGCCAGCAGAATCTCATGCGTGGTCATAGGGGACCTCCTTTTTGCCAATAAACCGTGTGCCTACGGGCTTGCCGTCCAGGATATCGTACAACACTTCGGCGCGAGCGCCGTTGGCAATAATCAAATCCACCCCGGCCCTGTTGGCGCGCTTGGCGGCCACCACTTTGGTCAGCATGCCGCCCGTCCCCAGCGTGCTTCCCGCCCCGCCGGCCAGGCGCTCAATCTCGGGCGTGACTTCCTCCACCACCGGGATGGGCCGCGCGTCGGGGTCGCTGTGCGGGTCGGCGGTGTACAGCCCGTCAATGTCGGACAGCAGCACCACAAGGTCGGCGTGGATGCACTGGGCGACCAGCGCCGCCAGGGTGTCGTTGTCGCCCAGCGAGTATTCCTCGCACGCGACGGAGTCGTTTTCGTTGATGATGGGGATGGCCCCCAGTTCCAGCAGGCGTTCCAGCGTGCTGCGCAGGTTGCGCAGGCGGGTCTCGTGGTCGAAATCCTCCCACGTCAGCAGCATCTGGGCCACGGTGTGGTTGTACTGGCCAAACAGCCGGTCGTAGGTGTACATCAGCTCGCACTGGCCCACGGCGGACGCCGCCTGTTTGGTGGTGATGTCCTGCGGGCGCGCAATCTGCAGCTTGCCCACGCCCAGCCCCGTCGCGCCCGACGACACGACGATCAGTTCATGGCCGGCGTTTTTGATATCGCTCCACACCTTGACGAGGGCTTCGGTATGGCGGATGTTCAGCAGCCCGCCCGGGTGGGCCAGCGTGCTGGTACCGACTTTGACGACGATGCGCATAACGTTACTTCCCCAATTCCTTTGTCTTTTCATAGGCGGCCAGCACGGCGTCGGTCACCGCGCCGCGGAACGCGCGTTCCTCCAGCAGGCGCACGCCCTGGATGGTCGACCCGCCGGGGCTGCACACGGCGTCTTTCAGCGCGCCGGGGTGCAGGCCGCTCTCCAGCACCATGCGCGCACTGCCCAGCACCATCTGGGCGGCGTATTCCTGCGCTTTGGCGCGCGGCAACCCGGCGGCCACGCCGCCGTCGGCCAATGCTTCCATAAACTGGTAGCACCAGGCCGGCCCGCAGCCGGACACCGCGCTCGCCGCGTCGATCAGGTGCTCGGGCACTTCGTCCAGGCAGCCGGCGGGGGCCATCGCGTTCAGCCATTCGGCCAGCTGCTCGGGCTCGACGTCGTCATAGCAGTATTGGATCATGCCCGCGCCCAGCGCCACCGGCGTGTTGGGCATCATGCGGATCACCGGGTACCCGCTGCCGGCCATCTGGCGGATCTGGTTGATGGTCAGCCCGGCGGCCATCGTCACCAGCACAAAGGGGCGGTCCTCGGCGCGGGCTTCCAGCACGGGGGTCAGTTCGTCCAACATATCTTCCATCATCTGGGGCTTGACGCCCAGAAAAATAAAGTCGCAGATGCCGGCCACCTGCTCGTTGGTGCCGCAGGCGCAGCCCAGTTCGGCCGCCAGGGCTTCCGCCTTGGCGGGCGTGCGGTTGGCCAGCAGCACGTCGCCGGCCCCGGCCCCTTTGCAGACGGCGCGCGCCACTGCGCCGCCCATGTTGCCGCAGCCAATAAAACCGTATTTCATGGTGGTCTCCTTTGTGTATGTCGGTTACAGGTGGGTGCAAGTTATATATAATATATGGTAGCGCACCGGCAGGGTGTTTGTCAATGTGCGGGCGGCAAAAGCAAGCCCCCGGCCGGCGGCTGGGGGCTTGGTCAATTTTCTTTATGGCGCAGGTGGTACAGCCCGTTTTGCACTTTTACAATCAGCGCGGGGTTGAGGTTGTAGACAAAGGACTTGGCGGAAATTTTAAAATTGTCCAGCGGGCTCATGGTTTTTCGGGCGGAAAAGTCGATCGAAAAGCCGTTTTCTTTTGCAAATTTGGCAACAAACGTCTGCCACTTGCCGCGCTGGATGGCGCCGGCAGGATGGATTCGGGGATATCGGCTATCGGCGCAGGTCAAAACGGTATAAGAAAATGTGGCGGGGGAAAAAGACTTTACCCGCTCAAAATTCCAGGCGTCTGCGTCCTCTGCACAGGCAAGCAGCAAAAAGTCTTTGCGCCAGATGGAAGGCCCGGCCGAGAACCGATACGGCGCGCCGGGGGGGATTACATAGTAAGAACTGTCCAGAGGATACCGCAGTTTGTTCCGGACGGGATAATCGAAGTAAATGACGCCGAGATCCGGCGTGCGGGAGAACAGTTGCAGGGGAGCACGGACCGTTTCCGTAGCCAGGGGGGCAGCCAGCCAATGATCCTCAAGCACTATAAAAATGTAAGGTTCCGCAATCTGCTGGCAAATCTCCCGCAAACGCCCCGTCCAGGAAGGGTTCTTGCTGTGCAGGGCTTTTTGGTAGACGGTGTGCGCCGGCGCGTCCTTCGTCTCGGTTGCCAGGTACACGGGGTAGGGGCAATCCGGCCAGAATTTTTGCAGGCAAAGCGAAAACGGCTCCCAGCAATCGGCGTATTTATCGCAAGAGACCACCAGAAGGCACAGGTCCTGCGGGCAGGTGGGGCGGGGCATCGGCCATTCTCCTTTTCGGCGCCGGGCAAAGGCCGGCAACAATCTTGTACCATCATAATAAAAGGATGCGCGCGCTTTGTCAACCAAAAGCGGCAGGGCAGGGGGCTGGAAATCCCCGCGAAATTTGCTATAATAAGGGTACAGAGCAAAATACGGCAAAGAAACGAGGCGTATAGTATGCAAACTGTGCAACTGGGCCAGACCGGCCTGCAAATTTCCCGCCTGGGGTTCGGCGGCATCCCCATCCAGCGCATCGACCAGCCCGGCACCCGCGCGCTGCTTAAAGCGGCGCACGAGGCCGGCATCAACTACATCGACACCGCCCGCGCCTACACGGTCAGCGAAGCGTGGATCGGCCAGTCGCTGCAGGAACTGGGCCTGCGCGACGAATTTGTGCTGGCCACCAAATGCCGCGCGCTGACCCGCGCCGAGATGGAAACGCAGCTGGCCCAAAGCCTGGCCGACCTGCGCACCGACCACATCGAACTCTACCAGTTCCACAACCCCAGTCTCGACGACCTCAAAACGATCCTGGCCCCCGGCGGCGCGCTGGAAGCGCTGCTCGCCGCCAAAGAGAAAGGCGTCGTTGGGCATATCGGCATCACGGCGCACCTGGCCGCCGTGTTTGCGGCCGCGCTCGACGTGCCGGAAATCGAGACCATCATGTTCCCCTATAACATCGTCGAGCAGCAGGGTGCCGAGCTCATCGCCCGCTGCCATGCGGCCGGCAAAGGCTTTATCGCCATGAAACCGCTGGCCGGCGGCGCCATTGAGGACGGCCGCCTGGCGCTGCGGTATGTCCTGTCGGACCCCAACGTCACGGTGGCCATCCCCGGCATGGCCGCGCCGGAGGAACTGGAGCGCAACGTGGCCGGCGCGGCCGACACCGCCCCGCTGACGGCGGAGGAGCAGGCCGCCTGCCAGAAAGTGCGCGATGCGCTGGGCACCCAGTTCTGCCGCCGCTGCAACTACTGCGCACCCTGCACGGTGGGCATCCAGATCCCCAGCGTGTTTTTGTTCCAGGGCTACCTCAACCGGTACGGCCTGCAAGATTGGGGGCGCGCGCGGTACGCCACGCTCAAAGTCAAAGCGGGCGCCTGCATCCAGTGCGGCGCGTGCGAGACGCGCTGCCCCTATAACCTGCCCATCCGCCAGATGATGAAGCAGGCGGCCGAAGATTTTGGCGAATAAACACAGAATACGAACCTGCAAGCAGAGCGGCCATGCCCGCTCTGCTTTTTGTGTGGAGGTACAGGAAATTTTTGCCGGGAAGGTTGTTTTTCGCGGCCGGGGCGTGTATAATTTACTCTGTATTATTCTGTGCAAAAATGTGAGGGATTCCGATGCGCACCGACCCGCATCTTCATTATCTGGATAACGCCGCCACCACCATGGTGGACCCGGAAGTGGCCAAGGTCATCGCCCGGGCTGTCGAAACGCTGTGGGCCAACCCCAGCAGCCTGTACGACCCGGCGGTCGAGGCCCAGCAGGTCATCGACACCGCCCGTGCCCGCGTAGCCAAAACGCTGCGCTGCCGCAGCGACGAAGTCTATTTTACCGCCTGCGGTACCGAGAGCAACAACATGGCCCTGTGGGGTGCGGCCATCCCGCGGCGCGCCTGGGGGCGCAAGGTCGTCGTCACCGGGTTCGAGCACCCCAGCGTCCAGCTGGCGGCCCGCGCGCTGCGCGGCGAGGGCTTTACCGTTGTGGAAATCCCGCCCGAAGCCGACGGCACGCTGGACACCGGCAAATTCCTCGCCCAGGTCGACAAAAATACCGTGCTGGCCGCCTGCATGGCTGTCAACAACGAGACCGGCGCCGTGCAGGACATCGCCGCGCTGGCCGCCGGCGTCAAGGCGCGCAACGCCCGCGCGCATTTCCATGTCGACGCCGTGCAGGCCTGGCTGCGCCTGCCCATCGACCTGCAGGCCTGGGCCGGGGTGGACTCGCTGGCCGTCTCGGGCCATAAAGTGCACGCGCCCAAGGGCGTCGGCGCGCTGTTCGTGCGCGACAGCCAGCGCCAGACGCTGTGCCCGCCCTACCGCGGCGGCCACCAGGAGCGCGGCCTGCGCCCCGGTACCGAGAACACGCCCTACATCGCCGGCCTGGGCGCGGCGGCCGCCAAAGGGCAGCAGACGCTGCGCGTGCGCGCCAACCAGATGGCGGACCTCAACGCCCGCCTGCGCGCCGGGCTGGCGCAGCTGCCCGGCATCACGGTCAATTCGCCGCAAAACGCCGTGCCGGAAGTGCTCAACTTCTCCACCGGCTGCGTCAACAGCCAGACCTTTATCAACTACCTCGGCACGCGGGGGGTCTATGTCTCGGGCGGCAGCGCCTGCGACAAAGGCGAACCCAGCCATACCCTGCAGGCCATGGGCTGCGACGAGCGCGTCATCCGCACGGCGCTGCGCGTCAGCTTTTGCGCCGACAACACGCCCGAGGACGTCGACGCCCTGCTGGAAGGGCTGCGCGCCGGGCTGCAGGAGCTACAGCATATCTGAAACACCATAGAAAGGCAGCACCTTATATGAAAGAGATCATCCTGGCCTACCAGGGCGAAATGACCCTGAAAGGCCTGAACCGCGGCAAATTTGAAGCCCGCCTGGCCAAGATCATCCGCTGGCGGTTGGAACCGCTGGGCAAGTTCAAAATCCACCAGGCGCAGAGCACCGTTTTTATCGAACCAATGGAGGACGGCCTGGACATCGACGAAGCGTTCCGCCGCGTCTCCTGCGTGTTCGGCATCGTCAAGATGAGCCGCGCGGTCGAGTGCAGCAAGGATTTCGCCGCCATCTGCGAGACGGCCGAGGCCTACCTGGGCCCGACGCTGCGCGGCCTGCGCACTTTCAAGGTGGAAGCCAAGCGCGCCGACAAAGCCTACCCGATGAAAAGCCCCGAAATCTGCCGCGAACTGGGCGCCTACCTGCTGGACAAACACCACCATCTGCGCGTCGACGTCCACCACCCCCAGCTGGAGATCATGGTCGAAATCCGCGACCACGCCGCCTATGTGCACGGCCCCAAAGTGGACGCCGCCGGCGGCCTGCCGGTGGGCACCAGCGGCCGGGCACTGAACCTGCTCTCGGGCGGTATCGACAGCCCCGTCGCGGCCTGGTGCATGGCGCGCCGCGGCCTGGCGCTGCACCATATCCACTTTGCCAGCCCGCCGTATACCAGCCTGCGCGCCAAGCTCAAGGTGCAAAAGCTCGCGCAGCAGCTGGTCGAGTACACCGGCAACTGCACGCTGTTCGTCGTGCCCTACACCAAACCGCAGGAGTACATCCGCGACCACGCGCCCGACGTGCTGTTCACGGTGCTGATGCGCCGCAGCATGCTGCGCATCGCTAACCGCGTGGCCAAAAAGCTGGAACTGCAGGCCCTGATTACTGGCGAAAGCCTGGCCCAGGTGGCCAGCCAGACGATGGCGGCGCTGGCGTGCACCGACGCCGCGCAGGACCTGCCGGTGCTGCGCCCCTGCATCGGCATGGACAAGACCGAGATCATCGCGCTTTCGCGCCGCATCGGCACGTTTGAGACGTCCATTGAACCGTACGAGGATTGCTGCACGATCTTTACCCCGCCGCACCCCAAAACCAACCCGGCGCTGGCGGAGATTCTGGCGGCCGAAGCCGCCATGCCGGACCTGTCGGCGCTGGAAGCGCAGGCCGCAGACGAGGTGGAAAAGATCGCGGTCCGCATGGGGGAGGATGAACTGCTGTGACGGCTGAGATCATCTGCGTCGGCACCGAACTGCTGCTGGGCGATATCGTCAACACCAACGCGCAGTTTTTAAGCCGCGAACTGGCCGAGCTGGGCGTCAGCGTGCTGCACCAGCACGTCATTGGCGACAACCCCGCGCGCCTGCGGGAACTCGTCGCCCAGGCGCGCGCCCGCAGCGAACTGCTGGTGTTCTCGGGCGGGCTGGGCCCCACCGAGGACGACCTGACCAAAGAGACAGTGGCCGCCGCTTTTGGCGACACGCTGCATTTTGATGCCGACGAGTGGGCCAAGATCACGGCGTTTTTTGCCCGCACCGGCCGCCAGCCCACGCCCAACAACCGCAAACAGGCCATGGTGCCCACCCGCGGGCACAAAATCCCCAACGCCCACGGCACGGCCCCCGGCGCCTGGTTTGAGGATGACGCCGGCCACTGCGCCGTGCTGATGCCCGGCGTCCCGCGCGAGATGAAAGCCATGTGGACCGAGCAGGTCCGCCCCGCTTTGCAGCGGCGGCAGAACTGCACCATCCACTCCCACACGCTGCGCGTGCTGGGGGGCGAGAGCAGCATCGCCAGCAAGGTTGCGCCGCTGTTTGCCAGCGCCAACCCCACGGCGGCCATCTACTGCAAAACTGGCGAGAGCGAAATCCGCGTCACGGCCCGCGCTGCCACGGCGCAGCAGGCCGAAGCCGACTGCAAAGCCTATCTGCAAAAATTCCGTGACATTTTGGGCGACGCCGCCTACGACGTCGACGTGCCCGCGCTGGAATATACCGTCGTGCGCGTATTGCGCGAGCGCGGCCTGCACGCTGCCACGGCCGAAAGCTGCACCGGCGGCATGGTTGCCGAGCGGCTGACGAACGTCCCCGGCGCCAGCGAGGTATTCGCCTACGGCTTCGTCACCTATTCCGAGGAAGCCAAACAGAAACTGCTGGGCGTCGACGCGGCGCGCATTGCACGCTGGAATGTCGTCTCCGGTCCGGTGGCGGCGGCCATGGCCTTTGGCGCGGCGCAGACTTCGGGGGCGGAACTGGCCGTCGGCATCACCGGCATTGCCGGCCCCGGCGGGGCGCTGCCCGGCAAACCGGTCGGCACCGTCTACCTGGCGGGGGCCGACGCCCGCACCGGCACCGGCTGGCTGCTGCGGCTGGCGCTGGGCGGTTACCATGACCGCGACGTCATCCGCACCCGCGCGGCCATGTACGCGCTGGACCTTTTGCGCCGCATGGCGCTGGGGCTGCCGGTACCCGACGCAACGGCGATCACCCGGCAGACCCCGCCGGAACCAATGGACCTGTAACTTACGAAAGAAAGGCACATCATGGTCAACACACAACTCAAAATCCTGCGCGTTTTTGGCCCGACGGCCGCCGAGGTGTCGGCGGTTTTGCGCCAGGCCCGCGCGGACGGCTGCCCCGGGCTGCGCCTGCTGGAACGCGACGGCGAGTTTGCCGTCTGCGTGCAGGTCAGCGCGCCCAACCGCGCCATGGCCGAGCAGTACTGCGACCGCTGGGTCCAGAAACTGCGCGCCAAGTTTGGCGATGATGTTTTTGCTGAGGGCGAGACCAGTCTGGCCCAGGCCACGCTGGACCTGCTGCTGAAAAAGCGCAAACTGCTGGTGGCGGTGGACGAGACCACCGGCCGCCTGCTGGGCAGTGTGCTGCAGCCGCTGCCCCACAGCGAGGCCGTCTTTGACTTTGGCACCGAGAGTTATGCCGATCCCCAGCATCAGCGGCAAATTCAGGTGCCGCCGCAGCTGCTCAAAAAATTCCCCGGTGACGTCGTGCAGGCGGCGGCCGGCCGCGCTGTCACGGCGCTGCAGGCTACCGGCGCCGATTTTGCCGCCGCCTACATGCCGGCTACGGTGGGGCAGGGGCCGTTTGTGCTCCTCTGCGACCGCAGCGGGGCCGTGGCCTGCGCGCTGCCGCCCGAGCGCAGCGACGCCGCCATCGCCAACCAGATTCTGGACCTGTTGCGCCGCCGCCTGCAGGGGCTGCGCCTGACCGATGCCTGCATCACGTTCCGCCCCGGCAAAGAGCGCCCGCTGCTGCTCGTGTCGGAAGCCGGCCAGCCGCGCGGCAACACCGTGCGTTTTTCGCTGCGGCGGCGCACCCCCGCCACCAAAGAACCCGACCACACGGCGGATTTTGAACCCATGATGGACTTTGATACCGCCGAACCGCCCCAGCCGGCCAGCCCGCCGTCGCAGCCGCAGCAGCCGCAGCAGCCGGGCCGCCGCCTGCATACCGGTCCGTCCCCGGCGGTGCCGGTGGGCACCATCCAGTTTGAGACCGATCTCTCCCCAGTGCAGGCAGCGCAGCCCGCCGCCGACCCGCTGCAGATCGAGACCGCCGGCCCGCAGGCAGCCGCTGCGTCGCGCAGCCGCCGCATTGTGCGCCAGCCTGCCGCGGCGCCCCGTCCTGCTGCGCACGAAACACCGGCGCCGTCGATTCTGGACGGCGATATCCCGGATTTCTCGGCAGAGTTGGACCCGCAGACGCTGGCCGCCGCCCAGGCAGCCGATGACGCCGACGCGGCGGCCGGGCGCACCACCAGCGCGCGGGATTTCAGCCGCGCCGCCACGCGCCTGTTCTCGGAGGAAGAAGCCGCCGCCGTCCAGGCAGACACCCCCCAACCCCGCAGCCGCAAACCGCAGCCCGCGCCGCAGGACGCCGACCCCGCCCAAAGCCTGCGCAACCGCAGCCTGGCCATGATCGAACGCAGCGAGCGCCGCCGCCGGCGCAGCGTAATTCTGGTTCTGGTCGTGCTGCTGTTGCTGGTGCTGGCCGGGGCCGGGGCGCTGTGGTGGTTCTTCCGCAATGACCTTGGCGCGCGCCCGGCCGCTCGCAGCTACGGCACCACGCTGTATGACGAAACCGCTGCAGCCTACCTGGACAAAGCCCTGCAAAAGCGTCCCGGCACGGTCGGGTACCTGGGCTGGCCCGGGCTGGACGGCGCGCTGGTCTATGCCGCCGGCACCCAGCCGGAACCGAAGCAGGACGGCAGCGTGCAGCCCCTTACGCGCTTTGCCACCGCCAACGCGCTGGCGCAGCCGACGCCCGGCAACACCGTGCTGGAATGCACCGGCGATACCTACGCCGTTCTGGCGCAGGAGGATGCCATCAAAGAAAACAGCGGCTTCACGCTGTATCTGCCGGGGACGTCGTACCGCTTTAAGGTGCTGGCCGTCTACTATTGGGACCCGGCCGAGGAAGGCGAGGGCGCGTTTGACCTCTACGGCAGCACCGATCTTTCGCAGTATTACGACTACCTTTCGTTTGTGGCGGGCATCCAGACGCGCAGCCTGTGGGATACCGGCGTGGAAGTCGGCGACCGCTCGCAGTTCCTGACGCTGACGACCACCACCGACGAACAGGACGTGCGGCTCTGCATCACCGGCCGCCTGATCGAAGAGGAAGAAACCGCAGCGCTGGACGGCGCTTCCATCACGGCGACCGAGCAGCCGCTGCTGACGGCTTTGCAGTACCAGCGCAAAAACCAGCCGATGCCGGCCGTCGCCAGCCTGCTGGGGGCCAGCGTCGACCGCTACGCCCAGCAGAGCGCGGCGGCTGCGGCCAACCGCGGCCAGCCGCAGGGAACTGCCGGGGGCAGTACTGACAACAGCGACATAGGCGATGCGATCGACGACCTGCAGGCAACGACCGACGCGCTGCTGGCCGGCGCCGACAAGCTGCTGGCCGGCCTGACCGACGTGGCGGGGTCCGGCAACGAGACCGAGTCCGACCTCAATCAGGGGGCCGAGGGCAGTCTGCCCGAGCAGACCGTCACGGTGGACCAGGTCGCGGCTACACCAACGCCGACCGCGACCCCGGCGCCGACCGAAACCCCGCCGGAAAGCGAAAGCGCTGCGCAGAGTGAGAGCGCCCCCGCAAGCGAAAGTACCCCCACGCCGGAGGGCGGCGCAACGGCGGAAGGCGAGACCATCAACGTGACGATGAACGGCACCGCCCAGACGATGGACCTGGTGCAGTGCCTGGCCATGGTCGCCCAGAACGAGCTCGGTTCCAACGCCCCGGCCGAAGCCTACAAGGCGCAGTGCGTCGCCACCCATTGCTGGATTCTCAGCCAGTCGGGCTATCCGTCGGTGGCCGGCACCACGCCGGGAGAGACAGCCCTGTCCGCTGCGCGGGAAGTCGCGCGCGTGCTGCTGACCTACAACGGCCAGGTCTGCTTTACGCCGTATTTTGCGTCGGCCAGCACCGGAACGGCGTCGGCGGCCGACGTCTGGGGCAACGACCGCCCCTGGCTGCAGGCGGTGGACAGCCCCTATGACCAGTCGGTGGCCAGCAACTGGAACACCAACGGCAATACCAGCGGCACGGCGCGCTTCTCGCGCCAGACGCTGCAGGACCGCATCAAGGCCGAAATGGACATCGACCTTTCGGGCGTCGACCCCAACAACTGGTTCAAGATCGTGTCGGCCAACCAGTACGGCTGGGTGGCTAAGATCCAGGTCGGGCCGGACGGCAACTGCGATACCGTCAGCGGCCGCTGGTTCCGCGAAAACCTGCTTGCACGCCAGAGTGTCGACGGCCGCAGCCTGCGCAGCCAGTGCTTCACCGTCAGCTACGATGCCGGTTCCGACTGCTTTATCTTTGATGTGTACGGCTACGGCCACGGCTGCGGTATGAGCCAGTGGGGCGCCATCGGCTATGCGCAAAACGGCTGGGGCTACCAGGATATTTTGCTGCACTACTACCCCGGCGCATCCATCACGACCTATTAAAACCCAAATACCTACCTTTGCCCCGCTGCGAAACCAACAGCGGGGCAAACGTGTGACCTGCGCCGGGCTGCCCGGACGCAGCAGGGGAGAGGAAAGGACCTGCCCGATGAAAAAGATTCTGATGCTGGCCACCGGCGGCACCATCGCTACTTTAAAAACCGACGAGGGCAAAGTCCCGCAGCTGACTTCCCGGGAACTGCTGCGCACCGTGCCCGAGATCGAGGACGTCTGCCAGGTCGAGACGCGGCAACTGTTCCAGCTCGACAGCACCAACGTCCACCCGGACCACTGGCGCACCATCGCGGCCGCCATCCGCGATGCCTACGACGCCTACGACGGCTTCGTCATCACCCACGGCACCGATACCATGGCCTACACGGCCGCCGCGCTCAGCTATATGCTGCCCGCTTCGCGCAAGCCCATCGTGCTCACCGGCGCGCAGAACTCCATCGGCGAGCGCGAGACCGACGGCCGCCGCAATTTGCTGGACGCCTTCCGCTACGCGGCATCGTCCTGCGCGTGGGGTGTCACCATCGTGTTCGACGGCCAGGTCATGCTGGGCACCCGCGCCAAAAAGCTGCGCACCAAAAGCTACCATGCTTTTTCCAGCATCGGCTACCCGGAGGTCGCCCACATCCGCGACGGCAAAGTCTACCCCGTGCTGCCCATGCCGCAGGGCCTGGGCGTGCCGCAGGCCAGCCTGGCGCTGGACCCGGCGGTGTTTGTGCTCAAACTCATCCCCGGCATCCGGCCCGACGTGCTGCGCCTGCTGCGCCCGGCCCACCGCGCCCTCATTGTCGAAGGTTTCGGCGTCGGCGGCGTGCCGTACTACGCCACGGCCGATTTTGCGCAGGAAGTCGGCGCCTGGGTTGAGGCCGGCAAGGTCGTCATCATGACGACGCAGGTCATCTACGAGGGCAGCGACATGAGCGTCTACCAGGTGGGCCACCAGATCAAGCAGGCCTACGGCGTCATCGAAGCCTACGATATGACGCTGGAAGCCGTCGTCACCAAGACGATGCACCTGCTGCCGCAATGCCCCGACCTCGCGGCGTTCCGCACGCGGTTTTTGACGCCGGTGGCCAGCGATATCCTGCTGCCGGCCGAGGAACCGGCGCAAACATAAACAAGGCAAAAACAGGGAGGAAGTTATGGGAAACTCGTACTTTGACGGCGGCCTGTTACAGCTCATCGGCTGGCGGCTGCTGGGTATCCTCATCACGGTCTGCACGTTCGGCATCTGCTACCCGTGGGCGTTTTGCATGGTCTACAACTGGGAGGTCAAGCACACGGTCATCGACGGCCGCCGCCTGTATTTCGACGGCACGGCGCTGCAACTGTTCGGCAACTGGATCAAATGGCTGCTGCTGACCATCATAACGCTGGGCATTTTCAGCTTCTGGCTGGCTATCGCGCTGCGCAAATGGAAAACCAAGCACACGCACTTTGCGAGCTGATGCATAAAAATTCATAAGCGAAACGCAGCGCCGCACCCCTGCAAAGGGGATGCGGCGCTGCTTTCAGCAATTGTTTTCGTTGACCGAGGGGGTAGGCGAGGGTGACGGAGAAGGGATTGGAGAAGGTGAGGGTAAGGTTGCTGTAGGTCCTGGCGTTGGATCAGGAGCTGATGTTGGAGTTGTTTCTGGTGTCGGCGTTACCTCAGAGGTTGGAGAGGACGGCGATGTGAGGGCCGGCTTATCAAAGTCGTAGTACATGATGGTCTGCGTGCCACACTTATCACAAATTAGCGTGTAGGTCCTGCGGAGTAAGCTACTTCCGTCCTCATAGGATTCGAGAGTATTGACAACTTGTGAGACTTGGCGGTAGACATGGTTGCAAGGCACCGCGCCGGACCCGTCAGAGCCGTCGCGCCCATCCCGGCCGTTCGCACCGTTTACACCATCCTGCCCGGCGGGACCGGTAGCGCCCGTTTCACCTTTGGCTCCGGCAGGACCTTGCGCGCCTGTCGCGCCATCTTTACCATCAATGCCGTCGGCACCGTCTTTGCCATCTTTGCCATCTTTGCCGTCCTGGCCGGGTTCACCCTGCGGGCCGCGAAGATCTTCAACAGCAATCAGATTCTCCCAATCGGCGCCGTTAAAATATTGTATGTAGCCGTCCGCGACCTGCATCTGGATTTCCGGCGCGGTGGCTTCTTGACCGCAGGCCACTAGCATACCGCCGGAAAGCAATACAGTCGCAATTTTTGCTGCGTGTATTTTTAGTTCCTCCACATTCATTATTACAATCACTTTTCCCCGCGAAGTTATAGTTCCACAACGACCAAGGGGTTCTATTCTATATATTATATTTCAGAAGTGTGCTTTAACCTAACTCAATAATACGGCATTACACCTTCGATGTCAAGGCGTGGAAACTCGTATAGCAATGCAATGACAGAAAATTTCTTTTCTTTCCTCAAAGCAGAATGTATTTACCGCCACAAACCAGTAACCTTCTTAGAAGCTAAGTTTTATATCCATTATTACATACAAGCGCGTCTATCTAAAGAAAAACAGGAGTGGCACCGCTGACGTCACGCCACTCCTACCCAAATCGAATATTTTTGCATCAGGGGCCTTTTGTGCTGCCTGCACAATCTAGAATGGTTCATTTTGCCAACTGAAAACCACGACCCTGCTCCTGCACCTCGGCAAAAGGGTACAGGGGCAAGGCGCTTTGCGCAAAAAGCACGCAAAACTGTATAAATGTGGGATATGCAAGTGCAAAACGGGGGACTGCAACGGTCTCAAATCTTACGACCTTTTTACGACCTTTTGCCCCGTTTACGACCCATTTACGACCCGAAAACAGCCGCAAAACGGCACAAAACGGAACAATAAGAAAGCAAGAAAACCCACATAACTACGCCTTTTATAGGCTGTTATGCGGGTTTTTCTTTTGGCGGAGTAAGAGGGATTTGAACCCTCGCGGCACTTTCGCACCCTACGCCCTTAGCAGGGGCGCCTCTTCGACCTCTTGAGTATTACTCCACAGTCAAAGTGATAGATTATTCACTTTTTTATATAAAATGGCGGAGAGGATGGGATTCGAACCCATGGTCCGCTCGCGCAGATCGCTGGTTTTCAAGACCAGTTCCATAAACCACTCGGACACCTCTCCACAGTGGCTGCCGCCAAATGCGTGTATTATTATAGCAAGCAAAAGCGGGGTTGTCAATCCCGCTTTGCATTTTTCTTTACTTTTTTTCGGCACCCTGCCCGGCGTTCTTACGGTTCCGGCGCCGGGTATACAAAGCCCGGCAAAAAACAATCCCACTCAACAGCGCCCCGCAATAGGCCGAAAGGCCGAGCAAGAGGGGAAGAGAGGATACCCAGTCGCCAACGTGAAAACCGTCTGCAACGCTTATGGCAGCAAAAAGCAATGCGAGGACAGGAAGGGGCAGCAGACCCAGCCCGCTCAACAGCAGGGAGGGCGCATACCCTTGGCAAGCGTTGGGGTCCCGCCAGGTAGGCAGCAGAAAACCGGCGGCGCACCCCAGCAGCCAGGGCAAGAACACCAGGGGAGAAAACCCTGCGGCCGGCCCGGCCGCCACATAAATGGCGGTAGGTCCGTCGGCGCCGCCGATGATCCCGATGGACTCCGCCTGCCTTGCGGCAAGCAGGGTGACCAGATCCGGCCCCAACACAGCCGCCGCTACCAGCACGGCCAACACCACAAACGCCCACCGCCAGCGGCTGGCGGGACGTGCGCCCTCGCCGCCCAGGGCCTCGTTAAACTGGGCGGCCACCTCCTCGGGCGTGCCCAGCTCGGCCATGATCTCCTCGTCGCGCTGCCCGGCTTCGCGCCGGCTCTGGAAGTCCCCGGCCAGTTCCGTCATGATGCGCACGCGCGTTTGGCGGTCGGCGTGCAGCCGCCGCTCGATGGCGTGCATATACCGCTTCACCGGCGGCAGTACGTCCAGTGTCGTGCGGCCGATCTTCCACTTCATCCGTCGTCCCTCCCCAATACCTGTTCCACACAGGCGGCGAACTGCCGCCAAATTTCCGTCTGCTGCGCCAGCGCGGCGCGCCCGGCGTCCGTCACCGTATACACGCGCCGCGGCACCTTGCCCACGCCTGCGCGCCCGTCGGGGCTGTCCCAGGTCGAGGTGATGCAGCCTTCCTCCTCCAGCCGGTACAAAATGGGGTACAGCGTGCCCTCTTTCAGGTCCAGCTGCCCGCCGCTGGCCGCCCGCAGCCGCACAATCAGCGCATACCCGTGGGCGGGCTGCGCGGCCAGCAGGCGCAGCACCAGCATTTCCAGCACGCCTTTTTTCAGCTGGCGGGCAAAGCGTTCCTCCCCGGGCATGGCGCGGCCTCCCTTTCTGATACTTTGTTTTACTAAGTATTGTATATCACAAATGAAAAGCGGCGTCAAGCGGCCAAGCGCCGCTTTACTTTTGGCTGCGCTGTGCTATACTAAAAAAGAATGAGCGTATCGCGCGGTTCCCCAAGAAAACAAAGCCGCAAAAATCTGCCTGCAAAGGGGCATCTGCTGCGCTATCGGGTCTTGCGTTCCGCCAAGGGGCGCTGCGCCCCGCTGCCTTGCATCTGCCGCTTTGCAGCGGTTTTGCGGTGCTGCGCAGTTCTTGCAGAACCTTCGTTTTCTTATATCACGCGCGTATCCTGCGGCGCGGCTGCCCGCGCAGAATGAGGAGGTTTTTACCATGAACGATCCGCGTTGGGCGTCCATTGACGCCTTTGCCGAACAAAACCGCGATAACATCCTGCGGGATATCTCCCGCCTGGTGGCGGTGCCCAGTGTTGAGGGCGCGCCGGAGCCGGGCGCACCGTTTGGCGCCGGCCCCAAAGCCGCGCTGGACAAAGCGCTGGAGATCGCCGCCGAGCTGGGCCTTGCCACCCATAACGCCGAGGGGTACATCGGCTGGGCGCAGACCGGCCCCATGGCCGAGGGGCAGAAGTACCTGGCCACCATCACCCACACCGACGTCGTGCCCGAGGGCAACGGCTGGGACGCCGACCCCTACACCGTGCGCGTGCGCGACGGCTGGCTGCTGGGCCGCGGCGTGGCCGACGACAAAGGCCCCAGCATCCTGTGCCTGTACGCGCTCAAGTACCTCAAAGACAGCGGCGTGGCATTGCGCTACCCCGTGCGAGCGCTGCTGGGCACCAATGAGGAAACCGGCATGCTGGACGTCGACTATTATGCCGAGCATTTCGCCATGCCCGCGTTCTGCTTTACGCCGGACGCCGAGTTCCCGGTGTGCAACGGCGAAAAAGGCGGTTTTAACGGCGAGATCGTCAGCCCCAAGCTGGAAAACGGCGTCATCGTCGACTTTGCGGGCGGTGTGGCGCACAACGCCGTGCCCGACCGCGCCAGCTGCACCGTGCGCGTGCCGGCGGACGCCATCCGCCCCATCGACGGCGTGACGGTGGAAGCCGCCCCCGACGGCACCGCCGTGCTGCACGGCTGGGGCAAGAGCGGCCACGCCGCGATGCCGCAGGGCACCGTCAACGCCATCGGCCTGCTGGTGGACTGCCTGCTGCAAAACGACATCGGCACCGAGCAGGAAAAAGCCTACCTGCGCGTGCTGCATGCGCTGCACGCCGCCACCGACGGCAGCGGCGTGGGCATTGCGGCCGACGATGGCCTGTTTGACCCGCTGACCATCATCGGCGGTACGATTGAGCTGCGCGACGGCGCGCTGCGCCAGAGCTTTGACTGCCGCTACCCCACCAACACCGACCCCGAGAAAATGACCGCCGCGCTGCAGGCCGTCTGCGGTACAGCGGCAACGCTCGAAAACCTCAGCAGCCGGGTACCGTTTTATATCGACGCCGAAAGCCCGGCCATCCAGACACTGATTGGCACCTACAACGAGGTCACGGGCGAGCACAAGACCCCCTTTACGATGGGCGGCGGCACCTATGCGCGCCACTTCCCGTATGCGGTCAGCTTTGGCCCCGAGCACACCGACCTGCCCCTGCCGAACTTTGCCGGCCCCATGCATGGCGCCAACGAGGGTGCGCCGTTTGACAAGATGATCGAAGCGCTTAAAATCTACATCCTGGCGCTGCTGCGCTTGCAGAAAATCGATTTCTGACCCGCACACCTCTAAAAAACAAAACCCGCCGCCCCGGTGCTTTGCGCCGGGGCGGCGGTGCGTTTGCAGTTCAATCGTGGTTGTACAGCGTCAGGTAGGGGGCCGGCCGGCGCCGCTTTGCGCGGCGCAGCAGCAAAACCACAACAGCGGCCACGCTGCAGCAGAGGGCCGCAAAAGCCAAAAACTCGCAAAAACGTTTCATGCCAGCCTCCTTTGTGGCTGCGGCAAACCTGCCGCAAAAAATGTATCTTTTCTTTAAATACGATACCACAAAAGCCGGGGAATGCAAGCAAAGTCCATCCGGTGCAACATTTGCACATGCGTACAAATTTAAGCATTTTCGCCTAAAATGGTCAAAAAGAAAGATTTGTCAGCCTGAAAAGCCTTGACTTGCCGACAGGAAATGGTAAAATATAGGGTATTATGGAAAGTGCATCGACCGACGGTAAAACGGCCGTGGTACGTCGCTTTCCGGGAAAAAGAAATGGGGGAGATCGCTTGTTCAAGTCCCTGAAACGTTCCGCCAAAGGCGCGGAAGTGCCGCATGGCAAAGCGACGGCCGGGCAGCCCACGGTACAGATGCCGGTGCCCGAGCATGTCGTCATACCCATGTCGATGCACATCGGCGCCCCGGCGGAACCGGTTGTAAAAAAAGGCGACGCAGTGCTGGTCGGCACGCTGATCGGCCAGGCCAAAGGCTTCGTCAGCGCCAACGTACATTCCAGCGTGTCGGGCACCGTGCTTGACGTCGCGCCGATGCGCATGGTCAACGGCGCCATGACGACCGCTGTCGCCATCAAGACGGACGGCAGCCAGACCGTCGACCCGGCCTGCGTGCCGCCCACCGTCACCGACAAAGCCAGCCTGCTGGCCGCCATCCAGGCCTGCGGCCTGGTGGGCGTCGGCGGCGCGGGCTTCCCGACGCACGTCAAGCTCGCGGCCGATACCATCGACACGCTGCTGATCAACGCGGCCGAGTGCGAACCTTACCTGACTACCGACTGCCGCGAAATGCTGGAGTGCAGCGACACCATCATCTCCGGCATCCAGGCCGTGATGCAGTATTGCGAGATTCCCAAGTGCATCATCGGCATTGAGCGCAACAAGCCCGAGTGCATCGACCTGATGTGTTCGCTGGTGCGCGGCATGCAGGGCGTCAGCGTCAAGCCGCTGCCCATGCGCTACCCGCAGGGCGCCGAAAAGACGCTGGTGGAGACCTGCACCGGCCGCGAGGTGCCGCAGACCGGCCCCTCCGGCAAACCGGGCCTGCCGGCCGACGTCGGCTGCGTCATCATGAACGTGACGACGGTCTCGACGCTGGGCAAATACCTCAAGACCGGCCTGCCGCTGACGACCAAGCGCGTCACCGTCGAGGGCGACGCCATCGCCAAGCCGCAGAACGTCGAAGCGCCCATCGGCACGCTGTACCGTGACCTCATCGAAGCGTGCGGCGGCATCAAGCCGGGCGTGGAACTGGGCAAGATCATCTTTGGCGGCCCCATGATGGGCGGCGCTGCGCCCAGTGCCGATTTCCCGGTGCTCAAGCAGAACAACGGCCTGCTGCTGTTCAGCAAACAGGCCGCCGCGCTGCCGGAACCTTCGGCCTGCATCCGCTGCGGCCGCTGCATCGACGCCTGCCCGATGGGCCTGGAGCCCGTTGCGACGGTGGAAGCGTTCAACAACAAAGACTTTGACGCCCTGAAAGTCCACTGCGTCGACCTGTGCGTGGCCTGCGGCAGCTGCAGCTATGCCTGCCCGGCCAAGCGCCCGGTCAGCCAGACGATGGCTTTGGCCAAAGCGTGGTACCTGGGCGAATTGCGGAAAGGGGGCAAGTAAACCATGGAAGAACGTTTGCTCGTAACCGCCTCGCCGCATATCCGCGACCATTCCACCACCCGCGGCCTGATGGGCTATGTCGTCATTGCCCTGCTGCCCTGCGTGCTGGCCTCGGCGCTGATCTTCGGCCTGCGCGCGCTGCTGCTGGTGGCGGTAACGGCCTTTGCCTGCGTGGCGTTTGAGTATCTGTACGAGGTACTGCTGCACAAGCCCAACACGGTGGGCGACCTTTCCGCCGTCGTCACCGGTATCATTCTGGCGCTTAACATGCCGGTCGGCATGCCGCTGTGGATCGCGGTGGTCGGCGCTTTTGTGGCCATCGTCATCACCAAGCAGCTGTTTGGCGGCCTGGGGTATAACTTCGCCAACCCGGCGCTCGTCGGGCGCATCGTGCTGTTCCTCGGCTTTACCACCCGCATGACGGCCTACGTCTACCCCGACATGGCCGTCGACGCGCTGGCTTCGGCCACGCCGCTGAACCCCAACGTCGACCTGTCCGCCGTCAGCTTTATGGATATGTTCCTAGGCCTGCACGGCGGCATGCTGGGCGAGACCTGCATCCTCGCCATTCTGGCCGGTTTCGCCATTCTGCTGGCCACCGGCACCATCCAGGCCACCATCCCCGTCAGCATTGTGGCCACGGCCTACATCCTGACGGCGCTGTACACCGGCGACCCCTATGTCGCCCTGCTGGAGTGCATGGGCGGCGGCCTGCTGTTCGGCGCGGTGTTCATGGCGACGGACTACGTCACCAGCCCCTTTACCACCAAAGGCAAGCTGTTTTATGGCATCTTCATCGGCCTGCTGACCTTCCTCATCCGTCATTTTGCCAGCATGAACGAGGGCATGAGCTTTGCCATCCTGCTGGGCAACCTGATGGTGCCGTGGTTCAACGTGTGGGGCCGCCAGGTGCCGTTGGGCTACCAAAAAGCCAAAAAGGCCAAACAGAAAGGGGGCGACGCCTGATGGCAAACAACCAGACTGCCGAAAAGCAGAGCGCGTTTAAAGAGCTGGTGCTGCCGGTCATCGTGCTGGTGGCCATCTGCCTGGTGTGCAGTGCGCTGCTGGCGGTGCTCAACGACATCACCGCCCCCATCATTGTGGAAAACACGCGGGCCGAAACGCTGGCTTCCTACCTCTCGGTTCTGCCGGAAGGCACGACCGAAGCCGACATGACCGAACACACCGGCCTGACCACCCCCGGGGTGGAGGGCGCCGTCACCACCGCCGGCGGTGCGGCGGCCGTCAAAGCGGCGGCGGTTGGCTACTCCGGCAAGGATGTGACCGTGTATGTGGCGTTTGACGCCAGCGGCGCCATCAGCAATCTCAGCGTCGACGCGTCCACCCAGACCACCGGCATCGGTTCCAAAGTGGGCGAGGAGAATTTCACTTCCGGCTTCCTGGGCTGGTCCGGCGGGCCGGTCGCCAGCGGCGCGCCGGTCGATACCATCGCCAGCGCGACTTATTCCAGCAATGCGGTCTTTGCCGCCGTCAACGCGGCCATCGACTGCTATACCAATGAACTGCAGGGGGGTGTGTGACGATGGCGGAAAAACCGAGCAAATGGAAAGTCTTTACCGCGGGCATTCTCCGCGAAAACCCCGTGCTGCGCCTGGTGCTGGGCTGCTGCTCTGCGCTGGCCATCACCACCACGGTTTCCGGCGCGGTGGGCATGGGCCTGTCGATGACCTTTGTGCTGGTGTGCTCCAACATCGTCATCTCGGCGCTGCGCAAAGTCATCCCCGCCAAGGTGCACCTGCCGTGCTACATCGTCATCATTGCCACCTTCGTCACGGTGGTGCAGATGGTGCTGCAGGCCTTTGTGCCCGACTTGTATAAGTCGCTGGGCGTGTTTTTGGCGCTCATCGTCGTCAACTGCATCATCCTCGGCCGCGCCGAGATGTTCGCCTGTAAAAACACCGTCGTGGACTCGGCGCTCGACGGCCTGGGCATGGGCCTGGGCTATATCCTGACCATGACGTTGATGTCCTCCATCCGTGAGATCATCGGCGGCGGCAGCTGGCTGGGCATACAGATCGTGCCCGAGAACATCGACCGCATGACGGTCATGAACTCGGCCCCCGGCGGCTTCTTCGTCTTTGGCTGCCTGATGGCCGGCTGTATCTGGCTGGAGCGCAAACTCAACAAACCCATTGAGCGCAAGACCTGCGGCGACGTCATGCTCGAGCAGATCGACGCCGCCAAACAGCAACAGGAAGGGGGCGAGCTGGCATGAGCGAACAGATCGCAACGTTTGCCACGATCTTTTTCAGCATGATCCTGGTCAACAACTACGTCCTTGTGCAGTTTTTGGGCATCTGCCCGTTTTTGGGCGTCTCCAAAAAGCTGGATTCCTCCTTCGGCATGGGCATGGCGGTCATTGCGGTCATGGTCATTGCCACGGCGGTGACCTTCCCGCTGCAGATCTTCCTGCTGGACGCCTTTGCCCTGGGCTACATGCAGACGATCATCTTCATCCTCGTCATTGCGGTGCTTGTGCAGCTCATCGAGATCACGCTCAAGCGCTACATCCCGGCGCTGTACCAGTCGCTGGGCGTCTACCTGCCGCTCATCACCACCAACTGCTGCGTGCTGGGCGTCACCATCCTGGCCGTGCAGGACTACTCGGCCATTGTGCAGGAATCCGGTTTCGGCCTGGCTTTCGCCCAGGCGCTGGTCTGCGCGGCCGGCGCGGGCGTGGGCTTCCTGGTCGCCATGCTGCTGTTCTGCGGCGTGCGCCAGCGCGTTGAAAACGCCAACCCGCCCGAAAGCTTCAAGGGCCTGCCCATCACGCTGGTCGCGGCGGCCATCACCTCGTTGAGCTTTATGGGATTCGGCGGTCTGGTGGAAAACATCATCAACGCGATCCTGTAAGAAAGGGGAAGAAACACATGAACCCGATCGTATTGGCTATCGTGGTGCTGGTGGTGCTGGGCCTGGCCGGCGGCTTTATCCTGGTGCTGGCGGCCAAGTTCATGGCCGTGTATGAGGACCCGCGCATTGCGCAGATCACCGACTGCCTGGCCGGCGCCAACTGCGGCGGCTGCGGCTATGCCGGCTGTGCCGACTACGCCAAAGCCATCGTCGAGGACGGCGCGCCCACGTATAAATGCGCCCCCGGCGGCGACAAGACGGCCGACGCCATCAACCGCATCATGGGGGCGGAGGAATCCGACCGCCCCAGCCTGCGCGCGACTGTATTGTGCGCGGGCGGCGAAAACTGCGGCACCCGCTTTGATTACCAGGGCGTCCAGACCTGTGCCGCGGCCGCGGCAGTGGCCGGCGGCCCCAGCGCCTGTGCTTACGGATGCCTGGGCCTGGGCGACTGCACCCGCGCCTGCAAATTCGACGCCATCCATGTCGTCAACGGCGTCGCGGTCGTCGACCGCAGCAAATGCACCGGATGCACGGCCTGCACGGCAGTCTGCCCGCGCGGCGTCATCCAGATGAAACCCATCGCGCCGCAGCCGGCCGTCAAGTGCTCCAACCGCGACAAAGGCGCGGCCGTCAACAAAATCTGCAAAGTCGGCTGCATCGCCTGCGGCCTGTGCGTGCGCAACTGCCCGCAGCAGGCAATTTTCCTCAAGGATAACGTCGCCGCCATTGACTACACCAAGTGCAACGGCTGCGGTACCTGCGTGACCAAGTGCCCCAAAAAGGCCATCCAGTGGGTCGAGGGCGCGCCGCGTCCCATCGACGCGCCGGTGCCCGAACACGAAGTGCTCTAAATCCTTACCCCCTTGTCCGGTTGTTCTGCGTGATTTGGCAGAGCGGCCGGACTTTTTTTGCAACTTTTTTGTAAAAAGGCGCGACAGCGCGCCGCGGTTGTGCTATACTGGGGAACGGAAACAACGCAACCGTACCAGGAGGGTATATAGATGAACATCACCAACGATATTTTGTATGTGGGCGTCAACGACCACGACATCGACCTGTTTGAAGGCCAGTACAAGGTGCCCAACGGCATGGCGTACAATTCCTACCTGATCTGCGACGAAAAGGTCGCGGTCATGGACAGCGTCGACGCGCATTTCACCGACGCCTGGCTCACCAACATTGCCGCCGAGCTCGGCGGCCGTGCGCCCGACTACCTCGTCGTGCAGCACATGGAACCCGACCATTCCGGCTCGGTGGCGGCGTTTGCGCAGGCCTACCCCAGCGCGCAGATCGTCGCTTCGGCCAAGGCCATCGCCATGATGCAGCAGTTTTTCGGCGTTGATTATACGGCCCGCAGCCTGCCTGTCAAAGAGGGCGATACGCTGCCGCTGGGCCGTCATACGCTGCACTTCGTCACCGCGCCGATGGTCCACTGGCCGGAGGTCATCCTGAGCTATGACGACGCCGACAAGGTGCTGTTCAGCGCCGACGCGTTCGGCAAGTTCGGCGCGCTGGATGTCGAAGAGGAATGGCTGCCTGAAGCCCGCCGCTACTATATCGGCATCGTGGGCAAATACGGCGCGCAGGTGCAGGCGGTGCTCAAAAAAGCCGCCGGGCTGGACATTGAGACCGTCTGCTCGCTGCACGGCCCCGTGCTGCACAAAGAGCAGCTGCCCGATGTGCTGGCCGCCTACGACGCCTGGAGCGCCTACCGCCCCGAGACCGAGGGCGTGCTGGTGGCCTACAGCTCCATCTACGGCCACACCAAAGCGGTGGCCGAGCAGCTGGGCGAGACCCTGCGCGCCGCCGGCACCGACGTGACGGTGCTGGACCTGGCCCGCTGCGACCTGCCCGAAGCCGTGGCCCAGGCGTTCCGCTACAGCAAGCTGGTGCTGGCCACGCCGACCTACAACGGCGATGTGTTCCCGTTCACCCGTGCCTTTATCGAACACCTGACCGAGCGCAACTACCAGAACCGCACCGTCGCGCTGATCGAAAACGGTACCTGGGCCCCCACGGCCGCCCGCGTCATGACCAAGATGCTGGAAGGCTGCAAGAACCTGACCTTTGCCGCGCCTACCGTGACGATCAAGAGCGCACTGGACGCCGCCAGCGAGGCGCAGCTCAAAGCGCTGGCCGCCGCCCTGCAGGGCTGATGCGCACCGTATAAAAACTCCCAAAATGGGGTTGACAAACCGGCCCAGATGCCGTATAATACCTGTTGTTGACCCCATTATGGATGATTAGCTCAGCTGGTTAGAGCGCTGCGTTCACATCGCAGAGGTCGAGGGTTCGAGTCCCCCATCCTCCACCAAACAGAGAAGCCCGCCGTATCCCGGCGGGCTTCTCTGTTTGGTGGCGAAGGATGGGCGGACGAGAACAGGGCGGCGCGCCGCAGCGCGCAAGCAACAGCCCTGCGGGAAAGCCTGCCCACAAGAACCCCGTCGCCCCCACCGTGTCCGCCGCAGTTTGGGCGGCCCCTGGCAAAACGCGGCGCTTCACCCGCTGGCGCTGGTGTACTGCCGCATGGCGCGCCGCCAGATCGCGCGCTGGATGCCAAACACCGCCAGCGGCGCAGCCAGGCCCCAGACCTGCATGGCGGGGGAGAGCGCACCCATCACATACAGGGTGGGGAAGTTCGTAATCAAAAACACCGGCAGAAGCAAGATGCCCAGCCGCTGCACCCATTTAGGGTAGAGGTTCATCGGCGTGTTGTTAAAGTCGAACACCGCGCTGGAAAGCGCCTGCACCCCGTTGGTCGAGACAAACCAGAATGACAGCAACTCGGGGATCAAAAACAGGCAGTAGGTCAAAAACCAGCCGGCCAGGCAGTACACGGCAAACCCGGCCACTGCGCCGGGCGTTACGGGCAACCCCGCGCGCTGCCAGCCGTACACGATCAGCGCCAGCCCGCACGCCACGTCGGGGATCGGCATGCCGAAATCGAGCTTGCGCAGCGTCACCAGAAACTGCGTGTTCACCGGTTTGGTTAGCTGCATGTCCAAACTGCCGTCCCGCACCGAGAGCGGCAGCGCCCAGTAGTTGGGGTAGATGCCCATGTACACGCCGGTCACCATGATGTAGGTGCCAATGCACATCAGCATCTCGTGGGCGGTCAGGCCGTTGATCTCGGCCCCGGCGCGCAAAATCAGCACCGCGTACATCAGCTTGATTAGCATGTACCCGCATTCCACCGCGATGCCGGCGATAAAATTGATGCGGTAGGCCATCTGCTCCATCAGCGAGTATTTGGCAAACAGCCCCAGCAGGCCCAGGTAATACCGCAGGCGCTTGGCAAGGTGTTTCATCGGCGCATCCCTCCTTTACCCACCCACGGCGGTGTAGCGCTTGGCGCCCTGCCGCCACAGCACGGCGCACAGCGCTGCGAACGCGCCCGCCCACAGCCACTGCGCGGCAAACCCCAGGGCGATCTGCCCGGGGGCCAGCCGCCCGGTCACGATGTTGACGCAGAACTGCGTCGTATAGCCAAACGGCAGCGCGGCGGCCATCCACCGGCCCACCGGGCCGAAAATATCCAGCGGGAACACGCCGCCGCTGGCGACCAGAATGACGATGGCGATGGTGCCGAACAGCTGGCGGATCTCAGTCAGCCAAAAGCCCAGCAGCGCAATGGCGTAAAACAGCACAAAGTTCAAGACGGTCGCCCCCGCCAGCGAGAGCGCGTACAACCCCAGCCGTAGCGGCGAAAACGCCGTGCCCAGCACCGCGGCGGCCCCCGCCAGCACGGCGGTGGTCACGGCCAGCAAAAAGGCGATGGGCCCGGCCTTACCGCCCAGGAACTGCGCGAAATAGTACCCGCCGTAATCCACCGGCTTGACCAGGTATTTGTTCAGCCCGCCGTCCTTGATATCCTGCGCGACGTCGTTCTCAAAGCCGGTGGCCACAATGCGCGCTGTGATGCCCGCCAGCAGCGTGTACAGGATCATCTGCTCATAGGTATAACCGCCGGTATCGGCCGCGCCGGCCGCGTACAGCGCAGTCCACAGGCAGACCTGCATCAAAATGGGGAAGATGCAGCTGGCCAGCGTCAGCAAAAAATCCGCGCGGTAGGCCAGGGCTTTCTGCAGCCCCATGCCAAACACATAGCCGTAGGGTTTCACGGTGCGCTCACCCCGGCTTTCTGGTAAAAATAGGCGATGCCTTCCTCCAGCGGGATATCCTTGACGTCCAGGTCCACCACCGGCAGCGCGCCGAACAGCCGTTGCAAGCAGGGCTGCAGGCGGTCGCGCTCCACTTCCAGCAGGGCGGTGTTGTGCTGGCAGGCCCGCACCGTGCCAAAGGCGGCGAGTTCCGCCGCCGTCAGATCGCGCTGCGCTTTGAGCGCCACGAGCTTTTTGTGGCCGAACACCTCGCTGACTTCGGCCAGCGGGCCGTCAAACACGACGCTGCCGTGGTTGATGATGATGCTGCGCGGGCACAGCGCTTCAATGTCAGCGGTGTAGTGGCTCGTCAGCAGCAGCGTCGTGCGGGTCTGCTCGTTATAGTACTTCAAAAAATCCCGGATGCTGCGCTGCGACAAAATATCCAGCCCGATTGTCGGTTCGTCCAGGTAGAGAATCTCGGGCCGGTGCAGCAGCGCGGCAATCAGCTCCATCTTCATCCGCTCGCCCAGCGAAAGCCGCCGCACCTGCACCTGCAACAGCTCGCGCACGTCCAAAAGGTCGGTCAGCTCGTCCAGCGTGCGGCGGTAAGCGTCGGCGTCGACCTCATAGATTCGGCGGTTGAGCTCAAAGGTGTCCACGGCCGGCAGGTCGGGCCACAGCTGGCTTTTCTGCCCCATGACGATGGCGAACCGCCGCTGGTAGGCGCGCTGGCGCTGCCACGGCACGTAGCCCGCCACCGTCGCGCTGCCGCTTGTGGGGTACAAAATGCCCGAAAGCATCTTCAGCGTCGTCGTCTTGCCCGCGCCGTTGGGGCCCAGCAGGCCGACGGCTTCGCCTTTTTGCACGGTGAAGCTGACGTTTTCGACGGCGGTTTTTTGCAGCGTTTTGCGCGCGAACAAGTCGCGCAGCGAGCCTTTCAGGCCTTTTTCCTTGGCGGCGTAGGTGAACACTTTGGTCAGGTTTTGTACGGTGATAATCTCCATGGCAGGCGCCCCCTGCCCCTGCCGGCGGCAGGGGAAATTTCGTTGCGGTGCGCCGCCCCCCCCCGGGTGGTGGGGCGGCCCATTGCGCACAGAGTGTAACACCGGCCCAAACAGCCGTCAAGGGGCGGTATACAAAAGCGCACACCCGCCCGGGCGTCGCAAAACAAAGCGCTAAAAAAAGACGCTGCACCACACGGTACAGCGTCCTGTAATAAAAAGTTGATTACGGGTCGTTCGCCCGCTTGCATACCGCCGGCAAAGGCTGCGCGGCGTCGGTTTTGCCGCTGCCAAAAAACACACAGGGGGCCAGCAGCAAAAACGGGTTGGCTGAAAGCAAAAACGGTTTGTTCTCCATAAACAGATACAGCGTCAGCGCCACCAGGCACAGCACCTCGGTGGCGTGGCGGTGTTTGGCCAGCCGCCACAGCAGCAGCAAAAAGAACACCGCCACCAGCACGGCCCCCAGGTAGCCTTTGTTCATGGGCACCGCCAAAAACGTATTGTCGATGGCGTGGTGTTCGTCGCCGTCGGTGGGCAGCCCGCCCAGCAGCGAGAGGTCGGCGGACCAAAACACGTTATGCCAGATTTCGAACCGGCCCGAGAGCGCGATGCTCAACAGCAGCAGGGCCATGCGATCATACGGCCAGACGGGATTGTACACATACCCGGCATACAGGCTGAACGCTGCCAGCCCCACGGGCAGCGCCAGCGCCAGCGCATACCAGACCTTGTTGTCGAACAAACGGGGCAAAAACCGCTGCACGGCAAACAGCCCCAGCAGCACGGCCATAGCGCCCGCCGCGCCGCGGCTGCCCGGCACCAGGTAGGTGAACAGCCCCAGCGCCGCCAGGCCCAGCCAGTCCCACCAGCGCATGGCGTCGTGCCGCAGCCAGGCCCAGGCAAAAAACACGCCGGCCAGCCGCGCGCCAAAGCCGTTGTAGTGGCCGTAGCCGAAATCCCAGTTGCGGCAGTAAAAGTTGTAGGGCATCAGCGGCGTGGCAAAGTGCAAAAGCTGCACGGCCAGCAGCCCGGCCACCGCCACCGCCAGGTAAACGCGCAGCGCGGCGCGCAGGTCGGTGTCTTTGGCGGCCAGGCCCACCAGCGCCGCCAAAAAAAACCACACGTCGTCACCATACCAGGCGGCAAACGCAGTGTAGCCCAGCACAGCCGCGGCCAATACCGGCTGCCAGCGGCGCTCGTAGTCGGTCAGCAGCAAAATTTTGGCGCCCAGCAGCAGCACCGCGCCGCCGGTCAGCGCCAGGCGGGCCAGGTGGCTCAACGTTGGCAGCGTGGCCTGGAGGTTGGAACTGAACACTTCTGAGAGCACCAGCAACAGCGCCAGCGCCAGGGTAAAACACTGTTGGGCCAGCGCCTGCCGCCTGGCGGCGCCGGGGTCCAGCGGTTTGCATCGTTGCAGCAGCATGGAACGGGGGTCCTTTCTTGTGGTTTGCGGCGCTACAGGGGACAGCAGCCGTTTCCTGCGGCGATTCTGCCATGGCGCGCAGCGGAGTGAAAGAACTGTGCATCCAAAGCCTTGCCGGGTTGGCGTTTTGCCAGAACGGCAAGCCGCCGCGCAAAAACAGCAGAATAACCGCGTTTGCGGCTATTATAGCATATTTTGTCCCGGCAGGGAACAGCCCGCCCGCACCCCGCAAAGGCCGGCGCAGGGCGCAAAGGCGCCGCAAAAGGCATCCCAAACGCACAAAGTCATACTTTTTGGGGCGCCCTTGGTGCAAATTCCACAACTTTTGTGCCGCCCGTGCAAGAAAGATTTTCTGCAAAATCTTTTGTGTTTTGTGCGCAGATGTGATACAATCTGTCTAATCATAGAAAACGTATTGGTTTTTTGCAGCAAGGTAAGGAGCGTGCATGTATGGCATACTATTTTTCTGAACCGTCCCGCACTTTTGGCGAGTATCTGCTGGTCCCCGGCTATACTTCGGCCGAGTGCGTGCCCACGGCCGTCAGCCTGAAAACGCCGCTGGTCAAGTTCCGCAAGGGCGAGGAACCCTGCCCGCTGGAGATGAACATCCCGATGGTCTCGGCCATCATGCAGTCGGTCTCGGGCGAAAAGCTCGCCATCGCGCTGGCCAAACAGGGCGGCGTGTCCTTCATCTACGGTTCCCAGACCGTTGAGCAGGAAGCCGACATGGTGCGCCGTGTCAAAGCCTACAAAAAAGGCTTCGTCACCTCGGACTCCAACCTCCCGCCGGAGGCAACCCTCGGCGACGTGCTGGACCTCAAGACCCGCACCGGCCACTCCACCGTCGCCATCACCGACGACGGCAGCGCACACGGCAAGCTGCTGGGCATCGTCGCTTCGCGCGACTACCGTCTCTCCCGCATGACGAACGACCTCAAAGTCACCGAGTTCATGACCCCCATCGACAAGCTCGTCACCGCCCCCGCCACCACCAGCCTGCATGACTGCAACGACATCATCTGGGACAACAAGATCAACACCCTGCCCCTGATCGACGACGAAGGCCGTTTGCAGTACATGGTGTTCCGCAAGGACTACGACAGCCACAAAGAGAACGTCAACGAACTGCTGGACGCCAACAAGAGCTATGTTGTCGGCGCGGGCATCAACTCCCGCGATTACGCCGAGCGCGTGCCCGCCCTCGTCGAAGCCGGCGCCGATGTGCTGTGCATCGACTCTTCCGAAGGCTACTCCGAGTGGCAGGCCCGCACGCTGGCCTGGGTGCGCGAGCATTACGGCGACAAAGTCAAGATCGGCGCCGGCAACGTCGTCGACCGCGAGGGCTTCCTCTTCCTGGCCAAAGCGGGCGCGGACTTTGTCAAGATCGGCATCGGCGGCGGTTCCATCTGCATCACGCGCGAGACCAAGGGCATCGGCCGCGGCCAGGCCACGGCGGTCATCGAGGTCGCCAAAGCCCGCGACGAATACTATGAGCAGACCGGCATCTACGTGCCCATCTGCTCCGACGGCGGCATCGTGCAGGACTACCACATCACGCTGGCGCTGGCCATGGGCGCCGACTTCGTCATGCTGGGCCGCTACTTCGCCCGCTTTGACGAAGCGCCGACCAACCGCCTGCGCGTCAACGGCAACTATGTCAAAGAGTACTGGGGCGAAGGTTCCAACCGCGCCCGCAACTGGCAGCGCTATGACCTGGGCGGCGCGCAGAAACTCAGCTTTGAGGAAGGCGTCGACTCCTACGTGCCGTACGCCGGCCCGCTGGCCGAGGGCGTGCAGACCACGCTGTACAAAGTGCGCTCCACCATGTGCAACTGCGGCGCGCTCTCCATCCCCGAACTGCAGCAGAAAGCCCGCCTGACTGTCGTCTCCTCCACCTCCATTGTCGAGGGCGGCAGCCACGACGTCATCCTCAAAAATAGCTCCCCCAATACCTGATCGCACTCTGGTGCTTCCCGCCCGCGGTTTGGCCACAAACCGCGGGCTTTTGCGTTGCAACGCGGAAAAATACAAGATCGAAAGAAAGTATGCTTGTTTTGCGCGCCGCTTCGTATTACAATGGGGTAAAAACAAAATATGTCGAAGGGGGGCGGCCGCCGGCGGGGCGGCCATACCCCGGGAAAAGAGGAACCCTGTATGCAGATCATTGTTGTCGGCGCAGGCAAAGTGGGCCGCGCCCTGACGGCCCAGCTGACCGAGGAAGGGCATGATATCGTCGTCATCGACCATAAGCCCGAACTGGTCGAAACCATCGTCAATATCTATGATGTGCGCGGCGTGGTGGGCAACGGCGCCTGCTACGACGTGCAAAAGGAAGCGTTTGAAAGCGGCGCCGACCTGCTGATCGCCACCACGTCCAGTGACGAAATCAACATGCTGGCCTGCCTAATGGCCAAAAAAATCGGCACCCAGCATACCATTGCGCGCATCCGCAACCCGGAGTATGAGCGTCAGCTGCGCCTTGTGCGGGAGGAACTGGGCCTTTCGATGGTCATCAACCCCGAAAAGACCACGGCGCGCGAGATTGCGCGGGTGCTGCGCTTCCCCAGCGCCATCAAGCGCGAGCAGTTCTGCCGCCAGCGCTTTGAACTGGTCGAGTACCGCATCGGCCCGAGCAACCCGCTGGCCGGTATGCTGCTGGCCGACCTCTACCGCAGCATCCGCGTCAAAATTCTGGTGTGCGCGGTGGCCCGCGGGCAGCAGACCATCATCCCCTCGGGCAGTTTTACCCTGCGGGAAGGCGACAAAATCTACCTGACCGCGTCGCCGGCGGACCTGGAAGCATTTTTCCGCAAACTGCATCTGTTCCGCGCGCGTGCCAACAACATTATGATCGTCGGCGCCAGCCGCATGGCCTACTACCTTGTCAAAGAACTGCAGGACGTGCAAAAGCGGGTGACGGTCATCGACAGCGACCGCAGCCGCTGCCAGGAGATGAGCGAAAAATTCCCCGGCGTGCTGGTCATCCACGGCGACGGTGCGGACAGCGAACTGCTGCGCGAGGAACGCATCGCCGAAGCGGACGCCTTTGTGGCGCTGACCGGCCTGGACGAAACCAACATTATCCTGGCTATGTACGCGTCGCAGTTCAACTGCAAAGTCGTCGCCAAAATCAACCGCCCCTCGTTTTCCGACCTTGTGTCGGGGCGTGACCTGGTGGACAGCGTCGTCTCCACCGCCGCCGTCACCAGCGAAGCCATCGCCCGCTATGTGCGCGCCGTGCAGAACAGTCTCGATTCCGACAACATCAAGACGCTGCACCGGCTCGTCGGCGGCCGCGTCGAAGCGCTGGAGTTCAACGTCGGCCCCGGCGTGCCGTTCATCGGCAAACCGCTCAAGGAAATCGACCTCAAGGACGGCCTGCTCGTCGTCGGCATTGTGCGGCGCAATGGCCAGGCGGTCATCCCCTCGGGCGACGATGCCCTGGCCGAGGGCGACGACGTGGTCGTCGTCACCACCAACACCCGGCTGCGCTCGCTGCGCGACATTGTAAAGTGAGGCGGCGCGTATGAACTACAAAATGGTCGGCTTTGTGTTGGGCCGCATTTTCTGGATCGAAGCCGGGTTGATGCTTTGCCCCATGTTGTGCGCCATGCTTTATGGCGAGGGGGACGTTGTGCAGGCGTTTCTGGGCCCGGCGCTGGCGCTGTGGGCCCTCGGTGCGCTGCTGGGTTGGCGTGCACCGCAAAACACCGCCATCTATGCGCGCGACGGCCTGGCCATCGTGGCGCTGGCCTGGGTGCTCATGTCGGTGTTCGGCGCTTTCCCGTTTGTATTGGCGGGGGAAATCCCGTCCTTCGTCGACGCTTTTTTTGAGATTGTCTCCGGTTTTACCACCACCGGTTCCACCATCCTGACCGATATCGAAAGCATAAGCTACGGCCTGCTGTTCTGGCGCAGTTTTTCCCACTGGGTGGGCGGTATGGGCGTGCTGGTGTTTGCCATGGCCGTGCTGCCCATGACGGACGGCCGCGCCATGCACCTGATGCGCGCCGAGGTCCCCGGCCCCACGGTGGGCAAAATCTCCAGCAAACTGCGGGACAGCGCCAAAATTCTGTACGAAATCTATTTCGTGCTGACCGTGGCGGAAGTTGTGTTGCTGTGCGCGGGCGGTATGCCGCTGTTTGACGCGCTGGTTCACTCCTTCGGCACGGCCGGTACCGGCGGGTTCAGCAACAAAGCCCTCAGCGTCGGTGCATATCAGAACCCCTATTTTGAGGTCGTCATCGCTGTCTTTATGCTGCTGTTCGGCGTCAACTTTAACCTGTACTATTTCCTGCTGCTGCGCCATTTCCGCGAAGCCTTCCGCTCGGAGGAACTGCGCGTCTACCTGGGCATCGTCGCCTTTGCCACCCTTACCATCACGGTCAACATTGTCCGTCTCTACGGCAGTGTCGGCACGGCGCTGCGCACGGCGTTTTTCCAGGTGGCGTCCATCATCACCACCACCGGCTACGCCACGGTGGATTTCAACCTCTGGCCCAACTATGCGCGCACGGTGCTGGTGCTGCTGATGTTCGTCGGCGCCTGCGCGGGGTCCACGGCGGGCGGGCTCAAAGTCTCGCGCATCGTCATCTTTTTAAAAGCTGCCCGGCAGGACCTCAACCGCATGCTGCACAGCCATGCCGTCACCACCGTCCGCTTTGAAGGCAAGCCTCTGGACGAAAAAACGCTGCGCGGCGTGCACAACTATTTTAACCTGTACATGCTGCTGTTCGCCGTCTCGGTGCTGCTGGTCTCCATTGACGGGTTCGACCTCGTCACCACCTTTACGGCGGTGGCCACCTGCTTTAATAACGTCGGCCCCGGCATGGAACTCGTCGGCCCCACCGGTTCTTTTGCCGGGTTCTCGGCCCCGGTCAAGCTGCTGCTCAGCTTTGATATGTTGGCCGGCCGGCTGGAACTCTACCCCATGTTGGCCCTGTTCTCGCGCCGGGTCTGGCGTGCGCGCCACAGCGCCGCAAATCCGTAAACCCCGCCCCTTGCCAAAACCGCTGCGCCCCGCTGTGCCGGAGCGCGGCGGTTTTGCAGTCCTACCCGCCGGTGCGGGCGCATACGCTGTACCAAAACCGGGCAGGGGAGGGGTGCGCCATCCGTTACGACCGCAAACGGCAAAAAGCCCGCCAGACGCTGTGGGCCGGCATTGCGCTGGGGGTGGCACTGGCGCTGCTGGCCGGCGCGCTGCACCGGCTCTACCACCGCGCCTGGGCCGAGACCGAGGTCCCCAACGACTGTTTCGCCGCGGCGGCGGGGGATGTAAACGAACCGCTGCCGCGCTATGTCTGCCTGACCTTTGACGACGGCCCCAGCGAACGCACCGGGCCGATCCTGGAGATACTGGCGCAGCAGCAGGTGCCGGCCACCTTTTTTGTCTGCGCGCAGGGCATCAACGAACCCTACCTGCCGCTGGTACGGCAGATTGTGCAGCAGGGGCACCAGGTCGCCATGCACAGCGCCAGCCACAAATACGCGCAAATCTACCAAAGCACCGACGCGTTCTGGCAGGATATCAAAACGCTGCGCCAGGCGCTGGAACCCTACGTCGCACTGGCGGACCTGGCGTGGCTGCGGTTCCCCGGCGGCAGCACCAATACCGTCAGCCACCGCTACGGCGGCAGCGGCATCATGCAGCAGCTCAAAACCCAGACCGAGGAAAAAGGCTGGCACTGGATCGACTGGAACGTCTGCGGCGAGGACGCAACCGCCGCCCACCCCGACGCCGACGCTATTTTGCGCAACATCCAGGGCGACGCCGAAGGGCGCGACACCTGCGTGGTGCTGCTGCACGACACCAAAGCGGCGTCCCACACGGTGGAAGCACTGCCTGCTGTCATCGACTGGTTCCGCGCCGAAGGGTACGCCTTTTGCACGGTGGCCCAGCTGGCGGAATTGCAAACGGCGGCCGGATAGGGTATAATAGCCGCAGAGCGATTTTTGCGCAGCGGCTCGCCGTTCCTGGTATGACGCCGGCCCGGCAAAGCCGTGGATGCGCGGTTCTGCTATTTGTTGGCACGCATGCCAGAATGATTTTAAATAACTTCTAAAAAGCAAGGTGAAACTTTGCGCAAGTCCAAAAGCCAAAAAGCGGCGCTGTGCGGCGTGCTGGCGGCGCTGTCGGTCGTGTTGCTGCTGGCGGGCAGCGCGCTGCAGGTGGGCACCTATGCCGCGCCGATGCTGGCGGCGTTCCTGCTCATCCCCGTGCAGGAGGAATACGGCCCGCGCTACGCGCTGCTGCTCTACCTTACCACGGCGGTGCTGGCGCTGCTGCTGGTGCCGGAAACCGAACTGGCGCTGTTCTACGCGCTGGCCGTCGGCCATTACCCGGTGCTGCGCTGTGCGCTGCGCGCCGTGCGCCCGGCGGTTTTGCGCTGGGTGCTTACGTTTTTGGCATTCAACGCCGCCGTGGCGCTGCTGTACGCCCTGCTGGCCGCGCTGCTGGGCCCGGCCGTCTGGCGGGAACTCGCCGGCGACGGCCTGCCGATGCTGCTGGCGCTGCTGGGCATGGGCAATGCGGCGTTCTTTTTGTACGACCGCGCGCTGGGCGTGCTGACGCGGTATTACCGGCTGGTACTGCGCCCGCGGCTGCGCCGCTTTTGGTGACGCCCGGGCGGGTGCTGCGGCCCCCGCCCTTGCAAAACAGGAGGATTTCTTATGTGGTATCAGGAAGCTGTCGTCTATCAGATCTACCCGCTGGGGTTGTGCGGCGCGCCGCTGCAAAACACCGGCGACGCGGCGCAGGCCGGGGAACACCGCCTGCTGCGCGTGCTGGACTGGGTCGATCCCATCCGGGACCTGGGCGCGACCTGCGTGCTGTTCAACCCGCTGTTTGAAAGCGACGCCCACGGCTACGACACGCGGGACTACACCCGCGTGGACAGCCGCCTGGGCGATAACAACGACCTGAAAACCGTCGTGGACGCGCTGCACAAAGCGGGCATCCGCGTGCTGCTGGACGGCGTGTTCAACCATGTGGGGCGCGGGTTCTGGGCGTTCCGCGACGTGCAGGAAAAAAAGTGGGACAGCCACTATAAAGACTGGTTCCACTTGAGTTTCGACGGTGACAGCCGCTATGGCGACGGCTTCTGGTACAAAGACTGGGAGGGCTGCGGCGACCTTGTCGAACTCAACCTGCAAAACCCCGAAGTCAAAAACTACCTGTTCGACGTCGTGCGCGGCTGGGTACGCGACTATGATATCGACGGCCTGCGCCTGGACGTCGCGTACTGCCTGGACCTCGGCTTTTTGGCCGAACTGCGCGCGCTGGCCGATGCCGTCAAGCCGGAGTTTGTGCTGGTGGGCGAGACCTTGCACGGCGACTATAACCGCTGGATGAACGACCACGCCTGCCACAGCGTGACCAACTACGAGTGCTACAAGGGCCTGTATTCCAGCTTCAACACCGGCAATATGCACGAGATCGCCTACAGTCTCAACCGCCAGTTCGGGGCCGAGCCGTGGTGCCTGTACACCGGCAAACATCTGCTGAACTTTGTGGACAACCACGACGTCACGCGCATCGCCACCATCCTGACGGATAAAAACTGCCTGCGCCCGCTGTATGGCCTGCTGTTCGGCATGCCGGGCGTGCCCGCCGTCTACTACGGCAGCGAGTGGGGCGTCCAGGGCGATAAAAAGGACGGCGACCCCACGCTGCGCCCGGCCATCGCGGCCCCGCAGCGCAACGAACTGACCGCGTGGATCACGGCGCTGGCCGGGGCGCGCACCGCCAGCCCGGCGCTGTGCCATGGCAGCTACCGCAACGTGCTGGTGCAGCCCAAACAGCTGATTTTTGAGCGCAAGGCCGACAGCGAGCGCGTGCTGGTGGCTATCAACGCCGACAGTGCGCCCTGCACAGCCCACTTTGACGCCGGCTGCGGCATGGCGGTGGACCTCATTACCGGCGCCCCGCACGATTTCGGCGGCGGCAGCGAACTGCCGCCCTACAGTTGCGCGTTCTGGAAGATGGAACGCTGAAAACAACGATACAGCAAAAGAAACGGCGCGGCCGGGGAGAACCCGGCCGCGCCGTTTTCCGCTGCCATACAGAAAAAATGGAAAGTGCGCTTGACATTCTTGCACAGATGTGCTATCCTGAAATCACGGAAAGCAAACTTTCTATACAAAAGGGGGTCTGTATGAAAAACCGGCTGGAAGCGCTGCGCAAGCAGCGGGGCATCAAGCAGGAGGACCTGGCCAATGCGCTGAAAGTGTCCCGCCAGACCATCGGCTCGCTGGAAAACGGGCGGTACAATCCATCCATCCTGCTGGCGTTCAAAATTGCAAGATTTTTTGACATGAGCATCGAAGAAATTTTTATCTATGAGGAGGATGCACAATGAAAACCAAGACCCTGCAATGCATTGGCGTGGCCGCGGGGCTGCTGCTGGCGGCGGCCGGACTGTATTTGGTCAGGACGGCGGCCGACCCCCAGGGCTTTCTGCGGGCGCTGCCCTATGTCTGCATCGGCGTGGGCTGCGGGCTGTTCGGCGGGTGCCTGGGCAGCCTGCTCGGCGACCGCGCGGTGCAGAGCGACCCGGAGTTTGCCCGGCGGCTCAGGATTGAGCAGAACGACGAGCGGAATATCGCGGTAGCCAACCGCGCCAAGGGCAAAGCCTTCGACTGCATGACCTATGTGTACAGCGCCCTTATGTTGTCCTTCGCCCTGATGGGCGTGGATATGGTGCCCCTGTTGCTGCTGGTGTTCGCCTATCTTCTGGTCCATGGGGTGGCGCTCTACTACCGGGTCAAATTTGAGAAAGAAATGTAACGGCCGCTCTTTCGGCCAACAAAAAGCCGTCCCGCCCCGGGAACCCGGGGTGGGACGGCTTTTTGCAGGTAGGTACAGGCGCTGTGTTATGTACAGCGGCAGGCGGGGCCTTACTTCGTCAGGGCAGCCTCGTTCTCGTTGCGGGTGCGCAGCTCGGCCAGAATGTCGGCCAACAGCTCTTCCTGCGTGGGGGCTTTGGGGGCCTCGGGGGCGGGCTCTTCCTCTTTGTGGCCCAGCGCCATCAGCTGGTTCATGGCCTTGACGATGCAGAACAGCACGAACGCCATGATGATGAAGTTGATGACAGCCGAGATGAAGGCGCCGATGCCGATGGACGCGTCGCCGAACAGGGGGATGACCACGTTGCTGAAATCGGTGGAGAAGGCCATGCCCAGGATGGGGTTGAGGATGTCGTTGGTCAGCGAAGTGACGATGCCCTGGAAGGCAGCGCCGATGATCACACCGACCGCCATATCCATGACGTTGCCCTTGAGGGCGAAAGCCTTGAATTCGTTGAGGAAGTTTTTCATACAGTACACCTTTCCCTTTTCCTATTCTGTTTTTACGGTTGGGTTTATGTAAAGAAAACGGCGGGCTTTGGTACCTGCTGTTTTTTTAAGGCAAAACGGGTTTACGCTTTCAGCAGCTTGGCCACGGCCCGGGCGGCATCGTCCAGGAAATCGCCGGCGTACATCTCGATCATACCGGCGTCGGCTTCCTTGGAAAGCTCGGGGTCAATGGGCATCTTGGCCAGCACCGGCAGGGTGTATTTGGCGGCGATCTCATCGACATGGCTCTCTCCAAACACGGCGATATGCTTGCCGCAGTCGGGGCAGACGGCGTAGCTCATGTTTTCGACCAGGCCCAAAATCGGCACGTTCATCATTTTGGCCATCTGTACGGCCTTGCCGACGATCATGCCCACCAGCTCCTGCGGGCTGGACACGATCAGGATGCCGTCCACCGGCAGCGTCTGGAACACGGTCAGCGGCACGTCGCCGGTACCCGGGGGCATATCGACGAACAAAAAGTCGACGTCCCACACAACATCCTGCCAGAACTGCTTGACCGCCCCCGCAATGACGGGGCCGCGCCAGACCACCGGGGCTTCGGGGTCATCCAGCAGCAGGTTGATGCTCATAATCTGCACGCCGGTGCGGCTGGCGATGGGGCGGATGCTCTCGCCGTCGCCGGTGGCCGGGCCGTGCACGCCGAACAGTTTGGGGATGGACGGCCCGGTAATGTCGGCGTCCAGCACGCCGGCCTGGTAGCCCAGGCGGCGCATCGCCACGGCCAGCATGGCGCTGGTCATGCTTTTGCCGACGCCGCCCTTGCCGGACACGACGCCGATCACTTTGCGGATGCGGCTTTTGGGGTGCGGCGGCTCATGCTGCGGCGCGCGGTGGTCGCAGTTGGCGCTGCATGTGCTGCAATCGTGGGTACATTCTTCGCTCATGGCAGGTTGCTCCTTACAACAAAATGCGCGGGCCTGCGTACAGACCCGCAGCAAACTACATTATACCAAAAAGCGCACAGCAATGCAAGATAACAAAACCGGCAAAACCGTTCAAATCAGGGGGCATTGCTGTACTTTTTGCTCAACGTCACATCGCTTCCACAATGCCCAGCACAAAGCTCTGGAACACCGGCCCGCGCCGGTCGGCAATCTCAATGACTTCCTCGCCCGAAAGCCGCTTGCCCGCCATACCGGCCGCCATGTTGGTAATCAGGCTCAAGCCCAGCACCGGCAGCCCGCAATGGCTGGCGGCAATGGCCTCGGGCACGGTGCTCATGCCCACGGCATCGGCGCCCAGCGTGCGGAACGCGCGGATCTCGGCCGGCGTCTCAAAGCTGGGGCCCATGTAGCCCAGGTAGACGCCTTTTTGCAGCAAAAGGCCCTGCTTGGCAGCCACGTCCTGTGCCAGCTGCTGCAGCTGCGGGGTGTAGACCTGGGTCATATCGCAAAAGCGCGGGCCGATGCCTTCGTCATTTTTGCCGCGCAGCGGGTTGACGCCCATAAAGTTGATGTGGTCGGTAATCAGCATAAAATCCCCGACGTTAAAGTCCCAGTTCACGCCGCCGGCCGCGTTGGTCAAAATCAGCGCGCGGCAGCCCAGCGCCTTGAACACCCGCACCGGCAGCGCGATGGCGCGCATATCGTGGCCTTCATAGTAATGGAACCGCCCCTGCATGCACAGCACGCGCTTGCCGCCCAGCATGCCGGCTACAAACTGCCCGGCGTGCCCCGGCGCCGTCGAAAGCGGGAAGCCCGGCACCTCGCGGTAGGGGATGGTCACGGCGTTTTCGATGCGTTCGGCCAGGCCGCCCAGGCCGGACCCCAGCACCAGCGCCAGTTCCGGCGCAAAGGGCAGGTGCTCGCGCAGGTAGGCGGCAGCGGTATCGACTTCTTTCATAGCAGCATCCTCCTTGGTAGGTACAGTGTTTAGGGTATTGTAACACCTGCCGCGCCGCGGCGCAAGGCATACCGGCCCGGCGGCGCGCATAGCCATGCAAGAGGGGCGAAAGGGGGCGGCCGGGTTGCGCAAACACAGGCTGTATCTGCAAAACGCGTTGCTGCTGGCGGGGTCCGGGCTGGCGCTGCGCGTGCTGGGCATGGGGTTCCGGGTCGTATTGTCGGGGTACCTCGGCGGCGAGGGCATGGGCCTGTACCAGCTGATTCTGGCGCTGTACGGCGTGTTCAGCGCCTTTGCCACGGCGGGCATCTATGTGGCGGCCACCCGGCTGGCGGCGCGCAGCCTGGCGCGCGGGCAGGGCGCGGCGGCCACGCTGCGCGGGCTGTGTGCTACGGGCCTGGCGCTGGGCACAGCGGCCATGGCGGCGCTGGCGCTGCTGGCCGGGCCGGCGGCGCGCTACCTGCTGCACGATGTGCGCGCCGAAGGGGCGCTGCGGGTGCTGGCGCCCAGTCTGCCGTGCATGGCGGTGGCCGCCGCGCTGCGCGGGGGTTTTCTGGCGGCGCGCCGCGTGGGGCCCAACGTGGGGTCCCAGCTGGTCGAGCAGTGCGTGCGCATGGGCGTGGCGCTGGCCGGGCTGCAAGCGATGGCGCATTGGGGCGCAGGGTACGGCTGCGCGGCCGTGCTGCTGGGCAATACCGTGGCCGAGGGCGTCTCCTGCGTGCTGATGGTGCTGTTTGCGGCGCGCGCGCCGGAGTTTGCCCGCCGCCCCGGCGAGCCGCTGCACCCCTACACCCGGCGGGAACTGAACGCCATCCTGTGGCCGGTGCAGGGCAACCGCCTGCTGGCCAGCGCATTGCAGGCGGCCGAAAGCAGTCTCATTCCGCTGACGCTCTCGCTCTACACCGGCAGCCGCGCGGCCGCGTTGACGCAGTACGGCAACCTCAAGGGCATGGCGCTGCCGCTGCTGTTTTTCCCGTTTTCGGTGCTGTCGGCGCTGTCCGGCCTGATGATGCCGGAGATCACCCGCACCCACACCCGCGGCGACGGCGCGGCCACCCGGCGGCTCGTCGCGCGGGTACTGGGGCTGACCGCCGTGTTTTCGCTGGCGGCGGGCGCGGGGTTTGTGGCGCTGGGACCGCAGCTGGCGCAGCTGCTCTACCGCGACGCCGAAGTCGGCCGCTATGTGCGGGTGCTGGGGTTCGTCGCGCCGTTCATGTACCTCGAAAGCATGGTGGACGGCGTGCTCAAAGGCCTGGGCGAGCAGCTGGCGACGTTCCGCTATTCGCTGGTGGATTCCCTTTTCCGCATCACGGCCATCGCGGTGCTGCTGCCCCGGTACGGCATGGCGGCGTTCCTGGGCATTATGATCGCTTCCAACCTGCTGACCTTCACGCTCAACGCCCGCCGCATGTGGAAGGTGGCCGCCGCCGAATAAAGCAACCGGCCCCCGCCTGACGGCGGGGGCCGGAACTGGTACAGGGGCGTGCCGGGGAAGGGGAGGGGGGAAAAAAATCTGCCCTCGCGGCTCAAAAATCACGATTCTCGGTTGAAAAGTAAAGAAGGCGTGTGGTATAATGACAGTAATGGATCAGGGTGCTCCGCGCAGGAAGGAGCGATACAATGTTGAAGATGTTCAAGAAGGCTTTTTGGGTGCCGTATGACGAAAGCGATACCTATCCCACTGTGGAAAAAGCACAGCAGGCGATCTCCCGATATTGTGAAGAAAATGGTTACACATGCGCGTTCCCCGGCGATGACGAAGTGACGATCAACGGCAAACTCTATGAAATATATAGAGGTTACGAGGAGGGGAGCCGCGGCAATTATGGGATCAAGTGCAGGGAAAAGTGAACGTTCCCTGTGGATCGGAGGAACCAAGAAAAGGACTGTGCGCGGTCCTGATCCAAGCCTGTAAGAAGAAAATACCCGCCGCCCGCAGGAGATCGGAAATGGATCTCCTGCCTTTTTCTTTGCCCTTTGCGGGATGGGGGCCGGTGCGCGGTTCCCGGCCCGTGCCGACGGCGGTGCGCAAGCAGCCCCTCACAGGGTCTGGCCGCTGACCAGCCCGTTCCACAGCCGGTAGTAGATGCCCTTTTTGGCCAGCAGCTCGGTGTGGCTGCCTTCTTCCTCAATGCCGTCCTTGCCCAGCACCAGGATGCGGTCGGCGTTCTGGATCGTCGTCAGCCGGTGGGCGATGGTCAGCGTCGTGCGGCCTTTGGCCAGCTTGTCCAGGCTCTGGCCTACCAGAATTTCGCTCTCGTTGTCCAGCGCGCTCGTCGCTTCGTCCAGCAGCAGGATGGGCGGGTTCTTCAAAAAGACCCGCGCAATGGCGATGCGCTGTTTCTGCCCGCCCGAAAGTTTGACGCCGCGCTCACCCACATAGGTATCGTAGCCATCTTTCAGCGCGCGCACAAAGGCGTCGGCTCCGGCCAGTTTGGCGGCTTCTACGATCTCCTGGCGCGTGGCGCCGGGCTTGCCGTAGGCGATGTTCTCGGCCACCGTGCCGCTGAACAGGTAGACGTCCTGCTGCACAACGCCGATGGCTTCGCGCAGGCTGTGCAGCGTCACGCTGCGCACGTCCTGCCCGTCAATCAAAATCTGGCCGCCGGTCACATCGTAAAAACGGGGGATCAGGTTGCACAGCGTCGTCTTGCCGCCGCCCGAAGGCCCGACCAATGCCAGGCTCTCGCCGGGGCGGATGCGCAGGTCAACATGGCGCAACACCATGTTGTGGTCGTCGGGGTACTCAAAGCTGACGTCGCGGAACTCAATGCCGCCCTCGCGCACGGTCAGCGGTTTAGCGTCGGGCGCGTCGGCAATGGCCACTGGCGTGTCCATGATCTCCAAAAACCGCTCGATGCCGGTCATGCCGCGCTGGAACTGCTCGGCAAATTCCACAATGCGGCGGATGGTGGCAATCAGCGTCGACACATACAGCACATAGGCCACCAGGTCGCCGGCGTTGATGGCGCCGTACACCAGCGCCAGGCCGCCGGCCAAAATGACGACGAAGTACATCAGCCCGTCAAACAGCCGGGTCGAGGTGTTGAACGCGGCCATCGCGTGGTAGGTCAGCGTCTTGATGTTCTCAAACGCGCGGTTGCCCTCGGCAAATTTTTCGCGCTCCTGTGCTTCGGCCGCAAAGGCTTTGACGACGCGCTGCCCCAGCAGGCTGTCCTCGATCGTCGCGTTCAGCTCGCCGATCTGGAACCGCTGCTGGCGGAACCGGGCGCGCAGTTTCAGGTTCAGCCGTACCGATACGACGCCCATCAGCGGCACGCAGGCAAACACCACCAGCGTCAGCGGCACGCTGGCCTGGCACAAAATGACAAAGGACGCTGTGATCTTGATAAAGGCGATGAAAAATTCCTCGGGGCAGTGGTGGGCGAACTCGGTCACGTCGAACAGGTCGTTGGTGATGCGCCCCATGATCTGCCCGACCTTGGTGTTGTTGTAGTAGGTGTGGTCCAGCCGCAGCAGGTGGTCAAAGGCGTCGCGGCGCATGTCGGTCTCGATATGTACGCCCATGATATGCCCGATGCCGGACATAAAGTAGCTGGCCGCGCCGTCGATGATGCGCAGCACAAAGTACAGCGCCGCCAGTTTCAGTACGGCCTGCACCGTCAGCGCAACCCCCTGGCCGGAAGCAGCGTTGGTCAGCGTGCCCATAATCTTGGGCAGCACAATGTCGCACAGCGTCGTCAGCGCCGCGCAGAACAGGTCAAAGCACAAAATGCCTTTGTATTTGAACAGATACGGCAAAAAGCGGCGCAGCAGCGCGCTGCTGCCGGTTTGCTGGTTGTTGGCAGATGCCATAAGGGAAACCCTCTTTTCTTTTGAAATATCAGCACAGGAAAGACCGCCCCGGCAGTGGGGCGGTCGGGTCCTGGCGCAGGGCGTCAGCCGCCGGTGGGCGGTACTTCGGTGGCGGTGGTTTCAGGTTCAACGCTCTCCGTCACAACTTCGCCGCCGCTGTCGCCCTCCGTCGTGGGTTCAGGTTGGAGTTCCGGTTCCGGCTCGGGTTCTGGTTCCGGTTCCGGCTCGGGTTCCGGCTCGGGTTCCGGCTCTGGTTCAGGTCCGGGGTCTGGCGCGGGTTCGGGATCTGGCGACGGTGTGGGTTCCGGTGACGGTGTGGGTTCCGGCGTCGGTTCGGTAGCAGGCGGTGGCGTCGGCTCGGGTTCGGCCGGTTCCAACGCCGGGATCGATTCTGTGGTGGTAGTGCCGCAGACCGTGCAGGTATAGGTCCTTACGCCCGGCACGCCGACCTGCGGTTCTTGCGTTACCGCGCCGCCGTTCCAGCTGTGCCCCAGCGCGCCTTTGGTTTCGGTCGTCTGCTGCCCGCAGGAACACTGCCACACTACGTAACCGCTTTCGGTGCAGGTGGGGTCCTTCCGGTCTACCTCTGTGCTGAAGTTGTGGGTATGCGCCACCTGCTCGCTCTTGGTTTCGCCGCAGCGGCGGCAGGTGTAGGTGATGGTATCGCCGCTCTGGTTGCCGCCGTCCCAGTCATGGCCCAGGGCGGGGGTGTCCTCCTCAATCACATCGCCGCAGACGCTGCACGCATACTTGGCGCTGCCGGCGTTCAGGCAGGTGGCGGGCACCTCGCTGCCTTCCACCAGCACGTAGTTGTGCTCATGTGCGTCGGGGGTAAAGTGGGCGGTCAGTACCACGCCGCCGGCGTTGGCGTTGGCGGGCATCGTAAACTGGATGGTCGCGCTGCTGTAGCTGCCGCCGGTGCTGGCCGTCCAGCCCGCAAACACAAAGCCCTCGTTGGGGATGGCCGTCACCGCGCTGGACGTGCCGCCTTTCTTGACAAGCTGGCTTGTCGCGCCGGACAGCCTGCCGCCGTTGGTGGCCACAAATTCCAGCGGCACTTTGGCGCCGCGCACGGCGATGGGATCCTGCGTAATCAGGTTGGCCGGTACGCCGTCCGGCGTGGGGATGGTCCCCAGCGGCTGCGGGCGGCGGTCCTCGGTGATGTAGGCGTGGGTGCGCACATACTGGAAGTAGGCCGTCACCGCCTGTTTGGAAAGGTGCACCCCGTCCGAAAGCGTGTAGTCGGTTTTGGCCCAGCCGGTCGTCTCGTCGCGCAGCACCTCGGCACTGTTCAGGAACTTGTAGCCGTTTTCCTCGCACATTTTTACCAGCGCGGCGTTGTAGGCGTCCACCTGGGTCATCGTCAGGTTGGTGTTCTCGCGCTGGCGGTCCAGCGGCGGGATGGCGCTGACGATGATATCGCAGTAGGGCCAGGAATCCTCAATGGCCTGCAACCCCTGTAAGTAGGTGTTGATGAAATTGGTGGCGTCGGTTGAGGACCCGCTTAAATTGTTGGTGCCATAGCAGATGATGATGCGCTTGGGTTTGAGCATGGCGACCGATTCCGGCACCGTGTACATGCCGGAATACCCTTTGAATTTTTCGCATTCCAGCGAGGTGATGGACCCAACCCCCATACTGACGACGCCGATGTTGTTGTTCAGTGAGGTGAACGCTTCGCCGGTCTCGTCGGCGTACATCAGGTAGCGCGCGGTGTTGGAATCCCCGATGAACAGCGTTTCCTCCACATAGGTGCGCCCGGCGTCGGGGGTCTCGCTCAGCACGGTACCGTCTGCCGCGTTCTGCACGGCCAGGTCGGTTTCGTGCGGGGCGGTTTCGGCCGTTTCCGCCGTTTCGTGCGTGGCGGCGGTCTCGGCGGTCTCGGCCGTGGCCTGCAGATCGTCCCGCTCAGGCGTCAGCCCGCCGCGCAGCGCCATGACCACAATACAAAGGATGACGAGCAGCGCAACCGCGCAGCCGCCGCCCAGCAAAGCCAGCTGCCGCCGGCTGAAACGGTCCAGCGGCGGCGGTAAGGACGGTAAATTCATGGGATACATTCCTCCCAACAACATCAAATATGTTTCATCATACACCATTTGGGCGGGCAGCGCAAACAAAAAGTGCGGCAAAATTGCCGCCGGGCGGGATTTTTTACATCTTTTCCGCCCGGGACGGAAAAATTTCCCGCGGGGGCTTGACTTTTCGGCGCAAATCGCGTAAAATGACCTAGTCAGCCAAATATGGGCCTGTAGCTCAGTTGGGAGAGCGTTCGGTTCGCATCCGAGAGGTCAAGGGTTCGAATCCCTCCAGGTCCACCAATGCGCAGCACCTGTCGAGGGGCTGCGCTTTTATTTTATCTTTGCCTTTACGTGGTGGCACGAGGAGGGAGTCGAACAGCTGCAAAGGCGACCGCCGCCTGCGGCGGAAACAGGGAGCCGAAGCAGGGGCAGCGGTCGCAGAAGGCAAGCCCCGCCCAAGGGGCGCCGCCTGATGCGGGCACCGCAACCCGTACAGTGCCCGCCGTCCTGCGTCCCGGCGGGCAAAAAAGCCCCTGCGGGGCTTTTTTAGGGCGCGGCTCGGCGAATCCCTCCAGGTCCACCCATGCGCAGCACCTGAAACGGGTGCTGCTTTTTGTTTGCCACATTTGCCACAAACGGGGAAAAACAAAAAAGAATTTATCAACTTTTTGCAAAAATATCGTTCCCATTTTGCGCTTTTGGTGGTATAATCCGTAAAAACAGACAATTTTTGCGCATGGCGTAGAAAAACGTATGCCATGTGTGGATTGATTCCTTGTCTGCTTTGCCCTATAGTACATCCAGGGAACGCCGGACCGCGGCGGCGTTTGTGCAATGACTTGGGTCTCCGAGAGGAAGGATGAGGCATTCATGGAACAAGCAGGGCAGAACTATCTTGCTGTATACCAGCGTGAGTTTTCAGAGCTGGAGGGCCTGCAAAAAGCGGATCAGGTCACCTATGCGCTGCAGCGCGCACACAATACCCTGTATTTTCATGCCAGACGGCGCACCTCTGCACAGGATATCACCTGCGGCCTGTGCGGTCTGGACGAGGCGTTTGCCGGACGCCTGCTTTGCTATTTGTACGAGAATGCCGTAGCCCCGGAACAGGTCCCCGACGTATTGCGGGACCTGTGCGGGGCGGCCGTGTAACGCCATGTTGGGGGCGTTGGAACAAGGGCGTCCGGCCCTGGGCAAAGAAAGCGCACCCACCCCGCCGGCCCCGGGCCGTCAGGCGGTCGTCGCGGCGTTTGCCAGCGCAACCCGGCTGGAGCGGGAGTGCATCCGCCTGTATGCCCAGACCCATGCGGAAGTCCGCGCTGCGGCGGTGGTGGCGGACGGGGCGCAGTTGCTGGCATTGTTGCGCAGCGGCCTTTGCCCGCAGGTGCTGGTGCTTGACGTGATGCTGGGCGGCGTTCTGTCGTTGATTGAAGAAATCCGCGCGCTGCACCTGGACCCGGAACCGGCCCTTTTGCTGCTGGCCCCGCTGCCGGAACAGACGGCGGCGCGCCGGGCCTTGCAGGAAGTAGGCGAATGCGAACTGCTGCTGAAACCCTGCCGCATGAAAGATTTATTCGACCAGGTCTACCTGATGGGCGTAGGGGCAGACCAGTTCCGTTTATACCGCATCCGCCGCTGTTGCCGGCGGTACCTGCAGATGATGCAGGCGGACCCGGCCATGAGCGGCTGCGATTATCTGGAACAGATGCTGCTGTACGCCGTGACGGCGGAACGCCCGATGACGCTGGCGGCGCTGTACCAGCTGACCGCCCAGGACAATGACACGCAGGAGGGCAGCGTGGCCGCGGCCGTAGGCAGGCTTTCGCGCAAAATGCAACAGCAGGGCACGCCGATGTACCGGGAACTTTGCCGCCGCTGCGGCCTGGCCGAAACCGCAGCGCTGCCCAACGGCAAGCTGCTGAAAAGCATGTTGGAACTGCTGCAGCAGGAGATTGTATGAACCGCTGCCCGGCAGCAAAGGGGGATACCATGCAGACAAACGAACAGGAACTGGCCATGGCGCTGCGCGGCGGTCTGCAGGGGCGGTTCCGCAACTCTTTCCACATGCTGGAAGCTGCGTTTGAGGTGCTGGACGATCAGATGGTCCACAGCGTCACACCGGCACAGTACGACGCGCTGCGGCCGCTGTTTGCGCAGATCAACGCCCAGTTGCTGCTGCTGCGCCGCCTGGGCGAGCACGCGGCCGACGCGGCCATTGCGCCGGTTTTGCAGCAAATCTGCACGCCGCAGCCGATGGAACTGCTCAGCCAGCTGCAGGAGCTGGAACAGGTTTTTCATGAAATCGTAGCCCAGGCCCGGGCCCGGGTCACCGTCCGGTTGGAGCTGGACGAGGGGCTGCAGACGTTATTGACGATGGGCGACCCGGCCCTGTTGGATGGGCTGCTGGCCAATTTGTTTTCCAACTCACTGGCCGCGCAGCAGCCGGTGCACATTACCCTGGCCTGCATGCCGGGGGCCTTTTTGTACCGGGATGACGGGCCCGGCCTGCCGCCGGACGCCGCCGAATTTCTGCGCAGCGGCACGTGGAGCGGCCGCCTGCTGGAACAGGGCGGCCTGGGCCTGCCGCTGGTGCGCGCCTACGCGCAGGCGATGGGCTGGACGCTGACGGTGCAGGACGACGCCCCTGGCACCGTGCTGCGGTTTGACCTGCCCCCGTGCGACGTGCCGCTGGACTGCATGGTGCTGCAGTCGGACGCCGCGGCCCAGGGGCGGCAATGGCGCCGCCAGCGCCTGCGGGAAGAACTGGACCCGCTGCTGGCCCCACCGCCCGAAACTTTGTGACGATACGCAGAACCTGTTGCCGCCCCGGCCGGGGCGGCGCTTTTTTTGCCGCGGCGCTTTACTTTGCCGCCAAACTATTGTAAAATACTGTACAAACACAATGGTGTACTGTGCCCGGCAGGTACGACACCGCACAAAACAACAGGTGGTGTTTCAAACTATGGAGATTCGCTATAACCGCATTCTGCTTAAAGTCAGCGGCGAGGCGCTGGCAGGGGCCAAAGGCGCCGGCTTTGACGAGGAAACCATCGCATCTATCTGCGCCGGCATCAAAGCTGCGTACGATCTGGGCGCCCAGATCGGCATCGTGGTGGGCGGCGGCAATTTCTGGCGCGGCCGTTCCAGCGGCAACATGGACCGCATGGACGCCGATAAAATCGGCATGCTGGCCACCGTCATGAACGCGCTGGCCGTCAAGGATGCGCTGCGCCAGCAGGGCGTGCCGGCCGTGGTCATGACCAGTTCCTTCATGCCGCAGGTGGCCGAGGTGTTCACCAGCGACAAAGCCATCGCCGCGCTGCAAAGCGGGCAGGTCGTCGTGTTCGGCGGCGGCACCGGCAACCCCATTTTCTCGACCGATACCGCTTCGGCGCTGCGCGCGCTGGAGATCGGCGCCGACGCCATGTTCAAAGCCACGATGGTGGACGGCGTCTACGACAAAGACCCCCACAAATACCCCGACGCCGTGCGCTACGATACGCTCACCTTCACCCGCGTGCTGGACGAGCGCCTGGCGGTCATGGATTCCACGGCCGCGACGCTCTGCCGCGACAACCACCTGCCCATCCTCGTGTTTGACCTGGGCGAGCCCACCAACATCGCCAAAGCGCTGCGCGGCGAGGTTGTGGGTACGCTGGTGCAGGAGTAAAGCCCCGAACATCCGGCGGGCCGGCCGCAAGCACTCTCGAGCACTCTATAATACAAATAGTATTATTATACAATAAGGAGAATTTACTATGAGCAGCATGACCAAACCGTACGAAGAAAAGATGAACGCCAGCGTCGACCACCTGGCCCGTGAGTTGGGCGCGATCCGCGCCGGCCGCGCCAACCCCGCCGTGCTGGACCGTGTCACGGTGGACTACTACGGCAGCCCCACGCCCATCAACCAGATTGCGGCGGTCGCCGTGGCCGAAGCGCGCATCCTGACCATCTCCCCGTGGGACCGCCAGATGCTCAAGCCGATCTCCAAAGCCATCCAGACCAGCGACATCGGCATCAACCCCATCGACGACGGCCAGATCATCCGCCTGGTGTTCCCGGCCCCGACCGAGGAGCGCCGCCGCCAGCTGACCAAGGACGTCCAGAAACTGGGCGAGGAAGCGAAAGTGGCCGTGCGCAACGTCCGCCGCGACGCGATGGATAAGTTCAAGGCCCTGAAAAAGAGCGGGGAACTGACCGAGGACGACCAGAAAAAACTGGAGGAAGAAACCCAGAAACTGACCGACAAGTACGTCAAGATGATCGACGATACCTGCGCGGCCAAAAATAAAGAGATCATGGAAGTCTGACCGGCCTGCGCTGCCCTGAGTTTCCGTGCTTTCCCTGTGCGGGCATGCCGTATGGCACGCCCGCATAGGCTGTTCTGACGACCATCCGCTGAAAGGACCACCACCTATGAAGACCCGCGTGATCACCGCTGCCGTTGGCCTGGCGCTGCTGGCCGTGGTGCTGGCATTTTTCAATACCGTTTTGTTTGACCTGGTGCTCAGCGCCGTCTGCCTGATCGCCATCCACGAAGTGTTTGCTGCCATGGGCTTTGGCAAAAAACAGTGGTATCTGTATGCGGCGGCCGTGCCGTTCACACTGCTGGTCATGCTCAGCACCACGCAGACGGCGCGCATGCTGGTGCTGCCGATCAGTTTTCTGGTGGTGCTGTTCCTCAATATCTGCCAGATCGTGCAGGTCAAAACGCTGGAATTCGGCAAACTGGCAGGGTACGTCTATTTCTCGGGGGTCATCATCTTCTGCTTTTACTCGCTCATCCACTTAAAGCGCGTGCTGCCGTTTGCGCAGTACCGCTATGATGCGGTCTATTTCATTTTGCTGGTGCTCTGTTTTGCCTGGGGCGGCGATACCGCCGCCTACTTTGCCGGGCGCGCGTTCGGCCGCCGCAAACTGGCGCCGACGGTCAGCCCCCACAAAACGGTCGAGGGGGCGGTTGGCGGCATCGTAGGCAGCGTGGCGGCCGGCGTGCTGCTCACGGTGGTGTATCATGCGCTGTCGGCAGCTTACCCGGTCCTCAGCATCCAAGTAAAGCCGCGGCACTATCTGATTTTGCTGTTTATGGGGGCCGTTGCTTCGGTGCTGGGCATTTTGGGCGACCTGTTCGCATCGGCGGTCAAACGCCAGGCCGGCATCAAGGACTATGGCACCATTTTCCCCGGCCACGGCGGCATTCTCGACCGCTTTGACAGCGTCATGTTCATTGCGCCGTTCGTCTCCATCGCCGTACGCTATTTCTTCTACCTGCTGTGAACCAAAAAGGACGTGGAATATGAGTAAGACCATCACTTTGCTGGGTTCTACCGGCTCCATCGGCACCCAAAGTCTCGACGTCTGCCGCATGCACGGCTACAAGGTGTTCGGTTTGGCCGCGCATTCCAGCGTGGGCAAACTGCTGGAACAGATCCGCGAGTTCCGCCCCCGCTATGTGGCAGTGACCGACCCGCACGCGTTCCGCCGCCTGAAAACCGAACTCGCCTGGCAGCCCGGCGCGCCGACGCTGCTGCAGGGGCCCGAGGGCCTGCGCGAACTGGCCGCCATGCCGGGGCCGGATATGGTGCTCAACGCCGTGGTGGGCATTGCGGGCCTGGACGCTTCGCTGGCCGCCATCGAGAGCGGGCACGACCTGGCGCTGGCCAACAAAGAAAGCCTGGTCACCGGCGGCCACCTGATCCTGGACGCGGTGCACCGCAACCGGGTGCACCTGCTGCCGGTAGACAGCGAACACAGTGCCATTTTCCAGTGCCTGCAGGACCGCCACAGCGCCAAAACGCTGGAAAAAATCCTGCTCACAGCGTCGGGCGGGCCGTTCTTTGGCATGAAAACCGAGGAACTGCGCCGCAAGACCAAAGACGACGCGCTGCGCCACCCCAACTGGCATATGGGTGCCAAAATCACCATCGATTCGGCCACACTGATGAACAAAGGACTCGAGCTCATCGAAGCCGCGTGGCTGTTCGGCCTGCCCGAAGATAAGATTCAGATCGTCGTCCAGCGCGAGAGCATCATCCACTCGGCGGTGCAGTTCTCCGACCATTCCATTCTGGCGCAGCTCGGCGTGCCGGATATGCGCATCCCCATCCAGTATGCGCTCACCTGGCCCGAACGCCTGCCCAGCCCCGCGCCGGAACTGGACCTGACCGCGCTGACCAAGCTCAGCATCGCCAAAGCCGACGACGAGACCTTTCGCTGCCTGGCGGCCTGCAAAAAGGCGCTGCGCAAAGGCGGGCTGGCCCCCTGCGCGGCCAACGGCGCCAACGAAGCCGCCGTCGCGCATTTCTTAAAAGATGAGATCGGTTTTTTGGACATCGGCCGCCTGGTCGAGGGCGTCGTCGACAGCGATTCTTTCGGCGGCGACTACACGCTGGCCGATGTGCACGAGTGCGACCGCATGGCCCGCGCCTATGTGGAAGCCCATATCTGAACGCTTTACACAAGCAAACGTGAGGTGCCTATGACTGCATTGCTGACCGGGCTGGTATCGGTGCTCGTGTTCGGGGCTGTCATCCTGGTGCATGAACTCGGCCATTTTTGGGCGGCGCGCCGCTGCGGCATCCGGGTCGAGGAATTTTCCATCGGCTTTGGCCCCAAGCTGCTGGCCTGGGGCAAAGGCGAGACCCGCTACACCCTGCGGCTGATCCCGCTGGGCGGCTACAATCTGTTCTCGGCCCCGCCGGAAGGGGAGGGGGAGGACGGCGAAACCGCACCCGAGCCGCCCGCGCCGCGCCCGCGCCATGCGCCGCTGTTCCCGCTGGCTGTGCGCGGCCAGCAGTTTGAGCAGGCGACCGCCTGGCAGCGCTTTTTTGTCACGCTGGCCGGCGCGCTGATGAACTTTGTGCTGGGCCTGGCCGTGCTGCTGGTGCTGGTGCTCAGCATGCAGGCGTTGGGCGGCACCACCGTCGCACAGTTTACCCAAGACTCTGCCAGCGCGGCCAGCGGCCTGCAGCTGGGCGATACCATCCTGGCGGTGGACGGCCAGCGCGTGCGCACCGCCAACTCGATGGCACAGTGCTTCGGCTATACCGAACAGACGCATACCATGACGGTGCTGCGCGAAGGCGAGATCGTGACGCTGGACGCCGTCACCGTGGCCCCCAGCACCGACGCCGACGGCAACCTGACCAGCACGGTGGATTTCCGCGTCGCGGCCATCCCCAAAACGCCGCGCAACGTGCTGGTGCAGGCCGGCGAATTTTTTTGCTATTACAGCACCGCCATCCTGGGCGGTTTCTGGCAGCTGGCCACCGGCCAGGTGGGCATGGACCAGCTTTCCGGGCCCATCGGCACGGTGTCGGCCGTCAGCCAGGCCGTGCAGTACGGCTGGCGGGACGTCCTGTCGCTGATGGCGCTGCTCACCATCAACGTGGGCATCTTCAACCTGCTGCCGGTACCGGCGCTGGACGGCTGCAAGCTGCTGTTTTTGCTGTTTGAGGGCCTTACCGGCCATGCCGTGCCGCTGCGGTTCCAGGCCGCCGTCAACACGGCGGGCGTCGTGCTGCTGCTGTGGCTGATGGCTGTGGTCACGATGCAGGACATCACCCGTTTCTTTTAAGCCCGGGCCCCCGGGCCGCTGCAAGGAGGAAGCAAACCATGACGCGCCAAGTCAAACGCGAAGTCAAGATCGGCAACATCACCATCGGCGGGCACAACCCCATCGCCGTGCAGACGATGCTCAACGTCCCGGTCAAGGATATCGCCGGCAACGTCGCCCAGGCCAAGCGGGTGGCGGCGGCCGGCTGCCAGATCGTCCGCGTGACGGTGCCCACCCCGGCGGACGCCGCCGTCGTGGCCGCCATCAAGGAAGCCGTCGATATCCCCGTCGTGGCCGATATCCATTTCGACTACCGCGCCGCACTCGCCGCGCTGGACGCCGGGGCGGACAAAATCCGCATCAACCCCGGCAACATCGGCGCCGACGAGAACGTCAAGGCCGTGGCCGACGCCTGCAACGCCAAAAACGTGCCCATCCGCATCGGCGTCAACGGCGGCAGTCTCGAAAAACACATCCTGGCCAAATACGGCGCCCCGGTGCCGGAAGCCATGGTCGAAAGCGCGCTCTACCACGTGCGCCTGCTGGAAAAGCATGACTTTGATAACATCGTCATCTCCATCAAATCCTCCAACGTGCCGCGCATGATGGCCGCCTACCGCATGCTCTCGGCCCAGACCAACTACCCGCTGCACGTCGGCGTCACCGAAGCCGGCGGCAGCCGCATGGGGCTGATCAAATCGGGCATGGGCATCGGCGGGCTGCTGCTCGAGGGCATCGGCGATACGCTGCGCGTATCGCTGACCGAGGAACCCGAACACGAAGTCTACGCCGGGTACGATATTTTGCGCGCCGTCGGTTACGCCGTCGCCGGGCCCGAGATCATCAGCTGCCCCACCTGCGGGCGCACCCAGTACCCCATGATCGAGATCGCCAACGAGGTCGAGCGCCGCCTGCGCGACGAGGGCTTTAAAAAGCCGCTCAAGATCGCCATCATGGGCTGCGTCGTCAACGGCCCCGGCGAAGCGTCGGACGCCGACATTGGCATCGCCGGCGGCAAGGACGAAGCACTGCTGTTCATCCGCGGCGAGCGCATCCGCATGCTCAAGGGCGATATCGTCGGCCAGTTTTTGGAGGAAATCCACAAACTGTAAGCCGCCGCCCGGCGGGGGAGGGGAACGCCCATGGAAACGTTGTTCGAGCTTGTGGGTTCGGTCATCGTGGAATTTTTGACGGAACTCTGGCCGCCCCTCTATGGGATCTTGTGCGCCGCGCTGGTGGCGGTGTTCGCTTTTTTGGCGTACCTGTTTTTCACGGCGGGCGAGACCGCCAAGGCCGTCCTCAGCCTGCTGGCGGCGGGGCTGTTTTTGGCCGTGGGCGTCACCGGGCTCAAAAACGGTGCGTTCCAGCCGCGGCGCAAAAAAGATCGCCGCCCCCGCAAGTAAACAGAAAAAGGAGCTACCTTGAAACCCTTTGTCACCCAGGTCTGGCCGCAGTTCACGGCCGACCCGCAGTTCTGCGCCGCCTTTGGCAGCGTGCTGGTAGACCGCGTGGAACTGCACCGCACCAAACGCCAGGTCATTCTCTGCCTGCGCAGCGCCGAGCCGCTGGACGACGCGCTGTGCGGGCGCCTTTGTGCGTCTTTGGCGGCGGTGTTTGCCGGGTATGAGCTGCACCTGCGCAACTATTTTGCCTACCCCAACATCACGCCGCAGGCCGTCTGCCGCCTGATTGAGGAACTCAAAGAGCAGGGCATGCCGGTCAACGGCTTTCTCGATAAAAACGAGCCGGTCTCTTTTGGCGAGGACGGCATCACCATCCATGTCAACGCCGGGCGCACCATCCTCGAAAGCGTCGAGCTGCCCCGCGTGCTGGCTGAACTCATCCAGGAGCGCACCGGTTCGCTGCCCATCGTGCGCCTGGCCGACACCGGCCGCGCCCGCAGCGAGCAGGAGTTTGAGGAATACCTGCAAAAGAAAGCCCCCGTCGTCAAGTTTGAAGCCAAGGAGACCCCGCCCGACTTTACCATCGAGGGCCTGACGCTGGCCAATAAACCGGTCAAGCTGTTCTACGGCAAAAACTTCAAACCCGCCGACACCCGCCGCCTGGGCGATTTGGGCGACGGCGGCAAAGTCACGGTGTGGGGCGACGTGTTCGCCACCGAGGTCAAGGGCGCCCGCCGCAAAATCTACTTTACCTCCATCACCGACTATTCGGGTTCCGTCAACCTCAAAGTCCTGGGGGACGACGGCGCCGATATGTCCAAGTGGGAAAACCTCAAGCCCGGCACGACGCTGATTGTGCGCGGCAACTACCTGTACGACAAGTACGAGCATGACTTTGTCATTATGCCCTACGACGTGCTGCAGGTTGAGCGCGAACCCCGCCAGGACACCGCGCCGGAAGGGCAAAAGCGCGTCGAGCTGCACCTGCACACCAAGTCCAGTTCCATGGACGGCTTCAACGACCCCGGCAAGATCGTGCGCCTGGCCCACCGCATGGGCCACCGCGCCATCGCTATCACCGACCACGGCGTCTGCCAGGGCTACCCGGAAGCGATGTTGGCCGCCGACGCCATCCACAAGGACGACCCCGACTTCAAGCTGATCTACGGGTGCGAAGCGTACTTTGTCGACGATATGATCCCCGCAGTCTACGGCGGCGCGCAGATGCCGCTTGCGGGCAGCTTTGTCGTCTTTGACACCGAGACGACGGGCCTGGACCCCAACAACGACCGCCTGACCGAGATCGGCGCCGTCTTTGTGGAAAACGGCAAGATCAACGAGGACAAAAAGTTCTGTACCTTCGTCAACCCCGGCATGCCCATCCCGCCGCGCGTTGTCGAACTCACCGGCATCAACGACGCCATGGTGGCCGACGCCCCCCCGCCAGAGGAAGCCATCCGCGCGTTCAAGGAATTTTGCGGGGACCATGTCCTCGTCGCGCACAACGCCCACAGCTTTGATATGCTGTTCATCCGCAACGCGGGCGCGCGCGCCGGCGTCAGCTTTGACGAAAACACCTACATCGACACGTTGCCCATGGGGCAGGCGCTGTTCCCGGGGCTGCGCAACTATAAGCTCGATACCATCAACAAGCATCTTGAGATTCCGCCCTTTAACCACCATCGCGCCGTCGACGACGCCATGGCGCTGGCCCGCATCTTTGAGATCATGCTCACCGACCTGGCGGAAAAAGGCATCCACACCGTTGAGGACGTCAACACCGGTCTTGGCGGCAACAAAGAGGTGCTCAAGAAAAAATACTACCACCTTATCATTCTGGTGCAGAACCAGGTGGGCCTTAAAAACCTGTACCGCATCGTCAGCGCCGCGCACACGCAATATTTCTTCAAAAAGCCGCGTGTGCCGCGCAGTCTGCTCAACCAGTACCGCGAAGGGTTGTTGCTCTCTCCGGCGTGCGAAGCGGGCGAACTCTACCGCGCCATCGTCGCCGGCCAGCCCTACGAGCAGTTGCTGCGCATCGCCGACTACTACGACTACCTCGAAGTCCAGCCCCTGGGCAACAACGAGTTCATGGTGCGGGGCGGCCAGGTCGATTCCCTCGAAGCGATCAAAAACTTCAACCGTACCGTCATCCAGCTGGGCGAGGACCTGCACAAGCCCGTCGTCGCCACCGGCGACGCGCATTTCCAGGAACCCGAGGACTGGATCTACCGCGCGGTGCTGCAGGCCGGCAACGGCTTTAAGGACGCCGACAACCAGGCGCCGCTGTACTACCACACGACGCAGGAAATGCTCGAGGACCTCAGCTACCTGCCCAAAGAGAAAGCCTACGAGCTCGCCGTCACCAACCCCAACAAGATCGCCGCTACCATCGATAACAACCTGCGCGCCATCCCCAAGGGCACCTACCCGCCCAGCATCCCCGGCGCCGAGCAGGAGCTGCGCGACGATACCTGGAAGCATGCGGCGCGCGACTACGGCACCCCGCTGCCCGACGTGCTGCAAAAGCGGCTCAAAAAAGAGCTCGATTCCATCTGCGGCCACGGTTACGCCGTTTTGTACGTCATCGCCGTGCGCCTGGTGGCCTACTCCAACGCCGGCGGCTACCAGGTCGGCAGCCGCGGCTCGGTCGGCTCCTCCGCCGTGGCGCACTTCTCCGGCATTTCGGAGGTCAACAGTATGCCGCCGCACTACCTGTGCCCCGAGTGCAAGCACAGCGAGTGGATCGACGACGGCGTGCACATGGACGGCTTTGACCTGCCCGACAAAAACTGCCCGGTCTGCGGGCAGAAGATGATCGTCGAAGGGCACGACATCCCGTTTGAGACCTTCCTGGGCTTTTACGGCGACAAGGAACCCGATATCGACCTGAACTTCTCGGGCATGTACCAGTCCAACGTCCACCGCTATACCGAGGAACTCTTCGGCAAAGAAAACGTCTTTAAGGCGGGCACAGTCTCCGGCCTGCAGGACAAAACGGCCTACGGCTACGTCAAAAAATACCTCGAGGAACGCGGCCGCACCGTCAACCGTGCCGAGGAAAACCGCCTGGTCATCGGCTGTACCGGCGTCAAGCGTACAACGGGCCAGCACCCCGGTGGCATGGTCGTCGTGCCTGATACTTTTGACATCTACGACTTCTGCGCCATCCAGCACCCGGCCGACGACGTCAAGGGAGGCCTGCTGACCACCCACTTTGAATTCAAGTACCTGCACGATACGCTGCTCAAGCTCGATGAGCTCGGCCACGATGTGCCGACGTTCTACAAGTATTTTGAGGAATACTCCGGCATCCCCATCGACTCGGTGCCGATGAACGACGAAAAAGTCTACAGCCTGCTCACGAGCCCCGCGGCCCTCGGCGTGACGGAAGAACAGATCGGCTCCAAGACCGGCACCTTCGGCATCCCCGAGATGGGCACCAACTTTGTGCGGCAGATGCTGCTGGACGCCCAGCCCAAGAACTTCTCGGAACTCATCCAGATTTCGGGGCTTTCCCACGGCACCGACGTCTGGACCAACAACGCCGACGAACTCATCCGCTCCGGCACCTGCACGATCGCCGAGGTCATCGGCTGCCGCGACAGCATCATGCTCTACCTGCTGCGTAAAGGGCTGGAACCCAAGATGGCGTTCGATATCATGGAAGCCGTGCGTAAAGGCAAAGTCGCCAAGGGCGGTTTCCAGCCCGGGTGGGAGGAAGCCATGCGCGAGCACGACGTGCCCGACTGGTACATCGAGTCCTGCCGCAAAATCAAGTATATGTTCCCCAAAGCCCACGCTGTGGCCTACCTGATGGCGGCCATCCGCCTGATGTGGTTCAAGGTCTACCACCCGGCGGTGTTCTACGCCGTCTACTTTACGGTGCGCGGCGCCGATATCGACTATGAAGCCGCCGTCGGCGGCGTGCGCGTCGCCAAAGAGCACCTGCGCGACAACGAGCGCATTCCCAAAGAGGAGCGCACCGCCAAGGACGACGACGCCCTTGTCAGCCTGCAGCTGGAAAACGAGATGCTGCAGCGCGGCGTGCAGTTTCTGCCCATTGAACTGGGCAAAAGCCGCGCCAGCAAATATGTCGTCGAGGACGGCAAGGTCCGCCTGCCGTTCACGGCGCTGCGCGGTCTGGGCGAAGCGGCGGCCGTCGCGCTGGAGGAAGCCACCTTGCACGGGCAGACGTATATCTCGGTCGAAGAACTGCAGCAGGCCAGCGGCGTCGCGGCTTCGGTCTTTGAAAAACTGCGCGCCGTCGGTGCGCTCGGCAACCTGCCCGAGACGAGTCAGGTCGACCTGTTCAGCCTGATGTGATGCGCCAAGCGGCAAAGAAATCGCAAAAAATGCTTGCACCATCGGCAGTTCTGTGGTATACTGTACCACGCATGAGAAGGTAAAGGAGTGCTGTTCAATGAACTGGTATGAGATCGTGCTCGGCGGCGTGCTCATCGCTGCTTCGCTGCTGATCATCGTTTTCACCCTTGCACAGGAGCAGAAGGGCCGCGGCCTGTCTGCGGCGATCATGGGCGACAACGCCAACATGGCGGCCGGCCGTGAGCGCGGCAACGACGCCAAGCTCGTCAAATGGACCAAGGTGTTCGGCGTGATCTTCTTTGTGGTCACGCTGCTGGTCTGCGTGCTCAGTGCCCGCCTGTAAGCAAGGTACGCGCCTGTCACAAAACAAAAAGGGCCCGCCAAGCGCACGGCAACCGTCAGCGCCCCGGCGGGCTGTTTTTTGTGGGAAAGTACGCGGGGGACGCCCCCGCACGGAAGGGCTGCACCGGACGGTGCGGCGACGTCAATGAAGGAGTAAGTATGACACCGTTACAAAAAAGCATCCTCGCAGCCGTAAAGCGCCGCCCCATGACGCTGCGCGAGCTGCAGAACAACCTGCAGGTAGACAATTCCCGCCTGCGCACCACCGTCTCGGCCATGGTCGCCACCGGCGAACTCTCGCTGCGCAACGGCGCCTATGTGCCGGGTTTTGCCACTTACGAAAACGCGGCCGACCCCGCTACCATCCCCTGCACGCTGGTCAAGCTGGCGGCGCGCTTCGGCTTTGCCAGCCGCGACGACGGCCAGGGCGATATCTTCATCCCGGGGCGCGCGCTGCACGGCGCCATGCCGCAGGATAAAATCAACGTGAAACTGTTCGACCACCCGCGGGTCGAGGGCTCGTCCGAGGGCGAAGTCGTCGAGGTCACGGTGCCCAACAACCGCTTTGCGGGCACGGTCTGCCTTTCGGACGACGGCCGCCTGGCCGTCGAACCGGACGGCTGCCGCGACGTTAAGTTCCTGCTGGCCAAGCAGGGCAGCGAGGGCGTCGAGCTGGGCGATAAAGTTGGCTTCCTCATCACCCACCGCGGCGAGCGCCATGCCGGCCACCGCGCCGCCGTCACCGAGAAGTTCGGCTCCTCCGACCGCGCGTCGGAGTGCGCCAAGGCCATCCTCTACGGCCGCAACGTCCGGCAGGACTTCCCGCCCGAGGTCCTGGCCGAAGCCCGGGCCTACGACGACGCTACAGTCGACGCGGCTGAAGCCGCCCGCCGCATGGACCTGCGCGCCATCCCTATCTTCACCATCGACTCGGCCGAAACCAAGGACATCGACGACGCCATCAGCCTGCAAAAGCTCGCCGACGGCGGGTACGAACTCGGCGTCCACATTGCCGACGTCAGCCACTATGTGCGCCCCGGCAGCCAGCTGGACGAGGAAGCGTTTGAGCGCGCCACCAGCATCTACTATGCCGACAAAGTCATCCCCATGCTGCCCACGCAGCTGTCCAACGGCATCTGCTCACTCAACCCGCAGGCGGACCGTCTGGCGTTCTCCTGCCTGATGCGGCTGGACGCGCAGGGCAGCATCCACAGCTACCGTTTTGTCAAAACGCTCATCCGCAGCCGCGTCAAGGGCGTCTACAAGGAGATCAACGCCCTGCTGGACGGCACGGCAGGGGAAGACCTGACGCAAAAATATGCCGAGGTCCTGCCCCAGCTGCCCGTCATGGACGAGCTGTACCGCAAGCGGCTGGACCTGCGCCGCAAGCGCGGCGCGATGGAGATCGAATCCGACGAGGCCAAGCTCGTCATCGACGAGACCGGCCGCTGCGTCGATATCGTCAAGCGCGGGCGCGGCACGTCGGAGTGCATGATCGAGGAGTTTATGCTGCTGGCCAACCAGTGCGCGGCCAACGCGGGGCGCACCAACAAGGTGCCCTTTGTCTACCGCGTGCACGAGGCCCCCAGCGCCGAAAAGATGGAAAAACTCTCGGCCACGCTGCTGGCCTGCGGCCTGAACGCCAAGTTCAAGGAGCCGATTCCCACGCAGCTGGAACTGGCCGCCCTGCTGGACGAAACGCGCGGCCAGCCCATCCAGACCCCGGTGCACACCGGCATTCTGCGCAGCATGCAAAAGGCGCGCTATGCGCCGCAGCCGCTGGGCCACTACGGCCTGGTGCTGGCCGATTACGCGCACTTTACCAGCCCCATCCGCCGTTACCCGGACCTGGCGATTCATCGCATCCTCAGCGATATGCTGCTGGGCGCGCCGCATGACCAGATTGTCAGGACGTACAACGAGTTCGCGCAGCGCGCCAGCGAACAGTCCAGCAAAAAAGAAGTGGAAGCCGTTTCCATCGAGCGCGACGTCGAGGATCTCTACAAATCCGAGTATATGCACGAGCATCTGGGCGAGGTATATACCGGCACCGTGGCCGGCATCACGCCGCGCGGCGTCTTTGTCGAGCTGGAAAACACCGTCGAAGGCTTTGTGCCGGCGGCGCAGCTGTGCAAAGGCGAGCCCCAGGTCGTGGACGGCGTCAGCATGCTGGACCCGCTGACGGGCCGCAGCTGGATGTTGGGCACCTCCATGAAGGTCCGCGTCGCTGGCGCCGACGTGGCGCTGGGCCGCATCGATTTCGATTATATGGTCGAGTGACCGTTTTTTACCGCAATGCCACGCAGCCCCCGGGCAAACGCCCGGGGGCTGTACTGTTGGTGCGCAAAACGGTATACCGTGTTTTTGCTACGCTGCATATGGCAACGTTTTTGGGTTCGTGTACGCGGTTGTTTTATTTGTAGGGCGGCATATAGGCCGCCCACGCCCTGCCCGTCGCCGCTCGCTCCTCCGGTTTGGCCCAACGTCTGCCTTGCTCTGTAGGGCGGGGTCTTGACCCCGCCGTACGGCGACGCGCCGCGGCTGCCCATGTATGGTTTGTATGGTGTTTCTCTCGGTCTGTAGGGGCCGCATGTATGCGGCCCGTACCCGTTTGTTCTATGATGTCGTTTTTTTGGTTGCGGTCGCGTTCGGTCTATGCGTAGGGGCGGCATATATGCCGCCCGCAAAACGGTGCCGCGCCGCTTGCTGGCAGGTTCATATGGCCTTTCTCTTACATTGTAGGGCGGGGTCTTGACCCCGCCGCAAGGGCAGCATGCCCTCTGCGTTCGTTCCCAATTCAGCCCGACGTCTGTTTTGCACCATAGGGGTTTGTACAAAATTGTGGTAGTTTGCAACGCCAAAAGCGCTGCAAACTGTCCCTAAATTGTGACCTTTTTACGACCCATTAACCTACAGTATTTGACAGTATCTGGCAGTATCGCATAAACAAAAAACCGCATTGCAACGGCGTTTTAGCGTTGCAATGCGGTTTTTTATATGGCGGAAAGAGAGGGATTCGAACCCTCGAGGGCTTTAGGGGCCCTACACGATTTCCAGTCGTGCGCCTTAGACCAGCTCAGCCATCTTTCCAAAGCAGCCGTCAGGCTGCAAGGGTTATTATAGCAATTCGTGCGGCGCTTGTCAAGCCAAAACACACAAAATTTCCGGTATTTTGGCGGGTAGGCGCACCGGGACGCGCCCCTTTCAGGGGTTGGCGTCGTGGGTCACAAAGCCGCCCAGTTCATCGGTGGTGGCAAGGCCCTGGGCCAGGGCTTTGGCACGCATGGCAGCGTAGAACTCGGCAAAGGTGGCCTGGGTGTACGGGTTCAGGAAAAACAACCCGATGCCCAGCGTCAGCATACACAGCAGATACCAGCCGATAAAGGAAAGTTCCAACACAAAATAGTGGAGCTTTTCGCCGTACATCATCTGTTTGCTCAGCTCCATGGCGCGGGTGGTCGTCAGGTAGGGGTTCTCGGCCAGCAGGTAGGGCACCAGCGCGTAGCAGTACGTCCAGTAAATGCCGGGGATCACAAACAAAAGGTAGCCGACACCGATCTTGAGCCCGGTCAAAAACTGGACCTTGACGACGTTGAGGTACGGCGTCCGGAACACGCTGAACAGCGTGCTGAACGGCGAAGCGCTCTGCCGGCTCTCCATAAAATAGCGGCAGGCGCCCACGCGCAGCGGCGACGACAAAAACACGTTCCACAGGACCCCCAGCACCACCCCGACAAACGCGGCGGAGAGCAGAACAAGCAGCAGCGGCAAAGCGAGCGAGGGCATATCATAGAACTGCTCGGCAGCCTGTTCCGGGGAACTGCCCAGGTTGTTGATATTGTAATTGAGGTTGATGCCGGTGGCCCCGCCGCCCAGCAGCCCCAGGACCAGCGTGACCCAGAACGACCGCCAGTACCGCCCCTGCAGGGCCTGGCGGGCATTCGCCTTCAGCATTCCACATGTCCACATAATGTTCTACCTCCCGGGTGGTTTTTACGTACATTATAGCAAATCCCAGCGGGAAAGCAAGCGTCCATGCGCCGTGTTTTTGATAAAAATCGATGGGACGCGCTTTTGTGGCACGCAAAGAAAATGCGGCGCAAAAATTGAAAAAAATCCAAAAAAGTGCTTGACATTTTGCCCTGTGCTGGCTATAATAATACACGTCGCCCGGGTTACCGGCCGGCAGAAAATATGCGGATGTGGCGGAACTGGCAGACGCGCTAGATTCAGGTTCTAGTTCCCTTAAAAGAGTGTGGGTTCAAATCCCTTCATCCGCACCAAAGAAAAGACGTTGGACGTTTCGTCCGACGTCTTTTCTTTTTTGTACTGCGCCTTTGCCACGAAAAACACGACTGCGCCTTTTGCCGCCGGGCCGCCTAACGCGCAGCGCAGGGGAAGCACTGGACAGTGCCGCCCCTTTTGCAGTATAATACAATCATGGAAGGGTTCAGTTTGTATCTCATCGCCGCCAACCTGGCGGGTTTTGCGCTGATGGCGCTGGATAAGTTTTTGGCGCAGACGCACAGCCGCCGCGTGCCGGAACGCACGCTGTTCGGCGTGGCGCTACTGGGCGGCAGTTTGGGCGCCTGGGCGGGCATGTATGCCTGCCGCCATAAGACCAAACACTGGTATTTCGTCGTCGGCATGCCGTTGATTCTGGCAATCCAGCTGCTGCTGGCGGCATGGTGGGGCGGGGGCTATGTGGTTTGACCGTTTTAAAAAGCATAAGGCGGGCGCGGTGTTGACGCCGCCGCCCGGTTTTGGTGCGCGCGATATCGCAACGCAGAGCAGCGTCTGCACCGGCGAGACGCTCGTCGGTTTTCTTGACGCACAGACCGGCAAACTGCTGCAGGCGGTGGTCGTGCGCAGCCCGGCAGACCTCGCCGCTTTTTACCGTGCCTACGGCTACGAGCCGCCACGGCAGAAGTGACAAAACTTCGCAAGCGGGGCTTGCCATTTTATTAACTTTGCGATGTATCTTGCTTTTTGGCCCGGTTTCGCATATTTCGCATATTTATTGCGCAATCGGGCCGTTGTGTGTGCAACGCCTTTGCAAAAGCCAAAATTCGATGCTATAATGTAGGCAAAGAACGTATTGCCAAAGGCAATGCCGCGTACAAAACAGGGGAGGTCGTTTCCTATGTCCATCTTTGAAACGTTTGAAGAAAAGCTGCGGGGCGAGGCCAAGTCCATCGTCTTTACCGAGGGCACCGACGCGCGCATCCTGTCGGCCGCCAGCCGCCTGCTGGCGGGCAAGACGCTGCGCGTGATTCTGCTGGGCGCGCCCGACGCCGTGCAGAAAGCGGCAGCCGACGGCGGTTTCGATATCACCGGCGCCGAGATTCTGGACCCCGCCGCCTATGAGGGCTTTGACGAGATGGTCGCCAAGATGGTGGAACTGCGCAAAGGCAAAATGACCGAGGAACAGTGCCGCGCGGCGCTGGCCAAGTCCAACTATTTCGGCACGATGCTCGTCAAAATGGGCAAGGCCGACTGCCTGCTGGGCGGCGCGACCTATTCCACGGCCGACACCGTGCGTCCGGCGCTGCAGCTCATCAAGTGCAAGCCCGGCATCCAGTCGGTCAGTTCCTGCTTTATCCTGATGCGCGGCGACGAGAGCCTGGCCATGGGCGACTGCGCCATCAATATTGATCCCAGTGAGGACGAAGTCGTCGAGTGCACGGTCGAGACCGCGCGCACGGCCGCGATCTTCGGCATCGACCCGCGCGTGGCGCTGCTGTCCTACTCCAGCAAAGGCTCCGGCAAGGGCGACAGCGTCGACAAAATGCGCAACGCCACGGCCCGCGTGCAGGCCGGCCACCCCGAACTGAAAGTGGACGGCGAACTGCAGTTTGACGCCGCCGTCGCGCCGGAAGTCGGCCAGCTCAAAGCGCCGGGTTCCCCGGTGGCGGGCTACGCCAACACCTTCATCTTCCCCGATATCAACGCCGGCAACATCGGCTACAAGATCGCGCAGCGCCTGGGCGGGTTTGAGGCGTACGGCCCCATCCTGCAGGGTCTTAACGCGCCCATCAACGACCTGTCCCGCGGCTGCAACGCCGAGGAAGTCTACAAGATGGCGCTGATTACCGCCGCGCTGATCTAAGCATAACCTTTTTGCTCTCTACATAAACCCGCGCCGCCCCGCAGGCAATCCCATGCCTGTGGGGCGGCTTTGTGCATCCAAAAGCCCCGGGCTGCCATGGGCAGCCCGGGGCAACTGTGTGGTTTTAAAATGTCAATACCGCAGGTGGTCGGCGTCCAGCGCCTGCAGCACCGGCAGCATGGCGGCAGCTTCCTGGCGGGCGGCGGCGGGGTCCATCATGCGATAGTTGCCGCACTCGGCCGCGGACGCGCCGGGGATCTCGCCGTCATATTCGGCCATCCAGACAAAGGCGCTGCGCACCAGGTCCAGCGCTTCGGCGTCAGTCAGGCCGGTGGTCAGCAGGTAAAACCCGGTCAGGCAGCCCATAGGGCCGACATAGACGACGCCTTTTGCATAGCGGCTGTTGCGCGCGTAGGTGGCAAACAGGTGCTCCAGCGTGTGCGCCGCAGCGGGGGAGAGGTACTGCCCCTGGTTGGGGCGCTTCATGCGGATATCCCAGGTGCGGATGGCGCCGTCCGGGCCGTCCTGGCGCGAAAGATACATCCCCGGCCGCAGCGTTGTGTGGTCGACGCAAAAACTGGCGATGCGTTCCATGGCGGGGCCCTCAGTCCGGCATGGCCTGCACGACGCCGCGCACGCAGTCCATCGAGATTTTCATGCCGTCTTTCAGCGTGCGGGTGGCGAACGTGGCGCCCACAATGACCGCTTTGTCCAGCGTCAGCCCCACAATGGCGGAATGGCTGTTGGTGCCGGCTTCCTCGGCAATGATGCCGGCGGCCTGGCGCATGTAGGGCAGCATATCGTTGGTGGTAAAGGGCACAACCATGATCTGGCCGGGCTTGAGCTTTTCGGCGGCTTCGCGCGCGCTGCGGCAGACGCAGACCTCGCCCTTGGCGTTGTGCTGCCCAATGCCGACGCCGGCCAGCAGCGTGTCGCCCACCATGTGAATCTTAATCATGTTGGTGGTGCCCGAAACGCCCACCGGCACGCCCGCCGTCACGACGACGAGGTCGCCGGACTGGACCAGACCGGCCTGCTCGGCCGCGTCGACCGACATGTTGATGAGCTCGTCGGTGGAGTTGGCGTAGCCCATCAGCAGCGGGGTGATGCCGCGGTAGACGTTCATCTGGCGGCGGGTGCGCTCGTCCAGCACGCAGGCGATGATCTGCGTGTCGGGGCGGAAACGGCTCAACAGGCGGGCGGTCTCGCCGCTCTTGGAAGCCGAGATGATGGCCGAAGCGCCGATGTCGGCGGCCGTCGTGCAGGCGGCGTGGCCCACGGCGGCGCTGATGGTCAGGTGGGTGTCCGGCTTGGCGGTATGGTGGACCAGGCTCTCAAAGTTGGAGTCGGCTTCCGTCGTCTCGGCAATGGTGGCCATCGCTTTCAGCGCTTCCACCGGGTATTTGCCGGCGGCCGTCTCGCCCGAAAGCATGATCGCGCCGGTGCCGTCGTAGATGGCGTTGGCCACGTCGGTGATCTCGGCACGGGTGGGGCGGGGGTTGTTCATCATGGAGTCCAGCATCTGCGTGGCGGTGATGCAGATTTTGCCTGCGCCCATCGCGCGGTCGATCAGATGTTTCTGGATGGCGGGAATCTCGGCGTAATCGATCTCGACGCCCATGTCGCCGCGGGCGACCATGATGCCGTCGGCCACGGTCAGAATCTCGTCGATGTTGTCGATGCCCTCGCGGTTCTCGATCTTGGCGATGATGCGCATCGAGCAGTCATTCTCGTCCAGCAGGTGGCGAATCTCCATGATATCCTGCGCGTTGCGCGTAAAGCTGGCCGAAATCAGGTCAAAGCCCTGCTCAATGCCAAACAGGATATCGTCGCGGTCGCGCTGGCTCATGTACGGCATCGAAAGATGCACGCCGGGCACGTTGACGCCTTTTTTGGTCTTGATGACGCCGTCGTTCTGCACCGTGCACACAATGTCAGTGTCGGTGACCTGGTCGATGCGCAGTTCAATCAAACCGTCGTCCAGCATAATGCGGCCGCCGGGTTCCACGTCATGGGGCAGATCTTTGTATGTGACCGAACTGATCTCGTTGGTACCCTCCACTTTGCGGGTGGTCAGCGTGAACTTCTGGCCGGCGGTCAGGTTCTCGGTGCCGTTGACAAAGGTGCCCAGGCGGATCTCGGGGCCTTTGGTGTCCAGCATGGCCGGCACGGGCAGGTCCAGCTCGGCGCACAGGGCGCGCAGGGTGTCCAGGCGGCCTTTGTGCTCGGCATAGTCCCCGTGGGAGAAGTTGAACCGTGCAACATTCATGCCGTTTTCCAGCAGCTGCCGCAAAATGCCGGGCTCGTCGGTCGAGGGACCCAACGTACAAACGATCTTTGTCTTACGCATACACAAATGCCTCCATGATACTAAACTCAAAGTTTGCGTCCATTATACAACATTTCGACAAGGGGAAACAAGCCCTTTCTTGCGGCTTTTACCCACATTTTACGCGCCCGGAGCCCCTGCGCGCCGCAAAAAATGCAATTCCATTTTACTTTTGCCGCGGTTTCGGGTATAATGAAACATACATATACGACTTTTGCAGGGCGATTTCGCCAAGGAGAATACAATTATGGCAAAACGTGTCTTTTTGATCGTGCTGGACAGCTTCGGCGTCGGGGCGGAACCGGACGCCGCGCAGTTTGGCGATGCCGGCACCAACACGCTGGCCGCCATTGCGGCGCACCCGAATTTCAAGGGCGACCATCTGGCCGAGCTGGGCCTGTTCAACCTGGACGGTGTGCACTGCGGCACGCCGGCGGCGCAGCCCATCGGCAGCTTTGCGCGCCTGCGCGAAGCCAGCGCCGGCAAGGATACCACCATCGGCCATTGGGAGATTGCCGGCCTGCTCAGCGCCGAGCCGCTGCCCACCTTCCCGGACGGGTTCCCGCAGGAACTGTTGGACGCGTTTACGGCCAAAACCGGCTACAAAGTGCTGTGCAACAAACCTTATTCCGGCACCGAGGTCATCCGCGATTATGGCGAGGAACACGCCCGCACCGGCGCGCTGATCGTCTACACTTCGGCCGACAGCGTGTTCCAGATCGCCGCCAACGAAGCCATCGTCCCGGTGGAAAAACTCTATGAAATCTGCGCCCAGGCGCGCGAACTGCTCACCGGCAAGTACGGCGTCGGCCGCGTCATCGCGCGTCCGTTCGTGGGCGACTGCGCCGCCAATTTCCAGCGCACCTCCCGCCGGCATGATTTCAGCCTGGTGCCGCCGCGCGATACCATGCTGGACGCCTTGCAGGCGGCCGGCAAAGCGACGATCGGCGTGGGCAAAATCCACGATATTTTCGCCGGCAAAGGCGTGGGGGAGACCCTCCGCACCAGCGGCAATACCGAGGGACTGCGCGTCACGCTGGACCTGGCGGATCGCGACTTTGAAGGCCTGGCCTTCGTCAACCTGGTGGACTTTGACATGCTCTACGGCCACCGCCGCGATGTGGCCGGGTATGCGGCCGCCGCGGCCGAGTTCAACGACTGGCTGCCGGCGTTCCGGGCCAGGATGCGTCCGGGCGACGTGCTGATGGTCACGGCCGACCACGGCTGCGACCCCAGCTATACCAAAACGACCGACCACACGCGGGAGTATGTGCCCTACCTCTTGTACGGCAGCGAGATCCGCCCCGGCGTCAACCTGCACACGCGCTACAGCTTTGCCACCATCGCCGACACCGTCTGCCAGAGCCTGGGCGTGCCTTACTGTGCGGCGGGCTGCGGGGTGTACGATGAAGTGCGCGGGTAAGTGGCCGATGGCGCTGCTGTATCTGCTGGCCGCGGCGCTGGTGGTCTATTCCATCGGCCTGGCGCTCACCAGCAACTTCAACATGGGCAACCTGATGGTCTGGCTGCTGGCCGCAGCGGTGACCGCGTACGCCGTCTGGCACAAACCGCTGTACGCCTGGTTCCATGCGCCGGGCCCGGGGCGCGTCGTCGGGTGGGTGCTCGTCGTGCTGGGCATTGTCTATGCGCTGCTCATCGGCTTTACGGCCGTCAGCGGCTACGCCAACCCGCCCACCGGGCAGGAAAAGGCCATCATCGTGCTGGGGGCCGGGCTGCGGCGCGACAAACCCAGCACGCTGCTGCGTTTCCGGCTTGACAAAGCTTACGAATACGCGGCGGCCCACCCCGATCTGCTGGTGGTGACCAGCGGCGGGCAGGGCCGCGACGAATGGGTGCCCGAAGGCCAGGCCATGCGCGATTACCTGATTGAAAAGGGCCTGGACCCGCAGCGCGTCGTGGCCGAAAACGCTTCGACCTCGACCGAGGAAAACTTTGCCTTCTCTCTGGAACTGCTCAAGGCGCACGGCCTGGACGAGAGTACGCCCATCGTGTACGTATCCAATGCGTTCCACTGTTACCGCGCGGGGCGTTATGCGCAGCGCGCCGGTTTTACCGCAGCGGCGGCGCTGCCCGCCGCCACGCCCTGGCGCAGCGTGCTGCCCTGCTATTTGCGCGAGGCGCTGGCGCTTGCCTATTACTGGGTGTTCAAAACTTCCACCAGCGGGCCGATGCACGCGATGGTAGGGCTTTTGGATTTGAACAAACGATTTTTTTACCAATAGAAAAGGGGGATTTCTGCCATGCAGATCCGCTATTACAAAGAGTACAGCCGTTACCTCGACCGGTATATGGAGTTCAAGGTCTACGGCCACGCCGGGCGGCCGATCCTGATTTTCCCGTGCCAGAGCGGCCGCTTTTACGACTGGGAGGACCGCCACATGTGCGATCTGGCCGCGCCTTGGGTCGACAGCGGGAAACTGCAGATTTTTACCGCCGACAGCATCGACCGTGAAAGCTGGGACAACCCCGGCCCCGGCCGCCACCGCATCGAGATGCAGGAGCGCTGGTACAACTATATCTGCGAGGAACTGACCCCGCGTATTTTGCAGATCAACCGCGAGCAGGGCCCCGACCACACCGGGCGCATCCTGCTGGGCGGCGCCAGCATGGGCGGCGGGCATGCCGTCAACCTCTATCTGCGCCGGCCGGACCTGTACAACGGCACCATCGCGCTCAGCGGCCTGTACTCGTCGCGCATGTTCTTTGGCGACTACATGGACGACCTCGTCTACCGCAACTCCCCCTGCGATTACATGCGCAATTTCCCGGCCGACCACCCGTACCATAAACTCTACGCCCAGGCCGACAAGTTCATTTTGTGCTGCGGCCAGGGCGCGTGGGAGGACGACCTGCTCGCTTCCACCAAAGAGCTGCAGGCGATTTTGGAGAGCAAGGGCATCCACCCCATCGTCGATATCTGGGGCACCGATGTCTCGCACGACTGGCCCTGGTGGGAAAAACAGTGGGTCTATTTCCTGCAGATGATCCTGGGCAACCCGTAACGGTATGGAAAAACAACGCTCCAACACCGGGCTCTGGCAGGACGCCGCGGCCCAAAAGCGCTGGCTGCGGCGGTTCCTGCTGCTGGCGGCGGCCCTGCTGCTGCCGGCAGTGATCCTGGCGTTTTATGCACGCCCTTCGGCCGATGATTATGTCTACGCCGCCCGCACCCACGCCGTGGTGCAGCAGTACGGGCTGGACCTGCCGCGCCTGCTGGCCGCTGCGTGGGATACCAACGCCTATTATTTCCACAACTGGCAGGGGCTGTATGTCTCCGGCTTTATGCTGGCGCTGCAGCCGGCCATTTTTGGCAACCAATGGTACGGCCTGACGCTGTTGTGCGTGCTGGGGCCGCTGCTGGCGTGCCTGTACGGTGCTGCGCGCCTGACGGTGCGCAGCCTGGCGCCGCAGCAAAAGGACCTGCCGGCGGCGCTGGCCGTGCTGCTGCTGTACGCCTTTGTGCAGGGCATGCCCGCCCCGGTTGAGGGGCTGTACTGGTTCAACGGCGCCATGAACTACCAGCCGTACTTTGCGCTGGCGGTGCTCAACGCCGCGCTGGCCTTTGCGCTGGCGCTGCCGCAAACGCCGCGTAAGCGGCGCGTTGCGCTGGCGGCGGGCGGCGTGCTGCTGGGGCTTGTCATCGGCGGCGGGCACCAGGTCGTCGCCGTCATGGACCTGCTGGTACTGGCGCTGGCCGCGGCGCTGTGCGCGCGGCGGCGCAATTTCTGGCCCTGCCCGGCGCTGGCCGCCGCGGCGGCGGGGTTGGCCGTCAACATCACGGCGCCCGGCACGCAGGTGCGTGCCGGCGGGCTGGCGCAGGCTGGCTTTGCCGAGGCGGTGGCCAAAAGTTTTGTGCTGGCGGCGCTGCAATGGGTTCGCTGGCTGGATGTGCCGCTTTTGTGCCTGCTGGCGCTGCTGGCGCTGCCGCTGCGCCGTCTGGCGCAAAGCCGGGCCCTGCCGGACCGCGCGTTCCGCCGCCCCTGGGCGGGCTTGGCATTCACGTTTGTGCTGATGTGGGCCATGATCTTTCTGCCGTCCTACACCATGGGCGGCATCGGCGCGGGGCGGCTGCTCAACGTCGTCTGGATGACCTTTGTGCTGGGGCTGGCCGTGTCGGAGTTTCTGCTGTTCGGCTGGGCAGAACGTCTGCGCGGGCATTCGCTGGCCGGGGTCGAGCGCCTTTGCGCCGCCCACGCGCGGGCCGTGCCCTGGGTGGCGGCGGCCATGCTGGTCTGCATCGGCTGCATCGGCAGCCACACCGTCAAGGAAGGGCAGGACAACCACTTTGCCACCAGCCTGGAAGCTGTTTACGAGCTGGCCACCGGCGAAGCCCAGCGCTTTGCCGCCGCGCTGGACGCGCGCGAAGCGCTGTTGTACGACCCGGCGGTGCCCGACGCCGAGATTACGCCGCTGGCGGCCGATGCGCGCCCCTGGCTGCTGTTTTACACCGATGTGGCCGTCGGCCCCGACCTGTGGGGCCTGACGCCGTATTACGGCAAGGATTCCGTCACCGTCGTCGCCCCGCAAGGGCAGGACGGCGCATCATAAAAGCTGCGTTCCCGCCGGGCGTCCGGCGGGAACTTTTGCTGCCCCGTTGCGCCGGCGGGCGTTTCGGGGTATAATAGCCGCAGGAAGCGGCTGTTATATCACGTTTGCGCAATGGCGCGCCGTTCTGGCAAAACGCCGGCCCGGCAACCGCCTTTGGGCGCGCAATTCACCATCCGCTGCGCGCATGGAAAAATGGAGCCGCACAAGTGTTTGCAAACAATGCGGGGGCCGCCACAGGCCGCGCCCCCTGACAGGAGCGCCCGTATGGCCAAACTGGACGAACAAAAACAAGCCCTGGTCGACTATTTCCGCCGGGGCTGCAAACCGCAGGGCCCGTTGACCCTGGGGTTGGAGGTGGAGCATTTTCTGACGCGTGCGGGCGGGGAACCCGTCATGTTTGCCGAGGTGCAAAGCATCATGCGCCAGATGCAGCAGGCGCAGGATGTGCCCATCACCATCGACGGGCTGTATATGGGCTATACCGCGGCGCAGTACAGCGTCTCGCTGGAACCGGCCTGCCAGCTGGAAGTCAGCATCGCCCCGCAAAGCGATGTGCGCCGTATGCTGGCGGTCTACGACCAGTTCCGCGTGCAGCTGGACATGACGCTGGCGGCACGCGGGCTGCGCGCGTGGAACGTGGGGTACCACCCCACCCGCCGGGCCGAGGACCTGCCCCTGATCCCCAAACAGCGGTATGCGGCCATGGACCGCTATTTCCAGCATACCGGGGCCGGCGGCATCCAGATGATGCGCGCCACGGCGTCGACCCAGCTGTCCATAGACTATTACAGCGAGCAGGACTTTGTGCAAAAAATGCGCGCCGCCTGCCTGCTGACGCCGCTGCTGGCCCTGCTGACCGACAGCGCCGCCCGTTACCAGGGGCACCGCAACAGCGGCTACAGCGTGCGCACGCGCATCTGGCAGGACGTCGATGACGACCGCTGCGGCGTGCCGCCCCATTTGATGGAACCGGATTTCGGCTTTGCCCGCTATGCCGAGACGGTGCTCACCCGGCCGTTGATTGTGGCGCTGCAGGGCGGCCAAACGGCGGACGTGGGCGGGCAGAGCGCGCAGCAGGTCTACGGCGCGCAGCTGCAGCAAAGCGAGATCGAACACATCCTTTCGATGTTCTTTTTTGATGCGCGTTTAAAAAGCTATCTCGAAATCCGCGGCGCCGACAGCATGCCGCCGCCTTACATCGCGGCGTACGCCCAGCTGATTAAGGCGATATTCGGCAGCCGGGCGGCGCTGCAAAATGTGCTGCGCCACTATGCGGGCCTGGGCACGGTGGATATCGCCAACGCCAAGCTGGCGGTCTGCCACGACGGGTACAATGCCTGGGTCTACGGCCGCCCCGTCGCCCAGGAACTGGCCTGGCTGCTGCTGCAGGCGCGCAGCCGCATTTCTTCGCCCGAGGACCGCGCCCTTTTGGCGCCGTTTGCCGCGCTGGCCGCCGGGCGCAAAACGATATGGGAACAGGAAACCGGTTTATGAACAAGATGCAGGCCCTGCACAGGGCATATCTGGCGGCAGCTGCCGCCGACCTGCCGCGCACCCGGCAGGAATTTGACGCCATCACGGCGTATATGAAAGCGTCCACCGCCATCCACCACGGCGAGTATGTGCGCACCTGTTATATGCCCAAACTCCTGCCGGAGTCCGTCTTTGCACAGTTTGCGGCCGATATCCGCGTGCTGTACGGCATTTTGGGCAAGGCTATGCGGGCGTATTACCGCGATGCAGCGTACCGCGCGCTGTTCGGGTTCGACGCAGTGACCGAAGAACTGATCCTGCGCGCCGACCCGTCGCGCGCGCTGCTGCCGATGGCGCGCATCGATTTCTTCTATAACGAGGAAACCGGTGCCTACCAGTACTGTGAGTTCAACACCGACGGCACCAGCGCCATGAATGAGGACCGCGAACTCAACCTGGCGCAGCAGCGTTCCACCGTGTACCGCCAGCTGTGTGCCGCCCATACCACCCGCACCTGCGAACTGTTCGACAGCTGGGTGCAAACGCTGTGCGCCCTGTACGCCCGCGTGCGCGGTACGCAGCAGCCGCCGTATGTGGCCATTGTGGATTTTCTGGACTGCGGCACCGTCAATGAGTTCGAGGTGTTCCGCCAGCACTTTGTGCAAAACGGCGTGCAGGCCGAAGTCTGCGATATTCGCAGCCTGCGGTACGACGCCGCGGCCAAAGCGCTGTACGGCCCGGCCGGGCATAAGATCGACGCCATCTACCGCCGCGCCGTCACCAGCGATATTTTGGAGCGCTACGACGCCTGCGCGGCACTGCTGGCCGCCGTGCGTGATGACGCCGTGCTGCTGGTGGGGGATTTCCACACCCAGCTTGTGCACAACAAGACAATTTTTCGCATTTTGCACGAGCCACAGACCCGGGCTCTGCTCACGCCGGAAGAACAGGCCTTTGTACAGGCCCATGTGCCGCTGACCAAGACGTTTGCAGAAAGCGATATCCCGCGCGTGCTGGCGCACAAGGACGACTGGATCTTAAAACCGCTGGATTCCTACGCGTCGCGCGGGGTGCATGCCGGTGTCGAGAGCACCCAGGCCGAATGGGAAGCCATCGTGCGTGCTACGCCGCGCACCGGGTATCTGCTGCAGGCGTTCTGCCGCCCCTACGTGACCGAAAACTACGGCATCGGCCCCGACGGTACGTTTGGCAAAAACCGCTACTACAACCTCACCGGTGTGTACGTCTACGACGGCGTGGCGCAGGGCGTATATTCCCGCGTATCGCTCAGCCCCATGATCTCCAGCCAGTACAGCGAAAAAACGCTGCCCACCCTGCTGGTGGCCGAATAACCCGCCGCGTTCCGGGGCATACTCTCCCCGGGGCGCAGCGGCGACGCGGCCCCACACCAAACAGGGGAGGGGGCGGCGCCGTGCGGGAAACATCCTACCATGCCGTCATTGCCGAGATGACGGTGCGCGCGCTGTGGGACACCCAGAACGTCATGGACTGCATCCCGGATGAACTGTGGGAAAAACCATACAGCGGTTCGCCGCTGTGGCAGCACGTCTACCACATGCTGCACATGCTGGACCAGTGGTTCATCAACCCGCGCGCCAACGACTTCGTCGAACCGCCCATCCACACCCCCGGCCTGGACGAACTCAGCATCTACCCGGCCGAGGTGCTGGACCGCGCGCAAATCGACGCCTATTTTTACACCATCAAGGCCAAGCTGTCGCTGTACCTGACCTCGCTGCACGACGAGGACCTGCTGCAGCGGCCGGACCACTGCGAGTGGACGCGCTTTACGCTGATCTTGTCCCAATACCGCCATTTGCACCTGCACTTAGGCATGCTGATGGGCTTTGTGGCGGCCGAGACCGGCCTGTGCCCGCGCACGCTCGGCCTGGGGGAAGAATTTCCCCGCCCGCCCTACGACCCCTACCGTTAGGAGACCTTTTGTATGAGACCGACCTGTTTTTGCCTGCCGCTGGGCCTGCTGTTGCTGGCCGGGTGCGCGCAGCCGGTGGATACAACGCCCGTATGGCAGCAGACCCTGCCGGCCACCGGCGTGGAGATGGAGCTGAGCAACTGCACGCTGCTTAGCGAGGAGCCGGTGCCCTATGTGCGGAGCCGCGACGCAGACGAAACCTGGCAGGAACGCCCGGCGCTGGAAGTCGAGGGTGTGCCCGTCGTGACGCTGCACGGCGTCCAGGCGGAGGACGTCGAACTGCGCTTCGCCGAGAACATCGCCGAACTCTACCTCTACTACGACAAAATGATGCCGCAGGTCGATCTCGATTACATACTGACCGAACTGCCGGACGGCAGCCTGCAATACCGGCTGGATACCGTGTATAACTTTGAGTTCGTCGTCACCACGCCGGGCGGCAGCGACACAATGCTGGTCATCTGCCACCGCGAGGGGCTGGCCGCGAAAAACGATTACGAAAAATAACAGCGCCCCGGCAAACGCCGGGGCGCTGTGCTGTATTTGTGCGGTCTTATGCGGCGGCGTCAGGGGGCCGGGGGCTGCGGCAAGTCCACCGTCGTGGTGGGGAAAGCAAAGCTGCACCCGTCGCGGGCTACCAGCTGCATGATCTCCAGGTTCAGGCGGCTTTTTTCGCGCAGGTAATCCCCGTAAGGCACTGTCGTCAGGTAGACGCGCGCCAGCAGGTCGATGCTGTACTCGTTAAACCGGTCTACGGTCACCGTCACAGCACCGGTCACGGTGGGCTGGGCCTGCAGAAATTCGGTCAGGTCTTTGCACACGGTTTCCAGCTGGCCGGGCGTGCTGCTGTAGGTCAGCCCCAGCGTGAACTGCCACAGCCGGCTGTTGCGCTGGTTGCAGTTCTGGATGGATTCGGCGCAGACCTTGGAGTTCTCGATGGTCACAGTTACGTTGTCGGCGGTGCGGATGCGCGTGGAGCGGAAGGAGATATCCTCGACCGTGCCTTCCGACGTGCCCAGCACGATATAATCCCCAATGCCGAACGGGTGTTCCAATACCAGCGTAATGCCGGCAATCAGGTTGGACAGCGTCGACTGCGCCGCCAGCGAGATCGCCAACCCGGCCACGCCGGCGCCGGTTAGCAGCCCGGCCACCGGCACGCCCAGGCGATCCAGCAGCGCAATGCCGGTAAAAGCTGCCACCAGCGCGCGGAAGATATTCTCAAAAAAGCGGGCCATCGTCTGGTTGGTCTGCAGGTCCAGCTTGTTTTGCGCGCTGCTCAACAGCAGGCGGCTGATCGGCGCGGCACGCCAGGCGCCCAGGCCGACAAAAAACGTCACCAGCAGGTCGCGCAGCGTGCCCAGCACGCGCATCAGCAGCGCGTGCTGCGCCACAAACGGCGCCATGGCCAGCGCCAGGTACAACAGTAGCACCCGCAAAATCTGCGCCGTGGGGCGCACGTAGCTGTCCAGCAAAATATACAGCCACTCGGCCAGGTGGGGGCGCAGGCCGTCCAGCATGCGGCGGATGAGCCGCACGTATAACTCCGGCACGGCCAGGGCGGCCAGCGCCAGCAGTACAGCGGGCAAAAATTGCAGCGCCAGGCCAAAGGACAACGCTTCCATGGGGCGCACCTCCCTGCAAAAAAAGTTGGTGGCTTTATCATACCATACCCCTTGCATTTTGTAAAACCTGTGCTATACTGTGGGGGTAGAAAGTCTGTTTCAGGGCGGGGTGCAATTCCCCACCGGCGGTAAGCGGCCAATGTGCCGCAAGCCCGCGACCGGCTGCTTGGGCAGCCGCTGACCCGGTGCAAGTCCGGGGCCGACGGTATAGTCCGGATGAAAGAAACGGAAAGCTGTTTGCCATGCTTTTTTGCGCCCTGTTGCCGCAGTTTTGCGGCGGCAGGGCGTTTTTGTTTGCCGGCAGCAGGGCGCAGGCAGTCTCCCGCGGTTTTATCACAGGTAAACCGGCTTTCGCAGAAAATCTTTCTCAAATCGGGAGGTAATTTGTATGACCCAAACACATGACCGCGTGCGCAAGCTCACCGTGACCGCCATGCTGTCGGCCGTTGGCTGCGTATTGATGATGCTGGATTTCCCGCTGCCGATGCTGATCCCCTCGTTCGTCAAGATGGACGTGTCGGAACTGCCGGCACTGCTGGCGTCCTTCAGCCTGGGGCCGGTGTACGGCATCCTGGTCTGCCTGCTCAAAAACGTGCTGGCGGCCATCTTCCACGGCTCCACCGGCGGCATCGGCGAGGTGTGCAATTTCCTGATGGGCGCGGTGTTCGTGGGCGTGGCCGGGTGGATTTACCAACACCACAAGACCCGCAAGGCAGCGGCGCTCGCTTCGCTGGCCGGCGCGGTGGCTATGGCGGTGGCCAGCGTACCCATCAACTATTTTCTGTCCTACCCGGTGTATGCAGCTATGTTCGGCGGCATGGACCTGATTTTGGAAGCCTACCAGGCCCTCAACCCCGATATCGACGGCCTGCTGGCCTGCCTGGTCGTGTTCAACCTGCCGTTCACGCTGTTCAAAGGGGCTATCGACGCAGTGCTGTGCTTCCTCATCTACAAACCGCTGTCGCCCATCCTGCACGGCCGGCGTTGAGCGGCCGGGGCGCTTTAGACTTTTTTGGGACGGCCCCTTGACGGTTTCGCGTTTTTTTGCTATAATTGCCGGCGTTACAACAGAATAGCAACTTATCAAGAGCGGCTGAGGGAACAGGCCCTGAGAAGCCCGACAACCTGCATGGAAATGTAAGGTGCCAAATCCTGCGGGGAACCGAAAGATAAGCCTTTGGCGCGCAGTCTTTTGGCTGCGCGCTTTTTGTTCTCACCGGTTGCAACTTCTGCTTATGAGACATAAGGGAGGTTTTTGTATGTCCAAAGTTCTTTTCACGTCCGAATCCGTCACCGAGGGGCATCCCGATAAAATCTGCGACCAGATTTCCGACGCCATCCTCGACGCCATTCTTGCGCAGGACCCCGGCGCCCGCGTCGCCTGCGAGACCGCCTGCTCCACCGGCCTTGTCCATATCATGGGCGAGATCACCACCACCTGCTACGTCGATATCCCCGGCATCGCCCGTCAGGTCATCCGTTCCATCGGCTATGACCGCGCCAAGTACGGCTTTGACTGCGATACCTGCGGCGTCATCTCCAACATCGACGGCCAAAGCCCCGATATCGCGCTGGGCACCAACGACGAGGTCGCCGGCGCCGGCGACCAGGGCATGATGTTCGGTTTCGCCTGTGACGAGACCCCTGAACTGATGCCGCTGCCCATCAGCCTGGCCCACAAGCTGGCCAAGCGCCTGACCGAAGTGCGCAAAAGCGGCCTGCTGCCCTACCTGCGCCCGGACGGCAAGAGCCAGGTCACGGTGGAGTACGAGGACGGCAAGCCGGTGCGCGTCGACGCCGTCGTCATCTCCAGCCAGCACAGCCCCGAAGTTTCGCAGGAGCAGCTGCACGCTGATATCAAGCGCGAGGTCATCGCCCATGTCATCCCCGCCGAGATGATGGACGGGCACACCAAATACTACATCAACCCCACCGGACGTTTTGTCGTGGGCGGCCCCCAGGGCGACACCGGCCTGACCGGCCGCAAGATCATCGTCGATACCTACGGCGGCTATGCGCGCCACGGCGGCGGCGCGTTCAGCGGCAAGGACCCCAGCAAGGTCGACCGCTCGGCCGCGTATGCGGCGCGCTGGGTGGCCAAAAACATCGTGGCTGCCGGCCTGGCCCGCCAGTGCGAAGTCCAGCTGGCCTACGCCATCGGCGTGGCCAAGCCGGTCTCCATCCTGGTCAACACCTATGGCACCGGCACGGTGGCCGACGATAAAATTGAGGCGGCGGTCGAAAAAGTCTTTGACCTGCGCCCGGCGGCCATCATCCGCGATCTGGACCTGCGCAAGCCCATCTACCGCCCGCTGGCTGCCTACGGCCACATGGGGCGCGAGGAACTGGGCGTGCGTTGGGAAAACACCGACCGCGTCGACGCGCTGAAAGCCGCGCTGGCGTAACACGCCGTTCCGCAATACCAACAAAAGCGCAGGGCAAAGCCCCTGCGCTTTTTTGATTTGCCAAACCGGGGGCGTTGGGGTATAATAAAGGGTAATATTGTGGAAGTGTGCCGGAAAGGGGGCGTGGCATGGAAAGCACTACCCGGCAACTGCAAAAGCTGGAAGGCGTCGTCGAACATACCATCTACGAAAACGCCGAGACCGGCTACGCCGTGTTTGAAGTGGACGCCGGCGGGCAGGACGTCGTCGTGGCCGGCAACGTCGGCGGTATCGACAACGGCATGCATGTCACGGTGTACGGCCGCATGGTCACCCACCCCAGCTACGGCGAGCAGTTCCGCGCAGAATCCTGCGAGGCCAGCCTGCCGCAGGACGAAAGCGGCCTTTTGAGCTACCTTTCCAGCGGCGTGCTGCCCTACATCGGGCCTGCCACCGCCAAAAAGATCGTCAAACTGTTTGGCGAGGATGCGCTCACCGTCATTGGCGAGACGCCGCAGAAACTCTGCGCCATCAAGGGCATCACCGAGGAAAAGGCCGCCGCCATCTCGCGGGAGTTTCACCGTATGTACGGCGTGCGGGAGGTTGTGGCCTGGTTCGCGCAGTTTGGGCTTTCGGCGCAAAACGCCGTCACGGCCTACCGTGCGTTCGGCCCGCACACCGTCGAAGCGCTGACCCAGAACCCATACCTGCTCTGCGGCGAGCCGCTGCAACTCAAATTCGGTCAGGTGGACGGCATCGCCGCCGCGTTGCAGTTTGAGTCCGGCAGCCGGCTGCGGGTGGCGGCCGGGCTGTTGTATGCGCTGCGCCACAACGCCGGCAACGGCCACACCTGCTTGCCGCGCGCCAAGCTGCTGGCCAGCACGGCGCGGTTTTTGCGCGTGGAACCGGACGCCATTGAGCACGGCCTGCAGGAACAGCTGCAAACCGGCGAGCTGCGCGCGCGCACTTTTGCAGATACCGAGTATATCTACCTGCCCGACCTGCTTGCGGCCGAGGAAGATATCGCCGCCCGCCTGGGCGAGCTTTCGACGTTCCCCACCGAAGCGCCGCGCACGCTGGAAAGCGATATCCGCGCGCTGGAGATCACCCAGGGGTTCGCCTATGCGCCGCTGCAAAAAGAAGCCATCCGTCTGGCGCTCTCCAGCCGCGTCATGGTGCTCACCGGCGGCCCCGGCACCGGCAAAACGACAACGGTGAACGCCATCTTGAGTCTGTACGAAGCGCTGTACGACCGCGTGGCGCTCTGTGCGCCGACGGGCCGCGCCGCCAAGCGGTTGAGCGAGTTGACCGGGCATAACGCTTCCACCATCCACCGGCTGCTGGAGGTCGATTACACCACCGGCGCGGTGCGGTTCATCCATAACGAGAAAAACCTGCTCAAATACGACGTCATCATTCTGGACGAGATGAGCATGGTGGACGTCAAGCTGTTCCAGGCGCTGTTGGCTGCAGCGCGCCCGCACTGCCGCATCATCATGGTCGGCGACGCCGACCAGCTGCCCAGCGTCGGGCCCGGCAACATTTTGGGCGAGATTTTGCGCGCCGGCGTTGTGCCCACCGTGCGCCTGACCGAGATTTTCCGCCAGGCGCAGCAAAGCCTGATCGTGCAGAACGCCCACCGTATCGTGCAGGGGCAGATGCCGCAAAAAGGCGGCGCGCAGGACGACTTTTTCCAGATCGAATCGGTCGGCCTGGCCTGCCAGCGGCTGGTGTGCGACCTTGTCGCCACGCGGCTGCCCAAGGCTTACGGTCTCGACCCGGTGCGCGATATCCAGGTCCTGTGCCCCACCAAAGTGGGACCCACCGGCAGCGTGGAACTCAACGCCCGGCTGCAGGCGCTGCTCAACCCGCCGGAGCCCGGCAAACCGCAGCTGGGCGGCGAGAACGGCGGCAAGATCCTGCGCCTGGGCGACAAAGTCATGCAGATCAAAAACGACTACGATATCACGTTTGAGCGCGCCGGGGCCGAAGCCGGCGTCGGCGCGTACAACGGCGACCTGGGCGTCATCACGGCCGTCGACCGCGACGCGCGCTCGGTCACCGTGATGATGGACGACCGCAAGTACGTCTACTCGGCCGACCAGCTCCATGAACTGGAACCGGCCTACGCCGTCACCGTGCACAAAAGCCAGGGGTCGGAGTTCCCGGCCGTCATTGTGCCGGTGGCCGACGTGCCGGCACGCCTTTGCTACCGCAACCTTTTGTATACCGGCGTCACCCGCGCGCGCAGGCTGTGCATCCTGGCGGGCAGCACCCGCACCGTCGAGACGATGGTGCGCAACGTGCGCCAGAACATGCGCTACAGCGGGCTGCGCTACCTGCTGGCACAGGCTGCGCCTTCTGCCAGCCCCGCCCCGTGAGCGCGCTGCGCCGGCCCGCGTGGGAACCGGGGCGGCTGCTGGCGCTTTTGTACCCGCGGCGCTGCCCGTTCTGCGACGCGTTGCTGGGCCCTGACGCCCGCGAGGGCGCACTGTGCCCGGCCTGCGCGGCCGAAGAACAGCGCCTGGCGCATCAGCCGCCGCGTCTGCCGGCGACCGAGCACGCGTTTTACGCGCTCAGCAGCGCGTCGGCGGCCTACTACTATACCGGCGCAGTCCGGCGCGCCATCCTGCTGTGCAAGCGCGGCGCGCACCCCTGGTATGCGCGGGAACTCGCCGACCGCATGGCGGTGCGCATCTGGGGCGCGCTGCCGGCGTCACACCCCGGCGGGCGCCCGCAAACGACCCTGCCAACAGGCATCCCTTTGTATCACTGCATCGTGCCGGTGCCGCCGCATCAGGCCTGGCCGGGCGTGCCCGGTCTGCCGCTGCTGCTGGCCCGCCGCCTGGGCATACTACTGGGGACGCCGGTTGTGCAGGCATTGCGCACCCGGCGCGTCGCCGCCCAAAAGCAGCTGGGCCGCACCGGGCGCATGCAAAACGCCAAACGCGCCTACGCCTGCCGCCCCGGCATGGACCTTGGCGGCAAGCGGGTGCTGCTCGTCGACGATATCATCACCACCGGGGCCACGGCTTCGGCCTGCGCGCTGGCGCTGTTGCAGGCCGGCGCGGTCGATGTGACGGCTGCCGCCATCGCGGCGGTGGAAGAACTGCCCAGGCAACAACGCATCGCTACGGAGAAACACACATGAAACAACAGGACATCGGCATCGACCTGGGGACGACCTCCATCATCATTGCCACCGAAAAACAGGGCGTTATTTTCCACCAGCCGGCCATCGGCGCGGTGGACACCCGCAGCGATACCATCGTGGCGGTGGGGGACGAAGCATTGCGCATGGTGGGGCGCGCCCCGGCGCATATCGACCTTGTGCGCCCGCTCAAGGACGGTGTCATCCAGGACCACCGCATGACCAACGAACTGATCGTGCGCTTTGTCAACGAAGTCTGCCGCTCGCGTCTCCTTAAGCCGCGTGTCGCGGTCTGCGTGCCGGCGGCCATCACCGGCATCGAGGCCGACGCCGTCGTCGAATCGGTTATGGCGGCGGGGGCGCGGCAGGTTTTTCTGGTAGATGAACCGGTGGCCGCCGCGCTGGGTGCGGGGCTGCCCATCCGCCAGCCGCACGGCTGCATGGTCGTGGACATCGGCGGCGGCTCTACCGATATCGCCGTCATCAGCATGGGCGGGCGGGTGCGCGCGGCCAGCGTGCCGGTGGCCGGCAACGCGTTTGACCGCGCCATCGCCCAGTACGTGCAGGAAAAATTCCAGCTGGCCATCGGCCCGCTGACGGCCGAAGCGCTCAAAAAACAGGTGGCCTGCTGCACCAAAAGCGAGTTTGAGGGCGTGATGGAAGCGCGCGGGCATTCCTGGCAGACCAACCTGCCGGCCCGGCAGCGCATCTACACGCGGGATTTGTATGTGCCGGTGCAGCAGCTGGCGTCCCGTATTGTGGCCGCAGCGCGCGAAGTGCTCGAGAGCACCCCGCCGGAACTGGCGGCCGATATCTCCTCCACCGGTGTGCTGCTGACGGGCGGCGGCTCGCTGCTGCGCGGCCTGGCCAGCTACCTGGCCGGGGAACTGCACGTCGATGTCGCCATTGCGCCCGACCCCGTCAACTGCGTCGCCCGCGGTACCGCCATCAGCCTGAGCGAAGGCAAATACCTGACCGCCGGTTTCCGCGACGCCACGCCCAAAGCCTGGAAAAAGACCATCCAGAATATCCGCGACCCCTTTGCCGGCGAGTGAGCCGCAAAACACGATAGTAAAGGAACCCTGCCATGCCTGACCTGACCCAAGAATTCCGCGCTTTGCGCGACCAATATATCGAAAGCAAATTCTCCCGCCTGAACCCCGCGCAAAAACAGGCGGTCTTTACCACCGAGGGCCCGCTGCTGATTTTGGCCGGCGCGGGTTCCGGCAAGACGACGGTGCTTGTCAACCGAATCGCCAACATCATCCGCTTTGGCAGCGCGCACGGCAGCGCCGAACTGCCCGCGCCCGTCACGGCGCAGGATGTGGCCGACCTGCGCGCCGCGCTGGAAAGCGGGCGCGACCTTGCGCGGGAAGCGCAGCGCCTGGCCGTGCGCCCGGCGCGCCCGTGGAACGTGCTGGCCATCACCTTTACCAACAAGGCGGCCGGGGAACTCAAAGACCGCCTGCGAGCCATGCTGGGCGAGACGGTGGGCGGCGACGTCCATGCCTCGACCTTCCACTCGGCCTGCGTGCGCATTTTGCGCCGCGATGCCGAGCGCATCGGCTTCCCCAAAAGCTTTACGATCTACGACGCCGACGACCAGCAGCGCGTTATCAAGCAGATCTACAAAGACCTGATGATCGACGACAAGTTCCTGCCCGTCAAGTCCGCCATCGCGCAGATCAGCGCGTTTAAAGACAAACTCATCACGGCCGAGGAAGTCGCCGCCGAAGCCCCGCGCGACACCAAGGCGGCGCTGATCTCCAAAATTTACACCGCCTATGCCGGGCGGCTGCGCACCGCCGGCGCGATGGATTTCGACGACCTGATCTTCCACACCGTGCGCCTGCTGCAAACGGACGAGGAAGCGCGCAGCTACTACCAGAACAAGTTCCGCTACGTCGTCGTCGACGAATACCAGGACACCAGCGTCGCCCAGTTCCACCTGGTGCGGCTGCTGGCGGGCGGCACCAACAACGTCTGCGTTGTGGGCGACGACGACCAGTCCATCTACAAGTTCCGCGGCGCCACCATCGAGAACATCCTCAACTTTGAGCAGGTGTTCACCGGCGCGCGCACCATCCGGCTGGAGCAGAACTACCGCTCCACCTCCAACATCCTCGATGCCGCCAACCGCGTCATCAAGAACAACGCCGGCCGCAAGGGCAAGACGCTGTGGACCCAAAACGGCGACGGCGCCAAGGTACATCACTACACCGCCGCCAGCGAGCAGGACGAAGCCAGCCATATTGCCGATATCATCGGCGAACACCTGCGCGACGGCGCGCACCTGCGGGACCACGCGGTGCTCTACCGCATGAACGCGCAGTCCAACCCCATCGAAACCTATTTCGCCCGCGCCGGCATCCCGTACCGCATCGTCGGCGGCCAGCGCTTCTTTGACCGCAAGGAAGTCAAGGACATCAACTCCTACCTGGCGGTCATCGTCAACCCGCGCGACGACGTGCGCCTGCGCCGCATCATCAACGAGCCGGCGCGCAAGATCGGCGCATCCACCATCGAAAAAGTCGGCGAGCTGGCCGCGGCGGCCGGCGTGCCGATGTTGCAAATTATTGCCGACGCGCGCGACTACCCCGAACTGGGCCGCGCCGCCGCTCCGCTGGAAAAATTCTACGAACTCTACCGCGAACTGTGCGACCTTTCGGTCACGCTGCCGCTGGACGAGTTTGCCGGCGAGGTCATCCGCAAGACCGGGTATGAGGCGATGCTCAAAGCCCAGAAAGAGGAGGGCGAGGCCCGGCTTGAGAACCTGGGCCAGCTCGTCAGTTCGGTCAAGACCTACGCCGACCAGAACGGCGAGGACGCAACGCTCTCCGGCTTTTTGGAGGAAGTTGCCCTCATCTCGGACCTCGACAGCTACGACCAGGACGCCGACAGCGTCACGATGATGACCATCCACTCCGCCAAAGGGCTGGAGTTCCCGTACGTCTTCGTCGTCGGTATGGAGGACGGCATCTTCCCCGGTGATATGGCGCGCTACGCGCAGGACGATATGGAGGAAGAACGCCGCCTTTGCTACGTCGCCATCACCCGCGCCAAAAAGGAACTGTACCTTTCCAGTTCGCGCAGCCGGCTGATTTTTGGCCAGACGCGCCGCAACCCGCCGTCCTGCTTCCTCGATGAGATCGGCCCCGAACACCTGGACGAGACCCAAAGCGAGGAACTGGCCTGGGCGTCGGGCGGTTTTGGCGCCGGGTACGGCAGCTACAGCCACAACGTGCCCGGCGGGCGCAGCGGGTATTCCGGCGCGTCGCGCGGGTACCTCAACAGCGAGTACAACGCCCGGCCGCGCGGCGGCTTCGGCGCTGGGTACGCCAGCGGCGGGCACGAAAGCCCGCGCTATGACGGCGGCCGCCATATGGCGCAAAGCGGCGGGTTTGGCGCCGGGTACGGCAGCCGGGCGTCGCACCACAGCGGCGCGCCGGCCACGCCGGCCGGGGCCGGCACCTCGACGCTGGCCGGTATGCAGAACACTGCGCCCAAAAAACAGGGGGCGCAGTATGCGCCGGGCGACGTCGTCGAACACCGCGTGTTCGGCCGCGGCACTGTGCTCAAAGCCACGCCGGTGGCGGGGGACTGCATCGTCGAGATCCAGTTCGACCGCGTCGGCGTCAAAAAGACGATGGCGAACTATGCGCCGCTGAAAAAACTCTCGGAATAAAAAAGGAGGGCACTTTGTATGCTGGTCCAACTGATCTCCCACACCGCAGAGCCGGAAAAAACCATCGCGGCGGCGGCCAAGCTCTGCTACTCGGACGCGCACATCGCCACGCTGCTTGACGGCCTGACGCCCGAAAAGACGGCGGCGTTTTTGCAGCGCCTGTCCGACGTCGGCCACGCCAGCCCCATCGAGCACGCCAGCTTTACCTTTGGCATTGAGGGGGTCTCCCGCACGTTTCTGGCGCAGGTGACGCGCCACCGCATCGCCAGTTTCAGCGTGCAGAGCCAGCGCTATGTGCGTTTGGAGGATTTCCGCTATGTCGTCCCGCCCGAGATCGCGGCCATCCCCGCGGCGAAAGCGCAGTTCCTCGACGCGATGAACGACGACGCACGCCGCTACCTGGAACTTGTCAAAAGCCTGGAGGACGCGCACACCGCCCGCCTGATGGCCGAGGGGCTGGACGAAAAAGCCGCCCGGGCCAAAGCGTCCAAGCAGGCCAACGAGGACGCGCGTTTTGTATTGCCCAACGCCTGCGAAACCAAGATGGTGCTGACGATGAACTGCCGCAGCCTCATCAACTTCTTCAACCTGCGCTGCTGCGAGCGCGCCCAGTGGGAGATCCGCGCCGTGGCCGACGAGATGCTGCGCCTGGTGCTGCCGCTGGCCCCGCATATCTTTGCGGCGGCCGGGCCGCGCTGCCTGACCGGCCCCTGCCCCGAAGGCCGCATGTGCTGCGGCCGCCAGGCGCAGGTGCGCGAAAAATACGCAGCCCTCAAACAGGAGGCGCAGCACCGTGGGTAAGCTGATGATTTTTGAAGGGCTGGACGGTTCCGGCAAAGGCACCCAGACCGCGCTGACAGCGCAAAAACTGGCGGCGCGCGGGGTGGACCTGCGGCAGATTACCTTCCCCAACTATGCCAGCGAGTCCTCGGCGCTCGTCAAACTGTACCTGGCCGGCGCGTTTGGCCAAAAACCGGACGACGTCAACGCCTACGCGGCGTCCAGCTTTTACGCGGTGGACCGCTACGCCAGCTACAAAACCGACTGGGGCGCGTTTTACCACGCCGGCGGGCTGGTCCTCTCGGACCGGTACACGACGTCCAACGCCGTGCACCAGTGTTCCAAGCTGCCGCCGGCACAGTGGGACGGCTTTTTGAACTGGCTGTTCGATTTTGAGTATCACAAGATCGGCATCCCCGCGCCGGACGCCGTCGTCTACCTGGCGGTGGACCCGGAAGTCTCGCAGCGGCTGCTGGCGGCGCGCTACCACGGCGACGACAGCAAAAAAGATATCCAGGAAAAAGACCTCGACTACCTTGCGCGCAGCCGCGCGGCGGCCGAGTACTGCGCCAAAGCGTTGGGCTGGAAGCGCATCGACTGCACGGCGGACGGCCCGCAGGGCAAAACGATGCGCGCGGTGGAACAGATTAACGACGAAATACTTGCGTATTTGCAGGACATCCTGTAAAATGTGGGGAGCGGAAAGGGGAGATGCCCATGCTGCGCATGGCGACGGCGAAAGACCTGCCGGCGCTGGTGGAACTGCGCTGCGCACGGTACGGCGGCAGCCGGGCCGATGCAGCCGGCTGGCTGCAAAACGTGGCCGGGTTGGACCACACGCTGCTGGTGCAGGCAGGGGAAGCGCCGGTGCAGGCCATGCTGGCCGCGGTGCCGGCGCAGTACAGGCAGCACCGGGGCGTGTGGTTTTGCGGGGCGGCGGCCGCCGACGGCGTGCCGCTGCAAACGCTGCTGCCGCGCCTGCTGGGCGGTTGCCTGCGTGCGTTTGCCCAAAGCGGCGTCACGTTTGCCGTGGCTGCCCCCCACGACGCGCAGCAGGCCCGGGCCATGGAAACGCTGGGGTTCCAGAACCTGCTGCCCACGCGGGTGCTGGCGATGCCGGTGCGCCCCAACGTGCTGGCCCAGGCGGAGTTTGACGGCCTGACGGCGCGCCAGTGGATGGAACGCCGCGCGCGCAGCCAGCCGGGGCAGATCGCCCTGCCCGAAGCCGCCATGAACGAAGTGATGACCCAGCTGTACCGCCGCGGGCTGACCGTAGTTTCCAGCCGGCGCGGGTATGGGTTGTATTTGCTCCGGGACGACGAGCTGCAGTTTTTGGAACTGCAGGCCGACAACGACGCAGCCGCCGACGCGCTGCTGCAGGCTGCGCGCGAAAAAACCGGCGCGCAGCACGCGCGCGTACTGCTGGCCGAAAACCAGACCCTCTACCAAGGGGCCGGGCGGCGCTGCAGCTGCGGTATGATCGCGTTTTTGCAAGAGCCTTTCCCGGTCACGGACGTCTATTTTCGGATGCTGTTGTAAGCGGCGCAGGCAGACCCAAACCAGGGTGTGGAACAAATTGTACAGGAATCATAAGGAGTTTTTTGCATGAGGATCAACCGTAACGACGGCAGCGACACCAACCAGATGCCGCAGGCGCAGCCTGCTGCCGCCCAACAGCCCCAAAAGCCCGCGCAGCAGCCCGCTGCGCCCCAGAAGGGCAAGGAAGAAAAAAAGAAACCGCCCAAAAAGACCCGCGCCAAGCCCGTGCGGGAGGAAGAATACGACGACGAGGACGAAGAACCCCGCCGCCGTTTCCCGTTTGGCTGCCTGATCCTGCTGCTGTTCGCGGCGCTGGTGGCGTTCGGCGGCTTCCAGGTCCTGCAGCTGTACCAGGAGATCGACGGCGCCGCCACGCTGGGCGAGGAGCAGACCGTCGAGATCGAGCAGGGCTCCTCCGTCGCCGTCATCGCCGACCAGCTGGAGCAGGCCGGCATTGTCGAGCACGGCTGGCTGTTCCAGCAGTACGTCAAGTTCAGCGGCCTGGCCAGCGGCATCCAGTACGGCGAGTTCGCGCTGCGCCCCGGCATGGACTATAACAGCATCATCCAGACCATCTCGCAGGAAGTCCGCCGCCCCACGACGAACGTTACCATCCCCGAAGGCACCACCGCCGTCGGCGTAGCGCAGATCTTTGTGGAAGCCGGGCTGGTGGACAGCGTCGATACCTTCCTGGCCTGCGCCAACGGCACCGACGGGTCGGATTTCAGCCAGTACAGCTTCTGGTCCGCCATCCCCGACAACGGCCGCCTGATGAAGTGCGAGGGCTATCTCTTCCCCGAGACGTACAACGTCTACGCCGACGAGGACGTCTACTATTACGTCGACACGCTCTACGCCGAGTTTGACAAGCAGACCGCCGGCCTGGCCGATACCATCGCCGCCAAGGGCACGTCCATCGACGACGTCGTCAAGCTGGCCAGCTTCATCCAGGAGGAAGCCGGCCTCGAGGCCGAGGATGCCCGCGTCAGCGCCTGCTTCCACAACCGTCTGGAATCCGACGACCCGCTGTGGGCCGAGCATAAGCTCGAGTCCAACGCTTCCAGCTATATCATGCAGGACAGCGAGAACAACTACCTCTGGAACTCGCCCACGGCCGAGTACTTCGGCTGGCCGGAGCAGGGCGCCATCCCCGAGGACGTCCTTGCCGCCTACGACACCTACCGCATCAGCGGCCTGCCGGCGGGGCCGATCTCCTGCCCGGGGTACGCGGCCATTGAGGCGGCGCTAAACCCCGACCAGGAATACCTCGACGAAGGGTACTTCTTCTTCGTCACCGGCCACCCCGACACCGACGTGGCAGGCCAGTATTTCTACGCCAAGACGGCCGACGAACACCAGGCCAACGTCGAGATCGCCGGCTGGGCCTACTGATCCACCAAAACCATTTTACCCGGCGCGCGGGACCCCGTGCGCCGGGCTTTTCGCAGGAGGGAACAAACATGCTGCAACAGCCGGAACTGCTGGCCCCCGCGGGCAGCCTGGAAACGCTCAAATACGCGGTGCTGTACGGCGCCGACGCTGTCTACTGCGCCCTGCCGGAGTTCGGCATGCGCGCCGCGCCGGTCAACCTGACGGTGGAAGAACTGCAGCAGGGCTGCATCTACGCCCACGCGCGGGGCAAAAAGGTCTACCTGACGCTCAACACGCTGCCCACGAACGAGGAACTCAAAAAATTGCCGCAGTATATCCAGGAGGCCGCCGCGGCCGGCGTCGACGCGTTCATCATTGCCGACCTCGGCGTGCTGGCGCTGGCCAAGCGCTATGCGCCTGATGTCGAGCGGCATTTCTCCACCCAGGCCGGCATCACCAACTATGCCGCCGCCACCGCCGCCTATGAGCTGGGCGCCAAGCGCGTGGTGCTGGCGCGCGAACTGCCGCTGATGGAGATCGCCCAGATCCGCGACAACTGCCCGCGCGAGCTGGAACTGGAAGCCTTTGTGCACGGCGCCATGTGCATGAGCGTCTCGGGCCGGTGCCTGCTTTCCAGCTACATGACGGGCCGCAGCGGCAACCGCGGCGAGTGCGCGCAGCCCTGCCGCTGGAAGTACGCCCTTGTTGAGGAACACCGCCCCGGCCAGTATATGGAGATCGGCGAAACACCGGACAACGGCAGCTACATCCTCAATGCCAACGACCTGTGCACCGCGCCGTTTCTGGATCTCATCTGCAAGGCGGGTGTCGATTCGCTCAAGATCGAGGGGCGCGCCAAGACGTTTTACTATGTCGCGTCGGTCACCAGCGCCTACCGCCGCGCGCTGGATACCTACCTGCGCGACCCGTTTAACGACGATTTCCGCCTGCCGCCCGACGTCATTGAGGAACTGGACCGTACCAGCCACCGCCACTATTCGCCGGGGTTCTATTTTGGCAAAGAGCAGGCGCTGCAGACCCCCAGCCACACCTACGTGCGCCGGTGGGATTTCATCGGCACCGTCGACGATTGGGCCGACGGCGTCGCCCACTGCACGCAGCGCGGCAAATTTGCGGTGGGGGACACGCTGGAAGTGCTGCAGCCCGACGGCGCCACCGTCACGCTGACCCCGGCCTGGATCGAAAACGAGGACGGCCAGCGCGTGGATGCCACGCCGCACCCCATGATGCGCTACACCATCCCCTGCGAGACGCCGCTGATGCCCTGCAGCCTGCTGCGTATGCGCAAGCAGGAACCGGAAGCATAACCCCCCTGCGGGGAACGGGGAAAAACAACGGCCCCATAGGGGGCCACATCCCCGCCGCGCCTAAATGCGCACAAAAAGCGACGCCAACCGCATGTGGCGCCGCTTAGGGTGTCGTCAATATCACAGCTGCTTGATTTCATCGACAATCATGGCCACCGTTTTTTTGCTGGTATCAATTTTAACGGTGTCGAGCGCCTGATAGAGGGGGATTCTTGCAACGCTTCTTTCCATGACATCCGCAGTGCGAACCCCTCGTGCAATATCGTTTGACAATCTGTCCCGCAGGCTCTTCTCGTTTGCAATAAGAGAGATGCAGTTCACGGCACAATTCTTTGTATCCAGCTTTTCAAGAATGGAATGGATAATGCTCTGCTCATGCATAACCCAGCAGAAAATGATGTTTTCATAGGCGGAACATTTTAAAAAGTTGTTTAACAAATAGCAGATGTTGTCGATCACCATGGATTTGGTTTCATCGGTTACCTGGAAGGGGCTGGCGTCCCAGCACCAATCTCCGTCAAGAAATACGCTATTCGGCAAATTTCGTTTGAGTTGCTGGCATACGGTCGTTTTTCCAACCCCCATAGTGCCGCCGATCATGTATAAGGTTTTCATCACGCACTCCTGCAAATTTCCGGTTCGTCACGCTGTACTTGTCATTTTACCACAATTCCAAGAGTGTGGAAATGCCTGATTTTTCGCTGGGGTTCCTGCCATCTGGATATACGGGGCAGGCGGTCATTTGGGGGCAGGTTTATCTGCACTCATGATAGCAAAAGGGAATTCTTTTTTTGCCCGATCAACACTTATGCTATGGCTCGCCCACAAGCCGGGCTTGTGGCGTATCAACCAACGCAAACCGCCCTGCCTTTCGGCAGGGCGGTTGTTGTACATGCGGGACAAAAGCGGTCATTCGGCCCAGAAAGCGGCCAACTCCGCGCGGAAGCGTTCCGTGTCGTACACGGTGCGCAGGTGGTCCCAGTGCGGCGGCATCAGGCGGCGGTTTTCGGGTGCGGTAAAGCGGTCGTCGATCAGCAGCACCACGCCTTTGTCCTGCGGCGTGCGGATCACCCGCCCCGCGGCCTGCAAGACTTTGTTCATACCGGGGAAGCGGTACGCATAGTCAAAGCCGGAACCGCGCGTTTTCTCAAAGTGTTCGCGCAGCTGTTCCTGGCGCGGGCCTACCTGGGGCAGCCCCGGCCCGACCACCGCCACGCCGATCAACCGGTCGCCGGCGAGGTCCACGCCCTCGCCAAACACGCCGCCCAGCACTGCAAAGCCCACCAGCGTCTGGGTGCTGCCGGGGGCAAAGCGCGCCAGAAACGCCGCGCGCTGCGTTTCGTCCATGGCGGTCTCCTGCCGCAGCGCGGCAAGGCCCGGGTAACGGGCGGTAAAATCCTCCCACACCGTTTGCAGGTAGCTGTAACTGGGGAAAAACACCAGGTAGTTGCCGGTTTTGCCCGCCGCCAGGCAGGCGATCAGGTCGCTGACCGGCGCCACGCTGGCCGCGCGGTCCTTGTAGCGGGTGCTTACCTGCCCGGCGCACCACAGCCCCAGGTTGCCTTGCGGGAACGGGCTGCGCAGTGCCACGGCATGGGCGTCGGGCACGCCGCACAGGTCGCGGTAATACCCGGCCGGCGTCAGCGTGGCGCTGAAGAGCACCGCCGCGCGCCCCTTGGCAAAATCGCGGGCCAAAAAGGCGCTGGGGTCCAGGCACAGCATGGCGGCGCGCACCTCGCTGCCGTGGGTGCTGACCTGCAACACAAAGTGGTCGTCAAAGGTGTCGGCCACGCGCAGCCAGGCGCGCACATCAAAGTACAGCTGCAGCAGCGCGTCGTGCGTCTCGCCGGGGGCGCGGTGCTCGTCCAGCCAGCGCTGCAGTGGCTCGCACAGGCGGGTCAGGGCGCGGTCCAGTTCCTCGGCACGGGTCTCTTCAAAAAAAGTCTTGCCAAAGCGGGCGTCGCCGCCGGCTTCCTCGCAGCGGCGCCGCCAGTTCAAAAACAGCGCGTTGACGGTTTGCAATGCGTTTTTCAGGCTGCTTTTGCCTTTGCCCAGCCGCTTTTTGGCGTCCAGAAACGCGCTTTTGCGCAGCGCGGTGCTGTGCATGTCGCGCGCGCGGCCCGGCAGGTTGTGCGCTTCGTCAATGAGGAACAGGTAATCCCCGCGCCCCTCAAAAAAGCGCGCCAGATGCACGACGGGGTCAAACAGGTAGTTGTAATCGCCGATCACCACATCGCACCACAAACTCAAATCCAACCCCAGCTCAAACGGGCAGACGCGGTGCTGCCGCGCCAGCGCCTGCAACACGTCGGGGGTTAGCGCCGGGGTGTCCAGCGCCTGCCACAAAGCGTCCTTGATGCGGTCGTAGTAGCCGTCGGCGTAGGGGCAGGCTTCCGGCGTGCATTCGCGCACGTCCTGCAGGCAGATTTTATCCCGCGCTGTCAGCGTCACGCTGCGCAGCGGCAGCGCCGGGGCACTGCCGCGCAGCACATCCAGAGCGTTTTCGGCGGCGGCGCGGGTGGTGCCGCGGGCCGTCAGGTAAAACACCGGCCCGCCTTCGCCCAGCGCTTTCAGGGCAGGGTAGAGCACGCTCATCGTCTTGCCGATGCCCGTCGGCGCCTGGCACAGCAGTTGGCCGCCTTCGCGGCAGGTCTTGTACACCGCGCCGATCATGGCGCGCTGCCCCGCGCGGTAGCTTGCAAAGGGGAAGGGCAGGTCCTCCAGCGCGGCCACGCGCGCCTGCCGCCACTGCGCGGCGCGTTTGGCCCAGGGGGCGTACTGCGCCAGCAGCTCCCGCACAAAGGCGTCCAGCGTTTCGGTGTCAAAGGGTTCGGTAAAATAGTACGCCTGTTCTTCGTCGACCTGGTAATAGGTCAGCCGCACGGCCACGCGCGCCAGGCCCTGCTGCCGGGCATAGATGGCGGCATACACCTTGGCCTGCGCCCAGTGCTCGGGGCTCTGCGTGCCGGTGATCTCTTCGGGCGGCAGCAGCGTCGTCTTGATCTCATCCACCGTCACAGCGCCGTCGGGCGCGGTATAGATGCCGTCGGCCCGGCCCTCCAGCGTGAAAGCGACGCCGTCGCAGTCGTACCGCTGCCGCAAAGCGACTTCGGCGGCGTAATCGGGAAATTCCCGCACGGCGGCGCGCTGCAGTTTGCGGTGCAGGCGCGCGCCCTCGTTGGCGCGGTCAAACCCGGTAAACCGGGCGTCGATGCTGCCGCGGCGCAGCAAAAATTCCGCCAGCCGCCGGATGGGCAGTGTCAATGCCAAAGATGCCGGCTGCATGGCGGTCCACTCCTTTTATAAAAAATCAATAGGTATGCTCGCACATCTGGGCGATCTTTTCGCGCAGGGCCACAAAATCGCCAAACGCCACCGGTTTGCTGGCCGGCGACCGCAGCAGCGCCGCCGGGTGGTAGGTGGCCATAAACAGTGTGCCGTGCTTGTCAAAAAACTTACCGTGATCGCGCGAGACCGAAAACCCCGGCGCGATCAGCTGCTGGGCGGCCACGCGCCCCAGGCATACGACGATCTTGGGCCGCAGCAACTGGAACTGCTGGCGCAGCCACGGCAGGCAGGCGTCGGCTTCTTCAGGCAGGGGGTCGCGGTTTTGCGGCGGGCGGCATTTTACCACGTTGGCAATGTACACGTTGGTCTTGCGGTCCAGGTCCACGGCTTCCAGGTAATGGTCCAGCAGCTGGCCGCTGCGCCCCACAAAGGGCTGGCCCTGCGCGTCCTCGTTGGCGCCGGGGCCCTCGCCCACAAACATCACTTCGGCGTCCGGCACGCCCTGCCCAAACACCACATGCGTGCGCGTTTCGCACAAGCCGCAGCGGCGGCAGGCCAGGCATTGCTGTTGTAAGGTTGCCAGGTCCATGGTAGTCACCTTGCCTTTGCTTCAATACAATCGTTGGTCCTGCCCTTATCATACCACCGAACGGGGCTCTTTGCAATCGCCCGGCGGGCGGCGCGGCAAAAAGCCCCGGGCTGCCTGTGCAGGCAGCCCGGGGCAGGGGGGAACGGTTTGGTACAAGTCAGGCGCGGCGTTTTTTGTCCAGGCGGATCTTGTCGGCGATCATGGCGATAAACTCGCTGTTGGTGGGTTTGCCGCGCAGGTTGTGGATGGTATAGCCGAAATAGCTGTTCAGCGTGTCGACGTCGCCGCGGTCCCAGGCGACTTCAATGGCATGGCGGATGGCGCGCTCCACCCGGCTGGCCGTGGTGCCGTTGCGCTTGGCGATCTCCGGGTACAGGCGCTTGGTCACGGCGTTGATGTAACCGTGGTCCTCCGTCGTCAGCAAAATGGCGTCGCGCAGGAACTGGTACCCTTTAATGTGCGCCGGCACGCCGATCTGGTGCAGAATCTCGGTCACCGTCAACTCGTCGGAATCCAGCGAATCCGCCTGCGGCCGGTTGCTGCCGCCCGCGGCCTTGAACACACGGTTGACAAGTACGCTTTCGTCGAACGGCTTGACGAAGAAAAACGAAAACCCGTTGTCGAGCAGTTCCTGCTCGATCTCCTCGCTCTGGAACGCGCCGGTCACAAAAAAGGTCGTGCGGGTGCCGCTGGTGTTCTGGGCTTCGTAGCGCTGCTTGACCGTGATGGCGTCCAGGTCCGGCATAAAGGCGTCCAGCAGCACGGCCTGCGGGTGCACTTCCAGCAGCGTGTCCAGCGCTTTGCCGCCGTTTTTCTCGCACACGGTCACCGCAACGCCCTTGGCTTCCAGCGCCTGGCGGCATGCCGCCGAGACCTGCGCCCCTGTATCGGTCATCACGAACTTGATCTTTTCCATCGTCATATCCTCCAGACATTCGCGCGAAACAGTTCCCTTACGGCGCGCTTTGCGCCGCCCGGCTGTGTGGGCTGCTTCGTCGGTTTTCGTTTACGATGGAAATTTTACCATAATTTTCCATATGCTGCAAGAGGGATTTCCGCCTTTTTTGAAGAGAAATACGATTTTCGTTCGACAGAATCGTGCGCGGTTTCCCTTGGCTTCGCGCTTTTTTTCTGTTTCGGGCAAACTCTCGCGCTTTTTCGCCGTTTCCGGCCTTGGGGACAGAAGCGGCTGGTTTCCAATTCGCAGCAAGGGGACGCAATCTCTCTGCAGAGGGCTTTCAATTTTTTCAGGGGGCGACGGAATCCGCTTTCTGCAGCATGGTGGAAGCAAAGATGCCGTACCCGCGCGTGGGGTCGTTGACCAGCACATGGGTCACGGCCCCCACCAGGCGGCCGTTTTGCACAATGGGGGAACCGCTCATCCCCTGCACGATGCCGCCCGACGCGGCCAGCAGGTCGGGGTCGGTGATCTTGATGAGCAGGTTGCGGTTGGGGTCGCTGCTGGTCATGTTCACGCGCTCGATGCGCACGGTATAGCGGCGGGCTTCCCGGCCCGAGACCGTCGTCCAGATCTCGGCGTCCCCCAGGGCGATCTGCTGCGGCTGGGCCACGGCGCAGTACGGCCCGCCGATGGCCCCGCTGTAGCGCCCGTACACACCGGTGGCGTCGTTGGCCAGCACGCTGCCGGCCGCCGCGGCGGAAAACTCGCCCCGCAGTTCGCCGGGGCTGCCGGCTGTGCCCTTGATGCAGCCGGTCACGGTGACGGGTACGATCTCGCCCGAGAGCAGCGCAATGTCGGCGCCGGTGTCGCTGTCGCTGATGGCGTGGCCCAGCCCGGCAAACGTGCCGTGCAGCGGGTCCAGAAAGGTCATGGTGCCGATGCCGGCGCTGGAATCCCGCACCCACACACCGGCCCGGTACGCGCCGGTGGCGGCGTCCTGCACCGGTGTCAGCGCGGTGGTATGTTCCTGCCCGTCGCGCCGGTAGACGATGCTGAGCGGCGCGCCGCCCGCCGCCGCAATGGCGGCGCTCAACTCCTCATTGCTGCGCACGGCGCGCCCGCCGGCCGAAACGATCAGGTCCCCCAGTTTCAGGCCGGCCTCCTTGGCGGGGTTTTCGGTGCCAAGGTCGGTATACTGGTCCGAAAACGCAACGACCAGCGCCCCGTCGGAGAACATCTTGACGCCAAACGGCGTGCCGCATACCTGCACGCTGCGTTCTTCCACCGTGACGGCGCGCACTGTTTTGAGCGGGATCGCCCCAAACAGCGCCAACGTCACGTTCTGGCTTTTGTCCGCGCCGGTGCGGCCGGCCTGCTCGACTTCCGCCGGGGTTTCCTGCACCGTGACCCAGGGCAGCGAAGCAATGCGCAGCGCCTGGGCGGAACCGGTGGTATAAAACGTATCCGGCAGGGCGGCGGCCAGCGCCCACCAGGCCCCGCCGGCCAGCGTCAGCAGGCACAGCAGCAGCGCCAGCGCCCCGCGCCGGATGCGATGACTGGGCATAGCAAAAGCCCCCTTTCCCACCGTAGCGTGTGCAGAAAGGGGGCGGATTATTACAGGGTGAGGGCCAGGGCGTCAGGAGGGTGCGGTTTCCGTTTGCGGCGTGTAGTACTGCGCCTGGGCGTGCCACAGCTTGTGGTAGAGCCCGGCCTTGTCGGCCACCAGCGCGTCGTGGCTGCCCCGCTGGACGATTTGCCCGTGGTCAAACACCGCAATCTCGTCGCAGAACTTGCAGCTGGACAGCCGGTGGCTGATGTACACCGCCGTTTTGTCCCCCACAATCTTGTCAAAGTTGTGGTAGACCTCCATCTCCGCCACAGGGTCCAGCGCGGCGGTGGGTTCGTCCAGGATCACAAACGGTGCGTCTTTGTATAAGGCCCGCGCCAGGGCGATCTTCTGCGCTTCGCCGCCGGATACCTGCACCCCGGCCTCGTCAAATTCTTTGTACAGGGGCGTCTCCAGCCGCTGGGGCATCGTGTCCAGCCGCGGGCCAAACCCGGCCAGCCGCAGGCAGGCGTCGGCCCGGGCGCTGTCGTACCGCACCGCGGCGGCTACGTTCTGCCCCAGCGGGAAGGCCAGCAGCTGGAAGTCCTGGAACACGACTGAGAACAGGGCGAGATAGTCTTTGTACGCATACTTGCGGATGTCGATGCCGTTTAACAGGATTTCGCCCTCGGTGGGGTCGTACAGGCGGCACAGCAGCTTAATCAGCGTCGTCTTGCCGGAACCGTTTTCCCCCACGACCGCCAGGCGGCTGCCCACGCGGAACTTCAGGTTCACGTGGCGCAGGGCCCAATCGCCGGCGCCGGAGTAGCGGAAAGACACGTCCCGCAGTTCAATGTCATACTGCCGGTCGGCACGTTTTTCCGTCGTCAGGCTGCCCTGGTACATCCGGTTGGGCAGGTCCAGAAACGCAAACGTTTCCCGCAGAAAGACGGCGTTGGCCCGGTAGGTCCCCCAGGTGCCCACCAGCCCGTTGATGTTCTCGGACAGGGCGGTGACGGCGGCCACGTACTGGGCCACGCTGCCCACCGGGAAAGCCCCCGCCCAGGCTTTCAGGCAGACAAAGGCGTAGGCAAGCCCCGTAAACACCCCGGAAACCGCCGCCCCCGCCCCGGCCCACAGGCCGAGGGGCCCTTTGGCCAGCCGGGAAAGGGGCCCGCCGGGCAGGAAGGTCTCGTCCCGGCCGTAGTGCTCCACCAGCCGGTCCTGGCGGTACAGGCGCACGTCCGCGCTGCGCCCGGGCAGGGCGATCTCTCCGATGCAAAACGCGAAGAGCCGGTTGGCGTCTGTGCCGGCTTTTGACGCGCGCACATAATACTGTTCGCTTTGATTCCGGCACAGCGGGGAGAGGAACGCGACCCCCAGCAGCACCGCCAGCGCCAGCAGCAGGGCCAGCGGGTGGTTCAGCACCGCCCAGGCCCCGGCACTCTGCGGCACCGGCCGGGTGAACAGCGTCACCGTCAGGGCAACGGCGCTTGCCGCGCCGAACAGCGGTTTGAGCAGGTCCTCCGCATAGTAAATGACAGAGAACAGCCCGTACCCGCCCCAGTTGTAAAGTTCAAACATGCGGGCCAGCAGTTCGTGGGTGCGCGGGTCGTCCGCGCCCTCAAAATCCATGGAGAGGAGTTTGTCGGCTTCCACTTTTTGCAGGGTGTAGTACACGGCCCTTCGGTAGACCTGCCGCCAGCGGTTCAGCACCGCCGCAAGGGTCCCCAGCCCGGCGGTCAGCAGCACTGTCACCGCCGCCCAAACCGCCAGTCGCTGCGGGTCCCGACCTCCCGCCAGCTCGTTTAAGATTTGGGCGGAGCAATAGATGGTCACATACGGCGCAGCCCCGGAGACGGCGCAGTAGGCCGCCAAAGAGGGCAGCATGCGGGGGAGATACCGGTGCCAGACCTTGCAGGCCCGCAGGGTTGCGTGCAGGGTCTCCCGAGCCCCTGCCAGAGATTCCTTTTCAGCCATGGCCGTTCCCCTCCTTGTAGTATTGGCTCTGGATTGCAAAGAGCCTGGCGTATTCTCCGCCCTGCTCCAGCAGGGACTGGTGGGTGCCTTCCTCCAGAATTTTGCCGCCGCCCAGCAGCAGGATGCGGTCGCAGAACCGGGTGGACGCCAGCCGGTGGGAAATGTAAAAGGAGGTCCGCCCCTGGGTCAGCTCGCTGTAGCGCAGGTAGAGCTGGTGCTCGGCGATGGGGTCCAGCGCGGCGGTGGGTTCGTCCAGAATGATGATGGGCCCGTTTTTGTACAGCGCCCGGGCCAACATCAGGCGCTGCAGCTCGCCGCCGGAAAGCTGGATGCCGTCCTCATAGACGCCCTTGCCGATGTGGGTCTGCCCGCCCCGGGGCAGGGCGCGGTACTTCTCCCACAGGCCTGCCCGCCGTATCGCATCCTCGATGCCGGCGGTGTCCGTGCTGCCGGGCTGCTGGGCGACGTTGTCGGCCAGCGTGGTGTCAAACACAGAAAAATCCTGGAACACGGTCGAGAACAGCGTGTAGTACGCCCGGCGGTCATACTGCCGGATGTCCTGCCCGTTCAAGAGCACCCGCCCGCCGGTGGGGTCCAGCAGGCCGCAGCAAAGTTTCATCAGGGTGGTTTTGCCCGCGCCGTTCAGCCCCACAATGGCCAGCTTTTCCCCCGGGGCTACGGTCAGATCAATGTGGGAGAGGGTGTCTTGCCCCGCACCGGGGTACCGGAAGGAAACGTCCTCCAGCCGCAGGGTATACGGCGTATGGAGGTCGGGCGTGATGGGCTTGCCCCCTTCAAACAGGAAAGGTTCCGGCACTTCCAGGTAGTTGCGCACGCTGCACAGTTCCAGGCTGAACTGGTGCAGTTCCCCAAAGCCTTTTAAAATGCCCGTCACCCAGGCGGTAAAGTTCCCCACAGCCGTAAAGTACAACAGGAACTCGGCGGCGGGCAGCCCTTCCCGCAGGGTCAGCGCCAGCAGGTAGCCGTAGGCGGCCCCGTTGCGCAGCAGGGTAAAGAAAACTTCCGCCAGGTCCCCCCGCAGGTACACCCGCTGCTCTTTTATGAGCAGGTCCTGGTAAAGCCCCAGCACGGTGGCGTACACATCCTCCAGCCAGTCCCCCATGCCAAAGAGAAGGATGTCTTTCAGCGCGCCGCGGTCGGCGGCCTTCTTGCGGATATAGTCCATCCGCTGGCCCAGGGCGCCCTGCTCTTTCCGGTGCGCAAAAGTCCACCGGGGGCCCCACCGCGCGCAGAGGGAACTCAACACAGCCGTGCCAGCGGCGATGAGGACCAGCGCCGGGTCCAGGCGCAGGAACAGCAGCAGATACACGCCAAACCCCAGCAGGTTTTGGGCGATCTCCGTCAGCACGCGCCAGATGGCTTCCCCCGCGGCGCCGTTGGAGTTCAGCGCCATCGTGGCCCGCTCTTTCTCTTTTTCGAGGTCCGGCCTGCCCACATGGGGGTAGGCAGTCCGCAGCGACTTGAGGGTGAGCTGCATCACCAGCGTCATCCGCAGCTGCATCCTGCCGTACATGGTGTTTTCGTTCCCGTAGGCCAGCAACCCCCGCAATAGTGCCAGCGCGCCGGCCATCACGGCGATGGTGCCGAACAGTTCCCCCAGGGGCGCGGCGGTTTCCACTTTGCCCAGCGCCAGGGGCGCCAGGTACAGTTCCGTCAGGCTGACAGCCACGTGGAGCAGGGCCAGCGCCAGGCAGAGCCACAGCACGCTTTTGTGCTCCTGCCATGCCAGGCGGATCATATACCCGGTGTTCTGCCACATGTTGTAGGTTGGTTTTTGGGTTTGCTTCATGCAGATGTTCACCTCTTTGCCTTTGGCAAAAGCCCCTTTCCCCGCCGCAGCGTATGCAGAAAAGGGGGTGGGTCATTCAGGGGCAAATGCCGGTTTGCGGCAAAACGTCAGGAGGGTGCGGTTTCCGTTTGCGGCGTGTAGTACTGCGCCTGGGCGTGCCACAGCTTGTGGTACAGGCCGGTCTCGTCGGCCACCAGCGCGTCGTGGCTGCCGGTCTGGACGATGGCCCCCTGGTCAAACACCGCGATCTCGTCGCAGAACTTGCAGCTGGACAGCCGGTGGCTGATATAGATGGCGGTCTTGTCGCCGGCGATGGCGTCAAACCTGGCGTAGATCTCCGCCTCGGCGATGGGGTCCAGCGCGGCGGTGGGTTCGTCCAGCACGATGAAGGGCGCGTCCTTGTACAGCGCGCGGGCAATGGCGATCTTCTGCGCCTCGCCGCCGGAGATCTCGACGCCGTCCTTGTCCAGGTCCTTGTACAGGCTGGTGTCCAGCCCTTTGGACATGGCGTCCAGCCGTGCCTCGAAACCGGCGTCGGCCAGGCAGCGGGCGGCGCGGTCCCGGTCATATTCGGCGGCGCCGGCCACGTTCTCGCCCAGCGGCATGGCCAGCAGCCGGAAGTCCTGGAACACCACCGAGAAGATGCCGATATAGTCCTGGTAGCGGTATTTGCGGATGTCGATGCCGTTGAGCAGGATCTCGCCCTCGGTGGGGTCGTACAGGCGGCACAGCAGCTTGATAAAGGTGGTCTTGCCGCTGCCGTTGGGGCCTACCACCGCCAGCCGGCTGCCGATGCGGAACCTGACGTTCACATGCCGCAGCGCCCAGCGGTCGCTGCCGGGATAGCGGAAGGACACGTCCCTGAACTCCACCTGATAGTTCCGGTCGGACCGCTTCTCGGTGGTCAGGGTGCCCTGGTACATGTGGTTGGGCAGATCCAGGAACCGGAAGGTGGCGTCCAGGAAGCTGCCGTTGGCCCGCACCTGGCCCAGCGCCTGCAGCAGCAGCGAGATGCCGCCGAACAGCTGGGTGGCCGACCCCACGTACTGGGTGACCAGGCCCACGTCAAAGGCGCCGCCCCAGGACTTGAGGCAGACGAACAGATAGACCGCGCAGGTCATCACCGCCGAGAGGGCCTGGGAAAGCCCCATCAGCAGGCCGATCCTGCCCTTGGACATCTTTGCCAGCGTGCCGCCGGGCGCGAACAAAAGCGTGTCCCGGTCCGTCATGATCGGCCGGCAGACGTTTTCCTGCTGGCGGTACATCCGCATATCGGCGGAGCGTTTCGTGTCGGCAGCCAGAAAGCCGAAGGTGCCGAAAAGCCGGTTGCCAAAGGTGAAAAGCGACGCCTGCTGGCTCAGCGTCAGGTTTGCCTTGTTGCCGCAGGCGGAGGAAGCAGCCACCGCCGCCACCATGGCCGCCAGCACCGCAAACAGCGCCAGCGGGCTGTTCAAAAAGGCCAGCGGGCTGCCGGCGGGCAGGTCGGTCAAAAACAGCGTCAGCGTAAAGCCGATGCCGCCTGCCACCTGCACCGCCGCCTTGCAGAAGTCCGGGAAGATCAGCAGCGTCTGGTACAGGCCGAATCCCTGCCAGTTGTCGTTTTGGGATACCTGCGAGTACAGGTCGTAGACCTCCTGCCGGTCCACCTCGGCATAGTCCAGCGTCAGCATCTTGTCCGCCAGCGGCTTGAACCGCACGGCCATCAGGCGGGACCTCTCGTACCCTGTCCAACGCTTGAGCGCGCCGTTTGCCAGCGCCAGCAGCGCGGTGGCGCCCACCGTCAGCGCCGCCCAAAAGGCCAGCCGCTGCGGGTCCCGCCCGCCGGACAGCTCGCTGATGATCCGCGCCGACAGCCAGATGGTGACATAGGGCGCCAGCGCCCCGCAGGCCGAGCTGAGCAGCGTCGAGGCAAAAAATCCGGGGCTTTGCCGGAACCACATCTTCCAGGCCCGCAGGTTCTGTTTCCAGCAATGGGCAAACGACGGCTTTGCCGGTTTCTCTTTGTCTTTCTCTTTACCCGATGTCTGCGCCATCTTCGCTGCCCCCTTCCTGGTAGTACTTGCTCTGCACCGCAAACAGTTTGGCGTAGCCGCCGTTTGCGGCCAGCAGGCTCTCGTGGGTGCCCTGCTCGGTGATGCGGCCCTGCTCCATAAACAGGATGCGGTCGCAGAAGCGTGTGGACGCCAGCCGGTGGCTGATGAACAGCGCGGTGCGCCCGGCGGTCATCTGGCTGTATTTCTGGTAGATGTCGTCCTCAGCAATGGGGTCCAGCGCGGCGGTGGGTTCGTCCAGCGCCAGGATCGGCCCGTTTTTGTACAGCGCCCGCGCCAGCATCAGCCGCTGGGTCTGCCCGCCGGAAAGCTCCACGCCGTCCTCGTACACCTTGCGGCCCAGCTTGGTGTCCAGCCCGTGGGGCAGGGCGCGCACCGCTTCGGTCAGGCCGGCCTGGTCCAGGCACTGCCACACCCGGTCCGTGTCGATGCCGTCCAGCCGCTGGGCCACGTTCTCGGCCACGCTGGCCTCCAGCACCGAAAAGTCCTGGAACACCGCCGAGAACAGCGCGTAGTAATCCCGGCGGTCATACTGCCGGATGTCCTGCCCGTTCAAGAGCACCCGCCCCTGGGTGGGGTCCAGAAACCCGCAGGCCAGCCGCACCAGCGTGGTCTTGCCGGCGCCGTTCAGGCCCACGATGGCCAGCTTTTCGCCGGCGTGGATGGTCAGGTTGATGTCGTGCAGGGTGTCTGTCTCGGCTTCCGGGTAGCGGTAGCTCACATGGTCAAAGCGGATCTCGCAGGGCATATCGGGGGCGCCGGGCAGCGGTTTGCCGCCCTCAAAGCGGAACGGCTCCGGCCAGTCCAGCGTTTCCCGCAGCAGAGAGATCTCCAGCGACTGGCGGTGCAGCTCGGTGCCCTTGGACAAAATGCCGGCCACCCACTGGGTAAAGCCGCTGACCGCCGTAAAGTACAAAAGAAACTGCGACACCGGCAGCCCTTCGGTCAGCGCCAGCCAGATCAGGTAGGCGTAGGCGATGCCGTCGCGGGCAAAGGTCAGCACCAGGTCGGCCACGTCGATCCACAGGTAGTGCAGCTGCCGCTGCTTCAGGTAGTCCTGGTACAGCCGCTGCACCCGCGCCCAGACCTCGTCCAGCCAGGGCTTCAGGCCGAAAATGCGGATATCCTTGGCGTAGGAGCGGTCGGTGGCGGTCCGCTGCAGATAGCCAAAGCGGTTCCAGTATTCCTCCTCCTCGTCCCGGTGGCGGTAGACCCAGGCGTTGATGCGGTTGCTGAACAGGTAGCCCGCCACCGTGGTGGCCAGCACCACCGCCAGCAGCAGCGGATGCAGCCCGGACAGCAGCGCCAGATAGACGGCAAAGCCGATCAGGTTGGTCAGCAGGTCGGTCAAGGTGGTCCAGATGGCCTCGGTGGATTCGCTGTTGCTGGAACAGATGTTGTAGGACCGTTGGATCTGCTTGAGGAAGGTGGTGTCCAGCGTGTTGACAAAGGAGGTGCCGGCCAGCTTGTCAGACAGCCGTGTTATCAGCCCGGTGCGCACCGCGATGCGGCCATAGATGGCGTTCTCTTTCAGGTAGGCGTTCAGGCCGTACAGCGCAAACAGCACCGCGCCAAAGGTCAAGATCACCCCCACCAGCGTTTCCAGCGGGGCGTGGGTCTCCACCTGCTCCAGCACCGCCGGGGCAAGCAGCAGCTGGGCGATGGTCCCGCCCGCCGCGGACACCGCGATGCCCACGCACAAAAGGGGCACGCTTTTGTAGCTGCGCCAGGCGTTGCCCAGCATGAACGCGGTGTTCTGCCACATATTGTAGGTCGGTTTTTGGGTTTGCTTCATGCAGATGTTCACCTCTTTGCCTTTAGCCTACCACAACAAAAGGTCCCCGGGGGCTTCTGGGGACGAAACGTTACTTTTGGGGGACGAACTGCAAGTGTTCACCCCTGGGGCAGCAAAATTTCGGTGGTAAAGGCCCCGTCCTCACTGTTGCGGCTGAGGTACCCGCCCAGGCGCTGCACCACCGCGTCGATGCGCAGCAGCCCAAACCCGTGGCCGTCCCCTTTGGTGGTGGCAAAGCGGCCGGCCGCCTTTTTCTGCTTGCCGCCGGGGGCCAGGTTGGTGAAGGAGATGTAGAGCTGGCTGCCCTTCATGTCCATGTACAGGCGGATCATCCGTTGGTCCTGCGGCAGCTTGACGCTGGCCTCGATGGCGTTGTCAAAGAGGTTGCCCAACAGGACGCAGAGGTCCAGGTCGGAGATCGACAGCTTGACCGGGATGCGCGCGTCGGCCCGCACCGGCACCCCCTTGGCGCGCGCCAGCGAGATCTTGCTGTTCAAAATGGCGTCCGCCATGGTGTTGCCGGTTTTTACCGCCGGGTCCACCCGGCTGAGGTCGTGTTCCAGTTCGGTCAGGTAGGCCTGCACGGCGGCCAGGTCGCCTTTTTGGGCGTAGCTTTTCAGCAGCTGGATATGGTTGCGGAAATCGTGCCGCCAACCCCGCATCTCCTGGTACATGGTTTCGGTTTCCCGGTAATGGGTCTCCATGATCTCGCGCTGGTACGCCGCCAGCTTTTTGTGCAGCCGGTTTTCAAAAAGCCGCATCCGCTCCCCCTCCTTTTACAGCGTCTGCAAGATCGCGCGGTTGAGCGCCTCATAACCGCCCCGGGGCAGGGGCACGGTGCTGCCGCTTTCCAAGATCGCTTCCTTTTTTGTGGCCCGCCGCACCTTGCCCAGGTTCACCACAAAGGAACGCCCCACCCGGAAAAACCGCGCGTCGAGTTCGCGTTCCAGCGCCGAGAGCGCCTTTTTTACGGTGTAGGCCTCGCGGCCCGTATGCACGGTGACGTAGTTGCCGCGCACTTCCAGGTATTCCACTTCATACAAGGGCACGCGCACCAGTTCCTCGGGCAGTTCCAGCAGCAGGGCCCTGCCGCTTTGGTGCAGGCGTTCGACCGCCCGCCCCAGCACCGAGAAGAGCTTTTCGCGGTCAAGCGGCTTGAGCAGGTAGTGCAGGGCCGAAACGTCGTACCCCTCTGCGATATAATCGGCGTAGCCGGTGATGAAAACGATCTGCGTCCGCTTGTTTTGCTGCCGCACGGCTTTTGCCAGCTCCACGCCGCTGCACCCGGGCATCTCGACGTCCAGCAACAAAATGTCCCAGGCTTTGTCCTCCTCATATTGGAACAGAAAGGCGTCGCCGGTGGGGAACTGCCGGACCTCCACCGAATAGCCGTGCGTCTGCGCCCACTGGGCAGCGCACGCCTGTGCGAGTTCCCGCGCCTGCGGTTCGTCATCGCATACGGCGATCCGGTAGTCCATGCGGCTCCCTCCTTTATGTTGCTGGCCCCATTATATACCAAGCCGCCCCAAAAGAAAAGGCACCGCCCCGGCGCGCATGGGGAACAAGAAGGGCAGCAACCTGTTTTGGGCACGAAAAAACCGCGTATCTTACGCAGATACGCGGTTTTTCGTGGCAGGGGTAGAAGGATTCGAACCCTCGGCACGCGGTTTTGGAGACCGCTGCTCTACCAACTGAGCTATGCCCCTATGGAAAACGCCCACAGAGCGGTATTGCGCTGTGGGCGTCGCGCTGGAGCTGCTAAGCAGATTTGAACTGCTGACCTCATCCTTACCAAGGATGCGCTCTACCAACTGAGCTATAGCAGCAAATGGCGACCCGAATCAGGCTCGAACTGACGACCTCTAGCGTGACAGGCTAGCGTTCTAACCAACTGAACTACCGGGCCATACCCAGCCGCTGCGCCGCCGGGGCGGCTGCAACGTTAGTTATTATATCCAAAGAAACGCCCCGTGTCAAGGCTTTTTGCGATTTTTTTTCTGCCTTTGTATTTTGCACCCTGCAGCGTGCTTTTGGTGCCGCAAAAAAACCTGGGGAATAGCGTGGACATTTTTATACAGAACCTGTATAATAAATCTGTATATAAAATCGGGAAGGAGCGTGTGCGCCGATGCTGCAAACCGGGCTGCCGTCCACAACCGCCATCCTTGTGGCGGCGGGTGCGTCGCGCCGTATGGGGTTCGACAAACTCAGCTACCGTTTGCCCGGCGGGCAGACCGTGCTGCAAAAAAGCTGCGCCGCGCTGGCGGCGCACCCGGCCGTCACACAGCTGGTGCTGGTGGCGGGCGCCAATGCGGACGCTTGCCGCCGGATTGCGGCGCAGTGCGCCAAACCCTGCGTGGTCGTGCCCGGCGGGGCCACGCGCGCCGACAGCGTGCGCAGCGGCCTGGCGGCGGCTACGGGCGAACTGGTGGCCATCCACGACGCGGCCCGGCCCTTCGTCAGCGAAGCGGTCATCACGGCGGCGCTGCAAGCGGCCGCCGCCACCGGGGCGGCCGCCCCGGCCGTGCCCGTCAAAGATACCATCAAGGTGGCGGGGCCGGGCGGCGTCGTGCAGGCTACGCCGGACCGCGCCACGCTGTTTGCCGTGCAGACGCCGCAGTGTTTTTCCCGCGCGCTGTACCTGCAGGCGCTGGCGGCAGTGCAGGGCGAACAAGCCCGCCTTGTCACCGACGACTGCAGCCTGTTTGAACTGGCCGGCCTGCCGGTGACGCTGACCGAGGGCGATTACGAAAACTACAAAATCACAACGCAGGACGACCTGCAGAAGGAGCGAACCATGCGTATCGGCCATGGCTATGACGTCCACCGCCTGGTGGAAGGCCGCGAACTGATTCTGGGCGGGGTCAGAATCCCGTATGAAAAAGGCCTGCTGGGCCATTCCGACGCCGACGTGCTGCTGCACGCCGTCATGGACGCCGTGCTGGGCGCGGCCGCGCTGGGGGATATCGGCCGGCATTTCCCGGACAGCGACCCCGCCTACAAAGGCGCCGATTCGCTGGCGCTGACCCGCGCCGTGGCCAAACTTACGGCGGAGCACGGGTACCGCGTGGGCAACATCGACGCAACCATTTTGTGCCAGGCGCCCAAGCTGGCGCCGCACATTGCGGCGATGCGCCAGAACATCGCCGATGCCTTCGGCATTGACGTTGGCGCCGTCAGCGTCAAAGCCACGACGGAGGAACGCCTTGGGTTTACCGGTGCAGGGCAGGGCATTGCGGCCCACGCCGTCGCCTTGCTGGAAAACTGACCGCAACGAAACGAGAACGGGGAAGGGGAGGCCCGGCGGTTATGCTGCAAAACCAAACAATCTCAGCGATCGCCAGTACGCTGCGCGCGTTCGATCCGATATCCGACACGCTGGATATCCTGATTATATCGTTCGCCTTTTACCAGCTGATCCAGTTTGCGCGCAAATCGCGCGCCGGGCAGCTGGTGCGCGGCATCTTTTTGATCTTGATCTTCTATGGCCTAGCCTACCTGCTGGACCTGCGCACCGTCATTTGGGTGCTCAACAACGTGCTCACCATCGGCTTTACGGCGGCGGTCGTCATCTTCCAGCCGGAACTGCGCCGCACGTTGGAGCGCATGGGCCAGACGACGGTCTGGGCCGGGCGGCTGTTCGGCAGCCGGCACAGCGACCCCTCGCTGCGCGGGGTATGGCAGAACGCCGTCGTGGCGATCTGCGACGCCGCCGAACAGCTTTCCGACACGCGCACCGGCGCGCTGATGGTGCTGGAACGCAACAACAACCTTGACGAGATCATCCGCACCGGCACGCCGATGCACGCCGATGTCATCCCCGAGATGCTGGGCACGATTTTTTACGAGGGCACGCCGCTGCACGACGGCGCGGTCGTCATCCGCGACGGTGTGATTGTGGCGGCCGGCTGCGTGCTGCCGCTTTCCAACAACCTGGAAATGGGCAAGGATATGGGCACGCGCCACCGCGCCGGCCTGGGCATGAGCGAAAACTCCGACGCCGTCGTCATCATCGTCAGCGAGGAAACCGGCATCATCTCGCTGGCCAAAAACGGCGTGCTGATCCGCCGCCTGGACCGCCAGAACCTGTTCAATCTCCTGCAGGAAGAGATCGTCCCGCCCGAGGAAACCGCCGAGACCCGGATCCCGCCGCTGCAAAAACTGCTGCGCAAAGGAGGCGCATATCCCCATGCAAAAGCCGAATAACGCTGCGCCCAAACCGGCCGCCGGCCGCCGTTCTCTGTGGAATTACCCGCTGTTTTCGATGCTGCTGGCGCTTTTGTGCGGGTTTATTGCCTGGCTGGTTGTCACGGTATACTTTGACCCCCAAAACACCATCGTGATCTCCGATGTGCCCATCAACTACGCCAATTCCGCTTCCACCTACACCGCCCTGGGCCTGGATATCGTCGAGCGCCCCGAGACCGAGACTGCGGACGTTTCGGTGTCCGGCAACACGACCATCATCGGCAATCTGGATGCATCCGATATCCTGGTCTACCCCAGCTATGCGGGGGTTACCGGGGCGGGACGTGTCACGCTGCGCCTGCAGGCGCGCGTGGCCAATACCACCGATTTCCCGGGCGATATCGACTGCTCGGTCGTCAACCCCCAGAGCATCGACGTTGTGTTTGACGAAGTCAGCGAAAAAACGCTGCCCATCACGGTGGACGCGTCCAACGTGACGGTGGCCGACGGGTATATGCTCAACCGTACGACGGCCGTCCCGTCCGAAATCACGCTGCGCGGGCCCAACAGCGAACTGGACCACATCGATTCCATCGTGGCAACGGTGGCCGAGATGACGGACCTTGCCGATACGACGACGGTACCCGCCACGCTGGAACTGCGCGACGACACCGGCGCGCCGTTCACCCCGCAGTACACGACGATGGAAAGCGAGACCGCCAACATCACCCTGACGGTCTACCAGGTGCGGGAACTGCCGCTCACCGTTGATTTCATCGGCGTGCCGTCCAATTTTGATACCGATTCCCTGCGCTACACGCTCAGCCAAAAGACGCTGCGCGTAGCGGGCCCGGCACGCGTCATCGGTGCGCTGAACGAACTGACGGTCTCGGATTTCGACCTTGCGCGCGAGTTTGAGCCCGGCCGCGACTACCAGCGCCTGGTGGAACTGCCGGCGGGCGTCGTCTCGGTCGACGACGTCACCAGCGTCACGCTCAGCTTTGATACCTCGGACCTGGCTTTGACGACGCTCAACCTTTCCCAGATCCGGGCCATCAACGTGCCCAGCGGCTATGAGGTCGAAATCCTTTCCAGCGTGGTCAACGACGTCACGGTCTACGGCCCGGCCGATGAGATCGAGAGCCTTTCGGCCGACAGTGTCATCGCGCAGATCGACTGCCAGAGCGTCAACCTGACGGTGGGCCAGCAGACGATCCCCGTCACCATCCAGATTCCGTCCTCCACCCGTATGTTTGCCACGGGCAGCTACACCGTCCAGTGCGAGGTGTCCGCCCGCTAAGCCCCTGCAAAGGAACCCGCCTATGCTTTTGGTACGCAATATCCGCCTGCCGCTTTCCTGCCCCGACCCTGACGCCGAAGCAGGGGCGCAGGCGCTGCGCATCCTGCGCGTTCCGCCCGGCCGGGCGGCGCGCTGCGGGGTGGCCAAACTCTCGGTAGACGCCCGCCACGGCAAGCCCGTGCTGGTGTATACCATAGCCGTCACACTCAAAGACGAGGGTGAGGAACCGGCGCTGGCCGGGGCCTCGCCCTGTGTCTGTTTCACGCAGGCGCCGCAGTTTTCCTTTCCGCAGGGGGCTGTGCCGCTCGCGCACCGGCCCGTCGTTGTGGGTCTGGGCCCGGCGGGGCTGTTTGCCGCGCTGCTGCTGGCCAAAGCCGGGTACCGCCCGCTGGTGCTGGAACGCGGCCCCGCGCTGGATCGCCGCGTCGAAGCCGTCGCCCGCTTTGAAGCGACCGGCATCCTGGACGAAACCGCCAACATCCAGTTTGGCGAGGGTGGCGCAGGCACGTTTTCCGACGGCAAACTCACCACCCGCGTGGGTGACCCGCTGTGCGCCTTTGTGACGCAGGCGTTTTTGCGCCACGGCGCCCCGGCCGAGATTGCCTGGCGGCAAAAGCCGCATATCGGTACCGATTTGCTGCGCGGCGTCATCCGCAGCATCCGCCGCGAGATCGAAACCCTGGGCGGCGAGGTCCGCTTTGAGACTGCGCTGACCGGTCTGCAGCTGCGCGGCGGCGCGCTGGCCGGCATCGAGACTGCGGCCGGGCCGGTCGCTTGTGAGCAGCTGATCCTGGCCGTGGGCCACAGCGCGCGCGATACCTTTGCAATGCTCTCGGCCAGCGGCCTGCCGCTGGAGTGCAAGCCGTTCTCGGTCGGTTTCCGGGCCGAGCACCTGCAAACCGAGATTGAGAAAAGTCTCTACCACGCGGCGGCCGGGCACCCGGCGCTGCCGCGCGGCGAATACCAGCTCAGCCAGCAGGTCGGCGGCGGGCGCTGCGTCTACACGTTTTGCATGTGCCCGGGCGGCACGGTCTGCGCCGCGGCCAGCGAGACGGGCGGCGTCGTCACCAACGGCATGAGCCTGCACGCGCGCGACGGCCAAAACGCCAACGCGGCGGTCGTCGTCAGCGTCGACGGGCGTGATTTCGGCGGCGACCCCGCCAAAGCGGTCGCGTTCCAGCGCAGTTTGGAACAGGCCGCCTACCGCGCGGGCGGCGGGGCCTACCGCGCCCCGGCCGAAACGGTGGGCAGCTTTCTGCAGGGCGGCGGCCGGTTGGACCTGGGCCGCGTGCAGCCGACCTACCCGCGCGGCGTGACGCCGTGCGACCTGGGCGCGCTGCTGCCCGGCGAGCTTTCGGCGGCGCTGCGCCAGGGGCTTACGGCATTTGGCCGCAAACTGGCGGCCTACCGCGCGCCGGATGCGGTGCTGACCGGGCTGGAAACCCGCACCAGCAGCCCGGTGCGCCTGCCGCGCAACGCTGAAACGCTGCAATGCACGGCGCTGCCGGGGCTGTACCCCTGCGGCGAGGGCGCGGGCTATGCCGGCGGCATCATGACGGCCGCCGTGGACGGCGTGCGCTGCGCCGCCGCGCTGATGGCGCAGAACGCCCCACCGCCGGGTTAAGCATCCGGGCGGTTTGCACAGGGCAAGCGGCGTCAAAAATCTGATCGGGAGAACATGACATATGGCAAAGTATTCCCATCCCTATAAAGAAAACCCCGGCAATGCGCCGGGCGGCGCGCAGGACTTCGCCGGCCGCGTCGACCGCAAAGTCGAGGAGATCGACCGCCGCGCGAACGAATTCAGCCGTTCGCTCGACGACATCGTCAGCGACCTGGCCGGCATCGGCGCCGGCGTGGGCGCCGAACTGCTGGACGGGCTGGCAGGGGTCGTATCTTCGGCCGGCGATGCGTTCAACCGTTGGGCCCAAAAGGACAAGGACCTGACTTTTCCACAGTGGCGCGCCCGTCTGGACCGCCGCCTGCTCAACAATGAGCAGGGCGGTTACTTGGCCATGGCCATTGCGGGCGGTGTGTTTGCCTTGGGGTTCGGCATCACGGCGCTCGTGATGTTCTGCCTGTCCGCCGTCGGGCCGGAAGCGCTGCAGATGACCCGCGCCGAGTTCAACGTCTTTCCCATTTTGATGGCGGTGTTCACGCCGCTCACCGTAGGGTTCGGCATCATGACGGGCTTCGGCGTCAAAAAGTTCCGCTTTTTCGGGCGCATCCGCAGTTACCTGCGCGCCGCGCACGACTGGGTGGCCAACCTGCCGGCGATTGCCCGCACGGCCGGGCGTGATGCCGCCCAGGTGCGCAGCGAACTGAACAAGGCCATCACCGATGGCAAGCTGCCCGGTGTTGTTTTGGGCGACGACGGCGAGACCATCTATTTCAAAGAAGAACTGTATGAAGCCGAAGCCGCGCGCCGGGCGCCAACCGCCGCCCCGCAGGGCGAAGCGCAGGCCGACGCGGCCCGCACCCCGCTGGAACAGTTCGAGACGGAAAGCCGCGACTTTTTGGCCTACCTCGACGGCTGCCGTGGCCGGCTGGACGCCGCGGCGGAGGAGGAACTGGCCGCCATGCACAAAAACTGTGCGGTCATTTTGGGCTTTATCCACAACCACCCCGCGCAACTCGGCCAGGTGCGGCGCTTTTCTGAGTATTACCTGCCCACCACCCGCAAACTGCTGGATACCGCTTTGGGCCTGGGCGCGGCGGACGCCGCCAACGCGCAGGCCATCCGGCGGGATATCACCGGCATCTTGCACACGCTGAACGCGGCGTACGCCAAACTGTACGATACGCTGCTGCAGGATGTCAGCCTGGACGTGTCGACGGAGATCGGCACGCTGGAGACGATGCTGCGCCAGGACGGCCTGACGCAGAACTTTGAGACGGATTTCAAACCCGGCGGCACGGCCGACTGACCGCCGCAGGAACGTAAGGAGCGAACGACGATGAACTACCCTGCCTGGCAGATCAAACAGCCCGGCTCCGGCGGTGAACAGGCGCTGGCCGGCGCCGGGTACGGCGTGCTGCTGCGCCGGGTGTTGGCGGCGCGCGGCTGCACGGACGCCGCGGCGGCGCGCGCGCTGCTGGAACCGGGCGGGACGCTGTCCGACCCGTTTTTGCTGCGCGATATGGACAAAGCCGTCGCCCGCATCCTGCAGGCCGTTGAGGGGGAGGAACCCATCGTCATCTACGGCGACTACGACGTCGACGGCATCTGCGCCACGGCCATTTTGTATGAATGCCTGACCAGCCTGGGCGCGCATGTGCGCTGCAAGCTGCCCACGCGCGGCGGCGGGTACGGCCTGACGCGCCCGGCGCTGGAAGCTCTGGCGCAAAAGGGGTTCACGCTGGTTGTCACGGTCGACAACGGTATCTCCGCTTTGGAGGAAGCCGCCTGCGCGCAGGAACTGGGGCTGGACCTGGTCATCACCGACCACCACCTGCCCGGCGAGACGCTGCCGCAGGCCGTGGCGGTCGTGGACCCCAAACGCCCCGACGACGAAAGCCCGTTCAAGGACCTGTGCGGCGCGGGGGTGGCGTTTAAGCTGTGTGCCGCGCTGGAAGGCTGCGACCCGGCCGAACTGCTGGAAATGTACGGCGAGTTTGCGGCGCTGGGCACGGTGGCCGACGTCATGCCGCTGGTGGGGGAGAACCGCACCATTGTGCGCGAGGGTCTGGCTCTATTGCAGGATACCATGCGCCCCGGCCTGCAGGCGCTGCTGGAAAGCGCCGGCTATGCGGGCCGCCCGCTGACGGCCGATACCGTCAGCTACGGCCTGGCCCCGCGCCTGAACGCCGCCGGCCGCATGGACAACGCCGCCGTGGCGCTGAAACTGCTGCTGTGCGGCGACGAAGCGCAGGCTACCGGCATCGCCGCGCGCCTGGCCGAGATCAACACTGAGCGCCAGCAGACCGAGCAGGCGGTGTTTGCCGCCGCCTGCCGGGCGCTGGAAGCCGACCCCGCCCGCCTGCACGACCGCGTGCTGGTGGTGGCGGGGGAGGACTGGCACCCCGGCGTCATCGGCATTGTGGCGGCCAAATTGATGGAGCGCTACAACCGCCCGGCACTGGTCGTCTCGCTGCACGAGGGCGAAGGCCGCGGCAGTGGCCGCGCGCCCGGCGCATTTGACCTGCATGCCGCACTGACGGCCTGCGCCGGCTGCCTGCAGCGCTTTGGCGGGCACGCGGCGGCCGCCGGGCTGGAGATCGAAGAAGAAAAATTGCCGCTGCTGCGCCAGCAACTCAATGACTGGGCGGCCAAACAGGCGCCGCGCCCCGGCCCGGCTGTGCTGGAACTGGACGCGGCGGTCACGCTGGAAGAACTGACGCTGCCGGCCGTGCGCGAACTGGAAGCGCTGGCCCCGTTTGGGCGGCAGAACCCCACCCCGCTGCTGCTGGTGCAGCAGGCCGAGATCGACGGAGTTTGGCCGCTGGGGGCCGAAGGCCGCCACACCCGCGTGCGGCTGCGCCAGGGCGGGCATACGCTGTTCGCTTCGCTGTTTGGCACCGCGCCGCAGCAGTTTGCCTACCCGGTGGGCGCAGTGGTGGAAACAGCGCTGGAAGTTTCGGTTTTTGCCGGGCGCAACGGGCCGATGGTCTCGGCCCATATCAAGGCGATCCGCCCGGCCGGGCTGGGCAATACGCCGTGCGAGCAGGCGGCCTGGTTTGACGCTTTCTGCGCCGGCGTCAAGCTGGAACCGGCCCAGGCTGCGGCCCTGCTGCCCGGCCGCGCCGACACGGTGGCGCTGTACAAGCGCATCCGCGGCGGACAGGTGCTGGCGGGGGACCTGCAGCCGGTATTTGCCGCACAGGGGCCGCAAAATACCGGCAAAACGCTGGCCAGCCTGGCGGCGCTGCGCGAACTGGGCCTGGTAGAAGAACAGCAGGGGCGCTGGCTGCCGGTGCCGGTCACCGAAAAAAAGGACCTGGCCGCCGCGCCGGTACTGCGCCGTCTGGCCGGGCAGGCCGCCGCGCACAAGGAATAAAGGGGGAGAAACCGATATGCCAAGCAGTGAGAAGGCCAACGACCGCCTGAAAACCGGCACGGCCGATATGCCCATCACCTACGATATCTTAAAGCAGAATATGCAGGAAAGCGGCCGCCCGTATGATTTCGAGATGATTGACCGCGCCTACGCCCTGGCCGAAAAAGCCCACGGCGGCCAGCGCCGCCGCAGCGGCGAGCCGTATATCTGCCACCCGCTTTCGGTCGCGCAGATTCTCGTCGAACTCGGCATGGACAGCGAGAGCATCGCTGCCGCGCTCATGCACGACGTGGCCGAGGACACCGCCGTCACCATCGACGAGATTCGCGCCCAGTTCGGCCCCGAGATTGCGCTGCTCGTCGACGGCGTCACCAAGCTGACGCAGATCAAATTCTCCAACGTTGAGGACCGCCAGGCTGAAAACCTGCGCAAGATGCTGCTGGCCATGAGCCAGGACGTCCGCGTCATGATTATCAAGCTGTGCGACCGGCTGCACAATATGCGCACCGGCGACGCCTGGCCGGAACAGAAACGCCGCGACAAAGCCAAGGAGACAATGGAGGTCTACGCCCCCATCGCCCACCGGCTGGGCATTTCCAGCATCAAAGAGGAACTCGAGGACCGCAGCCTGCACTACCTGGACCCTGTGGGCTATGCGGCCATCAGCGACCTGCTGGACAAACACGGCGACGAATTCCTGCACGCGGTCTGCCATACCATCGCCCGCCACCTGGCCGAAAACGGCATCCAGAAAGCGACGATCCGCCACCGCGTCAAAAGCATCTACGGCATCTACCGCAAGATGTATATGCAGAACAAGGATTTTGAGGAAATCTACGATATCTACGCCGTGCGCATCATCCTCGACAACGTGGCCGAGTGCTACACCGCGCTGGGGCTCATCCACGATATGTACCACCCGATCCCCAACCGCTTCAAAGATTATATCTCGACGCCCAAGCCCAACGGCTACCAGAGCCTGCACACCACCGTCATCGGGCGCGAAGCCATCCCCTTTGAGGTGCAGATTCGCACCTGGGATATGGACCGCATGGCGGAGTACGGCATCGCCGCGCACTGGAAATACAAGGCCGGCATCACGGCCGGTACCAGCGACAAACTGGACGAGCGCCTGGCCTGGGTGCGCCAGCTGCTGGAAAGCCAGCGCTCCAGCGCCGACGCGGCCGACCTGCTCAGCGATATCAAGGGCGACCTTCTGCCCGAGGAAGTGTTCGCCTTCACCCCGCGCGGTGACGTCATCAACCTGCCGGCCGGCGCCACCGTCATTGATTTTGCCTATGCCATCCATTCGGCCGTCGGCAACCGCATGATCGGCGCCAAGGTCAACAACCGCATCGTGCCCATCGACCATAAAATCCAGACCGGCGAGATCATCGAGATTCTCACCGGCCCCGAAAACCGCGGCCCCAGCCGCGACTGGCTGGGCATCGTCAAGACCAGCGAAGCCAAAAACAAGATCCGCAACTGGTTCAAAAAAGAGCGGCGGGAAGAAAATATCGAGGAAGGCCGCAACGCGCTGGAGCGCGAAATGCGCCGCAATATGATCGTGCTCAGCGACGAAAAGCGCGAAACGTTTCTGGAAAACCTGGCCCGGCGCAACCGGTGCAATTCGGTCGAGGAAATGTACGCCGCCATCGGGTACGGTGGCCTGCAGCTGTCGCGCATGCTCTCCAAACTCAAAGAGGAGTACGCCAAACTCAAAGAGACCGAGCCCAAACCGGTGGCGGTGGAACTCAAGCAGGTGCATTCCTCCGACGGCGTCGTCGTCGAGGGCATCGACAACTGCCCCATCAAGTTTGCCAAGTGCTGCTCGCCGCTGCCCGGCGACGATATCGTCGGCTTCGTCACGCGCGGGTTCGGCGTCTCCATCCACAAGCGGGACTGCGCCAACGTACGCGAGAGCATGCGCCACCCCGAAAACGCCGACCGCTGGGTGCGCGCCTACTGGGCGACCGACGTCAAAGAAAACTACAAGGCGTCTTTGGAGCTCACCTGCATGGACCGCGCCAACCTTGTCTCGGACATTGCGCTGGCGCTGGGCGATATGCGCGTGCCCATCTACTCGCTGATGGCGCGCGCCGCCGAGCAGGGCCGCGCCCGCATGAGCGTGACGGTGGGCATCACCAACACCGAACACCTCAACAGCGTCGTGTCGCGCCTGCAAAAGGTCAAGGACGTCATCAGCGTGACGCGCAGCTGACAAAAAGGCAAAGAGAGGAAACCGCATATGCGTGCTGTGATCCAGCGTGTGGCCGAAGCTTCGGTCACCGTCAACGGCGGCCCGGAACGCCGCATCGGCCGCGGGCTCGTCATCCTGCTGGGCGTGCGGGAGACCGATACCGAAGCCGTCATCCCCAAACTGGCCGAAAAATGCGCGCATCTGCGCATTTTTGAGGACGAAGCCGGCAAACTCAACCGCAGCGCCGCCGAACTGGGGTACGAGGCGCTCGTCGTCTCCAACTTTACGCTGTACGGCGATACCGCGCGCGGCAAACGCCCCAGTTTCAGCCATGCGGCCAAGGCGGACCTGGCCGTGCCGTGTTACGAGCGTTTTCTGGCCGAGTTGGGCCGCCAGGGCCTGGCCGGCGTGCAGCACGGTGAGTTCGGGGCCGATATGCAGGTGCGCCTGTGCAACGACGGCCCCGTCACCATCGTCATCGACACCGACGACTGGAAAAAATAGGAGATAGCTGCCATGAAAATCCAACACATCCCCGGCCTTGCGCCGCTGTATACCAATACCTTTCTGCTGGTCACCGACGCCGGGCACGGCATCGTCGTGGACCCGGCCGCTGCGCCGCAGACCTACCTCGACGCCCTGCAGGCGGCGGGGGCGTCGCTGACACATATTCTGCTCACCCATGGCCACTATGACCACGTGGGGGCGGTGGCGGACCTGCGCAAAACCACCGGCTGCCGGGTGTATATGGACTCCGCCGACGCGCAGGGCAGCGCGATGCTGCCGCTGACGCGGGATTTGGTGGACGCGCCGTGGCCGGCAGGTGACAAACTGAAAATTGACGAACTGACGTTCCAAATTTACCACACGCCGGGCCACACGCCGGGCAGCGTCTGCCTGGGGTGCGGCAATTTGCTGTTCAGCGGCGATACGCTGTTTGCCGGTTCCTGCGGCCGCACCGACCTGCCCGGCGGCAGCGTGCGCGCCATGCAGCAGAGCCTGGCGCTGCTGGCCGGTCTGCCCCTGGCCGACGATACCCAGGTGCTGCCGGGGCATGAATCGTTCACGACGCTCGGGCGCGAGCGCCGCAGCAACCCCTACCTCAACGGCGCGTGGTTTTAAGCGTCGGATCTACCCAAAAGAAAGGCGTACGCTATGCAGATCATCTTACACGGCGCAGGCACCGGGTATGAAGCGGAACACACCGCCCGCATCTTTTTCCCCGGGGCCCAAAAAGCGGACCAGGTGCCGCAGCAGGGCGACTTTGTGCTGGCGCAAAGCCATGCGCAAAGCGATTTTGTGCTGCTGCGCCGCGGCGGTGCGCTTTGCTGGCGCAGCGCGCCGCGCGACCCCGGTGCGGACGCCGAGTATGCGCTGTGCAGCCTGCTGTACGGCCTGCTGCGCCAGCAGACCGGCATCGCCCCGCCCTGGGGCATGATGACCGGCGTGCGACCGGTGCGCATCATCCACGATATGCGCGCGCAGGGCGCGTCGGAACAGGAAATCGAGGACCGTTTTTTGCGCTACTTTGCCTGCACGCCGCAAAAATTTGCGTTGGCGCGCGGCATTGCGGACCGCCAGCGCCCGGTGCTGCAGGCTGCCGAACCGATGGACTGCAGCGTGTACGCGGGCATCCCGTTTTGCCCCACGCGCTGCAGCTATTGCAGCTTTGTCTCGCGCACGGTGGGGGATAAGGCTACCCGCGCGCTGGTGCAGCCCTATGTGGACGATTTGTGCCGGGAACTTACGGCCATCCGCCAAACGGCGGACCGCTGCGGGCTGCGCATCCGCACGCTGTACATCGGCGGAGGCACGCCGACCAGCCTTTCGGCCGCGCAGCTCGAACAGCTTATGGCGCACATCGCCGCAACGTTCGACCTGCCTTCGCTCGAGGAATATACCGTCGAAGCCGGCCGCCCCGACTGCACCGGACCCGACAAGCTGCGCATCCTGAAACAATACGGCGCTACGCGCATTTCCATCAACCCGCAGACGTTTTCGGACGAGGTGCTGCGCCGCATCGGCCGCCGGCACACCGCGCAGGATATCGTCGATTGTTTCCATGCGGCGCGCGCCGCCGGGCATGACAACATCAATATGGACCTCATCGCCGGGCTGCCCGGTGATACGGTCGAGGGGTTCGCGCATAGTCTTGCACAGGCCATTGCGCTCGACCCCGAGAACATCACGGTCCACACCCTGACGCTCAAGCGCGCGTCAAACCTGGTGGTGGAACACCAGGCCGCCGCGTATGACGACGTGGCGGCCATGCTGGCGCGCTGCGATGCGCTGACACGCGCCGGGTACGAGCCCTACTACCTCTACCGGCAAAAAGGCACGCTGCAAAACCTTGAAAACACCGGCTGGACCAAGCCGGGGCGCGCCTGCCTGTACAATGTCTACATCATGGAAGAAGTGCACACCATCCTTTCGGCTGGGGCGGGCGGGTCCACCAAGCTCGTCATCCCGGGGCGCCGCCACGGCAAGATCGAACGCATCTTCAACTTTAAGTACCCGGCGGAGTATGTTTCCCGCTTTGACGAAATACTGGCCCGCAAACAGGGCGTGGAGGATTTTTATGGACGTTATGCAGCGCAAACGGCTCATCGGCAGTGACCTGGTCGCGCTGGCGGCGCGCCAGCCGCAGGCCCTGGCGGATTTGTGCGAGCGGCAGTACCACGACCGCATCGACACGCTTGCGCAGGAAATTCTGGCCAGCGGGCGGCGCGTCGTCATGCTCACCGGGCCGTCGGCCGCCGGCAAGACGACGTCCGCCCATAAGCTGGCGGCGGCCATCGGCGCCAAAGGGCGGCGCGGCGTGGTGCTCAGCCTGGACGACTTTTTTGTGGGCGAGGGGCGTTACCCCAAAAACTATGACGGCAGCGACGATTACGAGAGTTTGCAGTCGCTGGACGTGCCGCTGCTGCAGCAATGCCTGGAACAGCTGCACCGCAAGGGCGTCTGCCAGGCCCCGGTGTTCGATTTCAAGCTGCAGCTGCCCAACGGCACCCAGACGGTGGACTGCCGCGGCGGCGTCGTCATCGTCGAGGGGCTGCACGCTCTGAACCCGGCGCTGACCGAGCGCCTGCCCACCGGCGCGGCGTTCTGCCTGTACGCCAGCCTGCGCGAGGAATACGCATCCCCGGGCGGCGCCCGCTGCCTGGCCACGCGGGATATCCGCCTGGCGCGGCGGCTGGTGCGGGACTACCTGTTCCGCGGGCACGCGGCGTCCTTTACGCTGGGGCTGTGGGGGCATGTCTGCCATGGCGAGGACCGGTACATCAAGCCCTTTAAATCCCGCGCCGACCGCCTGCTGGACACCACCCACACCTATGAGGTCTGCCTGTGGCGCGGCGTGCTGGAAGCCATGCCGGACGACCCCGCGCTGACGCTGGCGCAAAAGCGGCAGCTGGATGCGCTGTGCCGCAAATTTGCACCGTTCCCGGCGCTGGATACGGCCCTGGTGCCCGCCGACAGCATGCTGCGCGAGTTTATCGGGCCAAAAATGTCGTAAATTCACATAATGTTCAGCTTTGTGCGTTGCAAACCTTGTGAAAATCGGCTATAATATGCATAATCCTACGCAGCGCCAAGGCTGCGGATCATGGGGATCGTGTTCTTTAGCGAAATGGTATAAGAAGGTAAGAAATTAAGAAAGAGGTGTTTTTTTATGTTTGAACTGGATATCGAGATGCTGAAAGAACAGGGGCTGCAGCTGGTGGATTCCGCCAAAAAGACGGCGCAGGACCTGGCCGACAAAGGCAAAAACCAGCTGGACCTGCTCAACCAGCAGGCGCGGCTTTCCAAGGCGCAGCGCCAGCTGGGCGCGCTGGTGTACAGCCTGCACAAAGCGGGCGAGGAAAACCAGCCCCTGGTCGATAAATATATCGAGGCCATCGAGAGCATCGAAAAGAGCATCGAGGAGATCAAGGCCAATATGACCCCCGAAGAGTACGTCGAGGAAGAGACGCCCGCGGACGAGCCGGAAGAAGAGGTCGAGGAAGAGCCCGTCAAACTGCGCGGCGAAACCAAGATCTGCCCGGTGTGCAAGGCGGAAGTGGACGGCGACGCGCTGTTCTGCAACCACTGCGGCGCGCAGCTGTAACACAGGGCGCGCGCTTGTACAAATTTTAGCCTGTACACGGCAAACCCGGCTGTTTGCGGGGCGTTGTGCTTGACAAATGCCGGAATCCGTGTAGAATATTGCGTGGCGCAATCCGGCGCCCGCTGCAATGTGGACCCGCTGTATGATCGTTTACCCGCCCAAACCACAATATACCGCCGATGACCTGGCCGCCATCATCGCCATTTTGCGCGACCCGCAAAACGGCTGCCCGTGGGATAAAGTCCAGACCCATGCGTCCATCCGCATGAATTTCCTGGAGGAAGCCTACGAAGCGGTGGACGCCATCGACCTGGACGACCCGCACCTTTTGTGCGAGGAACTGGGCGACGTGCTGATGCAGGTTGTGTTCCATGCGCAGATCGAAGCCGAAGCCGGGCGGTTTACCTGGCAGCAGGTCTGCGACGGGGTGTGCCGGAAACTGATCGCGCGGCACCCGCATATTTTTGGCGGGGACGACAGCATAAAGGACTGGGATGCGCTCAAGAATAGGGAAAAGGGCCGCCTGACGCTGCAGGATGATTTGGACAGCGTGCCACAGGCCCTGCCCGCCCTGATGCGCGCGGCCAAGCTGCAAAAGCGCGCCGCCCGCTATGGCGTGCCCACCGCCGCCGACGCGCAGCAGATCGCACAGAAAGCGCAAGTTTTACAGCAGGCGCAGGGCGAACCGGCCGTACAGGCTGCGGGCGAACTGCTGTTTGCCGCCGTCGCGCTGGCGCGGCAGGCGGGCGTAGACCCGGAACAGGCGCTGCAGCAATACAATGCCGGCTTTGCTAAAGCCGCACCGCAAAACCGCTGACAAGCTGGCGCGGGGGGAGGTTCCCCGCCGCCGCTTTTGGCAGATATAAATTCCATTTGGAGGTACAAATCATGACGAAAGTTGAACTGATCGCCGCTGTGGCGAACGAGGCCAACCTGACCAAGAAGGACGCCGAGCAGGCTGTCAACACCACCCTGAACGCCATTACGGCGGCGCTCAAGAACGGCGAGAAAGTCACCCTGGTCGGCTTCGGCACGTTTGAAGTCCGCGAGCGCCCCGAGCGCAAGGGCCGTAACCCCCAGACCGGCGCTGAGATCACCATCGAGGCTTCCAAGCTGCCCGCCTTCAAGGCCGGCAAGGCTCTCAAGGACGCTGTGCAGTAAGCAGCGCTTTTGCAGGAATGTATCTGCCCCGTCGCCCCTGGCGATGGGGTATTTTTCATCGGAGGAACCTATGCGTTTAGACAAATACCTCAAGGTCAGCCGCCTGATCAAACGGCGCACCCTGGCCAACGAAGTCGCGGATGCCGGGCGTGTGCTGGTCAACGGAAAACCGGCCAAGGCCAGCTATGCCGTCAAAGTCGGCGATACGATCGAAATCACCTTTGGCAACCGCCCTGTCACGGTGCGCGTGCTGGCGGTCGAGGAACCCAAAGGCAAAGATGTGGCCCGCGAATTGTTTGAAGTAATCAGCCAACCGTCATAATCGCCGCCCGGTGCGCATATCGTATGGGTGTATACGGACCGTAAGGGAGGCGACACTGTCATGGCGGAAACCAGGACCGAGCCGGCGCACGCTGTGCGCCCTGCCGCGGCAGAGACCCCGCCGCGCAGCCACAGTCTGGCGCTCAAAGACCGCCGCCAGCTGGCGGTAACCGGCGTGGGGCGCGTCGTCAGCTGTGACGAAACGGCCGTCGTGCTGGAAACGCCGCTGGGCAACCTGACCATCGGCGGGCAGGGGTTGCAGGTCAGCGAACTTTCGGTGCAAAGCGGGCAGGTCCAGCTCGCCGGCAAGATCGAATACCTGCAATATGCCGAGAACCGCCAATCCGGCGGCGGGCTGCTGGCCCGGCTGTTCCGCTAGTATGGCGGCGGCGCCTGCGGCCTGGGCCGTGGTATCGGATATCCTGTGGTGCCTGGGGCTGGGGTGCCTGCTGGGCGCTGCGCGGGATTTGGCAGACCTTGTGCCGGGCGGCGGGCCGGTGCGCTGTTTTTTGTGGGATATCGCGGCTTTTGCCGCGGCGGCCGTGCTGGTCTGCGGCTTTGCGGCCGGGGTCAGCAGCAGCGGCGTGGCCCGCTGGTATATGGCAGCCGGCACGCTGGCGGGCGCTCTGGCCTGGTACGGCGCTTTGCGCAAAGGGCTGCGCCGGGCGCTGGGGCTGGTTGGCAAAGCGGCAGCCTGGCCGTTTTGGGCGGCGTGGCGCGGGCTGCGCCGCCTGGCGATGCGGTGCGCCGCGGTATGGCGGCGCGCCCGGCCGCACCGCCGGCATAAAAAAGTGACAAAAAAAGTAAAAAAACCGAAAAAGCAGTTGCAAAGCCCGTCAAAGATAGTATATAATTAGCTATACGTAGCAATATGCGCCGAAAGCGCGCAGGAAAGGGGGCATCCCGTCAAATGAATAAACGGCGCGGGGTGCTCCCGCAATGGTTGATCGCAGCGCTGTTTGTAGCGGTATGCGGGTATCTGTTCGTCAGTCTCATCCATTATCAGGTGTCGATCGGCTCCAAACAGCAGGAGTTGTTGAGCGTGCAGAACCAGCTCAGCACCCAGCTGACCGAAAACGCCGAACTGTCCAATACACTGGACCAGGGCGAAGCCGCCATCATTGAGCGGTACGCCCGCGAGCAGGGCTACGCCAAGCCCAATGAGCGCGTGTTTGTGGATATCAGCGGCAAATAAAATCCACACATTGCGCGGCAACGTTTCAGCAGGGGCGCTTTGCGGCAACCCTTCTGCATAGAACATTTTAAAGAAAAAGGGGTACACAAGTTTGGCATTACAAGTTGGGGATATCGTCGAGGGCAAGGTCACCGGCATCAAACCGTTCGGTGCGTTCGTCTCTCTGCCGGAGGGCAAGACCGGCCTGGTCCATATCTCGGAGGTTTCCTACGAGTTTGTGCAGGACCTTTCCGCGGTGCTTGCCGACGGGCAGACTGTGCAGGTAAAAGTCCTCTCCATCGCGCCGGACGGCAAGATTGCGCTGTCCATCAAGCGCACGCAGCCCGCGCCGGAGCGCGGCGCCCGCCCGCAGAACGCCGGCGCGCGGCCGGCCGGCAACCACCGCCCCAAGCGGGAAGAAAAGCCCCGCGTCTGGCAGCCCAAGCCCGCCGCCCCCCAGGGCGAGATGAGCTTTGAGGACATGATGGCGCGCTACAAATCCCGCAGCGAGGAAAAAATCGCCGACCTCAAACGCGTGACCGAAAACCACCGCGGCGGGTATTCGCGCCGCCGCGGGTAAGGGCACGCCGCTTTCTACATGGCCGGGCCGCCGCGCCCGGCGCCGTTTGTCAGACACTCTACCCTGACGGGCTTTCTGCCGCCGGGGTTAGAGTTTTTTTGTGAATTTTGAAAGGAACGCTATGCCCGCACTCTACACGCTGGTCGCCCCCTGCTTTTTTGGCACCGAATCCACGCTGCATTTTGAGATCAAGCGCCTGGGCGCGCAGAACATCCAGGTCACCGACGGCCGCATCGCCTTTCAGGGCGGGGCGGAACTGATCGCCGCGGCCAACCTCAACCTGCGCACGGCCGAGCGCGTGCTGCTGCAGCTGGCCCGCTACAGGGCGACGACCTTTGACGAGCTGTTCGACGGCTGCTACCAGATCCCGTGGGAGGAACTGCTGCCCGCCGACGCGGCGTTCCCGGTCAAGGGGTCCAGCCTGTCCAGCCAGCTGTCCAGCGTGCCGGCGTGCCAGAGCATCCTCAAAAAAGCCGTCGTCAAGCGGCTGCTGGCGGGGCACCGCGTCACCGCCCTGCCCGAGAGCGGCGATGTGTACAAAATCCGTTTTGCACTGCGCAAGGACGAAGTGGAAATTTATCTGGATACGTCCGGCGACGGCCTGCACAAGCGCGGTTACCGCAAACGCGCGACGCTGGCGCCCATCAAAGAGACGCTGGCCGCCGCCATTGCCGATCTGGGCCGCGTGCGCCGCGACAGCCTGGTGCAGGACCCGTTCTGCGGGTCCGGCACGCTGGTCATTGAAGCGGCGCAGAAAGCGCTCAACCTCGCGCCAGGGCTGCGCCGCCGCTTTGCGGCCGAGCATTTTGCCTTTTTGCCGGCGGAAGTCTGGGCGCAGCAGCGCGAAAAAGCCCGGGCGGAGATACGTTTGGACGCCGCGTTTGCGGGCGTCGGGTACGATATCGACCCCGACGCCGTCGCGCTGGCCAACGCCAACGCCAAACTGGCCGGGGTAGGGGACCGCTGCCGCTTTGCCGTGGCGGATATTAAAGACTTTACGCCCGCCGCCAACGCCACGGTGCTGACCAACCCGCCTTACGGCGAGCGCCTGGGCGACGCGGCCGAAGCCGCTGCGCTGGCCCGCACGCTGGGGCAGGTCTGGCAGCAGCGCCCGGGGCAGGGGCTGTACGCCATCACAGCGGACGCCGAGTTTGAGCAGCACTTTGGCAAAAAAGCCGCCCGCCGCCGCAAAATCTACAACGGCATGATCCCCTGCCAGCTCTATATGTACTACGAACAGCCCAAGAGGTGAAACCATGGAAGATCTCAAACTGGCGGTGCTCATTGATGCCGACAACATCTCGCCCAAGTACGTCAAGGTTATTCTGGACGAAGCGGCGTCCTTTGGCGTGGCGGCCTGCAAGCGCATCTACGGCGACTGGTCCGACGCGCGCTTGAAAACCTGGAAGGATGTCCTGCTCAACAACTCCATCATCCCCATCCAGCAGTACAGCTACACCACCGGCAAAAACGCGACCGACTCCGCCATGATTATCGACGCGATGGACCTTTTGTACAGCGGCAACCTGGACGGGTTCTGCATCGTCTCGTCGGACAGCGACTTCACCCGCCTGGCGGCCCGCCTGCGCGAAGCCGGCAAGCTGGTCATCGGCATGGGCGAAAGCAAGGCGCTGGGGCCCTTTGTCAAAGCCTGCGACCAGTTCAAGTATCTGGACCTGATTTTGGACCACGGCGGCGCCGAGGAGGAGGACCCCGCCGCGCCGCAGGCCGAGACCGAAGCGCTGGCCCACGCCGGGGACGATACCGCCATCAACCGCGATTCCATCGGGCGCATTGTGCGCGGTCTCATCGACGAGATGGACGACAGCACCGGCTGGGTGCGCACCTCCCGCGTGGGGGACCAGCTCATCAAGCGCTACCCGGACTTTGACGTGCGCAACTTCGGCTCCAAGAGCTTGAACAAGTTCCTGGCCTCGCTGCCGGAAATGGAAGTGGAGGAACGCATCCTCTCCAACGGCAACCCCATCCAGTTCGTGCGCATCCGCCCCGCGCCGCAACCCAAAGAGGGCAAGCTGGCCGCCCGCCGCCAGGGCGCAAAAAAAACGGCGTGCCGCAGCAGCGGCAAGCGCAAATAAGCGTGTTACAAAACAAAACGCTATGCACAGCGGTACGCCGCTGTGCATAGCGTTTTTGGGTTTCAGGGTCACAGGGCCCTGCGGTAGTACACCATATCCACCAGCTGCACGCCGCCCTCCCAAATGGGGTGGTCGTAGTGCGCGGTAAAAAAGTTTTTGACCCGGTGGGAATAGCAAAACCCGCAGGCCTCATAAAACGGGACGGTCAGCGGGCTTTCGCCGGTGCCGGCCTGCAATACAGCAAACCGTCCCCGGGCGGCGTCTGCTACATGGTCTACCAGCGCCCGGGCATAGCCGCGGCGCTGCCAGGCAGGGTCGGTGGCCAAATTCTTGATCTCCAGCACGCCGCCGCCCTCGTCGGTGACGACGCACAGCGCCCTAACGGCGCCGTCCTCCTCCAGCACATACAGGGTGCCCCGCGCAAGGTAGCGGTCGATCATGGTTTCCTGCTCGTCGCCCAACAACAGCAGCGGCAGGTAGTCTTTTTTGTTTTGCGTGACTGTGCGGATGTTCATACCGTTCGCCTGCCCTGTACTCTTAAATGACCAGCCCGCCATTGAGGCCGATGACCTGCCCGGTGATGTAGCCGGAGGCCTTGTCCGCCAAAAACACCAGCGTGCGGGCAACTTCCTCCGGTGTGCCCAGCCGCCCGACCGGCGTTTCCTCGGCCAGGGCGGCGCGGTCGTCGGCCGTAAAGCCGGCCATCATATCGGTGTCGATGACGCCGGGCGCGACGATGTTGACCGTGATGCCGCTGGGGCCTTCCTCTTTCGCCAGCGCCTTGCCCAGGCCGATCAGCCCGGCTTTGGCGGCGCTGTAGGCGACCTCGCAGCTGCCGCCGGTCTGGCCCCACATGCTGCTCACCAGCAGGATGCGCCCGTATTTCTGCCGGATCATGCCGGGCAATACCGCCTTGCAGGCGTAAAACGCGCCGTCCAGGTCTACGGCCAGCACGCGCCGCCAGTCCTCGTCGGTGGTGTCGGTAAACAGCTTTTGCAGCGCGATGCCGGCGTTGCACACCAGCACCTGCGGCCCGCCCAGTTCCAGCTGGGTGCGCTGCACGGCGGTGCGCATCTGCACAGGGTCGGCGGCGTCGGCCTGCAGCGGCAAAAACGCGCCCTCCGGCATGGCGGCCCGGGCGCGGTCCAGCACATCGCGGGCGGCCTGCTGGTTGCTGTGCCAGGTAAAGGCGACGCGGTACCCGGCCTGGGCGAACGCCAGCACGGCGGCGGCGCCGATGCCGCGGCTGCCGCCGGTAATCAGTACGGTCTGTTGCATTTCAGTTCTCTTCCTTTGCCTTTTTGCGTTTAGCGCGCAGCTGCGCAAAAAAGTTTTGCAGCAACGCCTGGGCGTCCGCTTCCAAAAGGCCCTGCTCAATCACGGGGCGGTGGTTGAACGGCAGCGCAAACAGGTCGGTCAGGCTGCCGCAGCAGCCGGCCTTGGGGTCCCGCGCGCCGTACACGACGCGCCGCAGCCGGCTGTTGATGATGGCCCCGCTGCACATGGGGCAGGGTTCCAGCGTCACAAACAGTTCGCACTGCCAAAGCCGCCAGCCGCCCAGCGCCCTGCACGCGGCGTCAATGGCCAGCAGTTCGGCGTGGTAGGTGGCGTTTTTGCCGCTTTCGCGCAGGTTGTGGGCCTTGGCCACAATCTCGCCGTCCCTGGCGACGACCGCCCCCACCGGTACTTCGCCCAGGGCGGCGGCCAACCGCGCTTCGGCCAGGGCGGCCTGCATCAGTTGTTCGTCGGTCATAGGCACCTCAATGCGTCAAAAACACAGTATACAGCAGCAAAAACAGCACGGTCACCGTGTAGGCCGGGCTGGTAAAGACGTCCAGTACATCGACGCCGGGGCGCAGCCCAGCCGAAAAATGGAACCCCTGCTTGCGCGCGTGGTACAAAAGCCACAGGCTGAACAGCGGGAAGAACAGCAGCACGAACAGCTCAAACGCAAACGAAAGATCGCCCGGCGCGTACAGCCGCAGATACAGGTTGCAAAACGCCAGGCTGTTGTTGACAAAATGCAGCAACATACCGGGCAGGATGCTGCCCGAGCGCTCGGCCAGCCAGCCCAGAAACACGCCGCAGACCAGCGCCGTCAACCCTTGGACTGGGTCCAGATGCAGCAGAGAGAACAGCAGCGCCGGGCCAAAGATTGCCGCCGCGCTGCCGCACGGGCGCAGCAGCCCCTGCAAAGCGCCGCGGAAAAACAATTCCTCCGTTATAGCGGGCAGCACGCACAGCGCCATAAACTGCAAAAACAACTCCGGCCCGCCGCTGGGCAGGCGGGTGCTGGTGCTTTCGGCTCCCAGCAGGGCGGCCAGCAGCGCGCCCGCCAGGTTGGCGGCGTTGGCGGCCCCTAAAAACACCGGCAGGCAGAACGCCGGGCTCCACGGCGCCGGCAGCAGGATGCGCAGGTCGCCCCGCCGCAAGCGGGTAAAGCGCAGCAGCCCCCACAGCGGCAGCAAAATCGCCCCCAGCCCGATCAAAATCTGCAACACGGCCAGCGCCGCATCGCTGACGCCGACCGGCCGCGCCAGGCTGGCGCCGGGCTGCACCAGCCCCAGCAGACCGCTGGCGGCGGCATACAGCACCGCGCGCGCAAAAAGATACAGCAGCGCGGCCACCGCACACAGGCTGGCAGCGCCGCGCACACCCCGAGATTTAGCCATTCCGTCGCCCCTTGTTCGCAAATTCCTTTCTTTATCATAGCACACCGCCGCCTGCGGCGCAATAAAAAAGACCTGACCGGTGTGCGGGCCGGTTAGGTCTTGGAGGGAGAGAGGAGCCAATGCACGGTGCAATGTGCGTTGCAGGCATTGACTTTCTATCCCCATCATAGTACAGTAGTAACGTGAAGTAAAGAACAATTTTTTCATATATGAAATGAAATTTTGTCATGGAACCACACGGAGGGGAGGTCCTTTTGTATGACGCTGACAGACTGCCAGATTCTGGCGATGGTGGCGCAGATGGGCACGTTTGCCGCAGCGGCGGAGCAGATGCACCTGACGCCCTCGGCCATCAGCCATGCGGTGTCGGGCATGGAAGCAGAGTGCGGGTTCCCGCTGTTTACGCGCACCAAAAGTGGCGTGACGCTGACCGCGGCGGCCGAAAGCCTGGTCCCGGCCATCCGTCAGATGCTCAGCAGCAGCGAACTGCTGGACCAGTCCATCGCGCAGATCAACGGCATGCACAAGGGCGTGCTGCGCGTGGGGGTGTTCAACTCGGCCTGCGTGACCTGGCTGCCCCGGCTGGTGCCGCCGTTCCAGACAGCGTACCCCGGCATCGACGTGCAAATCTACCAGGGTTCGTATGCCGATATTGTGGCCTGGCTCAAAAACGGCGTGGTGGAACTGGGGTTCCTTTCCAACTCCAGCGCCAAAGACCTGGATTTTGAGCCGCTGTATGAGGATGCGCTCATCTGCCTTGCGCCGGACGCCTACCGCCCCAAACGCCCCGGCTGCGTCCGGGCCGAGGAACTGCAGGGCCAGCCCTTCGTCAGCCAGCAGGCCGACGTTGACGCCGATATCCAGAGCTATTTCAAAAAGAACGACCTGCATGTCAACAGCCGCTGCTACATCGTCGACGACCAGTCGATGATCGCTATGGTCTCCTGCGGGCAGGGGCTGGCCATCATGCCGGAACTGATGTTTAAAATGGGCGTGCAGCACAGCGGCTGCCAGGTGCTGCGCCTGCAGCCGGCCGCCGGGCGCACCATCGGCGTGGCCTGCCTGGCGCGCAGCGGGCTTTCGCCGGCGGCCAGCCGGTTTATCGAACATGCGCGCCACTGCGCGCAAAGCCTGTGAAGTGTGGCGCGCAGGGCTTTGCAAACCCGACAAAAACGTGTATAATAAGATGTTATAGAGCCAAAGGAGGAACGCGCGATGCCCGGCGACCTGCATACCCACACCACGTTTTCCGACGGGTCTACCCCGGCGGAAAAAATGCCGTTTTTGGCGCGCTGCGCCGGCATGACGCATCTGGCCATTTCGGACCATGATTCCATTGCCGGGGTGCGTTACGCCTACACCCACACCCTGCCGGAAGGCGTGCATCTGATCCCGGCGGTGGAACTAACCGCCTATGACTATGAGCGCGCCCACCGCGTGCACTTTTTGTGTTACTGGCCCGACGACTGCGCGCCGCTGGCAGAGTTTTGCACCACAATGGCAGAGCGCCGCCGCGTGGCAATGCTGCAAAGCTGCCGCGAGCTGGAGGAAATCTGCCCGCCGTTCCGCACCGAGGAAGCGCTGGAACTCGCGCAGGAGAGCGGCACGCTGTTCAAGGCGCATATCATGCGGGTGTTGTGGCAGTACGGCCTGGCCGACGGCATGTACAACGAGGTCTACCGCTCGCTGTTCGGGCTCAAGCCAGTGCGCGGGCGGGTGTTGCACACGCCACGCTATGAGCCGGTCGACGACGTGCTGGCGCTTATCAAAGCCTGCCGCGGTGTGGCGGTGCTGGCGCACCCCAGCGTCTATCACAGCATGGAGCTGGCCCGCGAACTGATCGCGGCCGGCCGGCTGGACGGCGTCGAGATCGACCACCCGCGCAACACGCCGGAGGATAAAGCCGACCTGCTGCGCCTGGCCAAAGCCAACGACCTGCTCATCACCGGCGGCACCGATTATCACGGGCTGAACACGGTGACCCCGCGGCCGGTGGGCGCGTTTTACACCCGGGACGAAGAGATCGCCCGGTTGGAAGCGCTGGCCAAAGCCCGCAAGATGTCCAACAAAAAGGCGCGCTGAACGCACCGCCGCGCCAAAACCGCGGCCCAGAGCATACAGTTTTTCAAGTAAGGAGCACAAATCCCATGAAATACGTTTATAATAACAAAGGCACCTGCTCGGTGCGCACCGAAGTGGAACTCAACCCCGACCACACCATCGCCAGCGTGCAGGTGCTGGGCGGCTGCAACGGCAACCTCAAGGGCATTGCCAGCCTGCTGGCCGGCATGAAAGCCGAGGACGCCATCGCCCGCATGGAGGGCACGACCTGCGGCAGCAAACCCACCAGCTGCCCGGACCAGATCGCCCAGGCGCTCAAAGGCGCGCTGGCCGCGCTGTAACTGCAAAGGAGCCGCTGATGGATTGCTTCCATTACCCGCTGGATACCGAGACGCTGCTGCGCAAAAAACGCCGCCTGCGCCGGGAACTGCTGGCGCAGAACCCGCACCCGCTGCACAAAAAAATCGCCATCCTGGGCGGGTCTACCACCAACGAAGTGGCGGACCAGCTGGGGCTTTTTTTGCTGCAATACGGCATCGAAGCGGAATTTTACCAGAGCGAATACGGCCAGTATTGGCAGGACGCGATGTTCGGCACGCCGGAACTGGACGCCTTTGCCCCGGACGTGATCTATATCCACACGACTTGGCGCAACCTGACCGAGCTGCCCGCCACGACGGACACCCCCGCGCAGATCGACGCCATGCTGGACGCGCAGTACGCGCATTTTGCGGCAATGTGGCAGGCGCTGGAACAAAAATTCGCCTGCCCGGTCATCCAGAACAACTTTGACCGCCCCAACTACCGCCTGCTGGGCAACCGCGATATCTGGGACGTGCACGGGCGGTCGAACTTTATCAGCCGCCTGAACCAGAAATTCTACGCCTATGCGGCGTCGCATCCGCACTTTTACATCAACGATATCGACTATCTTTCGGCCGACTACGGCCTGACGGCGTGGGGCGACGCGTTCTACTGGCACATGTACAAATACGCGATGTGCCTGGACGCCATCCCGTCGCTGGCGGGCAGCGTGGCCAACATCGTCAAATCGCTGTACGGCCGCAACAAAAAAGCGCTGGTGCTGGACCTTGATAACACGCTGTGGGGCGGCGTCGTCGGCGACGACGGCGTCGACGGGCTGGCCATCGGCCCCGAAGTGCCGGAAGGCCAGGTCTATGCCGAGTTCCAGAGTTACTGCAAAGCGCTCAAAAGCATCGGTGTGATTTTGGCGGTCGATTCCAAAAACGACGAAGCCAACGCGCTGTCGGGGCTTAACCACCCCGACGGCGTGCTGCGCCCCGACGATTTCGTGGCCATCAAGGCAAACTGGGACCCCAAGGACCAGAACCTCAAGGCCATTGCCGCCGAGCTCAACCTGGGCGCCGACAGCTTTGTCTTTGCCGACGACAACCCGGCCGAGCGCGCCATCGTGGCGGCCCAGGTGCCCGGCGTCGAGACGCCGGCGCTGGACGGGGCCGAAAACTACATCAAGACGCTGGACCATGGCGGCTATTTTGAGGTCACGAACTTTTCGCAGGAGGACCTGCAAAAGACCGAACTCTACCACCAGAACGCCCAGCGCGCCGCGGCGCAGGCCGCGTTCAGCGACTACGGCGAATACCTCGACAGTTTGCAGATGACGGCGACGATCCGCGGGTTTGACGCGCTGCACATCCAGCGCATCGCCCAGCTGACCAACAAATCCAACCAGTTCAACCTCACGACGCTGCGCTGCAGCGAGGAGGATATCCGCGCCATGGCCGCCGAGCCGGGCAGCCTGTGCCTGTGCGGCAAACTGGTGGATAAATTTGGCGATAACGGCATCGTGACCGTCGTGTACGGCCAGCAGCAGGGCGCGGCGCTGCACCTGCGCCTGTGGCTGATGAGCTGCCGCGTGCTCAAGCGCGGCATGGAGGACGCCATGATGGACACCATCATGGCCGAAGCCGCCGCCCGTGGCCTGACCGAAGTCGTCGGTTATTATTACCCCACGGCCAAAAACGCCATGGTGCGTGACTTTTATGCCGGGTTTGGCTTTGCGAAGGCGAGCGAGGACGCAGACGGTAATACGGTCTGGAAACTGGACCCTGCCGCCTACGTGCCGCGGCGTCCGCATATGCAGATTGCGCGCTGACGGAAAGGAGACGCCATGAAACACACCGCCCTGCGGGCCTGCGCGGCGGCTGCGCTGTTTGCGCTGTTGACGGCGGCGCTGCTGGCGGCGGCCCGGTTTTTGCTGGTGGATGATGTGCACTCCTATTCCCGCGTGATGCTGCAGGAACTCTACGCGCAGGAAGGCCAGATTGACACGCTGTTTTTGGGTTCGTCCCACTGTTACCGCAGCGTCGACCCCGCCATGGTGGACGAAGCGCTCGGCACGCACAGCTTCAACGCCGGTTCCTCGCAACAGCTGCCGGACGGCTCGTACTATATGCTGCGCGAAGCGGCGGCCGGCAATCCGCTCAAGACCGTCTACCTGGAAGTTTTCTACACCGGATACAACCAGAGTGCTTCCCGGGATGTGCCGCTGGCGTGTTACCTGCTGGCGGATCACATGCGGTGGGATTCGCCAAACCGCTACCAATATCTCTGGGAGATGGGCGGCCTGGCGGCCATGGCGGACCTTGTGCTGCCGGCGCGCCATGCCATGGCAGCCCCGGCCAAACTGCCGGCGCTGTGGCAGGCCAAACTCACCAACGGGTACCAGCCCGGCAACTATGCCTGTGTGACCTACCCGGAAGAAGGGGAGTACTACCGCGGCAATGGCTTTGTGTATACCGAGGGCGTTGCGCAGGACGGTTTTGCCACGCTGCAGGACGTTGACCCGCAGCGCCCGCTTTCGGATTTTGGGCGGACGTATCTGACCCGCATCGCAGAGTTTTGCCGGCAGGAAAATATCCGCCTGGTGCTGTTCACCGCGCCGTTGCCCAGCGCCTACCTGGCCAACACGGCCAACTACCAGGCGTATGTGGATGCCATGCGGGCATTTGCCGCGCAGTACGACACCGTGTACTGGGATTTTTCCCTCTACCGGGACCGCCATGGCTTCCGGCTCAGCCCGGCGGAATTTTCGGACGCACATCACCTCAACGGCACGGGCGCTGAAAAATTTACCGCCATTCTGTGCGAGGTGATCGCGCGCGATGCCGCGGGCGAGGACACCCGGGACCTGTTCTGCGAGACGGTGGAAGAAGAATTGGCCAACCATGCAGACAACACGATCTTCATGGCCGACGCCTATCTAAACTCATAAAAAGGGGGAACGGCCATGCTGGCTGTGACATCGCCGGGCTTTGTCCTGTTTGCAGCCGCGCTGGCCTGGCTGTGGTTCCGCTGTGCGCCGGCGCGCCGCTGGCAGTGTATGCTGGCGGCCAGCGCGGTGTTTTACCTCTCGCTGGACTGGCAGGGGTATCTCGTGCTGCTGGCCAGCAGCACGCTGACCTGGTTCTGCGCGCTGCGCGCCCCTGCCGCCAGGCGATGGTTCGGCCTGGGGCTGGCGGCGGCGCTGGCGCCGCTGCTGTTGCTGAAATATTATGTGGCGGCAGCCGGGGGGGTGGCGGCGCTGGCCGGGCTGCGCCTGTGGCAGCCGCAGATTTTGCAGCCGCTGGGGCTGGGGTATTTCAGCCTGCAACTTGTCGGCTACCTCGTCGACGTGCGCTGCGGCGTCATCCCGCCGCAGCGCAGCCTGGGGCGGGTGGTGTGCTACGCTTCATTTTTTCTTTCCATCACGCAGGGGCCGTTCAACCGCTATGGCGAGCTGATGCCCCAACTGGAAGCGCCGACATCGTGGGATGCCCAGCGCGCTTGGCGCGGCGCCATGCGCTGCTTTTGGGGCTACTTTAAAAAGGTGGCCGTGGCAGACCGGGCGGCGGTCGTTGTGGCGGCGGTGTTTGCCGACCCGGCGGCGTTTGACCGCACGCAGCTGCTGTTGGCGGCAGTGCTGTACTCCTTCCAGCTGTATGCGGATTTTTCCGGCTATACCGACATTGTGCTGGGCGTGGGGCAGGTTTTAGGGCTCTCGCTGCCGGAAAATTTCCGCCGCCCGTTTTTGGCGGCGACCGTCCGGGAACTGTGGGCCCGCTGGCATATGAGCTTGTCGCGCTGGCTCAAAGAGTACGTGTATATCCCGCTGGGCGGCAGCCGCTGCAGCGCGCTGCGCAGGGACGCCAACCTGATCGTTACGTTTCTGGTCAGCGGCTTGTGGCACGGCGCCGGGCTGACCTACCTGCTGTGGGGCTTTTTGCACGGTGCGTTCCAAGTGCTGGAAAACCACCTGCCCTGGCGGCACGCCATCACCAAAGGACGGGCGCGTCTGGCGGGCGTCGCCGGTACGTTCGGCATTTTTGTGTTTACGTTTACGATCTTCCGCGCCAGCAGTCTGCACAATGCGGCGCAGATGTTCGGCGGCATGCTGCACAACGGCGGCCACGATGTGTTCAGCAACTACTGGGAACTGGGCCTTGCCAACCGGCAGGAGCAGATTTTGCTGTTTGCCGGGGTGGCGATTTTGATCGCCGTAGACCTTTTGCAGGAGCACGGTGTGCCGCTGCTGGACAAACTGCAGGCCGTCCCCCGGCCGCTGCGCTGGGCTTTGTATGAGGGGATGCTGTTCGCCTTTTTGTTCATGGGGCAGTTTTTGGGTGGCGGCGGGTTCCTGTACGCCCGGTATTGATCTTTTTTGACAAAAGCAAAAACGAAAAAGCAAAAACACGCGCCGCCCGGGTCAGGGCGGCGCGTAAGCATACAGGGCATTTAGCGGTCTGGTTCGCAGTCCAGGATGGAGGGGGTATTCGCCCAGCGTTCCGGTTCCTCGGCATAGCGCTGGTGCAGCCAGGCGACGGCTTCGTCCAGCCCCTGCTGGTTGCCGGCAAATTCACGGCATTCGATCTTTTCTTCCGCCGTGTGTTCGATGCTCCACGGCCCGGGCCAGACCTGCGCGGTCAAAAATTCGATTTTTTTCTTGCCGCTCTCGTCGGCGGGGTCGGCTTTTTTGCCTGGCGCGATGACATACCGCATACCGCTCTCGGCGCCGGAATAGGGATTCCCGTTGTGGAACCAGTGGTAGATGGGGAAAGCGTCCAGCATGGCAAAAACTCCTTTCTTGCGTCTTTCTTGGCATTATAGCATAAACCGCGGCAAAAAGGTAGGCGGCTGCCGGCAAAAACAGCATTGACAAACCGCCCGGCTTGCGGTATACTAACTACGTTATGCGGGATTAGCTCATCCGGTAGAGTGACTGCTTCCCAAGCAGTAGGTGGCGAGTTCGAGACTCGTATCCCGCTCCAAAAAGCGCTGCGGCGGCCCCTGGGGCCCGGCAGCGTTTTTCTTTTGGCAACGCCCGGGCAAGAAATTTCTTGACAAACCGTTTGCTTTCTGCTAAAATGTTTCAGCAATCGTTCAGATGGCTGCTCCATTCGCACAGGATGGCGGGTGCTGGTAGCCGCAATTCGAAGATTGTGATGAGCACATATATCAAGTATGGCTCCCGAAGTCATGATCGAGAAAGAGGTGAAACCCAATGAAAGAAGGCATCCATCCGAACTATGTGGACTGCACCATCACCTGCGCCTGCGGCAATGTGATCCATACCCGCGACACCAAGCCGGAAATCCATGTCGAAGTTTGCAGCAAGTGCCATCCGTTCTACACCGGCAAGCAGAAGCTGGTCGATACCGGCGGCCGTGTCGAGCGCTTCAAGCGCCGTTACGCCAACACCGGCAAGAAATAAGTTTGGTTTGCACCTACCCCAGATGGAGACATCTGGGGTATTTTTGGCTGTCTGCAAGGAGGGGGCCCCATGCCCGGTTACAAAACCATCCGCGGTGTTTCCACATTTACCTATGAGGAAAAGCGCAGCCGGTTCATCGGCACGGCCGCCTTTGCCGATACCGAGGAAAAGGCCCTGGCCGTGCTGGAAACGGTGCGCGCGGCCAACCGCACGGCCCGCCACAGTGTGTATGCCTATGTGCTGCAAAACGGGCGGGTGCGCTACTCGGACGACGGCGAACCCGCCAAAACCGCCGGCACCCCGGTGCTGGAAAGCATCACCCACGCCGGCCTGTGCGATGTGATCGTCGTTGTCACGCGCTATTTCGGCGGCATCCTGCTGGGCACCGGCGGGTTGGTGCGCGCGTATACGGCGGCCGCTTCCGGCGCGCTGCAGGCGGCGGAAGTGGTGCAGATGCGCCAGGTTGTGCACTGCCGCCTGCGCGTACCGTACGCCCTGTTTGAGCAGGCGCAGCGCCTGGTGGCCGCGGCCGGCGGCAAAGCGCAGGAACCGGTGTTTGACGACGCCGTGACGCTGTGCTGGACGATCCCCGCCGGAGCACAAGCGCCGTTGTGCCAAACGCTGGCGGAGTTGACGCGCGGCGCGGCGGCGGTGGAGGTTTCGGGGCCGGAATACGCGCCTTTTTAAAGAAATCGTGAAATTTGCAGAGATTTTCAAGAGAAAAAGAGTGTTTCGCGCCGTTTTGTCGTATATAGATATAGAAGACCATAGAAAGGAAGGCCCGCATGACGATCCGCGAACAGACCCAGGAGATCGAACGCCGTACGCTGAGCCGCTACGCGAGCTTGAGCGAAAACAGCCGCGGCCGCCGCCGGCCGGAGGAAGAAGACCCCATCCGCCCCTGTTTCCAGCGCGACCGCGACCGCATCCTGCACTGCAAGGCGTTCCGCCGCTTAAAGCAGAAAACGCAGGTCTTTCTTTCGCCGGAAGGCGATCACTACCGCACCCGGCTGACCCATACGCTGGAAGTCAGCCAGATCGCGCGCACCATCGCCCGGGCATTGCGTCTGAACGAGGACCTGACCGAAGCCATCGCGCTCGGCCATGACCTGGGCCACACGCCGTTTGGCCACGCGGGGGAACGCGCGCTGGACCGCCTGTGCCCCGGCGGCTTTACCCATTACCGGCAAAGCCTGCGCGTCGTCGACAAGCTCGAAAAAGACGGCGAGGGCCTGAACCTCAGCTGGGAGGTCCGCAACGGCATCATCACCCACACCACCGGCGCCTGGGCGCGCACGCCAGAAGGCTGCGTCGTGCGCCGGGCCGACCACATCGCCTTCCTCAACCATGATATCGAGGACGCCGTGGCCGCCGGCGTGCTGGACCCGCACCGCATCCCGGCCGAAGCCGTCGCGGTGCTGGGCAGGACCAAATCGCAGCGCATCACGACGATGATTGCGGACATCGTGGCCCACAGCCAGAACGGGCAGATTAATTTTTCGCCCGAAGTCGAAGCCGCCTACGCCATCCTCAAAGATTTCATGTATTCCACCGTCTATGTCGACAAGGAAGCCAAGCGCGAAGAGAAAAAGGTGGACAAACTTATTGAAGCGCTGTACGATCGCCTGTGCGCCGACCCTTCGCGCATGCCGAACTTCTATTTGCAGATCGCGTACAACGAGGGCGTCGACCGCGCGGCGACCGACTACATCAGCGGCATGAGCGATGAGTTCGCCACACGGTTGTTCGTGGAATGGTTCGTGCCGCAAAAGTGGCAGGTGCTGTAAGCGCCCAAACAAAACCCGGAGGGGAGGGGAAAGCGTTTGATCCCGCAGGAATACATACAGGAAGTCGTGCGCCGCAATGATATCGAGGAAGTCGTCGGCCAGTATGTGCAGCTGCGCCGCCGCGGCCGCACTTTGAGCGGCCTGTGCCCCTTCCACAACGAAAAAACGCCGTCCTTTGTCGTCTACCCGGACACCCAGAGCTTTTACTGCTTTGGCTGCGGCGCGGCGGGCGATGTCATCAGTTTTGTGCGCAAGTACAATAACCTGGGGTATGTCGAAACCGTCAAACAGCTGGCTTCCCGCGTCGGCATGCCGCTGCCGGATGAGGAAGATAAAGAAGCCCGCGCCCGCCAGCGTCTGCTGGAGATCAACCGCAGCGCGGCGCGTTATTTTTACGAGCAGCTCAACGCCAAAGCGCCGGAAGCCGCCCAGGCCCGGCGCTACTGGAAAGAAAAGCGCGGCCTGTCCGACGCGGCCATCCGCCGGTTTGGCCTGGGCTACGCGCCCGAGGATTTCGGCGGTCTGCTGCATTACCTCAAACGCCGCGGCTTTACCGAGTGGGAACTCGAACACTCGGGCCTTGTCAAGCGCAGCGCCAAGGGCAACCTGTACGATATCTTCCGCCACCGCGTCATGGTGCCCATCATCGATGTGCGCGGTTCCATCATTGCGTTCGGCGGCCGCGTGCTGGACGATTCCAAGCCCAAGTACATCAACAGCCCCGAGACGATGGTCTACCACAAATCCCGCACGCTGTTTGCGCTTAACATCGCCAAAAAGTCGCCCAGCAAGCGCTATATCCTCTGCGAAGGGTATATGGACGTCATCTCGATGCACGAAGCCGGGTTCGACACGGCAGTGTGCGCCTGCGGCACGGCGCTGACGGCCGAACAGGTCAAATTGTTGAGCGAGTACGCCGACGAAGTGATTTTGAGTTACGACTCCGACGAGGCGGGTCAGAAAGCGACCGAGCGCAGCCTGGGGCTGTTTGCCAACAGCCCGGTCAAGGTCAGCGTGTTGAGCTACCAGGGCGCCAAAGACCCCGACGAATTTATCAAGAAATACGGCCGCGAGCGGTTTGAGATGCTGCTCAACGGCACGGCCAACCCGACGGAATTTCAGCTGAAAAAAGCCAAGGCCAAATATGACCTGCGCAGCGACGACGGGCGGCTGAACTATATCCGCGAAGCCATCGATATCCTGGCCGGGTACGGCGTAACGCCCACGGCGCGGGATGTGTATGCAGGGCGTTTGGCCGAGGAGACCGGCGTCTCCAAGCAGGCGGTCGTCTCGCAGATGCAGGGCGCGCTGCGCGCGGCGGAACGCCGCAGCCGCCGCAAAGAGCAAAAACAGTTGGCACAGCAGGGCGTGGCCGCCGATCTCCGGGTGCCGTACACCCAAGGCGGCGACGCAGCGCTGGGGGCGGCCAGCGCCGGCCGCCAGCTGGTGGCCGCGCTGCTGCAGGACCCCGAACAAATCCCCTACGTGCGCGCAAAGCTGGATATGGCCAGCGTGCTGCTGCCCGAAACGCAGCAGGCGTTGCAGGCGATTTTCCGCTGCGCGCAGGAAAACCAGCCCGTCAACCTGACTTCGCTGCAGCCGCTGCTGGACGAAAAAGCCTTCCAGCAGGCCGCGTACGCCCAGGCGCAAAACCACGACCAAAAGCTGACACGGCGCGATATCGATATGTATCTGGAACGGCTGCAGAGCGCAAACCCCGTCAGCAAACAGGTGGCGGGTACCAGCGATGAACAGTTCCTGCAGTTTTTTGGCAGCCTGAAAAAAGAAAAAGGCGTGCAGGACCCGCCACACGACCCCTGACCGGGTGCAATCCCGCCCCGCGCAATGGCTTATGGCGCAGCAATACAAAACCAAAAGGAGAAACGTACTTATGGCAGAGAAAAAGAACCCCGTCCGCACCCTGATCGAGACCGGCCGCCGCAGCGGCAAGCTGACCAACACCGAGATCGGCGACGCGATGGAGGAGAGCGGCCAGGTCCTGGATGTGGAGCAGATGGAAAAGCTCTATGAAGAACTGGAAAGCAACGGCATCGAAGTGGTGGACGACGATGCCGTCGTCGACGCGGACACGGCCGCTTTGTCGGACGGCGGCGCCGACGAGCTGGAGGACGGCCTGAGCGCCGACGGCGTCGCCATCGACGACCCCGTCAAGGTCTACCTCAAAGAGATCGGCCGCGTGCCGCTGCTGACCCCCGAGGAGGAAATCGACCTGGCGCTGAAAATCCAGGCCGGCGGCCCGGAAGGGGAGAAGGCCAAGCAGCGTTTGAGCGAGGCCAACCTGCGCCTGGTCGTCTCCATCGCCAAGCGGTATGTCGGCCGCGGCATGCAGTTCCTGGACCTCATCCAGGAGGGCAACCTCGGTCTGATTAAGGCGGTCGAAAAATTCGACCACACCAAGGGATTCAAGTTCTCTACCTATGCCACGTGGTGGATCCGCCAGGCCATCACCCGCGCCATCGCCGACCAGGCCCGCACCATCCGCATCCCGGTGCATATGGTCGAGACCATCAACAAAGTCAAAAAAGTTTCCAGCCAGCTGCTGCATGAGTACGGCCATGACCCCAGCGCTGAGGAGATCGCCGAGCGTCTGGAGATGCCGGTGGACAAAGTGCGCGAGATCATGCGCGTGGCGCAGGAGCCGGTCAGCCTGGAGACGCCCATCGGCGAGGAGGAGGACAGCCACCTGGGCGATTTCATCCCCGACGACGACGCCCCCGTCCCGGCGGAAGCCGCCAGCCAGACGCTGCTGAAAGAGCAGCTGGCCGACGTGCTCAAAACGCTGACCCCGCGCGAGGAAAAAGTCCTGCGGCTGCGCTTTGGCCTGGAGGACGGCCGCCCCCGCACGCTGGAGGAAGTTGGCAAAGAGTTCAACGTCACGCGCGAGCGTATCCGCCAGATCGAAGCCAAGGCCCTGCGCAAGCTGCGCCACCCCAGCCGCAGCAAAAAGCTGCGCGATTTCCTGGATTGACCGCACGCCGCCGCGCGGACGGTCCGGCGGGTACTTATGCTGACGGGCATAAAACGCCGCCCCACTGACCGCTAAAAAGCGCAACACACAACACGCCGCATCCGGTATGGTCTGCCGGATGCGGCGTGTTTTTGCTTTTTGCGGGATGCAGTTGGCCGCGCTGTTCCATGGGGCGGGCGAGGGGTTATTGCAGCGACAGGATATACACCTGGCAGGGGTTCCACGCGTCCCACAGCGTGGGGAAAACTTCCAGTTCCTTAAACCCCAGGTTCAGGTAGAAACGGTTCGTGCGGTCGTATACCTCGTAACGCCCCATCTGGACGGTTTTTACCTGCAGGAAGGAATACCCGCTTTCTGTGGCAAACATTTTGCCGCTTGCAAACAACGCTTTCCCAATCCCGCGTCGGTGGTACGCTTTCAACACGCCCATCACGCTCAGTTCCAGCGTGTCCCTGCCCGTTTCTTTCAAACACAGGAAACCGACCGCCCGGTCCCCGTCAAACGCAGCAAAGAACGTTTGGTCTGCGCTTTCCCGGATGTAACTTTCCCGTGCGTCTTTCAGGCCGAACCACTCCGGCAGGTTTTCCAAGATCTGCCGTGCGATGGTCTGTTTGTCGTCCGCGTGTTCGATCTGCTCGATCTTCATCTTCTGGTTCCTCGTTATCCATCCTGATTTGCCGTTCTGCACATATCATTCTACCACACTTCCGGGCGCGGGGGAACAGGGCGCTTTGCGGGCGGCACGCCTGTTGCCCGGCTGTGCAGGGCTCTGGCGCCAAACGGCGTATTTTGCGCGCGGAAAATATTTTGTCAAGCGCAGGAAGCGACAAAAAGCACAGAGAAAGCTTGTGGAAATTGCCCAAACCGGGGCCGCCTAGCGGCCAAAACGGATTTGTCAACCCCGCAAGGATGGGGTAAAACCGTCAAAATGCCGAAAATCTATCACACGGACCCAGGCGTTTCATTCTTGCGAAAAAACTTGCGGAAAACCCGCAAAAAGGCTTGACAACAAGGTTTTTTGCCTGTATACTGAATCAGTATCACAAAAATGGAATAGAGCGCCCTAAGGGGATTTTGCGCCAGCGCAGGACCCCAAAACTTTGTGAAAAACGCCGAATATGCCCGCTTTCACAACGCTGCCTTTGGGGCGCTTTCGCCAACTTTGTCAATCTATGGAATAGGAGTGGTCGCGTTTTATGGTAAAGGTCAAGCCCGTGCAAAACGGCAGAACGACCCGCATGAGCTTTTCCCGGATCAACGAAGTGATTGATATGCCCAATCTCATCGAGATCCAGAAAAACTCTTACAACTGGTTCCTGGAGGAAGGCCTGCGTGAGGTTTTCCACGACATTGCCGCCATCGAGGATTACACCGGCAACCTCGTGCTGGAATTCATCGACTACCGGCTGGACAAGAACCCCAAGTACTCCATCAAAGAATGCAAGGAGCGGGACGCGACCTATGCGGCGCCCCTGTATGTCACGGCGCGCCTGTTCAACAAGCAGACTGGCGAAGTGAAAGAACAGGAAATCTTTATGGGCGACTTCCCGCTCATGACGGATTCCGGTACCTTCATCTCCAACGGCGCCGAGCGCGCCATCGTCAGCCAGCTGGTCCGTTCGCCCGGCGTGTTCTACGGCTCCACCAAGGACCGCACCGGCAAGGACCTGTTCACCGCCACGATGAACCCCAACCGCGGCGCCTGGCTGGAGTATGAGACCGACTCCCAGGATGTGTTCTACGTCCGCATCGATAAAAACCGCAAACTGCCGGTCACGACGCTGGTGCGTGCGCTGGGCCTTGGCACCGACGAGCAGATCCGCCAGTTCTTTGGCGATTCCGAGCCTAAGATCAACGCTTCGCTGGAAAAGGACATTACCCACTCTACCGAGGAAGGCCTGCTCGAAGTCTACCGCAAACTGCGCCCCGGCGAGCCGCCGACGGTCGAGAGCTCCCGCAGCCACCTGGATGCGCTGTTCTTCGACCCGCGCCGCTACGATCTGGCGCGGTTCGGCCGCTATAAAATGAACAACAAGCTGGCGCTGGCCCGCCGCATCGCCGGCTACCGCGCGGCCGAGGATATCATCGCCCCGCTGACCGGCGAACTGCTGGTTGCCAAAGGCGAAAAGATCACCACCGCCAAAGCCAACGAGGTCGACGCCGCCGGCGTGACCCGCGCCGTCGTCCTTGTCGAGCATAAGGGCGAGGAGAGCATCCCCGTCATCGTCGTGTCCAACGGCTGTGTCGACGCGCAGCCCTTCTTTGGATTTGACGTGGAAGCGGAATGCGGCATCAACGAGCGCGCCAACTTTGCCGAGATTCGCAAGATTCTCGACGCGACCTCCGACCCGGAAGAGCAGAAAGAGCTGCTGCGCCAGAACCGCGACGTCCTCATCAGCCGCACCGTCACGGTGGATGATATCTTTGCTTCCATCAGCTACCTCATCGGCCTGGACCACGGCATCGGCACCACCGACGAGATCGACCACCTGGGCAACCGCCGCGTGCGCAGCGTGGGCGAGCTGCTGCAGAACCAGTTCCGCATCGGCTTCTCCCGCATGGAGCGCGTCATCCGCGAGCGCATGACGCTGCAAAACCAGGAATCCGGCGAGATCACGCCCCAGAGCCTGGTCAACATCCGCCCCGTCGTGGCCGCCATCAAAGAGTTCATCGGTTCCAGCCCGCTGTCCCAGTTCATGGACCAGAACAACCCGCTGGCCGAGCTCACCCACAAGCGCCGTCTGTCTGCGCTGGGCCCCGGCGGCCTGTCCCGTGACCGCGCCGGCTTTGAAGTCCGCGACGTGCATTACACGCACTACGGCCGCCTGTGCCCCATCGAGACGCCCGAAGGTCCCAACATCGGCCTGATCTCCTACCTGGCGACCTACGCCAAGATCAACAAGTACGGCTTTGTCGAAGCGCCGTACCGCCGCGTCGACAAGGAGACCGGCGTCGTCACCGACGAAGTGGTCTATATGACCGCCGACGTCGAGGATGAGTATATCGTCGCGCAGGCCAACGAGCCGCTGGACGAGAACAACCGCTTTGTGCGTCCCCGCGTGTCGGGCCGTCACCGCAACGACATCCAGGAATTTGAGGCCGGCCAGGTTGATTTCATGGACGTTTCGCCGCGCATGATGGTCTCTGTGGCCACGGCGTGCATCCCGTTCCTTGAGAACGACGACTGTAACCGTGCGCTGATGGGCTCCAACATGCAGCGCCAGGCGGTGCCCCTGATGGTCACCCAGCAGCCCATCGTCGCCACCGGCATGGAGTACAAGGCCGCCACCGACTCCGGCGTCTGCGTGCTGGCCGTGCGCGACGGCACGGTGGAGTATGTCGACGCCGACAAGATCGTCGTGCGCTGCGCCGACGGCTCGGCCGATACCTACGACCTCATCAAGTTCATGCGCTCCAACCAGGGCAACTGCAACAACCAGCGGCCCATCGTGCAGGTGGGCGACGCCGTCAAGACCGGCGACGTGCTGGCCGACGGCCCCGCCACCAAGAACGGCGAGATCAGCCTGGGCAAGAACGCCCTCGTCGGCTTCATGACCTGGGAAGGCTACAACTACGAGGACGCCGTCCTGCTCAACGAGAAACTTGTGCGCGAGGACGTCTACACCTCCATCCATATCGAGGAGTATGAGACCGAAGCCCGCGACACCAAGCTGGGCCCCGAGGAGATCACCCGCGATATCCCCAACGTCGGCGACGACGCGCTCAAAGACCTGGACGACCGCGGCATCATCCGCATCGGTGCCGAGGTCAAGAACGGCGACATCCTCGTCGGCAAAGTCACGCCCAAGGGTGAGACCGAGCTGACGGCCGAGGAACGCCTGCTGCGCGCCATCTTTGGCGAGAAAGCGCGCGAAGTGCGCGATACCTCGCTGCGCGTGCCCCACGGCGCGTACGGCATCGTGGTGGATATCAAGGTCTTTACGCCGGAGAACAGCGACGAGCTGCAGCCGGGCGTGCGCATGTGCGTGCGCGTGTATATCGCGCAGAAGCGCAAGATCAGCGTCGGCGACAAGATGGCCGGCCGCCACGGCAACAAGGGCGTTGTGTCCCGCATTCTGCCGCAGGAGGATATGCCCTTCCTGCCCGACGGCACGCCGCTGGACATTGTGCTCAACCCGCTGGGCGTTCCGTCCCGTATGAACATCGGCCAGGTGCTGGAAGTCAACCTCGGCTACGTGGCCAAGGCGCTGGGCTGGAAAGTGCAGACCCCCGTCTTTGACGGCGCGCATGAGTCCGACCTGCGCGACTGCTTTGCCGACGCCCGCGCCAAATGGCACGGCGAGGACGCGCCCGAGTACCCCACCAAGCTCGACCGCCTGATGGGTGAAAAAGGCCATATCATTGACTTCTCCAAGATCGACCTGACCGACGATGGCAAGACGACCGTGTACGACGGCCGCACCGGCGAACAGTTCCCCAACAAGGTCACCGTCGGCTATATGTACTACCTCAAGCTGCATCACCTCGTCGACGATAAGATCCACGCCCGTTCCACCGGCCCCTACTCGATGGTCACCCAGCAGCCGCTGGGCGGCAAGGCGCAGTTCGGCGGCCAGCGCTTCGGCGAGATGGAAGTCTGGGCGCTGGAAGCGTACGGCGCCGCCTACACGCTGCAGGAAATCCTGACCATCAAGTCCGACGACGTCGTGGGCCGTGTCAAGACCTACGAAGCCATCGTGAAGGGCGAGCCGATCCCGCGGCCCGGCATCCCCGAGAGCTTCCGCGTCATGCTCAAGGAACTGCAGAGCCTGGGCCTCAACATCGTGGTGCAGGACCAGGACGGCGAGCCCGTTGACATGCGCCAGGAGTTTGACGACGAGGACACCGGCTTTGACGCCAGCGAGTACGATGTTGGCAACAACGTCCTGGTCGAGAGCGAGCTGGACGACTACAGCGTGAAAGACGCCGACGAGGAGCTCGATGAGGATGCCGATGCGGACAGCGAGCCGAGCGCCGACGACCTGGCCCAGATCGAAATGGACGATCCCTTTGGCGAGGAATAAACGCTTGCCGTATCGTATGCCATACTTGAATTGAGAGGGTTCGCTGAATGGAAAATAAAGATTTCGCTTCTATCAAGATCGGCCTTGCCTCCCCGGATCAGATCCGGGAATGGAGCTATGGCGAGGTCACCAAACCCGAAACCATCAACTACCGCACCCTGAAACCGGAGCGCGACGGCCTGTACTGCGAGCGCATTTTTGGACCCACCAAAGACTGGGAGTGCCACTGCGGCAAGTACAAGCGCATCCGCTATAAGGGCAAAATCTGCGATAAGTGCGGCGTTGAGGTCACCCGCGCCAAAGTCCGCCGCGAGCGCATGGGCCATATTGAACTGGCCGCGCCCGTCTCGCACATCTGGTACTTCAAGGGCATCCCCAGCCGCATCGGCCTGATGCTGGACATCAGCCCCCGCCAGCTGGACAAGGTGCTGTATTTCGCCAACTATATTGTCACCGACCCCGGTTTTACGCCGCTGGAGAAAAAGCAGCTGCTGACCGAGCGCGAGTACAAGGAGATGCGCGAAAAGTACGAGGATACGTTTGAAGCCGGCATGGGCGCCGAGGCGATCCAGAAGCTGCTGGCCGAGATCGACCTCGACCAGCTCTCGGCCGAATTGCGCGCCGAGCTGGAAAAGGCCAACGGCCAAAAGCGCGTGCGCCTGCTCAAACGCCTGGAGTGCGTCGACGCCTTCATCGAGAGCAACCAGCGCCCCGAGTGGATGATCCTGACCGTTGTGCCGGTCATCCCGCCGGACCTGCGCCCGCTGCTGCAGCTGGACGGCGGCCGTTTCGCCACGTCGGACCTCAACGACCTGTACCGTCGCGTCATCAACCGCAACAACCGTCTCAAACGCCTGCTGGAACTCGGCGCGCCCGATATCATCGTGCGCAACGAGAAACGCATGCTGCAGGAGGCGGTCGACGCCCTGATCGACAACGGCCGCCGCGGCCGCCCGGTCACCGGCGCCAACAACCGTGCGCTCAAGAGCCTGTCCGACATGCTCAAGGGCAAGCAGGGCCGTTTCCGCCAGAACCTGCTGGGCAAGCGCGTCGACTACTCCGGCCGTTCGGTCATCGTCGTCGGCCCCGAGCTCAAGATGTACCAGTGCGGTCTGCCCAAAGAGATGGCGCTGGAACTGTTCAAGCCCTTCGTCATGAAGGACCTGGTCGAGAAGGAAAAGGCCAACAACATCAAGTCTGCCCGCAAGATGGTCGAGCGCGCCCGCCCCGAGGTCTGGGACTCGCTTGAGACCGTCATCAAGGGCCACCCGGTGCTGCTCAACCGCGCGCCGACGCTGCACCGCCTGGGCATCCAGGCGTTTGAGCCGGTCCTGGTCGAAGGCCGCGCCATCAAGCTGCACCCGCTGGTCTGCACGCCGTTCAACGCCGACTTTGACGGCGACCAGATGGCCGTGCACCTGCCGCTATCCACCGAGGCCAAGCGCGAAGCCAAGATGCTGATGCTGGCTTCCGGCAACCTGCTCAAGCCCTCCGACGGCGAGCCCGTCACCGTGCCCACGCAGGATATGATCCTGGGCAGCTACTACCTTACGCTCATCAACCCCGAGGACAAGGGCCACGGCAAGGTGTTCCGCGACGAAGCGGAGGCGATGATGGCCTACTCCGAGGGTCTCATCACGCTGCAGGCGCCCATCAAGGTGCGCCGCACCATGACCTTTGACGGCGTGGAGGAGAGCGCCCTCGTCGATACCACGATGGGCCAGATCATCTTTAACACCCCCATCCCGCAGGACCTGGGCTATGTCGACCGCACCGACCCGGAGCACAAGTTCGACTACGAGATGAACCCCCGCACCCTCAAGATCGCTTCGGGCGGCAAGTCCGACAAGCTGACCAAAAAGGGCCTGCCCGATATCATCAGCCGCTGCCTGACCAAGCACGGCACCAAGGCCTGCGCCATGATGCTGGATGCCATCAAGGCCCAGGGCTACAAGTACTCGACGCTGTCGGCCATCACCGTGGCTGTGCCCGACGCCATCATCCCGGAAGAAAAGCCGGCGATCCTGGCGGCGGCCGACAAGAAGGTCGAAAAGGTCATGAAGAACTTCAACCGCGGCCTGATCTCCGACGACGAGCGCTACCGTAGCACCGTCGCCATCTGGCAGGAAGCCACCGAGCAGGTCTCGGAAGCGCTGGGCGACAACCTGCGCCACAACCACCAGCGCAACCCCATCTATATGATGTCGGATTCCGGCGCCCGTGGTTCTATGGACCAGATCAAGCAGCTGGCCGGTATGCGCGGCCTGCTGGCCAACACCGCCGGCAAAACGCTGGAAATGCCCATCCGCGCCAACTACCGCGAGGGCCTGAACATTCTGGAATACTTCATCTCCTCTCGTGGCGCGCGCAAAGGCCTGGCCGACACCGCGCTGCGTACCGCGGACTCCGGCTACCTGACCCGCCGTCTGGTCGACGTCAGCCAGGAAGTCATCATCCGCGAGGAGGACTGCCACGCGACCGAGGGCATTCTGGTCCGCGAGATCAGCGAGGGCAACTCCGTCGTCGAGTCTTTCAAAGAGCGTCTGAACGGCCGTTATGCGCTGCATGACGTGCTGGACCCCAACACCGGCGAACTGCTGGTCAGCAAAGACAAGATGATGGATATGTTCGACGCCGAGAAGATCGTCAACGCCGGCATCACTGAGCTGGAGATCCGCTCCGTCATGACCTGCCGCGCCCACATCGGCGTCTGCGCCCGCTGCTACGGCTCCAACCTGTCCAACGGCGAGTGCGTCAAAGTCGGCGAGAGCGTCGGCATCATTGCGGCCGAGTCCATCGGCGAGCCCGGCACCCAGCTGACGATGCGTACCTTCCACACCGGCGGTATTGCGTCGGCCGAAGATATCACCCAGGGTCTTCCGCGCGTTGAGGAACTGTTCGAGAGCCGCCGCCCCAAGGCGATGGCCATCATGTCCGAGATCGCCGGTACCGTCCATATCGACGATACCAAAAAGACCCGCCATGCCGAGATCAACGGCCAGGACGAGAACGGCGCGCCCATCACCAAGAGCTACCTGATCCCGTTCGGCCAGCGTCTCAAGGTCATGGAGGGCGACGAAGTCCAGAAAGGTGCGCTGCTGACCGAAGGCCACGCCTACCCGCAGGATATCCTGGCCATCCAGGGCCCTGTCGCCACGCAGAACTACCTCATCAGCGAGGTGCAGAAAGTCTACCGCCTGCAGGGCGTTGACATCAACGACAAGCACATCGAGGTCATCGTGCGCCAGATGATGCGCAAAGTCCGCATCGAGGATGCCGGCTCCAGCGACTTTATCGTTGGCAGCATGGTCAACCGCCGCGACGTGATGATTAAAAACGAGGAGCTGCAGGCCCGCATCGACGCCGGCGAGACCGACCTCAAGCTCGTGCAGGCCAGCCAGGTGCTGCTGGGCATCACCAAGTCCAGCCTGGCGACGGATTCCTTCCTCTCGGCGGCTTCCTTCCAGGAGACCACGCGCGTCCTGACCGAAGCGGCCATCAAGGGCAAGACCGACCCGCTGGCCGGCTTGAAGGAGAACGTCATCATCGGCAAGCTGATCCCGGCCGGCACCGGCCTGCCGGAAGTCGAGGAGGAACTCGTCTACGCCGAGGAAGCCCGCGACGCTGCCGAAGCCGCTTACGACCACTGATACCACATAAAACGACCCCCGTTGCACAGGCGGCGGGGGTCGCTGTGTTTGCTTGACGCGGCCGGCAAAACTGTCTATAATACAACACAGGGAAAGGAGGGCGGACGCGATGCTGTTTGTATGGTACCCGCCGTGTTCGACCTGCCAGAAAGCCAAAAAATGGCTGGACGGCCACGGCATTGCGTATGAAGCGCGTCACATCAAGACGCAAAACCCCAGCGCGGAAGAACTGCGCGCCTGGCAGGCACGCAGCGGTCTGCCGCTCAAACGCTTTTTTAATACAAGCGGGCAGCGCTACCGCGATCTGGCGCTGAAAGAAAAACTGCCGGCCATGCCGCAGGACGAGCAGCTGGCGCTGCTGGCCACGGACGGGATGCTGGTCAAGCGCCCGGTGCTGGTGGGCGAAGATTTTGTGCTGGTGGGTTTTCGGCCCGCCGAATGGGAAACTGTACTGCTGAAATAAGGAGGGAAATTGTATGCCGGAAACGGAAATTTTGAAAGAACGCAGCGAACTGGATCCTAACGACCAGTGGGACCTGCGCCCGATGTACGCGGACGACGCCGCCTGGGAAGCTGACTTTGCCGTGCTGGACGAGCAGATCGGCGCGATGGAGGCTTTTGTGGGGACGCTGCGCGACGCCGAGAGCATCGGCGCATTCTTTGACGCCGAAACCGAACTGGGGCGGCGTCTTTCCAACCTGTACTGCTACGCGTCGATGCGCCGTAGCGAGGACACCCGCGCCGAAGCGGGGCAGCGCATGAGCGCGCGCATCACGGCCAAGTATGCCCAGGCGATGGCGGCGCTCTCGTTTGCCGAACCCGAGATTCTGGCGCTGCCGGAGGAGACGCTGCAGGCGGCCGTCGACGATGCACGCCTGGCGGACCACCGCTTCACGATGCAGAACCTGCTGCGCCGCAAGCCGCATACGTTGAGCGCTGCCGAGGAAAAACTACTGGCTTCTCTGGGCGAAGCGCTGGGCGCGCCGGCGGAGATCGCCGACAACCTGCAGGACGCCGACCTGGTGTTTGACCCGGCGCAGGACGGCGCGGGCCAAAGCGTTGAAGTCACCGGCGCCAACTATATCACGCTGCAGATGTCGTCCGACCGCACGCTGCGCAAAAATGCCTTCGCCAGCCTGTATAAAGGCTACCGCCAGCATATCAACACCTTTGCCGCGGCGTATGCGGGTACGGTCAAGGCCGCCGTGGCCGAAGCGGCCGCCCGCCATTACCCCTCGTCCCGCGCCATGTCGATGGCGGGGGAGAACATCCCGGCCGAGGTGTACGACAACCTGGTTGCGTCGGTGCGCCGCCACATGCCGGCCATGTACCGCTATCTGGCGCTGCGCAAAAAAATCCTGGGCGTCGACGCGCTGCACTATTATGACGTTTACGCGCCGCTGATGGGCGAGATCAAGACCCGCTACACCTACAAGCAGGCGCAGCAGATGGTGCTGGACGCCGTGGCGCCCCTGGGGCCCGACTATGTGGCGCTGGTGCAAAAAGCCTACGCCGAGCGCTGGATCGACGTCTACCCCAACAAGGGCAAAAGCGGCGGGGCGTACTCCACCGGCACCTACGACTCCAACCCCTATATCCTGACGAACTTTACCGGCACGCTGGACAGTGTTTCCACCCTTGCCCACGAGATGGGCCACAGCATGCACAGCTGGCATTCCAACCATCACCAGCCGCCGCAGTATGCGGACTATACGCTGTTTGTGGCCGAAGTGGCGTCGACGGTCAACGAGAACCTGCTGATCGAACAGCTGCTGCAAAAAGAAACGCAGCCCCAGATGCGCTTGTACCTGCTCAACCAGTATTTGGAGAACTTCAAAGGCACCGTCTACCGCCAGACGATGTTTGCCGAGTTTGAGCGCGAAGCGCATGCGATGGCCGAGCGTGGCGAAGCGCTTTCGCCGGCAGCGCTCAATGCGCTGTACCGCCGCCTGATTGTCGATTACTTCGGGCCGGACCTTGTCGTCGACGACGAAGTGCAGTATGAATGGGCGCGCATCCCGCATTTTTACCGCCCGTTCTACGTGTACAAGTATGCGACCGGCTATTCGGCGGCCGTGGCGCTCTCGGAAGCGATTTTGAACGAGGGCGCGCCCGCGGTGCAGCGGTATAAAGAGTTCCTCTCGATGGGCGGCAGCGCCTACCCGCTGGACGAATTGCGCCATGCCGGGGTGGACCTTTCCACACCGGCCCCGGTGGACGCCGCACTGCAGAAATTTGAGCGCATCCTGGAGGAAGCCGAAGCGATTTCTGCGCAGCTGCAGCAGTAAAAGGAACCGATCCAAAAAGGCCGTCCCCGCCATGGCGGGGACGGCCTTTTCAGGTTTTGTTATGTAGCAGGGAAGAGAAAAAGATCACTGGCCAAGAACCGCGGCGATGTAAGCGGCTTCTTTGGCGGCGACCTGCTGCTGGTAAGCCTTCACAGCGGCGGCGTACGCGGCTTCGCGCTGGTTGGCGGCAGCTTGGGCGGCCTGGCCGGCGGCGGCAACGGCGGCGACGTTCGCGTCAGCCTGTGCCTGCGCGGCTTTGGCGGCGGCCATAATAGCGGCGGCGTCCGCGTCGGCTTTCGCTTGGGCCTGTTTCGCGGCGGCCATCACAGCGGCGGTGTAAGCGGCTTCTTTAGCGGCGACCTGCTGCTGGTAGGCTTTCACGGCTCCGGCATAAGCGGCTTCGCGCTGGTCGGCGGCGGCCTGGGTGGCTTTGCCGGCGGCGATCACCGCGGCAACCTCGGCGTCGGCCTTGGCCTGGGCAGCCTTGCCGGCCGCCATCACTGCGGCAACGTCGGCGTCGGCCTTGGCCTGCGCCTGCTTGGCGGCCGCCTGCACCGCGGCGGTGTAAGCGGCTTCCTTGGCGGCAACCTGCGCCTGGTAGGCTTTCACGGCGGCAATATAGTCACTGTTGGCATCGGCAAAGGCCGGTACCGCAAAAGCAGAGACCATGCACACGGAAAGCAGGAACGCGATCAGTTTTTTCATACGGGATACCTCCTTAAAGGTCCTAACGCACTCGTTAGGAAAAAATTTACAATTTGATTATAACAAACTCAACGAAAATGAGCAATAGAAATATGCGCGCCGGCAGGAAAACTTTTGCCGCCAAAATTGTATAAAATGCACAATATCCTGTGGTTTGGAAGAAAAAATCGTGTAAAATGTTGCGTTTTTGCGGGCTGCCATGTGTGGAAACGGCGAAAAAGTACGTCTTTTGGGATGAGACTGCGCGGCAAGGGTGCTGCCGTGCGGGCGCCGAACCCTGCCGGCAGGAACTTGCCGGCAGAGCCGCTTTTATACTATTGTGTGACGTACAGGGGAGGGAAGGCGAAAAAATCTCTGTTTTGCACGATTTTTTCCTGGAAATTTTGGCAATACTCTTGACAAGCGGGCTGAGACCCTTTACAATAACTAATACGTGAGCTTGCAGGGAGAAGTGCGGCCTTACGGCGGCGCAGCACCCCGGTAAACCCGCGTGAATACGTGAAGAAAGGAGAAAAGAAATGCCTACTTTTAACCAGCTCGTGCGCAAAGGCCGTGAGGTCCTGGTCCACAAGAGCACCGCGCCTGCCCTTCAGAAGAGCTACAACTCCCAGAAGAAGCAGTACACCAACCTGAACAGCCCGCAGAAACGCGGCGTCTGCACGGCGGTGCGTACCATGACCCCCAAAAAGCCGAACTCTGCTCTGCGTAAAGTTGCCCGTGTCCGCCTCACGAATGGTATCGAGGTCACCTCTTACATTCCCGGTATCGGCCATAACCTGCAAGAGCATAGCGTCGTTTTGATCCGCGGCGGCCGTGTCAAGGACCTTCCCGGTGTTCGTTACCACATCATCCGTGGTACGCTTGACACGCAGGGCGTTGCCAACCGCAACCAGGCCCGCAGCAAATACGGTGCTAAGCGCCCCAAGGCCGGTGCCAAGAAGTAAGGAAACATCTTTTCGCCATAAAATAGGCCAGGCCTTTTTTGTGGCACAACGGGAGTTTCTTAACTTTCGAGTACCGATGATATCATTTATGTGAAGGAGGGAAGAAAGATGCCCAGAAGAGGTAATATCGCAAAACGCGAAGTTCTGGCCGATCCTATTTACAATTCCAAAATTGTCACCCGTCTGGTCAACTACATCATGCTGGATGGCAAAAAAGGCGTTGCGCAGGAGATCGTTTACGATGCGTTCAACATCGTGAAGGAAAAGACCGGCAACGACCCGCTGGAGATGTTCGAGAAGGCGATGGAAAACATCATGCCCAACCTCGAATGCAAGACCCGCCGTGTCGGCGGCGCCAACTACCAGGTCCCCCTGGAGGTCAGCCCCGCCCGCCGCGAGACCCTCGGCCTGCGCTGGCTGACCCAGTACAGCCGCGCCCGCGGTGAAAAGACCATGTCTGCCCGTCTGGCTGCCGAGATCATCGACGCCACCAACGGTGTCGGCGGTTCTGTCAAGAAGCGCGAGGATACTCACAAGATGGCCGAGGCCAACAAGGCTTTCGCCCACTACCGTTATTGATCCCCGTTTTCATAACCTAGGAGGTTCAAGCCATGGCAACGCCGAGAGATGTATCTCTGCAAATGACCAGAAACATCGGTATCATGGCCCACATCGACGCAGGCAAGACCACCACCACCGAGCGTATCCTGTACTACACCGGTATCAACCACAAGATCGGCGAAGTGCATGACGGCGCTGCTACGATGGACTGGATGGAGCAGGAGCAGGAGCGTGGTATCACCATCACCTCCGCCGCTACCACCTGCTACTGGAGCCATACCGAGACCCAGAAAGACCCGGCTCTTTTCAAAAAGAACCGCCATCGCATCAACATCATCGACACCCCGGGCCACGTGGACTTCACCGTTGAGGTCCAGCGTTCCCTGCGCGTGCTGGACGGTTCTGTGACCGTTCTGGCCGCCAAGGGCGGCGTTGAGCCGCAGTCTGAGACCGTCTGGCGTCAGGCGAACGAGTACAAGGTCCCCCGCATGGTTTACGTCAACAAGATGGATACCATGGGTGCCGACTTCTTCCGCTGCGTGCAGATGCTGCACGACCGCCTGCATGCCAACGGCGTGCCCATCCAGCTGCCCATCGGCCAGGAAGACACCTTCAAAGGCATCGTCGACCTGATCGACATGAAAGCGGACGTCTACTATGACGACATGGGCAACGACGTGCGCGTCGAGGAGATCCCCGACGACATGAAGGAGCAGGCCCAGGAATACCACGATAAGCTGGTCGAGGCTGTGGCCGAGACCGACGAAGAGCTGATGATGAAGTACCTGGAAGGCGAAGAGCTGACCAAGGAAGAGATCAAGGCTGCGCTGCGCAAGGCCACCATCTCCAACGAGATCGTGCCCGTCGTCTGCGGTTCCTCCTACAAGAACCGCGGCGTGCAGAAGCTGCTGGACGCCATCGTCGACTACATGCCGGCTCCCACCGACATCGAGGCCATCAAGGGCACCAACCCCGAGACCGGCGAGGAAGAGGACCGTATCTCTTCCGACGACGCCCCGTTCTCTGCCCTGGCGTTCAAGATCATGACCGACCCCTACGTCGGCAAGCTGTGCTTCTTCCGCGTGTACTCCGGTACGCTGGACGCCGGCACCACCGTCTACAACTCGGTCAAAGATCAGAACGAGCGCATCGGCCGTATCCTGCAGATGCACGCCAACAACCGTAAGGATATCGAGACCGTCTACGCGGGCGATATCGCGGCGGCTGTCGGCCTTAAAAACACCACCACCGGCGACACCCTGTGTGACGAGAAGCACCCCATCATCCTGGAGAGCATGAACTTCCCCGATCCCGTGATCCGTGTCGCCATCGAGCCCAAGACCAAGGCCGGTTCCGAGAAGATGGGCATCGCGCTGGCGAAGCTCGCCGAGGAAGACCCGACCTTCAAGACCTGGACCGACGAAGAGACCGGCCAGACGATCATCGCCGGCATGGGCGAACTCCATCTGGAGATCATCGTCGACCGTCTGCTGCGTGAGTTCAAGGTTGAGGCCAACGTCGGCGCGCCGCAGGTCGCCTACCGCGAGACCATCCGCAAGGATGCCAACCAGGAGACCAAGTACGCGCGTCAGTCCGGCGGTAAGGGCCAGTACGGTCACGTCAAGATCAAGCTGGAGCCCAACCCGGGCAAGGGCTACGAGTTCGTCAACGCGGTCGTTGGCGGCGCGATCCCCAAAGAATATATCCCCGCCGTCGACAACGGTATCCAGGGCGCGATGAAGGCCGGTATCCTGGCCGGGTATCCCGTCGTGGATGTCAAGGTCACGCTGTGGGATGGTTCTTACCACGAAGTCGACTCTTCCGAAATGGCGTTCTCCATCGCCGGTTCTATGGCGTTCAAGGATGCTATGAAGAAGTGCGACCCCGTGATCATGGAGCCCATCATGAAGGTCGACGTCGTCGTGCCGGATGAGTATATGGGCAACGTCATCGGCGACCTCAACAGCCGCCGCGGCCAGATCACCAACCAGGAATCTCAGGACGGCACCGCCCGCGTCACCGCGATGGTCCCCCTGTCCGAGATGTTCGGCTACGCCACCGACCTGCGCTCCAAAACGCAGGGCCGCGGCCAGTATTCTATGGAGCCGTCTGATTACCAGCAGGTGCCCAAGAACATCGCCGACAAGATCATGACCGACCGTGCCAAGAAGGCTTAATTGATAAGTTTTACTTGATTTTTTGCACGGAATCTAGTATGATAGCCTTATCCAAGGCCAACCCAAATTGTTTGAATTAAAGGAGGATACTTCCAATGGCTGAGAAGGAAAAATTTGACCGCTCTTTGGAGCACGTCAACATTGGTACTATTGGTCACGTCGACCACGGCAAGACCACTCTGACCGCTGCCATCACCAAGACCCTGGCTCTGAAGGGCGACGCCGATTTCATGGATTACTCCAGCATCGACAAGGCTCCCGAAGAGAAGGCTCGTGGCATCACGATCAACACCGCTCACGTTGAGTACCACACCGAGAAGCGTCACTACGCCCACGTCGACTGCCCGGGCCATGCTGACTACATCAAGAACATGATCACCGGTGCCGCCCAGATGGACGGTGCGATCCTGGTCGTGGCCGCCACCGACGGCCCCATGCCGCAGACCCGTGAGCACATCCTGCTCGCCCGTCAGGTTGGCGTGCCCAAGATCGTTGTCTTTATGAACAAGTGCGACATGGTCGACGACGACGAGCTGCTGGATCTGGTCGAGATGGAGATCCGCGAGCTGCTGACCAGCCAGGGCTTCGATGGCGACGATGCTCCCATCATCCGTGGCTCCGCCCTGAAGGCTCTGGAGAGCACCTCCACCGACCCCAACGCGCCCGAGTACAAGTGCATTTGGGAGCTGATGGACGCTGTCGACAGCTACATCCCCACCCCGGACCGTGCTGCTGACAAGCCCTTCCTGATGCCCGTTGAGGACGTCATGACCATTTCCGGCCGCGGCACCGTCGCCACCGGCCGTGTCGAGCGTGGCACCGCCCACGTCGGCGACCAGATGGAGATCGTCGGCATCAAGGAAGAGAAGCTGACCACCACCATCACCGGCCTCGAGATGTTCCGCAAGAGCCTCGAGTACGCGCAGGCTGGCGACAACATCGGCGCCCTGCTGCGTGGTATCGACCGTGACCAGATCGAGCGCGGCCAGGTTCTGGCTGTTCCCGGCTCTGTGCATCCTCACACCACCTTCGACGGCCATGTCTACGTGCTGAAGAAGGAAGAGGGCGGCCGTCACACCCCGTTCTTCAACAACTATCGTCCTCAGTTCTACTTCCGCACCACCGACGTTACCGGCATCATCACCCTGCCCGAGGGCACCGAGATGTGCATGCCCGGCGACAACGTCGATATGCATGTTGAGCTGATCACCCCCGTTGCCATGGAAGAGGGCATGCGTTTCGCGATCCGCGAAGGCGGCCACACCGTTGGTTCCGGCGTTGTCTCCAAGATCGAGAAGTAATTTTCGCTCTTAGCACAACATAAGTAAGGGCCTCCGCCTTTGGGCGGGGGCCCTTTTGCTGTTGCCGGCAGGAGCGTAAGGCGCACAGCTGTGGCGCGGAGCCTGACGCGGTGAGCGGATAGGAGACAGCAGGAACGTTTGCTGTGCGGTCAAAAGGCTGTGGGCAGATGAACCGCACAGAAAGCCGGCAAGTCAGCCGCGCCGCTGCTTGTACAGCCGCCCGCCCAGCCAAGCGAGCCAGGCCAGCGCGACGGCTGCCAGCGGCGCGGCGACCCAGATCGCGGCCAGGTACCAGGCCATTGTCTGGAACCCGCATACCGCGACGAATAACAGTACGGGGACGGCCAGCGCCAGCAGCGGCGGAGCGATGCGCCGCCATCCTTTGGCGATGCGGCACAACAGCAGCTGCCAGCAAAACAGGGGAATGGCGTGAAAGCCCAACAACAGAAGCTGGTGCGGCGGGGAAATGCGCAGCGGCAGGTCGGAAAACGCAGTGATAAAAATCGCCAGATAGACCGCCCCGGCCGCTATGGCGGCGCCCAGCAAAAATCGATCGGCTTTTGTGCGGCAGCGTTTCATTTTGTGCATTCCTTTCGGTTCATTTTGATCGGTTCCATTTGGCAGAGCGAGCGCGGAATCCAGAAAACCTTTGTTTCAGCATAGCAGACGGCGCGCAGTCTGGCAAGCGCCACAGCGCAAAGCCGCTTGCAGCCGGGCTTTTTGCCTTGTGCCGCCGCGGCGGATATGCTATAATATGCCCAAATCACATTTTGTTCGACAGGGGAAAGGAGCACCTCATGCAGCAGGAAACCGTCATCGTTCTCGACTTCGGCGGGCAGTATAACCAGCTGATCGCGCGGCGCGTGCGCGAATGCAACGTCTATTGCGAGATCTACTCGTACCGCACTGACCTGGCCAAGATCAAGGCCAAAAATCCCAAGGGCATCATCTTTACCGGCGGGCCCAATAGCGCCTACTTGCCGGATTCTCCCACCATCGACCCCGAAATCTACACCTGGGGCGTGCCGGTGCTGGGCATCTGCTACGGCAGCCAGCTGATGATGCACATGCTGGGCGGCAACGTCACCAAGGCGCCGGAGCGCGAGTACGGCAAGACCCTGGTCGACCTGGACACCACCAGCCCGCTGTTTGCCGGCCTGCCGGCGCAGAATGTCTGCTGGATGAGCCACAACGACTATATCGAGACGGCGGCCCCCGGCTTCCAGGTCGTGGCGCACACGCCCAACTGCCCGGTGGCGGCTGCGCAGGACCCCGCCCGCGGGCTGTACTGCGTGCAGTTCCACCCCGAGGTGCTGCATACCGAAAACGGCACCCAGATGCTGCACAACTTCGTGTACAACGTTTGCGGCTGCAGCGGCAGCTGGAAGATGGATTCCTTTGTGGAAGAATCCGTCCGCGCCCTGCGCGAGAAGATCGGCACCGGCAAAGTGCTCTGCGCGCTGTCGGGCGGCGTCGACTCCAGCGTCTGCGCGGCCATGCTGGCCAAGGCCATCGGCAAGCAGCTGACCTGTGTCTTTGTCGACCACGGCCTGCTGCGCAAGAACGAGCGCGAACAGGTCTGCGAAGTCTTTGGCGAGGGCGGTCAGTTCGACATCAACTTTGTCTGCGTCGACGCCCGCGAACGCTTCTACGGCAAGCTGGCCGGCGTCGAAGCGCCCGAGCGCAAGCGCAAGATCATCGGCGAGGAGTTCATCCGCGTCTTTGAGGATGAAGCCAAAAAGATCGGCGCGGTAGACTTCCTGGCCCAGGGCACGATCTACCCCGACGTCGTCGAGAGCGGCCTTGGCGGCGAGTCCGCGACCATCAAGAGCCACCACAACGTCGGCGGTCTGCCCGACTACGTCGATTTCAAAGAGATCGTCGAGCCGCTGCGCGACCTGTTCAAGGACGAAGTGCGCCAGGCCGGGCGCGAGCTGGGCCTGCCGGAATACCTGGTCGCGCGCCAGCCGTTCCCCGGCCCGGGCCTGGCCATCCGCATCATCGGCGACGTAACCGCCGAGAAGGTCGCCATCGTGCAGGACGCTGACGCCATCTGGCGTGAGGAAGTGGATAGACTGCCCATGGCCGAGCGCCCCAGCCAGTATTTTGCGGCGCTGACCAACATGCGCAGCGTCGGCGTCATGGGCGACGAGCGCACCTACGACTACGCCATCGCGCTGCGCGCCGTGACGACGACCGACTTTATGACGGCCGAGGTGACGCAGCTGCCGGTAAGCACCATCACGACGGCGGCCAACCGCATCGTCAACGAGGTCAAGAACATCAACCGCGTGCTGTTCGATTACACCACCAAACCCCCGGCAACCATCGAATTTGAATGACCCAGTGATTTTATAAACGCACCGAAACTTGTAAAGGCCCGGCCCCGCGGTGCGGGGCCGGGCCTTTTGCGCGGGTTCCTTTTGCAGGTGGCCGGCTGCGTTTCGCTGCTTTCTGCCGGCAACTTTCCGAAAACGCTTGCCGAAGCGTCCAAAGCGGTTTATAATAAACTCATCTTCCTGTATCGCACTGCTTATTTTATAGAGGAAAACCGGAAAGGAACCGCATATGCCGCAAAAACTGCCGTTCATCACGCTGGAACAGGCCAAAGCCATCGCCGCCGACGTGCCCACGCCGTTCCACCTGTATGACGAAGCCGCCATCCGCGAAAACGCCCGCCGTGTCAACGCGGCGTTCGCTTGGAACAAGGGCTTCAAAGAATACTTTGCCGTAAAAGCCACGCCCAACCCGTATATCCTGCAAATTCTGCGGGAGGAAGGCTGCGGCGTCGACTGCTCGAGCTATACCGAACTGCTGATGAGCGAAGCCTGCGGCTTCACCGGCAGCGAGATCATGTTTTCCTCCAACGATACGCCCGCGCAGGATATGCGCAAGGCGTACGAGCTGGGGGCGTACATCAACCTCGACGACCTGACGCACGTCGAGTTCCTGCGCGATGTTGCGGGTGTGCCCAAGACCGTGTGCTGCCGCTACAACCCGGGCGGCACGTTCGATTTGGGCAACGGCATCATGGACAACCCCGGCGACGCCAAATACGGCATGAGCGAGGACCAGATGGCCGAGGCCTACACCAAACTGATGGCGCTGGGGGCCGAGGAATTCGGCATCCACGCGTTCCTGGCCAGCAACACCGTCACCGACGAATACTACCCCAAGCTGGCGGGCATCCTGTTCCGCCTGGCGGTGCGCCTGCACCAGCGCACCGGCGCCAAGATCAAGTTCATCAACCTGTCGGGCGGCGTGGGCATCGCCTACCGCCCCGACCAGCGCAGCAATGACATCGCCAAAATCGGTGAGGGCGTGCGCCGCCAGTTTGAGGAGATCCTTGTCCCGGCCGGGATGGGGGATGTGGCGCTTTTTACCGAGATGGGCCGCTACATGCTGGCGCCCTACGGCGCGCTGGTGACGACGGTGCTGCACGAAAAGCACATTTATAAAGAGTACATCGGCGTCGACGCCTGCGCCGCCAACCTGATGCGCCCGGCTATTTACGGCGCGTACCACCACATCACGGTGCTGGGCAAGGAAACCGAACCCTGCGACCACCAATACGACGTCACCGGCGGCCTGTGCGAGAACAACGACAAGTTCGCCATCGACCGCATGCTGCCCAAGATCGACATCGGGGACGTGCTGTTCATCCACGATACCGGCGCGCACGGCTTCTCGATGGGGTACAACTACAACGGCAAGCTGCGCAGCGCCGAAGTGCTGCTGAAACCGGACGGCACGCACCAGCTCATCCGCCGCGCCGAAACGCCGGAGGATTATTTCGCCACCTTCGACTTCTCGCCGTTTTTCCGTAAAGGCTGACCGCGCCGGAAACAGGATGCCGGTATAACAAACATAAAAAGACCGCACCTGCGCGCTGCTGCGCCAAGGGTGCGGTCTTGCTGTGTCCGAAGGAAAAGGTGCGTTAAAACGTTTCGTCGATGACGCCGCCGCCATACACCATGCCGTCGCGGTAGAAAACGGCGCTCTGCCCCGGGGCGGGGGCGCGCACCGGCTCCGGGAAGGTGACGCCGCCGTCGCCGTCATAGACGCACAGCGCAGGGGCGGCCGCGCTGCGGATTTTGACCAGGTAGTCCCCGGCGGGCAGCGGGCGGGCGTCGGGCGTGGACAGGGCGGTCAGCGTCAGGCGGGTGCTGTACTCCTGCCCGGCTTCGCCCAGCTGCACGTCGCCGCCCGGCAAAATGGCTTTGACAAACAGCGGCCGCCCGGCCGCAATGCCCAGCCCCTTGCGCTGGCCGACGGTGTAGTGGTCGACCCCGGCGTGCGGGCCGAGGTCCTCGCCGTCCGGCCCCAGGAACCGCCCCGTTTTGGGTGCAAAGCCACGGGCGCGGATGTAGGCCGCATAGTCGCCGTCTGGGATAAAGCAGATTTCCATCGAATCCGGCGCGTCGGCGCAGGGCAGCTGCAGCGCGCGCGCCATCTCGCGGATATCGTCCTTTTCAAACTCACCCAGCGGCAGCACCAGCTTGTCCAGGATATCCTGCGGCAGGCGGTAGAGCATATAACTCTGGTCGCGCGCGGTGCTTTGCGCCGTCGCCACGCGGCTGACGCCCTGTGCGTCGGTGACGATGCGAGCGTAATGCCCGGTGGCGATATACGGGCAGCCGAGCTCGGCGGCTTTGTCGGCCAGCAGACGGAATTTCACCTGCGGGTTGCAGAGGATGCAGGGGTTGGGCGTGCGCCCGGCGCAGTAGGCTTCGCAAAACGGCTGCACGACGTTTGTTTCAAACGTTTCACCGGCATCCAGCACGTGCAGCGGGATCTGCAGCGCGTCGGCGGTCTGCCGGGCGGCGTCCACGGCACTTTCATGCGCGGGCGAAAACCGGATTACCGCGCCCTGCACGGCAAACCCCTGTTCCTGCAAAATGCGCACCGCCACGCTGGAATCAACGCCGCCGCTCAAACCGACAAGGATTTTGTCCTGCTTTTCAAAGGTGTTAAAGCCTTCCATGGGTTCCTCCTGTTTTTGCGGTCAGGCTTGCCGCCCGCCGTATCGTTTGCTCTGTTCCACGGCCAAGCGGTCGCAGCGTTCGTTTTCGGGATGGCCGGCGTGGCCTTTGAGCCAGTGGTAGGTGATATGGTGCTTTTCGCTCTCCGCCAGCAGCGGCGCCCACAGGTCGGGGTTCAGCGCGGGGGACTTGTCGGCCTTTTTCCAGCCGCGCGCCCGCCAGCCGCGTGCCCAGCCTTTTTCCAGCGCGTTGATGACGTACTGGCTGTCGCTGTACAGGTCGATGGCGCAGGGTTCTTTGAGTTGACGCAGCGCTTCCAGCAGGGCCGTCATCTCCATGCGGTTGTTGGTCGTCTGCGCTTCGCCGCCGAAAAGCTCTTTTTCGTATACTTTTTCCGCCGTGCGGTACCGCAGGATCGCCCCCCAGCCGCCGGGGCCGGGGTTGCCGCTGCACGCGCCGTCGGTGTAGATCTCCACATGTTTCATATAAAATCTCCTGGACCGGGCAAGAATCTTTGTACCAGGTATTATACCCGCTTTGCGGCGCGCTGGCAAGTTTGACAAGATACGGGAATACGTTTATAATAGAAAATAATTGCCATTGTGCGTCTTAGACCGGGCCCAGCCGCGCCTTTTCAGGCGGACCTTCCGCGCCCAACCGTGTAAAGCAGTATTGCTTTGCACCATGCATACATAGCAAATTGATCCACCAGAACAGGGACGGCCCATGCAGCAGGCATGCGCCTTTCCTTTCGTGTATTTGTGTACAAGTTCGGAGGTTTTCATGGAAGAGATCAGACCCAAACGCAAGACATCGGCCGGCCAGCAGGCCGGCGGCCGCAACGGCACGCAGCGCCGTACGGCACGCAGCGATAAAACCCAGGCCAAAGAAGCGCAGCCCCGCAAAAACCGCCGGCGCGCCCCGCACGCCGTCCCCGGGGCCGAAGCCCAGGCGGCGCAGGCGGTCTCTGCGCCGCGGCCGCGCCGTGGCCACGGCCCGCAGCTGCAGCCGGGCATGGCACCCACCGGGCCCAAACCGCGCCGCGGCCGCAAAGCGGCCGCCCAGTACGAGATGACGCCCGCCATCCCCATGCACATCTGCCCGCTGGGCGGCCTGGGGGAAGTGGGCAAAAACATCACGCTGTATGAGTGCCAGGGCGATATGATCCTGGTGGACTGCGGCCTGGTGTTCCCGGACGCCGATATGTTCGGTGTCGACCTCGTCATCCCGGATTTCACCTACGTGCTCGAGAACAAGGACCGCATCAAGGGCCTGTTCATCACCCACGGGCACGAGGACCACATCGGCAGCCTGCCGTATCTGCTCAAAAAATTCAACGTGCCGATCTACGCCGCGCGCCTGACCATCGGCCTGATTAAGAACAAACTCGAGGAACACGGCCTGGCCGCCAGCGCCATTTTCCACGAGATTCGCCCGCGCCAAAAGGTCAAACTGGGCTGCTTTACGGTGGAACCCATCCACGTCAACCACTCCATCCCCGACGCGCTGGCGTTTGCCATCGACTGCCCGGCCGGCGTCGTCATCCATACCGGCGACTTCAAGGTCGATTACACGCCGCTTTCCGGCGACGCCGTGACCGACCTTTCCACCATTGCCGAGTATGGCCGCCGCGGCGTGCTGGCGCTGCTGGCCGATTCCACCAACGCCGAGCGCCCCGGCTTTACCGCGACGGAACAGACGGTGGCCGAGGGCGTGCGCAGCCTGTTTGCGCGCGCGCGCAAGCGCCGTATCATTGTGGCGACGTTCGCGTCCAACATCTACCGTGTGCAGCAGATCATCGACCTGGCCATCGAGTCGGGGCGCAAAGTGGCCGTCAGCGGCCGCAGCATGGTCTCCAACACCGAGATGGCGCGCGAACTCGGCTACCTGCACGCACCGGACAATGTCCTGATCGATATCGATGAGATCAACAAGTACCCGCCGGAAAAAGTCGTGCTCATCACGACCGGCAGCCAGGGCGAGCCGCTCTCGGCGCTGTCGCGCATGGCGCAGGCCAGCCACCGCCAGGTCAAGGTGGGCCCCAACGACTTTATCATCATCTCGGCCCGGCCCATCCCCGGCAACGAAAAGACCGTGACCAAGGTCGTCAACGGCCTGCTCAGCCTCGGGGCGGAAGTCATCTACGAGAATATGTACGACACCCACGTCTCGGGCCATGCCTGCCAGGAGGAGCAAAAGCTCATGCTGACGCTGGCGCATCCGCAGTTTTTCCTGCCGGTGCACGGCGAGTTCAAGCAGCTCAAACGCCATGCCGAGACGGCCGAGCACCTAGGCTATATCCCCAAACAGAATATCTATATTGCGGAGAACGGCCAGAACATCCGCATTTCGGCCGACGGCATGACGGTGGAGAGCACCGTCACGGCCGGGGCGGTCATGGTGGACGGCTACGGCGTCGGTGACGTCGGCAACGTCGTGCTGCGCGACCGCCACCATCTGTCGGAGGATGGCATCATCATCGTCACCGCCGCCATCGACGGCCGCAGCGGGCAGGTGCTTTCCGGTCCCGATATCGTCAGCCGCGGTTTCGTCTATGTGCGCGAGAGCGAGGAACTGATGGACGGCCTGCGCACCCAGGTGGAGATGGCGCTGGACCGCAGCCTGGTCGACAATATGCACGACTGGGCCAGCGTCAAGGCGCGCGTGCGCGAAGCGCTGTCGAGCTATATCTACCGCCGCACCAAACGCAGCCCGATGATCCTGCCCATTCTGCTGGAAGTGTAACTGCCCGCCCGCCGGGCGGGAACGTGGAGGCTTTTGTATGAAACATACGGATGCCCTGGATACCGCAGCCGTCGTTCTGCTGTTGCTGGCTGCGCTGGCGGCGATGGTCGTGCCGGTGGCGCTGCTTTGCCCGCAGTGGCTGATCCCGCCGCTGGTGCTGGCTGCCATTGCGCTGTGCGTGCTGCTGTTTTTGCGCCGCCGCCTGCGCGCCTATGTGGCGGGGCAGCTGTGCAGCACAGACTTTGACAACAGCCGCATCCAGTACAGCCTGGCCGGCCTGCCCATCCCCACAATGCTGGTATCAAACGGGCGCATTTTGTGGTATAACGGGGCTTTCCACGAAAAAGTGCTGGATGGCGCCGATGTGGTCACCCGTCCGCTCGAGCGCGTGTTCCCGGAACTGGAACTGGCCGTATGCTCCCGCCCGCACGGGCAGGACATCGCCGTGGGGCAGCGGCGCTTTACCGCCTATGCCGGGGCCGCCAAGGGCAGCCGCGGCGCCAACATCGTCTACTTCATCGACGATACCTTTTATAAAGAAACGCTCGACGAATATACCGAGAGCCGCCCCGCCTGCCTGATCCTTGTCATTGACAGCTATGACGAACTGTTCGACGACATGAAGGACAGCGAGCAGGCCAAGGAACTGGAAGCCATCAACAGCCTGTTGGAACAGTACATCGCGCGCAGCAACGGCTTTTTGCGCCGTGTCGCCAACAGCCGCTACATCGCGGTGGTGGAGGAGCGCGACGTGCGCTGGATGCTGCAGGAGCGGTTTGACATTCTCGACCAGGTGCGCGCGCTGCACCCCGGCGGGCTGACCACACTGTCCATCGGCGTCGGCCATGGCGGCGAGACGTTGCAGGAATGCTACCAGATGGCGCAGGAGAGCATCGACATTGCGCTGGGCCGCGGCGGCGACCAGGCGGCGGTCAAAACGCTGGACGGGTTTGAGTTTTACGGCGGCATCTCGCACGGCGTCGAAAAGCGCAGCCATGTGCGCAGCCGCATCATCGCCCACGCGCTGCGCGACCTGATTAAAAAGAGCGACAGCGTCATCATCATGGGCCACCGCATGAGCGACCTCGACGCGGTGGGGGCGGCAGTCGGCGCGCTGCGCATGTGCAAAATGTGCGGCGTCCCGGCGGTCATCGCCATCAACAGCGACGCCACGTTGGCGGGGGCGCTGCTCAAAGAATTTTTGGACGCCGGCTGCGGGCGCGATTTTATCCCGCCCGACCAGACGCTGGAAGTCATCACCCCCAATACGCTGCTGATTGTGGTGGATACCTACCAGGTCCGCCTGCTGGAAAGCCAGAAAATCTACGAAAAATGCAAGCGCGTCGTCGTCATCGACCACCACCGCATGGCGGTGGGGCACATCGATCGGCCGCTGCTGCTCTACCACGAACCGTATGCGTCCAGCGCCAGCGAACTGGTATGCGAACTGCTGCAGTTCATGCCCAAAGAGGATAATATCACCCCGCTGGAAGCGCAGGCCCTGCTGGCCGGCATCATGCTGGACACCCGCAGTTTTGCGCTGCACGTCGGCGTGCGCACGTTTGAAGCTGCCGCCTGGCTGCGCAGCCGCGGCGCGCAGACCGCCCAGACCAAGCAGCTGTTCAACACATCCAAAGAGGAATATGAAGCCCGCGCCCACATTGTGGAGGGGGCTTACATATACAAAGGCTGCGCCATCGCGCTGTCGGAGGAGACAGAAGCCGGCATGAACGTTGTGCTGCCGATGGCGGCCAACGACCTGCTGACGATCAACGGTGTGGACGCCAGCTTTGTGGCCGTCGCCAAAAACGGCGGCGTCAACATCTCGGCCCGCAGCATGGGCGCGCTCAACGTCCAGGTCATTCTGGAACCGCTGGGCGGCGGCGGCCATCTGATGATGGCAGGCGCACAGCTGCGCGACTGCACGCTGCAGCAGGCAGAGCAGCGCATCCGCGAACAGATCGACCTGTACCGCGCTTCCCAGGCATCCGACCCGGCGGCGCACGGTGCATAAAACGGGAGGGAACCATTATGAAGATCATTCTCAAACAAGATGTCAAGACCATTGGCAAAAAGGACGAAATCCACGAAGTATCCGACGGGTACGCCCGCAACTTTTTGTTCCCGCGCGGCCTGGCGGCCCCGGCCGACGCAGCGGCGATGAACCAGGCGCGCACCAAGCGCGAAGCCAAAGAACACCACGAGGCCGAAGCCCGCGCGGCAGCCGAAGCGCTGGCCGCCAAAATTCAGGGCCAGACCGTGACCGCCAAAATCAAAGGCGGCGCGTCGGGCAAGCTGTACGGCAAAGTCACCGGCAAGGAAGTCGCCGAACTGCTGACCCGCCTGGTCGGCACCGAGGTCGACAAGAAAAAGGTGGAACTGCCGTCCGCCATCAAAGAGTTTGGCACCTACGATGCTACGGTGCGCCTGTATGCGGGCGTGTCGGCGGCGTTCAAAGTCAAGGTGGAAGAGCTGTAAGGCAACATGACTTTACACGGGAAATTCGACAGGGAGGAGGATGCCCGCCATGCCGCGCAATGAAGAAGTGAGCCTTTCCAGCCTGGGCATCCAGATGCCCTACAACATGCAGGCCGAGCAAAGCATCCTGGGCGCTGCGCTGATGGATGAGACGATCCTCAACCAGCTCATCACCGAGATGCAGCCCGAGATGTTCTACTCGGACCAGAACCGCGCCGTCTATGAGACGATGCGCGCGCTGTATACCGAGAGCGAAGCCGTCGACATCATCACGCTCGTCAACGCACTGGCAACGGGCGGTACCTTTGCCAGCGCCGACGACGCCAAGGTCTACATCACCCACATTGCCGAGACCGTGCCGGCGATCTCCAACGTAGATTCCTACTTCAAGATCGTCAAAGAGAAGTACCAGGCCCGCCGCCTGATCGAAGCCGCGCGCAGCATTTTGAGCGAGACCGCCGGCGGCGAGGACGCCGACCTGTTGCTGGAATCGGCCGAGCAAAAAATCTATGATATCCGCAGCGGGCAGGGGAAAAACGGCGTCAAGACCATCCGGGAATCCATCCTGGAAGTCATCGACACGATGCAGAAGCTCAGCGGCGCCGACCGCGACAAGTTCGCCGGCATCCCCACGGGGTTCAACTACCTCGACACCGTGCTCACGGGCCTGGGCCGCTCCGACCTGATTATCCTGGCCGCGCGCCCCGGCATGGGCAAGACGAGTTTTGCGCTGAACATCGCCACCAATGTGGCGCGCCAGCAAAAAATCCCCACCATCATTTTCAGCCTGGAAATGACCTGCGAGCAGCTGACCGACCGTATCCTTTCCAGCACGGCCAACATCGACAGCCAGGCGTTCCGCACCGGCCGGCTCAACAACTCCGACTGGAACGATTTCGCCCAGGCGACGTCGCTTTTGTATAACGCGCCCATCTATATGGACGATACCTCCGGCATCTCGGTGCCCGAGATCAAGGCCAAGATCCGCACCATCAACCAGGACCCCAAAAAGGAAAAGATCGGCCTTGTCATCATCGACTACCTGCAGCTGATGCAGAGCGCCCGCCGTACCGAGAACCGCGTGCAGGAAATCAGCGACATCACACGGAACCTCAAGATCATGGCCAAGGAACTCAACGTCCCTGTCATTGCGCTGTCGCAGCTTTCCCGTGCGGCCGAAAAAACCTCCGGCCGCTCCGACCACCGGCCGCAGCTTTCCGACCTGCGCGATTCCGGTTCCATCGAACAGGACGCCGACGTGGTTCTGTTTTTGTACCGCGCGGCGTACTATAACTCGCAAAATGGCGAGGAAAACCAGGCGAACGAAAATGAAGCCGAATGCATTGTGGCCAAAAACCGCCACGGCGAGACCAGCGTTGTCCGCCTGGGTTGGGACGGCGCGCATACGCGCTTCAGCAATTTGGATGTAAGCCATGAGTTCTGATGCGGAAATTTTAATCCAGGAGACCGAACAGACTTTGCTGGGCTACTGCCGCCAGCAGGGCTTGTTCCATTCCGGCGACCGGGTGATCGCGGCCTGCTCCGGCGGGGCAGACTCGATGGCCCTTTTGCTGTTTTTGCTGCGCCGCCGCCGCGAACTGGAAGTCGAAGTGCTGGCCACCCACGTCAACCACGGGGTGCGCGGCGCACAGGCGCAGGCGGATGCCGACTTCGTCAGGGAGTTTTGCCGCCAGAACGGCGTGGAACTGTTTGTGTACGACGCTGTGCGCGAAGGCGTTGAGATTCCGGCCAAACCCAGCGAGGAATGGGCCCGCGGATTGCGCTACGGCTGGTTCGACCATCTGGCCGCGCAGGAGGAAGCGCTCATCGCCACCGCGCACACCATGTCCGACCAGGCCGAGACGGTGCTGTTCCGCATGGCGCGCGGTACCGGCCTGCACGGGCTGGGGGGTATCCCGCCGCGGCGCGGGTACTATGTGCGGCCTTTCCTGTGCCTGACGCGCGCCGAGACCGAAGCATACTGCGCGGCGCTTGGGCAACACTATGTGCAGGACGAGACCAACGCGCAGGACTTCTATGCCCGTAACCGCATCCGCCATACGGCAATCCCGGCGCTGCAATATGCCAACCCGGCGGCAGAAAAAGCCATTGCCCGCCTGTGCCGCCAAATGCGCGAGCTGGACCAGTGGCTGGCGGGGGAGGCGGCGGCCCTGCTGCAGGCGGCGGCGGTAGACGGCGGCTATGCCGTGGAAACGCTGAACCGCGCCGAGGGCCCGGTGCTGGATGCCGCGCTGCATGCGCTGGTCAGCCCGGTGCGCGACGCCGAGGAAAAGTACGTCAGCCTGCTGCGCTTTTTGCTGCAGCGGGGCGAAGGCGCGTTGCAGCTTACGCCGGAAGTGACCTATAAAGTCAAAAACGGCGTGCTGCTGTGCCAGACGGCGCAGGGCGTGCAGCCCCCGCCGGCGCCGCCGCAACCCTTTGCCGAAGGGCGTTTTTGGCTTCCCGGTGGTTATTTTGTTGAATTTCAGCGCGTAAAGTATGAAGATTTTCTAAAAAATCAACCAATTTTCAAAAAAGACTTAAACTGTTGCGCCGATTGTGCTAAAATACAAGGGAATCTATTCTTGCGCACGCGTCAGCCGGGGGATTTCTTCCGCCCGGCCGGTCGTCATGTACGCAAGACGTTAAAAAAATACTTCAATGAGCTGGGGACCCCGCCGGAGCAGCGCACCCTGCTGCCGCTGCTGGCCAACGGCAGCGAAGTGCTTTGGCTGTGGGGCAGCGGCTTTGCCGAAGGGCTGGCCCCTGATCCCTATACGCACGAAGTGCTGACGGTCCGCACCGAAAAAGCAGAGGAGACATAACACATGCAAAGCATGGATCGGGATATCGATCATATTTTGGTAACACAGGCGCAGCTGCAGCAAAAGGTGGAGGAACTCGGCGCGCAGATCAGCCGGGATTACGCCGGCCGCCAGCTGCTGCTGGTATCCATCCTCAAAGGTTCGGTCGTTTTTATGGCGGACCTGATGCGCGCCGTGACGATCCCCTGCGCCATCGACTTTATGGTGGTGTCCAGCTATGGCGGCGCCAATACCGAGTCGACGGGCCTTGTCAAGATCGTCAAGGACCTGGACGCAGACCTGACGGGCAAGGACGTCTTGATTGTGGAGGATATCCTCGATACCGGCATTACGCTGTCCCATCTGATGCCGGTGCTCCAGCTGCGCAACCCCAACAGCGTCCGCCTGTGCACCATCCTCAGCAAACCCAGCCGCCGCAAGGCACAGATCGAGCCGGATTACCTCGGCTTTGAAGTGCCGGATGAGTTCGTTGTCGGCTACGGGCTGGACTACGACGAAACATACCGCAACCTGCCCTACGTCGGCGTGTTGAAACCCGAAATTTACAACGCATAACGGCTGGTTCGGGCAGCCGAGTTCACCCGGGTCTGCCCCGGGATAGGAGTTGATTTCTTGCAGCACAAACCTCGCTTTAACGGCATCCTGGTGGTTGCCGCGCTTATGGTGCTGGTGTTGTTCCTTGTCAGCATGTCGCCGCTGCTGTCGGCCACGGCGGCAAAACACATCAATTATTCCGAAATTTACTATTATTTCGAGAGCCTGCAGGTGACCTCGTACCGGCTGGACCTTGGCAGCAACCGCCTGGAATTGTGGCTGAAAGAAGGCGAGAACCCCTTGCCGGAAGCCACGATGGACCTGAGTGCCGAGGAGGCGAGCGGCCTGCTCAGCGCGCTGAGCTCCTCGGAGGAGGACGCGCTGCCCGCCAACGGCGGCACGGTTTACGTCTCCTACAAGCTGCCGTACGGCGTGGATTTCAGCACCGGCAAGATCGCGGAGTTTATCGACGAATACAACGCAGAAAACCCCGACGCCCCGATGCTCTTTGACTATGTCGCGCCCAAGACAAGCATCCCCTGGCAGGAAATTATCTTCTATGCCGTGATGCTGGGCAGCCTGGGGCTGCTGTTCGTGCTGATGTATCGCGGCGGCGGCGCCGGCGGCGGGATTATGAACGTTGGCCGCGCCAAAGTCAAAGACCAGCAGGAAACGCAGCGCAAAGCCACCTTTGCCGATGTGGCGGGCGCCGATGAAGAGAAGGCCGAACTGCAGGAAGTTGTGGAATTTCTCAAAGCGCCCGGCAAGTTCAATTCCCTGGGGGCGCGCATCCCGCACGGCGTGCTGCTGGTGGGCCCCCCGGGCACCGGCAAAACGCTGTTGGCCCGCGCCTGCGCGGGGGAAGCCGGCGTGCCGTTCTATGCGATTTCCGGTTCCGACTTTGTCGAGATGTATGTCGGCGTCGGCGCTTCGCGCGTGCGCGACCTGTTTGAAAAAGCCAAAAAGACGATGCCCTCCATCGTGTTCATCGACGAGATCGACGCGGTCGGCCGCCAGCGCGGCGCCGGCCTGGGCGGCGGCCACGACGAACGCGAGCAGACGCTCAACCAGCTGCTGGTCGAGATGGACGGCTTTGACGCCAACGACGGCGTCATCGTGATGGCGGCCACCAACCGCGCCGATATCCTGGACAAAGCGCTGCTGCGCCCGGGTCGTTTTGACCGCCAGGTCTACGTCGGGTTGCCGGATGTGAAGGGCCGCGAAGAAATCCTGAAAGTTCACACCAAAAACAAACCGCTGGGCCCCGACGTCAGCCTGAAAACCATCGCCCGTTCGACGGCCGGTTTCTCGGGCGCCGACCTCGAAAATCTTGTCAACGAAGCGGCGTTGCTGGCTGCCCGCAGCGGCAAAAAGGCAATCACGGAAGCGGAAATCGAGGAGGCTTCGGTCAAGGTCATGATGGGCCCCGAGAAAAAGAGCCATGTCGTCACCGAGGAAGAGCGCCGGTTGGTGGCCTACCACGAGACCGGCCATGCCATCGCCGGGTATTTTGGCAAACACCACGACCCGGTGCACCAGATCAGCATCATCTCGCGCGGCGGCGCGGGCGGCTATACCATGTATCTGCCCGAGAAAGACCCCAGCTTTGTGACCAAGACCGCCATGTTTGAGCGGATTGTTTCGATGCTGGGCGGCCGTGTGGCGGAACAGCTGGTGCTGGAGGATATCTCCACCGGCGCTTCCAACGACCTGGAACGTGCCACCGATACGGCCCGCGCCATGGTTACCCGGTACGGCTTCTCGGAGCGTATGGGCCCTGTGGTGTACGGCAATGATCCCAGCCAGACGTTCCTGGGCCGCGATTTTGGCCAGGGCAAAGGCTATTCGGAAGCGATCGCGTCCGAGATCGACAACGAAATCCGCGATATCGTCGACGAAGCCTACGAGACGGCGCGCCGCCTGCTGACCGAGCACATGGACGAACTGCACAAGGTGGCGGGCGTCCTGATGGAGCGCGAAAAGATCAGCGGCGACGAATTTACTACGCTGATGCAAGGGGGCACGCTGCCGCCTTTTGACCTGGGCAAAGGGGAGACCGCCAAACCGGAAGAACCTGCGCCCGCCCAGACCCCGCCCCCTGCAGAGGAAGAGCAACCGCAACCCCAGGAGCAGACCGCGCCGGACGCAGAACGACCGGACGCCCAAGAGTAACAAAGTAGGTGTTGATCATGGATCAGAATTTTTCGCTGATGGCGCAGTCCCGCGCCAACTACTACACGGCGGGCAGCCCGGTCCAGTTTGTGCGGGTGGAACTGCTGAAAGGCGATGTGACCGGCGAGGTGGCCGTCTGCCTGACGTTTAAAAATGTCGGCACCGAGCCGCTGACGGGCCTGGTTGTGCATTTCAAATGCAAAGATGCCGCCGGTCAGGTGCTGTGCGAGGATGATTTCTACTATGAGCAGCTCGACGCGCAGCCGGGCGATCTGTTCGGCAGCGACGACGCCGTCTTTGTCAGCGATACGCCGGTGTCCAGCGTCGAGGTGGAGCAGGACCGCGCGTTCCTCAACGGCCGCGGCATCGACCTGCGCAACTATAAGCGTGTGCGCCTGCCGTCGCCCCGCGTGCTGCCGGCTTCCATCGCCAAGACACTGCAGCAGCGCACCGGCAACACGGTGCTGACCTGCGTGCCGCAGGATACCGAGTACGGCTGGTTCTGCGCCTGCGGTGCGTTCCACCCCAATGAAGAGAATTGTACCTATTGCTCGGAGTGCGGCGGTGACCGCGCCGGCATCAAGGGCGCGTTGACCCAGATTCTGGAGGAAGCCCGCCGCACGGCGGAGCGCCAGCAGCAGGAGATTAACGCGGTGGCCGGCAATGTGGCCCCGCAGCGCCCGGCCAGCGCGGCGGCTACGGCCGCTGCCGCCCAGGCGGCCATCGACCGCCAGGAAACCATGCCGGACGAGGACGCCACCGCGGCCTATGACCCCAACGCCTACGCCCCCCGGCAGGAGGACGAGGAGATGGAGCGCGTGCGCCGCTACGCCCCCAAAGGCCGCCTGTTTGACGACGATGAGGACGACGACGAGGGCACGCAGCTGTTCGACGCCGACGAGGACGATTACGACGAGGACGACGATTACGATAACCGCCGCAGCAAAAAGAAGCGCGGCCGTTACGCGGATGAGGACGAGACCAGTGAGGACGATATCATGGCGGAACGCATCATCCACTGGGCGCCGCCGGTCACGGCCATCGTCTGCGCGCTTATCATCGCCGTATCGTTGATTTACCATTTTGTGATCGCATAGAATCGAATGTGTGGCATGCCGCACAAGAAAGACCGCTGCCTTTGGGGGCAGCGGTCTTTTGCGTTGTTAGCTTCGGCAAAAAAGCACCCCCGGCTTTGCCGGGGGCTCGGGCTGTCATTCTGTGGTCAGGCGGTCAAACAGGCGCAAAATTTCGGGATCGTCCAGCTTGATGACGCGGCCGGAAAGGGAATGCAGGCTGTTTTCCGGCGGGATGCGCCCAAAGGTCAGCCGCTGGGCGCACAGCGCCTGCGTTTTCAGGCCGGTGCGCTCGTTCATTTTGCGGTTTCCGTATTTACTGTCACCCAGCACCGGGTGGCCCAGGTAGGCCAGGTGTGCGCGGATCTGGTGCGTGCGCCCGGTGACCAGGCCGATACGGCACAGCGCGAACGGCCCGGCCTGGCGGATCACCGTCACGTCGGTGATGATCTGTTTGTACCCCTCGCCGGCGCGCGCATGGATGCGCACTTTGTTGGTTTTTTCGTTGTGCTGCAGCCAGGCAATGTGCCGCCCGGCCGGCGGCGCGCCGACGGTGATGGTCAGGTATTCCTTTTTCATCTCATCGTCGCGGATGATCGCGTTCAGGTCCCGCAGCGCGGCATACGTCTTGGCGGCCAGCACCAGCCCTTCGGTGCCGCGGTCCAGCCGGTTGCACAGCGCCGGGGCAAAGCGCTGCTCGGCGTGGGGGTCGTACTCGCCTTTGGCTTCCAGGTAGGCGGCAAAGGCGTCCACCAGGTTGGCGTCGCCGGTGCGGTCGCTGTGGCACAGCAGGTGCGCCGGCTTGTACAGTACGGCAAAATTTTCATCCTCATAAACCACGGTCACGGGCGGCTGGCGGCGCGGCGGTTTGGGGCGCGGCAGGGCAGCCCCCGCGGGGAAAAACTCATCGTTGATATACAGCTCGATCACATCGCCTTCGGCCAGGCGGGTGTCCGGCTCGGCGCGCTTGCCGTTGACCTTGATGCGCTTGTTGCGGAACGCCTTGTACATCAGGCTGCGCGGCATCTGGTGGGTGACGCCTTCCACAAAACGGCTCAGGCGCACGCCATTTTCATTGGGGCCGGCGGTAAAACTTTTCATGCAGTCCTCACTTGCTGTTATGCGGTATCCTCTTTGCAAATTGGCATTTCCAGTATATAATAAAACAAACCGAACGTAAAGCAAAACGTAAAAGGATGTGGAACCATGGCCCCGAAAACCGAACGGCCGCTGCACGAAAAACACCGCGCCCGTATGCAGGCCCGGGTACAGCGGGACGGCCTGGAAAGCCTGGCGGAGCATGAAGCGCTGGAATACCTTTTGTTTTTGGCGATCCCGCGGCAGGACACCAACGAACTGGCGCACCGCCTGATCCAGCATTTTGGCGATTTTTGCAAAGTGCTGGAAGCGGAGGAAGAAGAACTGCTGGAAGTGGACGGCATTGGCCCCAAAAGCGCGCGGCTGATCCACTCGGTTATGGCGTTCAGCCGGTACTACTACCTGAAAAAGCGCAAACCGCGCGCTGCGCTGGACAAGACCGAACGCGCGGTCGAATACGTAAAACCGTTGTTCCTGGGTTTGCACAACGAGGTGCTGTATCTGATCCTGCTGGACGATAAATACCGCCCGCTGCGCGACCTGCGCATTGCCGAAGGGGTGCCCAACCGTGTGCAGGTCGACACCCATAAACTGCTGCGGGATGTCGCGCGCACCGACGCAACCTGCGGCATCCTGGCCCACAACCACCCCACGGGTCTGGCGGTTCCCAGCGAAGCGGATATGATCGCCACGGCGGGCATTATGCAGGCGCTGGGTCCGTTGAACGTTTCCATCCTCGACCACATCATCGTTGCGGGGGAGGATGCCTGTTCCATGCGGGACCGCGGCTGCCTGCCGATGTACCGCGCCGGGCGCGATACGCTGAATGCGGCCAGCCGCTATTGAAGCAAAGACGTTGGACCACAGCCCCAAAACACTCTGCCAGCATACGCGCAGTTCCCTAAGAAAACAAAGCCGCAAACCTCTACCTGCAAAGCGGCATCTGCTGCGTTATCGGGTCTTGCGTTCCGCCAAGAAGCGCTGCGCCCCTCTGCCTTGCATCTGTCGCTTTGCAGCGGTTTTGCGATGCTGCGCAGTTCTTGCAGAACCTTTGTTTTCTTGTGTCACCTGCGCTTTGTGCAGAGTGTGTTTTTTGCGGGCCGTTTGGGCAAAATGCAGGGGAAAGGGCTTTACTTATGCAGGGCGCTGTGCTATAATCTGGTAACAACAAAACGTTGTTAAATGGAGGGGGACTATGCCATGGAACAGGTTTTTCACCTGAAAGCGCCGTTTCAGCCTACCGGCGACCAGCCGCAGGCCATTGAAGCGCTGGTACAGGGCATCCAGGCAGGGGACGAAGCGCAGACGCTGCTGGGCGTGACCGGCTCCGGCAAAACGTTCACCATGGCCAACATCATTGCGCGCTGCAACCGCCCCACGCTGATTTTGGAGCCCAACAAGACGCTGGCCAGCCAGATCTGCACCGAGATGCGCAGCTTTTTCCCGGACGACGCGGTGGAATATTTTGTCAGCTACTATGACTACTACCAGCCGGAAGCGTATATCCCTTCAACCGATACCTATATTGAAAAGGACAGCGCCATCAACGACGAGATCGACCGCCTGCGCCATTCGGCCACGGCGGCCCTCAGCGAGCAGCGCAACGTCATCATCGTGGCCAGTGTGTCCTGCATCTATTCGCTGGGCGACCCCATTGACTACCGCAGCATGGTCATCAGCCTGCGCCCCGGCATGCAGCTGGAACGCGATGAACTGTGCAGCCGCCTGGTCAAGCTGCAGTATGAGCGCAACGACATGAACTTTATCCGCAACAAGTTCCGCGTCAAGGGGGATATCGTCGATATCCACCTGGCGTACAACGACGAGTATGCCATCCGGGTAGAGTTTTTCGGTGACGAGGTCGACCGCATCATCGAGTTCGACCCCCTGACCGGCGAACACAAAAACGTTGTGCGCCATGTGGCGATCTTCCCGGCCAGCCACTACATCGTCGGGCCGGAAAAGATGAAAGCCGGCCTTGCCAAAATCGCCGAGGAGATGGAACAGCAGGTCAAAGCCTTCACCGAGGAGGGCAAACTGCTGGAAGCGCAACGCATCCAGCAGCGCACCAACTATGATATGGAGATGCTGCAGGAAGTCGGCACCTGCAAAGGCATCGAGAACTACAGCGCCGTGCTGTCCGGCCGCGCGCCGGGCTCCACCCCGACGACGCTGCTGGATTATTTCCCCGAAGATTTCCTGCTGATGGTGGACGAGAGCCACGTCATGCTGCCGCAGGTGCGCGGTATGTACGGCGGCGACTACAGCCGCAAAAAGACGCTGGTGGAATATGGTTTCCGCCTGCCGTCGGCGTTCGACAACCGCCCGCTTCGGTTTGAGGAGTTCGAGCACAAGATCCACCAGAAAATCTTTGTCTCGGCCACGCCGGGCGCGTACGAGCGCGAACACTCCACCCGCGTGGCCGAACAGGTCATCCGCCCCACCGGCCTGCTGGACCCGCTGGTCGTCGTGCGCCCGGTCGAAGGCCAGATCGAGGACCTGCTGGGCGAGATCCGCACCCGCATCGAGCGCGGCGAGCGCGCGCTTGTCACGACGCTGACGGTCAAAATGGCCGAGGACCTGACCGATTACCTCGAGGAACACGGCGTCAAAACCAAGTATATGCACCATGAAGTGGATACGTTTGAGCGCATGGAGATCATCAAGGACCTGCGCGTCGGCGCCATTGACGTCATCGTCGGCATCAACCTGCTGCGCGAGGGCCTCGACCTGCCGGAGGTATCGCTCATCGCCATCCTCGACGCCGATAAAGAGGGTTTCCTGCGCAGCGAGACCAGCCTGATCCAGACCATCGGCCGCGCGGCGCGCAACGCCAACGGCATGGTGTTAATGTACGCCGACGAAGTCACCCCCAGCATGGAGCGCGCAATTTTGGAGACCGAGCGCCGCCGCGCCATCCAGGACGCTTACAACAAGGAACACGGCATCACCCCCAAGACTATCGTCAAGGCCATCAGCGACGGGCTGGAGATCAGCATGAGCGAGGAAAACAAGCGCATGCGCCAGCACCGCATGAGCCGTGCCGAACGCCAGCAGACCATCGAGCGCCTGACCAAAGAAATGAAGGAAGCCGCCCGCCTGCTGCAGTTTGAACTGGCCGCCCAGCTGCGCGACGAAATCGCCCGCCTGCAGCGCGGCGAGGACCCCACGGCCGCCGACGCCAGTACCCGCAAAGCCGCCGCCAAGACCCGCAAGGGCAGAAGGAGCCATACAAGTTGAGTACCGAACCCAAAACCGGCAAACGCCGTTCCAAAATCGCCATCGACCCCAACAACCGCATCGTCATCAAGGGCGCGCGTGAGCATAACCTCAAAAACGTTGACCTGACGCTGCCGCGCAACAAGCTCATCGTCATGACGGGGCTTTCGGGGTCCGGCAAATCCAGCCTGGCGTTCGACACCATCTTTGCCGACGGCCAGCGCCGCTATATGGAAAGCCTTTCCAGCTATGCGCGGCAGTTCCTGGGCCAGATGGAAAAGCCCGACGTCGACGAGATCACTGGCCTTTCGCCGGCCATCTCCATCGACCAGAAAACGACGAGCCACAACCCCCGTTCCACCGTGGGCACCGTGACCGAAATCTACGACTACCTGCGCCTGATGTACGCACGCATCGGCGTGCCGCATTGCCCCGTCTGCGGGCGCGAGATCACCCAGCAGTCCATCGACGAGATGGTGGACGAGGTCATGAAACTACCCGAGCGCACGCGCTTCCAGGTGCTGGCGCCGGTCGTGCGCGGGCGCAAGGGCACCCAGGCCAAGGAACTCGACGCGGCCCGCCGCGCCGGTTTTGCCCGCGTGCGGGTGGACGGCAACCTCTACGACCTCAGCGAGGAGATCACCCTCGAAAAAAACATCAAGCATACCGTCGAGATCGTCGTCGACCGTCTGGTCATCAGCGATACCGTGCGCGGCCGCCTGGCCGATTCCATCGAGACGGCGCTGGCCCAGACCGGCGGCCTGGTGGAGATCGACGTCATCGGCGGCGAGCCGATGCTGTTCAGCCAGAGCTACGCCTGCCCGGAACACGGCGTCTCGGTCGAGGAACTGACCCCGCGCATGTTCAGCTTCAACAACCCCTTTGGCGCCTGCGAAAAATGCACCGGCCTGGGCACGTTTATGAAGGTGGACCCGGCGCGCGTCATCCCCGACAAACGCAAATCCATCCGCGAAAGCGCCATCAAGGCCAGCGGCTGGTATTATGCCGAGGGCTCTATCTCCGAGATGACCTACCTGGCCCTGGGCAAGCGCTACGGCTTCACGCTGGACACCCCCATCAGGGAGTTCAGCAAAGAAGCGCTGCACGCGCTGCTGTACGGCACCGGCGGCGAGCGCATCGAGATGCAGCGCGAAAGCATGTTCGGCTCCGGCACCTACTACAACCAGTTCGAGGGCATCATCCCCAACCTGGAGCGCCGTTTCCGCGAGACGAGCAGCGAGTGGGTCAAGGAGGAAATTGCCCTCGTCATGTCCAGCGAGGAATGCCCCGCCTGCCATGGCCGCCGCCTGAAACCGACGAGCCTGGCCGTGACGGTGGGCGGCATCAACATTGCGGATTTCTGCGACAAAAGCGTCAGCGAGGAACTGGAATTTGTCCGCACCGCCAAAGTCAGCGAGCGCGATGAACGCATCGCCGCGCCGATTTTTAAGGAGGTCCGCGAGCGCCTTGGCTTTTTGCAGAGCGTCGGCCTTGGTTACCTGACGCTGTCGCGCGGGGCGGCGTCGCTTTCGGGCGGCGAGAGCCAGCGCATCCGCCTGGCCACGCAGATCGGCAGCGCGCTGACCGGCGTGCTCTATGTGCTGGACGAGCCGAGCATCGGTCTGCACCAGCGCGACAACGACAAGCTCATCGCCACCATGAAACGCCTGCGCGACCTGGGCAACACGCTGATCGTCGTCGAACACGACGAGGACACAATGCGCCAGGCCGACTATATCGTCGACGTCGGCCCCGGCGCCGGCGTGCACGGCGGCGAGATTGTGGCGGCCGGCAGCGTGGCCGATATCTGCAAAGTCAAACGCAGCGTGACCGGTGCTTACCTGGCCGGGCGCAAATTTGTCGAAGTGCCCACTGTGCGCCGCCCCGGCAACGGCAAGTGCCTGCGCGTGGTCAAAGCGCACGAAAACAATTTGCAAAACATCACGGTGGATTTCCCGCTGGGCAAAATGATCTGCGTCACCGGCGTTTCGGGCTCCGGCAAGTCGACGCTGGTCAACGAGATTCTGTACAAGACGCTGGCCGCCGCGCTCAACGGCGCGCGCAGCCGCCCCGGCCAGTGCGAGGAAGTGCAGGGCATGGAGTGGGTCGACAAAGTCATCGGCATCGACCAGAGCCCCATCGGGCGCACGCCGCGCTCCAACCCGGCCACCTACACCGGGGTGTTCGGCGATATCCGCGCGCTGTTCGCTTCGACGCAGGACGCCAAAATGCGCGGCTACGGCCCCGGGCGTTTCAGCTTCAACGTCAAGGGCGGCCGCTGCGAAGCCTGCGAGGGCGGCGGCATCTTGCAGATCGAGATGCACTTTTTGCCCGATATCTACGTGCCCTGCGACGTCTGCAAAGGCAAGCGCTACAACCGCGAGACGCTGGAAGTCAAGTACAAGGACAAAAACATCTCGGACGTGCTGGACATGACGGTCGAGGAAGCCTGCACGTTCTTTGCCAACATCCCCAAGATCGCGCGCAAATTGCAGACGCTGCAGGAGGTCGGTCTCGGCTACATCCAGCTGGGGCAGGCGGCCACGACGCTCTCGGGCGGCGAAGCCCAGCGCGTCAAGCTGGCCAACGAGCTGGCGCGCCGCGGTACCGGCCAGACGGTGTATATCCTGGACGAACCCACCACCGGCCTGCATGTGGCCGACGTCCACCGCCTGGTCAAAGTGCTGGACAAACTCGTCGAAGCGGGCAACACCGTCATCGTCATCGAGCACAACCTCGACGTCATCAAGCGGGCGGACTATATCATCGACCTTGGCCCCGAGGGCGGCAGCGGCGGCGGGCTGGTGGTGGCCACCGGCACGCCGGAAGAAGTCGCCCAAAACCCCGCGTCCTTCACCGGGCAGTACCTCAAACCGGCGCTGGAACGCGCGCAGCAACTGCAAGCCCAACAAACATAAAGAACCAAAGCGCGCCTGGTGCACCGGGCGCGCTTTGGTTTTGGCGGCGGACCACAGCATAGCGTGGCGCGCCGCAACCGCAAAACTACCGCTTGTACTTTTGGCGGAAATTTGCTATACTATTACAGTATATTGGCATTTGTGCCCATTAAAGGAGAATTCCCCCTTGCAGAAACTACACTACACCCACGACGAAGCCGCCGCCCGGGCGCTGGCCGCCTACTACGAGACGCCGCCGCTGGCCTACGTGCGCAGCTATGGCTGCCAGCAAAACGTCAACGACGGCGAAAAGATTCGCGGTGTTTTGCAGGATGTCGGCTTCGGCGTCTGCGATACGCTCGAGGACGCCGACCTCATCCTGTTCAACACCTGCGCCGTGCGCGAACATGCCGAGCAGCGCGTGTTCGGCAACATCGGCGCGCTGAAAAAACTCAAAGAGCAGAACCCGCGCCTGATTATCGGCGTCTGCGGCTGCATGGCGCAGCAGCCCCATATTGTGGAAAAGCTGCGCCAAAGCTACCCGTACGTCGACCTCGTGTTCGGCGTCGACGGCATCGACCGCCTGCCGGCGCTGCTGGCCGAACGCATCCGCCGCGGCAAGCGCTATCTTGAGGAACCCGCCCAGCGCGACGCCGTCGTCGAGGACCTGCCCATCCGGCGGGATTCCGGTTTCCGCGCCTGGCTGCCCATCATGTACGGGTGCGACAACTTCTGCACCTACTGCATCGTGCCCTATGTGCGCGGGCGCGAGCGCAGCCGCGAGCCGGACGCCATTTTGGCGGAGTTCCGCGACCTGGTGGCCAAAGGCTACAAAGAGATCACGCTGCTGGGGCAAAACGTCAACAGCTACGGTAAAGGGCTTTCGCAGCCCATTGATTTTGCCGACCTGCTCAATTTGCTGTGCGCCGTGCCCGGCGATTACCAGATTCGCTTTATGACCAGCCACCCCAAGGATGCCAGCCATAAACTCATCGATACCATTGCCGCGCAGCCGCACCTGTGCAAGCACATCCATTTGCCGGTGCAGTCCGGCAGCGACCGGTTGCTGCAGCAGATGAACCGCCACTACACGGCGGCGCAGTACCTGGAACTGGTGGACTACGCCCGCCAAAAGATTCCCGGCGTGACCTTCTCCAGCGATATCATCGTCGGCTTCCCCGGCGAGACCGAGGAGGATTTTGCCGCCACGCTGGACCTGGTGCGCAACGTGGGGTATATGCAGCTGTTCACCTTTATCTACTCCAAGCGCAGTGGCACCCCGGCAGCCAAACTGCCGGACCCGACCACCCACGCCGAAAAAGCCGCGCGCATGGAACGCCTGCTGCGCACGCAGGACGAAGTCGCGTTCGCTGCCATCGCCGCCATGGCCGGGCAGACCGTGCGCGTTCTGGTGGAAGCCGCCGGCCGCACGCCCGGCACCGTCAACGGCCGGTTGGATAACAACCTCGTCGTTGAGTTCCCCGCGCCGGAAACGCTGATCGGCAGCTGGGCGCAGGTGCGCCTGACCGGCTCGCGCGCCGCGCTGCTGGTGGGTGAACCGGCCTGATACCAAACCATACCGATACAAAGTAAGGAGCAAAGTACAATGGATTGCATGGACCTTTTTAAAAAAGCCGCGGCTGCGATGCAGACCGACCCGCGTTACCTGGAACTGGACGCCGCCCGCCGCGAAAACGACGCCGACCCCGAACTGCAGAACCTGATCGGGGAGTTCAACCTCGCCCGGCTCGACCTCAACAACGAGAGCGCCAAGACCGAGACCGACGCCGGCCGCGTGGCCGAACTGAACCAGCGCATCAATGAACTGTACAGCCAGATCATGGCCAGCGAGGGCATGGTGCGCTACACCGCCGCCAAAGCCGAGTGCGAAGCGATGGTCAGCTATATCGACGCCATCATCAACACCGCGATGAACGGCGGCGACCCCATGACCGTGCAGCCGCCCGAGCACGGCTGCACCGGCAGCTGTGCGACCTGCGGCGGCTGCCACTGAATTTGCCCCCCCAAAACACCGCAAACCAGCAACAGGAGTGTGAAACATGGCCGAACAAACCGTATCGCCCATGATGCAGCAGTATTTTGAAATCAAGCGCCAGCATCCCAACGAAATCCTCTTCTACCGCGTGGGGGATTTCTATGAGATGTTCTACGACGACGCCCTGACGGCCTCGCGCGAGCTGGAACTGACGCTGACCGGCAAAAACTGCGGCAAAGAGGAGCGCGCCCCCATGTGCGGCGTGCCCTACCACTCCTACGAGACGTACGTCGCGCGGCTCATCGCCAAGGGGTACAAGGTCGCCATCTGCGAGCAGGTCGAGGACCCGGCCCTGGCCAAGGGGCTTGTCAAGCGCGATATCATCCGCGTTGTCACGCCGGGCACCGTCATCGAGAGCAGCATGCTGGCCGACGACAAAAACAACTACCTGTGCAGCATCTACTGCCGCCGTCGCCGCGGCCGCTGGCAGGCCGGCGTCTGCTTTGCCGATATTTCTACCGGCGAAGCGCGCGCGACCGAGCTCAGCGCCGAAAAAATCGGCGGGGCCATCATCACGGAACTCAGCCGCTATATGCCCAGCGAGATTCTGATCTGCCCGGCCATGCTGGATTTCAAGGACGTCACGGCCTATATCAAACAGCACACCAGCGCCCTGGTGGAACTGCGCGAGGACGCCTGCTATAAGGACGCCGCCATGGAAGCGACGATGGCGCGGCAGTTCGGCGCGGACTGGCGCGAGACGATGGGCTACGACGCCGACGCGCTGGTGCCCTATTCCGTGGCGGCGCTGCTGGACTACCTGCAGGAGACGCAGAAACACGGCCTTGAGCGCATCAAAACCGTGGAAAACTACGCCGACGCGCAGTATATGCGGCTTTCGCCGGTTACGCGCGCCAACCTCGAACTGACCGAGACGATGCGCGGCCGCGAGAAAAAGGGCACGCTGCTGTGGGTGCTGGACAAGACCGAGACGTCGATGGGCAAGCGCCTGCTGCGCGCCTGGATCGAACAGCCGCTTGTCGATGCGGCAGCCATCAACGCCCGCCTGGACGCCGTGCAGGCGCTGTATACCGCCAACATGGCGCGCGCCGACCTCAAGGACGCGCTGGGCCATGTCTTTGACATTGAGCGCCTGGCCACGCGCATCCTGTACGGCTCGGCCACCCCGCGCGAAGTGCGCGCGCTGGGCGATACCTGCGCGCGGCTGCCGCAGGTCAAACAGCAGGCCGCCGATTGCGGTGCGCCGCTGCTGGAACAGCTGGCCGGGCAGATCGACCCGCTGGATGATCTGTTGCAAAACATCAACGCCGCGCTGGCCGACGACCCGCCGGCCACGCTCAAGGACGGCGGGGTTATCCGCAGCGGCTACAACGCCGAAGTGGACGAGCTGCGCGATATCATGCACGGCGGCCGGGGGTACCTCGCCAGCCTTGAAGCCAAATTGCGCGAGGAAACCGGCATCCCCAAGCTGAAAATCGGCTTCAACAAAGTCTTTGGCTACTATATCGAGGTCAGCCGCTCCTATGCCGACTCGGTGCCCGACACCTTTACCCGCAAACAGACGCTGACGTCCGGCGAGCGCTACATCACCCCCGAACTCAAAGAACTGGAAAACAAAATCCTGGGCGCCAACGAGCGCCTGCTGGCGCTGGAACACCAGCTGTTTGCCGATCTGCTTTGCGCCATCTCGGCCCAGATCGTGCGCATCCAGCGCACGGCGCTGGCCGTGGCGCAGCTGGACGTGCTGGCTGCCTTTGCCGAGGCGGCGCTACAAAACAACTACGTCAGGCCGGAAGTCGACGAAAGCGGCGTGATTGAGATCGCCGAAGGCCGTCACCCCGTCATTGAACAGATGCTCAAAGGCAGCCTGTTTGTGCCCAACGACACACTGCTGGACGAGGACGAAAACCGCATGCTGCTGATCACAGGCCCCAACATGGCCGGTAAATCCACCTACATGCGCCAGAACGCGCTTATCGCCCTGATGGCGCAGATCGGCTGTTTTGTGCCGGCGGCCCGCGCGCACATCGGCGTGGTGGACGCCATCTTTACCCGCGTCGGCGCGTCGGACGACCTGGCGGCCGGGCAGTCGACCTTTATGGTCGAGATGACCGAAGTGGCCGAGATTCTGCGCCACGCCAGCCAAAACAGCCTTGTCATTCTGGACGAGATCGGGCGCGGCACTTCGACGTTTGACGGCATGAGCATCGCGCGCGCCGTGGTAGAGTATATCTGCGAAAACATCGGCTGCAAAACGCTGTTCGCCACCCATTACCACGAACTGACCGGGATGGACAAAGATATCCATGGCGTGAAGAATTACAACATCGCGGTCAAAAAGCGCGGCGAGGATATCACGTTTTTGCGGCGCATCGTGCCGGGCCCGGCCGACGACAGCTACGGCATCGAGGTCGCCAAGCTGGCGGGGCTGCCCGCGGCGGTCACCAAACGCGCGCACGCCGTGCTGCGCCAGCTGGAAGCCAGCGCCCCGGGCCGCCGCCAGACCTTGCAGCTGGATTTTGAGACAGTGGAAGCCTACAACAACCCCGTCGTGCCCAGCGAAGTGGTGGAAAAACTCCACAGCGTTGATATCGAGACACTGACCCCGCTGGAAGCGCTGAACTTTTTGTACGAACTCAAAAATACTCTGGACAAGTAAAGGCAGGTGAACCGCATGGCAGAGATCCGCGTGCTGGACAAGCACACCGCAGAACTGATCGCCGCAGGCGAGGTTGTCGAGCGCCCCGCTTCGGTGGCCAAAGAACTGCTGGAAAACGCCATCGACGCCGGCGCAACCCAGATCACGCTGGCCGCCGACCGCGGCGGCATCGCCCGGCTGCAGGTCACCGACAACGGCAGCGGCATCGAAGCGGAATCCATTGACAAAGCGTTTGTCCGCCATGCGACAAGCAAGATCGCCACGGCGCAGGACCTCGAACACATCCATACGCTGGGCTTCCGCGGCGAAGCGCTGGCCTCCATTGCCAGCGTGGCCCGGGTGGAGGTGCTGACCCGCACCGAGCAGGACGAGTATGCCTGCCGTTACCGCATCGAGGGCGGCGAGCCGCAGGGCATCGAGCCGGGCGCGCGCCCCGTGGGTACGACGATTACCGTCAGCGACCTGTTTTACAACACCCCCGCGCGGATGAAATTCCTCAAAAAGGACGTCAGCGAGGGCACCTACGTGGGCGAGACCGTGCTGCACGCGGCGCTCTCCCACCCGGAGATCAGCTTCCGCCTGCTCAAAGACGGCAAGCAGCAGTTTTTGACCCCCGGCGACGGTGACCTGCGAAGCGCGGTGTACGCCGTGCTGGGGCGGGAGTTTGCCCGCGACCTGCTGGAAGTGGACGGCAGCAGCGGCGTCTACCGCGTCAGCGGTCTGGTCACGCCGCCGCGCGCCTGCCGCGCCAGCCGCGGCGCGCAGCATTTCTTTGTCAACGGGCGGTATGTCAAAAACCGCACGATGATGGCCGCGCTGGAAAACGCCTACAAAGGCACCATGATGCAGGGCAAGTTCCCGGGCGCGGTGCTGCGGCTGGACATGCCGGCCGAACTGGTGGACGTCAACGTCCACCCGGCCAAGACCGAAATCCGCTTCTCGCGCGAGAGCGACGTGTTTGACGCCGTCTACCGCGCCGTGCGCACGGCGCTGACGGCCCCCGGCAGCGGCGAATGCCGCTTTACCTTGGACCACGGGGACCATGGCGCGCAAAAAACGCCTGCCCCAAAGGCGCCGCCCGCAGCGCCGGCGCGCCCGGCGGGCCCGCGCGGCTTTGCCACAATGTCGGCGGCCGAGTTCCGCGCCGCCCGCAAGCTGGTCGAGGACGTGCCCCCGCGCCCGGTGCCGGGGGTGAACAAACCGGCAGGGCAGGGCGGCATTGAACTGGGCTCTGCCCGGGCAGCCTACGGCGCGCCGCCCCCGCCCGCCAAACCGATGCAGCCGGAAGCCGCCATGCAGGCGCTGAACGAGACGCTGCTGGACATCCTGCCCGACGCCCCGGAAGAGGCGAGGGCGGAACAGGAGCCGCCTGCCGTCCATTATCCGGCGTCGGCTGCCGCTGAGCTGGCAAGCCTGCCGGACGCGGAAGGCCGCACGCTGCTGGGGGCTGTGACGGACGCGCTGGTCGGTATGCAGGCTGCCTCCGTCGTCCCCGCGGCCAAGGCGGGAGATGACCTGACGGATGCACCCCACAGGACGGATGGGGAACAGGAGGAAGCTGCCCGTATCTCCCTCAGCGCCCTACCGTCGGAGGAACTCGCCCCTGAGCAGATCGCCATGGAACCCGCCGCGCCGAAGCCGCTGCGCCTGGTGGGCGAAGTGTTCAAAACCTACATCATCACCGAGCGCGGCGGGGAACTCTGCCTGATCGACAAACACGCCGCGCATGAACGCATCCTGTTTGAAAAACTCGCGCAGGACTACGGCCATGTGCCGGCGCAGATGCTGCTGGTGCCGGTGCAGGTCAACCTGACGGCGGCCGAAAAACAGGCGCTGCTGCAAAACCTCGAACTTTTGGCCGACGCCGGTCTCGAAGCCGAGGATTTCGGCGGCGCAACCGTCATTGTGCGCGCCGTGCCGGCCGACGTGCCGGTCGACGATGTCGAGGATATGGTCGTGGAACTGGCCGCGCATCTGGCGGAAGGCGGCCGCAGCGCCCTGCGCGAAAAGACCGAGTGGGTGCTGCATTCCATCGCCTGCCGCGCCGCCATCAAGGCGGGGGACCGCACGACGGAAGCCGAGATGCTGGCGCTGGCGCAAAAAATTATGGACGGCACCGTTCCGCCGTTCTGCCCGCATGGCCGGCCCTGCGTGCTCAAGATCACCCGGAAGGAGCTGGAAAAGCAGTTTGGACGCCTTGTGTGAACGTCCCCGGGTTGTGGCTGTCGGCGGGCCGACGGCGACCGGCAAAACGGCGCTTGCGGTAGCGCTGGCCCAAACGTTTGGCGGCGAGATCATCAACGCCGATTCCATGCAGATTTACCGCGCCCTTTCCATCGGCACCGCCAAACCGACGCCGCAGGAACAGCAGGGGGTGCCGCACCATCTGCTGGACTTTCTGCCGCCGGAAGCGCCCTACAGCGTGGCGGAATATACGGCGGCGGCCGCTGCCAGGATCGCAGAGATCACGGCGCGCGGCCGCCTGCCGCTGGTAGTGGGCGGCACGGGGCTGTATATCACCAGCCTGCTGCAGGGCATCCGCTTTGCCCCGGAACCCGGCGACCCGTCGCTGCGGCAGGCACTGCAGCGCCAGGCGCAACAGGACGGCCCCGAAGCGCTGTATGCCCGCCTGCAGGCAGTGGACCCCGCCTATGCGGCCAAAGTCCACCCCCACAACCTTACGCGGGTGATCCGCGCGCTGGAACTGTATGCGTTGACCGGCCGCAAGATGAGCGAACAGCAAAAGCAGGCGCGGCCGGAAGTGCCGCCCTACCGCGCGCTCTGTCTCTGCCTGACCTGCCGCGACCGCGCGGCGCTCTATGCGCGTATCGACTGCCGCGTCGACCGCATGATGGCCGCCGGCCTGCTGGCGGAAGCCGAGCAGGTCTGGCAGAACCGGGCGCGTTACCGCACCGCGGCGCAGGCCATCGGGTACAAAGAGTTTTTCCCGTACTTTGCCGGGCAGCAGACGCTGCCGGCGTGTGTGGCGGCGCTCAAGCAGGCGACGCGCAACTACGCCAAGCGCCAGCTGACCTGGTTCCGCCGCCAGGAGGGCGTGCTTTGGCTGTATGCAGACGAAGAGAACGTGACCGAACGCGCCTGCCGGGCGGTGCAGGCATTTTTGCAAGATTGACCGGGAGGGAGGGGACTGCATGGGATCGACCCGCAAAGGCGCCGGCGCGGCCAAACTGCTGCGCGGGGTCGGCATGGCGTTGCTGGCAGCCCTCACCCTGTATATCGTAATCCAGTGTTTTGCCATCTTCCACCGCTCGTATAAAACCGAGATCGCCATCGCCTACACGATGGCCGACAGCGTGCTGCTGGACGGCGTTGTCTCTTTTGACGCAGTTCCGGTGGCCGGCAGTGGGGAACTGGGGTATCTTGTGCAGGACGGCGAGCGCGTCAGCAAAGGTACGGTGTTGGCCGAGTATTATACCGACGACGCCCAGGGGCTGCTGCGGGAACGTCTCGACCGGCTGACGCGCACGATCGACCTGTTGGGGAAATCGCAAAATTCTGTGGGCAGCGACCTCTCGGTCCTGACCACACAGACGCGCCAGGCGCTGTACAACCTGCTGGACCGCCTGGACAAAGGCGCGTACAGCGACATTGCGCAGGCGGAGGATGACTTCCTGCTGGCACAAAACCGCCTGCAGGTCAGCACGGGGCAGTCCGACGGCTACGATGCCACTTTGCAGGCGCTGCAAGCGGAATATGACGAGATTTATGCCCAGCTCAGCGCGCTGCAGACCATCACGGCCGACACCAACGGGTATTTCAGCAGCGTGACGGCCGCGCCGGACATCACGACCGACCCCGCCGCGCTGGACAGCGCATCGCCGGCCGAGCTGCAGCAGATGCTGGCGGATGGGTTCCCGGCGGCGGACCCCGACCGCGCCGGGCAGATCGCCACCGGGTTCAGCTGGAAATTTTACACGGTATGCGACCTGGAGACCGCCGCGCGGTTTGACGGCATCACTTCGGTGATGATCAGCGTGCCGGGCAAGCAGAACGAGCCGCTCTCGGCCAGCGTTGAGGAATGTACCGTCGACGAAGAAGCCGGCGTGGCCAAGCTGGTGTTTTCCTGCCAGAGCATCAACGCCGAAATTTTGAGCTTTGGCGAGGAGACCGCCAAGGTTGATATCCGCACCTATGAGGGCATCCGCATCGACAAAGACGCGCTGCACATTGTGGACGGCGACCGCGGCGTCTATGTAAAATACGGCAACCTGCAGCGCTTTTTGAAAATCACCACCCTGTATGAAGATGACCGCTATATCCTGATCCCCGCCGACGGCGCGATCGGCACCGACAACGAGGTGCGCCTGTATGATGAGATCATCGTACAGGGCACCGGCCTGGAGGACGGAAAGTTGCTGTAGCGACAGTTTCTGCCGGTTTTATATTGACAACTGCCGGAATACAGGATAATATGGAGTATATATTGCTGTAACTGTGTGCAGCGGTACGCCCTTGCGCACGGCAACAAAGGAGAAACTACCATGTCTATGTTTGACAGCCTGAAAAGCAAACTCGGCATTGACCCGGAAGGCGATGCCTACCTGGACGATACCGAGGACGAAATTTTTGCCGGCGACCAGGGCGCTGCCGCGCAAAATTATGCCCAGGCGGAGATAAAGCAGCAGCACAGCAACAAGGTGGTCAACATCAACGCCACCACACAGCTGCAGGTGGTGCTGGTCAAGCCCGAACGGTTTGAGGATGCTTCGGCCATCGCCGACCAGCTCAATGCCAAGCGTACCGTCGTGCTGAATTTGGAGTCCACCGGCAAGGAGGTCTCCCGCCGGCTGATCGACTTTTTGTCCGGTGTGGCGTACGCCAACAACGGCCAGATTAAACGCGTGGCCACCAGCACGTTTATCATCACGCCGTACAATGTCGATATCATGGGCGATCTGATCGACGAGCTGGAGAATAATGGCGTATTCTTCTGATCCGCCGCCCGCCGTGCGCGGCTTTGTGCCGCCGCAAAACGACGACGAGCGCCGGCTGATGCGCCGGGTCGAGGAATTGTGCCGCGTCGCTGCCAGCCGTTCAATGCCCCGGTACACCGGTTTTTTGTCGGACCGTGAGCAGGCTTTGACGCAGGCGGCATGCCACCGCGCCGGCTTTGCCGCTTTCCGGTTTTGGGGCGGGTATAAAGAAGCCGAGCGCCGGGTCCTTTGCCTGGAACCGCCGGATGCCTGGCAGGAGGAACCGCTGGGCTACCTGCGCCTGACCGCAACCGGGGAGCCGCTGCCGGACCACCGCGCATACCTGGGCTCGATTTTGGGCCTGGGGCTGGACCGCGCCTGCCTGGGCGACCTTTTGCCGGACCCGCAGCAGCCGGCGGTATTTTATGCCGTGGCGCTGGAGGATAAGCTGGACTGGATTGCAGCGGAGCTGACCAGCGCCGGGCGCTGCCCGGTACGTGCCGAAGTCTGTGATGCGCTGCCCGCCAACCTGCTGCAGGGGCCGCAGCGCGCGCTTCAGGAGGCGACGGTCCCCTCGCTGCGGGCCGACGCTGTGCTGGCGGCGATGATGCATACCTCCCGCGCGCGGGCGGCAGACTATATCGCGGCGGGCCGAGTGGAAATCAACCACCTGCCGTTGCGCGCCGCCCACGAACCGGTCTATGCGCAGGATATTTTTACCGTGCGCGGCGTCGGGCGTTACCGTCTGGCCGAGATCGGCGGCAAAAGCCGCAAAGACCGTGTGTTTATCTCCTTCTTTCAGTATTAAGGCGCCCCGCGCCCTTTGCATGACCGCCCCGGTCAAGGAAAGCCCCAAAACAGGAGGAATAGTATGATATCTTCTGAGGATGTCCGCCGCGTAACGTTTGACAAAGCCATGCGCGGTTACCGCTGTGACGACGTCGACGATTATCTGAAACAGGTTGCAGAAAGCATGGACGCGCTTGCCGCGCAGAATGACGACCTGCAGAAAAAGCTTGTGGTGCTGGCGCAGCGCATCGACCAATATCGTGCCGAGGAGGACACCCTGCGCACGACGATGATCAACGCCCAGCGCCTGGGGGATAACGTGATCCGGGAAGCAAAGCAGAAAGCGGCCGAGATTATCCGCGCGGCCAACATCAAGGCCGAGGACCGCGAACAGCGCGTGCGGGACGACGTTGCCCTGGCGCAGCAGGAGATTGTGACGCTGAAAAGCGAAGCGGACAGCTTCAAGCGCTCGCTGCTGGAGATGTACCGCAAGCACATCAACCTCATCAGCAAATTGCCCGAGTATAAAAAGCCGCAGGAAGAACCCGCCGCACCGGCAGAACCGGCCCCCGCCCCGGAGGCGGAGCAGGCCCCTGCAGAACCCGGGCCCGCCTACGCAGCCCCGGCCGCGCAGCCCGCAGCAGAGGAAGAACCCATGCAGCAGGCCCCGTATTACGCCGAGCCGGAACCGCCGGCCCCCGCCCCGGCTGCTGAAAAGCGCGTGGACACGGTAGAATTTGCCATTGCCCCGCACCCGGAAGAGCCCGAGGAACCGGCCGTGGCAGAACCGGCCCCCCAGCCGCAGGAGGAACTGCCGTTCCAGCCGGGCGCCGGTTTGTATGACGAGCCGGTGGCCGAAAAGCCGGCCCGCAAGACAACGCGCAAATCTTCCACCGGCAAGCGCAGCCCGCGCAAAACCAAAGCGGCCGCCGAACCGCAGGAAGAATTGTCCTCCCCGGCGTTTGATAATTTCGAGGGCGTCGATTTCGACAGCTGACTGATTCGTCCCGGTCAATTTTGATAGAGGAGAGTAGGAAACCTTGCCGCAGAATTATAACGATACCATCCATAAAATGCAGACCCCGTTTGAGATGCGCGCCGGCCTGCCCAAAAAGGAACCCAAGATGCTGCAGGACTGGGCGCAGAACCATGTCTATGAGCAGATGATCCAAAATAACGAGGGCAAACCCCGCTACATCCTGCACGACGGCCCGCCGTACGCCAACGGCAGCATCCACATGGGCACGGCGCTCAACAAGATCATCAAGGATATCATCATCCGCTACAAGAACATGGCGGGGTTCCAGGCGCCGTATGTGCCGGGCTACGACACCCACGGCCTGCCCATCGAGCTCAAAGCGCTGGGCTCGCTGGGCGACAAAAAGGCCGGCGTCTCCAAGCTGGAACTGCGCAAAATCTGCCGGGAGTTTGCCACCGAGCACATCGACGTGATGAACGAGCAGTTCATGCGCCTGGGCGTGCAGGGCGATTTTGCAAACCCCTACCTGACGCTGCGCCCCGAGTTTGAGGCCCGCCAGGTCGAAATCTTTGGCGAGATGGCCAAAAAAGGGTACATCTACAAGGGCATGAAAGCCGTTTACTGGTGCCCCGAGGACCGCACCGCGCTGGCCGAAGCCGAGATCGAATACGGCGAGGACGAGTGCGACTCCATCTATGTCCGTTTCAAGCTGACCGGCGACCCCAAAGGCGTGCTGGCCAAGCACAACATCCCGCTGGACAAGGCGTGGATCGTGATCTGGACTACGACGACCTGGACGCTGCCCGCCAACGTGGCTACCTGCCTGAACCCCAACCTGGAATACGCCTTTGTCAAGATCGGCGGGGACTACCACATCATGGCGGCCGAACTCGTCAAGCCGACGATGGAAGCCTGCCATATCGAGGACTATGAAGTCCTGCCCGAGACCGTGCACGGCGATGAGCTGGAACTCGTCGAATACCAGCATCCTTTCCTGGACCGCACCGGCCTGGTCATTTTGGGCGACCATGTCACGCTGGAAGGCGGTACCGGCTGCGTCCATACCGCGCCCGGCCATGGCGTCGAGGACTTTGAAGTCTGCGTCAACCACTACCCGCAGCTGCCGGTCGTCGTGCCGGTGGACGATGCGGGCCGCCTGACCGAGGAAGCCGGCGCACAGTTTGCCGGCCTTAAAGTCTGGGACGCCAACAAAGTCATCCTTGAGCACATCCGGGGCACCGGCAACCTGATGGGCGTGCAGCATATCACCCACCAGTACCCGCACTGCTGGCGCTGCCACCACCCCATCATCTTCCGCGCGACCGAGCAGTGGTTCTGCTCCATCGACGCCTTCAAGGAGGACGTCTACAAGGCCATCGACAGCGTGCACTGGCAGCCGGCGTGGGGCCATGACCGCATGGCGGGCATGGTGCGCGACCGCAGCGACTGGTGCATCAGCCGCCAGCGCGTCTGGGGCGTGCCCATCCCGGTATTCTACTGCAAAAAGTGCGGCAAGTACCATATCACCGACGCGTCCATCCAGGCGGTCAGCGACCTGTTCCGCAAAGAGGGCAGCGACGCCTGGTACAAGTATGACGCCAACGATATCATGCCCAAGGGCGAAGTCTGTGAATGCGGCGCGTCCGACTGGGAAAAAGACCCCGATATCATGGACGTCTGGTTCGATTCCGGTTCTACCTGGAGCGCCGTCTGCCGCGAGCGCCCGGAACTCACCTGGCCGGTTGACCTGTACATGGAAGGCGCAGACCAGTTCCGCGGCTGGTTCCAGTCCAGCCTGCTGACCTGCGTCGCCACCCAGGGCATCGCCCCGTACCGCGAAGTGCTGTGCCACGGCTGGGTCGTCGACGCCCAGGGCAAGCAGATGCACAAGTCGGCCGGCAACGGCATGGAGCCCGCCGAGATCATCCGCGACTATGGCGCCGATATCATCCGCCTGTGGGTTGCGTCCAGCGATTATACCGTCGACGTGCGCGCCGGCAAGGAGATTTTCCGCCAGCTGTCGGAAGCCTACCGCAAAATGCGCAACACGGCGCGCTTCATGCTGGGCAACCTCAGCGATTTTGACCCCAACAAAGACGCGGTGGCCGACGACCAGCTGTTTGAGATCGACCGCTGGGCGCTGGAAGCCTGCAATACGCTGACGGCCACGATGCGCGACGCGTACGACCACTACGACTTCTCTCGCGCGTACCATGCGCTGTACAATTTCTGCGTCATTGACATGTCCAACTTCTATATGGACGTCATCAAGGACCGCCTGTACTGCGCTGACGACCACGCCCGCCGCTGCGCCCAGACGACGCTGTACCGCATTTTGGTGGACTTCACCAAGCTGCTGGCGCCCATCCTCTGCTTCACCAGCCAGGAAATCTGGAGCTATGTGCCCAAGATGCCCGGCATGAAGGACTATGTCGTCTTTGAGGAGATACCGCAGGCGAAACCCGCGGCCGGCGAAGCCTTTACGGCCAAGTGGGACCGCATCATGGCCATCCGCGACGACGTCAAGAAGGTGCTGGAGCAGGCGCGCGCCGACAAGGTCATCGGCTCTTCGCTGGAAGCGGCGTTGACGCTGTACTGCGACCAGCCCACGTATGACCTGCTCAACGCCATCCCGATGGATGAGCTGGCCGACCTGTTCATCGTCTCGCAGGTCGCGCTGCGCCAGGGCGAAGGCGGCGTCAAAGGCGTCGTCGAGGGCTTGGGCGTCGAAGCCGGCCATGCCGCGGGCGCCAAGTGCCTGCGCTGCTGGAAGTTTACGCCGGATGTCGGTGAAAACGGCCTGTGCCCGCGCTGCGCCAAAGTTCTGGGTATGTGATCTTTCCCTCAGCGGTGCTTAGGTCTGTATAAGCACCGCTGATTTTTTCAAGTGATGGAGCTGTGCATGATCCCTTCTTTGCTTTCGCTGCTGGCAGCCGCCGTTCTGGCGGGCGTGGACCAGCTGATCAAACACTGGGCGACGGCTGTGCTGGAACCCGTCGGCGCTATGCAGGTCTGGCCCGGCGTGGTGGAGCTGCGCTACTATCTCAACGACGGTATGGCGTTCTCGATGCTGGCCGGGCAGCAGACGCTGCTGATCGCTGTCACCACGGCGATGCTGATCGCCGTGGCGGTCTACCTGGTGTGGAAACGCCCGCCGCTGGCCGAGCGCATTGCCTGGACGATGGTGCTGGGCGGCGGCGTCGGCAACCTGATCGACCGCGTGCTGGCCGGGCAGGTTGTGGATTACATCAACCTGCTGTTCATCGACTTCGCCGTCTTTAATTTTGCCGATATCTGCGTGACGTGCGGCATTGCGCTGCTGTTTGTGGATATCCTGCTGATCGAATCCCGGCGTCGCAAAGCCGAGACCCCGCAAACGGCGGGGGATCCCCCCGCACAGGAAGGCGGCGCGCCCGATGCAAACGCTTGAGCGTACTGTCTTGCCGCAGGCAGCCGGCCAGCGCCTGGACCGCTTTTTGAGCGAGACGTGCGAAGGGCTGACCCGCAGCGCACTGCAAACCCTGATTGAAGAAGAACGCGTGCAGGTCAACGGCAGCTGCGTGCCCAAACGGTACAAGATGCGGGCGGGGGACCGGGTGACGGTGGAAGTGCCGGACCCGCAGCCCATCGAAGCAGTGCCGCAAAATATCCCGCTGGAGATCGTCTATGAGGACGCCGACCTGCTTGTCGTCAACAAACCAAAAGGCATGGTGGTGCATCCGGCGCCCGGCAACCCGGACGGCACGCTGGTCAATGCGCTGCTGTACCATTGCGCCGGGCAGCTTTCCGGCATTGGCGGGGCTATCCGCCCCGGCATTGTGCACCGCATCGACAAAGACACCAGCGGCTTGCTGGTGGTGGCCAAAAACGATGCGGCGCACCAGGCCCTCAGTGAGCAGATGCGCGAACACAGCATCCACCGCGTCTACCATGCGGTGGTGTACGGCAACCTGAAAGAGGACGAAGGCGCGGTCGAAACGTACCTGGGCCGCGACCCGCGCGACCGCAAAAAAATGGCGGTGGTGCCGCAGACGGCGGCCGGGGCGCGCTATGCCTGCACCGGCTGGCGGGTGTTGGAGCGGTTTGGGAACTTTACTTACCTTGCCTGCCGTCTCAAAACCGGGCGCACGCATCAAATCCGGGTACACATGGCGTCGCTGGGCCACCCGCTGGCGGGCGACGCCGTCTACGGCCCGCGCAGCTGCATCCGAACGTTGGGCGGCCAGTGCCTGCACGCCAAGGAACTGGGCTTCCACCACCCGGCCAGCGGGGCGTGGCTCCAGTTTGACACCCCGCTGCCGCCCTATTTTACGGCATTTCTGGACTGGTTAAGAAAGGAACGCGGAATATGAGATCGGCACTCAGCGAGTATCTTGTGATCTGCGATATGGACAATACGCTGCTCACCGCAAAAGCGGGCGTGCCGGACTGCAACCGTGCGGTCATCCGCCTGTTTACCGAGATGGGCGGCCTGTTTACGGTGGCAACCGGGCGCCCGCCGGAATCCATCCGCGCCGCGCTGCAGGGCATCCAGCTTTCGGTGCCGGCAATCTCCTGCAACGGTGCGCTGTTGTATGATTTTTCCAGCGAGAGCGTTTTGCAGCGCGCTACGCTGGACCGCGCGCAGGCGACGGCGGCCCTTGCCGATATCCTGCCGAAGTTCCCGCGCCTGGGCGTGGAAGTGATGGTCGGCAATGGAGAAATGTACGTGCTGCAGGCCAACGAGTACACCCATGCCCACCAGATCGACGAGCACCTGGGCAGCGTCGCCTGCCCGGTCGAGTGCGTACCCGACGGCTGGATCAAAGTGGTGTTTGCCGCCGACCCGGAGACCATCCGCAAACTGGGCCAGTATACCAAGAACAAATACTACGGGCGCGACAACTACTTTTTGGCAACCAACAGCATCTACCTGGAGATCATGCCCATGGGCACCAGCAAAGCAACCGGGATGCAGGCGCTCTGCGCGCTGCTGCATCTGCCGCCAAAGCGCACCATCGTGATTGGCGACTATTACAATGACCTGGAACTGATGCGGGAAGCCGGTTACGCGGTGGCGGTGGCCAACGCCCCGGCCGAGGTCAAGGCCAGCGCCGACGCGGTGACGACCTGCACCTGCGCGGAAGGCGCGGTGGGGGAGTACTTATACCAGCTGATCCGCCGTAAGACCGATGTGTGATGCCGCGGCAAGGGGGCTGCACCATGAGAGTAAGCGAACTGATGAACCCAAGGGGCATCCTGCTGTATGCCAACATCGACAATGCCGCCGATGCTCTTGGCATCCTGGTGGAACTGCAGGAACACTTGGGCGTGATCACCAACGGCACCGCGTATTATAATGCCGTCTGCCAGCGGGAAACCTTTGGCGGCACGACCGCCATTGGCGAGGGGATCGCCCTGCCGCATGCCGGCAACGCCGGGGTATCGGCGCCGGGCGTGGCGGCCATGACGCTGCGCCGCGGTGTGGACTGGGGCGCACCGGACGGCCGCCCGGTAGATTTGCTGTTTATGATCGCCGTTCCGCCGGGGCAGGACAGCCTGCATCTGCAAATTTTGGCGCGTCTCGTCAATTTGCTGGGGCGCGGCCCGCTGGTGGAGTCGCTGCGCCACGCCAGCAGCCCGCAGCGCTTTTTGGAATTGCTGCAAAAAGCAGAGTATACCTGCTTTGGCGTCTGAACCTCTATGCTACAGCCGCAGGGCCGCCGCCCTGCGGTTTTGTGTTGTGCATTTTGCATAATGAAAAAACAAAAAAAGTACCTAAAATTGTGCGTGCTGTTTATTGCTTTAGTGCGGTAAAGTGTGCTATACTTTTTGACATTAAACCGGCAAAGCGCAAAAGACGCTGCGGAGCGCAAATAAGCTGCCGCAGGGGGCGAAACCGGTCAGGTTTGGAGGAAGAACAATGAAAAAAGCGTTATCGTTCCTGCTGGCGGCCGCCATGGTGCTGGGCCTTACGGCCTGCGGCGGCACGGCCACGACCGGCGAGAGTGCGGCGGACAGCGCGGCGGACAGCGCGGCGGACAGCGCGGCAGAAACTTCGAGCGAAGCGGCAACGGAAGAAGCGGCAGGGGAAGAAGCAACCGCTGCAGACGGTGCGGCGTATACGGTAGGCATCTGCCAGCAGATGCCCCACGAAGCGCTGGATTCTGCCACGCAGGGCTTCAAGGACGCGCTGGTCGAAGCCTTTGGCGAGGACGGCGTCACGTTTGACGAACAGAACGCGCAGGGTGATTCCAACACCTGCAACACCATCGTCAACGGGTTTGTCTCCAGCGGGTATGATCTGATCATGGCCAACGGTACCAGCGCCCTGCAGGCGGCGCAGGCCGGCACGGCCGATATCCCCATCCTGGGTACCTCGGTCACCGAGTACGGCGTGGCCCTGGGCATTGAGGGGTTTGACGGCACCGTGGGCGGCAACGTTTCCGGCACCAGCGACCTGGCCCCGCTCGATCAGCAGGCCCAGATGCTGGCGGACCTTTTCCCGGTGGAAGAGTACCCCAACGTCGGCATGCTGTACTGCAGCGCCGAGCCCAACAGCGCCTACCAGGTCGAGCAGGTCGCCAATTTCCTGACCGAGATGGGCTACACCTGTGAGGATTACTCCTTCAGCGATTCCAACGATCTGTCCACTGTCGCCACCAGCGCTTCGACGGCGTGCGATGTTATCTATGTCCCCACCGACAATACGGCCGCTTCCAACACCGAGATCATCCAGAACATCTGCCTGCCGGCCGGCGTGCCCATCATCGCGGGCGAGCAGGGCATCTGCTCCGGCTGCGGCGTGGCAACGCTGTCCATCAGCTACTACGATCTCGGCTATGCCACCGGCGAAATGGCGGTCAAAGTCCTCTCCGGCGAGGCGGACATTTCCACCATGCCCATTGAGTATGCGCCCAACTTTACCAAGATGTACAACCCCGCCAACTGCGAGGAACTGGGCGTCACCGTGCCCGAGGATTACGTCGCCATCGAGACAGCGGCCTGATTTTTACCGCGCTTTGCGCTTTTGGCGCAAGCACAGTACAGCCTGACGGCCCCATACAGCAGGGAAAAGGGAAAAACAGCTTCCCTTTTTCCTGTTTTTTTGCTATACTATAAAAGTCTGTAACAATTTTTCGGGCGTCGATGCGGCGGCCGGGGCGGGGTGCCCCGCCCAAACAGGGAGGAATGTTTCTTTTGGATATCATGGCATTGGTCAACGCGCTGCCCGGGGCAGTGGCACAGGGCCTGATCTGGGCGATCATGGCCATCGGCGTTTACATCACCTACCGCGTGCTGGATATCGCGGACCTGACCGTCGACGGCACGCTGTGCACCGGCGGCGCGGTATGCGTGGTCTGCATGCTGGCAGGCTGGAACGTTTGGGCGTCGATTTTGGCGGCCACCTGCGCGGGTTTGCTGGCAGGGTTTGTCACCGGTATTTTCCATACGTTTATGGGCATCCAGCCAATCCTGGCCGGTATCCTGACCCAGCTTGCGCTGTGGAGCGTCAACCTCAAGATCATGGGCAAGGCCAACCAGGCCATCAACGTCGACAAATACGACCTGCTCGTCTCGCTGCGCTATATCAAGGACGTGCCGTTCTACCAGAACACGATCTTTGTGGTGGCCATCGTCATTGCGGTGCTTATCGCCCTTTTGTACTGGTTCTTTGGCACCGAGCTCGGCTGCGGCATCCGCGCCACCGGCTGCAACGCCAACATGGCGCGCGCACAGGGCATCAACACCAACCTCAACAAAGTCATCGGGCTTATGGTGTCCAACGGGCTGGTGGCGCTGTCCGGCGCGCTGCTGGCGCAGTACCAGGGATTTGCCGATATCAATATGGGCCGCGGTTCCATCGTCATCGGCCTGGCGGCCGTCATCATTGGCGAAGCGCTGCTCAGCCGTGTGTTCCACAACTTTGCGCTTAAACTGCTGTCGGTAGCGGTGGGCAGCATCGTCTACTATCTGGTGTACCAGGTCGTCATCTGGTGCAAGGTCGACACCGACCTGCTCAAAGCGTTCAGCGCCGTCGTGGTGGCCATCTTCCTGGCGGTACCGTACTGGAAACGCCGCTTTACCAAACCTACGGTCGCTGCAAAGGGGGGCGAAAAGAATGCTTGAGATCAAAAATGTTTACAAGACGTTCAATGCCGGCACCGTCAATGAAAAAGTGGCCCTCAACGGTCTGGATCTCACGCTGCAGGACGGCGATTTTGTGACGGTCATCGGCGGCAACGGCGCCGGTAAATCCACCATGCTCAACGCGGTGGCCGGCGTGTGGCCCATCGATATGGGCAAGATTCTCATCGACGGGCAGGACGTGACCCGTCTGTCGGAACATAAGCGCGCCAAATACATCGGCCGCGTGTTCCAGGACCCGATGATGGGCACCGCCGCTACCATGGGCATTGACGAGAACCTCGCGCTGGCGTCGCGCCGCGGCATGGCGCGCACGCTGCGCACCGGCATCACCAAAAAAGAGCATGAGGAATACCACGAACTGCTCAAAACGCTGGAACTGGGTCTTGAGGACCGCATGACCAGCAAGGTGGGCCTGCTCTCGGGCGGGCAGCGCCAGGCCGTCACGCTGCTGATGGCGACGCTGAAAAAGCCGCGCCTGCTGCTGCTGGACGAACATACGGCCGCGCTGGACCCCAAGACGGCGGCCAAAGTGCTGGCCTTGTCCGACAAGATTGTGCACGAAAACCACCTGACGACGCTGATGATCACCCACAACATGAAAGACGCCATCCGCTACGGCAACCGGCTGATTATGATGTATGAGGGGCGCATCATCTACGACGTGCGCGGGGAGGAAAAAGCCAACCTGCAGGTCAGCGACCTTTTGCAGCGGTTTGAACAGGTCAGCGACGGCGATTTTGCCAACGACCGCATGTTGCTGTCGTGACCGTGCGCCGGGGCCGCCCGGCACAGCAGAATGCGTGCAATAAACCGTTCGCGGTACGATAGAAAAAACCTAAGCCTCTGGCATTTTGCCAGAGGCACTGTTTTTGTGGCGTTTGGGGCGGTACGGCTTTTCTGCGCCCCTCTGTGCCGGGGCGCTTTGCTTGTGGTTGCGCCGTTTTTTCTGCCCGCTGGTTTTTGGCAGATGCCTGTAATGCTTTTGTAACCCCTGACATTTTTTGAAAGGGATATCCAAAACCGGGATTTCATGGTATAATAATCCTGTTTAACTGTTTCTACCTGGCGGACGGCAGCGCCGTGCCCGCCGTTACCTAAGGAGGTCACCGTTACCGATGAGCCGTCATAACTCCCGTTCCAACCCCGGCCTCAGCCCCATGCAACGCAAAGCCTGCATCGTGTTGGCGCTTTGCATCCTGGCTGTTGTGCTCAGCGTTTTGGGGGCGTGGGTGATTCCGTCCAAGCTGGGCCTGTTTGACAAGCGGCGCGATGCGTACGACCCGAACCGCTACCCGCTGGATACCAACCTCAGCGCGATCCTGGGGGATGCTTCGGCGGATGACGCTTACCTTACGCAGAGCGTGTTTGTGGGGGACCAGCACGCCGTGGCGCTGCAAAAGGACGGCCGCATCACGCTGGATCAGTTCGCCGGCAAAGAGGGGCTGCAGGTTTCCCGCGTTTTGCAGGAAAGTTTTGTGGCTTTCGCGGACGACGCCAACACCTACACGATCCCGCAGGCCATTGCCAAAATGAAGGCGCGCCGCGTATATGTGCTCATCGGCAGCAACGACGTGGACGGCTCGGTCTCGCCGGACGCCTTTATGGCGGACTACAAGCAGGCGCTGCAGAACATCAAGAGCGCGTATAGCTACTGCGATGTGATCGCCTGCGCCATCCCGCCCGTCACCCAGGAAAGTGAGAACGCGGCCCAGATCCAGACCAACATTGACCAGTTCAACCAGTCCATCGCCGCCGCCTGCGAGGAGATGGGGTATAAGTACCTCAACAGTTCCGCGATCCTGAAAAACGAAAAAGGCTATGCCGAAGCCAGCTATGTGGACGCTTCCACCGGCAGCTGGAACGCCGCGGGCGCCAACGCCTTTTTGGAATACGTGAAATCCCACGCGTTCCAGACCGATGACACCCGCCCCGATACCAACGACATCCCCAAGCGTGCGGCGCAGCCCAGCGGCAGCACGGCTACGCCGACGCCCACCGCGACGCCGACGCAGCTTACGGCAAGCTACCGGGTCGAGGATGCCAGCAAGGGCACCCTGACCGGCAACGGAAAATCCGGCGTCACCAGCCTGGAAATTCAGGGCGCGTCGGGGGATAACGTCAGCGTGACGGCCGTCCCGGCGGAAGGATATACGTTCTATAAATGGAGTGACGGCGTCACCGACGCCACGCGATATGACAACTTGAGCAAGGATATCTCGGTCACGGCCATGTTCAACGATGCCCGCGTCGAGGTAAAACTTGACCGCGGGGACTCCACCATCAAAGTTGGGGAGTCGCTGCCCATTAACGTCACGGTGACGCTGGGCGGCAAAGCGTACGACAACAGCAACGTGCAGTGGGCTGTCAACGACGACCTGCAGATGAACGGCGGCAGCTTTACCTTTACGCCGGACAAAGCCGGCAGCTATGTGATCCGTGCCGGCATCGAGGTCAACGGTGGATTCTCCACGGCGCAGATCACCGTGACCGTGCAGGAAGAACCCAAACCGCTCACTTCCATCAGCGTCAGCGGCACCGGCACCATCACCGTCGGCGGCAGCACGCAGCTGAACGCTACCGTGCAGAACAAAGAGGGCGATGTGACCTGGGCCTGCGACCAGACCTCCTGGACGGCGACGGGCGACCAGGTGACGTTTACGGCCAATGAACCCGGCACATATACGCTGCGTGCGCGCAACAATGGCGCCGAGGCAGTGTTTATGCTGACGGTCAACCCCGCGCCGACGCCTTCGCCTTCTTCCGCTCCCTCCCCCTCGCCCTCACCTACGCCCGCGCAGGACGCGAACGCAAATTCAAACAGCGGGCAGGGGTAAAGAAGAAGGTCCGTCGCTTTCCGCATCGTGCACCGCAGCGGCCTGCGCGCAGGCCGCTGCACAAACAGGAGTTATCATTTATGGCAATTTACACATGTTTATTACTGGATGTCGACAACACGCTGCTGGACTTTGACGCGGCGGAACGGCAGGCCCTGACGGCGATGCTGCAGGAATATGACCTGCCGCATGACGCCCAGGCGTATGAAGCCTACCACAAGCTCAACCGCGAGTTGTGGGATGCCCTGGCCAAAGGCAAACTAAACAAGGCAAAGCTGTTCCAGACGCGGTTTACGCGGTACCTGCAGGCGCTGGGCCTGCCCGATAACGGCCAGGGCCCGGCCATGAACGACCGCTATGAGGAACTGCTCTCCACCCATGCTGACTTGATCCCCGGCGCGCTCAACGCGCTGGAAGAACTGGGCGAAGTGGCCACGCTGGCCACGGTTTCCAACGGCGCCACGGCGGTGCAGCAGCCGCGCATTCAGGATTCCGGCATCGGCCGGTATATGGACGGCGTTTATATTTCCGAAAAAGTCGGCTGTGCCAAGCCGTCGGCCCGCCTGTTTGAGCATGTGCTCAAAGATTTGGGCATCACCAACCGCAGCCGCGTGCTCATGGTCGGCGACGACCTGCTGGCCGATATCAAGGGCGGGCAGAACGCCGGGCTGGACACCTGCTGGGTCAACTTTAAAAACGAGGAAAACCACAGCGGCGTTGAGCCTACCTACGAAATCCACACTTACGAGGAACTGTACCGGATCGTGATGGAACCCGAGGAACTGGAAAACCTCGGTGTGCGCAACCGCCGCCACAGCAACGAAGCCTGACGCCCGCGCAGCCCGCGGGCCGGGGCTTTGCCGCGTCTGCGGCGGTACCATGACAAAAGAGGGGACATAGAGAAAGACCACTATGCTGCTGGAACTGAAACAACTGGGAAAAAGCTTTGGCGAACAGGAAATTTTAAAGGATGTCAACGCCAGCGTAGAGCGCGGCGACCGTATCGGCATCATCGGTGCCAACGGCACCGGCAAGACGACCCTTTTGCGCATCCTGTACGGCGAGCGCCAGCCCGATGAGGGGGAAGCTGCCTTTGGCAGCGGCGTGACCTGCGGGTACCTTGAACAGAACGCGCAGCTGGACCCGGCGCTGGACGTGTATGGCACGATGCGCCTGGCGTTTGCACCGGCATTGCAGGCGATGCAGCAGCTGGAAACGCTGCAAAAGCAGCTGGCCGCCGCGCCGCAGGACGCCGCGTTGCAGCAGGCAATCGACCACTGCCATGCCGTCATCGACGCCATGGACGCCTACCAGATGGACACCCAGATCAAAAAGGTGCTCAACGGCATGGGCTTCCCGGCCGATACCTGGCAAAAACCGGCCGGGGTGCTTTCGGGCGGGGAACAGACCCGTCTGCGCCTGGCACGCCTGCTGCTGGAACGCCCCGACCTTTTGATTTTGGACGAACCGACCAACCACCTGGACATCGACACGATGGAGTGGCTGGAAAATTACCTGAAAACCTACCGCGGCGCAGTCCTCGTCGTCAGCCATGACCGCTATTTTCTGGACGCGGTCTGCACGCAGATCTGGGAACTGCGCGGCAAAAGCATCCACACCTACCGCGGCAACTATTCGGCTTATTTGCCGCAGCGCCAGGCCGCCGATGAGCGTCAGCAGAAGCTGCACGACGCCGCCGTTGAAAAAGCGGCGAAATTGCAGGATTACATCGACCGCAACCTGGTGCGCGCTTCCACCACCAAAATGGCGCAGAGCCGCCGCAAACAGCTGGAAAAGCTGGAGATCGTCGACGCGCCGGAACCGGAAGCGTGGAACCTGCATTTCCGCTTTGCGTATGACATCGAGCCCTACGACGAACTGGTCATCCTCAAAGATTTGACCGTTCGCATCGGGGAACGCGCGCTGATCGACAAACTGACCTACACGGTGCACCGCGGCGACAAGCTGGTCATTGCCGGGCCTAACGGCGCCGGCAAGTCTACGCTGCTGCAGGTGCTGGACGGCAAACGCCGCCCCAGCGGCGGCATGGTGCGCCTGGGCAGCGGGGCCAAGCCGGGGGTATTCACCCAGCAGCAGGCGCGCCGCGCCGGGCGCGTGATCGACGCGATCTGGAACCAGTACCCGCGGTTTACCGAGCTGGAAGTCCGCAGCCATCTGGCGCGCTTCGGCTACCGCGGCGAGGAGGTTTTTAAAGACTGCGCCCAGCTGTCCGGCGGGGAACTGGCCCGCCTGCGCTTTGCCGAACTGGCCCTGGAACGCCCCAACCTGATGTTCCTGGACGAGCCGACGAACCACCTGGATATCTATATGCGCGAAAGCCTGACCGAAGCGCTGGCCGCCTACACGGGCACGCTGGTGCTGGTCACCCATGACCGGTATCTGATGCAGGCGCTGGGCTGCCCGATTTTGTACCTGGAGGACGGCAAGGCGACTTTCTATACAGATTTCGCAGCCTTGAAAAACCGCGATACAGCAGCGCCAGGGCCGGCCGCGGCCCCGGCGGAACCCAAAAAGCAGGGCTACGGCAAAGAACAGCGCCGCCGCCGTGCGGAGGTGCGCGCCCGCCTGAAAGCGGTGGAGACCGAGATCGAAGAACTGGGCGCGCATATCGTGGAACTGGAAAACGAGATCAACGACCCGGAGGTCTTGCGCGACCACCTGCTGCTGCGCGACAAATGCGATGAACTGGACGACACGCGCTTCCACCAGCAGGAACTGTTCGACGAATGGGAGCGCCTTGCCCAGGAGCAGGAAGAACTGGAAGCCGACGAAGCATGAGCGCCGGTTACCGATCTGTAACTTGTATTCTGGCCCAAAAACGGTATACTGAACTTTGTATATACGCTGAATACCGGCGGCGCGGGGCAACAGCGCCCGTTTGCCCGCCATTTGCAAGTCGGGGAGATCACTTTGCAGACGACGATCATCATAGCCACGCATAAGCCATACTGGGTGCCGGACGATCCCATGTATCTTCCGGTCCAGATGGGGCATGCCATCCACCCGGCCATCGGCTATGTCGGGGATGATACCGGCGAGAATATCTCAGAGCGCAACGCCAATTTCTGCGAGCTCACCGGCCTGTACTGGGCGGCCCATAACATCGAGTCCGACTACATTGGCATCGTGCACTACCGCCGCTATTTTGCCAGCCGCAAAAAAAGCCGCTTTGCCCCCAAAAAGGACCGCGTCATCGGCCATGAGGAACTGGCGGCGATTTTGGCGACCACCAACGTTGTGCTGCCCAAAGAGCGCAATTATTTTATCGAGACGAACTATACGCAGTATATCCATGCCCACCACAAGCAGGACCTGACCGTCACGCGCGCCATTATCGCGCGCAAATGCCCCGAGTATCTGCCCGCGTACGACCTGTATATGTCCAAGACGCATGGGCATCATTTCAATATGTTCGTCATGAAACGGGAACTGCTGTGCCACTACTGCACCTGGCTGTTCGATATCCTGTTTGAGCTGGAGCGCGAACTGGATATGACCGGCTATTCCGACAATGACAAGCGCGTGTTCGGTTTTGTCAGCGAGCGCCTGCTCGACGCCTGGCTGACCACCAACAACATCCACTACGAAGAACTGGACCTTGTGTATATGGAACATCAAAACTGGCTGCACAAAGGCTTCTCCTTTTTGCGGCGCAAGTTCTTCCCCCGCGACCATGGGTAAGGCACTGCGCGTGGCGGCCGTGGTCGTTACATACAACCGCCTGGCGCTGCTGCGCCAGTGTTTGGCGGCGCTGCAGGCGCAGACCGTACCGCCCGCAGCGGTGTTTGTCATCGACAATGCCAGCACCGACGGCACCGGGGAAGCGGTGCGCGCCATTGCTTGGCCGCAGCTCGTCTACTGCAATACCGGTAAAAACCTCGGCGGCGCCGGCGGTTTTGCCTACGGCGTACGGCAGGCGGCCCTGGCCGGGTATGACGCCCTGTGGCTGATGGACGACGACACCCTGCCGCATCCGCGGGCGCTGGAAACCCTGCTGCAGGCCGACGCCGCGCTGGGCGGGGCTTACGGGTGGCTGTCGAGCCGGGCGCTGGCCCCCGACGGCAGCGATCAGCCGATGAACCGGCAGCGCCGCACGCCGTATGCCGATCTGCCCGGCTATGACGGCGAGCGCATCCCGGCGGTTATGGCCAGCTTTGTGTCGCTTTTTCTGCGCACCGACTGCGTGCGGGCCTACGGGCTGCCCATCGCGGAATTTTTTATCTGGTCCGACGATTGGGAGTATACCCGCCGCCTTTCGTTGGTGCGGCCCTGCTATGTGGTGCCGGGTAGCCGGGTGACCCATGCCATGCCAAACCCCGGCACCGTGAACATTGCGACCGACGCGCCGCAGCGCTGGCCGCGCTACCGTTATTTCTACCGCAACGACGTCGTGCTCTACCGCCGCGAGGGTCTGCGCGGCTGGTTGTGGCTGCTGGCCAAAGACCTCTGGCATACCGTGCAGGTCCTGCGCGACCGGCGCGGGCAGCGGCTGGCCCGCATTGCCACAATCTGGCGGGGCTTTGCCGCCGGGGTGCGGTTCCACCCAACAATCCCGTATCTGCCATGAATCTGACCGAAATGATTTTGCGCGCGGCGTCGCCGTATCCTGCGGTGGCGCTGGACGTCTTTGACACGCTGCTCAAACGGGACGTCGCCCGCCCGACGGACCTCTTTTTGCTGCAAGGGGAAGCCTTTGCCAAGGTGCGTGTGGAAGCTGAAGCCCAGGCGCGCGCTGCCGCGGGGCGGGAAGTGACGTTGGCCGAAATTTACGCCCGCCCGGCGCTGGCAGGGTATGACCCGGCCGCAGAATGCGCCCTGGAATGCAGGGCTGCCGCCGCCAACCGCCCAGTGCAGGAAGCGGTGCGCGCCTTGCGCGCGCAGGGCAAACGCCTGTATTATATCTCTGACATGTATCTGCCGCCGGAACAGATCGACGCGATGCTGACGCGCTGCGGGTACGGCCGCTTTGACGGCGGGTTCGTCTCCAGCGCCTGCGGGGTGCAGAAACGCAGCGGCAAACTGTTCCAGCGCTTTTTGCGCGCGACCGGCCTGAATGCGCGGGAGGTGCTGTTCATCGGCGACGATTGGCGCGCCGACGTGCTGGGGGCCGCGCTGGCGGGCATCCGCGCCTGGCATCTGCCGGGCGGGCGTGCGGAAACCGGCTTTCTGCCGGCGGAAAACGCAGGGGACGGCGCGCTGGCGGCGTTTGTGCAAAACCGCATAAACGCCGGCGCCGTAGACGGCGAAAGCATAGGGTTTGCGGTACTGGGCCCACTACTGACGGCATTTTGCCAGTGGGTCCACGAAAAGCGAAAAGAACGGCCAGAAAGCCGTTTGTACTTTCTGGCGCGGGATATGTACCTGACGCGCCAAATCTACGCGCTGCTGTACCCGGGGGAGCCGACGCAGTATCTGCAGGTGTCCCGCCGCAGCCTGTGCCCGCTTTTGCTGCAAAGGCGGGCGTTTACCCAACTGGTGGAAGCTTTGCCCCGCCAGCGCCTGACCGGCGCGCAGATCGCCGCCTATTGCGGCGCGCATTGCCCGCCCGAACAGGCGGAACAGAAGTTCGATTTGAAAACAGGCGGGGAAGAAGCGCGCCTGTATGCGCTGTTCCATGCCCTGACCCCGCCCGGCGACGCGGCGCAGGCCCTTGGCTACCTGCGCCAAAGCGGGCTGCGGGACGGCGACTTTCTCGTCGATATCGGCAGTGGCGGCACTACGCAGATGCTGCTGGAATCGCTGTGCGGCTGTACGCTGCACGGGCTGCAGCTTTCGGGGGATGCGCGCCTGCGCAAACGCCGCCACGGCGCGGCGGATGTTTTCCTCTCGCTGGATTCCACCCAGGGGGCGTTGTACTGGGCCGCCCAGCCGATGCTGGAGCGCATGATCTCACAGGATACCGGTGCGACGGTAGGCTACGCCGAACAAAACGGTGTGGTTTTGCCCCGGCAGGCGGCGCACGAACCGGAAGCGCTAATTCAGGCGCTGCAACACGGCGCGCTGACGTTTGCCAAAGCCTGGCAGGCCAGCGTGCTGGCCGGCGTGGTAATCCGCCCGCAGCAGGCCATCGCGCCGTTTCTGCGCCTGACCGGGCGGCCGACGCAGCAGCAAGCGGCGCTGCTGGGGGATTTGCGCGTGGAGGACGGCGGCGTCTACCCGCTGGCGGCGCCGGGGCCTTTGCGCGGGTATCTGCGCCACCCGGCCCGTGCCCGGCGTGATCTGGCGCAGGCACGGTGGAAAATCGGCTTCCTCAAACGGCTGCTGCCCTGGCCGCTGCCGTATGATGCGCTGTATCTGGCCGCCAAAAACCAAACGGAAAGGTAAGAACGCTGCGTGGAGACCTGCATCAGTGTCATTATCCCGATCTATAATGCCGCCGCTACGCTGCGCGCGGCGGCGGAATCGGTGCTTTCTCAGGACGTGGAGGGCCTGGAACTGCTGTTGGTGGACGACGGTTCGACCGACGGCACGGCGGAAGTCTGCCATGCGCTGGCGGTGCAGGATGCCCGCGTACAGGTGCTTACCCAAAAAAACGCCGGCATCTGCGCCGCGCGCAACCGCGGGCTGCAGGCCGCTTCCGGCGCGTATGTCGCGTTTTGTGACGACGACGACCTGTTTTTGCCCGGCGCGCTGGCCTGCCTGCTGCAAACGGCGCAGGCCGAGCGTGCCGACGTGGTGCGCGGCGGGTATGAACTGCTGCGCCAACAGGCGGACGGGACATTTTGCTTGCAGCCGCATGCGGCGGGCAGCTTCTGCCGCTTATGGCGCGACGGGTACGCGGCGTTTTTGCACAACAGCGGGCCGCAGTTTGTGTGGAACGCGCTGTACCGCCGCCAGGCGCTGACGGGCCTGTTTTTTGACGAACGCTGCCGCTACGGGCTGGAAGATTTTATTTTTAACGCGACGCTGTACAGCCGCACAGACCGTGCCGTATACCTGCCGCAGCCGGTGTACCGGCATTTTGAGAGCGCCCAGAGCACGTCGCTCTGCCGCTCGCAGCAGGCGTTCCACGGGCGGGTGCGCGCCCTGGCGCCCTGGATGGAGGCCGAATATACCGCGCTGTGCCAGCGCTGTACCGGGGCGGAACGTTCCGCCCTGTGGCCGCTGCGCAAAGCGGAAGCCGTCACCTTTTTGATGCATCAGCTGCGGGATGCCGGTGCTTCCCGGGCGCAGCGCCGCAGCGCCTGGCAGGCGCTGCGCGCGGTGCTGCGGGGGTACCCGGGGCATGCGCTTGACTTTTTGCGCGCAGCAGGGCAAAATAAGAAGAAAAGCGCGGCGCTGCTGTTGTACCAGCTGCGCCTGCAAGATTGGTATGACCTGCTGGCGGGCAGATAACGCATAACAGAAAAGCGAGGGATCGCCATGAAAACGATTTTGGTAACGGGGGCGGCCGGGTATATCGGCCGCCATGTCGTCAAAAACGCGCTGGACCGTGGTTACCGCGTCATTGCGTCGGATTTTGCGTTTAAGGGCCTGGATGAGCGCGCCGAATTTTGTGACGTGCCGATCTTCAGCGGCGACCGGGATATCTACAGGCAGCTTGGCAGCCCGGATATCTGCATCCACATGGCCTGGCGCGACGGTTTCCGGCACAATTCCTCCGCCCATATGAAAGACCTCTCCGCCCATGTGGTGTTCCTGAACCACATGGCGGCCGGCGGCCTGCGCTCGCTCAGCGTCATGGGCACAATGCACGAGGTCGGCTATTGGGAGGGCCCAATCAACGAGAGTACGCCCTGCAAACCGCAGAGCCAGTACGGCATCGCCAAAAATGCGCTGCGCCAGAGCCTGATGCTCTCAATGGACGGCGGCGACTGCAAGCTGCACTGGCTGCGCGCGTACTACATCACTGGCGACGAGGCGCACGGCAGTTCAATCTTTGCCAAGATCGCCCAGGCGGAAGAAGAGGGGAAAAAGACCTTCCCGTTTACCAGCGGCAAAAACCTCTATGATTTCATCGACGTGGAGCAGCTGGCCGATATGATCGTGGCCGCCAGCGTGCAGGATGAGGTCACCGGCATCATCAACGTCTGCACCGGCAAGCCGCAGTCGCTGGCCGACCGCGTGGAGCGCTTCCTGCAGGAAAAGCACTATAAGATCAAGCTGGACTATGGCGCGTTCCCGGACCGCCCGTACGACAGCCCGGGCGTGTGGGGCGACCCGGCCAAGATCAACCAAATTTTGGGGAAGGAACACCAATGAAACGACTGGGCATCTTTTTCTTTTTTGAGAAAAACGGCGTTGTGGATGAGTTCATCACCTACTACCTGGCCGATCTTGTCAAAAACCTCAGCGAACTGGTCGTTGTGTGCAACGGGAAACTGAACGAGGAAGGGCGCGCTGCGTTTTCGCAGTTCACCGACCATATCCTGCTGCGGGAGAATAAGGGCCTTGACGTGTGGGCCTACAAGACAGCGCTGGATTCCTACGGGTGGGCGCGTCTGGCCGAGTTTGACGAGATCGTCATGACCAACTCCACCATGATGGGCCCCGTGCGCCCGCTGCGGGAAATGTTTGACGAGATGGCCCAAAACGACGACCTGGATTTCTGGGGCTTGAGCATCCACCACGGCGCGCAGAGCAACCCGTTCAAAGGCAAGCATATCTACCGCTACCTGCCGGTGCACCTGCAGTCGCATTTCATCGTGTACCGCAAGCGTTTTGTGCAAAGCCCGGAACTGCAGAAGTATTGGGACACGATGCCGATGATCGAAAGCTACAACGATTCGGTCCAGCGGTATGAGTCGGTCTTTACCAAGCAGTTCGCAGACCGGGGCTTTAAATGGGACGTTTACGTCAAGACCGACGACCTGAAAGAGTTTACCGACTACCCGCTGCTGCTGTGCCCGGTGCGCCTGATGCGCGACAAAAAGTGCCCGCTGTTCAAACGGCGCAATTTCATGCACCCGCTGGAGGCCTACCTCAACGAAAGCGCGGGCGAGACGGTGCGCGAACTCTATGACTACCTGCGGGACGAGACGGACTATCCGCTGGACCTGATCTGGAAAAACATGATCCGCACGATGCACCCGCATGAGTTCACGCGCAACCTCGGTTTAACGCGCGTCATCGCCCCCACGGTGCAAAACGAAGCCCTGGCGCAGAAAATTTGCGCCGAGCGCCGCATTGCCCTGGCGATGCACCTGTATTTTATGGATATGCTGGGCGAGAGCCTGGCCTTTGCCGCCAAGTTCCCGCCGCAAACCGATGTGCTTATCTCCACCGACAGTGCGGAGAAAAAGCAGCAGATCGAAGCGGCATTTGCGCAAAGCGGCCTGCACAGCGTGCAGGTTTTTGTGGTGGAAAACCGCGGCCGCGATGTGGCGGCGTTTTTGTGCGACCTTGCGCCGCATCTGCGCGGGTACGACTACGCCTGTTTTATGCACGACAAAAAGGCGATCCAGACCAAACCCGGCATCACCGGCGCCAGCTTTGGCTATGTCTGCAACGAAAACGTCTGCAAAAACGCCGCCCATGTGCGCAACGTGCTGTGTGAGTTTGAAAACGACCCCTATCTGGGCATCCTCTGCCCGCCGTACCCCACGCATGGTCTGTATTTTCTGAACATGTGTTCGGGTGGCTGGGGCCCCAATTTTGAGAACACCAAAAAGCTGCTCAAAGACCTCGGCCTTTCGGTGCCGATCTCCGGCGAGGAATCGCCCATCGCGCCGTTCGGCAGCGTGTTCTGGTTCCGCCCCCAAGCGCTGGAACCGCTGTTTGCCCACGGCTGGCAGCATACGGATTTCCCGCCCGAGCCGCTGCCGCAGGACGGCACCATCAGCCATGCCATTGAGCGCGTGTACCCCTTTGTGGCGCAGGCGGCCGGGTATTACCCGGCGGTGGTCATGAGCAGCACTTTCGCCGTGCTGCGCAGCGATACAATGCAGGCCTATGCCACCGGCCTGATCCGCCCGCTGGCGCGCGTGTTTGACTGCACGACGTTCTGGGCGGCGTCTATGGCGGCGACGGCGTTTGCTGCCAAGCGGCATCTGTTCGGTGTGTACGGCCCATATGCCAACACGCGGCGCCGCCATGCGCGCAACTGGCTGCGGGACAACCTGCCTGCGCCTGCCTACAAAGGGTTGATTACCGCCAAACGCGCGGTATTCGGGCCGCGCCACGGCCCCTATGAGGATTGACCGCCATGAAACGCCTGGTCGTCTACTTCCACTATGACGCGCAAGGGCAGATCGACGCGCCCTGCCGCTTTGCCGTACAGGCGCTGTTGCCGCTGGCTGACCTTTTGTTTGTCACAAACGGCCGGCTGCAGGCGGCGGACCGCGCCTGGGTGCAGGGGATGGGCGCGCGCTTGCTGGAGCGGGAAAACACCGGCTATGATGTCGGCGCCTACCGCGAGGCACTGCGCACGCTGGGGCGGACGGCGGTCGCCGCGTACGACGAACTGGTGCTGATGAATTATACGCTGGCCGGCCCGGTCTGCCCGCTGGAACCCATGTTCGACGCCATGCAGGCGCGCCCGGAACTGGATTTCTGGGGCCTGACGCGCCATTACGCCATGCGTAGCCGCCGCTTCGGCGGGCAGGTGCCGGAACATCTGCAATCGCATTTTCTGGTGGTGCGCGCCCGCATGCTGCGCAGCGACGCCTTTTGGCAGTATTGGCAGCAAATTCGGCTGCCGCACAGCTATGAGGAATCGGTGGCCTGCCATGAAGCCCGCTTCACGGCGCATTTTGCGGCGCTTGGCTGGCGCTGGGATACTTATGTGGATACGGCGGACCTGGCGGCGGTGTTCGTCAACCCGATCATGGCCTGCCCGCAGGAACTTCTGGCGCACCGCGGCTGCCCGTTTTTTAAGCGGCGCAGCTTTTTTACGCCGTATACGGACGAACTGCGCCGCACCGACGGCCAGGCGGCGCGGGTTTTGTACGATTACCTGAAAACGCGCACCGATTACCCGGTGGACGCTTTGGTGCGTGCACTTTTGCGCACGCACCCGCTGGGCGCGCTGGCGCAGAACCTGCACTGGCAGTATCTGCTGCAAGATTGCGGCGCCGACGCGGCCGCCGTGGATTTGGCGGCCGCAGGGCTGCGGCTGCTGCGCTTCGCCCCCCTGCAGGCGGACACCGTGACGGCGTGGTACCTGGAACAAAGCGTCCAATACGCCGGTGCGGTGTTGCCGCAGGCGGCGGCGCTGTTTGCGCAGGAACCCCTGCTGGGCGTTTTGTGCCCGGCGCTGCCGCGCTGGACCGGGGCCGTGCAGGCACAGGACCGCCTGTGGCGCAGCGTGCGCCAGAACCTTGCGGGGCAGTACGGCGTGCCGGTGGGGGAGGACCCGCCCCCCGCGCCGCTGGCCGGCTGGGCGCTGGTGCGGGAAGCAGCGTTCCCGGGCGGCGTCCCGGCCGTGGAGTGCGCCGCGGACAGTTGGCGCTTACCGCTGGCCGCCCAGCGCAACGGTTATGTTAGCGCCGTATTTGCTTCGCCGGCGCAGGCGGGGGCGGATGCCGACCAACTGGCCTGCGCGCTGCGTGCGTCGGCAGAGCCGGCAGCCGTGGCCAAACAGCTGGGGCGGCTGGTCAAGCGCCGTTTGCTGCGCCGATAAAAGAAAAAGGGGAGACCGACCATCAAAAAGCAACGTCTTTTTTACCTTGACCTTGTGCGGACGGTGGCGCTGGCGTCCATTTTGGTCATCCATTTCAACGCCACCGTCACCGGCTATTTTACGCTGCCGCACAAGCTGTTTGCCAGTGTGCTGCCGTTTGGCATCTACCTGGGGGATTTCGGGTCTTCGCTGTTTTTTATTGTGTCCGGCGCGTCGCTGGCGCTGACGGTACCGCCGCAGCAAGACCCGCTGACGTTTTATAAAAAGCGCGCCAAGGCGATCTACCCGCTGTTCTGGCTGGCGTGGGCCGTGTGCTTTTCGCTGCGGTTCCTGGCAAAGCCCGGGTATTATGCAGCCGCCAAAACGCCGACGCTGCTGTTGACGGTATTGGGCCTTGACAATTTTGCCGTGGCGGCCGGCTGGGTCGGTGCAGACTTTGCCTGTGTGGGCGAGTGGTTTTTGGGCAGCATCCTGTTTTTGTACATCCTGTTCCCGCTGTTGCAGCGGGGGCTTACGCGCTGCCCCTGGGGGACCTGGGCGGTGGCGCTGGCGGTCTGCCTGCCGGTGCATCTGGCCGGGTGGGACGCCAAGCTGGTGGCCATCCACTTGCTGGAGTTTTTGTTCGGCATGCAGTTTTTGCGCCTGCCCGCCAGAGCAAAAGCGGTGCTGGCCGTGCTGTGTGCGGCCGCTGTGCCGCTGTGCGCCGGGTTTGACAGCAAACTGGCCTGCGCTGCGTGCTGCGTGGCGGTGTTTACCGTATTGGCGTGGGCGGCCCGCTGGCTGGACCGTCCCTGGCCACGTGCACTGTGCGCAAAGGCGGTCAAACTTTCCTACGCGGTGTTTTTGGTGCACCATGTATTGATCCAGCGCATGGTCGAAGGGTTCGACCTGGCGGCGCTTTCCCGCCGCGATACCGCCTTTTTGTTCCTGATCTACCTGGCCGCTGCCTGGGCGGCGGCCGAAGGGCTGTTGTGGCTGCATCGTCTTTTGCAAAAGGGCGTTGCCGCGCTGCGCCCGGCCGAAGGGTGACGGCAAATGCCTGCCATGGGGTGGCGGGCATTTTTTTGTGTTGGCCGCCCGTACCCCTGTACAAAAATTGGGCGGTACGGTATAATAAAGCCAATGATCTTCCCGCAGGAAAGGGGCGTTTGTGTATGGCTGAATTTTCCGTGTCGCTTGCCAAACTGGCAGAGGAAGCGAACTTGACGGTGGCGTATACGCCTTGTGAACTGAGCAAGGTCCAGGTGACGGCTACCGAAGTCTACCGCCCGGGCATTTTGCTGGCCGGGTACTACGAAAATTTCGACAATACCCGCGTGCAGATCATTGGCCTGACGGAAATGTCGTACCTGCAGGAACTTTCTAACACGCTGCGCGATATGCGGCTGGAAAAACTGTTTTCGTTCCAGCCGCCGGCCGTCATCCTGACGCGCGGCATGCAGCCGCTGTCGGAAATGATGCAGTACGCCAAGCAATATGCCGTGCCGATCCTGATGTCGGCCGAGATGACGTCGACCCTGATGGGCGTGCTGATTACGACGCTCAACACCGAACTGGCGCCGCGCATCACCCGCCACGGCGTGCTGGTGGAAGTATATGGCGAGGGCATCCTGATGCTGGGCGATTCCGGCGTCGGCAAAAGCGAGACCGCCATTGAGCTGGTCAAGCGCGGTCACCGGCTGATCGCCGACGACGCGGTGGAACTGCGCCGCATCTCCAACCGCAAGATTCTGGGCACATCGCCCGCCAACATCCGCCATTTTATTGAGCTGCGCGGCATCGGCATCATCAACGTGGCGCACGTGTTCGGCATCGGCTCGGTGCGCAACAGCGTCGAGGTTGAGATGGTCGTGCAGTTTGAGCAGTGGGACCGCACCAAAAACTATGACCGTACCGGGCTGGAAACCCAGTACTACGATATTCTGGGCGTCCAGGTGCCCAGCATGCTGATCCCCGTCATGCCCGGGCGCAACCTGGCTGTCATCCTGGAGACGGCCGCCATCAACAACCGTACCAAAGAGATGGGCTATAACGCCGCCAAAGAACTGCTGGCACAGCTGGGCCTGCAGGATGACGTTTCGCTATAAGTACACAGAAAAGAGAGACCCGTACCCTATGCAGATGATTGCAGACCTGCACACGCATACGCTGTGTGCCAGCCACGCCTACCAGACCCTGAACGAGATGGCGGCCGCCGCCAAAACTGCCGGCTACTGCGCGCTGGCCGTTACCGACCACGCGCCGGCCATGCCGGATGCGCCGCACAGCTGGCATTTTGCCAACGGCAGTTCGCTGCCGCGCCAGATCGACGGCGTCGTGATGCTGTACGGCGCCGAGGTCAACGTCATGGATACCAAAGGCGGCCTGGATATGCCGCAAAGCCAGCTGGCTGCGCAGGACTGGGTGGTGGCGTCCATCCACAGCCCCTGCGTGCCGGGCCTGCTCACCCGCAGGGAAGCAAACCGCCTGTGGCTGCAGGTGGCCGAGAACCCGTATGTGGACTGCATCGGCCACTCGGAACAGGAAAATTACCGTTACGACTACGACCTTGTCACAAAGGCATTTGCCCGCAACCATAAGGTCGTGGAACTCAACGCCAATTCTTTCAACGTGCGAAAGGACGGCATCCCCAATATGCGGGAACTGCTGAAAGCCTGCCTGCAAAACGGCTGCCGCATCGCAGTGGACAGCGACGCCCACAGCGCCTGGAAACTGCAGACGGCCCTGCCGCCGCTGGATTCGTTGCTGGAGGAACTGGACTTCCCGCAGGAGTTGATCGTAAACGCCACGCGGGAAAATCTGGTACAGGAACTAAAACTGCACGGCCGGCGCTGTGCAGAGGAAGTAGGAGGTATCATACTATGAGTCAGTACACCATTGGCATCGATCTGGGCGGTACCACCATGACCGCCGGGCTGGTCAGCGAAAATTACGAGATCGTCGGCAAGATCACCTGGCCCACCAGGCTGCCGCGCCCGGCGGACGACCTGGAAAAGGCGCTGGCCGATTTGTGCCGCGCGGTGGTCAAAGCCAACAATGTCGATTTTTCGTCGGTCAAGTATGTCGGCATCGGCACGCCCGGCAGCGTGAATTTCACCACCGGGTTCGTGGGCTACAATACCAATTTCGGCTATTATGACTGGAACCTGGGCCCGGATATGGAAGCGCTGTTGGGCTGCAAGGTCTATGTCGAAAACGACGCCAACGCCGCCGCCTATGGCGAGTATATCGCCGGCGGTGCCAAGGGGTACAAGGACGCCGTCATCATCACGCTGGGCACCGGCATCGGCAGCGGTATCATTTTGGGCGGCAAGATTCTGCGCGGCTTCAACTTTGCCGCCGGGGAAATGGGCCACATGGTCATCGTCAAGGGCGGGCGCAAATGCAACTGCGGCCGCAAGGGATGCTGGGAGAAGTACGCTTCCTCCCGCGCGCTGACCGAGGATACCAAGGCCGCCATGCAGGAGCATACCGATTCCCTGATGTGGCAACTGGTGCCGGACATCGACCATGTCAATGCCAAGCTCGCGTTTGACGCGATGGCCAAAGGCGACGCCGTGGCCAAGCAGGTCGTAGAAAACTGGATGGACTACGTGGCCTGCGGTCTGGCCAACGTCGTCAACACCTTTGAGCCGGAAGTCATCTGCGTCGGCGGCGGCGTGTCCAACCAGGGCGAAACGCTGCTGGCCCCGGTGCGCGCTGCCGTGCAAAAAGAAACGCAGAATATCACGACCGGCCGTTGCCCCGAAATCTGCGCCTGTGAGCTGCGCAACGATGCGGGCGTGATCGGCGCGGCAGCGCTGGAAAATTCGATTTAAGCCCCAACGGGGGCCATGCCTGGGAGGTACTATGCTGGGACAAACAAAGGACGCCTTGCGCAAAGCACTGCAGGCGGCGGGGCTGTCGTTTGCCGAACAGGAGCCGCTGGCGCCACACACGACGTTTCGCATCGGCGGGCCGGCGGCGTTTTGGTGCGCGCCGTGCGATGCCGAACAACTGCGCGGCACGCTGGCCTGCTGCAAGCAGGCGGGGGTGCGCAGCTATTTCCTGGGCAATGGTTCCAACACATTGTTTGCGGACGAGGGCTTCGACGGCGCAGTCATCGACTTGCGCGCCCTGGCTGGGCCGGTACAGGCGCAGCCCCAGGCGGATGCCGTCTGCCTGACGGCGGGCGCGGGCCTTACGCTGGGCCGCCTTTGTGCCGAAGCCCAGCAGCGCGGCCTGACCGGGCTGGAGTTTGCCTGCGGAATCCCGGGCACGGTGGGCGGTGCGGTGTATATGAACGCCGGCGCCTATGGCGGTGAACTGAAAGATGTGTTGACCAGCGTGACGTTTCTGGACGATGCCCTGACGCTGCGCACCCTGCCGGCGGCAGAACTGCAGATGGGCTACCGTACCAGCATCTTTGAAAAAAATCCGTCGTGGTGTGTGCTTTCGGCCACGGTGCGCCTGCAGCACGGCGACCCGGCGGCAATTTTGGCACAGATGCAGGAACTTCTGGACCGCCGCCGCCAGAAACAGCCGCTGGAATGGCCCAGCGCCGGCAGCACGTTCAAGCGCCCGCAGGGCGCGTTTGTCGGCCACCTGATCGAGACCTGCGGCCTGCGCGGCTTTACCGTGGGCGGCGCGCAGATCAGCGAAAAACACTGCGGCTTCGTCATCAACAAAGGCGGCGCGACCTGCGCCGACGTCGTGGCGCTGACCGAACAGGTCAGGCAGATCGTACAGCAAAAGACGGGTTTCGTGTTGGAACGTGAAATCCGTGTGGTAAAGTAAAGGACGGTGCGGGCATTGAATTTTTTGATCGTGACAGGGCTTTCCGGCGCGGGCAAATCCATGGCCGTCAATGCGCTGGAGGATATCGGCTTTTTCTGTATCGATAATATCCCGATCGCGCTGCTGCCGCGTATCGTGGACTTTGCCCTGCAGGGCGAAAACCAGCTCAACCGCGTAGCGGTTGTGATGGACGTGCGCGGCGTGCGCAACAGCGACCAGCTGGAGCAGGCGCTGGCGGACCTGGACGCCAAACAGATCGAGTACGAGATTCTGTTCCTGGATGCCAACACCAACGCCATCCGCCGCCGCTATAAAGAGACCCGCCGCCAGCACCCCATCGCAGTGACGGACCATGTCTCGATTGAGGAAGCGGTCGAACAGGAGCGGCGTCTGCTGCAGCCGCTGCGCAGCCGCGCCAAATATATCATTGATACCTCGCTGCTCAGCGCCGCGCAAAATAAAGAGCGTATCTGCGGCCTGTTTTTGGATAAAGGCAAAAGCCCCATGGCGTTGACGGTCGTGTCCTTCGGCTTCAAGTACGGTCTGCCGCAGGAAGCGGACCTCGTGTTGGATGTGCGCTGCCTGCCGAACCCGTTCTATGTGCCGGAACTGAAGAACCTGACCGGCCTTGACCAGGAAGTGGTCGATTACGTGATGGACGCGCCGGAATCGCAGGAACTGCTGCATCGCTACGAGAGCTTTTTGGAATACGCGCTGCCGCTGTATGTCAAGGAAGGCAAGAGCCAGCTGATGATTGCCGTCGGCTGTACGGGCGGCAAGCACCGTTCCATCACGTTTGCCCGCAAGATCGGGGAGTTCTGCCAGAAGTCGGGGTATACGCCCAGTGTGCAGCACCGCGACGCCAAGCGCACGCTGTAAATTTAGCCGGATTCGAGGGGTCTGGGTTTGAGTTTTTCACAAGACGTAAAAAATGAGATTTTGCGCCGCCGGGTCACCAAGCCCTGCTGCAATGTGGCCGCCGCCTATGCGGTGGCCTGTTTTGGCAAGTACTTTGACGACCGCGGCGTCGTTTTGCAGACAGAAAACGAGGGCGTGGCCAGCTTTGCCCAAAAAGTTTACCGCCGTTGCGGGGTGCAGGGCGAGGTGCTGCGCAAAGAGCGCCCTGCCGGCCCGGTGTTTGAGTTCAGCGTCAAGCAGGCGGAAGAAGTCGGCAAGATGCTGGCGCTGTTTGGCCACACCGGCAAAGAGACGGCGCTGCGCATCCGCGCCGAGCATTTCAAATGCCAAAAATGTTCCCAGGCGTTTATTGCCACGGCGTTTTTGTGCTGCGGCACGATGACCGACCCCGAAAAAAGCTATAACCTGGAATTTTTGTCCACACGCCACGCGCTTTCGCAGCAGCTGGAAGCGATGTTGGCCGAACATGACTTCCACCCCCACCGCGCGCTGCGCAAGGGGGCCAATACCGTGTATGTCAAAGCCGCCGACCATATCGAGGACCTGTTGACCTATATGGGCGCCGGCGGTGCCGCCATGCGCATCATGGACCAGCGCCTGTACAACGAGATGCGCAACAAGACCAACCGACTCTCCAACTGCGAAACCGCCAACCTGGGCAAAAGCGTGCAGGCGGCTGTGCAGGTACAGCTTGCCATTGAGCGCCTGCGCGACGCCGGGGCGTTGGCGGCGCTGCCGGAACCCCTGCGCCAGACCGCCCGCCTGCGCATGCAGTACCCGGACCTGCCGCTGGCCAAACTGGCGCAGAAACTGGACCCGCCGGTCAGCAAGGCGGGGTTGTCCCACCGCTTTAAAAAGATTCAGGAAGCGGCCCGGCGCCTGCCGGACCCGCCGCCTGCCGAAGAGGAAATGAACCATGCCTGAAACGCCCCGCCGACAATTTACCCACCTGCATGTGCATACCGAGTACAGCCTGCTGGACGGCGCCTGCCGGATCGACCGCATGTTCGACCGTCTCAAAGCCATGGGTCAGACGGCATGCGCCATCACCGACCACGGGGTCATGTACGGCTGCGTGGCGTTTTTTGATGCGGCCAAAGCGGCCGGCATCCGGCCGATCATCGGCTGCGAAGTGTATGTGGCCAACCGCACCCGGTTTGACAAGGTCAACCGCATCGACGGCAACAACCACCTGATCCTGCTGTGCAAAAACGAGACCGGCTACAAAAACCTCATCAAAATGGTGTCGGCCGGTTTTCTGGAAGGCTTTTACTCCAAGCCGCGTGTCGACAAAGAACTGCTGGAACAATACCACGAGGGCTTGATCTGCCTTTCGGCCTGTTTGGCGGGCGAGGTGCCCAAAGCCATCCTGGCCGGCGACTATGAGCGCGCCAAGCAGGCGGCGCTGTATTACCGCGACCTGTTTGGGGAAGGCAACTACTACATTGAATTGCAGGACCACGGCCTTGAAGAGGACCGCGTCGTGCTGCCGCAGCTCATCCGCCTGGCGCGCGAGACCGGCATCCCCATGGTGGCCACCAACGACGCGCACTACATTACCAAAGAGGACGCCAAGATGCAGAGCATCCTGCTGTGCATCCAGACCGGCAAGACCATCGCGGATGCCGACCGCATGGAGTTCCAGACTGACGAGTTCTACCTCAAAAGCACCGATGAGATGTACGAGCTGTTCTCGATGGTGCCGGAAGCCTGCGAGAATACCAACAAGATCGCCGAGCAGTGTCAATTTGAATTCACATTCGGCGAGACCAAGCTGCCGTATTTCCGCGCGCCCGACGGCATGGAAAACCAGGCCTATTTTGAAAAGCTTTGCTGGGAGGGGCTGGAACGCCGCTACCCCGGCAAAGTCACCGATGCGCTGCGCGAGCGCCTGGCGCACGAGATCAATGTCGTCAAAACGATGGGGTACACCAACTACTACCTCATCGTCTACGACTTTATCAACTATGCCAAAAGCCGCGATATCCCCGTCGGCCCCGGGCGCGGGTCCGGCGCGGGCAGCCTGGCGGCCTACTGTGTCGGTATCACCGATATTGACCCCATCCGCTACAATTTGATCTTTGAACGCTTCCTGAACCCGGAGCGCGTCTCGATGCCGGACTTTGACGTCGATTTCTGCTACGAGCGCCGCCAGGAAGTCATTGACTATGTCAACGAAAAATACGGCCGCGACCATGTGGCGCAGATCGTCACCTTTGGTACGATGGCTGCGCGCGCGGCGGTGCGCGACGTCGGCCGCGTCATGGGCATGGCGTACCAGGACACCGATAAAGTGGCCAAGCTGATCCCCATGGAACTCAAGATGACGCTGCAAAAGGCGCTGGAAGTCAGCCCCGACCTCAAGGCAATGTACGACGCCGACCCGCAGGTGCATGAACTGATCGAAACGTCGTTAAAAGTCGAGGGCATGCCCCGGCATGCATCGACCCACGCGGCCGGCGTTGTCATCACGCGCGAACCGGCGACCGAGTATGTGCCGCTGGCGACCAACGACGGCCTGCCGGTGACCCAGTTCAATATGGTGGAGATCGAGCGCCTGGGCCTGCTCAAGATGGATTTTCTGGGCCTGCGCACGCTGACGGTCATCCATGATACCGAGACCGCCGTGCGCCGCAAAGTGCCGGCGTTCCGCATAGCCGAGATCGACTACGACGACCCCGCCACCTATGCCATGCTGGCAAAAGGGGAGACCGAGGGCGTGTTCCAGCTGGAATCTACGGGCATGACGCAGGTGCTCGTCAGCATGCGTCCCAAAAACCTCGAAGATTTGATCGCGCTGATCTCGCTGTACCGCCCGGGCCCGATGGATTCCATCCCGACCTACCTGCGCAACCGGCGCGAACCGGACAAAATCCGCTACAAAACGCCGCAGCTGGCGCATATTCTGGACGTGACCAACGGCTGTATCGTCTACCAGGAACAGGTCATGCAGATTTTCCGCGAGTTGGCGGGGTTCAGTTTTGGCCAGGCCGACAACATCCGCCGCGCCATGAGCAAGAAAAAGCACAAGGTCATGGAAGCCGAGCGCGAGCATTTCGTGTACGGCTGCACCGAACCCGGCAAAGAATGTCCCGGCTGTGTCAAAAACGGCATCCCGGCGCAGGTCGCCAACGAAATTTACGACGAGATGAGCAGCTTTGCGTCCTATGCGTTCAACAAATCGCATGCGGCGTGCTATGCCTATGTGGCGTTCCAGACTGCCTACCTCAAATGCCACTACCCGCATGAGTTCATGGCCGCGCTGCTCACCAGCGTGCTGGACAACACCTCCAAAGTCATTGAGTATACCTCGGAGTGCCAGCGTCTCGGCGTCAAGGTGCTGCCGCCGGACATCAACGTCTCCCGCGGGGGGTTCACAGCGGACGAGGATTGCATCCGCTTTGGCCTGAACGCGGTAAAAAGCGTCGGCCGCAACCTGATCGAAGCGGTTGTGCAAGAGCGCGAAGGCCGCCCGTACCGCGGGTTGTATGATTTCTGCAAGCGGCTGTACGGCAACGAACTGAACCGCCGCGCGCTGGAAAACCTCATCAAGTGCGGCGCGTTCGATACGCTGGAACCCTCCCGCCACGGCATGCTGGACTGCGTGGAGGGCATCCTGAAAAGCGTCGAGACTGACATGCGCCACAACCTGGAAGGGCAGATGGACCTGTTTGGCATGATGAGCGGCACATCCAGCCAGGCTGCGAACGATTACAAAGTGCCCAACCTGCCGGAATACCCGCAGAGCGAACTGCTCAAGATGGAAAAAGAGGTGTCGGGGTTGTATCTGTCCGGCCATCCGCTGGATGCCTACCGCGAGCAGATCGCCCAGATCTCTACCTGCACGGTCGCCCAGCTGCTGGGCGAGGACGCCAAGCGGTTTGACGAGCAGAACGTCACCCTGCTGTGCACCGTAGTCAAAAACAAGGTCATGACCACCAAGTCCAACACGCTGATGGCGTTTACGACCATTGAGGACTTGACCGGCACGATGGAACTGCTGGTATTCCCGCGTATTTTGGCGGAATGCCGTGCCGCCTTGCAGGAAAACGCCGTCATTGTGGCCAACGGCCGCGTCTCCGTCAAAGAGGATGAAGCCGCGCGCCTGATTGTGGAAGGCGTCCAGCCCATCGAAACCTACGACCCCGCCAAGAGCTTTGGCAGCAACCGTGCCGAGCGCGTCCAGCGCGAAAAGAGCGCCCAGGGCGCCAGCGGGTACTTTTTGACCGTGCCTTCGCGCGAGTGCCCGCAGATGCACAAGGTGGAAAACCTGCTATGCCACATTTTTGACGGGGGGACGGTGAAAGTATATTTCCGCTTTGCCGACACCGGCCAGAAAGCGCTGGCACGGCACATGGCGGTTAAAGACGACCCGCTGCTGCGGGCGGAACTGGTGCGTATTTTGGGGCAGGACTGCGTAAATTATAAATGATACGCCGGCGTGCAAAATAAATCCATGCGTTTTGCGCGAAACGTCCATAATCCCGGTGCATGAGATGTGGTATAATAAATGCGTACAAGTTTGTTAAAAAATTGTTATGAGTCAATGCAACGTTCCTGAACAGGGAGGAGCTGCTTTATGGCAAAGGAAATCAAAACGATCGGCGTTCTGACCAGCGGCGGCGATGCGCCCGGCATGAATGCGGCCGTGCGTGCGATCGTGCGTGCCGGCATCAGCAAGGGGTACCGTATGATCGGCATCCAGCGCGGATATAACGGCCTGATCAACGGCGAATGCTACGAAATGAACGTGCGCAGCGTGTCGGAAATTATCCACCGCGGCGGCACGATCCTCTATACGGCCCGCTGCCTGGAGTTCAAGACCCAGGAAGGCCAGGCCAAGGGCCTGGCCCGCTGCAAAGAACTGGGCATCGACGCGCTGGTCGTCATCGGCGGCGACGGTTCGTTTATGGGCGCCCGCGCGCTGGCCAACCAGGGCATTCCCTGCATCGGCCTGCCCGGCACCATCGACAACGACATCGCTTGCAGTGAGTATACCATCGGCTATGACACCGCCATGAACACGGCGGTGGAAGCCATCGACAAGCTGCGCGATACCACCCAGAGCCATGACCGCTGCAGCGTGGTCGAAGTTATGGGCCATCATGCCGGTTACATCGCTTTGAACGTCGGCATCGCCACCGGCGCGCTGGCCGTGCTGCTGCCGGAGATTCCCTTTGATTTTGAGCGGGATATCCTGCAGCGGATGCGCCAGACCCAGGCGACCGGCAAAAAACACTTTATCATCATCGTGTCGGAAGGCGTCATCGGCGCGCAGGAACTGGCCAACCAGATTCAGGCGGCCACGGGCGTGGATTCCCGCGCGACGGTGTTGGGCCATATCCAGCGCGGCGGCTCGCCGACGGTGCGCGACCGCGTCAACGCGTCGCTGATGGGCTACCATGCGGTGGACCTGCTCGACAAGGGCATCTACAACCGCGTCGTTGCGGTCTCCGGCGATAAGATCGTGGACTACGACGTCAATGTGGCGCTCTCGATGCACAAGACTATCGACCGCGAAATGATCGAAGTGGCCAATGCCATTTCGATTTGACGCTGCCAAGCCAGGGGCCGCCGCGCAACGCGCGGCGGCCCCTTTGTACGACGCCTCCGTATGGGGATTTTGCCGAAATTTTTGCCATTTTTTGTACAAAAAGGCTTGCCAAACCAGGCGCCGGGTGCTATAATACTAAGGCGTTAGTGCTGCCGGGCCACCGGCAGGATAATGACACATCTCATTAAACAGGCGGTCCTCTGCCGGCAAACCGGGTATGAACGTCGATACAAAATGGAGGATTTACCATGGACGCAATGAAGCATTTTACCGAGGGTATGATCAAAGAGAACAAGCCCCAGTTTGAAGTCGGCGATACGGTCCGCGTTTCCGTCCGCATCAAGGAAGGCGACAAAGAGCGTATCCAGGCTTTTGAGGGCACCGTCATTGCCAAGAAGCATGGCGGCATCGCCGAGACCTTTACGGTCCGCCGTACTTCCTACGGCGTCGGCGTGGAGCGTGTGTTCCCCGTCAACAGCCCGTTTGTCGAGAAGGTGGAGGTCGTCCGCCGCGGCAAAGTCCGCCGTGCGAAACTCTTCTACCTGCGTCAGCGCACCGGCAAGGCGGCCAAGGTCAAAGCGCGCATCTGAGCATACTGAGAAAAGGGGAGGACGGTTGGCGTTCTCCCTTTTTTCGTTTTTTACGGAAGGGGGCTGTCCGCCATGGCACGGGCGATCAAAGACCGGTACCGCCGCAACCGCGGGATTCTGGAATGGTATGACGCGCTGGCCGTTGCGGTGGCTGCCATCGCGCTGGTGTTCACGTTTGGGGTGCGCATTGTGCAGGTGGACGGCAGTTCCATGAACCCCACGCTGTATGACGGGCAGCGCATCCTGATCGGCGCGCTGTGGCAGCCGGACTATGGCGACGTCGTGGTCATCGACAGCTATATCCCGTACGGCAAACCGCTGGTCAAGCGCGTGATCGGCAAAGCGGGGGATACCATCGACATTGATTTTTCGGCCGGGGTTGTCTACCGCAACGGCCAGCCGCTGCAGGAAGCGTATGTGGCGGAACCAACCTGGACCTATGAGGGCGTCAGCTTTCCGTTGACTGTGCCGGAGGGCAAACTGTTCATCATGGGGGATAACCGCAACCGCTCCAAGGACAGCCGCGACGCCGAGATCGGCTGCGTGGACAGCCGCGACGTGCTGGGGGGCGCGCTGCTGCGGCTGATGCCATTTACTGCGATAGGGGGCGCGCTATGAACCAGAACGATACCTTAAACAGCCGCCAGATCCAGTGGTTCCCCGGGCATATGACCAAGACGCTGCGCCTGATGGAGAAAGAAATCCGCAACGTGGACTGCGTTTTGCAGATACTGGACGCGCGCATCCCGCTTTCCAGTTTAAACCCGGAGATTGAGCGCATCACGGCGGGCAAACCGCACCTGTATATCCTCAACAAAGCGGACCTTGCGGACCCCGAAATCACCCGCCAGTGGCTGGCGTACTTCCAGAGCGCCGGGGCCGGCTGCCTTGCCATGGATTCCCGCCGGCAGGGGCGCGCCGCCGCAGTGCGGCAGCCCATTTTGCGCGAACTTTCCGCTTTGATGGCGCGCCGCCGCAGCCGCGGCATGGCCGGGGCGGCCGTCCGCGTCATGGTTGTGGGCATCCCCAACGTGGGCAAGTCGACCTTCATCAACTCGTTTGCGGGGACGGCGCGCGCCAAGGCGGCCAACCGCCCCGGCGTGACCCGCGGCAAACAGTGGATTTCGGTAGAAGGGTTTGACCTGATGGATATGCCGGGCGTGTTGTGGAAAAAGTTCGACTCGCTGGAAACGGCGTCCCACCTGGCGTTCATCGGTTCCATCCGGGATGATATCCTCGATATTGAGGAACTGGCCTGCGGGCTGTTGGCCAGTGTGCGCAGCATCTACCCGCAGGAGTTGCAGGCGCGCTACAAACTGGAAGCGGCGGCGCTGGAACTGCCGCCCTATGAACTGCTGCAGGCCATCGGCGCCAAGCGCGGGATGCTGATTTCCGGCGGCGCGGTGGACACCGAACGCGCCGCCAAGATGCTGATCGGGGAATTCCGCGCCAGCAAATGGGGCCGCCTTTCTTTGGAGCGGCCGCCCCAGCGCCAACAGGAACAGGAGGAAACGGACGATGCCGGGGACTGCGAGAGCGAAGAAGGGTAACGAAGAACTCTATGCCTTTGACGCCCGAATGCGCGAGCAGTTCGGTGTAGTCTGCGGCGTGGACGAAGCCGGGCGCGGCCCGCTGTGCGGCCCGGTGTGCTGTGCGGCGGTTATTCTGGATCCGCAGGACCCCATCGAGGGGGTCAACGACTCCAAAAAGCTTAGCGAGAAGCGGCGCGAAGCCCTGTATGAGGAAATCACCCGCCGCGCGCTGGCCTGGCAAGTCGTCTTTGTGCCCCCGCAGGAGATCGACGAGAAGAACATCCTGTGGGCCACGATGGACGGCATGGCGCAGGCCGTGGCCGGGTTGGATATCCGCCCGGCGTATGCGCTCATCGACGGCAACCGCTGCCCGCCGGGGCTGGACATTCCGGCGCAGGCGGTCGTCAAAGGGGACGCCAGCAGCGCCAGCATCGCGGCGGCGTCCATTTTGGCCAAAGTCAGCCGGGACCGCTATATGCAGGAACTGGACAAGCAATACCCGCAGTACCAGCTGGCGCGCCACAAAGGCTACCCCACGGCGCTGCATTACCAACTGCTGGCGCAATACGGCAGCCAGCCGTTTTACCGCCGCAGCTTTTTAAAAAAGCAGGGGTACTGGCATGGCAAATGAACTGGGCCCCAAAGGCGAGGCGATTGCCGCCCGCTATTACCAGCAGCGCGGTTATCTGCTCTTGAACCATAACTACCGCACCCGCATGGGGGAACTGGACCTTGTTTTGTACAAGGACGGCGCCCTGGTATTTGCCGAGGTCAAGACCCGCGCCGGCCGGCAGCTTTCGACGCCGGGGGCGGCCGTCGACCCCCATAAACAGCAGCGCCTGCTGCGCGCTGCGCAGACCTACCTGCAAAACAGCCCCTATGCCGACGCGCCGGTGCGCTTTGACGTCGTCGAGGTCACACCGGCCGAAAAAGGCTGGCAGGTGCATTGCATCATGGATGCCTTCCAGGGCTGAAACCGTACTAAGAAAGGTGGATCACTATGCAGTATCAAAGCACCCGGGACGCCGGGCTCCGTGTCTCGGCCGCCGAAGCGATCATGCGCGGCCTGGCGCCGCAAAGCGGTTTGTTTGTGCCGGAAACTTTCCCCAAGGCAGACTTGGAAGCGTGGCGGCATCTTTCCTACCCGGAGCTGGCCGAGAAGGTGCTGGCCGGCTACCTGACCGATTACAGCACGGCGTTTCTGCGCCAGGCGGCGCAGGCGACGTACGGCGATGCGTTCGGCGGCAAGGCGGGCTGCACGGTCAAAGTGCACGACGGCCTGTACGCGTTGGAACTGTGGCATGGGCCCACCTGCGCGTTCAAAGACTACGCCCTGCAGCTGATGCCGAAACTGCTGGTGGAAGCCAAACGCATGCTGCGCCGCAGCGAGACGACACGCATCCTGGTGGCAACCTCCGGCGATACCGGCAAGGCGGCGCTGGCCGGGTATGCCGGGCTGGACGGCATTGACATTGCCGTATTCTACCCCAATGCCGGCACCAGCGAGATCCAGCGCCTGCAGATGGCGACGCAGGCGGGCGACAACGTCCGCGTCTATGCGGTCGAGGGCAACTTTGACGACGCCCAGACCGGCGTCAAGCGCGTATTCTCCGACGAGACGGTCGCGGCCGAACTGGAAGCGCGCAACATCCGCCTGTCCAGCGCCAACTCCATCAACTGGGGCCGGCTGGCGCCGCAGATCGTCTACTATTTCTACGCCTATTTCCGTCTGGCCGACGAAGACGCCGTCGCCTGGGGCGAACCGGTCGATTTCTGCGTGCCCACGGGCAACTTTGGCGATATCCTGGCAGGCTATTACGCCAAGCGGATGGGCCTGCCGGTGGGCAGGCTGGTCTGTGCGTCCAACCGCAACAACGTGCTGACGGACTTTATCCGCACCGGTACCTACGACGCGCGCCGTGCATTCTATAAAACCGCTTCGCCGTCGATGGATATCCTGATCTCCTCCAACCTCGAACGGCTGCTCTGGCATGTCAGCGGCAGCAGCGACAAGGTGGCGGACTGGATGCGGCAGCTGGCGCAGACCGGCCGCTATACCGTCGACGCCGAGACCCTGGCGGCGATCCAGGCGTCGTTTGACGCCGGTTTTGCCGACGACGCGCAGGGGGCCGAGGAAATCCGCGCGCGCTTTGCGCAGGACGGTTACCTCTGCGATACGCACACGGCGGTGGCGTTGCGCGTGGCGGCGCGCTGCCGCACGGCGGCGCCGATGGTCGTGCTGTCTACGGCCAGCCCCTTCAAGTTCCCGCGCGACGTGCTGGCGGCGCTGGGGCAGACGGTCCCGGTCGGCGATTTTGCCGCGATGGCGGCGCTGGAGACGGCCGCCGGCGTGCAGGCACCGCAGAGCCTGCGGGAACTGGACAAGCTGCCGGTGCGCTTTACCAACGTGATCGAGCCGGGCGAGATTCGCGCCGCCGCGCTGCAATAACCATACAGTGGAAAGGGGAGCGGTATGGCTCTGTTTGCAATCGGCGACCTGCACCTTTCCCTGGGCGCCGACAAACCGATGGATGTATTTCCCGGGTGGGAGGGCTACCTGCCCAAGCTGGAGCGCTGCTGGCGCACGCTGATTTCCCCGCAGGATACCGTCGTTCTGGCCGGGGATACCAGCTGGGCGATGAACCTGAACGACACGCGGGCGGATTTCGCCTTTTTGCAGGCGCTGCCGGGCCAGAAATGGCTGCTGAAGGGCAACCACGATTACTGGTGGACCACGGCCCGCAAGATGGAGACGTTCCTGGCCGCCAACGGCTTTGACACGCTGCATATATTGCATAACAACGCCTGCATCGTGGGGGATACCGCCTTGTGTGGCACCCGCGGCTGGCCGTTTGACGATGCGGCGGCCCAGGGCGAAAAGCTGATGGCGCGCGAAGCCGGGCGGCTGCGCATGTCGCTGCAGGCGGCCGGGCAGACACCGTGCAAGATCGCGTTTTTACACTACCCGCCGGTCTACCCGGGGGCTTCGGCACAGGAACTGGTCGAGGTTCTTCAGGAATACGGCGTGACGGAGTGCTACTACGGGCATCTGCACGGCAAGTCCATCCGGTTTGCGGTGCAGGGGGCAGTGGACGGGATCACCTACAAACTCATCTCTGCCGATGGGCTGGGCTTTTGCCCGTATAAAATCTGTGAGTAAAACCGTCAGAAGAGCAAGGGGGCGGTAGGACGTTCAGGCTCTCTGCGCGCCGGCAGGCGGCGAAAACCCTGCAAAACGCGGTGGATTTTTTAAAATAGGGCTGGTATTCCGCAAGGAAACATGCTATAATAACTTGTATTTTTATGTACATCTATTTTTGGAGGAATTTATAAATGAACCTGATTTCCTGTGAAAAGCTCGAAAAGAGCATGGTTGAACTGCAGTTTTCCATCGACGCGGAAGCTTTCCGCGCCGCGGTATCGGCGGCTTTCAAGCGTGAAAGCAAAAAATATGCCGTTCCCGGCTTCCGCAAGGGCCATGCCCCGCGCGCGGTGATCGAGCGGATGTACGGCAAGGATCTGTTCCAGTACGACGCTGTCAACGATCTCTTCCCCGAGAATTATGAAGCCGCCGTCAAGGCCGCCAACATCGAGGTCGTGGGCAGCCCCGCGCCGGAAGTCGTCTCGATGTCGGAGGAAGAAGGCGCTGTGCTCAAGGTCAAAGTCGCGGTCAAGCCGGACGTGGAACTGGGCGACTACATTGGTTTAACGGTGACCAAAGATGTCAAGACTGTGGACGAAGCCGAGGTTGACGCCGAGATCAAGCGCATGCAGGACCGCAACGGCCGCCTGTTGACCCGCGAGGGCGAAGCGCAGAACGGTGATACCGCGACCATCGACTTTGAGGGCTTTGTGGACGGCAAGGCGTTTGAGGGCGGCAAGGCCGAGCATTACGCCCTGGTGCTGGGCAGCGGTTCCTTCATCCCCGGTTTTGAGGAGCAGGTCGTCGGCCACAAGGCGGGCGACGAGTTTGACGTCAACGTCAAGTTCCCCGAGGAATACCAGGCCGAGGAGCTGGCTGGCAAGGACGCTACCTTCAAGATCAAGCTGCATGAAGTCCAGTATAAGGAGCTGCCGGAGCTGGACGACGACTTCGCCAAGGACGTCAGCGAGTACGACACGCTGGAGGAACTCAAGGATTCCATCCGCAAGGGCATTGCCGACAACTACGAGCGCCAGGCGGAGCAGAAGGTCGAAAACGATCTGATCGAGCAGGTTGTGAACGGCATGAAGGCGGAGATCCCCGACGCGATGATCGAGTCCCGCATGGAAGAGCTTGTGCAGGATTTCGAGTACCGCATCTCGCAGCAGGGTCTCAAGCTGGACCAGTACCTGCAGTATATGGGCATGAACCAGGACCAGTTCAAGGAGCAGTTCCGCGAGCAGGCCGACAAGCAGGTTAAGATGCGTCTGGCGATGGAAGCCATCGTGGACAAAGAAAACATCGAGGCGACCGACGAGGAATTTGAAGCGGAAGTCAAGCGCATCGCCGATGCGTACCAGATGGAAGCCGACAAGGTCAAGAGCCTGGTGAACGTCGACGCCGTCAAGAAGGACCTGGCCGTCAACAAGGCCATCGACTTTGTGAAGGAGAAGGCCAACGTCACGGCGGGCGAGACGGAACAGAAACCCGCCAAAAAGACGGCCCGCAAGGCGACCAAGAAAGCGGCGGCCAAAGAGGAAGAACCCAAGAACGAGGAGAGCAAAGGCGAGTAAGACGGCCTTTGCCACCGGAACAGTAAGCTGAAACAGGGCCGATACGGCGTGCAAGCGCTGCCGTATCGGTTCCTTTGTCGGGCCTGCTGTACAACATTTTTTGCATTGTAAGGAGGGAACACCCCATGAGCCTTGTACCCTATGTCATTGAACAGACCGCGCGCGGGGAGCGCAGCTATGATATCTTCTCCCGCCTGCTCAACGACCGCATCATCGTGCTGAGCGAGGACGTCAATTCCACCTCGGCCAGCGTCGTCGTCGCGCAGCTGCTCTACCTGGAAGGCCAGGACCCGGAGAAAGATATCTACTTCTATATCAACAGCCCGGGCGGTTCCATCTCGGACGGTATGGCCATCCACGATACGATGAACTACATCAAGTGCGACGTCTCTACCATCTGCATCGGCATGGCGGCGTCCATGGGTTCGTTCCTGCTGGCCAGCGGCGCCAAAGGCAAGCGCTACGCCCTGCCCAACTCCGAGATTCTGATCCATCAGCCGCTGATCGGCGGCAACGGCATCTCGGGCCAGGCGACCGATATCCAGATCCATGCCAACCACATCGTGCGCCTGCGCGAGCGGATGAACCAGCTTTACAGCCAGTACACCGGCCAGGAGCTTGAGACCATCCAGCGCGACACCGAGCGCGATAACTATATGACGGCGCAGCAGGCCAAAGAGTACGGCCTGATCGACGACATCCTCTACAAACACTGATTCGGGGGAACAACATGGCAAACACATCGTCCGGTAAGGACGGAAAAGGACGCGAGCTGATCTGCAGCTTTTGCGGGCGCTCCCAAAACGAGGTGGAACAGCTTCTGATCGGCCCCGGGGTCAACATCTGCAAAGACTGCATCGATATGTGCTACCGCGCGCTGTATAAGGACAGCGACCGCCCGGCCCCGCCGCGCGCCGGCCGCCGCCCGGGCCACAGCGCCGGGCAGGCCCGCTACGACGCCGACCCGCTGGAAAGCGTCAACATCCTGACGCCGGCGGAGATCAAGGCCGGGCTTGACCAGTATGTCATCGGCCAGGATGAAGCCAAAAAAGTGCTTTCGGTCGCGGTCTACAACCATTACAAGCGCATTCTCTCCGGGCAGGAGAGCAAGGTGGAACTGCAAAAGTCCAACGTACTGATGTTGGGGCCTTCGGGCACCGGCAAGACGCTGCTGGCACAGACGCTGGCCAAAATGCTGGGCGTGCCGTTCGCCATCGCTGACGCTACGACGCTGACCGAAGCCGGCTACGTGGGCGAGGACGTCGAGAACATCCTGCTCAAGCTGATCCAGGCGGCGGATTTTGATATTCCCAAAGCGGAGATCGGCATCATCTATATCGACGAGATCGACAAGATCACCCGCAAGAGCGAGAACCCCTCCATCACGCGGGACGTCGGCGGCGAGGGCGTGCAGCAGGCGCTGCTCAAAATCGTGGAGGGCACGGTCAGCAACGTGCCGCCCAACGGCGGCCGCAAGCATCCGCAGCAAGAGTTTATCCAGATCAACACCAAGAACATCCTGTTCATCTGCGGCGGCGCGTTTGACGGGCTGGAAAAACTCATCCAGCGCCGCACCGACAACGCTTCGCTGGGCTTTGGCAGCCAGCTGCGCACGACGCTGGACAAGGACGAGACGCGCCAGAAACTGCTGAAAAAGGTCGAACCGGACGATCTGGTCAAGTTTGGCCTGATCCCGGAACTCATCGGCCGTCTGCCGGTGGTTACGGTGCTGGACCCGCTGGACGAGGACACGCTGGTGCGTGTGCTGACCGAACCCAAAAACAGCATCGTGCGGCAGTATAAAGAACTGCTGCACCTGGACAATGCCGAACTTGTCTTTACCGACGCGGCGCTGCATGCAATCGCCAAAAAGACGGTTGAGCGCAAGAGCGGCGCGCGCGGGCTGCGCAGCGTGGTGGAGGATCTCTTGATCCCCATCATGTACGAGATTCCGTCGGACACGACGATCACCAAGGTGACGATCGACGCCGACACGGTCGAAGGCGGCGCGCCGCATATCGAGCACGGTATGATGCGCCCGCGCTACAAAAACCTGGCGCTGCAAAGCAAAACAAACCGGTATAACGCATAAAAAGCAGAGGGCGTCCCGTCAAGGGGCGCCCTCCGGCGTTTATAATAGCGGTTTTTACAGTTCCGGCTCGCGGAAACGCAGGCTTGTATCGTCCATGGCATCGACGATGGCCAGGCTGGCCAGCTTGTAGCCGGCCGCCCGCAACTCGGCGCCGCCGGGCTGGAACCCTTTCTCAATGCAGATGCCAATGCCGGCGACCTTGCACCCGGCCTGCCGGCAGACATCCAACAAGCCTTTCATGGCTTTACCGTTGGCCAAAAAATCGTCCAGAATCAGCACGTTGTCGGCCGGGCTCAAGAATTTTTTGGCCAGCGTGATCTCATAGTCGCGACCGTAAGTATAGGAGTGCACGGTGGAAGTGTAAACATCGCCGTCGATGTTGCGGCTTTTGGCCTTTTTGGCAAACACGACGGGCACGTCAAAATGCCGCGCCGTCATGCAGGCGATGGCGATGCCGGACGCCTCGATCGTCAGGATTTTGTTGATACCGTCGTCTTTGAAAATGCGGTGAAATTCCGCGCCGATCGCATCCAGCAATTCGACATCCAGCTGGTGGTTCAAAAAGCAATCCACCTTCAGCACATTGCCAGGGCGGACCTGCCCCTGCTGCAGAATACGCTGTTCCAAAAGTTTCATCTGCAAAACTGCCCCTTTCGCATAACGTTTCCGTTTGCTTTATTATGGCAAATTCCGGCAAATTTTGCAAGGTTTTTACCAACACCGTGTCAAAGAATTTGCGCCCTTGGCAGGTTGACACTTTTTTGTTACCAAAATTTGTGTAAAATATACACAAAAATGCAATATTTATTCTTCAACACTGGTTAAAAGGGCCATTGCGCATTCGGGCACAAAAGTCTATAATTCTTGTATATCGCAGTACAGAGGGTGTGCGGCCCGCTGCCAAGCAGCATGTACTGTGTATTTTGTTAGGAGGGTAAGAACTATGAAAAAACTCATGAGTGCGGTTTTGGCTGGCGCAATGATGCTCAGCCTGGCGGCCTGCGGCAGCACGGCCGATACGACGCAGAGCACTTCCGGCAGTGAAGCGGCGACCGGCGAGACCACCGCGTCCGCTACGCCCATCAAGCTGGGCGGCATCGGCCCTGTGACCGGCGGCAACGCCCAGTACGGCACCGCCGTGCAGAACGGCGAACAGCTGGCGGTCGATGAGATCAACGCTGCGGCCGGTTACACGGTCTTTGAACTGCAGTTTGAGGACGATGAGAGCGACCCCGAAACCGCCGTCAACGCCTACAACGCTCTGAAAGACTGGGGCATGCAGGTGCTGCTGGGCGCTGTTACCAGCGACCCCAGCCTGAACGTGGCATCGGAATGCGTCAACGACAATATGTTCATGCTGACGCCGTCCGCTTCTGCCGAGGACGTCGCCCTGACCGGCCCCAACGTCTTCCAGATGTGCTTTACCGACCCCAACCAGGGCAAAACGTCGGCCCAGTACATTGCCGACAATAACCTGGGCACCAACATCGGCATCATTTACGATTCCTCTGACCCGTACTCCACCGGCATCTACACCGCGTTTGTGGCTACGGCCGGGGAACTGGGCCTGAACATCGTTGCGCAGCCGTCCTTTACGGCCGACAACAAGAGCGACCTGTCCACCCAGGTGGCCCAGTGCCAGGATGCCGGCGCAGACCTGGTGTTCCTGCCCATCTACTACAACGAAGCCAGCCAGATTCTGATCGCCGCCAACAGCCGCGGCTATACGCCGACCTTCTTCGGCTGCGACGGCATGGACGGCATTCTGGGCGTCGAGGGCTTTGACACCAGCCTGGCCAACGGCCTGATGATGCTGTGCCCCTTCTCGGCGTTCGGCGACGACGAGACCACCACGACCTTTGTCTCCGCGTACGAGGCCGCGTTCGATTCCACCCCGAACCAGTTCGCTGCCGACGCGTATGACTGCGTGTATGCCATCTACCAGTGCGTGCAGGACGGCACCATCAACGGCGATATGTCTGCCAGCGATATGTGCGACGCCCTGGTGGAAGCGTTCGGCACAATGAGTTTCAGCGGCACCACCGGTGAGAACCAGACTTGGGATGAGAATGGCATGATCTCCAAGGAGCCCAAGGTCTACCAGATCCAGGACGACGCGTACGTTCTGGTCGGCGAGGAATAATCAGAAAGTTTCAAGAACCAAAGGGGGTCGACCGGGCGTTGCTTCGGCGACCCTCTTTGCCTTTTTGCCTGCCGGACCGCCTGGTTTTGGCAGTGTCCGCCCCTTTTTGCATCGCCTTGGCGGGCGGGCAGGGGAAACCGCGGCGTTCTGCGCCGTACCGGGAGAGGTGTGTTTTGTAAATGCAGTTTTTGTCCTACCTGATCAGCGGTATCAGCCTGGGCAGCGTCTATGCGCTGATCGCGCTGGGCTACACGATGGTGTACGGCATCGCCAAGATGCTGAACTTTGCCCACGGCGATATCATTATGATCGGCAGTTACGTGATCTTTTTCGCTTTCGGCAGTTTTGGCTGGAACCCCGTGGTCTCGGTGCTGTTCGCCATGGCGGTGTGCACCGTCCTGGGCGTCACCATTGAGCGCGTGGCCTACCGCCCGCTGCGCGAAGCGCCGTCGCTGGCGGTGCTCATCACGGCCATTGGCGTCAGCTACCTGCTGCAGCAGGTGGCGCAGCTGCTGTGGAAGTCCGACCCCAAGAGTTTTACCTCCATCGTCACGGCAGCCGGCCTGAAACCGCTGGCCCTGTTTGAAGGGCAGCTCGTCATCTCGGCCGAGACCATCGTCACCATCATCGCCTGTGTCATCATCATGGCGGCGCTGACGCTGTTCGTCAACAAAACTGTGCCCGGCCATGCCATGCTGGCCGTCAGCGAGGACCGCGGCGCCGCCCAGCTGATGGGCGTCAATGTCAACGCGACCATCGCGCTGACCTTTGCCATCGGCTCGGCGCTGGCCGCCATTGCCGGCGCGCTGCTGTGCTCGTCCTATCCGTCGCTGTCGCCCACCACCGGCGCCATGCCCGGCATCAAGGCCTTTGTGGCGGCGGTGTTCGGCGGCATCGGCTCCATCCCGGGCGCGTTCCTGGGCGGCATTTTGCTGGGCGTGATCGAAAACCTCAGCAAAGCGTACATTTCTACCCAGCTGTCCGACGCCATCGTGTTCCTGGTCCTGGTCGTGGTGCTCATCGTCAAGCCCACCGGCCTGCTGGGCAAAAAAGTCAATGTGAAAGTGTGAGGTGAGTTCCGTGGCGTTGACCCGTTTAAAACATATGAAAAAGACGACCCGGAGCAATCTGATCACCTTTGGCATCGTCATTGTATTTTATCTTGTGGTCGAAGCGCTGATGGCCGGCGGCCTGACCAGCAGCTCGTTTGAGGGGCAGCTGGTGCCCATCTGCGCCTATGTGGTGCTGGCCATCTCGCTGAACCTGACCGTCGGGTTCCTGGGCGAATTGAGCCTGGGCCACGCCGGTTTTATGAGCGTGGGCGCCTTTGCCGGCGTGCTGCTGTGGACGGTGCTGGGCAAAACCCTGCCCGCCTACGTTGCGCTGCCGCTGGCGTTTTTGGCAGGCGGCCTGGTGGCCGGTATCTTTGGCGTCATCGTCGGCGTGCCGGTACTGCGCCTTTCGGGCGACTACCTGGCCATCGTCACGCTGGCGTTTGGCGAGATCATCAAAAACATCATCAATGCCTGCTACCTCGGCTATGACGAGAACGGCCTGCATTTTTCGCTGACCGACGCCGCTTCGATGGGCCTTGCGCCGGATGGCACCACGCTCATCAACGGCGCAATGGGCATCACCCGCATCACCAAGGCGTCCACCTTTACCATGGGCATCGCGCTGGTGCTCATCACGCTGGTCGTCATCCTCAACCTCATTCACTCGCGCACCGGCCGCGCCGTTATGGCCATCCGCGACAACGAGATCGCGGCGCAGAGCGTCGGCGTCGACCTGACCCGCTACAAGCTGACGGCGTTTGTCATTTCGGCGGTGTTCGCCGGGTTCGCCGGCGTGCTGTACGCGCTGAACTATTCTTCGCTGGTGGCCCGCCGGTTCGACTACAACACCTCCATCCAGATTCTGGTGTTCGTGGTCCTGGGCGGCATGGGCAACATCCGCGGCTCCATCATTGCAGCGGCGCTGCTGACCGTCCTGCCGGAGATGCTGCGCGGCATGGATGATTACCGCATGCTGATCTACGCCATCGTGCTGATCGTCATGATGATCTTTAACCAGAGCCCGCAGATCGTGGCGTGGCGCAAGCGCGTGGCGGCGCGTTTTACCCGCAAAAAGGGCGCGCCTGCGCCGCAGAAGGAGGTGGCGTGACATGGCACTGCTGGAAGTCAGCAACCTGGGCATCGCTTTCGGCGGTTTGCAGGCGGTCTCTCAGCTGGATATGACCATCGAGAAAGGCCACCTGTACGGGCTGATCGGCCCCAACGGCGCCGGCAAGACGACGGTGTTCAACATGCTCACCGGCGTCTACCGCCCCACCGAGGGCAATATCATTCTGGACGGCAAGGACATTACCGGCAAAAACCCCGAAGCGATCTCCAAAGCCGGTATCGCCCGCACGTTCCAGAACATCCGCCTGTTTAACGAGATGAGCGTGCTGGACAACGTCAAGGTCGGCATGCACAACCAGGTGCCCTACGGCCTGTGGACCGGCATTTTGCGCCTGCCTGCCTACCGCGAAAAAGAACACGAGATGAACCGCAAGGCGCACGCGCTGCTGAAAATCTTTGACCTGGACGAGCAGGCGGACCTGAAAGCCAGCCAGCTGCCCTACGGCAAACAGCGCAAGCTGGAGATTGCCCGCGCACTGGCCACCAACCCGAAGCTGCTGCTTTTGGACGAGCCTGCGGCCGGCATGAACCCCAATGAGACCGAGGAACTGATGCAGACGGTGCGCAGCGTGCGCGACCAGTTTGGCATCGCCATTTTGCTGATTGAACACGACATGAACTTTGTCATGGGCATCTGCGAGGAGATCATGGTGCTGGATTACGGCCGCATGATCGCCCGCGGCGACGGCAAGGCCATCCGCAACAACCCCAAGGTCATTGCGGCGTATCTGGGAGGTGATTGACGATGGGGGAGATGCTTTCTGTCAAAAACATCAACGTCTATTACGGCTCCATCCACGCCATCCGGGATGTGTCCTTCCACGTCAATGAGGGCGAGATCGTCACACTGATCGGCGCCAACGGCGCGGGCAAAACGACGACGATGCACGCCATCTCCGGCTTGCTCAAACTGCGCAGCGGCGAGATCGACTACTGCGGGCATACCATCAGCAAGATGGAAGCGCACAAGATCATCCGTCTGGGTCTGGCGCAGGTGCCGGAAGGCCGCCGTGTGTTCAGCGGCCTGACGGTGCAGCAGAACCTGATGCTGGGCGCCTACACCCGCCGCGACGGCAAAGAGGCAATCCAGAACGATTTTGACATGGTCTATGACCTGCTGCCGCGCCTGAAAGAGCGCCGCAGCCAGGCGGCCGGCACGCTCTCCGGCGGCGAGCAGCAGATGCTGGCGATCGGCCGCGCGCTGATGTGCAAGCCCAAAATGCTGCTGCTGGACGAACCGTCTATGGGTCTTTCACCGCTGCTGGTCAAGGAGATTTTCAAGATCATCCGCGATGTCAACCGTCAGGGCGTGACGGTGTTGCTGGTGGAACAAAACGCCAAAATGGCGCTGGAAATTGCCAACCGCGCCTACGTGCTGGAGACCGGCACCATCAAGATGGAGGGCGAAGCCACCGAGCTTGCCAACAACATTGAAGTCCGCAAGGCCTATCTGGGGTGCTGATTTCTCCCGGGCGGGCAGAGCGTCCGCTGCCAACCGGGCCGCTTGCCGGACATAAAGGGCAGAATACCCGTTTGTTCGCCCCGGCGCTGCTTTTGCAGCGCCGGGGATTTGCTGTAAAAAGCAGAAGGTTGCCGTGTTGACGGGGTGTGTTATAATCTATATACAATCAACGTAACGCTTTCCGGCGGCGCGCAAGGCAGGCGCGGCCCCTTACCGGAGGGCGAAACCCACCCGGGTACCGGCGTCTCCGCCGCAGTTGGACATCTTTTCCCGTTGCGGTGTGGTATGATGCCCCCAGCGAAAGGGGGCGGCCGAAATGGCTGGTATGCCGGGGGATTGGGAACGCTTTGCCCAAACGGGCAGCGTATACGATTATCTGCTTTATAAGGCGCAGTGCGCCTTGCAGGAGGGGAAGCATGCAGATTGCAACGACGGGCCTGGTGCTGCATCAGGTCAAACTGGGGGAAGCCGACCAGATTCTGACGCTGCTGACCCCTGACCTGGGCGTGATCTCTGCTTCTGCCAAAGGCAGCCTGCGGTTGAAAAATAAGCTGTTCAGCGCCTGCGGGCTGTTTTGCTATTCTGAATTTACGCTTACCAGCGGGCGCAGCCACTATTTTGTGGATGCCGCGCAGGTCAAAAAGGTGTTTCACGGCATTTCCGCCACCGTGGAAGGCATGAGTTTGGCCGCCTACCTGGCCGAGATCGCCAACGCGCTCTCACCGGCGCCGCCGGAAGCCGGGGAACAGCTGCGCCTTTTGCTCAACAGCTTTTATATGATCAGCGTGCAGAAACTGCCGCTGCGCCAGCTTAAAGCTATTTATGAACTGCGCGCCATCAGCATGGCCGGCTACCAGCCCAACCTGCTTGCCTGCGCCGGGTGCGGCCGCTATGACGGCCCGGCCTTCTACTTTGATGCGGCCGAGGGCGATCTCTTGTGTGAAAGCTGCGCCGAAAAGGCGCGCAAGCGCCCCAATCTGGACGCCGGGGCGCTGCACGCGCTGCGCCATATCTGCCTGGCCGAAGACCGGCAACTCTTTTCGTTTACGCTGGCCGCGGCCAGTTTGCAAAAACTCTCTCGCGTCAGCGAACAGTACCTGCTGGCGCACCTGGAACATGGCCTGAAAAGCCTGGACTTTTTAAAAACCGTACTGGAATAAGGAGCCACAGACCCGTTTATGGATACCGCTTACAAAACGACCCTGGAACTGGATAAGATCATTGCCCGCGCCGTGCAGCTGTGCGCCTGCCGGGAAACCAAGGAACAGATGCAGGCGCTGGAACCGTTCCTTACCCCGGAGGAAGAACGCTATGCCCTGGCGCAGACCGACGCCATCAACGCGCTGTTGATCCAAAACGGCAGCCCGCGCTTTGGCGGTGTGGCCGAGGTGCGGCGCATCACAGCGCACGCGCAAAAAGGCGGCATCCTCTCGATGGGGGAATTGCTGGAGATTGCCGCCACGCTGCGCAACTTTTCCGGGCTTTCGCAATGGTACGGCGCCAGCGAGCATGAACCGCTGCCGACCGACGACCTGTTCTATGCGCTGGCCCCGCAGCCGGTGCTGGAAAAGCAGATCACCGAGAGCATCCTCTCGCCGGAAGAAATGGCCGACACCGCCAGCGTGACGCTGCATGACCTGCGCCGTAAAATTCGCCAGACAGAGGATTCCATCCGCACCAAGCTGGACAACATCATCAAAAACTCCACCACCAACAAGTTCCTGCAGGACGCGGTCGTCTCGTTGCGCAACGGCCGGTATGTGGTGCCGGTGCGCGCCGAGTACCGCGGCGAGGTGGGCGGCGTCATCCACGATGTGTCCTCCACCGGCGCAACCCTTTTTGTGGAGCCGACCGCCGTGGTGGAAGCCAACGCCCGCATCATGCAGCTGCGCGCCCAGGAACAGGAGGAAATCACCCGCATCCTGTCTGCGTTCTCGGCGCAGGTCGGCGCGCTGGAACCGCAGTTCTCCTACAGTTACGAGGCGATGCTGCAGATCGACCTGCTGCTGGCCAAAGCGCGCCTGGCGGTGGAACAAAACGCGTTCAAGCCGGAAGTCAGCGATACGGTGCGCTTCCGGCTCAACCGGGCGCGGCACCCGCTCATCGACAAAAAGAAAGTCGTGCCCGTGGACATCACGCTGGGGGAGGACTACGACACGCTGGTCATCACCGGCCCCAACACCGGCGGCAAGACGGTCTCCATCAAGACGGCCGGGCTGCTCAACGCCATGGCGCAGCACGGCTTTTTGATCCCCGCGCATGAGAGCAGCGTGGTGTGCAATTTCCGCGAATATCTGGTGGACATCGGCGACGAACAGAGCATTGAGCAGAGCCTTTCGACCTTCTCCGGTCACATGAAGCGCATCAGCGGCATTTTGCAGCGCGCCGGGCACGGTACGCTGACGCTGATCGATGAGTTGGGCGCCGGCACCGACCCGGCCGAGGGCGCGGCGCTGGCGGTCAGCATTCTGGAACAGCTGCGCCGCCAGGGCAGCCTGCTGATGGCGACGACCCACTATGCAGAGCTGAAAGTCTACGCGCTGGAGACGCCGGGCGTTGTCAACGCAAGCTGCGAATTTAATGTGGAGACGCTGATGCCGACGTATAAGCTCAGTGTCGGCGTGCCGGGCAAATCCAACGCCTTCCTCATCAGCGCCAAACTGGGCATCCCGCAGCAACTCATCGACGCGGCGCGCAACCACATGTCCAACGACGACAAACGGCTGGACAGCGTGCTGTCGCAGCTGGACGACTTGAAACTGCAACTGAAAGCCGCCCAGGCCGAGGCCGAAAAAGCCCGCTATGAGGCGGAACACGCCCTGGAAAGCGCCGAGAAAAAGCGCGGTGAACTGATCGAACAGGGCAAACGCGAATTGGAGGACGCCCGCCGCCAGGCCCATGACCTGGTCCAGCAGGTGCAGAACGAAGCCTATACGCTGACGGACGAGCTGCGCCGCATCCAGAAAGACGAAAAAGCCAGTGCGGCCCAGCGCGCCCAGCGTGCGCGGGAGATCGCGCGCAAAGACACCGAAGCGCTGTTGAAGGGCACCGAATCCAAACCGGCCCGCAAGGAATACGTCCCCCTCAAGGACGTGCAGGTCGGGCAGGAAGTCGTCATTGCGGAACTGGACCAGACCGCGACGGTCATGGCCCGGCCCGACCGCGACGGCATGGTGGAAGTGCGCGCCGGTATTATGAAAACCAAAGTCCCCCTTAGCGGGCTGCGCGCGCCGGACAAACTGCAAAAGCGCCCGCCGCGTGAGCCGCGCCGCGCCCACACCCATGTGCAGCTGGATAAAGGCCGTAAAACCAGCATGGAGATCAACCTGCTGGGCTATACGGTGGAGGAAGCTCTGGCCGAAGTGGACAAATTCCTCGACAGCGGGCTGCTGCGCGGGCAGCAGACGCTGTATATCATCCACGGCGTGGGAACCGGCGCGCTGCGCAGCGCCATCCAAAAACATCTGCGCACCCACAAGGCGGTCAAAAGTTTCCGCCCGGGCCGCTATGGCGAGGGCGAAGCCGGCGTGACGGTTGTGGAACTGAAATAACCCGAACCGCCCCGGGACCGCGCAGAACAGGCGGAAATCACAGAAAAAAGCGGCAGTCTGCTTGGGCAGGCTGCCGCTTTTGGCGCTTTCCGCCGTTTGCGCATTTTCCCCAGCAAAGCCCCGTATACTGGGGTAACAAACGCGGCGTCTGGGGGTGAAAGCATCAAGACAGTGATCTACCTGGACGTGCTTTTGCTCGTCAACTTTCTGGCGGCTTACTTTTTGCTGCTGGCGGCCGGCGCGCTCAGCGGGCTGCGCGCCGGGTTTGGGCGCATGCTGCTGGGCAGCGGCGCAGCAGCGCTGTCGGCGCTGATCCTGTTTGCGCCGGAACTGCCCTATCCCGCGCAGCTGCTGTACAAAGTGGGCACGGCGCTGCTCGTCACGGCGGCGGTTTTTGGCTGGCGGCGGCCGCGCCGACTGCTGACGGCAGCCTGCTGGTATGCGGCGCTCAACATTGCGTTGGCAGGGCTGGCGTTTTGGGTGGTGCTGCGCACCGGCACACACCTGGTGCAAACCGGGAACCTGACGGTGTACCTTCGCATATCGCCGCTGCTGCTGGTAGGGCTGTCCGGCGCGTGCTGCCTGGCAGTGGAACTGGGGCTGCGCCTGCTGGAACGCCGCAAGCCTGCGCTGCAGACCGTTGGGTTGGAACTGGAACTGGCCGGCATGCCGGTGCACCTGCGCGCAGCGCTGGATACCGGCTGCCAACTGCGCGACCCGGTGACCTGCCTGCCGGTACTGGTCGTCAGCTTTGCCGACGCCCGCGCCCGCCTGCCGGCGTCGGTGCAGAACTACCTGCAGGCGTGGTTCCACGGCGGAACATCCGGCGAACCGCCACCGGAGACACGCCTGCGGCTGATCCCATGCCGGACGGCAGCCCAAAGCGGGTTGCTGCCGGGGTTCGCGGTAAGCAACATCGGCCTGATTACCGAGCGCGGCATTTTGGCGCTGGGGCGCAGCGCCGTGGCGTTTGCGCCGCAGTCTTTTGGCAGCGAGCGGTACGAAGCGCTGTATGGCAGCGACTTTTTATAAAACGGGGGAGAGCTTTATGAATCGGTTGGAACAGATGAACCAAACCCTGCAGGCGCTCTGGCTGCGGCTGATCACGCCGCAGCAGCTGCACTACATCAACGGGGCCGACACGCTGCCCGCGCCGCTGGAACCCCAGCAGGAACAGCAGGCGCTGGCGGCGCTGGCAGCCGGCAGCCGGCAGGCGCGGGATTTGCTGATTACGCACAACCTGCGCCTGGTCGTGTACATTGCCAAAAAGTTCGAGACGCCTTCCGCCGGGATCGAGGATATGATCTCGATCGGCACCATCGGGTTAATCAAGGCGGTCAATACCTTTGAACCGGCCAAGAACATCAAACTGGCCACCTATGCCAGCCGCTGTATTGAGAACGAAATCCTGATGTATCTGCGCAAAAGTTCCAACCGGCGGCAGGATGCCAGCATCGATGAGCCGCTGAACACCGACAGCGACGGCAACGAACTGCTGCTGATGGACGTGCTGACGAGCGACGGCCCCCAGGTGGGCGAGGAACTGGAACGCAGCGCCGAGCGCGCCGCCCTGCGCACGGCTGTGGGGCGTCTGGCCCCGCGGGAGCGGCGCATCATGGAACTGCGTTTTGGCCTGAACCGCGAAGCCGAACACACCCAAAAAGAGGTGGCGGACGCGCTGGGCATCTCGCAAAGTTACATTTCGCGGCTGGAAAAACGGATCATCAAGCGCTTGCGGCGGGAACTGGAGACTGCCGGTTGAACGCTGCGCAGCTTACGCCCTGACGGCGCGGGTATTGCGCACAAAGTAGTAGGCCAGGCCGTTCATCATGTTCATTTCCGGCTCTTCCGAGTAGATCAGGTATTCAAAATCGCCGCGGACCCAGTACACGACGGCCCGCCGGCCGGCTTTCTGGTTTTGGGTCACAGTCAGGCCGTCGATCTCATAGCGCTCCACGTTTTCGGCGTCCTCGGCGTTATATCCTTCCGGGTATTGCATGCGCCCGCGCCGCGCCACAAACAGCGTCATAAAGCGCCCCGGCACAATGGTATAGTCCAGCGCGGCAATGTCCCCGTCGATGAGCCAGCGGCGCCGCAGGATCACCAGGGGATTGTTGGGGTAATCGCTCAGGCGGAAACCGGCTTCGCGCGTATAGTCGGCGGTACGGTACTGCGTGCGCGTCTGCCGCCCGGGGTCCCGTTTTTCGGTATACAATACAATCATCAGGATCAATGCCACCGACACCGCCGCCAGCAGCACCAGCGCAATGACGAACCAAATGGCTTCTACCATGGGGCGTTCCCTCCTTTGTGTTCATGCTATGCCGCGCTGCGCCCCGGCGTGCGGCAGATTTTACCAGCGTTTTGGCCGTTTGCCGGTATACGGGGCGGACCATACTCCTCAACGATACAAAGGAGGATGGTGCCATGTACGGGGGTAAGGTGGAATTGTGCGGGGTGGACACTTCGCGCCTGCCGGTGTTGAGCGAAGCGGAAAAAAGCACGCTGATCCGTGCGGCGCGCGCCGGGGACCAGGCCGCCCGCCAGCAGATGATCCAGGGGAATCTGCGGCTGGTGCTCAGCGTCGTACAGAAATTTGCAAACCGGGGCGAAAACCTCGACGATCTGTTCCAGGTGGGGTGCATCGGGCTAATTAAAGCCATCGATAACTTTGACCCGGAACTCAACGTGCGGTTTTCCACCTACGGCGTGCCGATGATCGTGGGGGAGATTCGCCGTTTCCTGCGCGATAACAACGCCGTGCGCGTCAGCCGTTCCATCCGGGACCTGGCCTACCACGCGATGCAGGCGCGCGAGACGCTGCAAAAAGAAAACGGCCGCGAGCCCAAAGTGTCGGAGATTGCGGCGCGCGTCGGAGCTCCCCCGGAAAACGTCGCCATGGCGCTGGAATCGGTGGTGGAACCGGCCAGCCTGTATGAACCGATCTACTCCGACAGCGGCGACAGCTTTGCGCTGGTGGACCAGCTGCACGATGCCGCCGGGGAGGAAAGCTGGATCAGCAGTATCATGTTCCGTGATACCGTCAAGGCGCTTTCCCAGCGGGAACGGCGTATCATCGCCATGCGCTACCTGCACGGCAAGACCCAGACCCAGGTCGCGCGGGAGATCGGCATCAGCCAGGCGCAGGTCAGCCGGTTGGAAAAAGGTGCGCTGAACCATATCAGAGAGCAGATCTCTTCCAGCTGCTGAAAAACGAAAAAGTCCGGCGGTTTCCCCTGGGGGAGCCGCCGGGCCTGTTCTGCGGGTTATGGCTGGAGCTGGAGGCCGCAGGCATCCAGCGCGCGCAGGAAAGATTTCGGGTTTTTGTACAGGATGCCGGTAATGCCCAGGTTGTAGGCGGCCTGGGCGTTTGCCTTGTTGTCGTCCACAAAGATAGACTCATCATAAGCCAGCTTGCATTGGCGCATCAGCGTTGTATAAATCTCGGGTTCCGGCTTGCACAGGTGCACGTCACAGGAAGCAACGCCGCCGTCGAACAAAGCGAACCAGTCGCGCTGGCGCAACTCGTCCATGATGTCAGAAGGTATGTTGGTCAGGTAATACAAACGGTAGCCGTTTTTCTTCAGCAGCTTCATGATCTTGACGGTGGTCTTTTTGGTGTGCAGCATCGTCTGCCATTCTTCAATCACGGTGCGCACCTCAAACACGCGGTTCACGCGGGCGGCGTTCTCCAGCATGATCTCGTTGGCGGCTTCCCGCGCCAGGGTGCCGCGGTCCAGGTCCTGCCATTCCTGGCTGCCGAACGTCAGGTCGTAGACGATCTCCTCGGCATGTTTGCTCATAAACCGGTCCATCAAAAAGTTGCGTGGGTTAAAGTCCACCACCACGCCGCCGAAATCCAAAATAATATTTTTATACATAGCGTCCTCCACAAATGTAGCAAGGGGTGCCTTTATTATACACGCAAACGCCGCAAGAAACAATCGCCTTTTGCATGCATACAATAAAACGCCGGTATTTTCGGTGGGGGAGGGGTCGCCATGACACTGCAGGAACTGTGCGAAAAGGATGTCATCCAACTGCAGAGCGGGGAAAATCTGGGCCGCATCGACGATGTGATCTTTGACGAAAAGACGGCAAGCCTGCAGGCGGTGGTGCTGCGCGGGCGGGGGCATCTGTTCGGGCTGCTGGGGTACGACGAGGACCTGGTCATCCCCTGGGCGGCGCTGCAAACGATCGGCGCCGACGTTATCATGGTTGCCGCCGACCCGCTGCCCGCCCGCAGCGAGGGCAAACGGTATAATTTCTGTAAAAGGTGAAAATTTCGGGTGCATTTTACCGCCCGGCATGCTATAATAAGGCAAATATGATGTTGGCGCACAAGGGGGCGGGCCATGTTCAGGCAGCATACGGCGCGTTGGCTGGCGGCGGCTACGCTGGCAGCGCTGGCCGTCATCGTCTGGGGCGCGCTGTTCTGCATCGCGCCGGTGTGGCAGCTTTCGGCGCAGGCAGCGCCGTACCGTGCCCTGACGGCAGAGCAGACCGCGCCGTCGGTTGTGGAGGGGCAGACACTGGTCAATATCAACACCGCCGGGGCGGAGGAGCTGATGACCCTGCCACAGATCGGTCCGGCCCGGGCGCAGGCCATCCTGGCGTACCGCGAAGCAAACGGGCCGTTTACATCGTTGGAACAACTGGACGAAGTGGAAGGCATCTCACAGCGCATGGTGGAGAGCTGGTCCGGCAGGATCACCCTGACGGAACCGCGCTCTGCCGGCGGGCAGACCCATGGACAGGAGGAAACAGAACTTGGATAAGCCGGAAACGATCTATATCAACCGTGAGCTTAGCTGGCTGGATTTTGACAACCGCGTGCTGGCGCTGGCCAAAGAAAAGAACGTGCCGCTGGGGGAGCGGATCAAATTTGCCGCTATTTTCGGCAGCAATATGGACGAGTTCTTTATGGTGCGCGTTGGTTCGCTGTATGACCAGACGCTGCTGAAAAACAACAAACCCGACATCGTCACTCACATGACGGCGTCGGAACAGATCGCGGCCATCACGCCGCGCGTGGCGGAACTGCAGGCCAAGTGCGATAAATACTACCAGCACCTGATTGAACAGCTGGCGGCGGTCGGCTACAAAAAAGTTGATTTCAACAAGCTGACCAAGCAGCAGGAGCATTTCTGGAAAGCCTACTTCCAGCGCGAACTGCTGCCGCTGCTCAGCCCGCAGATCGTCGATGCGCGCCATCCGTTCCCGTTTTTGAACAACAAGGATATCTACTATATCGCCCAGCTGTTCCATAAAGGCGAGGGCGTCAGTTTTGGCATCGTGCCGGTCAGCGACCGGTTCGAGCGCGTGATGTTCATCAAAGACGGCGACGCGACCTGCTTTGCGTTTATTGAGGAACTGGTCGCCCACTATGCGGCGACGATCTTCAACGCCAGCACCGTGCAGAAACAGTGCCTGTTCCGCGTGACGCGCAACGCCGATATCACCGTGGACGAAGGCATGATGGACCACGACATTGACTTCCGCGATGTGATGAGCGAGCTGCTGAAAAAGCGCCGCAAGCTCGCGGCCGTCCGCCTGCAGTTCTGGCCCGAAGCCCCGCAGGAGATCGTCAAGTTCCTGCGCGAGAAACTGGTGGTGCCTTCCTCCCGCTGCTACACGCAGACTTCGCCGTTGGACAGCGCCAGCCTGTTCAAGCTGGCCAGCCGCATTGCGGGCGACGGCAGCCACGCCGAAATGTTCTACCCGGCCGCCAAACCGATGCAGGCCCCGGCCGGGTACGACCTCTACACCGAGGTGCGCCAGCACGACGTGCTGCTGGCCTACCCGTACCAGAGCATCCGGCCGTTTATCCGTATGCTGCAGCGCGCCGGGTCAGACCCGGACGTCGTCTCCATCAAGATGACGCTGTACCGCATGGCCAGCGATTCGCAGATCGTCGCAGCGCTCATCAATGCGGCCGAAAACGGCAAGGAAGTTGTGGCGATGGTGGAACTGCGCGCCCGCTTTGACGAGCAGAACAACATCGACTGGTCCAAACAGCTGCAGGACGCCGGCTGTACGGTACTGTACGGCTTTGACGATTACAAGGTACATTCCAAGCTGACGCTGATCACCAGCCGCGTGAACGGCAGATACCACTACCTGACGCAGATCGGTACCGGCAACTACAACGAAAAGACAAGCGAACAGTACACCGACCTCTCTTTTATCACGACCCGGCAGGAGATTGGTGAGGAAGCCAGCGCCGTGTTCAACAACATGGCCCTGCAGCGCCTGACCAGCGACGTGGATACCATGCTGGTGGCACCGCTGCACTTCAAGACCGTGCTGCTGGAGGAGATGGACCGCCAGATCGCCCGCGCAATGCAGGGGCATACGGCGTCCATCATCCTCAAAAACAACTCCATCAACGACCCGCAGATCATGGCCAAAATCATCGAGGCCAGCTGCGCCGGTGTGCGTGTCGATATGATCGTGCGCGGCATCTGCTGTGTGCGCGCCGGCGTGCCCGGATATACCGAGAACGTGCATATCCGCAGCATCGTGGGCCGGTATCTGGAACATTCCCGCATCTACTGCTTCGGCAGCGGCGAGGATATGCGCATCTACATCGCCTCGGGCGACTTCCTGACCCGCAATACCGAGCGCCGCGTCGAAGTGGGCGTGCGCGTGGACGATGCGGCCATCGCCAAAAAGCTGCGCGGCATCCTGGAACTGCAGCTGCGCGACACCGTCAACGCGCGGGAGATGCAGCCCGACGGCACCTACACCAAGGTCAAACCGGCCGAGGGGCAGCCCCCGGTCGACAGCCAGATGGCGATGTTCGGCTACTTCCAGAACGGGTTTGCGGCGGCAGCCGAGCAGCCGAAACCGCCCAAAGCGCCGGCACCGCCCAAACCGGCCGCCCCCAAGGTGGTGGCCAAGCCGGTCAACCGCAAACCCTCGCCGCTGCGCCCGTCCCGCCCGGGGCTGTGGCAGAACCTGTTTGGCCGCGGCAACGGCAAAAAATAAGGAGGTCGTACCCTTGAAAACCTGTGTTGTTACCGAGAGCTTTTCCTGTGACCCGATGAAACTGTGGCTGTACCTGGCCAAGCCGACGATGAACGGCTGGTGCAAGGAAGTCCGCGAATATGAGGAGGACAGCGACGGCATGCGCGCGGTGGAGCGCCACGCCGACGGCAAGGAGGTGCAGCTGCAGTTCACCCGCCGCGAAAAAGGCCGCTGCCTGAGCTGCACGTTCCAGGCCGGCAAGATCTCCGGCAGCTTTACGGCGATTCTGTTCGGCGGCGGGGATTCCACCAGCCTGGAGTGCACGCTGGAAATCCAGGGCCTGGGGCTGTTTGCCAAGCCCAAAAAACTGCTGGAAGCGCGCATGACCCAGCTGCACGGTGCGCTGGGCGCCTGAATATGTCTTGTCCATACCGGCCGGATTCCGCCGGTATGGATATTTTTTTGCCCGGGCCTATATACTGGTGGCAGGGGGTGTTTGCCGTGTGGGAAGAAACTGTCGCCGCGCCGCCGCAACCGCCGCGTCCGCGCCGCAGGGCTGCGCGCCGGCATCGTGGCGAGGACCGCATCCTGCTGGGGCAGGTCCTGCTTTGCCTGGCGGTACTGGCGCTGGTCGCTGTGGCCAAAGGGCTGCAATGGCCGCTCTGGCCCCAGCTGCGCCTTGCCTTTGAGCAAGCCCTGCAGCCGGAACAGGGGCTGTTTTTGGCAGGGGAGCGCAGCTTTGCCAAATTTACCGAGGAAGCGGTACAGACCTTGGGCCGTGCCGCGGACGCTTTGCGCCGCCAGGCGGGCAGCGCTGTAGAGACCGCGGCGCGCGCCGCGCATGCCAAGGCGCAGCCGGCGCCGTCCGGCGCACGGGAGGAAGCGTATTTTCTGGCGCAGCCGCTGGTGTTCCCGCTGGAAGGCGGGCAGGCAACGCGGACCTCCGGTTACGGTTGGCGTGCCGACCCCATGGGTGGGTCCGGCAGCGATTTCCATTTGGGGAACGATTTGGCGGCTGCCGAGGGGACGGCAGTGCTGGCGGCGGCCGGGGGCGTTGTGCGTGTGGCGGGCACGCACAGCAGCTACGGCAATTATCTGCGCATTCTGCACGAGGACGGGGACGAGACACTGTACGCGCATCTGCAATACCTGTTTGTGCGTGCCGGGCAGCGGGTCGAAGCCGGGGAACGCCTGGGTACTGTCGGGCAAACCGGCAACACAACGGGGCCGCACCTGCATTTTGAACTGTTGCACCAGGGAATCCGCTATGACCCGACCGAAGCGCTGCAGGGCGCGGCGTAGCGCGCGCCTGCGGCTGCAGGCACCGCAGGCAAGCTTGTTTCTGCTGGCGGTCCTGCTGGCCTGGGACGGCACCGGAATTTTGCGCGTGGGCCTTTTGTGCGCGCTGCTGCACGAAAGCGGGCATGTGCTGGTCTACCGCCTGCTGTGGGGCCGCTGGCCGGACCTGAAAATCGCCCCCTGGGGCGTCTGCCTGCTGCTGCGCGGCGTGATGCCGTCGCCCGGGCAGGAACTGGCACTGGCGGCGGCCGGCCCGGGCGTCAACCTGCTGGGGTGCTGGGCGGTGCTGGCCGCTATGCAGGCCGCCGGGCATTTCAGCTACCTGGGGTACTGGTTCGCCAGCACCAACCTGTTGGTGGCGGGGCTCAATCTGCTGCCGCTGCCGGGGCTGGATGGCGCGCGCATCTTGCAGGCGCTGGGGCGCATGCTGCCGGCGGTTGCATTTTCCCCGCGCATACGCTACAATAAACGAAATACCAATACGAAAGGATGCCGAACATGGCGGGATTTTCCCCAAAATTCAAAGAGGCGTTGAGCCTGGTGCAAAAGCCGGGCCGCTACACCGGCGGCGAGCCGGGCTGCGTATATAAAGACAAACAAAATGTGGATGTGCGCATGGCGTTCTGTTTCCCCGATACGTACGAGATCGGCATGTCCTTTTTGGGCGAAAAAATCTTGTATGATCTTTTGAACCGGCACGAAAACTGGTGGTGCGAGCGCGCGTTCATGCCCTGGACCGATATGAAGGAACAGATGGAACGCCTGGGCATCCCGCTGTACTGCCTGGAAAGCAAAGACCCGCTGACGGATTTTGATATCGTGGGTTTCTCGCTGGAATATGAACTGTGCTACACCAACGTGCTGGCGATGCTGCGCCTGGGCGGTATCCCACTGCGTGCGGCGGACCGCGACGAGCGCTGGCCGCTGATTATTGCGGGCGGCCCCTGCGTGTGCAACGCCGAGCCGATGGCCGACTTTTTTGACGTGATGCAGCTGGGTGAGGGCGAGCAGATGCTGCAGGATATCTGCGCCACGGTGGAAACGGGCAAAAAGCAGGGCTGGGACAAAGAAACCCTGCTGCGGGAACTCGCAAAACTGCCCGGCGTGTACGTGCCGTCGTTCTATGACGTGACCTACCTGCCGGACGGCCGCGTTGAAGCCATCACCCCCAACCGGCCCGGCGTGCCGGCGCGCGTCACCAAGGCCATCGTCAAAAACATGGACGACTACGCCCCGCCGGTGAACTTTGTCGTGCCGCTGGTGGGCGCCGTGCAGGACCGCGCCTGCGTTGAGGTGCTGCGCGGTTGCGTGCGAGGGTGCCGGTTCTGCCAGGCCGGGCAGATTTACCGGCCTTTCCGCGAGCGGTCGCCCCAGCAGATCAGCGACTGCGCGCGCGAGCTGTGCCGCCGCACCGGGTATGATGAGTTGAGCCTGACGAGCCTTTCGACTTCCGACCATTCGCAGCTGGAGGAAATTTTGGACCGGCTCAATTCCTGGGCCGAAGCCGACCATGTCAGCCTGTCGCTGCCGTCGCTGCGGGTGGACAACTTCTCGCAGTCGCTGGTGGAAAAAACGACCAAAGTGCGCAAGAGCGGCCTGACCTTTGCCGCCGAAGCCGGCACGCAGCGCCTGCGTGACGTCATCAACAAGAACGTCACCTGGGAGCAGATCGAGCGCGGCTGCCGCATCGCGTTTTCCGAGGGGTACACCTCGGTCAAGCTGTACTTTATGATGGGCCTGCCCACCGAGACGATGGAGGATATCAAGGGCATCGCCGATACAGCCCAGCGCGTGGTCGACCTGTTCTACCAGATCTCCGACCGCCCCAAAGGCAAGGGCGTGCAGGTCACCATCAGCGTCGCCTGCTTTGTGCCCAAGCCCGACACGCCGTTCCAGTTCTGTGCGCAGGACCGCCGTGAAGCCTTGCGCGAAAAGCAGAAATACCTGCTTAGCTGCGTACATTCGCGCAAGATCAAGGTCAACTACCACGACAGCGCCACCAGCGTACTGGAGGGCGTGTTCGCCAAAGGCGACCGCCGCCTGGGCCGCGTGATCGAAACGGCGTTCGAGGACGGTGCGTTCTTTGACACGTGGGAGGAGTATTTCGACTACGACCGCTGGATGCGGGCGTTTGCTGCTTGCGGCATCGACCCGGACTTTTACAACTACCGCGCTCTGGGGCTCGACGAAGTGACGCCGTGGAGCCACCTCGACGTCGGCGTCAGCCACAGTTTCCTGGTGCGGGAATACCAAAAAGCGCTGCAAGCGCAGACGACACAGCCCTGCAACCGCCAGTGCAGCGCCTGCGGGGCCAACAAACTGCTGGGAGGGCCGTGCTTTGACTACCGTCAGGATCTTCTTTGAAAAATGCGGCGAGTCCGCCTACATCTCGCTGCTGGACTTGCAGCGCGTGTTCCACCGCCTGCTCAAGATCAGCGAACTGCCGGTGTGGTATACCCAGGGCTTCAACCCGCATATCTATCTTTCCTTTTCCTGCCCGCTCTCGCTCGGGCAGGAGAGCCTGTGCGAGAGCTGCGAGGTAAAGACCGAACAGGAGAGCATCGACGGCGAAGCCTGGCGCGCAGCCCTGCAGCCGCTGATGCCGCGCGGCATTACCGTTACCAAAGTGGCCCCGGCGCAGGCAAAAGTAGGTGAGATTGCCACGGCAGCCTACCGCATTACGATGCCGGCGGATTCGGCCGCCGCGCTGGACGCCTACAACGCCGCCGAAACCGCCGAGGTAACCAAAAAGACGAAGCGCGGGCACAAGACGCTGGACCTGAAACAATATCTGCCGCGCATCGACTATACCGTGGCAGGGAAGGAACTTGTGTTTGACATCCTGCTGCCCTGCGGTTCGGGCGAAGCACTCAACCTCAACCCGGCGCTGCTGATGGACTGCCTGAACGGGCAGGGCGGCGCGCCGGCGTGGCAGTGCCAGGTGCTGCGCACCCACCTGTACACGGCTTCCGGGCAGGATTTTGCCTGAAAAGCCGCTTGCTGCGCACATTTTTTGCAAAAATACGCAAAAAGCCCTTGCAATCCGCAAGGGCTTGTGCTACTATAGTACGGCAATACGCACGCATTGCGTTGTTTTTTTGTGCCCTTTTTTCCAAAAACAGGGTTAGAAAACATAAAACGCAGTGCGGAGGGTAAAACTAAATTTATTGGAGGAAACAAACAATGGCAGTCGTATCTATGAAACAGCTTCTGGAGGCCGGCGTTCACTTTGGCCACCAGACCCGCCGCTGGAACCCCAAGATGGCGAAGTATATCTTCACCGAGCGCAACGGCATCTACATCATCGACCTGCAGAAGACCGTCAAGAAACTGGACGAGGCGTACAACTTTGTCCGTGATACTGTGGCCGAGGGCGGCGAGATCCTGTTCGTCGGCACCAAAAAGCAGGCGCAGGAGTCCATCCGTGACGAGGCGACCCGCTGCGGCATGCACTATGTCAACGCCCGCTGGCTGGGCGGCATGCTGACCAACTTCCGCACCATCCGCAAGCGCATCGACCGCATGGAGCAACTCAAGACCATGCAGGCCGACGGCACGTTCGATCTGCTGCCCAAGAAGGAAGTCGTCAAGCTCGAGCTCGAGATGGCCAAGCTGGACAAGTACCTGGGCGGCGTCAAGGACATGAAGACCCTGCCCAAAGCCATGTTCATCGTCGACCCCCACAAGGAGCGCATCGCTGTCTCCGAGGCCCGCAAGCTGCACATCCCCATCGTGGCCATCGTCGACACCAACTGCGACCCCGATGAGATCGACTACGTGATCCCCGGCAACGACGACGCTATCCGCGCCGTCAAGCTGATCTCCGGCGCGATGGCCAGCGCTGCCCTCGAGGGCAAGCAGGGCGTCCAGGATGCCCCCGCCGCCGAGACCACCGAGAACGCGGAAGCCTGATGGAGCCGTACACAAGACACAACTGGGTAAGATAGAAAGGACAAAGAGACTATGGCTGTTTCTGCAAAAGACGTAATGGAACTGCGCCGCCAGACCGACTGCGGCATGATGGAGTGCAAAAAGGCGCTGACCCAGGCGGACGGCAACTTTGAAAAGGCCATCGAGATCCTGCGCGAGCAGGGCCTGGCCACCGCCAGCAAAAAGGCCGGCCGTATTGCCGCCGAGGGCATGGTCTACGCCGTTTCTTTCCCGAACTGCGCCGTCGTCGTCGAGGTTAATGCCGAGACCGACTTTGTCGCCAAAAACGATAAGTTCGTTGAGTTCACCAAGAACCTGGCCGCTGTTGTGGCCGAGCAGAACCCCGCCGACGTCGAGACGCTGATGGCCTGCAAGATGGACGACGGCACGGTGGACGACGCGCTGAAAGCGCTGATCCTCGTCATCAAAGAGAACATCAAGGTCCGCCGCTTTGCCCGTTATGACGGCCATTGCGCGGCGTACGTCCATGGCGGCGGCACCCACGGCGTCATCGTCAAGTTCGAGACCAGCGACGACGTTGCCGCCAAGGCCGAGTTCGCGGCTTTCGGCAAGGATATCGCCATGCAGATCGCGGCGGCCAACCCCAGCTACCTGAACGAGGCGGCTGTCCCGGCCGAGACCATCGCCAAGGAGAAAGAGATCATCCTGGCCCAGATGGCCAACGATCCCAAGACCGCCAACAAGCCCGACGCCATCAAAGAGAAGATGGCCATCGGCAAGCTGGGCAAGTTCTACAAGGAAAACTGCCTGGTCGACCAGGCCTTCATCAAGGACGGCAACATGGACGTCAAGAAGTACGTGGCCGACACCGCCAAGGCGCTGGGCGGCGATATTCAGATCGCTGCTTACACCCACTTCATCAAGGGCGAGGGCCTGGAGAAGCGCAACGAGGACTTCGCCGCCGAAGTGGCTGCCGCCATCAAGCACTAAGTTTGTCCAAGGGCAAACGAAAGTATCAAGCGGACCCAATCGTTTGTCAAAAACAGGATAGAAAAACGGAGTAATGTGGAGAAGATATCTCCCGTTACTCCGTTTTTTGCGCACATAAGCATCCGCACTTCCGCCCATACTGAAAAGGAACAGGGGGTGCTCCGATGTCGCTGCGCAGATTGCGGGGATTGTGCGCGCTGTTGCTGTTGCTGGCCGGTCTTGTGCTGTGCCGCGTGCTGTGGGTCGGCTCGGACGCCGAGTATGCGGCCAGCGCCGGTGCGCAGACAACGCGGGTCACCACGCTGCCGCGGCAACGCGGGGATTTTTATGACCGTCAGGGCCGCAAGCTGACCGGCTGCCGCGAAAGCTGGTACGCGCTGTGTATCCCGGGGGATGCCAGCTATGCGACGTTGTTCCCGTATGTCTCGTACCAGGAACAGGCGGAACTGTATGCCCGCCGCAATGCGACGCTACCATTTTTGATTGAAGTCGGGCAGGACCTGACAGACTGTGGTGTGCCGACGTATGCGGTGGCACAACGCACCTTGCCGCTGCCCATTGCGGTGCATCTGCTGGGGTATCTGGACGGGGACGGCAACGGGGTCGCCGGTTTGGAAGCGGCGTATGACGACGTGCTGGCGGCGGCCGGGGACAGCCAGACCGTCACCTGCGTTACCTCGGCGCAGGGGCGCCTTGTACAAGGCGGCAGCCCGGATCTGGAAGTTGCCCGGCCCGGCACCGGCCAGAGGGTGCAGTTGACCCTGGACGCCGATGTTCAGCGCTTGTGCGAGGGCGTTGCCGACCTGACGATGGAGCGCGGGTGCATCTTGGTGCTGGAAGTCGAGACAGGGGAAGTGCTGGCCAGCGTCAGCCGGCCGGCCTATGACCCGGGCAACGTGGCCCAAAGCATCCGGGCCAACGATACTTCTTTGATTGACCGCAGCCTGCGCACATTCAGCGCCGGGTCGGTATTTAAAGTCGTTCTGGCCGCAGCCGCCTGCGAAAACGGCTTAGACTGGTTCACACATGACTGCACCGGCAGCGTGGAGGTGGACGGCCAGATTTACCGCTGCGCGCAGGGGCGCGCCCATGGCGAGGTCAACCTGCGCAAAGCGCTGGAACAAAGTTGTAACTGCTATTTTGTGGAGTTGGGGCAGGCGTTGGGGGGCCAGGCAATTTTGCAGGCGGCGCAAGCATTTGGTTTTGGCAGCCCTACAGTGGTAGCGCCGGGGTTAAAAAGCAGCGCCGGGGTGCTGCCCGATGCCGCTGCGCTGGAAAAAAGCGGCCAGTTGGCGCTGTTCAGTTTTGGCCAGGGCAGTTTGAGCGTGACGCCGCTGCAGGTGACCGCCATGACGAACGCCGTAGCAAACGGCGGTCTATTGCTGACGCCGCGGCTGGTATACGGCGTGGTGGATCAAGACTTGCGGCAGGTAAGCTCCGTGCAGTTGCCGCAGCCGGCGCAGGCCTGCAGCGCTGCAACGGCCCGCGTGCTGCGCGATATGCTGCGTACCGTCGTGGAGGAGGGCATCGGCGGTGAGGCCGCCCCGCAGGCGCTGACGGCCGGCGGCAAGACCGGCACGGCGCAGACCGGCCAATTTAACGAGGACGGCGAAGAATTGTTGAATTACTGGTTCAGCGGTTTTTACCCGGCCGATGAGCCGCGGTACACCATCACGGTGCTGCAGGACGGCGTGCTCGAACCCACGGTATCCAGCGCAGAGATTTTTGCGCGCATTGCCGACGGACTGCATGTATGGGACGATGCCTTGTGCGCGCAAACGCCGGAAAGCGCGGCAAAAACCAGTTGACAAGTATGCCAAAGGGGCCTATAATGTACACTGTAAAAAGGAAAATGGCGTGGAAGGGGCCAATGCCGGCCGCTACAGTCTGCAGAGAGGGCACCGTCTGGTGCAAGGCGCCCGGCTGAAGTTCGGCACAGCCACCCCGGAGCTTTTGGCGTCGAGCCAAACGTACCTGCGGCGTTAACGCAGCAAAGCGGCGGCGCGCCTGGCGTGCCGCAACATGGGTGGTACCACGGAAGCGTTTGGCCTTCGTCCCTGTACAGGGGCGTGGGCTATCTTTTTTTCATGGACCTTTTCACCGCAAAGAAGTAATGGATGGGAGAACGTATCGCTATGCAATGGACTGGACTGAACGAACTGCGCGAGAAATACCTTCATTTTTTTGAGACTAAGGATCACCTGCGCCTGGGCAGCTTCCCGCTGGTGCCCAAGGACGACCCCAGCCTGCTGCTGATCAACAGCGGCATGGCGCCGATGAAAAAGTGGTTCCTGGGCCAGGAAGAACCGCCCCGCCACCGTGTGACCACCTGCCAGAAGTGCATCCGCACGCCGGATATCGAGCGCGTCGGCATCACGGCGCGCCACGGCACGTTTTTTGAGATGCTGGGCAACTTCAGCTTTCAGGATTATTTCAAAGAGGAAGTCATCCCCTGGGCGTGGGAGTTCCTGACCAAAGACCTTGAGATTCCGGCCGAAAAGCTCTACATCTCGGTCTATCTGGACGACGACGAAGCCTACGATATCTGGACCAAAAAAGTTGGCATCCCCGAGGATCACATGGTCCGCTTCGGCAAAGAAGATAACTTCTGGGAGCATGGCTCCGGCCCCTGCGGCCCCTGCTCCGAGATTTACTATGACCGCGGCCCCGAACACGGCTGCGGCAAGCCAACCTGCCGCGTGGGCTGTGACTGCGACCGCTACATGGAAATCTGGAACCTGGTGTTCAGCCAGTTTGACTCCGACGGCAACGGCCATTACGAGCGCCTGGCCAAGCCCAACATCGATACCGGTATGGGCCTGGAGCGTCTGGCCTGTGTGATGCAGGATGTCGGCAACCTGTTTGAGGTTGACACGGTGGCTTCGGTGCTGCACCATGTCGAGAAAATCTCCGGCAAGCACTACGGCGACAACGAAAAGAACGATATCTCCATCCGCGTCATCACCGACCATATCCGTTCCACGGTGTTCATGGTTTCCGACGGCATCCTGCCTTCCAACGAGGGCCGCGGCTACGTGCTGCGCCGTCTGCTGCGCCGCGCCGCGCGCCATGGCCGCATGCTGGGCATCGACCACCCGTTCCTGACCGAACTTGTCGATACCGTCATTGCGTCCAGTGAAGCCGGCTACCCTGAACTGCGCGAGCACGAGGCCTATATCAAAAAGGTCGTCGGCACCGAGGAAGAGCGCTTTGGCCGCACCATCGACGCCGGGCTTACCATCCTCAACAGCATGATCGACAAGCTGGACGCGGCGGGGCTCAAGACCCTTTCCGGCGAGGAAGCGTTCAAGCTCAACGATACCTTCGGGTTCCCGCTGGACCTGACCAAGGAGATTGCGGCCGAAGCCGGCTTGACTGTGGACGAGGAAGCGTTCCACGCCGAGATGACCAAGCAGCGCGAGCGCGCCCGCGCCGAGCGCCTGGCCAAAGACATCTCGGGCTGGAGTTCCGACCTGTTTGGGGAACTGACCGCCGAACCCACGCAGTTTGACGGCTACGAGACGCTGCGTGAAAAAACGACGGTGCTGGCGCTTTCGGACGGGGAGGAACTCGTCGACGCCATTGCCACCGACGAAGCGGGCGAAGCCAAAGAGGGCGTGCTGGTTGTGCTGGACCGCACCCCGTTCTATGCCGAGATGGGCGGCCAGGTGGCTGACCACGGTTTCCTGACCTGCGGCGACGCCAAACTCAAGGTCACCCAGGTCAAAAAGACGCCCAAAGGCTACTATGTGCATACCTGCGCGCTGCTGGACGGTACCCTCAAGACCGGCGACGAAGTCACGGCTTCGGTCGATGAGGGCCGCCGCATGGCCATCTGCCGCAACCATACCGCGACCCATCTGCTGCAAAAAGCCCTGCGCGAAGTGCTGGGCGACCATGTGCACCAGGCCGGCAGCTACCAGGACGAAAAGATCACCCACTTTGACTTTACGCATTTCAGCGCGGTGACGCCGGAAGAACTGGAAGCCGTTGAGCGCAAAGTCAACGAGAAGATTTTTGCTTCGCTGCCGGTCACCGTGCAGAACCTGCCCATTGAGGAAGCCAAAAAGATGGGCGCGATGGCGCTGTTTGGCGAAAAATACGGCAGTGTCGTCCGCGTCGTCGACGCCGGCGGCTGGAGCACCGAGTTCTGCGGCGGTACCCATGTGCAGAACACCGCGCAGATCGGCTGTTTCAAGATTCTCAGCGAGTCCAGCGTTGCGGCCGGGATCCGCCGCATCGAGGCGACGACCGGGTTCGGCGTGCTGCGCCTGCTGGATGAACGCACCGACGTGCTGGCCCATACGGCAGCCGCGCTGAAAGCCAACAACCTCAAGGATGTGGCGGCGCGCGCCGAAGCACTGGCGGCCGAACTGAAAGAGACCAACAAGCAGCTGGATGTGCTGAAAGCCGAGATGGCGGCCGCCAAAGTGGACGGCCTGTTTGAGAACGCGGCCGACGTGGACGGCGTGCGCATCATCTCCGCCTACCTGACGGGCACCGGCGCCGACGCGCTGCGCGAAATGGTCGACAAAGTCCGCGACAAAGCGCCCAACGCCGTGACGGTGCTGGTGGGCAGCGACGGCGGCAAGACGATGATGGCGGTCGGCGTTTCGGCCAACGCCAAAGCGCGCGGGCTCAAAGCCGGCGTGCTCGTCAAAAAGATCGCGGCCATCGCCGGCGGCAACGGCGGCGGCAAACCGGATTTTGCCATGGCGGGTATCCGCGATGTGAGCAAGATCGACGAAGCGCTCAACGCCGTGCCGCAGATTGTACAGGAAGAACTGAACCACTAAGGTTCGGCCCGATATCACATTCCGACAAAAAAGGGAGGGTACAAATGGAAGACTGCTTGTTTTGCAAGATCGCCGCGGGGCAGATCCCGTCCAACAAACTGTATGAGGACGAGACGCTGCTGGCGTTCTACGACATCGACCCGCAGGCCCCGGTGCATTTCCTTGTGATCCCCAAGCGGCACATCGCTTCGGCGGCCGCCTTGACGGAGCAGGACGCCGCGCTGCTGGGGCATGTGTTTGCCGTCATTGCCGCGCAGTGCAAAAAACTTGGCATTGATGAAAACGGCTACCGTGTCGTCACCAACGTCGGCAAGGACGGCGGCCAGAGCGTCGGCCACCTGCATTTCCACGTGCTAGCGGGCCGCAGCCTGGCATGGCCGCCGGGCTGACACGGCCGAAAACCTGATCGATCAAAGAAAGAGGAGTCCCATCATGGCAGATACCTATACACTGCACATTGCCGGGCTGACGCGTGAGTTGCCCATCTGCAAAGTAAACGATCACTTGGACATTGCCGCCTTCATCATGTTCAGCGATGTGGAACTGACCGAAGCCTGCGCCGCCGAACTGCTGAAAAAAGCGCCGGAGTTTGACGTGATCCTGACCGCCGAAGCCAAAGGCATCCCCCTGGCGTACGAGATGGCGCGCCAGAGCGGTAAATACTGGATCACCGCCCGCAAAGGCGTCAAGCTGTATATGCGCGAGCCGGTCGTGATCGAGGATCAGTCTATCACGACGGCCGGCAAGCAGACGCTGGTCATCGACCAGAAAGACATCGACTATATGGACGGCAAACGCATCCTGATCGTCGACGACGTCATCTCGACCGGCGGCTCGCTGCACGCGCTGGAAACGCTGGTTGCCAAAAGCACCGGCACGGTCGTTGGCTGCTGCGCGGCGCTCGCCGAGGGCGACGCGGCCAAACGCACCGATATCTTCTACCTGGAACCGCTGCCGCTGTTCCTGCACTAAACCATGAAACGTGCGCTTGCCTGGTTTGGCCTGGGGTTTGCCCTGGCCGAAGTCTTTGCCGCGTATCTGCCGCCGCTGGGGTTGCTGCCCGCGGCGGCTCTTTTGATCGTGCTGCTGGCGCTTGCCCGGCGCAAAGACGCACGCGTGCCGCTGCTGGGCGCGGTGTGCGGGCTGCTGGTATTTGCGGTGTTCTTTTTCGCGGCGGTGTACCCGGTGGAACGGCGCGCCGGGCAGACGGTGCGCTGCACCGTCACGGTGGAGACGGACGCCGAGACCTCTTACCAGGAAGGCCGCCAGCGCGGCACATTGCGCGTGACACAGTGCGACGGCAAAGCGGCAGATTTTTCCGTGAGCTGTATGTCTTTCCCGGCCGCAGAGCCCGGCGAGCGCTTCACGGCGGATTTCGCGCTGCAAAAGATTGAGGACGGCCCTTACCGGATGTCCTACAAAAGCCGCGACGTCTATTTGGAAGCCGAATACCTCGGCAACTATAGCGCGGAAGAAGGAAGCCGCGCGCCGCGTTTTGCGCTGTACCGCCTGCGGCGGGAACTGGCCCGTGTTTTGCAAACCTGGATGCCGGCGCAGGAGGGGGAGCTGGAAGCCGCCATGCTGCTGGGGCACAAGGACGCCTTGCGCGATTCCGTGCAGGATGCCTTCCGCGCGGCAGGTGTCTCGCATCTGCTGGCGGTCTCCGGTTTGCATGTGGCGCTGTTGTGCGGCATCTTCTCGTTCGGGCGCCGGCGGCGGTTCGTGCGCCCGCTGATCCTACTGCGGGCGGCGCTCGTTCTCTTTTATATGGTGCTGACCGGGCTGCCGGTCTCGGTGCTGCGCGCCGGGCTGGTGTTCCTGCTGGCGCTGGCCGGGGATTTCTTTTTGCAGCCGGTCGATCTGCTGACCTCCACCGGTGCGGCCGCGGTTCTGATCGGGCTGCAGAATGCTTACGCGCCCTGCGATGTTGGGTTTCAGCTCTCGTTTTGTGCGGTCGTCGGCGTACAGCTGGCCGGTATGCTCTGCCGCTGGCAGCGCAGCCGTCTGCCGGTGCCGCAGCACAAAGCGCTTGCCCTGACGCGCCGCGGGATGCTGCGCGCAGCCGAAGCCGTGCAGGTCGCGGTCTTTGCCAGCCTAGCTACGTTGCCGGTTTTGGTGGCGCACGGGCTTACGGCCAGCGGTGTCAGCGTTTTGACCAACCTGCTCGTCGTGTGGATGCTGCAACCGGCGTTACAGCTGGGTGTGGCGGTGTTGTTGCTCTCGGTTCTGCCGCCGCTGCAGCCGCTGGCGCATATGGCCAGCCTGCTGCTGTCGGTCTGGTTGCACTGGATGACGGCAATGATTACGTGGTGCGCAAGCCTGCCCGCTGCGCGGGTCGACCTGCCGGCCCGGTATACGCTGCTGGTGCTGGCGGTGCTGGGGGCTTTGGCGGTCGTGTTTTGGCGCGCCCGCAAAATGCTGTGGTACCTGCCGGCGGCCGGTGTCTGTACAGCGGCGGCTGTGGCGCTGGGCGTCTGGGCTCAGCGGGATATCGTGCGCATCGCGCTGGTGGGCGCGGCCAACAACCCCTGCGTCGTCTGCATCCAAAACGGGCAGGCGGCCGTGGTGTTCCGCGGCGGGCAAAGCAATCTGCGGGCCGTCGATACCTACCTGGCCGAACACGCGCTGCCGGAGGTGACGACGGTCGTGGATCTGCGGCAAGACCCGTCAGAGCTGGATTTTGGGTTGGAACCAATCACGGTAGCGGAGCAGGACGCTTTTTATGAGACGTATGCGATACTTGACGGCGTGACGCTGGACTTGTATCATAAAGGCAGCGGAAACCTGGCGGTGCTGGGCGTCGGCGCGCGGCATGTCGCGGCGATGGCCGGCAACATCCGCCTGGACGAACCGCTGGCCGTCGATGTGTTTTGCGCGGCGGGCGCTTTGTCGGAGTCCGTGCAGGCGGACGCCATCGTCTACTGCACGGCGTCGCCCGCCTGGGCCGAGGATGCCAGGGACGAACGCCTGTATTACAGCAGCCGCGAGCCGGTCATCACGATCCGGCCCGGCCGCTCGATGATTTTGGAGGAGGTGGAACCCGGTGCTTTACAGTGAAAAAGAACTGAAAAAGCGGCTGCAGGCCGGCTGCCCGCTGTACTATTTTTATGCGGCGGACGAAGCGCTGGTGCGCTCGGCTGCCGGCAAGGCGCTGCATTCCCTCCAGGAGCAGGACCCCGAGACGACGGTGCTGGACGGCCCGACGCCGACGGTGGAGGAGATCGTGCTGGCAGCGGGGACCATCTCGTTTTTTGGCGGCAAGCGGCTGGTGGAACTGCCGCTGCTCCGGCCGTCGACCTATTCGGACAAAGATCTGCAGGAACTGTGCGACACGCTGGCCGATACCGAAAACGCGGTCTTTGTCATGACCAGCGTGATCGAGGAAAAGTACGGCAAACTGCGCCCCGGCAAGCGGGAACAAAAGCTTATCGCTGCCTGCGAGAAAATCGGTTACTGCGTACAGATCAACAAACCCGGCCGCACAGAACTGCAGGCGCTTGCGCGCAGCTGGGCGGGGGAGACCGGCGCCGCGTTTGCTCCCGGTGCCGAGACAGAGCTGCTGGACCGCTGCGGGGACGACCAGTTCCTTTTACAAAACGAGATCGCCAAGCTGGCGGCGCTTTCCGGCTACGGCACCATCACGCGGGAGATGATCCGCCAGCTGGGCACCGTCACGCTGGACGCCGACACGTTCGAGATGGTGGAACTGGTCGTGAGCGGCAAGCTGGACCAGGCGCAAAAGCGCTTGAAAACGCTGCTGGAACTGCAAAACGACCCGCTTTTAATCACCGGGGCGCTGGCTGGCAACTACCTGGATTTATACCGGGTGCTGCTGGCCAAGCGCAGCCGCCGCGGCCTGGCCGATGTCGCCAAAGACTTTGGCTATGGCGGCAAATGGAACTACCGCCTGGGCAAAGTGGAAAAGAACGCGGCGCGCTTTAAGCGCCACCGGCTGGAACAGTGCCTGTGCATTTTGCAGCAGCTGGACCTGGACCTCAAAGGCAGCAAGCTGGACGCAGAACTTTTGCTGCAAAAGGCGCTGTGCGAACTGGCACAGGCCGGGAGGAACGCATGATCCGGCTGCGGCAAGCCCTGGTGGTGGAAGGCAAATACGACGCCGCGCGCCTGGCCAACCTTGTGGACGGTACGATCCTGACGACGGATGGCTTCCGCGTGCTGAAAGACCGCGCTTTGCAGGACCTGCTCAAGCGGCTGGCCAAGGCGCAGGGGCTGATCCTTCTGACTGATTCCGACGCGGCCGGGTTCCAAATTCGCCATTTCGTCACCGGTCTGGTGGGGGCGCAGCACGTGCTGCAAGCCTACGTGCCGGCTATCCCCGGCAAGGAGGGCCGCAAAGCGCAGCCGGGCAAGGAGGGCCTGCTGGGGGTGGAGGGCGTGCCCGACGAAGCGATTTTGCAGGGGCTGCAAACTGCGCTGGCGGGCGCGCAGCCGCCGCAGGAAGGGGCGGACACGCCGCGGCGCGCCATCACCTACACCGACCTGTATGAGTGGGGGCTTTCCGGCACGGCCCACAGCGCCGCGTTCCGCCGCCACTTTCTGCGCAAGCTGGGCCTGCCGCCGCGCCTGAGCAAAAAGGAACTGCTGGCGGTGCTCAACACGTTATATACCTACGAAGGGCTGTGCGCCCAGCTGCAGACGGAGGAGCAAACGTCGGATGGGTAATGAACTCAAGATTGCCCTTTTGCAGATCGCACCGTGCGATACGCTGCAAGAAAATCTCGAAAAAGGCCGGGCCGCCTGCCGCAAAGCCAAAGCGCAGGGGGCACAGATTGCGCTGTTCCCGGAAATGTGGAGCAACGGCTACCGCCTGTACGACCGGCCGGTGGACGACTGGAAGGCGGAAGCAATCCCGGCAGACGGGACGTTCGTGCAGGCGTTTGGCGGTTTGGCGCAGGAACTGGAAATGGCGATCGGCATCACGTTGCTGGAAAAACACCCGGGCGCCCCGCGCAATACGCTGGTACTGTTTGACCGGCACGGCAAGCGCCGCTTGACCTACGCCAAAGTGCATACCTGCGATTTTGACGTCGAACGCCACTTGACGCCGGGCGAGACTTTTGCCGTGACGGAACTGGATACGGCCTGCGGCCCGGTACAGGTGGGCGCCATGATCTGCTACGACCGCGAATTCCCCGAGAGCGCGCGCATTTTGATGCTGCAGGGGGCGGAACTGATTCTGGTACCCAACGCCTGCCCGATGGAAATCAACCGTCTGGCCCAGCTGCGGGCCCGCGCCTATGAAAACATGGTGGCAGTCGCAACCTGCAACTACCCTGATACCGTGCCGGACTGCAACGGCGGTTCCAGCGTGTTCGACGGCGTGGCCTACCTGCCGGGGCAGGAGGGGGCCCGCGATACCTGCCTGTTGCAAGCAGGCGGGGCCGAGGGGATTTATATGGCGTCGCTGGACCTTGCGATGCTGCGCCGTTACCGCGAGACCGAAATGCAGGGCGACGCCTACCGACGCCCGCAACTGTATACGCGGCTGACCGATCCGCAGCAGCGCCCGCCGTTTATCCGGCCGGTTCCGCGCCGGTGAGCGTAAATAGGCAAAACAAAAGACTGCATCGTCTGATGCAGTCTTTTGCTGTGTCTGTGTTTACCGCAGCGTGCCGTCCCGCAGCTGGCGACAGTACCAAGGCTCCTCGGCGCGGAACACCCGCCCGGCCAGGCGGGCAAAGCGCGCGTCGTCGATCTGCACCGGGAAGCGCAGTTCCCAGGCACACAGGGCCTGGTATTTGAACTTGAATTCCCGGTTGGCGGCATTGTTGCCGTATTTGGAGTCCCCCAAAATCGGGCAACCGATATGCGCCAGATGCGCGCGGATCTGGTGGGTGCGCCCCGTCACCAGTTCCACCTGCAGCAGTGCCAGCCGCCCGCTGACAGCCAGCGTCTCATAGCCGGTGATGATCTCTTTGGCGCCGCCGGCCGGGGAAGGCACAACGCGCACTACGCCGCGCTCGGCGTCCTTGCGCAGGTAGTCGTGCAGCAGCGCAGCGGACGGCTGCGGGCGGCCGAACGTCACGCAGAGGTACTGCTTTTGGATGGCGCGGTTCTTGATGGCCTGGGTCAGAAACTGCTCGGCAATCTCGTTTTTGGCCAGCAGGACCAGCCCGCTGGTGCCGGTGTCCAGCCGGTGGCACAAGACGGCGTGCGGCGGCTGGCCGTTGGCGGCCAGCGTGGCCTGCACCCGCTTGCGCAGGGTGTCCTCGGCCGGGCCGTCCACGGCGATGCCGGCCGGCTTGTGGACGATGAGAATGTCGTCGTCCTCATACACGAACACAGCGGGGGGCAGTGCGCGCTTTTCCAGCTGGTCGTCGGTCAGGTACAGGCGGATGACGTCCCCGTTTTGTACGCGGGTGGCCAGCGGCTGCTTTTTGCCGTTGAGTTTGATCTTGTTCTCCCGCAAGGCCTTGTTCAGCCGCCCGGGGCCCAGGGCGGGGAACTGGTCCATCAGGTATTTGTCCAGCCGCACCGGCAGCAGGCTTTTTACGCGGATCTCTTTCAATTTTGTATCGTCTCCAACTCTTGGTCCCACAGCACGGTGGCGTCGTCGATCTCCAGCGTGACCATCAGCCAGCCGGGGTCGCTGTCATCCACCTGCATGATGGGGTAGGTCTGCCCCGTGCATACCAGCGCGGCGGCGTTTTCCAGTTTGGCGCGGGTAAAGGGCGCGTCAGCAAAGCAGACGGTCTGTTTGGTTTCGTCCAGCACGCCGCGGTTCCAAAGCGCGTCGGTGTAATCGGCCAGGCGCAAGGGGTAGGTTTCGTTGTAAGGCGTGCACAGGCCGTCAAACGTCTGCCCCTGCAGGCCAGGCGCGATCACATACCATTGGTTTGTCCCGTCGGCGCTTGCCACTTCGCCGCACCAGGCCTGTGCCTTGACGGCGTCGACCGCCTGCAGGAAAGCGCCCTCGCTCTCAAACAGGTACAGTGTGTCGCTGCGCAGAGTCCCGGCCCACAGTTTTTGTGCCAGCTGCTGGCGTTCGCTTTCCAGCGCCGCTGCGTCGTAGCGCGCGGCAAAGGGGTCGTTGGTCGTCATGCCGTGGTCGGCGGCATACAGTGCCAGATGCAGCGCGTCGTCCTGCAACCCCTGTACCGAGACAAGGTGCGCATAGCCTGTGGCCGCCTGCCAGAAATCGCTTTGCAGCCCGGTGGGGAAGGTTTCCTCCCGGCAGGCCTGCTGCCAGGCCAGGTGGCGCTGGCAGATGCCGGGGCTGACATCCCAAATCTGCACGCCCACCAGCAGCACCGCCCACAAAAGCGGCCGCGGCAGGCGGCAGACGCCCACAAAGGCGGCCAGCACCAGCAGGGAATACACCGGCCAGAACAACCGCCCGCCCGAGCGGAATACCGAGAACAGCTGGATCAGACGCTCCGGCAGCGGCAGGGTGAACAGTGTGGCGCCGTTGGCGGTGACGACATGGCTGACGGCAAACGCCGTCAATACCACACAGACGGCGCACAGCGCCCAGTGGCTGCGCAGCCGCCGGGCCAGGGTGTGGCGGCCGCACACCAGCACGGCGGGCAGGGCCAGCAGCACGCCCAGGCCCAGGTAGGCAAAGGCGTCATAGTTGCCTCCGACGAGATTTTGCGCGGGTAAAAGCCGGCTGTACACTGTGCCGCCCAGGCCGGCGGGGTTCCACAGCGCGTTGAGGTTCATGGAAAAATAGCCGTACAGCGCCTGCCCACCGCTGGTCGCCGTGCCGTACCAAAAGCCAAGCACCCAGCCCAGTGTCGCCGTGCAGGCCAGATCGGCCGTCAGGTACAGCGCCGGGCCGCGCCATTGCCGGGTGTGCACGGCGTGTTCCAGCAGCAGGGCCAGCGTGACGGCGTAGGTCATGGGCAAAAAGTACGGGTGGATGCCGATGGCCAGGATGTTGAGCAAAAACAGCCCGCGCGAAGCATAGCGCCCTTCTCGCCGCAGGCGGAAATACAAGTACAGCGCCGCCAGCACCAGCCACTGCGCCCCCAGCGAGGTATGGCGGAACGCGCGTTCATACAAAACCGGGCTGGCAAGGAACAGCGCGCTGCCCAACGCCGGCAGCGCCGCGCCCGGCACAAATACCCCGCACAGCAGCGCCGCAAACCCGCCCTGTAGCATAAAGCACAGCAGCGTGAACCAGCCAAAATACTGGAATGTGCCGCCCAAAGCGCCCGCCAAAGGCCGGCACAGCGCCGCCAGCAGGGGGATGGAGTCGGTGTACGCGATGCTGACGCCCTGCGGCGCGTTGAGGGCAGTGGTCACGCACAGCGGGAAACCGAGGGCATCCTGCCGGTAGAACAGCCACCCGGCGTAGTGCTGCTGGATATCTTTTTCCAGGTAGCCGCCGCGGCAGAACAGATCGTTCGTCACATCCAGCGGGGCCGGGCCGTACACAAGCAAAAAAACAGCCAGGCCCAGCAGCGCCCCCAGCGCGAACAGAGCCAGACGTTTGGTTTTGGTTTGCGGCAGCTTCATAGCGGTAACGCCCCGTTTAAATGATTTGGTGTACCAGTATACTACCATATCCGGGGGCGTACTGCAATGCGCATTGACATTTTACCCGCCCTGCTGTACAATACTTACCGATATGCCACTGTGGCGGAACTGGCAGACGCCAGGGACTTAAAATCCCTTGCTGGCAACAGCGTACCGGTTCGATCCCGGTCAGTGGCATTGGATCCCGCTGCAGCGTTTTGCTGCCGGCGGGATTTTTTTGCTTTTTTAAGGGCGTGTTTGTAAAATAAATGCTTGTTTCTTTGCGGGAAATCGTATATAATGTAGTGTATGCCTGCGATTGCGTCAAAATAGAGGGGATGCCGCAGGAAGCAACATTCTTTGGAAATAGGGGGATACGAAATGGCCGACTATTTTGCAATGGACCATGCCGCGCTGACTGCGGAAAAAGCCAACCTGGAAGCGGAGTATAAAAAGTTCCAAGACATGGGTTTGAATCTTAATATGGCGCGCGGCAAACCGGGCCCGCACCAGATGGACCTGGCGATGGACCTTTTGAAGATGGAGGATTACACGGCCGCCAGCGGTGAGGATGCCCGCAACTACGGCAACCTGGAAGGCCTGTACGAAGCCCGCAAGCTGTTTGGCGAGGTCATGGGCGTCCAGCCGGAGGAAGTGTTCGTGGGCGGCAACTCCAGCCTGCAGCTGATGTACAGCCTGATGTCCTTTGGCTATATGTTCGGCTTCCCGGAATCTGCGCGCCCCTGGTCCCAGGTCGAAAAACGCAAGTTCCTCTGCCCGGTGCCCGGGTATGACCGCCACTTTGCCATCACCGAGGATATGGGCTTTGAGATGATCAACATCCCCATGCACGAGGATGGCCCTGATATGGATATGGTAGAGAAGCTCGTGGCCGAGGACGATACCATCAAGGGCATCTGGTGCGTGCCGCAGTACTCCAACCCCGACGGCTACACCTACAGCGACGAGACCATCCGCCGCTTTGCCGCCATGAAGACGGCCGCGCCGGACTTCAAGATTTTCTGGGATGAAGCGTACATCGTCCACCACCTGACCAACGAGATCATCGAGACGCCGGTCCTGCTCAACGAGAGCAAAAAGTATGGTACCGAGGACCGCGTGTTCATGTTCACCTCGACGAGCAAGATCACCTTCCCGGGCGCGGGCGTCTCGGCGTTTGCCTGCAGCGAAAACTCGATGAAATACCTGTGCAAGCGCTTCTCGACGATGACGATCAGCTACGACAAGATGAACCAGCTGCGCCATGTCCGCTTCCTCAAGGACAAAGCGGGCGTGCTGGCACACATGGCCAAACACCGCCGCCGCCTGGTGCCCTGCTTTGACGCCGTCAAGCACACTTTTGCCCACCAGCTGACGCCCTGCGGCGACATCGCCCACTGGACCAACCCCAAGGGCGGCTACTTTATCAGCCTGTATGTGCTGCCCGGCTGCGCCAAGCGTGTGGCCCAGCTGTGCAAGGACTGCGGCCTGACGCTGACCGGCGCCGGTGCCGCCTACCCCTACCACAAAGACCCTGACGATTCGCATCTGCGCATTGCGCCGACCTACCCGAGCCTTGTGGAAGTGGAAACGGCTTCGGCCCTGCTGTGCGTCTGTGTGCGCCTGGCCGTGGTCGAAAAACTGCTGGCGGACCGGCAGTAACACGGATATCCCGCCCGCCTGCGGGCAAAATTTGGAGGTTTCGTTTCTATGAACAAGAGAGGGAAGGCTTGGCCGTTTTTCGTCGTGGGGGCGCTGATCATCGTGTTCTCCCTGACGGCGATCTTCGGCGTGAGCTATCAGTACGGCGATACCAAGAACGTGTACGTCAAGAGTGCGTCGGACATCCGCTTTGGCATTGATATCCGCGGCGGCGTGGATGTGACGTTCATGCCGGAGGGCGACATCGACGCCACCCCGGAACAGATGACGGCGGCGCAGACGGTCATTGAGGACCGCCTGGTCGGCCTGGGCATCACCGACTACGAAAGCTATGTGGACAGCAACAAGGACCGCATCATCGTCCGTTTCCCCTGGAAAACCGGGGAGTCGGACTTTAACCCCCAGACGGCCATCGATGAGATCGGCACCACGGCGCAGATGGTTTTCCGTGAAGGTTCCACAGCGGACGGGGCAGAGATTCTCAGCGGCGACGAAGTGACGTCCGCCAACGCGGCCTACAGCGAGACCGAGGGCTGGGTCGTCCAACTGCGCTTTGACAGCGACGGTGCTGCGGCGTTTGCCGATGCCACCGCCCGCATGGCGGAAAGCGGGGGCTCCATCTCCATCTGGCTCGACGAGGAGAACATCTCGACCGCAACGGTCGAGGAAGCCATCACCGGCGGCGAAGCCATCATCAAGGGCAACTTTGACCAGGAGCGCGCCGCCACGCTGGCCAACCAGATCAACTCCGGTGCGCTGCCGTTTGCCCTTTCGGCCGAAAGCTACTCCACCATCAGCCCGACGCTGGGCGCGCGCAGCCTGGAAGTCATGGTCATGGCCGGCATCATCGCCTTTGTGGTGGTGGCGCTGCTCATGATCGTGCGGTACCGCCTGCCCGGCACCGTGGCGGCGTTCTCGCTGCTGGGCCAGGTCTGCGCCACGCTGGCGGTGGTTTCCGGGTACTTTACGGTGTTCCCGGGTTCCACGCTGACGCTGCCCGGCATTGCCGGTATCATTCTGGGTATCGGCATGGGCGTGGACGCCAACGTTATCACGGCGGAGCGCATCAAGGAAGAACTCTCCAAGAACAAGACGCTGGACGGCGCGATCAAGAGCGGCTTCAAGATGGGCCTGACGCCCATCATCGACGGCAACGTGACCATCGTCATCGTCGCGGCGATCCTGATGGGTGCGTTCGGACCCACCGACGGCTTCTGGGCCAAGGTGTTCAACCCGATCTTCTTCTGGTTTGGCCCCTCCACGGCCGGCACGATCTATTCCTTCGGCTTTACTTTGCTGACGAGCGTGCTGCTGAACTTTGTGTTCGGCGTGTGGGCCACCCGCGTGATGATCCGCGGCGCCAGCCATTGCCAGGCGCTGCGCAACCCCTGGCTGTACGGCGGCAAAAAAGAGGGCGGCGCCGACTACAAGACGCCTTCCATCAATTTTGTCGGCAACCGCAAAAAATTCTATGCTTTCTCCGGCGTGCTGATCGCCATCGTGCTGGTGTTCTGCGGCGTGTTCGGCGTCGGCATGGATGTCGAGTTCAAGGGCGGTTCCATGATTACGCTGGCCTACCAGGGCGAAGCGGACTTGGAAGCGCTGAAAACCTCCATTGGCAAAGAACTGGGCCAGAGCAACCTGACGCTGCAAACCGGCACCGATATCGCCGGCGGCCAGACGCTGACCGTCACGCTGCCCGGCAGCGAAACACTGACGACCGAGCAGCTGGACGCGATGCTGGCTGCGTTAAATGAACAGTACCCCGACAACCAGTTTGCCCAGAACGAAGTCAGCAACGTCGATGCGACCATCGGCAAGGAGTTCCTGCTCAAGAGCGTCGTCGCGCTGGTCGCGGCCTGCGTGCTGATCCTGCTGTATGTCGCGTACCGTTTCCGCCGCATCGGCGGTCTCAAGGCCGGTTCCACGGCGGTCGTCGCGCTGCTGCACGATATGTTCATCATCTTTGGCGTGTTCGTCATTCTGCGCATCCCCCTCAACGGCAACTTCATCGCCGCCATGCTGACGATCCTGGGCTATTCCATCAACGATACCGTCGTTATCTACGACCGTATCCGTGAGAACAGCGCCCTGTTCGGCAAACGGCAGATGAGCCTGAAAGAGCTGGTCAACCTGTCCATCAACCAGAGCTTCTCCCGCTCGCTGATGACGTCCATCACGACCTGCCTGGCGCTCGGCGTCGTCTGTGTGGTGTCGGTTGTCTACCGGCTGGACAGCATCTACACCTTTGCGTTCCCGCTGCTGTTTGGTATGATCAGCGGCGTCTACAGCACGATCTGCATCGCCACGCCGCTGTGGGTCGACTGGAAACTGCACAAAAAGAACCCCAGCAAAAAGAAAGCCTGATCCCGAACCGAAAAAGGAGGAATTGGACATGAAATGCCCTTACTGCGGCGCGGTGGACTCCAAGGTCATCGACTCGCGCCCGACGGAGGACGGCGAAAAGATCCGCCGCCGCCGCGAGTGCCTGAACTGCAAAAAGCGCTTTACCACCTACGAGATCGTCGAGACCGTCCCACTGATGGTCGTTAAAAAAGACCACTCGCGCGAAGTGTTCGACCGCCAGAAGCTGCTCAACGGCATGCTGCGCGCGTGCGAGAAGCGCCCGGTCAGCTACCAGCAGCTGGACGACGCCGTCAGCCGCATCGAGCAGCAGCTGCTCAATTCCTACGACCGGGAAGTCACCTCGATCCACATCGGCGATCTGGCAATGCAGGAACTCAAGCAGCTGGACGACGTCGCGTACGTGCGCTTTGCGTCAGTCTACCGCCAGTTCAGCGACGTCAACACCTTTATGGACGAGCTCAAAGTTATGCTGGACAACCGCTCAAAACCGGCTGAAAAATGATTGCCGGATCTGCTGCAGCTGGGTGCAGGCGCGGGCGGTTTCCACCGCCAGATCGGCGCGGTTGTCGGCCGTAGCGTAGGCGGGCAGCGTCGCCAGCGTCTGGTTGAACTGATCCACCAGCGTGCGGCGCACCAGCAGCAGCCAGATCTTACTGTGGGCGGTGCTTGTTTGGGCGGCTGTGCGGTAGGCGCGTTGTGCTTCGGTATAGTGCCCGGTCTCGGCGGCGGCATAGGCGCAGTTCAGCTGCTGCCGCAGCTGCCCGGTGCTGGTTTCCACATAACGGCCGGCGCCGCACAGCGCCACCGCCAGCACCAGCAATAATACCGCGGCGTACCAGTTCCGGTTCAAGACGGTCCCTTTCCAGACCACCCCTTGGGGGTGGTCTTTTTTGGTATCAGCAGCAGTTCGCTGCCGTTATACAGCAAGAGCAATACCTGCCGCCGGGCAAGGCCGTTCGCCTGCAAAACGCTGTCGAGCCAGGTTTCGTCCAACTGCAAAGCGGCAAGGTTCTCCCGGTACAGGGTGTCGTCCACCAGCACCGGCAGCAGCGGGGCGGCGTTTTGCGCTTTGGTGGCGGTACTGATGTGCCCGTTGGGTTCCACGACCGCCCAAAGCACCTCGGCCGGGGAAAAGATATCCTTGCCGCGCAGCGCTTCCATCAGGTCGCCGGCCGTGATGCGCAGCCGCCGCAGCGCCGGCTGCAAAATTTCGCCGTCCCGGATGACGGTGACCGGTTTGCCAAACAGCAGCCGCGCGTAAGCGGGGAACAGGCAGGCCAGCGTGGAACTGAAAATCTCCAGCACCGTCAGCAGCAGAATCAGCGCCAGGCTGGCCAGCAGCGGCAGGTCCGGCTCGTCGATGCAGATGGACGCCACGTCAGAGACCAGCAGCGTCGTCACCAGTTCCGAGGGCTGCAGCTCGCCCAGCTGGCGCTTGCCCATCAGCCGCAGCGCCGCAATGACGGTGATATAGATCACGACGGTGCGCGTTACGGTAGAAAGCATTGCGGCACCTCCTCATATTTTGGCGGGTCCCCGGCCAAACTAAGGGCAGTGCAAAGGGGGAATGAAGCCATGCCGCAGCCGTTGAGCCGCAGCCTGCCGGAAAACCTGGCCTATCTGCAAAAAAGTTTTGGCGCGTCGGGGGATTTCTATGCCAAAGAACTGGCGATCAGCGGCATCCGCTGCGCCATTGTGATGTTTACGGGGCTTTCCTCGCCGGAAAAGCTCTGCCATCTGGCGCTGGAAATGCTGGACCGCGACCCCGTGATGCTGGGCGGCAGCGAAGGGCTGTGCGACTACCTTTTGACGCAGAGTTTAACGCCGGCCGAACCGCGACCGGTGGAGGATTGGCAGACCTTTACCCAGATGCTCAACAACGGTATGACGCTGCTGCTCATCGACGGCTGCGCGCGGGCGGTCATGTTCTCGACCCAGGAGATGCCGCAGCGTTCCATCGGCACGCCGTCGGGCGAGGGGAATATGCGCGGCTCGCAGGAAGCGTTCACCGAGCTGCTGCGCAGCAACCTTTCGCTTTTGCGGCGGCAGTTCCGTTCCGGTACGCTGGTGGCCGAGATCGCCACCGCCCGCACACGTGCCCAGACCGAATACTGCCTGTGCTATGACAGCCGCCTGGCCCCCCAAGAGACCGTCGATGCGCTGCGCGAACAGCTGGCGCAGATCGAACTGCCGGTACTGTTGGACAGCGCGTACTTTGCTTCTTTTTTAAAGCAGGACAAACTCAACCTGTTCCCGGCTGCCGCCTATACCGAGCGCCCGGCCACCGCCTGCGCGCGCCTGTGCGAGGGCAAGGCCGTGGTGCTGGTCTCCGGCTGCCCGTATGCGCTCATCGTGCCCAGTTTTTTTGCCGAACATTTTGAGTGCCTGGACGACTATGCTTCGGGCGCGGTGTTTGCGGGGCTGATCCGTTTGCTGAAATATCTGGCGTTTTTACTGGCCGTGTTTGGGCCGGGGCTGTATGTGATGGCGGTATCCTTTGCGCCGGAGATCATCCCGGTGCAGATGCTGACCAAGCTGGCCCGGGCCGAAATATCGACGCCGCTGCCGCCAATGCTGGAAATGCTGTGCGTCACGCTGCTGTTGGAGATCGTGCGCGAAGCCGGGCTGCGCGCGCCGCAGTCCATCGGGCATACCGTCAGCCTGGTGGGCGCGCTGATTTTGGGCGAGACGGCAGTTTCGGCCGGGATCGTCAGCGTGCCGGTGCTGACGATGGCCGCCGCGGCGACCATCGCCACGCTGGCGGTGCCGTCGCTGTATGAGCAATCCATCCTGTTCCGGTTCGCGGTCATCCTGCTGGCCGGGGCATTCGGGGTGCTGGGCGTCGCCTGCGCGGCGCTGGTGATCTTGGCCATGGCCTGCGGCAGCGAACCGTTCGGGTATGACTACCTCTACCCGCTGATGCCGCTGACCCGCACGACCTGGCGCGACGGGTTTGTGCGCAGCATCTGGTCCCGCCTGGCGGGCGCAGGGGAGGTGATTGGCCGGCATGAAACGTGACCGCCCCAGCCTGTGGGCCGCGCTGACCACAGGCGTACTTGTCAATGTGCTGCTGCGCAGCCAAAGCGCGTACTGGCCGCGCGCCGGGGTGCTGGCAGCGCTGGTGTGCGCGCCGCTGCTGGCGGCGGCCGCCTGGGGGTTCGCCCGGGCCTGGCGCGCCGGGCAAAGCCCGCTGCTGCGGCTGTTGTTTGCTGCGTTGCTGGCCTATTCTGCGGCGCTGGAACTGCTGCATTTCTGGGCGTTGACGCAGCGGCTGTATACCGGCCTGCCGCTGACGGTTGTCTGCCTGACGCTGCTGTTGCCGGGGGTCTACCTGCGGCGCGTCTCGGCCATCTCGCAGACGGCGCATGTGGTGCTCTGCCTGTTGTTGCTGGCTTCGGGGTTTATGCTGTTGACGGTTTTGCCGCGGCTGCGCATCACCAACCTGCAAACCTTTGCCCTGCAGCCCGCCGACCTGCTGACGGCCGCCCAGGAACAGCTGACGCTGTACCCTGAATATCTTTTGCCGGCGCTGTGGCCGCAGCGCGGCCGGCAAAAGCGCGGCCCGCTGCTGCGTCTGGCGCTGGCGGCGTTGTGGTTCGACGTGGGCATCCACCTGGTGCTGGAACTGTTTTACGGTGCGGCGCTGCCGTTGCGCGTCGACCCCGTGCACGCCGCCGCCCGCTGCGGGGCGTTGTCGGTGTTCAACCGGCTGGAAAGTTTGCAGCTGGCCTTGTGGGTCATGGCATTGGCGCTGAAACTGGCGCTGTATTTTTACGCCGCCTGCCTGCTGCTGGGGCAGACCCGCCAGCAGGCAAACGCGGTGCCGCTGCGGCGTTTCCCGTTGTATCTGTGCGGCATGTGGGCACTGTGCCTGCTGCTGCGCAGGGCCGACCTGGACGCCGCGCTGCAGACGCGCGGCGCGCTGGCGTGGGGCTTTGCCGCTTTGACCGGGATGGGAGGTGCCGCCGCATGGCTTTGCCGCAAAACAAAGCGCTGTATCTGACGGGGTGTTTGCTGATGAGCATGGTATTGAGCGGCTGCGGCGGCACGCCGCTGTCGGAACGGGAGATTGTGCGCGGGGTGCTGTTTGCACAGCAGGAGAGTGAATTCTCCGCCTGCCTGATTGTGGCCGACCAGGATACAGAGGATACGCCCCGCAACCGCGCGGTCGCTGCCGCCGGCAGTACCCCGGCCCAGGCGTTGCAGCGCGCCGAGGACGCCCTGCCCGGGCAGGCGTACTACGGCCTGCTGGACTTGGCGGCGCTGCCCGCGCAAGCCGACTGGCAGACGGCACAGCAGATCGGCACGCTGTTGTACGACGTGGCGCAGCCTGCGCCGGAACTTTCGGTCTTTGCGCTGGCGGAAGCCGGTATCTCGGGCTGGGAGGAACAGGCCCCGGCGCTGTATGACGCCATGAAAGCGGCAGAATCTGCCTACGAAGTACACTGCGGCCTGCAGCAGCTGTTTGCGCAAAGCGAGGTCTGTGCGGTACCGGCCCTGGCGCAAAGCGGGTACGACCTGCTGTTGCTGCCGCGGGACGGTGCGCCGCTGCGCTGCCGCGGCCTGGCCGGGGCGCAGCTGGCCGCCGTGCTGTGCGGCCAGGCGTATCGCCTGCAGGGGACGTTTGCCGGCGGGCAGGCAGCCTGCGAAGCCGACGCCCACGTCACCGTAGAAGGGGAAACCGTACAACTGCACCTGCGCGCCTGCGCGCTGCAGGCCCTGACGGAGCAGGCGCCGGACGATCTGGAAAGCGCCTTGCAGCGGGAACTGCAGGCGGCGTTCGCCGCAGTGTACGGGCAGATGCGCCGTGCGGGGGCCGACCCGTTCCATCTGGATTTCTGGCAGGCGTGCACCTACGGCCCGGGCCATACCGCGCAGGACCCCCGGCTGACGGTTCTGTTTGAATAAATGCCAGCAGCCCGCCCGGTGGGGAACCGGGCGGGCTGCTTTGCTGTGGAATGTAAAACTGCTTTACAGGTGGTGCTCAAACGCATCCTGCAAAGGGCGTCGTCAGGACAACGTCGTGGGGCGGGAGATGTAGATGAGGTTGGTGTCGGAAATAAAGGTCTGGAAGTTGTACAAAATCAGCACTTCGTCATAGCCTTCGCGCTCAATGGTCGAATCCAGCCCGTATTTGAAGCTGCGGAAATCGACGACGCCGATCTTCTCATAGTTGGCGGTCAGGTAGGGGATAAAGCTGTTGGCGTAGCTGTCCTTGACGACGAGGATGCTGCCCTTGCCGTCGCCCTCAATGACCGAGTAGCCGTTGTTGCCGTCCAGGAAGGCAGCGTACTTGTCGCGCGTGGCAAATTTGTCGGTGTTGATCAGGTTTTCTGTTTTCAGCGGTTCGTACTGCGCTTCACCGGTGATGTTGTAGATCGTCATCTGGTTGGGCAGCGGGTAGTAGGTGATGGTGTCGTTCTCAACGTTCCACAGCCGCGTGGCAGAATAATGCGTGCCCTGGAAATCCACCACCGTCACGGCTTCGTGGGCGTCGCGGTCAAACGGCGTCAGGCCTTTGCGGGCGCAGAACTGCTCATACGCGCGGTAGGCGCCGTTCGTCGTCCAGTGGTGGTCGGTCTTGAAATACAGGTACTCGTCCTTGCGCGCAGTGAACGGTTCGCGCAGGTCAATGACGGCGGCGCTTTCACCCACCTGGGCAAAGATGTCGTCCAGCAGCGCGTTTTCATCGGCCATCGGCGCGCCGGCGGGCAGCGCTTCGGGGTAGATTACGCTGGCGGACGGCGCCAGCAGAAAGGTGACCTTGCCGGGGTAACGCGCGGCAAACTCCGCCACGGCCTGCACGTTTTTGGCAGTCTGCTGGCGGGTGGCATCGCCGATGGTAAACAGTTTGGTGAACATCCACCGGTCCTTGCCCAGCAGGATGCCATCCTCCTCGGCTTTCTGGAACACGATCTCATCGGCCGCGCGCTGGGTGTTGATCCAGGTATCGCGCAGCAGAAACTGGTCCTGCATCCAGCGGGCAAACTCGCTCTGCCAGCGGCCGTTCCACAGCGCTTCGACGCTGAACACAGGGAACTGGGCGGCCTTGCGGTTTTCCAGTTCGATCATATCGCGCTTGGGCCAAGCCAGGTTGGCAATGGTCAGCCCCAACAGCAGCAGGGCGCTTACAGCCAGCAGGGGCACGCCTGCCCGCCGCCCGGATTTTCGGTATACGACTTTAGACATACAAACCCCTCCCGCTTAGAAATTGGCGTACAGCGCCGTGGCGTTGGTGGCGGCCACCACATAGGCGATGCACAGCAGCGTCAGCAGCACAAACAGCACGATTTTCAGCGGCAGAATGCGGCTGACCTTGCCCCACAGCCAGCGCGGCAGGGGCGAGGAACACACGCAGCCCAGCGCCAGCAGCACGCCGTAGTTGCGCAGCGAATACACCGGCGAGATGCCGCCTTGCGGTACAAACAGCTTTTGCAGCAGCAGCCCCAGCGGAGCGCCGGGCTGGTTGGCGGTAAAGATGCCCCAGCCCAGCACCACAAAGAACAGCGTGTAAATGTGGGGCCAGACTTTGCCTTTTTTGAGGTGGTTGAGCAGGAACAGTTTCTCAATGGTCAGCAACACAAAATAGTAAAGCCCCCAGCAGATAAAGTTCCAGCTGGCGCCGTGCCAGATGCCGGTGGCCGCCCAGACCAGCAGCATGTTGAACAGCTGGCGGCCCTGGCCTTTGCGGTTGCCGCCCAGTGGGATGTAGATATAATCCCGGAACCAGGAGGACAGCGAGATGTGCCACCGGCGCCAGAACTCGGTGATGCTGCCGGCAATATACGGCAGGTTAAAGTTGGCAGCGCAGTCAAAGCCCAGCATGGCGGCCAGGCCGTTGCTCATCTCGCTGTAGCCGGCAAAGTCAAAGTACAGCTGCAGTGAGTAGGCCAGGATGCCCAGCCAAGCCAGCGGCGTCGACACGGCGGCCAGCCCCACGCCGCCGGCGCCGATGATATCGGTCCACAGCGCGCCGATGGAATCGGCCAGGATGACCTTTTTGGCCAGGCCAAACACAAACAGCTCGACGCCGCGCTCGATCTGCGGCAGCGTGCAGCGGCCGGACGTTTTGTGCAGCTGCGGGGCCATATCGCGGTACTTGACGATGGGGCCGACGATCAGCTGCGGGAAAAACAGCACATAGGCGGCAAACGTCAGCGGGTTGCGCTCGGCTTCCACCTTGTCGGTGTAGACGTCGACCTCATAGCTGATGATCTTGAAGATATAGTAGCTGATGCCCAGCGGCAATACGTCGCCAATCTCCAGCTCCGCCAGCTGCGAACTGGCCAGCTGGTTCAGCGTCTCGATCAGGAAGTTGGCGTATTTGAAGTACACCAGCACGCCCAGGTTCACCAGCACGGCCGCCAGCGGCAGCACAGCACGCAGCTTGGCGCGCGCGGCCGCTGTCAGCAGGCCCCACAGGTAGTTGAACACGACCAGGCAGGCGATCAAAGGCAGGAACTCGATGCCGGTCCAGCAGTAAAACACCAGACTTTCCAGCAGCAAAACGGCGTTTTTGGCGCGGCCGGGCGCTATGTAATACAAAAGCAGGGCCAGCGGCAAAAAGCAGAACAAAAAGACCACACTGTTAAAAACCATGTGCGCACTCCTCGTTGTCTTTTATACAAAACCAGGCCGTTACCCATGGGTAGCGGCCTGGCGGGGTCCATAGTGCGAAGATCAGAAAGCGAGGGCCGTCTCCAGCGCGGCGTCAATGGCGCCGTAGTCACTGCCGATGCTGGCGATGACGATGGCCACATAGTTGCCGCTGGTCACGATGCGCGCATCCTGCGCCATGGCCATCTTGTCGGCATACTCGGCGTACATATCGTTGGCGGTCAGGCTGTCCTTGTAGGCCTGCAGTTCGGCCTCCACGTCAGCGGCTTTGCCCTCCTTGGCCTGTGCCACGAACACCAGGCCGGAGTCGGACAAATTGTTGGTTATATCGCCGCGGTAAGCGACGAGGTTGTCCAGCGTCAGCATAAGAGTGTTCTCAACAAGGAACTGGGAATCTTCGTCATTGTCGTCAAGAGGAAGCGGGTTGGTGATGGGGTTGACTTCCTCCAGCGCGGCCACCGCGCTTTCCAGGTTGGCGGTCTGCGCCTCCTCGGCCGGGGCTTCGCTGGCCGTGCTGTCGGCGGCAGGCTCGGTCGTCTCTTCAGACGTGGCGGCGGACTCCGAAGCGACCGAGGACGCTTCGCTGGAAGTCGTCTCGCTGCTGGCGGTGTTGCCGCAGCCGGCCAGCAGCATGGCGGCGCACAGAACAAACGGGATCAATTTTTTCATGGGAAGTTTCTCCTTTTACACGGGGCCGGCGTGCCGGCCGTACTCTCTCAAGGCGCGGGGCGCCCTGTACTTTCCAACAATGCGATTGGATACTTTATAACAATACACTATTTGGGGGCGTTTTTCAACCCGTTTCTGTCGAATTGCAGGCGGAAAACCCGGCAAAGGCTGTAAATTTTTTATGCCCTTGACAAAAAACGATGATTTGCCGTACACTGCGAAGAAGAGGAAAAAAAGAGGGGAGGGCCCGCCATGCGAAACGGGAAAGCGCGCCGCGTTGCCGGCACAGGGATGCTGTTTGCGCTGGCCATCGCGCTTTCGTGGCTGGAATCCTGCGTGACGCCGCTGCTGGGCCTGATGCCCGCGCTGAAACTGGGGCTGGCCAACATCGTCGTCATGTACGCGCTGCTGTTTTTGGGCACGCGCAGCGCGGCGGCGCTGGTGGTGCTCAAAGCGCTGTTTGCGCTGCTCACGCGCGGGGTCACGGCCGGGGCGCTCTCGGCCTGCGGCGGTGCGCTGTCGCTGCTGGTGCTGTGGGCGCTGCTGCACGCGCCGTTTCCGGTCAGCGGGTATCTGTATTGCGTCTGCGGCGCGCTGGCGCACAACCTGGGGCAGCTGGCCGGGGCAGCAGTGATCCTTTCCAGCGCGATGGCGCTCGGGTACGCCCCGGTTTTGCTGGTGACCGGGGTTGCAGTCGGCGCGCTGAACAGCCTGCTGGCCGGGGCGGTGTACGCCGCGCTGCCCGCCGCCATGACGCAGCGCGGAAACGGGCGCAACCCCTTTAATAAAAATAAGAATATTTCTTAAAAATTGCAAAAACCCGCTTGACAAATATAAAATCAGACGCTATAATAATGCCAGAGACACAGGAATGCGTCTTACAGGAGCACACAACGATCATAACAGGAGGCTACTACCATGAGCAAATATGTTTGCACCGTCTGCGGCTACATTGCCGAAGGTTCCATCCCCGAGTTCTGCCCCGTCTGCAAGGCGCCGGCTTCCAAGTTCATCGAGAAGAAAGACAACACCTATGTGACCGAGCACGTCGTCGGCATCGCCAAGGACGCCCCGGAAGATATCATCCAGGGCCTGCGCGAGAACTTCAACGGCGAGTGCAGCGAAGTCGGCATGTACTTGGCAATGAGCCGTGTGGCGGACCGCGAGGGCTACCCCGAGATCGCCGAGGCCTGGAAGCGCTACGCGTTTGAGGAAGCCGAGCATGCTTCCAAGTTTGCGGAACTGCTGGGCGAAGTGCTGACCGACAGCACCAAGAAGAACCTGCAGATGCGTGTGGATGCCGAGTGCGGCGCCTGCGCCGGCAAGATGGATATCGCCAAGAAGGCCAAAGAGCTGGGCCTGGATGCCATCCATGACACCGTGCACGAGATGGCCAAGGACGAAGCCCGTCACGGCCGCGGCATGCAGGGTCTGCTGGACCGTTACTTCAAATAAGCAAAACGGTCTTTCCAACTGAAAACAAACGGCGTACCGGGCCGGGGCTTTGCTCCGGCCCGGTCGCTGTTGCGTCTACGCGCCGCGGCAGGCAAAAAAGCGGCCCTGTTTGTCGCAGGCGGCGTAAAACACCTCGTGCCGCTGGCCGATGCCGGCTTTGTGCAGCTGGGCCTGCAGCCAGGTCTCATCGCGCCCGGCCGCTTTCAGGTTATCCTTCATCAGCCGCCCGTCCAAAATCAGGTCGTACCAGGCGCTGGCAGGGTCCGGGGCAAGGCCCAGGTCCTGCGGGGTGGCCGGGCGGCTGGTGCTTTTGGGCAAAAAGCTGATCTGGCCGTTGTTTTCCAAAATGGCGGTCTCGATCTCGTTGGGGTCAAAGTACCCGGCAATGCGCGCCTGGCCCAAAAATTCGTTGAGGTCGATCATGGCGCGGCGCAGGCTTTCTTTGCGGATGACGCCGTTCTGCATCAGGATCACGGCGCGCCCGCTCCAGAACGTGCGCAGCGCCACGCTTTTGCAGGCGGAACGCTCGACGCCCCAGGTCACGACGCCGTAGACGATGAGCGCAGTAAAAGGGCGGTACCAGGCTTCCAGGTTCGTCGCCATCTCGGCGGCGATGGAGCCGACGGTGACGGCGTTCAGGTAGTCGAACGGGCTCATCTGCGCGATCTGCCGCTTACCGCCCAGCCGTGTGAACATAAACATGGCGGCCAGCGAAAGCAGGCTCGTCAGCGCCACCTGGGCAATCTCTCTTCCAATTTGCTGCATATAGACCCTCCTGCCTGGTTTATTTTGGGCAGAGAGCTAACAGTTTATCCCACCTCTTGCACATTTTGCAAGAAAAAGCTACAATAGGTACTACTTGTATCTGCGGTGCGAAAGGGGGCGGCGGCGATCCGGTACATTTTCCTCATCAACCCGGCCGCGGGCAAGGCGGACGCCACCGCCGACATCCTGCCGCGCATCCACGCGGCGGCCGCGCGCGCCGGGGTGCGGCCGGTCGTGCAGGTCACGCAGTATGCCGGGCATGCCCGGGAACTCGCCGCCGCCTGTGCGGCGCAAGCGGAACCGGCGTATCTCTACGCCTGCGGCGGGGACGGCACCCTCAACGAAGTGATACAGGGTGCGGCCGGGTATGACCACATCGCCGTCGGGTGTATCCCGTGCGGCAGCGGCAACGACTATGTGCGCAATTTCGGCACACAGCAGGACTTTCTGGACCTGGACGCTCAGCTGGCGGCCTGCGTGCTGCCGGCGGACCTGATCCGCACACCGCAGGGGTATGGCATCGATATCTATGCTGCCGGCATCGACGCCCAGGTAGCCAACGGCATCGCCAAATGGCGGCGCGTACCGCTGTGCGGCGGTACAACAGCCTACTCGCTTTCGATTTTGGAAGCGGTGTGCAGCACGTTCCGCCATACTTTGCGCATCCGGGCCGAAAATTTTGCGCAGGAAGGCGCGTACATGATGCTGGCCATCTGCAACGCGCAGCTGTACGGCGGCGGCTACCGCGCCGCGCCCTGCGCCAGCATGGACGACGGCCTGCTGGACGTCGTACTGCTCAAACCCGTGCCGCGGCTACGGTTACCGGGCCTGCTGGCGCAATACCGGCAGGGCAAACACCTGACGCCGCAGGGCGAGGTCACGCCGGCGTTCCGCCCCTATCTGACCTATTTCCGCACGCCGTACATCGATATTGAAGTGCTGGACGGTACCCCGCTGATGACCACACTGGACGGCGAATGCCGCCCGCAGCATACCCTGCACGCCGAGGTGGCGCGGCGCAGCGTCCGCATCCTTCTGCCGCCGCAACTCGCACACAACGCGCCTGTATTACAGGCTATGGGAGAGTAAGCATGTCTGAAAAAGTCAAAGTCAAGATCGCACGCAACGTACTGCACCTGCCGGCCATCGCGCTGCGCGGGCTGGTGGTGTTCCCGAACAACATCGTCCACTTTGAGGTGGGCCGCCCCAAATCCATCGCCGCCATTGAAGCGGCCATGCGCGCCAACAGCAACATTTTCCTGGTCGCGCAGCGGGAGATGGACGTGGAGGAACCCGCCCTGCGGGACCTGTACAGCTATGGCGTCATTGCCGAGATCAAACAGGTGCTGCGCGTATCGGATGAGCTGGTCAAAGTACTGGTGGAGGGCAAGGCCCGCGCCCGCCTGCTGGAACTCAACGACGACGGCAAATACCTGCACAGCACGGTGCGTGCGGTACCGGTGCGCGGCAGCGGTGCCGACAAACATACCCGCACCGAAGCGCTGGTGCGCAGCCTGAAAGAATGCTTTGAGAATTACCTCTCGTTCAACCCGCAGATTTCCAAGGACGTCGTGTACAACATCGTCACGTCCGGCGACGCGCTGTTCCTCAGCGAGTATATGCCGGCGAACCTGCTGCTGAAATATGAGGATAAGCAGGCGATCCTGAACGAATCGACGCTGCTGGGCCGGCTGGAAAAGCTGCTGGTGCTGCTGCGGCAGGAATGCCAGGTGCTGGAGATCGAGCGCGACCTGGACGACAAGGTCAACGCCCAGATGGACAAAGGCCAGCGCGAATATTACCTGCGCGAGCAGATGCATATCATCAGCGAGGAACTCGGCGACGCCGAGGACACCCGCGCCGAGGCCGAGGAGTATCGCAAAAAGATCGAGGCGCTGCAGCTGGATGCCGAGTCCAGCGAAAAGCTGCTGAAAGAATGCGACCGCCTGGCCCGCATGCAGGGCAACTCGGCCGAGAGCGGGGTCATCCGCAGCTACCTGGACGCCTGCCTGGCGCTGCCCTGGCATACGTCTACCGAGGATGACCTCGACCAGGCCCACGCGCGCCGCGTGCTGGACCGCGAGCATTACGGCCTGCAGAAAGTCAAGGAGCGCATTCTGGAACTGCTGGCGGTGCGCAAACTCAACACCGACGTCAAGGGGCAGATTCTCTGCCTGGTCGGCCCTCCGGGCGTCGGCAAGACCAGTATTGCCCATTCGGTCGCCGACTGCATGGGGCGCAAGTTCGCCCGCATGAGCCTGGGCGGCGTACATGACGAAGCCGAGATTCGCGGCCACCGCCGCACCTACATCGGCGCCATGCCGGGGCGCATCATCAGCGCCATCACCACGGCCAAATCCTCCAACCCGGTCATTTTGCTCGACGAGATCGACAAGCTGGCCGGCGATTACAAGGGCGACCCGTCCAGCGCGCTGCTGGAGGTGCTGGACCCGGAGCAGAACCGGACCTTCAAGGACAACTACCTCGATATCCCGTTCGACCTCAGCGAAGTGCTGTTCATCACGACGGCGAACGACGCTTCCACGATTCCGGCGCCGCTGTACGACCGCATGGACGTCATTGAACTGCCCAGCTACACCCGCGCCGAAAAATTCAACATCGCCAAGCGCCATCTGCTGCCCAAGCAGCTCAAAAACAACGGCCTGGAAGGCCGCGTGACGCTGACCGCCAGCGCGCTGTATGAGATCATCGACGGGTACACGCGCGAAGCCGGCGTGCGCACGCTGGAGCGCACGATCACCTCGGTTTTGCGCAAATGCGCGCAGCGCATCGCCGCCGGCGAAAAAGAAAAGATCAGCGTCTCGGCTGCCACCGTCAAGTCTTTGCTGGGCCCGGAGAAAGTCAAACCGACGTTCATCTCCCGCAAGGACTCCGTCGGCATCGCCAACGGCCTGGCGTGGACCAGCGTCGGCGGCGAGATGCTGCCCGTGGAAGTCGCCGTCATCCCCGAGGGCACCGGCAAGATCGAGATCACCGGCAGCCTGGGCGACGTGATGAAAGAGAGCGCCAAGCTCGCCATCAGCTATGCGCGCGTGCACGGCAAAGAGTACGGCATCGCGCCCGACAGCCTGAAAAACGTCGATATCCACATCCATGCGCCGGAGGGCGCCGTGCCCAAGGATGGCCCCTCGGCCGGTGTGACGCTGACAACGGCGCTGATCTCGGCGCTGTCTGGCCTGCCGGTGCGCCATGACCTGGCCATGACCGGTGAGATCACGCTGCACGGCAACGTGCTGCCCATCGGCGGGCTGAAAGAAAAGAGCATGGCGGCGTTCCGCGAGAAAATTTCCACCGTGCTCATTCCGCAGGACAACGTCAGCGACCTGTACGAGGTCGACGCCGAGGTCAAGCAGAAAATCCGCTTTGTGCCGGTGGAACATCTGTCGCAGGTGCTCAAGCAGGCGCTGATTTTGCCGGGGCATCCGGCGGCGCGCACCACCCACACCGTGCCGCAGGCCACCAGCCTGATTGCCAACGACAAGACCAAAGAAAAAGAACCCGCTACCGTGATGTGAAAGGACCCCGCCCCTTGCTATGAACTGGAACCACTGCGCCTTTTTGGCTTCCTATGGCCTGTCCCGCCAGCTGCCGCCCAGCGACCGGCCGGAGATCGTGTTTTCCGGCCGGTCCAATGTCGGCAAATCCAGCCTGATTAACCGGCTGTGCAACCGCAAAAACCTGGCGCGCGTCAGCGCGACGCCGGGCAAAACGGCTACCATCAACTTTTATACGGCGGACACCGCTTACTTTGTGGACCTGCCGGGCTACGGCTATGCCAAAGTTTCCAACGCCGCGCGCGCGCGCTGGGATGAACTCATCAACAGCTATTTTGAAGCCGACCGCGCGGTCTGCCTGCTGGTGCAGCTGCTGGACTGCCGCCATGCGCCCAGCGCCGACGATGTGCAGATGCTGGAATACCTGCGCTACCACGGCATCCCGTTTGTGGCGGCGCTGACCAAAGCCGACAAACTCAAAAAGTCGCAGCTGGAAGCCTGCCAGGCCGAATTTGAGCGCCTGTGCGCGCCGTACGGCTGCCAGGGGGTGTTCCTGACCAGCGCGGCCAACGGCGCCGGCATTGACGCGCTGCGCGCCTGCCTGGAACAGCGCCTGGCGGGGGAGAACACCCATGGCGTATAACGAGTTCGCCTATTTTTACGATGAGTTCAACGGCGAAGCCGACTACGACGCGCTGTTCCGCTATATCCGGGCGGAGTTGGCCGCGCACGGCGTGGACGGCGGCATTTTGGCCGACCTGGGCTGCGGTACCGGTGACCTGACGCTGATGCTGGCGCAGGCCGGGTACGACGTCATCGGCATCGACCGCTCGGAGGAGATGCTCAGCGTACTGCGGGAAAAGGCCGACGAGCTGGGCCTGACGGGGCGGCTGTTGTTGCTGCGGCAGGACCTTTTGGAACTGGACCTGTACGGCACCATCCGCGCGGCGGTCTCGACGTTTGATACCTTCAGCCACATCGGCCCGCTGGACCGGTTTGAGCAGGCCATCTGCAAGGCGGCCTATTTTATGGAAGCGGGCGGCGTGTTCGTGTTTGACCTCAACACGCCCTACAAGCACCAGAACATCCTGGCCGGGCAGACCTTTGATATTGAAGCCGAGGACGCATTGTGCCACTGGACCAACCGCTGCGGCGGGACGGACGGCGCGGTGCAGATCGACATCGACATCACCTACCGCGATACCGGCGAGCAATTCCACGAGTCGTTCTGCGAGTACAGCTACCCGCGCGAGACGGTGGAAGCCCTTTTGCAGCGCTACGGCTTTGCCGTGGCGCGTGTGGCCGACGGTGAAGATTTCGGCCCTGTGCGGCCCGACAGCCCGCGCTGGATTTTTACCGCGGTCAAGCAGTATACCCAGGAGGAAAAAGGATAAATGGAACAAAACCATAATATGCTGCGCGGCATCTCGCAGGACGGCGGCGTCGTGTTTTACGGCGTCGATTCCACCGAGATTGTGCGCGAGATGGAGCGTCTGCACAAAACCAGCGCCGTCACCACCGCGGCGCTGGGCCGTTTGCTGACGGCGGCGTCGATGATGGGCATCATGCTCAAAAGCACGCAGGATTCCATTACGGTGCAGATCCGCGGCGGCGGCCCGGCCGGGCGGCTGCTGGCGGTGTCCGACGGCACCGGCAACGTCAAAGGCTATGTCGAAAACCCGGTGGTGGAACTGCCCCCGCGCGCCGATGGCCACCTGGACGTCGGCGCCGCCGTCGGCCGCGACGGCACGCTGGACGTCATCCGCGACCTGGGCCTGCGCGAACCCTACATCGGCCAGGTGCCGCTTGTTTCCGGCGAGATCGCCGAGGATATCACACGGTATTTTGCCATCAGCGAGCAGGTACCCACCGTCTGCGCGCTGGGCGTGCTGGTCAACCCGGATCTGAGCGTGCAGTGCGCGGGCGGGTTTATCGTGCAGCTGCTGCCCGGCGCGACCGAGCAGGAGATCGACAAACTGGAACAAAACATCCAGGCGCTGCCCAGCGTCACCGCGATGCTGGCCGACGGCAAGACCGTGCAGGATATGCTGGATATGGCATTGCAGGGTTTCCAGCCCGAAATTTTGGACAGCTACCATGTGACCTACCGCTGCGATTGCAGCCGCGAACGTGTGGAGAAAACGCTGCGCAGCCTGGGCCGCAAAGAGGTCGAGCGCCTGCGCGACGAGGACCCCGTAGCCGAGGTGGACTGCCAGTTCTGCGGCAAGACCTACCGCGTGGACCTCGATGAACTGCTGCAAAATTGGCCCTGCGACGCGCAAAATGAAGCGGGGGAGAGCGAATAAAAAAATCGGCAAAAAAATGGCCGAAAATGCTTGACAAATGTATTGGGGTTGTATATAATAATACCCGTCGCCCGGAGAGAGCGGCTGAGAAAAACTCTCCACACATGCGGCCGTAGCTCATCTGGTAGAGCGCCACCTTGCCAAGGTGGAGGTAGCGAGTTCGAGCCTCGTCGGCCGCTCCATTGCGGAAGTTTAGCTCAGCTGGGAGAGCATCTGCCTTACAAGCAGAGGGTCAGCGGTTCGAGCCCGTTAACTTCCACCAAACATGGCCCGGTAGTTCAGTTGGTTAGAACGCTAGCCTGTCACGCTAGAGGTCGTCAGTTCGAGCCTGATTCGGGTCGCCATTTGCCTCTGTAGCTCAGTCGGTAGAGCAGGGGACTGAAAATCCCCGTGTCATTGGTTCGATTCCGATCGGAGGCACCACACCCACGTACCCTGGGGTTAAGCAGGGTACAACATGCGGCCGTAGCTCATCTGGTAGAGCGCCACCTTGCCAAGGTGGAGGTAGCGAGTTCGAGCCTCGTCGGCCGCTCCACAAACAACAAAATACCGGCCAGTCGCCGGTATTTTGTTTATATGGTGACGTGGCCAAGTGGTAAGGCAAGGGTCTGCAAAACCCTCATTCACCAGTTCAAATCTGGTCGTCACCTCCAAAGCCGGACCGCCTTTTGGGTAACCCCCAAAAGGCGGTCCGCTTTTGCTGTCTTGCGGGCGGGTGTGTTTGTGGCGTCTGTATTTTTGTTGCAGTGTGTGCGGCGCACAACGGCGCCCGCGTTCCCGGCGCCCCGCCACAGCGCCATGCGGCTGCATACAACGGCATATCAGACTTTCCGGGCGAAACACACGCTCTTTCGCCTATTGCAATACGGCTGTTACTTTAAGGAATGCAGCAAGGTACTTGCCGCTTTGCCGCACCAGCGCTTGGGGGTCGGCAGTAAAATCGCACAGAATGTTGCGTAGGATATTTTTACAACACTTGTCTAAATTTAGAAAATTACCAATATTTTTCTTGACCGGGAGGGGGGGGTACAGTGTTATAATTTTGTTGCCGCATTTGTAAGACTTTGCTTATTGCAAGGTTTCTTTTTTTGCGCCAAACCAAATAGAAACAGAAATATAATTATGTACTATTTGGCAACGGGTGTTTTTGTGAATTGTAAGGGAGTACGCGTTTTGATGAATCACCGGGCAGGGCTCAAACTGGTATCGGCGGCGATGGCCGCTTTGATGCTGTTGAATAACGGTTTGCCCCTGGCGGCCAAGGCGGCGGAGATCGACGTCTACCGCCAGGTGGCGGAGCTTTTGGACGCCGTGCAGCCGCAGATGGAAGACGTCACGGTGGAGTATGCCGAAACACAGGATGCCACCGACCCGGCGCAAAGTACAGCGCAGCCCGCCAGGGAACCGGTGCAGGAACAGCCGCCGGTGAACGAAGCGGCGACGGGGCAGGGCACAACGCAGGAATCGCCGGCTCCGGCATCCTCCGCTACACCAGCCCCTGCCGAGAGCCCTGCGCCGACGCCGGAACCGACGCCTGCCGTCACCCCGGAACCTACCGCGACGCCTGTGCCGAGCCCGGAGGCGACCCCCGTCCCTGCGGCCAGCGCTGAACCCACACCTGCGGCGAGCCCTGTGCCCAGCGCCAGCCCCACACCGGTGGAGACCCCGGGCCCCAACGCCACTACGGCAGCGGGGGAGAGCGACGAGGTCGCCACCAGCGAAAACGCGCAGACGCCGGATGTGCCCGGTTTGTATGAGGACGGCGTGATCCTGCTTTCCAGCTATGCGCAGCTGCAGCAGCTGGCCAGCGACGCGCCGCTGACCTACGCCGACGGCAACGCCGTGCTGGATGCCGACGGCGCGCCCGTAACCTACGCGGCCGACGGGCAGTACACCATTGTGCAGAACATCGAACTGCCGGAAGGCGGCTGGCTGCCGCCCGAAGGCTTTACCGGCCGCATCGCCCCGCGCGAGACGGCCGCCGACCGCCCGCTGTACGACGCGGCCAGCGATACGATTTATATTTACCACACGTTGCAGCTGGCCGTGCTGGCCCAGCCCAATGCCGGCGAGGAACCGGTGATGAACAACGACGCCGACCCGGCCCTGTTTGGCGTGGGCCAGATGATCTGGCCGGACGGCGAGGAACAGCCCTATCTGACCTATGGGGCTGAGCATCGCTATGTCCTTTCGACGCAGTTCACGACCGACCTGCCGGAGGAGATGCCGGGGGTCAGCACGATGGCCGTCAGCACTGGTACTTATGATGGACGCGATTTCCCGGGCCAAGTTATCAAAAAGATTGACGGCGTCGAGTATATTTTGATCGGCAACGAGGAACAACTGCGGGCGATCGGAAGGCGAGATGGAGCCGGGAACTATAAAGAAGTTTATACGGCTGTGTACAATGTTTTGGGAGACACTTTACGGTATAGTGGTGATGCAGATTTATTGCCACAACAAAATGGTACCGATACGGCGTATAACTTTGACGATAGGCCAACTATTGGGTATGGAGTAAACCAAGAGACTGGCGAAATTTATGGAGCTGCACGTCCTGGTTCGTTTAAAACCGGAAAATACTACTCTCCGAATGAAAACTATATTATTTTCCGCAATATTGAATTAACCGAAAATTGGGACCCAATGATGTTCAGCGGTACCATGATCGGTGCTGTGTCCTCCTCGCCGGATAAAGGAAAATTATGGGATAGCAACGGTATCGCAGCCGATGCTGCCCGTGCAACAATCTCCAACGTAACTGTCGCAGAATCAGGCGCAATCGACGTTTCGGAACAGATGGGGATCGGCTTTTTTGGTACCATTTCCAGCCCGGTCAGCACATGGGGCGATTTTCTTGGAGCCGAAAAACCTGCGGTAGTGAAAAACCTGGTCCTAAACGGTGTTACCGTATCGACGGATGCAGACGTGTACGCCCACTATGACCCTACTGTTGTCGGCACACTAGTTGGAATAGTAAGCGGTTTGTTGTCAGCTCTTGGACTTCTTTTGGATATTATCCTTGGTTGGTTGCTTGATTCATTGGGAATCCCGGATTTAAACACTCTGCTAGGCAACTTACTCAACGTCCGCAAAAACGACCCCACAGCTTTTGCAACCGGCGCGTTTGCCGGGCGGATCGTCGGTTGGGTAGAAGTAGACAACTGTGAAGTCATTAACGCCAAAGTGACCAGCGAAAAGTCAAGAGTTGGTGGTTTTGTCGGTTACACGGCTGGCGAGACGACCTACGCAACAAAAGGCATCGGGCATTTGTTAGAGGCGCTGCAAACGATTTTGAATGTGATCCCCGGCCTTGGCTTGGGGGATCTGATCACTGCCGTCAACAATTTGCTCGACGCCGGTAAGTTGATCCCGTATCGCTATGATGCGCCTGTTATAACCGGATGCGTTTTAAACGGCCTGGCTGACAGGACGGATGCCGGGGAACAAGCCCTCCTTACAATAGGGTATTTGCAAAACGGACAGTCCAAAGGTACGGAATTCGTTGGTGGCTTTGTCGGCCAGCAGATCGGCACCCGCATTGAAAACTGCAAGGTCATCAACAGCAACTATACCGTGCGGGCCGAACAGTATGGCGGCGGCTTTGTCGGCTTGGCTCGTGATGCCGAGATCGAAGGCGCCTTGTCAAGTCTCGGTGTGGAAGGTGTGGACCTGGTTCGTGTGGGCCAACCGGAGAGTTTGCTCCTCAACTGTTCGATCGAGTTGCCTGCGGACGATTTGAGTGTTTCTGGCCGCGATTACATCGGCGGTTTTGCAGGCGCGCTGGCCAACAGCTACACGGTCAACTGCACTATCAATATGCAGCAAACAGATAAAGATGGTCAAACCAGTGCCCGCGCGCTTTCGGTCCATGGCAACGGCGACAGCATCGGCGGCTGGGCAGGCATCGGTACGGTTGGTTGGGTGAGTTCGCTGGGCGGCACCGGAAACGGTTTGGAAAATGCAGATGAGAATTTGCTGGCCACAGTGGGCAGGGTCCTGACAGAGCTTCTCGGTTCGGATAACGGCGATGCATTGCTCTCTCTGATCGGCGTTGCCCCCTCTGCCATCATGGGCTGCCAAATTAATGGCAGCAGTGGCGTCACGGTCAATGCGGGCGGCAAGTATGCCGGCGGCTTTGTCGGCAGCGGCGATGGCCTTTACCTGGCGTCTTCCGCACCAGGCAATTTGCAAAATCTGTCCTTCTGGCGAGGTCTGAACGAGGAGAAAAACGAGCTTCCTGTGCCGGATGACAGTGGGCTTTTCAACTCCATTACCAACCTGACCTCCATCTCTGCCAACGAATATGCCGGTGGCATCGCGGGCTCACTGCGCACCGCCAGCATTGCCGGTCTGCTCAACAACGTGGCGGGCGTCGGCAGTTACCTGCCTTTCACTGTGCAGGGGACCCGAGTGTCCGGCGGCCAAGCTGGCTACACTGTCAGGGCGACCGCCAACTATGCCGGCGGCGGCTTTGGCGAATTGCTCGGCGGCAGCGTCGGCTGTGCCTATACCGGCGATGAGGAAAATAAAACGCCGGTGGAGGATTCCGGCGTCTATCTGACCAATCTGTCTTCCGTCACGGCCCACAATGTGGCTGGCGGTTTTGCCGCCGTCGCCGGTCCAGGCGAACTGGCTGGCGCAAGCGGTTTGGAGCTTGACATCCTCGGTCTCAAACTGCTGAATGTTAAAAACCTGCTGTCTCTGGCGGAAGGTGTCGAAGTTACCTTGACAGACTGCACCGTTACGGGTATAGAGGGAGGTTATACGGTCACGGCAACCGGTCAGCGCTCCGATGACAGCGATATTACTGAATTCCTGGCCTCCGGTTTCCTTGCGCGCAGCAACAGCATCACGGCAACCGATTGCCATGCCTTTAACCTTAAAAATGTTACGGCGGCCAAGACGGGCGGTTATGCCGGTGGTTTTCTGGCAACTTCCCGTGTGGGCGGTTTGGCCCAAGCTGGGGAGGATGGCAGCTTCACCGATCCCGATAAAGATGTGATCAGCGGTCTCATCGAGGCTAATGGCCTTTTGAGCGCGATCAATTACCTCATCCCCACCTACACCAACTGTACCGTCACCTATGCGGACCCGCCTGTAGCAGAGCAGGAGGGCACGGCGTCCGCCGCGCCTGCCGCCAACGTCTCCGCCGATGTGGCCGGCGGTTTTGCCGCCGATTTCCAGAGCGGCACGGTGGACAACAGCACCCGCAAGGGCGATTTCTACGCCGTCTACAACGTCACCCAGGTCACCGGCCGCACCTACGCCGGCGGCTTTGCCGGCAAGCTCTATTCGGGCGCGCTGGCGGATGCGGGCGGCGGCATCAGCATCCTGGGCGGTTCGGGGTTGGAAATTGATCTCCGCGACCTGCTCCAAGTCGTCAAGGCCTATGTCCCTGTGGTCACCCATGCGGGTGTCAACGCAAGCGACCTCGGCCTGGCGGTCTCCGCTACCGACATTAAGGGCGAAAACGGCGACCTCAACGCGGGCAGCGCCGGCGGTTTTGCCGGCTACGCCAGCGGCGCGCAGGTCTCGACCAGCGACGTCAACTTCCTGCGCCACACCAGGGTCACCGACCCCGCAGGCAATGCGGACACAGACGCCCAGGCCCTGAACACCGATGGCGACAGCTATTATGTAGATGCAAAACCTGCCTACGCCGTCACCGGCGGGCGCTATGCCGGCGGCTACATCGGCAAGATCGATATCGGCAGCGCGGCCAGCGTCGGCCGAGGCCTGGATGTTTTGGGTGAAACTGTCAGCCTGAGCGACCTCCTCAGCGCCCTCAATGTCGTTGTCACGACCGTGGAACATTCCGACGTCTACGGTGCGGCCGGCGGCTACGTTGTGCGGGCTGCCGCACAGGATGGCAACGACTTCGTCGGCCACGCCGGCGGCTTTGCCGGTACAATCACCGGCGGCCATATCCAGGATTCCCACGCGCACAACTTCTCCCATATTATCGGGCGCGAAAGCGCCGGCGGTTACGTCGGCGAAATGAAACCCGGCGATGTGGCAAAGCTGCTGCCCAAGGGCGATGTGCTGAACCAATTGCTGGACGTCAACAACATTCTTTCCGGTTTGCAGGTCTTTGTCCCCACCATCCGCAACAGCTCCACCGACAGCGTGCCCTGCGGCGGCGTGGTGTGGGCGCAGGCGGAATCCACCGGTGCGGTAACGGCCGGCAGCGGGCAGACCCCTGGCGTCCAGCGCGGCATGGCCGGCGGCTATGTCGGCCACAACGAGGGCGGGCAGATTCTGGGCTTGAATACAGACCCCTGGCTGACCGCTACGGACGCATACACCGGCCCCACCAGCCTGTGCAAGGCGGTGCGCATCCGCACAGTGTTCGGCAGCGAGTATGCCGGCGGCTATACCGGCTTTATGGAATCCGCTGATATGGCCGACGCCGGCACGGTCAGCCTGCTGCGCGGCTTGATCCAGGAGAATAACATCCTCAGCGCCCTGCAAGCGGTCTACCCCATGCAGGAAAACACCGCTGTTTACGGCCCGCTGGCCGATTTGGATGCGAAAACCTGGAACAGCTGGGTCGAGTTTGTCGGCGCCGGTGGCGGCTACGGCTTTGAACTGGCGCAGGCCGGCAAAGTCGATCGCCAAGAGGACCTCAACGCCAAACTGGCCAACTACATCTACGGCTACGACGTTGTGGCCGGCCGCAGCGCCCAAGGCGTCAACCTGCCCAACGCGGGCGGCGGTTATGTCGGCCTGATGCGCAGCGGCGTGCTGACCAACTGCATGGCCTACGACGTTAAATCGGTGCAGGCGCGCGGTGCGGCGGGCGGTTTTGCCGGCCGTGCCGAAGCCGGCGGTGCAGCCAGCCTGGGCGGCGTCAGCATTCTGCGCTTGGAACTGGACCTCGGCCAGCTGGTCAATGTGGCGGAACTTTTTGTGCCGGTTATCAAAAATTCGTCAGTGCAGGGGTACCGCTCCGGCATGACTGTGACGGCCACCGGCACCCCCAGCTCGGGCGATGACGTCGGCTATGCGGGCGGTTACGTCGGCGCAGCCTACGGTGCGCAGATTCAAAAGACCGACACCGTTGCCAACATTACACCGGAAAAGGACCTGCCAACAGATGCCGACAAGGCCAAGTGGGCCGTCTACCCGGACAAAACGGCCGCGGACAGCGGTTATGCCGACCCTGATGCCGCGACCTATCCCATCCCCGCAGCCTCCTGCGATGTGCGTAACCTGCGCCGTGTAGCGGGCCGCAGTTCGGTTGGCGGTTACGTGGGCCTTGCCACAGCGGCATCGCTGGCCAGCGTAAATACCAATGCCGGCAGCGGCCTGCTGCAGGGCATTTTGGACAGTGTCATCGAAAGTGTCGACGACCTGCTGGATTTGCTGCCCGCCACCGTCACCACCATCTACAAGGGCAGCGTCAGCCCGGCAGACCCCGATTGGGGCTTTGTCGTGGACGGCGCATACGGCGGCGGCCAGTATGCCGACTATGCCGGCGGTTTTGCCGGCGAACTGCAGGCGGCCAGCCTGGGCTATGATGCAAACAGCCGAATCGACCAGGAAGCGCCCGGCAAACTGACCGTCACCGGTCTGCGCCAGGTGGATGGCGGCCTGTATGCCGGCGGTTTCGTCGGCCTGGCGGACGTCAACGCGGTGGCCCAGGTGGGCGCCGGCGATACAAGCATCCTGGGCAGCCTGCTGGGCGGGCTGAAGCCAGGCAGCATCGACGCAGCCGATTTCATCCGCACCTACATCTACCACGCCAGCGTCGACGGCGTCGACGAGGGATACCGCGTGGAGGCGCACGACGACTCCCGCGAGGAAGGCGCCCTGAGCGAGACCCGTTACGCGGGCTGCGCAGGCGGTTTTGCCGGCGCAGTGCTTAACGGCACGGTGGGCAGCAGCACGGCCGCCAACGTGGCGACCGTACAAGCGCCCAACTACACCGGCGGTTTTGTCGGCCATATGGGCAAAAGCGGTTTTGCGGATGTGGATGACATCAGCGCGCTGGAAAATCTGGGCGTGCTGAACGGCCTTACCGCAGGCGTCATTGACCTGCTGGGCAGCCAGATGCTGGATTGCAGCGTCAGCGGCTATGCCAACGGCCTGGTAGTGCTGACCGATGGCGGCCAACAGCCCGTTGCGGGCGGTTTTGCCGGTTACGCCGACCTGGGGCGTATTGGTAACAGTTTACCAAATCTGTCGGGCGTTACGGACGAGACCCCCGGTGGTACTGTGACCGGCTTAAAAACGGTCGCCAGCGATGAAGTGGCAGGCGGTTTCGTCGGCCAGACGGATATGGCGTACCTGATCAGTGTGTCGGGCAATTCTTGGCTGGTGAATATGCTGCTGGGCATCGTCGGAAACATTTTGGAATTACTGATGATAGACAGCGATCGCCTCGAAGATGTCGGTTTGGTTGACATCAACCTTGGTATTATTGAGGTTGAAGTTTTGGAAGGCGGCAACCTGCTGAAGCTGGAACTGCTGGGCCTGCCGGTAGAAATATCCCTCAACAAAAATGACTTGAAGCCTAACAGTACTGCCGCCGTTCACATCTCGATTGGAGACTCTGCAATCGATTTGAATTATGCGGTGGATGCGGATGGAAACTTGACGGTTGCAAGCGATTTGTCCAACATAACGATCAACCTCATCAAAGCCAACCGCACCGAGGTATACAACTCCACCGTCACCGGCATCGATCAGGGCTACGACGTCTTTGCGGGCGGCGCATCCGATACCGCCAACGGCGGCGAGAATCTGCAAGAGAAGGGCAGCGCCGGCGGTTTTGTGGGCTATAACCACGAGGGCAAGATCAAAAACTGCCAGATGCTGCTGTGCGACGTGGTACGCGGTACGGCCCAGTACGTCGGGCCGTTCACCGGCTATAACGATCTGGAATCGGTGTATACCTTCAACGACTTGAAATCCATCGAAGGCGAAGGCAACCAGTATTCGATCTACCGCGCCAACGACCCGTCGCTGGCAAAGATCGTTACGTCGGGCAGCAAACAGGTCGGTGACAACGCCGTACAGGATACGGCCGCCGGCGCCACGTATGACCGCTACGACATCGACCATATCGTTGACTTTGAAGGCATCGTGGGTACCGGCAAGGATTTGACGATCTATGCCATGTTCGCGGCCCTGGACGGCGCGGTGATGACCAACGACGCGGCAGCCACCAGCGAAGCCCCTGCCCTTGCCGCCTACCAGGAAAGCGGCGCCAAGGCGGTGCTGATGCTGGACACCCCCAACGACCCCAACCCCGAAACAACCGTGCCAAAACCCGGTGTGATGGGCGACCCCTGCGCCGAGAGAGTGGATTTGACTGTCCAGAAAATCTGGGATGACTGGTTTGACTTTGACGGCTCTGTCACCCTTACGATCTACCAACAGCAATATACGCTCCAAAATAAAAAAGATGCCGAGACGCCCAATTACCCTGCACAAGGGAAAGACGATATGGTTTGGGCCCCGAATGGCGTGAAAACCCCATATACGGGTTACGGCATCGAAAACGGAATTGTTACCCTAACCAATGATAACCGTGAATCCGCCTGGTCCGACGTATGGAGCAAAGTGCTGCGCGATGCGCCTGTGTTTGCGTTCGAAGATGCGGATAGCGACAACGTCTGGGACGAAGGCGAAATTATCACTGCCTACTACGTCTACACTGTGGAGGAACAGGATGTTCCGGATGGCTACGAAGCCATTATCGACAACTACGATCCCACAGATGCAGGCGATTATGAACTGACTGTCACCAACAAGCGCACCGTTGAGCTGCCGAACACCGGCGCGGCGGGCGACGCGATGTTTGTGGCCGTTGGCGTAGGACTCCTTTTGCTGGGGCTGGCGCGCATACGCCGGCGCCCGAGAAAGGGGGAGAGGTGACCCCATGCAGCCCACGGCGGCACGGCCGCCATACACCCATACGAACCATGCAACAAAAGAACTGAAAGGAATGTGAAGCATGAAAGTACATTTCAAACGCCTGGCAGCGGCCGCAGTGGCCGTCGCCATGTCCCTGAGCCTGAGCGTCTCTGCGTTCGCGGCAGAGCCGACCGGGACCCTGGAAGTTTCCGGAGAGGAATTGCAGGGCAAAACCGTTACGGCAGTCCGTATGTTCCGTTCCCGTGTGACCGTTGTGCCGTCTGAGGAACCTGAAGGTGAATCCACAATTCAATATGATAGCTACGTTTTGGAAGACGCTTGGGTGGAGTTTTTCACCGCTGAGGAAGGCGATGAGGATAAAGATAATCGCGTTATGCTCAGTAAACTTCAGGAAATTTCCGGCTATGAGACTCTGAATGCTAGTGACACAGAAAACGTCAAAGCTGCAGCGGCTGAATATGTAGCGAGCCTGTGGGACGGTGAAGAATCCAGTGACGGTGCCACCAACCTTGTGGAATTTGCCAAAAAGGCGCGTGTGTGGGCCTATACGGAACTGACGGGTGCCTCTGCGAATGAATCGCTCGCCGCACTTAAAACTGAAAAGGTTGCGGAAAAGCCTGACAGTGCGGAGGAAGGCTCCAATGCTGGAGTTGCTACGTTTGAGAATATGACGCCGGGCTATTACCTTGTTTTCCCCGAAGGTGGGTCTTTTGGTTATGATGAAATCGAAGGCGTAGAAGTTGCAACTGGTATCATTTACCAGCGTGGTACCGATGCCATCCTGGTCAATGTCCCCAACAAAACTGACGGCAAGACCGAAGTGAATATCAAGAGTTCTTACCCCACGGTGGATAAGACGGTCGATGATGACAATGACAGCAACAATGAACCAGACAACGATTACAGCGATGATGGTACTGCAAATGTTGGCGATACTGTCGAATTTAAGCTGACCTCTTTTGTGCCGGATATGACGGATTATGAGAACTACTACTTCAAATTTGTCGATACCCTGACTGGTTTGGCGTACGACGAAGAAGCAGGTGTTACCGTGAAGTTTGGCAGCGGCACAAGCGCGTTGACCCTCAACAGCAAAGACAATTCTGGTGAAGTGGAAGTTACCTATCAGGCCAACACCCTCACGATCGATCTGGGCGACCTCAAGGCGCTTGCTGCCGAGTATAACGGAAGTAAGCTTCAGATCGGCGCCGGTTGGCCCATCACTGTGACCTATCAGGCCACTATCACGGCTGATGCTTTGAAAGGTGATGCAGCGAAGAACGACGTCCATGTTGAATATGGCAATGACCCCGGTGACCTTGACAAGTCCACCCCGGATGAAAGCGATGTTTACAGCTATAAACTCGATATCCACAAATATGGAGACGACGCTGTCCAGGAATACCTGTCTGGTGCGAAATTTGTTCTGAGCGAAAAGGATAATTTGGGTGAACTGCACATTGCCGCCGACGGCGAATACAAGGGTAAGGTTGTCAATGCTGCGGGCACTCTTATTGAGGGCGCTACCGATTCTACGGATAGCAACAAGCCCTATCTGATCAGTCTGGTTGATACTGGTACACCTAATGCCGGTGTGAATTATCGCGTTGCTGCCGCTGAAGACGAGACCCCTGTTTACGTTGTTACCACCAATGAAACGCAGGCTGTGACCATTGATGGCCTCGAAGGCGGCAAAACCTACTACCTGTACGAAGTTGAAGCGCCCACCGGTTACAACAAGTTGAAGGCACCCATCAAGGTTGAAGTTATCGTCGACCCGGACAAGGCCAACGCGCGCTTCGATGACGATGAACCGAACAAATATGATGAGGTAAGCTTTACGAAGCCTCTTTATGTTGTTAACGACGCGCCCAACACCGTTGCCAGTGCCGAGATCAAGGCACAGAATAAGACCGGCGTCGAGCTGCCCGAAACCGGTAGCATCGGCACCATCGGCCTGACCGTGGCCGGCGTCGTGATTGTGGCCATCGGCCTGTTCGCCATGCCCCGCAAAAAGAAAGATCAGGATTGAGTAACGCATGAAAGCTAAGCTGTGGTGGGCCGCCCGTCTGCTCATCATCCTGTTGGGCGTCGGTATTCTGGTGTACCCCTCGCTCAGTGAATATCTGGCCGAGCGCAACAGCAGCCGCGCCACAGCCTCCTACGACGACACCGTCCAGCAGTTGGAACAGGAACGCCTGGCCCAGCTGCTGGCCCAGGCGCAGGAATATAACCGCCTGCTGGCCGACGCCAGCGCCGGCAAAGCCCCGCTTGCGGACGATAACGGCAACCCCATTACGCCCGAAAGCTACTGGGACCTGCTCAACATCGACAGCACCGGCATGATGGCCTATATCACCATCCCGCGCCTGGGGCAGACTATCCCCATCTACCATGGCACCGAGGAAGCCGTTTTGCAGGTTGGCATCGGCCACCTGCAGAACACCTCGCTGCCGGTGGGGGGCGAGGGGACCCACGCGGCGCTCAGCGGTCACCGCGGCCTGCCTACGGCCAGCCTGTTTACCGATTTGGACCAGATGGAGATCGGCGACGAATTCTTTATCAAGGTCTTAAACGAGACGCTGGCCTATGAGGTAGACCAGATCCTGACCGTTTTGCCTACCGAGATGGGCGCCCTGGCCATTGAACCCGGGCAGGACTATGTGACGCTGATCACCTGCACGCCGTACGGCATCAATTCGCACCGGCTGCTGGTGCGCGGCCACCGTGTGCCCTACACGCCGGAAACCGTTGCCGCCGCGCAGACGCAGGAGCCGCAAAGTCTGTTCCAGCGCATGCCCATGCAGTACCGGCACCTGTTGCTGGGGCTGCTGGTGGTGCTGGCCATTGTAAGCGTGCGGCTGCTGGTTTGGACCGCACAGACCTGGAACGAAAAACAACGCGAAAAGCAAAGGAGGAACCATAAGCGCGATGCACCGTAAACAATCCGCTTTTTGGCGTCTCTTTCTGGCTTTGACGCTGGCCCCGCTGTGCGCCCTGTGCGCGGCGGCCGCCCCCCTGACCGGTACGCTGACGCTGCACTGCCATTACGGCAGCGGCGCCGACGCCGTACCGCTGGCGGGGGATACCTACGCCCTGGTGGCGGTGGCGGACGCTGAAACTGGCGACGACGGCAGCCTTTTGTACACCACAAAACCGGAGTTCCAGGCCTGGGACCGCAACTGGGCGGGGTTGAATGCTTCGCAATGGCATGACGCTGCGCTGCAGCTGCAGGCCGCGGTGCAGGACGCCCTGCCGGAAGGCACACCCACCGGCACAACGGACGCCGACGGCGATTTGACGCTGCGCGGCCTGGAACCGGCGCTGTACCTGGTACTGCGCACCGGCGCCGCCCCCGGCAATGAACGCTACCACATGGACCCCTTGCTGGTCAGCGTGCCGCTGCCGGAGGACGGCCGCCTTACGTACGAGGTTACCATTACCCCCAAGTTTGCAGGCGAGGGCCCAAGCGAAACGCCCGAACCCCCGTCTGCTACCCCCAGCCCGACGCCCGGCGCAAGCCCTGCCCCCACGGCAACGCCCACGCCGCAGCCGCCCGCTGCGCCCGGCCCCACCCTGCCGCAGACCGGCCAGCTGAACTGGCCGATCCCGCTGCTGCTGGTGGCCGGCGCCGGCCTGTTTGTGCTGGGGCTGGCGCTGCGCCGCAAACAGGAGCCGCCGAACCATGAAACATAAACTGGGCGCGGCCTGCATGGCCGCGGGCCTGGCGCTGTTTTTGGCGGCGCTGTGCCTGTTTGCGTATAATGAGTGGCAGTCTTACAACGCGGGGCGCGCGGCCGACGCCGCCCTGCAGGCGCTGGCCGAACAGGCCACTGCCGAGACAGCAACTAGCACAGACACCGGCGCTATGCCGGTTGCCATGGTGGACGGGCGCGCCTACATGGGCAGCGTATCCTTCCCGGTATTGGCGCTGGAATTGCCGGTGCTGGCCGATTGGGACGACGAAGCTCTGCAGACCGCGCCCTGCCGCTACAGCGGCACGCTGGACGGGGGCGACCTGGTGCTGGCCGGGCACAACTACACCCGACATTTTGGCAGGCTGGACAACCTGCGCCCCGGCGACGAGGTGCTGCTGACGACCGTGGACGGCCTAGAACACGCCTACACCGTCGCGCTGGTAGAGACCCTGCCGGAAACCGCCACCGCCGAGATGACGGCGGGGGAGTACCCGTTGAGCTTGTTTACCTGCGACTACAGCGGCCGGGCGCGTATCACGGTGCACTGCAAAACCGTCCCTTAACCCTTTGCAATCCCTTTGGCGCTGTGCCGCGGGCAAAAGACGTTTTGCGTCTTTTGCCCGCGGCTTTTTTGTTGCCCTGCGCCGTAAACCTTGTGCGGCTTGACAAAATATGCTATGATAAAACAAAATATGCTATGACAAAACTGTGTCGAGTATGACAGGAAGGGGGATACGCCGCCATGTACCGCATTGCCATCGTAGAGGACGAAGCGCCCTGCCGCGAGGAACTGCGCGGGTATATTGAGCGCTACGGCCAGGAACACGGGCAGGAGTTCAGCGTTTTTCCGTTTGCGGACGGCAGCGAGATCCTGCAAAATTATGAGCCGCGCTACGATGTTATCCTGCTGGACATCGAGATGCCGCGCGTCGGCGGTATGGAAGCCGCCCAGGCCATCCGCGAAGTGGACGAAAATGTCGTGCTCGTCTTTATTACCAACATGGCGCAGTATGCCATCAAGGGCTACAGCGTCGGCGCGCTGGATTTCGTCATGAAACCAGTGTCGTACTATACGTTCCAGATGAAATTTACCCGCGCGCTGGAACGCGCCGCCAAGCGCCGCAACGAGGAAATTTTGCTCACGCTGCCGGACCGCATCCAGCGCATCGGCGTGCAGCAGATTCACTATGTTGAAGTGCAGGACCACATGCTGCACTACCACACCGAACAGGGGGAGTATGTGCTGCGCGGCACGTTGCAAAACGCCGAAAAACAGCTGGCCCCCTACCACTTCGCGCGCTGCAACCACTGGTACATCGTCAATTTGGCGCATGTGCAGCAGGTCAAGCGCGATACCGTGGTGGTGGCCGGCCATGAGCTGGAGATCAGCCGCCGCGCCCGTACCGGCTTTTTGAACGCCCTGACCGATTACATAGGGGGCGCCAGCTGATGGATGCCGCGTTGCTGTTGCGCTGCCTGGCGCTGACGCTGCTGCCGGCGGTCTCGGTCCTGGCGTTTGCCTGGCCGGTGCGCCGCCGCAGCCATTTTATGGTGCGTGCGGCGCTGTGCCTGGCGGTGGCTGTGGCGCTGGGGGCCGGGTATTGGGCCGCCGGTCTGATGGCGGGGGCGGTGACGCCCTGGCAGCTGGCCGTTTTGGCGGTGCTGGCGGCGCTGCAAGCCTGTTTTTTGTGTGACCAGCCGCTGCACGCTTCGCTGTATACCGCCATTTGGGGGTTGATGGCGCAGCAGTTCTGCTGGCAGCTGTTCAGCGCACTGTATGCGCTGCCCGGCGCCGCGCTGCCCTGGCTGACGGTGGTGCCGTTCACACTGCTGTGCGGCGTGCCGATCTATACGCTGGTGGCGCGCCGCCTGCCGGTGGATGGTCGCTACCGCGTAGGGCCGCGCCAAACGACGTCGGCCGTGCTGCTGTTTGTTCTGTTTGAGTTCCTGACCGCCGGCATCCTGCGCGCGTACAACAGCATCCTGCCGCCCCCGCAGGGCGTTTTGATGCTGATGTGCGAGTTTTACTGCCTGACCATCCTGTACCTGCAAAATGCCCTGTTCAAGAACAGCGCCATCCAAAAAGAGCTGACGGCGCTGGACCTGCTGTGGCACCAGCAGAAAGAGCAGTACGACCTTGCCAAAGAGAACATCGCCCTGATTAACCGCAAATGCCACGACCTCAAGCATCAGGTGCGCGCGCTGCGCGATATGGCCGACAACGACCAGCGCCGGAAGTATCTGGACGAAATCGACGATTCTATCCGCATTTATGAGTCCATCGTCAAGACGGGCAGCGAGGTGCTGGACACCATTTTGACCGAGAAAAGCCTGCGCTGCAAAGAGAAGGATATCCAAATCCATTGCATTGCCGACGGCAGCCGCATGGGCTTTTTGGACCCGGTGGACGTGTATACGATTTTTGGCAACGCCATCGACAACGCCATGGAGGAAGTGCAGAAATTTGCCGACCACGACAAACGGCAGATCGACGTGCTGATCCATGTGCGGCAGCAGTTTCTGGTCATCAGCATCACCAACCCGCTCACGGCCGCGCCGTCGTTCCAGGATGGCCTGCCCAAGACGACCAAGGGCAACAACGGCTACCACGGGTTTGGCTTAAAAAGCGTGCAGCACACCGTGGGCAAGTACGGCGGCAATCTGACCATCGGCACCGAGGATGGCTGCTTTACCCTCAAGATCCTGTTCCCGCTGCCGCAGACCGCCGCCGCGCCGGCCTGAACAGTACCCAACACAGCAAAATATGTACGTGGCTGCCAAGCGTCCTTGTCGAAAGGGCGCTTTTTTTCGTACCTGCATAGCAAAACGCACAAATTGCAGGGCATAAAAACTGACAATGTGAACGAAGTTTCTCTCCACATAGGATAAAAAATTGACCACTTCCGACAAAGCGATTGTAAATAAATTGTGTACAAGTTATGATAAAGATACCACGATAAGGAAATAGGGCGTTCCCGCCCGGAAATGAGGTTGTTGGTCCGATGAGAAGATCGATCCCTGTGGACCAGGCATGGCAGTTTACCATGCCGGGCCAGCCCGCCTGCACCGTCACCCTGCCGCATACCTGGAACGCCCAGGACGGCCAGGACGGCGGCAACGACTACAAGCGCCTTACCTGCACCTACCAGACCAAACTCGCCGCGCCGGAATACGACGCCGGCACGCAGCGCGTCTACCTGCAGTTTGACGGCGTCAACGCTTCGGCCAAAGTATCGCTCAACGGGCAGGTCGTCTGCCAGCATGACGGCGGGTACTCGACTTTCCGCGCCGACATCACCGATGCGCTGGCGGCCGAAAACGACCTGCTGGTGGAAGTGGACAACAGCAAAAATGACCGCGTCTACCCGCAAAAAGCGGACTTTACGTTCTACGGCGGCATCTACCGCGCCGTCACGCTGCTGGTGGTCGACAAACACCACTTTGATTTGGACTACTACGGCGGCCCCGGCATCAAGGTGACGGCCAAACCTTCGGCCGATTACAAGAGCGGCACCGTCCAGGTCGAGACCTGGCACAACGCCGCCAACGGCAGCGTGGCTGTGCAGCTGCTGGATGCCGACGGCCACCCAGTGGCCGAGGGCAGCGGCGCCGATGTGACGCTGACCATCCCGGCTGTGCACCTGTGGGACGGCCGCAAGGACCCCTACCTCTACACGGCGGTCGCCACCCTGACGGTGGACGGCCAGGCGGTGGACGAGGTGCGCACCCGTTTTGGCGTGCGCGACTTCAAAGTGGACCCCAAGAGCGGGTTCTGGCTCAACGGCCGGTGCTACCCGCTGCACGGCGTCTCCCGCCATCAGGACCGCAAGGGCCTGGGCAACGCCATCACCAGGGCGATGCACGACGAGGATATGGCCCTCATCCAAGAAGTTGGCGCCAACACCGTCCGCCTGGCGCATTACCAGCACGACCAGTACTTCTATGACCTGTGCGACGAAGCCGGTATGGTCGTCTGGGCCGAGATCCCCTATATCAGCGAGCATATGCCGAACGGCCGCGACAACACCGTCAGCCAGATGACCGAGCTCATCACCCAGAACTACAACCACGCCTGCATCGTGTGCTGGGGCGTCTCCAACGAGATCACGATCTCGACCAAAGACAAGGCCGACATGCTGGACAACCACCACATGCTCAACGACCTGTGCCACAAGCTGGATCCCACCCGCCTGACGACGCTGGCCTGCTACGCCATGTGCGGGCCGTTCAACCGCTCGGCTCACATCACCGACCTGGTCAGCTGGAACCTGTACCTGGGCTGGTACGTGCCGGGGTTCTTCCTCAACGACCTTTGGATGGATTTCTTCCACCTTGTCTACCCCAACCGCCCGCTGGGCTTCAGCGAGTACGGCGCCGAGGCGATGCCCAACCTGCACAGCCTGCACCCGCGCCGCGGCGACCATACCGAGGATTACCAGGCCATTTACCACGAGTACATGCTGCGCTGCTTTGACCGCCACCCCTGGCTGTGGGCGACGCATGTGTGGAATATGTTCGACTTTGCCGCCGACGCCCGCGACCAGGGCGGCGAGCCCGGCATGAACCACAAGGGCCTGGTGACGTTTGACCGCAAGACCAAAAAGGATGCTTTCTACCTCTACAAAGCATGGTGGAGCGATGAGCCGTTCGTCTACATCGCCGGCCGCCGCCGTGCTGACCGTGAGGAAGGCACCACCGTCATCAAGGTCTACACCAACCAGAAAAAAGTCACGCTGTATGCCAACGGCAGCCCGGTGGGCGAAAAGACAGGGGAGAAGGTCTTTACCTTTGAGATTCCGCTGTCCGGCGATGTGACCGTCCGCGCGGAAGCCGGCGGCCAGGCCGACGAGACGACTTTCCACAAAGTGGACGCGCCCAACCCCGCCTACAAGCTGCAAAAGGGCAAAAGCCAGAGCGCCAACTGGGTTTAAGCTATTTTTGGCTCTAAATAAATTTGGAACAGAAAGGGGAGGATCGCTTTCACAGCCAAGGGATAAACGGTATATTTCAGAATAAAGGAGGAAACAATACACCATGAAACAATCGCGCAAAAAGGCAGTGTGGCGTGGCGTCAGCGGCATCGCGTGCTTCACCATGTGCCTGTCTTTGATCCTGGGCAGCGCCCTGGAGGCCAACGCGGCCACCATCGACACCTACCTGGGCACGAACAGCGAGGCTCTGGTATCGGAAAACAACGAGGAAAACCCGCTGTATGACAAGTTCACCCCGCCGGCCGAACTGCTCAATGAGGACGGCACCGGCAACTCTCAGGCGCTGATCGAGGCCGCCATCGACCTCAACCGCCGCGAAGTCGCCGAGGGCAGTGTCCTGCTGAAGAACAACGGCGTTCTGCCGCTGTCCAGCGGTTCCAACGTCACGCTGCTGGGCATCCGCTCGCACTCCAACCTGCTGGGCTCCAGCTTCGGCGTGAAGGCGCAGGGCGCCTACATCAGCCTGGAGCAGGCCCTGAGCCAGAACCGCACCGATTTCGCCAACACCATCGCCTGGTCGGTGGGCAGCCGCGGCGCGGCGCCTTCCGCCACCATCAGTGAGTGGACCGGCGACGAGTTCGATTTCGAGGGTGCTGGCTTCAACATCAACCCCACCATGGTGGACATCTACGAGAAGCTGGGCGAGACCTACGTCCATTACGAGAACGAGCCCGCCGCCGAGGTCTACGACCCGGGCGAGCCCTCTGTGGATGAGATCGCTGCCGTCGACGGCAGCTACAAAGACAGCTTTGCCGAGTACGGCGACGCCGCCATCGTTGTCATCGCCCGCCCCAGCTGCGAGCAGGTCGACTACCTGCCCGGTGGCGTGGCCGAGGGCCTTGGCTTTGAGCATGGCGAGCCGCTGTCCCTGACCCAGAACGAACTGGATGCCATCGAACTGGCCAAAGAAGCCAGCGACAAGGTCATCGTGCTGATCTCCAGCTCCGCTTCGGTCGAGATCGGCACGCTGAAGAACGACCCAGACGTTGACGCCATCCTGTGGATCGGCGCCCCCGGCTGCTACGGCATGCTGGGCGTGGCCGACATCCTGTGCGGCCGCGTCAGCCCCTCCGGCGGCCTGTTCGACATCTTCACCACGTACAACATGTCCGCGCCTGCCATGCAGAACATGGGCAAGATGTACTACACCAACACCGAGGGTACCATCACCCGTACCGGCGGCGTCCTGGGCTTCAACCCCGGCGCGTACGTCATCGAGGCGGAGGACATCTACGTTGGCTACCGCTACTACGAGACCCGCTACTATGACGCCGTGGCCGGCAACGGCAACGCCACCAGCCCGGTCGGCGCGTATGGCTCTGACACCGAGTGGAACTACGACAACGAGGTCGCCTACGGCTTTGGCTACGGCCTGAGCTACACCGAGTTCACCTACGAGTTCGAGGGCGAGCCCACCTTTGAGATCTCTACCGACCCCGAGACCGGCGCCCCCAACGCGTACGCCACCTTCAACGTCAAGGTGACCAACGTCGGCGACGTGGCCGGCAAGACCCCGGTCCAGATCTACGGCCAGGCGCCCTACACCCCGGGCGGCATCGAGAAATCCGCCATCCAGCTGATGAACTTTGAAAAGACCGAGATCCTCGAGCCCGGCGCTTCCGAAGTTGTGCCCGTCAAGGTCGATCTGCAGTACATCGCCAGCTATGACGAGAGCTATGACAATGGCGACGGCACGACCGGCACCTACATCATGGACCCCGGCACCTACTACTTCTCTGTCGGCAACGGCGCGCACGATGCGCTGAACCACATCATGGCCGCCCAGGAGATGGACGCCGAGCTGATGTCCGGCACCGGCAACGCCGAGCAGGCCTGCACCGTCGAGATCGACGAGAACTTCATCTCCAAGACGATGTTCTCGGTCTCCAAGACCGGTTACAAGATCTCCAACCAGCTGCCCTATGCCGACTGGAACTACTACCAGCCCGGCGAGGTCACCTACCTGTCCCGTACCGACTGGGCCGGCACCTTCCCCAAGACCTATGATGCCATGACCCTGACCAGCGAGGACCTCATCAACAACCTCAACGGCTACACCTACACCCTGCAGACCGGTGACGACATCAGCGAAGTGGTCTGGGGCGCGGACAACGGCATCTCCTTCTACGAGATGTACGGTGTGCCCTACGACGACCCGAAGTGGGATCAGCTGCTCGATCAGCTGACGCTGGAAGAGGCCATGTACATCTTCACCTTCGGCGGTCCCTCCATCCCCGGCGCTGACTCCATCGGCACCGTCGAGACCTACATGACCGAGAACGCCGGCAACGGCATCGCCGTCAACCTCAACGCCTCCAAAGACCCCAACGCCCCGTGGGCGATCCCCGCCAGCGACCCCAACGGCAACTGGCACCCCGAGGTCTTTGCCAACGCCCCCATGGGCGCTTCGACCTTCAACCCCGAATTGATGTATGAGCTGGGCCAGTTCACCGGCATCGAGTCGCTGTTCACCGGCATCAACATCCTGTGGGGCCCCGGCCTGAACACCCATCGCCATGCGTACAACGGCCGTAATGGTGAGTATTACTCCGAGGATCCTGTCCTGTCCGGCGTGGCGGCGATGGAATTTGCCATCGGCGCGCTGGATTACGGCCTCGTTGCCGCTCCCAAGCACTTCGCGTTCAACGACCAGGAATCCGAGCGCGGTGGTGTTTCTCCCTACATGACCGAGCAGCGCGCCCGTGAGGTCGAGCTGCGCGCGTACCAGATCGCCTTTGAGGCTACCAAGTACGACACCGAAGAGTACGACGCCGGTATGCGAGGCCTGATGACTTCCTTCTCTAAGATCGGTTCCATCGAGTGCACGACCAGTGAGGGCTTGATGACGGAGATCCTGGCCAACGAGTGGGGCTTCATCGGCTATGCGGTCACCGACATTTACGACGACGTTGACCTGTGGAGCGCCGTGCTGAACTCCGGCACTACCTGCTTCGACACCCGTGGCCAGGCCGGCTTCTACGGCACGACCACGCTGGAAAGCTCCAACCTGTTCCAGAACCTGATCGAAGGCCGCGGCCTGGACGCCAACTTCATCGATGGCGACCTGAACCTGCAGCTGAAGCTGAAGGATGCGGTGCACAAGAACATCTATGCCTGGAGCGAGAGCCATCTGATGAACCGCTACAATGCTACGACCCACATCGAGAGCCAGATGACCTGGTGGCGTGCCGCCTACTACGGGCTGGCCGGCGTTTCCGGCGCTGTGCTGCTGCTGGGCGTGGTGATGTATGTTATGGCCTCCACCCGTAAAAAGGAGGAAGTGTGACATGAAAAAGGGGATTGCCTTTTACCTCAGCGCCGTAGCGGCCGTTTTGGGCGCCATCGGCGTGGCGCTGGCTGCTTACAGCAGCATGATCAGCACCGATAATGCACTTGCCAATATGCCCCTGGTGATCGGCGCCGGCGTCGTCGGCGTGGTGCTGGTGATCGCGGCTATGCTGGCCCCCGCCAGCATGGGCGACCACAACCCCGTTACCGCCATCGGCGTGCTGGCTGCCATCGCCCTGTTCAGCTACGTGTACGGGCAGTGCCTGCTGCAGCGTATCATGCTCATCGCCGGTCTGTTCTCTTACAACGCCGGCAACACCGTAGGCTGGAACATCTTCTATGTCGTCGTCGGCTGCACGGTCTGCCTGGTGGTCGCGTGCGTGCTGCTGATCATCAGCAGTTTCTGGAACAGCACCAAGGCCGCCGCGGAAAAACCGGCTGCCTGACAGCGACCCTCTCCCTTCCTGGCGGGTAAGCTGGCCGCGTCCTCATGGCAGGGCAGGCCGCGCCCGCGCCCCAAACGGAACAAGGGACCCCGCCCCCGCCGGGGCGGGGTCCCCTGATATGGGGCACACCGGGGCAAAAGCGCAGGCGCATCCGCTTGTGGCGGCATCGTTTGATGTTCGTTCCGATGTGCCAAAGCTGGCGAAAACCAGCCAATTCTCAAGGAAAAAGGAGAATGCTTATGAGCGAAACCAACGCCGCAGCTTCCGGGCATGGCGGCAGTGTAAACCGCGCCAAGCTGTACCAGCTGGTCTTGTTCCCGCTGAACAACGGCGCGACCAACGTCTACTATGTCCTGATCCTGTCCTATGTGGCCACGTTCGGCAACCGCGTGCTTTTGCTGGGCACCGTGTTTGCCTCCATCATGGTCACGGCCATGCGCGTTTTTGACGCCATCACCGACCCCATCATCGGCGCTTTGATGGACCGCACCGACGGTAAATTCGGCAAGTTCCGGCCGTTCATGGTCATTGGCAACGCCATCATGGCGGTCAGCGTGCTGCTGCTCTACATCGCTACGCCGTTCATCCCCGAAAACATGATGGCGATGCGCTACGCGATGTTCGTGCTGCTGTACGCGGTCTGGGTCATCGGTTATACCTTCCAGACCTCCGTCACCCGCGCCGGCCAGACCGTTTTGACCAACGACCCCAACCAGCGCCCGCTGTTCACCATCTTCAACACGGTGGGCAGCCTGGTGGGCATGGGCGTCATGCAGTTCTCGGCCCCTATCATCGCCTCCGGCTTTGACGCCGGTTACGGCGCTACCGAGTTCTACGCCGTGTTTGCCCCCGTCGGCATCGTCATCTCCATCGCCCTGACCATTCTGGCCATCATCGGCATCTGGGAGAAAGACCAGACCAAGTACTTCGGCCTGGGCGGCGACAGCAGCGGCGAGAAGGTCAAGATCAGCGAGTACGTCGCCATCATCAAGGCCAACAACCCCATGCAGCGCCTGATGGTCGCCGGCGCCGGCTGCAAGCTGGCGCTGTCCATCGCCACCAACACTACCGTTCTCTGCATGCTGTACGGCTGCATGATGGGCAACTATGATACGCTGTATCTGCCCATGATGGTGCTGGGCTATGTGTTCAGCGTCCCGTTCTTCCTGCTGACGGTGCGCACCAGCCAGAAGCTGGGCCAGAAGGCCAGCCTGCTGCGCTACGTTGCCATCGCGTTTATCATGTACATCGGCGTTCTGGTGTTGCTGTTCCTGTGGAACCCCAACGACCCGAACTTCATGTTCTCGATCTACTCGACGGAAGGCGGTTTCCACCTGACCATCAACCCCTACACCATCGCCTTCATCCTGTTCTTCGGCATCGGCTACGGCGCTTACTACGCCACTGCCGATATGCCCATCCCCATGGTGGCCGACTGTTCCGACTACGAGACTTTCCGTTCGGGCAACTACATCCCCGGCATCATGGGTACGCTGTTCAGCCTGGTCGATAAGCTGGTCTCCAGCCTGTCCGCCACCGTCGTCGGCATCGCCGTCGCCGCCATCGGCATCGACGGCCTGCCCACCCAGTACGACCCGTTTGTGCCCGGCATGAACGGCGTGGTCATCGTGCTGTTCTGCGTCATCCCCATGGTCGCCTGGGCGGCCACGCTGCTGGCGATGAAGAACTACCCGCTGACCGGCGCCCGCATGAAGGAAATCCAGGCCATCAACGCCTGCCGCCGCGACGCCATCGCCGAGGGCATGTCCAAAGAGGAAGCCATGGCCAAGTGGACCAAGGTCGAGGACCTGCCTGCCGAGTACCAGCCCGCTGTCAAGGCGAAGTAAGCGCAAGCGCGTGTTGCGCATAAGGCGTTCCGCAACCGCGTGACGCCCGCGCAGTTTCTGCCCTGACACCCCGGGAAATCCCCGTTCACCCTATAACAGCCCCCACAACGGAAAGTTGCGGGGGTTGTTTGTTGCCATAGAGCCGGCCACAAACCCGAAATGGCGCAAATTTTGCCGAAAATGAACAAAAATCTGCCAGATCGTGTCTTGCGCAAAACCGCATAATTCGCTATACTATGCTCTGTATTGGGAGTACGTTTTTGGAAAGAGAGGAAATGGAAATGACCCAAACCACCCAAACCAACGCCGAACTGCTGCGGTTCGAAGGCAAACCCTCCTGGGGGATCGCGTTCCCGCAGGCGCTGCAGCATGTGCTGGCCATGCTCATCGGCAACATCACGCCGCCCATGCTCATCGCCGGGACCTGCGGCCTTTCGGCCGAAGATCAGATCATGCTGACGCAGGCCGCCATGATTATCGGCGGTATCACCACGCTGCTGCAGCTGTTCCCGGTGTTCGGCTTCGGCATGAAAATGCCCAACGTCATGGGCGTTGCGTTCGCCTATATGCCGATCCTGACCATCATCGGCACGCAGTATGGCATTGCGGCCATCTTCGGTTCCCAGCTCGTCGCCGGTTTCGTCTCGATCTTCATCGGCATGTTTATCGGCAAGCTGCGGCCGTTCTTCCCGCCCATCGTCAGCGGCACCGTTGTCATCAGCATCGGCCTTTCGCTGTACAGCACCGCCATCAACTACATCGGCGGCGGCAGTGCGGCGCTGGCTGACGGCACCTTCGGCTCGCCCAAGTTCTGGGTGCTGGCCATCCTGACGCTGCTCGTCACGCTGGCCTGCAACTTCTTCGGCAAAGGGCTGCTCAAAGCTTCCGGCATGCTCATCGGCATTATTTTCGGTTACGTGCTGGCGCTGGCTATGGGCGGTGTCGTGGATTTCTCCAGCCTGGGCACGGCGGCCTGGTTCTCGCTGCCGGTTCCGTTCCACTTCGGCATGGAATTTCATGTCGACGCCATTTTGATGATGATCCTGATGTACATGGTGCAGGCCGTGCAGACCATCGGTGACGTTTCTTCCACCGCCATGGGCGGTTTTGGCCGGGAAGCCACCGACCAGGAGCTGGGCGGCGCCATCAAAGGGCAGGGCATCTGCGGCATGATCGGCGCCTGCATCGGCGGCCTGCCCACCGACCCCTACAGCCAGAACGTCGGCCTGATCTGCACCACCAAGGTCGTCTCCCGCCGTGTGTTCACGATGGTGGGCGTTATCATGCTGCTGGCCGGCATCTTCCCCAAATTCAGCGGCCTGATGGCGACCATCCCGCAGCCGGTTTTGGGCGGCGCTACCGTCACGGTGTTTGCGGCCATCACGATGTCCGGCATCCAGCTGCTTAAAGAGCAGCCGCTCAACTACCGCAACCGCATGATCGTCGGCATCTCGCTGGCGCTGGGCCTGGGCATCGACGCTGCGCCCGAAATCCTGCAGTTTGCGCCGCAGCTGTTCCAGAACATTTTCGGCAGCTCGCTGGTGGTGTCCTTCCTGGTGGCGTTCCTGCTCAACATCGCCATCCCCAAGGACGACACGCCGGAGGACTGACCCCCAACCCACAACGAAAGCGCGCCGCGTTGCCTGCGACGCGCTTTCTCTATTACGGGAAAGGAGCAAGACATGATCCACCTGTACTGGGGCGACGGCAAAGGCAAAACCACAGCGGCCATGGGCCTGGCGTTGCGCGCGCTGGGGCATGGGCTGCGCGTCACCGTCGTGCAGTTTTTAAAGGACGGTAGCAGTGGGGAAATAGCGCCCCTGCGTACGCTGGGGGCCGTGGTATTCACCGCGCCATGCGCCCGGTTCACCTGGCAGATGGACGAAACGGACCGCCTGCACACCCGCGCGCAGGCCGGGGAACTGCTGCGCCGCGCTACCGAGCGGCCCTGCGATTTGCTGATCCTGGACGAAGCCTGCGGCATCTGCGCGGCCGGCCTGCTGGACGAAACGCTGCTGCGGCAGGCTATCGCTGCGGCGCAGGGGGATGTTGTGCTGACAGGGCGTGACCCGGCTGCCTGGATGCGGCAATGCGCCGATTACAGCACCGAACTGCGCGCCGAGCGCCACCCCTATGACAAGGGCGTCGCCGCCCGGCCGGGCATCGAGTTTTAAAACGAGCGCTTCCTGTGCGCAGCACAAAGAGCCCTGCACGACAAAAGAGCTTGCCAGATGACGCTGGCAAGCTCTTTTGCTTTACATGAGTGCTTTAGGGGGCGATCTGTTCCAGCTCCGCCATCCACAGCGCGTTGCAGGCGTCGCTGGGCATGCGCCAGTCGCCGCGCGGGGAGAGCGTGACCGAACCGACTTTGGGGCCGTCCGGCAGGCAGCTGCGCTTGAACTGCTGCGCAAAAAAGCGGCGGTAGAAGTTCCGCAGCCAGTGCAGCAGCACGTCGGGGGCGTATTTCCCGGCAAACGCCGCGCGCGCCAGGCGGTAGATTTTGGCGGGGCCAAAGCCGAAACGCAGCACATAGTAGAGGTAAAAATCGTGCAGTTCATACGGGCCGACAAGCTGCTCGGTCTGTTGGGCGATGCTGCCGTCTGCGGCGGTGGGCAGCAGTTCAGGGCTGACCGGTGTGTCCAGAATATCCAACAGCACACGGCGAAGGGGCTCGTTGCCGCAGGTGTCGGCCACATAGCGCACAATGTGGCGTACCAGCGTCTTGGGTACCCCGGCGTTGACGCCGTACATGCTCATGTGGTCGCCGTTGTAGGTGGCCCAGCCCAGCGCCAGCTCGCTCAAATCGCCGGTGCCAATGACGAACCCGCCGTGTTTGTTGGCGTAGTCCATCAGTTCCAGCGTGCGCACACGGGCCTGGCAGTTCTCAAACGTCACATCGTAGGTGGCGGGGTCCTGGCCGATGTCGGCAAAATGCCGGGTGACGGTATCGGTGATGTTGATCTCCAAAAACGTGACGCCCAGCGCTTCGCACAAGATTTCAGCATTGGAGCGCGTGCGCCGCGTCGTGCCAAAGCAGGGCATTGTGATGGCGACAATGTCTTGGGCGTCGCGCCCCAGCACACGGCAGGCGCGCACAGCCGCCAGCAGGGCCAGGCAGCTGTCCAGCCCGCCCGAGATGCCCACCACCGCGCAGGCGGCGCGGGTGTGCTCCATGCGTTTGGCAAGCCCTTCGGCCTGGATGCGCAAAATCAGCTCGCAGCGTTCGGCGCGGGCGGCGTCGTTTTGCGGCACAAACGGCGTGGGGGAGACCGCGCGCGTCAACGGCACTTCTACCAGCGGCAGCGTAAACGGTACCACCGTGTAGCCGCCCGGCTGCGGCGTAAACGTCGTGTTGCGCATGCGCTCCTGCACCATGCGGTCCAGGTCCAGTTCCGTTGCGGCCCAGCCGCTGCCAAAGGGTGTGGCTTCGGCCAGCAGGGTGCCGTTCTCGGCGATCAGGTCGTGCCCTGCAAAGGTCATATCGGTCGTGCTTTCGCCGTGGCCGGCGTCGGCGTACACATAGCCGCACAGCAGCCGGCCGCTCTGTCCGGCTGCCAGCGCGCGGCGGTAGTCCGCCTTGCCAACGGTCTCGTCGCTGGCCGAAAGGTTGCACACGACGGTGGCCCCGGCCAGCGCATGGGCGCAGCTGGGCGGCACGGGGGCCCACAAATCTTCGCAGACCTCTACGCTCAGCACAAACTCCGGCATCGTCTGGCAGGCAAACAGCATTTTTGTGCCGATCTGCGTTTGCTGCCCGGCCAGCGTGAGGGGCTCCGGCGTTTCCATGCCCGGCACAAAATGGCGCTTTTCGTAAAACTCGCCGTAGTTGGGCAGGTGCGTTTTCGGTACCAGCCCCAGCAGCTTGCCGTCGCAGACGACGGCCGCACAGTTGTACAGCTTGCCGTTGTGGCGCACCGGCAGGCCCACCAGCACCACCAGCGGGCTGTCGGCGCTGGCCTGCACGATGCGGCGCAGTGCGTCCTCGGCCCCGCGGCAGAGCGTTTCCTGCAAAAACAGGTCGCTGCAGGTATAGCCGGTCAGGCACAGTTCCGGCAGGCAGAGCAACTGCGCGCCGCCGTCCGCCGCTTTACGCATGGCCGCAAGGATCTGGGCGGCGTTATAGTCGCAGTCCGCCACCCGCAGGGCCGGGCTGGCGGCCGCACAGCGAAGAAAACCGTATCGCATGGGGAAACCATCCTTTGCAATGTGCGATGTTGCGCGGGCTGCACGCCCGCAAACGTTACCTGTATCATACCACAGCTGCCGCCCTGCCTGCAAGGCGGCAAAGATTTTCGCCTTACAAATTGTAATATATACTTGACAAATTGTAAGGCGCGTGCTATGCTGTAGACACAGCGAAAGGCTGACGACAATACGCGGGGAGGAACACTGCGATGGAAAAATGGAAAGCGATCTGGAACCGTAAGAACAAAGGTCAGCAGGGATTCTGGCTTTCGATGGCCGCAGCGGCGGCAGCCAACCATTTGCGGATGTGAGGCGGGCGCTATGGCAAAAAACCTGAAAATGAAGGCCGCCCGGGCCGAAAAAGACATGACCCAGGGCGCGCTGGCGCAGGCGGTGGGGGTATCCCGCCAGACCATCAACGCCATTGAAAAAGGGGAGTATAACCCCACGATCCAGCTGTGCCGCAGCATCTGCAAAGTGCTGGGCAAAACGCTGGACGAGCTGTTCTGGGAGGGGTAAGCGATGAAACTGAACGTTTTCAGCAAAAAGAACCTGCTGGATGAAATGCAGGAGCAGACGATGTGCAAGATCGAAAGCCGCGGCTGCCACGTGTTTTTCTTTGGGCTCACGGCGGCGCTGGTGATCCAGACCGGCATGGGGGCCGGGCAGGAACAGATCCTGGGGGAGGGCATCGTCCTGGTGGTCGGGGCGCTGTATCTGCTGGTGGAGTATATCCGCCACGGCCTGTGGGAGCGGCACCTGACGGCTACGGCGGGTACCAACTTTCTGTGCGCTTTTGCCGCGGCGGTGGTCGTGGGCATTTTTACCTTTGCGCGCAACGGGTACTGGCCGGAGGCGCTGTGCGTGGCTGTTTTCAGCGGCCTGCTCGGCTTCGCGGCCCTGCAGTGGTGCATGATGCTGACGATGAAGCGCCGCAAAACACTGGATGAACCGGAGGAGGAGAATGAAGATGAATGACACAAAAACCACCCGCCGGGAACTGACGACGTTCCTGCTTGTCGCATTTGCAGTACCGTACCTGATGGGCGTTCCACTGGCGTTTGCCCAGCGCGCCGGGCAGGATACGAGCCTGTTTGCCAACGCGCAGATGCTGTACCCCGCGGCCGGCGTGATGCTGGCATACCTGCTGGCGCGCCGCCCCGGCCTGCCCCTGCGCTTTTACGCGCTGCACATTGTATCGACGGTCGTTTGCATGGTGTGCAGCATCCTCTCGGTCATGATGCCGTCGCAAAGCTGGCTGCTGGCCGTCAACATCGTGGTGATAGCGGCGTCGGTGCTGGGCTGGGTATTGCTGCTGACTGAAAAGAAAGAAAAGCGCGCCGCCTATGGTCTGCGCTGGCGCGGCAAACTGCTGGCGGCGCTGGGGGTCTGTGCGCTGTTCCTGGCGCTTAAAACCGGGATGATGTTCCTTTCCGCGGCTATGAGCGGGGCCGAATACTGGGCCGAGTATCTGGCCTACTGGCAGACGTTTGTGCCGTGGGTCAACCTGCTGGTTTTGCCGCTGAATTTCTTCCTCGCCTTTTTGCCCTTTTTTGGCGAGGAATACGGTTGGCGCTACTACCTGACGCCGGTATTGCAGCAGCGCTTTGGCAAGCGGCGCGGCGTGCTGCTGCTGGGTGTGCTGTGGGGGCTGTGGCACCTGCCGCTGAACCTCTTCTTCTACAGCCCCGAAACCTCGCTGCAAAGCATTGCGGCGCAGCTGGTTGTCTGCATCACGATGGCGGTGTTCTTCACCTTTGGCTATGAAGTGTGCGGGCAAAACATCTGGGTGCCGGTGCTGCTGCACTACCTCAACAACAACGGCATCCTGGTCTGGGCCGGCACGGCGGATATCAGCAACCAGGTCTATACCTGGGCGGACGTCGGCGCCAGCGCTGTGCTGTACGGCGTGTGCTTCCTGCCGTTTTTGGCAGCTAAAGTGTTCCGCAAGGGTGCCACAGGGGAAGCCACAACACAGCCGGCCGAAAATCTCTGACCACATACAAACTGCACGCCCCCGCAGACCGGGCATTTCCGGCCTGCGGGGGCGTTTTTGTGTGGGGCAAGGCCCCGTTGTTGCCTTACACAGCAAACGCGGTGTGCAGCGCTTCCAGGGCGGCATCCTCGTCCTGCTGGCGCACCAGCAGCGAGATATCCAGGTCGCTCGTCGTAATCAGCACGATCTCAACCCCGGCCTGCGCCAGCGCGCCCAACGCCCGCGCGGCCACGCCGCAGCTGGTGACCATTTCCTCGCCAAACAGGTTGATCTTGCTGTAACCGCCCGATACCAGCGGCGGGTTGCCCTTGGCGGCGGCCGGCAGCGCTTTCATCACGGCGGCGAAATTTTCATAGCTTGTCGTAAAACTGAAATCCACCGCCGTGCCGCGCGGGGCGCTCTGGCAGATCATATCCACGACGATGCCGGCTTTGGCGAAAACGTCCAGATGTTCCGCCAGGCTCTGCGCGCTGTACTGCGCGCCGGGGAAGGTGGTGAGCAGAATATCCTGCTCGCTGCGGATTTTGCTGACGCCATACATCAGGCAACACACCCTTTCTTTTGGTAATTTTGGCGGTCATTCCAGCGTAAGAAATTCCTCGCCGATCGAGCTGCGCAACACTTCTTCGATCTCTGCGCGCGTCAGCGTAAAGTTGCCGTGCGCAGCGCCCAGTTCGTCGGTATAGTCGCGGTAGGGGTAGACACGGATGTTTTTGTAGCCCGCTTCGTACTGGGTCACGACGCCGTGCAGTTTGGGGTTTTGCATCTCGACGGTGACGGTGCCGTCGGGCGCGGTCGTTTTCTGGAAGGTGATATCCAGCACCGCGCCGATCATATTGTCCGGCTGCGACTGGGCGTTGATAAAATTGCCCAGGCTGTAGGCGACAAACGCCGTGTTGCCGTTTGCGCCGGTCAGCCACTGGGCTGTCTGGGTCACATGCGGGTGGGTGCCGATAATGAGGTCGACGCCCTGGTCGGCCAGCCACTGGGCGGTCTGGGTCTGGAACTCCGTCATTTCATGGCTGCCCTCGACGCCCCAATGGCAGCTGACGACGAGCACGTCGCAGTTAGGGCGCATGGCAGCGATCTGCGCAGCAATCGTCTCGCGGTCGTCGAGGTAGATGACGCCATACTCGGACCCATCGGGCGTCGGCAGGCCGTTGGTGTATTCGGTATACGAAAGATACCCGAACGTGATGCCGTTGACGGTCTGGTAAACGTAATCGTCGCAGGTTTCCAGGTTATAGAACCCGGCCACCGCCACATCATCCGGCATGGCGGCCCAATGCTCGCGCGAGGAAGCAATCCCCTCGGCCCCTTTGTCGTAGCTGTGGTTGTTGGAAACGCTGAACACGCGGAACCCCAGGTCGTACAAGGCGTCGGTAATGTCGCCGGGGGTTGAGAACATCGGGTAGCCGCTGGGGGCGAACGCGTCGTTGACGAGGGTTTCCTGGTTGAGCCAGTTTACGTCAAACTGCTGGTAAAATTCCCGCATCGGGGCGTAGGCTTCGGTAAAGTCGTAGACGCCCTCCTCGCCGCGGTCGCGCGCCTGCAGGTAGATGCCGTCGTGGATCAGGTTGTCGCCGGTTGCCGAAAACCGCACCGTCTGCACCAGCGGCGTCGGTTCCGGCGTAGGGGAAGGCGTGGGGACCTGGGTGGCTACAGGCGTCGGCGTAGGGGTGGGCGCCCAGGGGCCCAGCTGCCGCTCGCTCATAAAAGCGCCGGTCAATACGCCGCCCGCGCCCAGCGCAATCAACACGCAGGCGGCGATCTCATTTCCTCTTAAACGCATGACAGTCTCCCGTGCAGCAAGTCACGCATCGTGTAATACCCGGGGGCCTGCCCGGCCAGGAACAACGCCGCCTGGACCGCGCCGTCGGCAAAGACGCCGCGGCTGCCGGCGCTGTGTTGCAGCGTCAGCACTTCCTCCGGCCCGCAAAACAGCACCTCGTGCTCGCCGACGATGCCGCCGCCGCGCACCGTGCTGATGCCCAGTTCCTGCGCGCCGCGCTTTTGGCGCACCTGGGTGCGGTCATAGACATATTCGTAGCGGCCGCCGGCTTCTTCATTGATGGCGTCGGCAATCATCAGCGCCGTGCCGCTGGGGGCGTCAAGTTTGTTGCGGTGGTGCTTTTCCACGATCTCGATGTCAAATTCGCTGCCCAGTATCCGGGTGGCACGCCGCGCCAGTTCGATCAGCACATTGACACCCAGCGACATGTTGGCGCTGCGAAAGATCGCGGTGCGCGCACCGGCCGCTTTGAGTTCGGTTTCCTGCTCTGCGGTAAGCCCGGTCGAGCAGATCACGCAGGGCAGGCCGTTCTCTGCGCCGTAGCGGGCGGCGGCCACCGCCCCCGCGGGGGAAGAAAAATCAATGATGACCCCGCGGCAGGGCAGCAGGGCAAAGTCGGTGTACACGGGGACCGCCCCGACCTGGCCCGCTTCCCGGTCGACGCCGGCCACGACGCGGCAATCGCTGCGCGCGGCAATTTTCTCGGCAAGGGCGCGGCCCATGCGGCCGTAAATGCCCTGTAGAATGATATCCGTCATAGTTTTCGGGTTCCTTTCTTTGGCAACCTAACGCAAAGCCGGCCTGTGCAAGCCGCGCGGGCCGGCTGCGTGTTATTTCAGCAGTCCAAATTCCCGCAAGGCGGCTTCCAGCTGCTGCTGCACAGCGGGGGAAGGCTCCACCAGCGGCAGGCGGCAGGCACCGGCCTGCCAGCCCAGGCGGTTCATAGCCCACTTGACGGGGATGGGGTTGACATCGGCAAACAGCGCCTTGCACAGCGGCATGGCCTGCAGCTGCATGGCCAGGCTGCCGGCCGTGTCGCCCACAAACCATTTGGCGCAAAGGTCATGGGTAAACTGCGGCGCCACGTTGGACAAAACGCTGATGACGCCTTTGCCGCCCAAGGCCAGTAACGGCACAATCTGGTCGTCGTTGCCGGAGTAGATGTTCAGTTCCTCCCCGCACAGCGCGGCGATCTCAGACACCTGGGCAATGTTGCCGCTGGCTTCCTTGACGGCGTTGATGTTGGGCAGTTTGGCCAGCTGCGCCAGCGTGGCCGGCTGCAAGTTGCAGCCGGTGCGGCTGGGGACGTTGTACAGGATGCAGGGCAGGTCCACCGCCTGGGCGATGGCTGTATAGTGTGTGACCAGGCCCGCCTGGCTGGATTTGTTGTAATAGGGCGTGACGAGCAGCAGTGCGTCGGCGCCGTCCTGCTGGGCCTGCTGCGACAGCTGGATGGCGTAGCGCGTATCGTTGGAGCCGGTGCCCGCAATGACCGGCACACGGCCCGCGACTTTCTGCACGGTATAACGGATGCACGCAGTGTGTTCGTCGTGGTCCAGCGTCGGGGATTCCCCGGTGGTGCCGCAGATGACGATGGCGTCGGTGTGGTGGGCAATCTGGTCCTCAATGATGCGGCCCAGTTCCTCATAGTTCACACGGCCGTCGGCGTGCATCGGGGTGATGATGGCCACGGCGGCGCCGGTAAATACAGGCTTCTTCATGGCAGCGTCTCCTTACAAATGTGCGTGTTGGCGGGTTCAGTCAAAATACCCTTTGGCGGCCAGCAGTTCGGCCAGCAGCACGCCGCCGCCCGCCGCGCCGCGCAGCGTGTTGTGCGAAAGGCAGACGAACTTGTAGTCGTACTGGGTATCCGGGCGCAGGCGGCCGATGCTGACCGCCATGCCGTTTTCGATCATGCGGTCCAGTTTCGGCTGCGGGCGGTCGTTTTCCTCAAAGTAATGCAGGAACTGTTTGGGCGCGCTGGGCAGGTCCAGCTCCTGCGCCGGGCCGCGGAACGCCGCCCAGGCGCTGCGGATTTCTTCCTGCGTGGGTTTGTTGGCAAACCGCACGAACACCGCGCCCATGTGGCCGTCCGCCACCGGCACACGCAGGCACTGCGCCGTGATGCGCGGCGCGTCGGCGTTGACGATGCGGTCGCCCTCGACACGGCCCCACAGCTTCAGCGGCTCCTGTTCGCTCTTTTCTTCCTCGCCGCCGATGTAGGGGATCACGTTGTCCAGAATTTCGGGGAAGGTCTCAAACGTCTTGCCCGCGCCGGAGATTGCCTGGTAGGTGCACACCAGCACGTCGGTAATACCGTAGCCGCGCAGCGGGTGCAGCGCCGGCACATAGCTCTGCAGGCTGCAGTTGGACTTGACGGCGATAAACCCGCGCTGGGTGCCCAGGCGTTTGCGCTGGGCGGGGATGATCTCAATATGCTCGGCGTTGATTTCGGGCACGACCATCGGCACATCGGGGGTGAAGCGGTGCGCGCTGTTGTTGGAAACGACCGGGCATTCCGCCTTGGCGTAGGCTTCCTCCAGCGCTTTGATCTCCTCCTTTTTCATGTTGACGGCGCAGAACACGAAATCGACCTGCGCGGCGACTTCCTCGACGTGGGAAGCGTCGAGCACGGGGAGCTTTTTGGCGCATTCCGGCATGGGGGTGGGCATCAGCCAGCGGTTGCCGACGGCTTCCTCATACGTTTTGCCGGCGCTGCGCGCGCTGGCGGCCACGGCGGTGAGCCGGAACCAGGGGTGATGCGCCAGCAGCGTGACGAAACGCTGCCCGACCATGCCGGTGGCGCCGATGACGCCCACTTTGTACTGTTTGCTCATTCTACAGACCTGCCTTTCACGGTACCCGTTCTATTTCTATGCCAAATGCCGCACCTGCGTGCACAATTTTGCACAGATAACAAAAAAACCGGCTTGAAAACCGGCACAAAATGCAATATAATATCATATTGCATGCACACAGCGCAACACACCGCAGGTGTGACAGTCCCGCGCCTGTTCGGCCGCGGGCCCAGGCCGGTACGTGCCGCGTACCGCCTTCGGCGAAGAACCCTTTCGCTTGCCCCATTGCCCCGGCTGGGCGTTGTAAAAGCAAGGTACTGATGCGCTTCGCGCCTCTGTGTTGCGTTTATTATAGTATCCCGCTGCGGGATTGTCAATGTTAAAAGGATGAAAACCCATGCTGAAAAAAGATTTTTGGTATGACCTGCCCAAAGAGCTCATCGCCCAGGAACCGGCCGAGCCGCGGGACGCCGCGCGCCTGATGGTGCTGGACCGCCACAGCGACGCGATCCGCCACGCGGTGTTCCACGACCTGCCGCAGTATCTTGAGAAAGGCGACCTGCTTGTCGTCAACAACTCCAAAGTCCTGCCGGCCCGCCTGCTGGGCACCAAGGTGCCCACCGGCGCGGTATGCGAACTGCTGCTGCTGCGCCAGGTCAAGGGGGATAGCTGGGAGTGCCTGGCCCGCCCCGGCAAACGCCTGCACACCGGCACCGAAATCACGTTTGGCGACGGCACGCTGAAGGCCGTAGTGGACGAAACCCGCCCTGACGGCAACAAGCTCGTCACTTTTACCTACGATACCGAGACGCTGTACGAGAAGCTGGACGCCTTTGGCCAAATGCCGCTGCCGCCCTACATCACCAAACAGCTGGAGGATCAAAGCCAGTACCAGACCGTCTACGCCAAAGAACTGGGCAGCGCCGCCGCGCCGACGGCCGGGCTGCATTTTACCCCCGAGCTGCTGGACACGCTGCGCCAAAACGGCGTGCAGATCGCCGAAGTGACGTTGCACGTGGGCCTCGGGACCTTCCGCCCCGTCAGCGAGGAGGAGATCACAGACCACCAGATGCACAGCGAGTGGTATTCCGTCAGCGAGGAGACGGCCGCCGCCATCAACGCCACGCGGGCCGCCGGCCACCGCGTCATTGCCGTGGGCACCACCAGCTGCCGCACGCTGGAAGCCGTGTGGGCCCAATACGGTAAGATCGTGCCCTGCAGCGGCAACACCGATATCTTTATCTACCCCGGCATCGAACTGCACGCCATCGACGGCTTGATTACCAACTTCCACCTGCCGGAAAGCACGCTCATTATGCTGATCTCGGCTTTTTACGGCTACGAAAAGACGATGGCCGCCTACAAAGTTGCCGTGCAGGAAAAATACCGCTTTTTCAGTTTCGGCGACGCGATGCTGATTCTGTGACTTTGCCCATGGGGCGCTGCGCAGGCGGCCCGATACGACCGAACGACCAACGAACAACAGGGGAGACTTCTATGCCTTACCGTTTGCTCAAACAAGAGGGCGCTGCCCGCCGCGGCGAGTTTGTCACCGTGCATGGCACCGTGCAGACGCCCGCCTTCCAAAACGTGGCCACCGCCGCCGCCATCAAAGGCGGGCTCTCGGCGCTGGACCTCAAAGACATCCGCGCCCAGGTCATGCTGTGCAATACCTACCACCTGCATCTGCGCCCCGGCGACCAGGTCGTGGCGGATATGGGCGGCCTGCACAAGTTCACCCGCTGGGACGGCCCGATCCTGACCGACAGCGGGGGGTTCCAGGTGTTCAGCCTGGCCAAGCTGCGCCAGATCACCGAGGAGGGCGTCACGTTCAACTCGCACCTCGACGGTCACCGCATCTTTATGGGGCCGGAACAGAGCATGCAGATTCAGGCAAACCTCGGCTCCACCATTGCGATGGCGTTTGACGAGTGCGTCGAAAACCCCGCCACCTATGAGTACGCCAAAAACAGCTGCGCGCGCACGGCCCGCTGGCTGCTGCGCTGCAAAGACGAGATGGCGCGCTTAAAGCGCGAGGGCAAGGCCGTCAACCCCGACCAGCTGCTGTTTGGCATCAACCAGGGCTGTACGTTTGCCGACCTGCGCGTCGAGCACATGAAACAGATCGCTGAGTACGACCTCGACGGCTATGCCATCGGCGGGCTGGCGGTGGGGGAACCGGCCGAGGTGATGTATGAGATCATTTCCGCCGTGGAACCCCACGCCCCCAAAGACAAGATTCGCTACCTGATGGGCGTCGGTACGCCCGGCAACATCATCGAAGCCGTCTACCGCGGCGTCGACCTGTTTGACTGCGTCATGCCCAGCCGCAACGCGCGCCACGGGCATCTGTTCACCTGGGACGGCATCATTAATATCAAAAATCTCAAGTATGAGCGCGACGAACAGCCCATTGATCCGCACTGCGACTGCCCGGTGTGCCGCAATTTCTCCCGCGCATACATCCGCCACCTGCAAAAGGCCGACGAGATGCTGGGCATGCGCCTGGCCGTGATGCACAACCTCTACTTCTACAACCGCCTGATGGAGCGCATCCGCGAAGCGCTGGACAATGGCACCTTCCAACAGTTCCACGACGCCTATGTCCACCGGCTCGACACGCGCATCTGAACCTGGAATTTGCCGCAAAACGCTTGCGTTGGGGCGGAAAATTCGATATAATAAGGAAAATCGTTAAATTTAAGGAGTATACCCGCTATGATCCAGTTTCTGACTACCCAGACCGCTACCACCGGCGAAATGCTTGTCACCATGCTGCCGATGCTTTTGATCATCGTCTTTATGGTCCTGATTATCTATATCCCGCAGAAGCGCCAGGACAAAAAGGACGCCGCGATGCGCAACTCCATCGAGATCGGCGATAAAGTTGCGACCATCGGCGGCATCGTCGGCATCGTGTTTGCCATCAGCGAAAAAGACGACACCATCGTGGTGGAGACCGGCAGCGACCGCACCAAAATCCGTTTCCGCCGTTCGGCCATTTCCAGCGTTGAGAAGCTGGATACCGGCGACGCCAAAAAGGCGGACGCCGGCAAGAAATAAGCGGCAGGCCATAACAGCATACCAAAACGCCCCCTTGCATAGTGTGTACTGTGCAAGGGGGCGTTTGTTATGTCAGAAAAAACCAAGATTTACCGGCCGCGCACACGCAAAGGCGCAGCGCGGCACAGCGCACACCGCACCGAAAGCGGCGGTACGGTGTTGCTGCGGGCGGCTGCCGCTGCTTTTGCGGGCGGTATAGGCGTCTGCCTGTTGTTGTTGGCGCTGTTTGCGCTGCTGCTGGCGCATGCGCCGGTACCGCTGACGCTGGTGCGGCCGCTGGCCTGCGCAGCGGCCGCTGCCGGGGTGCTTTTTTCGGGCTGGCTGCTTGCCAAACAGATCGGCCGCCGGATGCTGCTGTGCGGTTTGTACTGCGGCGCGTTTTATGCGGCATGCCAGCTGGCGGCAACGTGTGCGGTAAACGGCAGCGTTCCACTTGACGGTGGCGCGTTGATGCTGCCCCTGGCGCTGCTGTTCAGCGGTACAGCCGGCGGCGCGCTGGCCGCCGTGCGGGCGGGGTCGTGATGCGCGCCGCCACTTCTGCGCGGCCGTTCCCGTCGCCGCGGCGCCCGGCTGCGCCTGCCGCACACAGGCCGCCGCGTCTGCCCAAGGAAGGGCGCGGCGCAACTGGAGTACGCCTGCTTTTTGCGGGGGCGCTGCTAACCGGGTATCTGCCGGGGCTGTGGGCCGGCCGCGCCGGGCAGACAGGTTTGGGGCAGCAGCTGGCCGCGTATTACAGCCAGGCCGAACACTTTTCGGCTTGGGGACCGCTGTGCCTTGACCAGCTGGCGGCGGCCTTTTTGCAGTTGTTTTTTGTACTGCTATGCGGTTTTTTTACGGCTGGGCCTGTGCTTCTGGGGCTGTTTTTTGTCGCCAAAGGGCTGTTTTGGGGCCTTTGCGCCGCCAACATCCTGCAACAAAGTGGGGTCGCGGGCCTTTTGCGGTACTGGGTCTGGGCGTACCTGCCGGCGCTGTGCCTGTTTTTCCTTTGCCTGTGGCTGGCCGGGTACGCGGCGCAGCTCAGCGGCGGGTTGTTCCAAAGCGTTTTTTTAGGCGGTGCGCCGCGCGGGCAACTGCACGCTGCCGCCCGCCGTTTGGGTGTCCGGTTTGGCGTCGCACTGCTGTGCGCCGGTTTATTCAGTGTCGTCTTCAGCGCCCTCGGGGCTTTCGCTGCCCGCTTGGGCGGATGATGGCTTTTGCGCAATAAACTTCTGCCCGGCAAGAGGGGAGGCCTGCACCGCGTCGCGCAGCTGCTGCTGGTTGATATGGGTGTAGATTTGCGTGGTCGAAACATTCTCGTGCCCCAGAATCTCTTTGAGTGCCAGCATATCGACGCCGCCCTGGTACATCAGCGTGGCGGCGGTGTGGCGCAGTTTGTGGGGCGAAAACCCGCGCTCGCTCAACCCGGCGCTTTGCAGGCATCGTTCCACGATCTGTTCTACACGGCGGGCGGTCAATCGCTTGCCGGACTTCGAGACAAACAGCGCGTCGCGGTCCTGCAAATGGGGCAGCGCCGCACGGGCTTTGCAGTAGGGGTCCAGCGCCTGCTTGCAGGCGTCGTTGAGGTAGACGAGCCGTTCTTTGCCGCCTTTGCCGGTGATGCGGATGGTATCGTCGCGGAAATCGCGCATATTGATGCTCACCAGCTCCGCCAGGCGCATGCCGCAGTTTAAAAACAGCGTTATGATGCAGAAATCGCGCTCGTAGAAGTTACTTTGTATATTATTTAACAAATCCAGGCTTTCCGAGACCGTCAGGTATTTGGGCAAGGCATTTTTCGGTGTGCCCAGCGTTACGTTTTCCGTTGGGTTTTGCGGGATTTTGTTGACCTGCGTGCACAGATACCCAAAAAAGCCCTTTAACGCGCTGAGCTTGCGCGCCCGCGCTTTGGGGCCGTTGCTGGCGCTGCGCGCATGGTCCAAAAAGGCAAAAATATCCCGTTTGGAGATGCCCGCGATATCCCGCGTTGTGATTTTGGTAAGGTCGATCTGTTCCGGCGGCGTATCGTCCTGGGCGCGATGCCATTGGACCATCATAAAGCGGAAAAAACTGCGCAGGTCCAGGTAATAGCCGTTGACGGTACGCGGGGAACGCAGCTTGACAAAATCCAGGTAGTGGAGATACTCGACGACGTCGTCAGGGATATCCAGGTAGGGGGCGTGCCGCTCCGGGTTGACTACATCAATATAACTGCTCAAAATGAACACCTCAAAAAGTGGTCCGTTTCGCGCGCCTGTGTCAATGCAGGCGCGTTTTCCTTTATCCTTATTTATTAAAGCACGCCGGGTGGTCGTATGTCAATTTTTCACAAACCTATAAAGATTAGACTGCAAATGCAAAATACAATTTGTACACGCCTTGTATACCGCTGCATAATCATGCAAAGCGGTTTTTCACGTCAATGGAGGGTTTTCCACAGGGTTGTTCCTTCGTAAATCGCTCCCCTATATTTCGCTAAATTTACATTTAGCGAAATTATGCCTTTCGCAAAACATCCCTCTCCTGGGCTGGATATCTTGCGCCGCGCGGCTGTATCTGGCGGCGCTGTGATGATCCGGTATTCGACCGCTTTGTTTTGACTATTTGCAAGCCTGTGTGCGCGCTGCTTTTGTGCACCAGCCGTACAGCCGTGCGGTTTCTTCTTGCGCGTCAGCCGCGTTTGCTTTGCTTGATTCGGCCAGTGTTTTTACATAGGCTTCTTCAACCAATCCTTTCGCATGCCATTCATATGTGCCAATTCATGTACTCGGCAAGTTTGTTGTGGCTAATACATAGCCCCGGACACTCGCCGCTGTGCGCTATCCCCCGAGAAGCAAGGGGGCCAATTATCCTGCCGGGGCCCGGTTGCAGGTATCGATCGTAAATCCGTGTAGTGAAATGCTTAAATATATTGTTTTACAAAACAAGACAGGGCTCCGAATCATTCTTGTGAGCCCTGTCTTATATCATGGATTGACTTTACTGTAGGCTACTCTCCAGCGATCAATTATACAACTTATCATATAAATCACTCCTAGGATTACCGTAATCTATGGTACACCACGTACAGTTTTTTGTGTCGACGACCACGTAATAAGATATCGTGCGGCAAACCGGCAATTCTGTTGAACACTTGAAGTAAAGATACCGATCATTGATGAATTGCACACTTGGTTCTACCGATGAAAAGTACCAATTGACCTCCCGCAATCTACTCCATGGAACCAACTTTACGAACGCTGATTGCTCTTTCATCATTAGGCCAGTAAATGCAGCTGCATACAGTCTGCCATTTCCAGTAAAAATGTACGGCACATTTTCTATCGTCACGCCATGATCGGTCAAGCATTGTATGGGGTATCGATCTTCGTCCTTGCGCCTTGCCTGAAGATAGTGTATGCCGTCCGATGTCACAGCAAACTTGTATGGCAATTCTGCAATTTGCTTTGGAAATCCCTTTTCAATCTGTACTGGAGGGATGCCATCCGAGAAATCCACGATGGCGATCGAGGCGGTTTCTCCATCCACATAGGCAATATACAGTTTTTGACGATCGCAGACCGCTTGACAAGGTGTGTTTTCCGCAACGATCGACCGCAAATCAAAGACAAAGAGCTTACCCTGACTGACCGCAACGGCCCAGGGATACCGTATCCGGGTTTGCTCCGTTACCGGTAATGAATCCGGCAGGTCGGTTACACCACTCTCTAATGGATACCGATCAACAGAGCGAACTTGGTTGCCAAGAGTGGCCGTGACCAGCCGGACCGTGCCGTCCTCCCTGATCCCGATGACGAGCTTTTCCAGCGCTGTGACGGCCTGCTGCTCGCTTTCCCCCATCCTATGGGAATTCGTGATCCCGATTTGCAGTAGAATGAACGACAGGACGATCCAACCGAATATAAATAGCACTTTAAGAGGCGCCATGATCCTGCGGCCCCTCTCACAAATCGTATGGAATAAGATATTCATATACCAACCTCCCGGCCGCATCTGTGCTGCAATATACTGCATTCCAGAAAAATCGTGTCATGATCGACCATACGTATGCTTTCAACTCGTTGTACACATAGTCTACACTCTTGTTCCCGACCGTTTCAAGTGCCAAAATCCCCAAAGAATCGCAGGTAGAATTGGTCAACTCTTTGGCTTTGGCAATGCTGCTGGACACCATGCGGTTCCGTTCGTTGCAGGTGCAGATAGAGGGCTGCCTTTTCACCGCTACCCTGTTTGTCTTCTCACGCTACTGGGCTTCGCGGACGGCGCGCAGCGCCCTTTCGACGCGGTGTAATGCAATTTTACTTTACAGGTCGTTTTGCGGCATCAAAACTCAAAAAAATCACCGCAAGGCATGGCGAAAGTCCCCTCCCCTGCACTGTTGCGTGTGCGGCGGACGCTTTTTGATTTTTCTGAAAAGAATGCCCGCGACGCGCCATAAAACGGGCTTGCTATTTCGTCGAAGCATACAATTTTGTCAATGTTTTTGTGCATGGTGCACAATATGCGACGCAAAGTTTTTTGCATGTTGTTCCAAATGGATAATTTTTTCACACCAGTTTCGGTAAAATTTCCCCTTGTTTTTGAAGCATTTTTCTTTTACTATTAATAGTGTCAGGTGGGCACCGATGTGCGCCCACTAAACCGTAAAGCAAAGGAGAAAAACTATGAGAAAAGCACTTGCATTGGGCATGGCGGCCGCGATGGCTTTGAGCCTGGCTGCCTGCGGCGGCACCACCAGTGAGTCCGCTGCTACCTCTACGGAGAGCGCCTCCACCGATACCGCAGAGTCCGCTGCCGCTGAAGAAACCACCGGCGACGAAGCTGCTGCCGCTACCGGCGATTTCAACGCTACGGTTCTGTACTACGCCTATTCCGACACCTACATCTCCAGCGTGCGTACCGCCCTGGACGAGGACCTGACTGCGGCCGGCATCAACTTCACCGACTATGACTCCAACAACAGCCAGACCACCCAGAACGAGTACATCGACACCGCGATCTCCAACGGCACCGACCTGCTGATCGTCAACCAGGTCACTTCCGGTTCCTCTGACGTCGCCAACTCGATCTGCGACAAGGCCGAGGCCGCCGGCATCCCCGTCATCTTCTTCAACCGTGCGGTTGAAGAGGACGACAACGCCGGCGCTGTGCTGGGCGCGCGTGAGAACATCGCCTTCGTCGGCACCGATGCCCCCGAAGCCGGCCACATGCAGGGCGCCATGATCGGCAACTACCTGCTGGAGAACTATGACGCGGTCGACCTCAACGGCGACGGCCAGATCTCCTACGCGATGTTCATGGGCGACGCTTCCAACGTCGAGGCCATCTACCGCACCCAGTACGGTGTTGAGGACGCCAACGCCGTCCTGACCGAAGCCGGCAAGCCCGAGCTCGTCTACTTCGACTCTTCCAACGCCGACAAGTACCAGCTGGATATGACCGGTGCCTGGAGCGCCCAGGCTGCCATGGAATACATGCAGACCAACCTGAGCCAGTACAGCACCGCCAACAACAACATGATCGAGCTGATCATCTGCAACAACGACAACATGGCTGAGGGTTGCATCACCGCCCTGCAGGCTGCCGGCTACAACAACGGCGAAGGCACCACCACCATCCCCGTCTTCGGCGTTGACGCTACCGACTCTGCCAAGCAGCTGATCGCTTCCGGCTACATGACCGGCACCATCAAACAGGACGCTGAAGGTATGGCCGAGTGCATCGCCCTGCTGGCGCAGAACGTTGCCAACGGCGAGGACCTGCTGGCCGGCACCGATTCCTACACCAAGGATACCGCCAACAGCCTCGACAACAAGATCTTCATCCCGTATCAGGAGTACACCGGCGAATAAAACCGAATCGCTCCATATCCGTACATCGTAACAAAGGGGGCGGCTGTTGACTTGCGCAGCAGCCGCCCCCTATTTTGTAAAGAAAAGGAGGGCTCTGCATGGGTGAAGAGATCTTGCTGCAAATGACAGACATCTCGAAATCCTTCCCCGGCGTCAAAGCGCTGGACCATGTCTCGCTCACCGTCCGCAAGGGGACCGTCCACGCCCTGATGGGCGAAAACGGTGCCGGCAAGTCTACGCTGATGAAGTGCTTGTTCGGCATCTACTCCAAGGACGAAGGCTCCATCCAGCTGGAAGGGCGCGAGGTCAGCTTTAAAAGCAGTAAGGAAGCGCTGGAAAACGGCGTGGCCATGGTGCATCAGGAGTTGAACCAGGCGCTCAAGCGCAGCGTTATGGACAACCTCTGGCTTGGGCGTTACCCGATGATCGGCGGCGTCATGGTCGACGAGCGCAAAATGTACGACGAGACGATGCGCGTCTTTAAGGAACTGGAGATCGACGTTGATCCCCGCCGCATCATGAGCACGCTGCCGGTCTCGCAGCGGCAGATGGTGGAGATTGCCAAAGCCGTCTCGTACAACTCCAAAGTCATCGTCTTTGACGAACCCACCTCCTCCCTGACGGAGGAAGAGGTCGAGCATCTGTTCCGCATCATCAACATGCTGCGCGACCGCGGCGTCGGCATCATCTACATCAGCCACAAGATGGCCGAGATTCTGCGCATCAGTGACGATATCACCGTCATGCGTGACGGCACCTGGGTCGCCACCAGACCGGCAAAAGAACTCGACATGCCGACGATCATCAAGCTGATGGTCGGCCGCGAACTGGGCAACCAGTTCCCGCCCAAGACCAACACCCCCGGCGATGTGTACTTGGAAGTCGAGCACCTGACGGCTAAGTATTCGCTGCTCAAGGATGTCTCCTTCAACGCCCGCCGCGGCGAGATTCTCGGCCTGGCCGGCTTGGACGGTTCCGGCCGTACCGAGACGCTGGAAAATATTTTCGGCGTCGCCACCCGCAAAGAGGGCACCATCAAGCTGGACGGCAAAGTCTGCCGTAACCGCAACTCCCGCGAGAGCATCAAGAACGGCTTTGCCCTGCTGACCGAGGAACGCCGCGCGACCGGTATCTTCGGCATCCTGAACATCCGCGAGAACACCGTCATCTCCAGCCTGAAGAACCACCTCAAAGGCGGCATCATGCTGAGCAACGCCAGCATGAAAAAAGATACGCAGTGGTCCATCGACTCGATGCGGATCAAGACCCCCACGCAGGAGACTAAAATCCGCAGCTTGTCCGGCGGTAACCAGCAAAAGGTCATCCTGGGCCGCTGGCTGCTGACGAAGCCCGATGTGCTGCTGCTCGACGAGCCGACCCGCGGTATCGACGTCGGCGCCAAATATGAGATCTACCAGCTGATCATCGACCTGGCAAACCGCGGCAAGACCATCCTGATGGTCTCTTCCGAAATGCCGGAACTGCTGGGCGTCTGTGACCGTATCCTGGTCATGTCCGGTGGCCGCCTGGCCGGCGAGGTGGACGCCAAGACCACCACGCAGGAAGAGATCATGACGTTGGCCGCCAAATACGTATAAGGGAGGATCTACCATGAACGTCATTGCCAACATGAAACACGGCTGGGCGGAATTCCAGGCGATGAACGCCAAGGATAAACGCAGCAAAGTCATTGACGTGCTGCTCAACAACGCCATCTACATTCTGCTCATCATCTTTGTCATTTTCACCTCCACCCGCAACGCGAACTTCCTGACCATGAGTTCGCTCATCAACATCATCAGCCTGGCGGCTTCCTCGCTGCCCATTGCGCTGGGCATCGGCGGCTGTATCGTCCTGACCGGTACCGACCTTTCGGCCGGCCGTGTCGTCGGCTTGACCGCTGCGCTCTCCGCCGCGATGCTGCAGGCCACCGACTGGGCCAACAAGATGTTCGACACCCTGCCGGAAATGCCCATCCCCGTGGTCGTTCTGATGGTCATCCTCGTCGGCGGCCTTGTCGGTCTGGTCAACGGCTTCTTCGTTGCCAAATTCAGCCTGCACCCGTTCATCGTCACGCTGGCGACCCAGCTGATTGTGTACGGTATCCTGCTTGAGTTCTACATGCTCAACGGCAACAACGGCCAGCCGCTCTCCGGTTTGAGCGATACCTACCGCAACTTCATCACCGGTACGATGTTCAGCATCCCGACCGCCAGTGGCAACAGCGTGGCGGTGCCCTGGTACGTGCTTTACGCGCTGATCCTGGTCGTGGTCATGTGGTTCATCTGGAACAAGACCACCTTTGGCAAGAACATGTTCGCCGTCGGCTCCAACCCCGAAGCCGCTAACGTCTCCGGCGTCAACGTCTTTATGACGACCATGCTCGTCCACACGCTGGCCGGCTGCATGTACGGCATCGAAGGTTTCATCGAGTCCGCGCGTATTGCTTCCAACACGGCGAACACCGGTTTGAACTATGAGTCCGACGCCATTGCGGCCTGCGTCATCGGCGGCGTTTCCTTCGTCGGTGGCACCGGCAAGATCAGCGGCATCGTGCTCGGCGTTTTCCTGCTGCGCATCATCTTCGTCGCGCTGAACATGCTGTCCATCAGCGGCAACACCCAGTACATCATCAAGGGCCTGATCATCCTGATCGCCTGCTCGATCGATATGCGCAAGTACCTCGTCAAGAAATAAGTTTACCATGAGCGAAACACCAAAAAACAACGACCTTTCCCCTGCCGCGCCGCCGGAACCGGCCGCCGCTTCCACCGAGAACCCCATGGTCAAAAAGCGGTGGTTCGGCCGCGGCATCTACGGCAGCAAGGATGTGCCGATCCGCATTCTGGACGCGGTCATCGGTACGATGATCGTAGCCGCCGTGCTGCTGACCATCTGGGGCGCAACACACAACGGCTTTACGATCACCTTTGACACCGGCGTCGACGATTTGACCGTCCCGTCGCAGCGCGTGCTGCACGACGAGTATGCCACCGAACCGGCGGCGCCCCAGCGCCCCGGCTATGTGCTGGCCGGCTGGAAAGCCTCGCAGGACCCCGACGTCGAGTTCTGGGATTTCGATACCTTTGCCGTGCAGGGGGACTTCACCCTGTACGCCGTTTGGGAGCCCGCTTCCTTCCCCGTCCGGTTTGACCTGGACGGCGGCACGGTGGACGGCCAGACCGAGATCGCCCCCCTTACCGTGACGTACGGCCAACCCTACGGCACGCTGCCCACCCCCGAAAAAGAGGGCGCAACGTTTGCCGGCTGGGTTTACAGCGGCCAGACCATCACGGCCGACACCACCGTTTCCATGACCGGCGAGCACGTGCTCACTGCCACCTGGAAATAAGCATCACCCCCACTGCGCAAAAGGCAGTGGGGGTTTTGTGTCAGCTTCAGCGGTTGATGGACTGCGCCATGCGGTGGTAGGTGTGGCGCTCGCCGCGGATGGCGATGGAATACGCCAAAATGTTCTGCGGCAGCGCCATGCCCGGCACGCCGGTGTCGCCAATGTGGTGGATATCCGCCCCGGCCATTTTGCACAGCAGCGCAATCTGCCGGATGGTGGCGGTGTCCGCGCCTTCCTGCGAAGTGCCGATGGACGTCAGCGCCAGTTTGCCGCGGGCGTGCACCGTTTCGATCAAACGGTGGGCATACTCCGGCGTGATGCCGGGCACCGTACCGGGCGCCGGCAGCAAGATGATATCGGCCCCGGCGTCCATAAAGGCGCAGGCGTCGTCGGGCGTCATGATCTTTTCGCCGCCCTCACCCGCCACGCCGGAAGCGTGCATCTTGCCGGCAGCCAGCATCACGCGGTCCCCCACGGCGGCGCTGATCTCGCGCAGCGCCTGCACAATGGCATCGTTGCGCACGCCGTTGCCGGGGTTGCCGGTCAGCACGATAAGGTCAACGCCCATCGCAGCGGCGCGGCGGGCGTTTTCCGCCGTTGCCAGCCGCCCGGCTTTCATCTGCCACAGCGTACCGTCGTTGCCCTGCGCCTGCGCGGGTGTCGTCGGCTCCAGATTGATGCCGATTACCCGCCCGGTCAGCCGCTTAAGTTCGCGCACGGTCTGTCCTTCCGGCACGTCCGGCAGCGCCTGGATGACGGGGTGCTGTACATCAAACATGTTCAGCAGCACGATGTCGGCGCTCAGGGCGGCCGCATACTCGGCGTTGGTCACATCGCCCAGCAGCGGTTGCGTGATGCCGATCGTCTCGCACGCCAGCACGCGTCCCTCGCTGCCGGCAATGGCGGCCAGCAGTTCCTGCTTGCCATAGGCGGTGAGTTCCCGCGCGGTGCAGTCCAACAAACGCTTGACGCTCATTCGTCATCCTCCTCCACGATGCGGCCGACGCCCTTGCGGTAAAACGGCTCGCTGTCGCGCATACCCTGCTGCCCCAGCGGCGTGACAGAGGTCGTGATGGTCAGGGCTAGCTTTTGTTCCCGGCTCATCAGGTAGGGCCGCGCGGCCTGCGCCACTTTGGTGAACAGTTCATTGTCCTTGGGGCCGTCCAGCACCAGCAGGTAACACTTGCGTGTATCGTTGACGATCATGATCTGCAGGTAGGCCGCGCCGACGCCGGGGGCATCGGCCAGCACCGCGCAGATGGGGTCGGCCAGTTCGTCGGGCAACACGCTCGGCTCCACGATGGTGACCTGGTCGCCGGGTTGAATCTGGACTTCCTGCTGCGCTTTGCGTATCTGCGCCAGACCGTCCTTCTGCTTTTTGACGGATTCGATCAGCGCCGATTCCAGCAGCAGGCTGTTTTCGCCGGGGTTGAGCATCAGGCCGGACGCATCGTGGCTCTTTTGCAGCATCTCGGCAAAATCGTCAAAGCGCAGCATCACAATCTGCTTGCCCTGTTTGGTGCGTTTCTGCCATGTGCGTGCGGCGTCCCAGTCGGTAAACGCCATATAATAGCGTTTGCCCGCTTTGTTGCTGGCCAGCATCAGGTTCACCTTGGTGTTCTGCGGCAACTGGACGCGCCCGTCGGGGCCGGGTTTGGGCGCGGCGCCGTGCATATCGAACTGCGCCGGGGCCAGCAGCGGGGCTTTGACCAGTTCGTTCAAAATCACGTTGAGGTTTTGGGGCGTGTTTTCTTTGCGGAACGCCGCGATGGATTTTTGCAGGTTGGGGTCCAGGGCCGGCGGCTTGGGGGCCGCCTTTTTTTCGTTGCGCTCAGGCATAAGGGTTCCTCATTTCAGTTTAATGGTGTTGATCGCTTCCCGCAGGTAGGATACCCCTACCAGCTTAAGGCCCGGATACTGCGCCGGGTCGATCATTTTTAAATTGTGTTTGGGCACGATGGCGGTGTCAAACCCGACGCGCTGCGCTTCCCGCAGGCGCGTTTCCAGGTGCGGCACGCTGCGAATCTCCCCGCCAAGGCCTACCTCGCCGATGGCAAGTGTTTTCTCCCCCACCGGCAGGTCCAGCAGGCTGGACGCCATGGCGATGCACACCGGCAGGTCGCAGGCGGTCTCGTCCAGTTTCAGGCCGCCCACGATGTTGACATAGACGTCCTGGTTGGCAAAGGAGTACCCGGCGCGCTTTTCCAACACCGCCAGCAGCAGGTACATGCGGTTGTAGTCAAACCCGCTGGCTGTACGCCGCGGGCTGGGGAAACTCGTCTTGGTGGCCAGCGCCTGGATCTCGCTCAAGACCGGGCGGGTGCCTTCCATCACGCAGGCCACACAGGTGCCGCTGATGCCCAGCGGCCGGCCCTCCAGCATGACCTGGGACGGGTTTTCGATCTGTTCGAGCCCGCGGCCCGTCATATCGAACATGCCGATCTCATTGGTGGAACCGTACCGGTTTTTGACGGCGCGCAGCACGCGGTACGGCAGCGTTTTGTCGCCCTCAAAGTACAAAACGGTATCGACGATATGTTCCATGACCTTGGGGCCGGCAATGGCGCCGTCTTTGTTGACGTGGCCGACAATGAACGTCGGGATTTCCAGTGTTTTGGCGACGTTCAAAAAGCGGGCGGTGCTCTCCTTGACCTGGCTGACAGTGCCGGAGGAGGACGCAATATCGGCACAGCGCATCGTCTGGATGGAGTCAATGACCACCAGGTCCGGCTTCATTGATTCGATCAGCCCGCAGATTTCATCGACGTCGCTCTCGGCCACCAGCGAGATATTGTCCTGCGGGACATCCAGGCGCACGGCGCGCAGCTTGATCTGCCGCACCGATTCCTCGCCCGTGACGTACAGCACGTTTTTGGTACGGCTGACCTCGCCGCACAGCTGCAACAAAATCGTCGATTTGCCAATGCCCGGCTCGCCGCCGATCAGCGTCACGCTGCCCAGCACGATGCCGCCGCCCAGCACGCGGTCCAGTTCCCCAATGCCGGTCACAATGCGGCTTTTTTCTTCGGTCGTGCTGATGTTTTTGAGCGTGTGCGCCGTCAGCGTCGTCTGACCGGGCACGCGCGCCGCCGCTGCGCCGCTGCGGCCGGCAGCCGGCTTGGCCGGTTCGGCCACGACGTCCTCGGTCATGGTGTTCCACGCCCCGCACGACGGGCAGCGCCCCAGCCAGCGGGGGCTGGTCTCGCCGCATTGGGTACAGACGTAAATGGTTTTGAGTTTGTCTTTCGGCATAATCCCTCCGCTGGACAGCCCGATGCTTGGATTTTATCGGGTTGCTCACAGCCTTATTATACATCACACCGCCGGCCCCATACAAGGCCGGCGGCGTAAAGTTTTATACATCTCCGTTTCCGCCCTGGTCGATCATATCCCGGTACAGGCCCGGGGTGTCGTCCGGGATGCGCTGCGCCCCCACTGCGTGTTCGTAAAAGGCAACGGCGTCCTGGGCAGGCCAACCGATGATGGCATAAGCATAACCCAATTCTTTGAGGGACAGCAAACTGGCAAGCAGCAGTGCGCGGCCGATGCCGCGGCGGCGGTGCGTGGCCAGCACCGCCGTGGGGCCAAAGAAATCCGGCGCGGTGACTTCGTAGCAGGCAAAGCCCACCAGGGCCTTGCCCTCGGTGGCAATGTAGCAGCGCACCGGCAGGTGCGCAAAGGCGCAGGCAACCTCGGCGGCAAATTCCGGGAAATGCTGCTGCACAAACGCGATCACGCGGTCCCGGTCGGGCGGCAGGGCGCGGCACACCCGCACACCCTGCGCCTGCATGCGTTGCGCAAGCGTCGGGTGCGGCTGCAAGGCAAACAGTTTGACCAGCATATCCGCCATCGTGCGCCCTCCCCTTTCCGGTCTCTTGCGTTTACAGCGTCACCTTGTGGTAGACCTTTTTGCCCTTTTTGATGACGACGCCGGCGCGTAGCGCTTGTTCGGAAAGCATCGTCTTGGGGTCGGTGACTTTCTCGCCGTCCACCAGCACACCGCCCTGCTGCACCAGCTGGCGGGCTTCCCGGTTGGAGCCGCACAGCCCGGCCGCCACCATGGCAGTCAGCAGGCCGACGCCGCCGTCCTTGACGAGGGACGCGTCCAGCGCGGTCGCGGGCATGTTCTCATGGTCGGCGGCACCACCAAACAGGCCGCGGGCCGTGGCCTGGGCTTTTTCGGCTTCGGCTTCGCCGTGGACCATCTTGGTCAGCTCAAAGGCCAGAATCTCCTTGGCCTGGTTGAGCTGCTCGCCCTGCCAGTGGTCCATCTCGTCGATCTGCTCCAGCGGCAGGAAGGTCAGCATGCGGATGCACTTGAGCACGTCGGCGTCGCCCACGTTGCGCCAGTACTGGTAGAACTCGAAGGGGCTGGTCTTATTGGCGTCCAGCCAGACGGCGTTGCCGGCGGTCTTGCCCATCTTTTTGCCCTGAGAGTCGGTCAGCAGCGTGATGGTCATGGCGTAGGCGTCCTTGCCCAGCTTGCGGCGGATCAGCTCGGTGCCGCCCAGCATGTTGGACCACTGGTCGTCGCCGCCAAACTGCATGTTGCAGCCGTAATGCTGGAACATGTAGTAGAAGTCGTAGCTCTGCATGATCATGTAGTTGAACTCAAGGAAAGACAGGCCCTTCTCCATGCGCTGCTTATAGCACTCGGCGCGCAGCATGTTGTTGACGCTGAAGCAGGCGCCCACCTCGCGCAGCAGCTCGACATAGTTGAGGTCCAGCAGCCAGTCGGCGTTGTTCAGCATCATGGCCTTGCCCTCGCCAAACTCGATGAAGCGCTCCATCTGGCGCTTGAAGCACTCGGCGTTGTGGGCGATATCCTCCTTGGTCAGCATCTTGCGCATATCGGTGCGGCCCGAGGGGTCGCCGATCATCGTCGTGCCGCCGCCGATGAGCGCGATGGGTTTGTTGCCGGCCATCTGCAGGCGTTTCATCAGCGTCAGAGCCATAAAGTGCCCGGCGGTCAGGCTGTCGGCCGTGCAGTCAAAGCCGATGTAAAACGTCGCCTTGCCGTTGTTGATGACCTCTTTGATCTCCTCTTCGTCGGTCACCTGCGCGATGAGCCCGCGCGCTTTCAGTTCGTCATAGATCGTCATAAAGCTTCCTCCTTGGTCGTGGCGGCAAAGGCAAAAGAAAAGCCCCTGCCAAATGTGAAATTTGGCAGAGGGCGAAAATCCGCGGTACCACCTCTGTTTGCCTGCCCCTCGCGGCGGCAGGCCTTCGCGGGTGCAGCGGCCAAAGGGAAGCCCCGACACCCAAACGCTGTAACGTGCGCACACGGCACGGCCTAGTGGCTTTGCGCGTTCAGCCGGCTGCTCAGGGGGGTATTCACCGCCCGCCCTGCCAGCCCCTTGCACCAACCGGGACCTCTCTCTCGCAGGGCAATGGCGGGTACTGGGCCCCGTCAATGCATTTATCGTGTATTACTGTAGCATAAGTATGCGGTAAAGTCAAGGCACGCCCGGCGTTTCCGCATAGGGGAATTATCTCGACTTTTCAATCAGTTCCCGGGCGTTGGCCAGGCTCAGGTCGGTGACTTTATCGCCGGAGATCATGCGCGCCAGCACCTGCACGCGGCCGTCGAGGTCCAGGGTGTGGATCTCGGTATAGGTGCGGTCGGCGCGCACGTTCTTTTGGATCAGCAGCTGGTTGTCGGCAAAGGCGGCCACCTGCGGCGTGTGCGTGATGCACAGCACCTGGCGGCCCTGGGCCGTCTGGTGCAGCAGCTGGCCGATGCGCCCGGCCGCCAGGCCGGAAACACCGGTGTCGATCTCGTCATAGATCACGGTGGGCAGCGCGTCACGGTCCGCCAGAGCGCTTTTGAACGCCAGCATGATGCGGGAAAGCTCGCCGCCCGACGCCACCTTGGCCAGCGGTTTGGGTTCCTCGCCGGGGTTGGTGGAGATCAAAAACTCGACGTTGTCCTGCCCGTGGGAGGAAAGCGGTCCCCGCGCATGGCGCAGCGCAAACCGGATGCCCGGCATGTTCAAAAACTCCAGCGCCGCTTTCATCTGCTTGTTCATCGCCGTAAAAGCGGTCAGGCGGCTCTGCGTCAGTTTTTCGGCGGCTTCTTTGGCCTGCGCATAAAGCTGTTGGGTCTCGCCGCGCAGTTCCGCGATCTTTTTGCCGGAAGATTGGAAGCTCTCCAGCTCTTCGGCCGCTTTGGCGCGCCGGGCCAGCAGCTCGTCGACCTCCATGCCGAACTTCTGCTTGATGCGGTAGATGGTGTCCAGCCGGCTCTCGATCTGGTCCAGTTCCCCGGCGTCAAAATCATAAGCGCCCAGGCGGTCGGCCAAATCGGTTGCCAGTTCCCGCCCGGCATAGTACAGTTCCTGCAAGCGCTCGGCCAGCGGGGCCAGCGTCTCGTCCTGGCGGGCAGCGTTGTGCAGTCCGTCCACCGCGCCGCCGATCAGATCGGCCGCGCCGGCCTGTTCGCCGTCCTCGTCCCCGGCCAGCGCCAGATGCGCCGCCGTCAGCCCCTGCAGGATGCTTTGCGCATGCGTGATGATGTTCTTGCGCTCTGTCAGCGCTTTTTCCTCGCCTGGCTGCAGGGCCGCTGCGTCGATGGCGTCAATCTCAGCGGTCAGCGCTTCGATGTGGCGCTGCTTGTCGGCTTCGCTTGCCAGCAGCGCGTCCAGCTGCCGTTTGGCAGTCACCAGCGCCCGGTAGCGCCGGTAGTAGGCGGCAAACAGCGTTTCATTTTGGGCATACTGGTCCAGCAGCCCCAGGTGCAGCGCCGGGTTGGTCAGGCCCTGGCTGTCGTGCTGGCCGTGGATGGAAAGCAGCCCGGCAGAAATATCCCGCACGACGCCCGCCGTGGCCGGCATGCCGTTGATGCGGCAGCTGCCCTTGCCTTCGGCGCTGATCTCGCGGTACAAGAGCAGGTCGTCGGCCGCCTCATACCCGCACTGCTCCAGCTTGGCCTTGACGGCGGCGGGGATATGCTCAAACGTAGCCCAGATGCAGGCTTTGGCCGCGCCGCTGCGCACCAGTTCACGCGAAGTGCGGTTGCCCAAAATGGCGTTGATGGAATCAATCAAAATCGATTTGCCCGCGCCGGTCTCACCGGTCAGGACATTAAAGCCTGCGGTGAACTGCACTTCTGCCTTTTCGATGACGGCAATATTTTCAATTTTCAGGTTTGCCAGCATCGGCCAGCCCCTCCCCTATGTGGTGCGGATGGATGTTACCCGCGGCGAACGTATTGCTGCAGCGCCTTGCAGATCGCCGTGGCGTCCTCTTCGGTGCGCATCAGGATGAAAAAGGTGTCGTCGCCCGAAAGCGTACCGACCACATTGCGCCACTGCTTGGCGTCAAAGACCTCGCAGGCGGCGTTGGCCATGCCGGAAAAACACTTGACCAGCACCATGTGGCCGGCGCAATCCACTTTGAGGACCGACTCACGGAAAATCATCTCAAACCGGCTGGGAGAATGGGCCACCTTGCCGGAAGCCGCCGCCGGCATATAGCGGTAGCGGCCGCTGCCGTCGGCTACTTTGACCAGCTGCAGGTCGCGGATATCCCGCGAGACCGTGGCCTGGGTAACGTCAAACCCTGCTTCCCGCAGGTGGGCCAGCAGGTCCTCCTGCCGGTCGATGGGATGTTTTTCGATCAGGTCCAAAATGGCCTGATGGCGGGCGCTTTTCATCCAGATCATCTCCTTATGAGCTTATTTTCAATCGCATAAAACTGTTCCGACTCGCAGAACGTGATTAACTGCAGTTTCCCCGGGGCAGCTGTCGCACAAAAACGCTCCCCCGGCTCCAACATGTAAGTGGGGCCGCTGTCGGCGCAGACATAACAGGGGTCGCGGTTTTCGGCGTCCGCGACGATCTCCAGCGTGCGGCCGGCGGCAAACACCAGCGGCGCGGTATGTACGTTGTGCGCACAAACCGGCGTCAGCACCATCACATCGGCGGCGCCGTCCAGCACCGGCCCCCCGGCAGAAAAAGAATAGGCCGTCGACCCGGTCGGCGTCGCCAAAATCAGCCCGTCGCTGCGGTAGCGGCTGACGAACGCGCCGTCGCAGTACACACAGTAATCCATGGGGTGCATGCGGGTCTGCCCAAACACCACGACGTCGTTGATGGCCTGCGCCTGCCACTGTGCGTCGACGCCGCTGACTGCCAGCAGACCGCGCGCGGCCAACGTGTACTCCCCCGCCGCCAGCCTGCGCAGTTTTTCGGGCAGTTCTTCCACCTCGCAGGTGGCCAGAAACCCCGTGCGCCCCAGGTTGACACCCAGCACTGGCTTGCCGTAGCGCACACAGTCATGGCCGCTGCGCAGCAATGTGCCGTCGCCGCCAATGGTGACGACCTGGTCGGCCTGGCGGTAAGCCTGCGCTTCCGGCAGGACCGGCACGCCGGGCAGCTGGTCTTTCAGGGCCGGTTCCGCCAGCAGGACCGCCACCCCGTACTGCTGCAGCAGTGCGGCGGTTTGCCGGGTGACGGCCAGCCCTTCGTCTTTGGTGATGTTGGGGATCAACAGAACGGACATCCGCTAGTTCCTTTCGGCTCAGTGGAGATTGGGCGTCTTGTCCAGCGCTTCATGCGCCGCGGCGACCACCGCAGGGATCGTTTCTGCCGGCAGCGGCTGCGGGTCGGCGCTGTGCTGCACGTACAGCAGAAATTCAATGTTGCCTTCCGGGCCTTTGATGGGGGAAAAATCCAGCCCGGCGGCGGTAAAATGGTTGGCCAGGGCATAGCTTTGCGCCATTTCCAGCACTTCGCGGTGGGTTGCTGGTTCGCGCACAACGCCCTTTTTGCCGACCTTTTCGCGCCCGGCTTCAAACTGCGGCTTGACCAGGCAGACGCCTACGGCGTCCGGCGTGCAGATCGCATCGGCTACCGGGAAGATATGTTTGAGAGAAATGAAGGATACATCGACGCTGAAAAACGCAACCGGCTCTGTAAGGTCCTCCGGCTTTACATGGCGGATGTTCGTGCGTTCCATGTTGACGACCCGCGCGTCGGTGCGCAAACTCCAGGCAAGCTGCCCGTAGCCGACGTCGACGGCATAAACTTTGACCGCGCCGTTTTGCAGCATGCAGTCGGTAAAGCCGCCCGTGGATGCGCCGATATCCATACAGACTTTGCCTTCGGGGCGCATCGGGAACACCTGCATCGCCTTTTCCAGCTTGAGCCCGCCACGGCTGACGTAACCGATATCGTGCCCGCGCACTTCCACTTTGGCGTCGGGGGCGATCATCTCGCCGGCTTTGTCCACTTTTTGCTCATTGACAAAGACGATACCGGACATAATCAACGCTTTGGCGCGCTCGCGGCTTTGCACCAGGCCGTTCTGGCACAGGTATTGATCCAGGCGGATCTTGCTCATTCCGCGTTCTCCTTTCGGTGGGCCAGCACATCGGCCGCAAGGGCGGCGGCGTCCAGTTTCTGGTCACGGCGCAGTTCCGGCACGTTGGCGTGCAGCAGATGGGTATTGTCCACCGCATGCAGCAAATACGTTCCGTTCCAGCCAGCCTGCTGCAAGGCAAAACCCAGCTGTTCGCCGGTGCTGCCGGTGCGGATGGAATCCTCCGCAAACAGGATCACACGGTACCGCTTCAGCGTTTCGCACAGAGCTTCCGGCAGCGGGTACAGGCGCAGCAGCTTAAAGCAGTCGGCCGGCACCTGGTTCTGGTACAAAAGGTCGCATGCGGCAATGATCTCTTCGGTTTGTGCGCCGTAACTGACCAACGCAACCTCGGCGCCGGGCCGCGTCTCAATCTGGTCATACAGCGCGCCGCTGCACCCAAGGGCGGCCAATGCCGGCTTTTCTTCCCCGCGTGCATAGCGGATGGCACGGGGGCCGCGCTCTTGTAAAACCAGCACGCGCAGCCAGTGGCGCAGTTCGGCATAGTTGGCAGGTGCATACAGCGGGATGCCGATCTGGCTGAAAAACGCCGTGTCGTAAATGCCCTGGTGGGTGGCGCCGTCGCCGGGCACAAGGCCCGCGCGGTCCACGGCAAACAGCACATCCAGTTTCATCAGGTTGACGTCGTGGATGATCTGGTCGTAAGCGCGCTGGAAAAACGTCGAATAGATCGCCACAACCGGCAGAAGCCCCTGGCTGGCCAGGCCGCCGGCAAAGCTGACGGCGTGTTCCTCGGCCATGCCGACGTCAAAAAAGCGGTCCACATGGGCGTGTTTGAAGAAATTGAGCCCGGTGCCGTATTTCATGGCCGCCGTGACCGCGCAAAGGCGCGGTTCCAGGCCGCCCAGTTCCGCCAGGGCGGAACCAAAGATCGTGGAGAACGAGTCTTTGGGCGAAAGTTCCGGGTCCATCAGGTGGCGCAGGTCGATGGAAGATACCGCGTGGAACTCGCCGGGGTTTTCCTCGGCGGGTTTCAGGCCCTTGCCTTTCTGCGTGACAACATGCAGGAAAATCGGTGCGTATTGTTCGCGCAGGTTGTTGAGCATGTGATCCAGCGAGATCACGTCATGGCCATCCACCGGGCCGATATACTGGAAACCCATTTCCTCAAACATTGTGGAGTGGTAGATGCCGCGGCGCACAAACTGCTTGCCGCCCTGCAGCGCTTTAATCATCGACACGCCCACGATGGGGATGTTTTCCAGCACCGTTTCCATCTGCGCTTTGGCGTGGAAATACTTGGGGTCGGTGCGCAGTTTGGTCAGATAGTTGGCCATCTGCCCGACGTTTTTGGAGATCGACATCTTGTTGTCGTTCAAAATGACGATCAGGTTGTTCAGCATACCGAGGTTGTTCATCCCCTCGTAGACCATGCCGCCGGTGAACGCCCCGTCGCCCACGATGACAACGACCTTGCCCGGTTCCTTTTTGAGTTTTTTGGCCCGCGCAATCCCAATCGCCGTGGACAGCGCCGCACTGCCGTGCCCGGCCACAAAGGCATCGCAATCGCTCTCGGCCGGGTTGGGGAAGCCGGAAATACCGTCTTTCTGGCGCAGGGACGCAAACCCGGCGCGCCGCCCGGTCAGCAGCTTGTGGGTATAGCACTGGTGGCCGACGTCAAACAGCAGTTTGTCCTGCGGAAAATCCAGCGTGCGGTGCAGCGCGACGGTCAGTTCCACTACCCCCAGGTTGGAGGAAAGATGCCCCCCGGTGGAGGAAACGCTCCGGATCAAAAAACGGCGGATCTCCTCACACAGGCGCGGCAAATCGTTTTCGGCCAGCAATTTCACATCCCCGGGCGCTTGCATCCGATCCAGCAACGGGTATTTCATTGTCCAGCACCTCGCAGTCGTTTCAACATTCACGCCATTGGCATGGCAAAGCCCAGCACGATCCCCAGGGCCGCACCGGTCAGCACTTCGATCGGCGTATGGCCGACCATCTCTTTCAGCTTTTTATCCCGCAAAAACGGCAGCGATACAGCGCCCTGGTCGATCCATTCGCTGAACATGCGGTTCAGCAGTTTGGCCTGTTCGCCGGTCTCGTAGCGCACGCCCATCGCATCGTACATTACGATAATGGAAAGCACCGCGGCGATGGCAAACTCTGTTGAGCCGACGCCGCAAAGCCGCCCCGTGGCCACCACCATGGCGCAGACGGTGGCCGAGTGGGAACTGGGCATGCCGCCGGCGCCCCACACGCGCTCGGCAATAAAGCGGTGAAACGTGATAAGATTTAAGATCACCTTGATCAGCTGTGCCAGCAGCGAAGCGCAAAGCGCCGTTGCCAGCACGAAATTCCAGCTCAAGGCTGCGCGCAGCAAAGTCATGGGTCACATCCTTATTTTTTCCGTTGCAACAAGTCGTCCGCCAACAGGCGCAGGAAGGCGGCTTCTTCGCCAAAGCCATGCAAAGCGTCCAGCGCCGCCTGGTTATGGCGTATGCTCAGCGCACGGGCACCGTCCAGCCCATACAGCGTCACAAAGGTTGTCTTGTCCATGCTGGCATCGCTGCCGGCCGGCTTGCCCAGTTCCGCCGTGGTGGCGGTCACATCCAGAATATCGTCTACGATCTGGAACACAAGCCCCAGTTCCGCCGCATAGCGCGTCAGGGCGGTGCGCAGCGTCTCCCCCGCCCCGGCTGCCAGGCATCCCAGTTCTACCGCCGCTACAATCAGCGCGCCGGTCTTATGGGCGTGCAGCTCGCACAGCTGGGCTTCTGTGGCGGGTTGGGTCTCGTACCGTTTATCCAGTTCCTGGCCATACAGCATCCCGCGCGCGCCGCCCGCCTTGGCCAGCACGGCGGCGGCCTGCACGCAGCTTTGCGCCGGCAGGGAGGTATGGGCGATCACTTCAAACGCCGCCGTCACCAGGGCGTCCGCCGCCAGCAGCGCCGTTGCCTCGCCGTACTGTTTGTGGCAGCTCGGCCGCCCGCGGCGGAAATCATCGTCGTCCATGCAGGGCAGGTCATCGTGGATCAAAGAATAGCAGTGCAACATTTCCAGCGCACAGGCGTACTCCAGTGCCTGTTCTGCCGGGGCACCGGCCAGTTCGCAGGCTGCCAGCGTTAACACCGCACGCACGCGTTTGCCGCCGCCCAGCAGGCTGTAGCGGGCCGCCTGCCCGATCCGGGCATTCTGCGGCAGGTACAGGTCGCACAGGGCCGCCAGGCGCTGCTCGGTCTTTTGCGCCAGGGCAAGGGTCTTTTCTGCATACTCTTGCTGCGTCATAAGTCGTCCCCCGCTTTTTCTGCCAGTTCGGCGTCAATCTCTTCGATCTTGAGCTTGGCATCGTCCAACGTCTGTTTGCAGTAGCTGATCAGGCTTGCCGCCTCGGCATATATTTTGACCGACTGCGCCAAAGGGGTGGCGTCGTCCCGCAGGACGCCCAGCACTTCCTGCAGGCGCCGCATGCCTTCCTCAAAGGATTTTGGCTGCTTCATGGCGTATTTTCCTCCTGCTGCGTTGTTGCGTGCCGCACGGTTTGCACAACGCAGTCTGCCTGCGCCTGCGCGCCGTGCAGCGTGACCGTCTGCCCCGGGCTTAGCGTATCGACCGGGCAGACGGCATCGCCTTGCGTCACGATGACATACCCGCGCGCCAACACACCGTACGGGTTTAAAGATTGCGCCAGCGCCGCCGCGCTGCGCAGGCCTTCCTCCGCCTGGCAGACGCGGTGCTGCTGCGCCAGCTGCAAGGCATCCTGCATGCGCGCCAGATCCTGGGCGCGGCGCGCCATGGCCTGGCGCTGGTTTTGCATGGCGGACCCGGCGGCGATCATACTGAATTTATTATAGCATATTTGCAGGCGATTCTGCATACTTTTTTGAATATTCTCCTGCAAAATGCCAATTTTTTGCAAAACTTCGCCGCGGTCCGGCACACAGAGCTCCGCTGCCGCCGAGGGGGTCGGCGCGCGCAAATCTGCCACATAGTCCAGGATTGTGGTGTCAATCTCGTGCCCGACGGCCGACACCAACGGTTTGCGGCAGGCCGCCGCTGCGCGGGCGATGCGTTCGCTGTTAAAAATCCACAAATCCTCTTTGCTGCCGCCGCCGCGCGTGACCAGGATGATCTCCGGGCGCGGGTCGCGGTCCAGCGCCCGGATTCCCGCCACGATGCTGCGTTCCGCTTCCAGCCCCTGCACCGTGACCGGCGCCAGCAGCAACTGCGTCTGCGGCCAGCGGCGGGCAACGACCGTCTGCACGTCCTGCCAGGCCGCGCCGGTTTTGCTGGTAACGACGCCGATGCAGCGCGGCACCGGCGGCAGCGGGCGCTTGCGTTCCGGCGCGAACAGCCCTTCGGCTTCCAGCTTTTTGTACAGCGCTTCAAATGCCATCTGGGCCGCGCCGGCGCCAAAGGGGCGCATGTAGTCAACATACAGCTGGAAAGCGCCGTCGCGCTCATACAAAGTGGCACGGCCGTAGGCCAGTACCAGCATACCGTTTTGCGGTTCAAAATTCAGCAACCGGGCCTGGCCGCGGAACATCACGCCCTTGACGCTGGCGTTTTCGTCTTTGAGCGTAAAATACAGATGCCCGCTTTTGTAATGCCGCGTAAAACCGGAAAGTTCGCCGCATACGATCACATCGCTGAGCGGCGCGCAGTCGTCCAGCACGCGGCGCACCATACGGTTGAGCGCGCTTACGCTGATGTATTCGGCCATGCACAGACCTCCCTGGCTGCCAGAATGGAAACGCCGATCGCGTTGTCGCTGGCGTATTTCCCGGGCACAAAGCAAGCCCTCGGCACGCGGTGTGTCACATACGCGCGGATCAGCTCGCTGCTCATCACGCCGCCGGCAAACACCACCGGCAGGCCGGGATACCGCTGCAGCGCTGCCGCTGCCATGCGCACCAGCGTTTCGGCAATGCACAAAAGGCAGTATTTGCACACATACGGGGCGTCTTTTCCCTGCGCAAGCAGCTGCGCGCACTGGTTTTCCAGCCCGGACAGGCTGCAGGTGAGCCCCTGCACGCTGACTTTGGGGCGGATGCGCTCCTGGCACAGGGCGGCCTGCTCGCTGACATAGGCCCCGGCCGGGAACGGGTACCCCAGCTTGACCCCCAGGCGGTCGACGGCCTGCCCGGCGTACAGATCGCTGCTGGTGCCCAGCGATGTAATCGACGCAGGGCCCCGGCATAAAAGCAGGTCGGTCGTGCCGCCCGAAACATGAAACACCAAACTTTCCCCGGCAAACAGTTCCTGGCGGCCGGTGGCAAACAACGCCGCCGCAATATGCCCCTGCTGGTGCGTTGTCTGCACCAGCGGAATCTTTTGCCCCAGCGCAAACGCCGTGGCAGCGCTGACCCCGGCCAGAAAACACGGCATATAAGAACCTTCCACCGGGCGCGGCCGGTCCGAAACGCCCACGGCTTGCACCTTACCCAGGTCCGCTTTGCCTGCAAGTTCCGCAAGCAGTGCGGGCAGCGCCGCCGTATGGTGGAACAGCGCGTCGCTTTGGCGCAGCCCCAGCTGACCGGGGCGTACCGGCAAAAACTTTTTGCAATCGCAAACAACCTCTCCGGCGTTTGTGTCAAACACAGCCAGAGAGGTTGCATAATTGCTGGTATCGATGCCCAGCGTCAACATTGTGCTTCGGCGCTTTCTTCCCGTTCGCGGGCCACGGTGCCCAGCAACCCGTTCACAAACTGGTAGTCGCTGTCAGCGCCGTATTTTTTAACCAGTTCCACCGCTTCGTTGATGGCAACGCCGGGCTTTTGTTCCTCGCCATACAGCATTTCTGCCAAGGCCAAGCGCAGCGCCACCAGCGCTACGCGCGGCACGCGGTTCAGTGTCCAGCCCTTCAGGTGCGCGGTGATAACCGCGTCCAGTTCTTCGGCGTGGTCATGCATCGCCGCCAGCAGCTGTGCGGTGAACGCATCGCCCTGCGGTTGCTCGGCGTCGTCCGGCAGCGCGGGGGTTTCCGGTTCAAACGTGGCGGCAAACGCCGTCAGATAGGCCGCCTCGCGGGATTCGCGGCGGGTCAGCTTTTTCGACATACTTGGTTTCCTGTCCTTTTCCTTCAATCCTGTGCTTCGGGCTGTTCCAGCCCGACCACCAGCACATCCACGCGGGACACCGTGATCCCGGTCATGTTCTGGATCGTCTGTTTGACGTTCTCCTGCACATTTTCGCACAACGGCATAATCTTGTGCCCGTACTTGACCGTCAGGTGGACGGCAACGGACGCCACACCGTCATCCAGCGTGACGCTGACCGCCTTGCGCAGCCCGGTCCGGCCCAAAAGCCCCCGCACGTTCTGGCTGCTGCCAGCGGTGACCTGCGCCACGCCGTCCACTTCCAGCGCGGCCAGGCGCGCAATTTTGGCCAAAACATCGGTAGAGATCTGCAAGCTGCCCCCGATGGTGTTCTGCACATCCATGTTGTATACCCTCCCGTTGCCAGTGGCCCGGCGGGGGCCACTTTTTCTTATAGTATAGTTTAGTGTACCACAAAACCATACCGTTTGCAACTGATCCGGCGGGTTATTTTACCTCCACAATCGTGATGTCTTTGGCGTCCAGCCCGTTGCACTGGCCCATCAGCGCATCGCGGATGCGTGTGACTTCGGCGGCGGTCAGGGCGTCGTTTTCGGTCATCACCGTAACGTTCGCCTTCTCCCCTTCCAGGTTGACGACGCAGTCGGCAAAGCCCTTGGATTTAATCAGGGTTTCCAGCTTGGTCTCCAGCGTGATGTTGTTGACCTGCGTGCTCAGGCGGGTGGTCAAGGCTTTCTGCTCTTCTTCACTGACGGTGGTATCTTTCAGGGCGTCGTTCAGCGCTTCCAGCGCTTCATCGCGCGCTTTGCTGCGCGAAAGGCGCGCCTGCTCGAAAAACTCCGTTCCGGTATCCTGGCTGACGCTGACCAGCTGTGCTTCGCCGTAATTTTTGTTGGCGACAGGCCCTGTCTCGTCGCCTTCTGCCGCCGCGGCGGCAGTCTCGCCTTCCAGCGGGTCCAGAACCGGTTCTGCGGCGGCCGCCGTTTCCACCGCGGCCTGCGGCTCGTCGGCAGTCAGGTCCTGCGGGGCTTCCCGCGCAAAGGACCAGTTCAGGTAAATTGCGGCCCCCAGCGCCAGCACCATTACGGCGGCAGTTGCCTGGCGGCTTTTGGTTTGTTTGGTCGCAGATCGTTTCATAACAGAGCCTCCTTACTGTGTCGGCGCCATTTTGGCGACGGTGATATGGTTGGCGCCCACGCCGGTCAACGCCTGCACCAAGGCGACAACACGGTTTTGCACCGCGGCGTCACCGCCGCCTGTGCACACGACGGCCACGCCCAATACCTGCGGCATGCGCACGGTCTGTACCAGGCCGCTGCCGCCGGGCAGCACATGGCTGACTGTGGCCGAACCGTCGGCTTCCGTCTGCCGGTCGGTGACATACACGGTCTCCTGCTGCTGTTCCAGCGTGACCATGACTTCCACGTCGCCAACGCCCTCGGTCTTGGCCAGTACCGTTTGCAGCTTTGTTTCCAGGTCCTGCGCATAACTCACCTGCGCAGCGGCCGCTGTTTCGTCCTGCGGCGCGGCGGATTCCTCTGCCGGAAGCCACTCTGAAAAAGCCAGCAGCAACAACCCTGCCAGACCGGCGCACACCAAAAGGTTGATCCGTTTCTTTTCGTCTGCCAACAGCGTGCCGGCAGCCTGCGCGGCGCGCTGCCGCAGGGCCGAAAATTCTTTCACGGCGTCTCACCCCCTGCCGTGATCTGCCAGGGGAGCTGGCCGCAGCTGGCGGACAGTACCGCCTCGGCCCCGGCGCGGTCTGCGGGATGCGCCAGTTCCACGCAACAGACCCCCTCGCGGATCTGTACGGCCGCCTCGATCCCTGCCTGGGCAAGCACCTGCCGGACCGCCCCGGCCGAAGCCGAAAGCCCCAGCTGGCGGCTGTACGTCTCATAGTCCTGCACCGGCTGCTGCACAGTGCCCGGCAACTGCCGCAGCGCCTGGGTCAGTGCGGACCAATCTGCACCGCGCAGCATCTGCAGGGCTGCCGTTATAATATACAGCGCCAGCACGGCGTTTATGACGGCCGAAAAGCCGTTTTTCGGCCAAAAGACGCGCAGCACCCCCGCCACAGTCGTGGCCACACAACACCCCAATGCCAAATGCCGGATGGTATCCATGGTTCATCCCCCGTTCCCTGTGATCAAAAGCAGCGCCGTAGACAGAAATACCATAAAAAAGTAGAGCACCAGAATGGAAAGGCAGAGTTTTGTCCCCTCCAGATACAGCCGGCACAGGCGCCCGCACTGCCTTTGCCCGCTGGCCAGCGCCGCCACGCCGGCCGCGGCAAAAGCGGCGCCATAGAGCAGGCATTGCAGAAAGACCGGGACAAAGACTGCCGCCAGCGCCAACAGCGCCGCCAGCGCCATCGATCCCTTGAGCAGCTGCACAGCCGCCACTGCCCCCGAAAGCGCCGCAGACGCCGCATCCCCCACCACCGGGATAAACCCTTGCAGCACGCTTTTGCCGGTGCGCAGCGCCGCGGTATCGACGGTATTGGCCAGCACATTCTGCAGCCCCAGCACCACCCCGAACAGCAAACCGCACAGTTTCAGCAGCCATTGCAGGCACCGCGCCAGCAAAGACGCCGCTTCGGCAATGCCCGCATTGTCCCAGATGCAGGCGCAGGCGGTAAAGCAGAAATAAATCTGCATCGCCGGCAGCAGCATCGTCTGGATCAGGGCGGCCAAAAAGCCGGACATGGACAAAAACATCCCGCTGTATACCAGCGAGCCCGCCGTCTGCCCGCCCATGGCCGCCACGCCGCTGAACACCGGCACAAAAGAGATCAGGTAGTTTTGGCAGTCCTGCGCAGTGCGTGCGACCATTTCGCTCATCGCCATCATGGCGTCCAGACTCAGTAACCCGAACCCCAGCACCGCCAAAGCGTCCAGGCAGCGCCGCCAGCTCTCGCCGCCCGCCAAAAGCCCCAGCACACCGGCCAGCAGCAGGTAGCCGCCGGCCTGCAGCGCAAAGCGCAGCGGTTTTTGCAGGTCTTTTGTGGCGGTATCCGCCAGCCAGTCCAATAGATCCGTCAGCTGCCATGCGGCGGCATCCTCCGGTGTGGCGCCGCTATCGTCCAGAAACGGCTGCACCTCCGGCGGCAGGTCCTCCGCCTGTGCCCGCAGCGGCCCCGCCAGCAGCAAAAAGATCACTGCAAATAGCCCGCATACGCATCGAACAGCTGCTGCAGCATGGGAAGCGCCTGCATAAGAGCCAGCACGCGCCCGCACAGTTCGGCCGCTGTGGCGGCCGCCAGCATCCCGCCTTCGCGGCAGACGTCGGCCGCCAGTTGGGCCACCAGCACAACGCCCAACACCCGCAGCAGGCAGCCGGCTTCCTGCCCCGGCAGCGTGGCATCGAGCAGCTGCAGCCAGCCCACCAGCGGTTCCACCTGCCGGGCTGCCGCCAGCAGCAGCCCGGCGGCAGCGCCCGCCGACACCAGAAACGCAAACGCCGGCTGTTCTTTTTTGAGGATCAGGTACAATACCACCGCCACAAAGGCCGCTGCCGCCAACTTGAAGATCACCATAACGTTCCATCACAGTTCAAACAGCGCCTTAATCAGCACAAACAAGTCGCTGATCTGGCGCACCAGCATGCTCAATACCACAATCAACCCCGCCAGCGTCGTCATCATGGCCTGGTCCTCGCGCCCGGAACGGATCAACAGTTGGTTGAGCACCGCCACAATGATACCGGTGGCGGCGATTTTGAATACAAGATCAATATCCATGCCGCGCCCCCTACCACAGTAAGATCACCGCCAGCACGCCCGCGCAGGCGCCCAGCCGCGGCCACAGGCTGCGCGCAGCCTGCGCTTCGCGCCGGCATTGTGCGGCGGCGTCCTCGCACAGCAATGCCAAACGGCGCAAGGTCGCGCAGGCCCCGGCGCGCGGTTGCCATGCCAGCTGTTCCAGCCCCTGGCGCATCTCCTGGCACAACGCCGGCGTCAGCGCCGCCGGCAGCGGCAGTTCCGCCAGGCTGCGGCATCCCGCCAGGCCCAGGCGGGAAAATTCCGGGTACTGCGCCGCGCGGCGCAGCAATTCCTCGGCGCGCAGCGGTTGAAACGCCAGCGTGCTTTGCAGGTATACCAGCAGCCGCGCAAAGGTATGTAGCTGCCGCCAGCGCCCGTAGCAGTGCCCGTATACCGCCAGCCCGCCGCCGGTGCCCGCCGCCACCAACAGGGCCGCCCCCAGCAGCCGCAGTGCCAGGCTCATGCCAGCGCCGCCCATTCTGCAACCGTCCCCGGCTTTTCGCGCCCATCCAGAAATACCGCCTGCCGGAAAGCGCCAACGTGCAAAAGATTTTGCAGGAACGGTTTCTGCCGCAGCGCCTGCGGGGAATCGCAGTGTACCGAAGCCAGAAACCGCACGCCGGAAACCAGCCCGCGCTCCACCGCGGCGGCGTCCTGCGCGGTGCCCAGTTCGTCGCAGACGATAAACGCCGGGTTCATGCAGCGCAGCGCCATTTCGATGCCCTCGGCTTTGGGGCAGCGCGTGTACACATCGCACCGCATCCTGCCCGGCAAAGGCGCGCTGCCGCTTTCGCCCGCCATCAGTTCGCCGCGCTCGTCCACCACGCAGACGACCGCGTCTTTCTGGCTCAAATGCTGTACTAGGGTGCGCAAGAACGTTGTCTTTCCACTGCCTGGCACCCCGGCTACCAGCAGGCTGCCGGCCGTCTCGGCAAGATAGCGCTGCACCTGCTGCGGCAATTCACAGGTCACCCAGCGCGCCACGCGCAGGTTCAGCGACGTCACGGCCGAAAATCCGTTCCCACCCCAGTTGCCGGCCACACCGACGCGGTTTCCTCCTTCTATGGTAAAAAAGCCCTGGCGCAATTCTTCTTCATAGGCATAGACGGAATGGCGGCACAAATGCAAAAAGCATTCCTGCAGGCAGGCGTTGTCGATATGCCCGGCCCGCCGTACCCCCGGCAGAAATTTGCTGCAGGGCGTCAGCCTGCCCTGCACGGTAAACAGCACCGGCTGCCCCAGGCGCAGGCGGATTTCCTGCACATAGGCCGCATACCGTGGCGGCAGTTTTCCCAGTTCCCCGGCCAGGGGCTGCGGCAAGGCGGCCGCAGCGCGGTAGTATTCGTCCATGGTTGTCCTCACCTCACACTGCACTGTATGTGCGGGCGGCCTGTCCTAGAACCGGAAACGCCCCTGCAAGGCCGGGCGGCCGTTTTGCCTGTGCCATCATGCGGAACTTCCCTGCACGCACTCGCCCGCCGTTTTGGCGCATAAAACAGCACCAGCCGCCGGTAAAAACCGGCGGCTGGTGCCTATTGTAGATTGTCACTTTTCCAATGCCTGTCTACCATTTCCACCAAAGCGGCTGCCTTTGCCCGGCAGTCACTCAATCCACTGCACGACCTCGCTCTTTTTCTGCAAGAGCACGCCCTCCCCGACCGGGTAGCCGAGGGAAATCATGCTCCAGATGGTATGTTTTTCCGGGATGTTATACGAATCCAGGACGGATTTGACCGGCTCTTTGCCGCGCAGGGGCATCAGCGGATTCAGCCAGGTGGAACCGATCCCGTACGACCAGGCCGCCAGCATAATGTTTTCGCTGGCGCAGGATGCGTCCTGGCAACCATTGGCATTCCGGGCGTCGTTGGAAACCAGAATCAGGGCCGCCGGGTTCTCAAAGCCATAGAAATAGACTTTATTTTCCTTCGCGGTCTGGCGGGCGGCTTCTTTAAGGCGCTGGATTTCCTCCGCTCTGGTGATGACGGTAAACTTCCAGGTCTGCATGTTATGGCCGGATGGCGCATAGTAGCCGCACATCACCAGCATTTCCAGGATTTCTTTGGGGATCGGCTTATCCGCAAACTTGCGGATGCTGCGCCGCGTCAAAATTGTGCGCACGGTCTCGTTCATCAGCGAATCGCCGCCCTGCTGCTCCCACAAAAGGCGCAGGGCTTTCCGGTCCAGCTTTTTCATGCGGTTTCGCGGCAAAGCCAGCAGCGGGATATAGCGCGCCGGCAATTTATACCGCTCCATCCGCTGGGACAAATAGCGCGCCATATCTTCCGGTGCGTAAGCGTTATCTTTGGGGACGACAAACAGGACCGGGACCGAGCCCAGCACGTTATCCGGGTCCGGCACGCCGATGCAGGCGCACTCCTTGATATGTTCGTATTCCCCGGCGATATTTTCCACTTCAACCGGCGAGACCTTCTCGCCGCCGACATTGATGATATCATCGGCACGCCCCAGCATATACACATAGCCGGTTTCGTCCAGATATACCATATCGCTGGTGATGAGCCACCCATCTTGTAACGTTTCGGCCGTCAGTTCCGGTCGGTTCCAATACCCGGACATTTCCATCTCGCCTTTGATCGCCATGCGGCCCGGGTGCTCACGGTCGCTTGCCTGGGGTTCGCCCTGCGCATCAAGGGCCCGCACTTCCACACAGGGAAGCGGTTTGCCCACCGCCGCGATCTTGACCGGGTCGGCGGCCACTTCCGTCACATTGCAGAACAGCGCCCCGCCGGATTCCGAGGAACCCCACGTGTTGTAAAGGGTGGTATGGGGCAGCTGTGCCGTCAACCGTTTGCGCTGTTCTACCGTCAGCGAGCCCGCCCCGACCTCAATGTAACGGAAACGCCCCATGATTTCGGCAAAGCGGTCCTGCATCTGCCTTTCTACCGTTTCTACCGAAGCCGGAACAATGGCAATGGCCGTGCACTGGTAGGCCAGCAGGTTGTTCTCAATTTCCTTGGCGAACGTAAACCCGTTTTGCAGGACGACGGACGCGCCCTGGTAGAGATACGCGCGCAGTACGCGCAGCGCAAACGAATGGTTCAGCGGCAGCGGAAGCAGAATCCGGTCGGTTTCCTGAATCCCGATCCCTTCAATGGTGTTCATCCAGATATGATAAACCGCGTTGTAGGTCAGCATGACCCCTTTGGGCGTGCCGGTCGTGCCCGAGGTATACAGAAGTTCCGCCAACGCGTCCCCCTTTGGCAGCACATACGAAAGTTCCCCCTCAGCGCCCTCCTGGAAAATTGCGCGCAGGGAATGGACGCGGCACAGGCCGTCATGCTGTTTCATCGGCTTATCCGTCAGAAAAAGGACTGCGTCGGTGTCCTGATAAATAAACAGTGCGTTGTCTTGCGTGGCGTTTTTATCAACGAAAACAACAACGCCGCCCGCGTACTGGATGCCCAGGTACGCCGCCACCATCTCGGGTTTGGAGGTTGCACTGAGCAGCACGCGGTCCCCGTTCTTTACGCCCAGCGCTGCCAACCGGCGTCCGATCCGAACCATGCGGTCCTTGAGTTCCGCGTAGGTAAGGGTTTCTTTTTTGAACGCAACCGCCAGTTTGTCCGGGTGCTGCGCAGCCAGCGCACTGACGCGGTTTACAAGTGTTTCGTACATGTGGTCCTCTTCTTTACACATTGCTCAGCTTTTGCACCATACGGGCCAGCCCGGCCACCGAATTGAAGTTTTCTTCAATGATCTCCTCATACGGGATCGTGATGTTGAACTCCATCGAAAGGGCGGCAATGATGCCGGTGATCGTCAGCGAATCCAGGATGCCGTCGTCGACCAGGGCGTCCGAAGCCGTAAAATCAATGTCCGGGAACTCCGACGTAAGCAACGCCAACACTTTTTCTTCCATACTATTTTACCTCCTGTTTTATGGATATCGCTATCCTGGGGATCCATTTGCAGGGACCGCCTGTTTAGAAATTCATGTACACAAAAGCGGCCGCGCTGAACTCGGGCCCGTAGACCCCAAAAATCACGATCGAGAAAAGCAGCGCATACCATGCCGCCCAGCGGAAAACGACATTGCTTTCCGCCAGACGCTGACGGACCGGCTTTTTCTCTTGCAGCATGCTGACGGCCCACAGCACAAAAATGCACACCAGCGCCAGGTGAAAGTTTGCGCGGTCCAGCTCCAAAGAATAGACCGAGCCGTCAAACAGGCTTCCGGGTTGAAAATCGAAAAAAATCTTTTTGAAAACTTCCGCCGAACCGTGCAATGTGCCCGGGACGGTCAGGATGCGGCCAACCACGAACAGGAAAAAGGTCCGCACCATCTGGAAGATTTTCCAGCTTTCGGTTTTTGTGTTGATGTGCAGGAACCCGGTCAGCTTTTTCAGCTCCGGTGCAAATACATTGGCGCAGATAATCAGGGTGCCCCAATACACGCCCCACACCACATAATTCCACTCGGTGCTGTGCCAAAGCCCCGTCAGGACCCACACAACCGACAACGGCAGGACCGTCATGACCGCTTTGCCCGCCCGGGCGCCACACGTTTCGCGCACTTTTTTGCTGATGCGGATCACCCGGGGCGAGATCGCCAGCGGCATATACACATAGTCTTTGAACCAGGTTCCCAACGTGATATGCCACCGCCGCCAAAACTCTGCCGCCGAGCGCGAAAAGAACGGGTGGTTAAAGTTCGGTTCCAGCTTTAAGCCCAGAATCTGGGAGAAGCCGCCGGCAATATCCATACAGCCGGAAAAATCACAGTACAGCTGCACGGCCGAAAAACAGGCCGCCATCAGCAAATGCGCCCCCGTCTGGGTTTCCACATTGTCAAAAACATAGTTGACCAGCATGGCCAGACGGTCCGCGATCACCAGCTTTTTGAAATATCCCCACAACATAAGCTGGAAGCCAAAACAAAATGCTTCATAGCAAAAGCGATGTGTTTCCTTGAGTTGCGGCGCCAGGAATTTATGCCGGGAAATCGGCCCCTGCAAAATCTTGGGGAAATAAATTGCGAATAGGAGAAAGCGCAGAAAGTTTGTTTCGGCCTTTTCTTTTCCGTAATATACATCCGCCAGATATCCCAGCATGGAGAATGTATAATAAGAAACCCCCAACGCCAGAATTGCCTGCGGCACCGAATCCGCATCCAGGCGCAGCAGCGCGGCAAAAGACTGTATGACCCATGTGCCGACCTTGGCGTACAGGAGCAACAGCACAAGCAGTGCCCCGGCACCCAGCAAAACTTTCTTTTGCTTTTTGCGCGCAAGCGCACGGCTTTCCGGGCCGTCAGGCCGGATTTTTTCCATCCGCAGCGCAGCCCACCATGCGATCCCGGCCGCCGCCAGAAGGAACGGGAGCTTTTCGGCCCCGTAAGAAACATAAAAGATCACACTGCCGGTCAGCAAAACGATCCACTGCATCTTCGCCGGCAGCAAATAGTAGAACAGCACCAAGCAGGCCGCAAAAACAAAAAAGGATAACTCTGTAAAAGCCATCGGTTCCTCCCCGGCGGGTCACAGCATTTTCCCTTTGGGCGTCAGAAAAATGGTTTGAAACTCGTTGCGCATTTCCCGCTCCGCCACGGCAAGGGGGTCCTCGAACGTTTCAAAGGATGTTTGGGCGACAATTGCTTCCTCGATCCGGTCGTACACAATCAATTGCAGCCCGGCCGGCTCTATGGCATCACCCGCGCCCGGCTCAGCGTGGATCATGCGGAAAATCGCATCTTCCAGCGGGAGCGGGGTTCCATCGCCTTCCGTCTGTTCATACGGTTTCTGATCTTTCTCGATCACGGCAAAGTAGGTTTCCCCCGGCTGCAGTTCCGCCAGTTGGGTAAGCCCGCGCTGCGCAAGCGCTTCCCGCACCGGTTCCGACAAACGGTCCGCCGCATCCCCCTGGGCCGCCAGCAGGATCACCCGGTCCTTTTGCCGGTACGCATCCAGCCACGTCACCAGTTCTTGCCGGCCGCCATGCCCCTGCAAAGCGCCTGCAATTTCTTGGTTCTCTACATGGTGCATGTACCGGTACAGTTTTTGGGCGTTTTCTGTAAGGTCCTGATACGTTTTCCCTTCCGCTTCCATCGTCTCTATTTCTTGTAAGGGGTATCCGCTCATTCGCTCGGTCGTGTTCAGGGTGTCAAAGTTCGTTACGTCGACCACGGTGTCTGTGCTCTGGTCATACACCACGATGTTCAGCCCGCGCAGATTCGGGGAGTACTCCGTCTCGTCGATACTGCAGGAAGAGAAATTCTCGGAACTCCATCCCGCGCCCACAACGCTGTAGCGCACCCCGTTTTGCATCGCGCCTTCCAACATTGCTTCCTTTTGGGTGTCCGCCTTCTCAAGAACCTCCTGGACGCCGTCCTTGTCCAAAACCCCCACATAGGAATCCCGCCAACCGATTTGGGCGAGTTTTGTGAACCCGAGATCAGCGAGCGCCGCGCGCAGCGGCTCATGCAGTGCGCCGGACGTTTCATCTTTTCCGGGCAGGAATATCACATAGTTTTCGTTTTGGGCCGCCAGGGTGAGGTACTGTTCCAGCTCCGTCGCCAGATACAGCTCGCTGCACACAACGACATTTTTGTTGTAGTCGGCCAGTTCCTGCTCCATAAACGCATAGTTTTGCTGCCCGCGCACATCGGTCACGCGGCAGTTCTTGACCAGATAGTCTCCGATTGCATGCGTCACCTTTGTGGCGCCAAAATAATTCAGATGATTTCCGTCATGACTGTCCACAAGATACGTTTCCCCCACCAAATTTTGGCCGGATACCGGAAAATTGTAATCCAAAAAAGGCAGGTCGTTTTTCTCGGCGAGGGCCTGCACCGCGTTATGGCGGTTGGATCCCCAGCCCCTTGCCGGTATTTTGACCAAAACCAGGTCGAGGTCGTTCTCTTTGCAAAATGCAACGATCTTATCAAAATAGTAGAGTTCAGAGTCCTGCAGCTCCTCCCCCGGCACGCTTTCGTCCAGGACGCTTTCCAGGTAGGGGGCGTTTTCCTCTTCGTAGTCCTCTTCGGCATTTCCCTCGTCAAGCAGCGAATAGGAAACAAAATGATACCCCCGGCTATATAGCGTCGGCTGCAGATGGAATTTCTCAAAATCCTGCCGGGTGAGCTGGTTCCACCGGGTGTGATAGGCCGTGACCGGGTTCAGCTGCTCCAATACGTCCTGCAGGTCCCCTGTGCCATACGGGCCAAGATAGTAATCATACATCGCCTGCACTCTGCCCGGAAACAGCCGCATGCCTGCGATCCCTTTTTGGACAAAGGTTTCGCTCGCCGTGCGGCGCAGCATCGATACATCGAACACCACCGTCGTCAGGCTTTCCGCGTGCAAGCGATACGCCTCGCGCAGCCAATAGTACGAGACATTCACCCCCTGCTGCTCTGTGCCCAAGTTATACGCGCAAAGGCCATAGTCGCGGTAAAGCTCTGTTGGGGTGATCCCGTTGACCACATGGCTGGACCCCAAAAACAGCGTTTCGATCGTATTTTCCGGCTCTTTGTAAAATCCGTGGACTGTATTATAATTATTCCACTCCAACCATACGGGCGAAAACAATACATAGCAACCCATGTAAATTGCCGCCGCAATCAAAACTGCCAGGAAAGACTTTACAAAACAGCCCATGCCCTTTCTATTTTTCGATCCTGCCATTTTGGTCCCTTCCCGTAGCTTTGAAGTAGAAATCCGTCTGATTCCGTCGAAACAACATCGCTAATATTATTATAGTAGTGCAAATTTTAATGCAAGCTTTATATCGCTCGCCCCGGCCGCCGGCAACGCCTTGCACAACAGGCTTTCTGCAGCCTTTCTGCCCTTGCCTGACGCCCCTATGCTCCCCGGCGAAATCGTCGACAACCGCATTATAGCAGATTGTAACACAAATGTACAGTGCTTTTATAACTCTTATTGTGATATAGTTTTGCGCATTGCGTCAACCCTATAATGGAATTGAAACTGATACAAAGGGGGCTGCATTATGGATAAATTTATCGTGACACCAAAAGAAGATAAAACCGTCACCATGACGATACGTATAGACAGAACCTTGCAGGAAGAATACAATGACCTGGCCGCCAAGACCAACCGTTCCCGAAATGAACTGATCAGCATGGCCTTGCGGTATGCGCTGGACCACATGGAACTCAAAGACGAAAAATAGAATATAACAAAAAGAGAGCCGATGGATTTTTATCCGCAGGCTCTCTTTTTTGCATTGTCGCAGGTTCGCATCGCCCGCACAACAAAGCCGGGTGCGGTGCCGCTGCCATTTTATGAGCGAAACGGCGGTGACCTTGACGCTCAGATTGTACAGCTTACACAACGTTCCCCTGGCAGCGAGTCTGTTTGAGGGTTACGGGGTCGGCCCGTTCTGGATCAGGGCATACAATCCTTCTTCGTCCAGCACCGGGATGCCCAGCGCCTGCGCTTTGGTCAGCTTGGACCCGGCCGCCGCGCCCGCCACAACATAGCTCGTCTTTTTGGAGACGGAGCCTGCCGCCTTGCCGCCGTTTTGCGCAATCAGCGCTTCGGCTTCCTGGCGGGAAAGCGTGGGCAGCGTGCCCGTCACTACCAGCGTCATGCCGGCCAGCGCCGTGCCTTTGGGCGCGCCGGTCCAGCGCATGTTGACGCCGGCGTCCGCCAGACGCTGCAGCAGGTCCCGGGTGCCGTCTTTGGCAAAAAACTCCTGCACGCTTTGGGCCATCACCGCGCCAAAACCGTCGATCTCACACATCTGTTCGGCCGTGGCCGCACGCACGGCGTCCATGCTGCCGAAATGCTCCGCCAGCAGCGCGGCCGCCTTGTCGCCAATGTTGCGGATGCCCAGGCCAAACAGCAGCTTGTCCAGGTTGTTCGCCTTGGAACGCTCGATGGCGTTTAGCAGGTTTTGCGCGCTTTTGCTCTTGAATTTGTCCAGACCCAGCAAATCCTCTTCCGTCAGGGCGTACAGGTCAGCGACCGTGTGCACCAGCCCCTTTTCGGTCAGCTGCACGGCCACGGCTTCGCCCAGGCCGTCGATGGCCATCGCATCGCGCGAAGCAAAGTGGATCAGGTTGCGCAGGCTCTGTGCCGGGCATTCGGGGTTGACGCAGCGCAGCGCGGTCTCGTCCTGCAGGTGCACGACCGGCGCGCCGCAGCTGGGGCAGGTATCAGGCATGGAAAACGGGCTGCCGCCCGGCGCGTGGGCGGTAACGGCGATGACTTCAGGGATGATATCCCCGGCCTTGCGCACCTGGATGGTATCCCCGATGCCGACGCCCAGGCTGCGGATGATCTCGCCGTTGTGCAAACTGGCGCGCGAAACGCTGGTGCCCGCCAAAAAGACCGGGTCAAACACCGCCGTGGGCGTCAGCACGCCGGTGCGGCCCACCGTCACCTCGATATCGCGCACAACGCTCTCTTTGACTTCGGGCGGATACTTGAACGCGATGGCCCAGCGCGGGAACTTGTTGGTGCTGCCCAGCACCCGGCGCGCCGCCAGATCGTCGACTTTAATGACCGCGCCGTCGATATCGTATTCCAGCGTGCCGCGCAGCGCGCCGATGGTCTCGATCTCCCGGATGGCGTCCTCAATATCCGCAAAGACGCTGTAGCGCGGCGAGACCGGGAACCCCAGCGATTTGATATAGTCCAGCGTCTCGTGGTGCGTGGCGAAGCTGCGCCCCTCGCATTGCTGCAGGTTGAACACAAAAATCGAAAGCCCGCGGGAAGCCGTGATGGCGGCATCTTTCTGCCGCAAAGACCCGGCGGCCGCGTTGCGCGGGTTCTTGAACGGGGCCTTGTCCTCCAGTTCCTGCTGTTCTTTCAGGCGGAAAAACGCGCTGTGCGGCATATAGACTTCGCCGCGGACTTCCAAAAAGGCGGGCGCGCCGTGCAGTTTTTTCGGGATATCGGCAATGGTCGCCAGGTTTTCGGTCACGTCCTCGCCCACGACGCCGTCGCCGCGCGTCGAGCCGCGCACCAGCTGCCCGTCGTGGTATTCCAGGCTGACGGAAAGGCCGTCGATTTTGGCTTCCACCACGTAGCGCGGCGTAATGCCCGCTTCCCGCACGCGGGCGTCAAAATCCCGCAGTTCGTCCAGCGAAAACGCGTCCTGCAGGCTTTCCATCTTGACGGCATGCGTCACCTTGCTGAACTTGCTGCTGGCGGTGCCGCCCACATGTTGGGTCGGGGACTCCGGCGTTACCAGCTGCGGGTACTCGGCTTCGATGGCTTTCAGTTCCCGCGTCAGGGCGTCGTATTCAAAGTCTTCCAGTTCCGGTGCGTCCTGGTCATAATACAGGCGGTTGTTCTTTTCAATGGTCGCGCGCAGTTCCTCTGCGCGTTTGCGGGCTTCGCTCAACTCCATGCTTTTCACTCCAATTTTAATATACTGGTATTATACCACATCCGGGGCGGCCACATCAATCCAGCGCCGCCGCATAGACTTGCGGCGTGTCCCCACGCAGCAGCACGCTGGCCAGGGGTACCGTATCGCGGACCGTCAACGTCTCGGTGCGCCCGTCCAAAATCATGTTTACCGTCACTGTCAATACCAGCGCGGCGCTGACGCGTGTGGTATTGATGGAAAGCGATTCCGTCGTTTCCTCCCATTCCGCCTGCACATACCCTTGCGGCTGCAGCGTTATGGCCCACCCCGGCCCCCAGCCGCTGAGCAGTGAATTGCCGGTCAGGCTGCCAAACGGGATGCTGTATTCCTGCTGCGGCAGCAGGGCGATCTGCGTTTCGATCTCTGCGATCAACGCGCTGCGCAGGCGGTTGGCTGACGCCGCATCCAGCTGCAGGCAGTCGGTTTCGCCCCGGTACAGCGTTTCACGCAGCGCCGTCTGTTCCTGCAGCGTCTGCTGCACGGCGCGGTGCATGGTTTCCAGCGTTGCGGCACAGGCATAATACTCGGCCAGTTGTTGCAGTTCCGGTTTGATCTCGGTGTTGACATAGGCGTTGAACCACAGCATCGCGGCTGTGGCGGCAGCCGCCAGCGCGGCGGCGTACAGGCGCAGCGGCAACCGCCGGCGGCCTGCCGTTTGTTTGCGGCGCACAGGCAGCCCCCCTTTTTTGTGGTATCCCTGCCATACTATGCCCGTTGGCCGCGGTTTGGCCGCAGGCGTCCTGCGGTGTCCCTTTGCCTTGCGCAAAACCTGTAAAAAAACAGCTTGACAAGCCGGGAACGCTTTGCTATAATAGCTAGCGTCGTCAGGGATATTGCCCGGACGTACCCGTGGGGGTGTAGCTCACCTGGGAGAGCGCTTGAATGGCATTCAAGAGGTAAGGGGTTCGATCCCCCTCATCTCCACCACAAAAAGACCGTTTCGCAAGGAACGGTCTTTTTTCTTTTGTCTTTTGCTTCCCCGGTGCACTGTGCACAGCCAAAATAAAGCAGCAAAACGCCGCAGCGCGGGCCCCTACCGGGGTCCGCGCTGCGGTCGGTTTTATGTATCTTACTCTGCATCCTCGCAGAATGCTTTGAACGTGCGGTACGCCATGTACACATCCGCCTTGGAGACAACCTCAAACGGCGCGTGCATCGAGAGCACCGGCACGCCGATATCGATGGTGTCGATGTCCTGGTTGGCGACATACTTGGCAACGGTACCGCCGCCGCCAAGGTCCAGCTTGCCCATCTCGCCAATCTGCCACACCACGCCATTGCGGTCCATCAGGCGGGTCAGGTAGCTCACGAGCTCGGCCGGCGCGTCGTTGGTACCGGATTTGCCGCGCGAACCCGTGTACTTGTAAATCGCCACGCCGCGGCCGGCGTAGGTGGCGTTGTCCGGCTCAAAAGCGTCGGCAAACGTGGGGTCGTAGGCAGCGGTCACGTCGGCCGAAAGGCATTTGGCTGCCTTGCAGGCCGTGATGTAATCGGCCCCCTGCGCCGCGCACAGCTGCTGCAGGAAGTGGAAGGTATACATGCTGTTGAGCCCGGTCACGCCGTCAGAACCCGTTTCCTCTTTATCCGTCAGCACACAGACCGTGGTGTAGGCCGGGGCCTGCACGCCGATTTCCGCCATCAGCGCCGGGTAAGCGTCGACGCGGTCGTCGTGGCCGTACGCGCCGATCATGGCGCGGTCCAGGCCGATATCCCGCGCCTTGAACGCGGGCACGACCTCGATCTCGGCACGGGTGAAATCACGCTCAGTGATGCCGTAGGCTTCGTGCAGCATGCCCAAAATGTTGAGCTTGATGCGCTTTTCGGCGTCCTTGTCGGCAATGGGCTGCGAAGCAATCAGAACGTTGAGGTCCTCCGCCGTGATGCCCTCCGACAGTTTCTTTTCGTTCTGCTTGGCGCCCAGGTGCGGCAGCAGGTCGGTGATGCAAAACACCGGGTCGTTTTCGTTCTCGCCAATGCATACCTCCACCTTGCTGCCGTCGGCGCGGCAGATCACGCCGTGCAGCGCCAGCGGGATGGTCGGCCACTGGTATTTGCGCACGCCGCCGTAATAGTGGGTGCGCAGGTAGCCAAGGCCCTCTTTTTCAAACACCGGCACCGGGCGCAGGTCCAGCCGGGGCGAATCGATATGCGCGATATTGAGGTGGAACCCTTCCTCCAGCGGCTTGGTGCCAATGGTCGCGGCCAGCACGCACTTGCGGCGGTTGATGGCGTACACTTTGGCGCCGGGTTCCAGTTTCTGGCCCGGCACAAAGGCGCGGTACCCGGCATCCAGCAACAGTTTCTCGCTGTAGGCGGTCGCTTCGCGCTCGGTCTTGGCGTTGTCCAAAAAGGTTTTGTAACCCTCGCAGAATTCCTGCGCGGCCGCCAGCGCTTCGGGCGCGGTGTCGGCCACGGTCTCATTTTTGTACAAGAGTGCTTTGAGTTGTTCGGTCGTTTGCATCGATAAACTTCCTTTCCCTTTCCTTCATTCGTGATATATCTCCTGATAGCGTTGGTAGCTATGGGTGATCTTTTGCACATACCGCCGCATCTGGGGGTACGGGTAATGATCCAGCGTTTTCCCGTCGGCAGAGTATTCCGTCTGGGCAAGCAGTTCGTCGACGGTCCCCCACCCGCTGTGGTAGGCGGCGGCCGCCGTGGGCAGGTCGTCCTGGTAGCGCAGCAGGCAGTAACTGACAAAATAACTGCCGAAACGGATGTTGGTCTCGGGGTCATAGAGATCGTCGAACGTCAGCGGTTCGGTGGGCGCGATGTTGGATTTGATCCACTCGAACGTCACTTCGGTGATCTGCATCAGGCCGCGCGCCCCGGCGTCAGATTCCGCCATGGGGTCGAAATTGCTCTCGGTGCGGATAAATGCATACAGGATCAACGGGTCGATGTCATATTTGTCGGCGTAGTAGGTCACATATTCCGGATATTGCTGCGGGTATTCCCACTGTTCAATTTTTGGCTGGAACCCGGAAAACAGCGCGGTGCCCAGCAAAAACAGGGCCAGCAATACGGCCAGTATGACCGGCAGCGCCCACGGCAAAGCCTTGCGTCTAGTCATGTTCCTCCTTTCTCAAAGCCTGTAACAGGTCTCTGATCCGTCGTTGCAGTTGTTGGGGCGTGCCGTCGTTCACGATCTCTACCGTGGCTGCGGCACGCAGCTGTTCCAGCGGTGTCTGGGCGTCCAGGCGGCGGCGTGCCATCTTCGGTGCGATGCCGTCCCGCGCGCAGATGCGCTGTACGCTGACTTCATAAGGGGCCGTGATGAGTACCAGCTCGTCACAGCGCGCTTCAAACGGCGAGCCGACAATGACCGCGCCGTCCACGAACGCGAGTTCGGCGCCGGTTTCCTGCGCGCGCTGCAAGTCTGTTTCGATGCGGCGCAAAATCTCCGGCTGCGTCAACTCGGTCAAGATGCGGGTACCCTCCGGCGTGGCAAAGGCGCGGTCCGCCAGCAGGCGGCGGCGCAGCGCACCGGTCTCATCCAGAATATCGGCGCCAAAATGCGCTTGCAGTGCGGCTAAGCAGGGCGAGCCGGGCAACAGTACCTCCCGCGCGACCTGGTCGGCGTCGATACAAGGATACCCCTGCTGCGCCAAAAATTTTGTCGCACTGGATTTGCCGCAGCCCGAACGCCCGGTGATTCCGATAATCTTCATACATTCACCACCCGGAACGCCGCCGCGCGGATCAAACGGTTGTACACGGCCATCGAAACGCCGTCCTGCTCGGGGCAGCGCGCATAGACGACCTGCGCGCCGTTGCGGTCCAGTTCCCGCAAGGCGGTAAACAGGTGGTGGGCCTGGGCCGCGCCGTCATGGTCGCGGCCATACTCAATATACGGCACCGGCAGCTGCGCGCCCTCGCCGTCAAAACACAGCGCCCAGACCCCCGGCCCGGCGTGCTGCGCCACATACTGGCGGTAGGCCGCAAAATCGCCCTGCAAAATGGTCACCTGCGCTTTGGGGGCGTAGTGCTTGTATTTCATGCCCGGGGAACGTGCAACTTCCCCTTCTTTGAGTTTTTCCAAAATGGCCGGGCTGACCAGCACTTCCTCGCCCAGCACCGTTTCCATCTGCTCCTTGGTGATATACCCGGGGCGCAGCAAGACCGGGTGTTCCCCGGTGACAGATACCACCGTAGACTCCACCCCGACGGCGCTTTCGCCGCCGTCCAGAATCAGCGGCAGGCGGCCGTCCATATCGGCTAGCGTATCCTGCGCGTTGGTGGGACTGGGCTTGCCCGAAAGATTGGCCGACGGCGCGGCAAACGCCACCCCGCTGGCACGGATGACCGCCTGCACCACCGGGTGCGAAGGCATGCGCACGCCGACGGTATCGAGCCCCGCGCAGGTCACATCGCTGACCTCTTCCCCGCGCGGCATCACCATCGTCAACGGCCCGGGCCAGAACGCCGCCGCCAGTTTGCGTGCGCGCGGCGGCACTTCCGCCACGATGCCCTCCAGCATCTGCATGCCGCAGATATGCACGATCAGGGGGTTATCCTGCGGGCGGCCTTTAGCGGCAAAAATTTTGCGCACCGCCTTGCCGTTGCGGGCGTCGGCCGCAATGCCGTAGACCGTTTCGGTCGGCAGCGCCACCAATTCGCCCTGCTGCAGCAGCCGGGCCGCCAGGGCGATGCTTTGTTCATTGACAGGTAAGACCTGTGTTTGCATGCGTTATTCCTCGTTTTGCTGTTTCAGTTTTCGTTCGCGGTCCGCCAGGGTCAACGGTTCCACCACGCGGTCCAGGTCGCCGTCCAGCACGCCTTGCAGGTTGCGCAGCGTCAGGCTGATGCGGTGGTCGGTCACACGGTCCTGCGGGAAGTTGTAGGTGCGGATTTTCTCGCTTCTGTCGCCGGTACCGACCTGGCGCTGGCGGTCCGCATTGTACGCTTCGTCGTAGGCCGCCTGCTTTTGCTGCAGCAGGCGGCTGCGCAGCACTTTTAACGCGCGCTCTTTGTTTTCGCGCTGGCTGCGCTGGTCCTGGCATTCCACCACCATCCCGGTGGGCAGGTGGGTCACACGGATGGCCGACGAGGTCTTGTTGATGTGCTGGCCGCCTGCGCCGGACGAGCGAAACGTGTCGATGCGCAGGTCTTTGGGGTCCAGTTCCAGTTCTATTTCCTCGGCTTCCGGCATCACGGCCACCGTGACCGTCGAGGTGTGGATGCGCCCCTGGGTCTCGGTCTCCGGCACGCGCTGCACGCGGTGGACGCCGCTTTCAAATTTCAGGCGGCTGTACACGCCGGCGCCTTCTACCGAGCAAACAATCTCTTTGACGCCGCCCAGTTCCGTCTCGTTGGCGTTCAGCGTTTCGCACGCCCAGCCGCGCTTGGCGGCGTACATCGCATACATGCGCCACAGGCTGTGCGCAAACAGGGCGGCTTCCTCGCCGCCGGCGCCGGCGCGAATTTCCAGGATCACGCTTTTTTCATCGTCGGCATCTTTTGGCACCAGCAGCAGGCGCAATTCCTCTTCGCTCTGCGTCAGATTCCGGCTGATTTCGCAGAGTTCCTGCTGTACCATAGCTTTGAAATCCGGGTCCGTCTCCTGCTGCAATAGCGCGTTCGCTTCCTGCTGTTCGCGCTGCAGGGCGGTATACCGGCGATATTCTTCCACTAAGGGGGTCAGTTCTTTGTAGTCACGCATCATCCGCGCGTAGTCGTCCGCATGGGCGGCCGCTTCCGGCGTGGACATGCGGTGGGCGAGCTCCTCATACCGGCGCTCGACCTCATGCAGTTCAGAAAACGGGTTCATGGCAGGCTCCTCGCATTCCCAATCGTTTTGTGGGGGCGCTGTACAGCTATGCTTCGCCCGCGCGCAGAACCTTTTTGATATTGCGCTCAATCTTGGCGCGCGGCAGCATGATCTCATGCCCGCAGCCCTGGCAGCGGATTTTGAAATCCATCCCCACGCGCAGCACATCGAAACGGTTTGCACCGCAGGGGTGCGCCTTTTTGGTCTGGATCACATCGCCGACACGGACGTCCATAAAAGCCACCGCCTTTCCTACGCACAATTTTGCTCTCCTATTATAGTACAGCGGGTATTGTTTTGCAAACCCGCCGCATAAAAGTTTATTGACCGCTTGCCTTGGCGCAGGCGGAAAACCACAAGAAATGAGGAACCAAAAATGTTGGAATATCGCGCCGAAGGCCTTTGCCGCAACGCCAACCACCTGACCCGGGCAGAACTGAACCGCTGCATCAGCACCGGAGAAATTTTACAAAGTACCGCCCTGGCCTATGACACCGACCACCGCCTGCGCTTTGAACTGGGCGGCCAGCGCGGGTACATGCCCCATGACGAATGCCTGGATACCGCCCCGGGGGAAACCATCAAGGACATTGCAGTGCTCACGCGGGTGGGGCGGCCGACCTGTTTTGTCATCACCGGGACGATGCCCGAGGAAAACGATGAGGAAACCTACCTGCTCTCCCGCGCCGCCGCACAGCGCGCCTGCCGCCGCCAATACCTGGACACTCTGGAGACCGGCAGCGTGATCCCCTGCACCGTGACCCACATTGAAAATTTCGGGGCGTTCTGTGATGTGGGCTGCGGCATTTCGGCGTTGCTGCCCATCGACTGCCTTTCGGTCTCCCGCATCGCTTCGCCCGGCGACCGCGTACAGGTTGGCCAGCAGCTGCTGTGCGCCGTCAAAAGCCGGGACGCGCAGGGGCGCATTGTGCTGACGCTGCGCGAACTGCTGGGCACCTGGAGCGAAAACGCGGCCTGCTTTGCCCCCGGCGAGACCGTGGTGGGCATTGTGCGCAGTGTGGAGGAATACGGCGTCTTTATTGAGATCGCGCCCAACCTGGCGGGCCTGGCGGAAGCCGACCCCACGCTGCGGCCCGGGCAGGCGGTCAGCGTGTACATCAAAAGCATCCTGCCGGATAAAATGAAGATCAAACTCGTAGTCGTCAACAAAAACCTGGGCCAGCCGCTCCGGTTTGAACCCCATTACTTTGTGACGCGCGGGCGCATCAAAAAGTGGATTTACTCGACCCCGCAAAGCCGCAAACAGATCGAAACGATTTTTTAAGCGCATCCCGCCGCCAGGGGCGCCGCCCCCTCTTGCGACAAACGGAAACACTGTGTATAATAAAAGAAAACGATGTTGGGCAAGGATGTGATACGATGGCGGAAGCATTTACGGCAGGTGTAAAGCCCGGCGGCCTTACAGACAACACGCAGATTCGTATCCTGCTGTGTTACCTCGTCAAAGCGGCCGGCCCTTTGAGCCGCGACACATTGCAGGGCGCGCTGCTGCAGGAGCAGCTTGTCAATTATTTTGAATTTGCCGATTCTTTGGCCGATGTGGAAAAACAGCAGCTGGTAACCTTGGGCGAAGATGCGCAGTACACTATCACCCCCAAAGGCGCCACCGTGGCCGACACGCTGGCCTATGACCTGCCGCGCACGGTGCGCGAGAGTGCGATCCGCGCGGTCATGCAAATTCAAAGCTGGCGGCACAAAGCGGCCATGAACCGCGCGCGCGTGGAAGAACACGACGGCGCGTATGAAGTCCAGTGCGCCATTGGCGATATGGGCAGCGATGTGTTCCGCCTGCAGCTGGCCATGCCGGACAGCCTGACGGCCGAGACGATCAAAAACAACTTTACGGCCCACGGCAGCGAGATTTACGCCAAAGTGATGGACCTGCTGACCCAGCCCAGCACCGAGGACGACCGCCCGCCGGAGGGGTTGTTGTAAAGCCGCCCCGCGGCCGAACCTACGCGCAAAACAGTTTCCCCCGATGCAGGAATACACCTGCATCGGGGGTTTTTATTGTATGGGGCAGGAACGCCCGGCGCCGGATGCGCCGGGCGTTTGCCTGCCGCTGGCGCTGTTTTTGTCAATGAAATATCAAATAATTCTCATTTGATATTTCAGGCGAAGAATTATCCGCCGACAGTCCAGTCGTCTATCATGAGTGGCGGTTGTTGGCATTTCTAAAGCGTTAGAAAATTATTCGATATTTTGTTGAAATTTATGCATTTGGGCTCTGTTTGCAGCCTTCCCGCAGCCGCTGAATCTACGATAAAACCACCCGTTCTCGGTTGAGAATTCTCTGATACTCAATCTCACACCTATTCTCTTTTGAGAATTTTGTGAGGGGAATTATCAGAAATTCGGACGCGTATTTCCCCTGCCTATCCTCCCGCTCCTGCACAAAATAAAAAACGGAGTAACGGGAGATATCTTCTCCACATTACTCCGTTATCCTATCTCGTTTTTTGACAAACTAATGTGCTTTAATGACAATTTCGTTTGCACATGGACAGGTGCTGTCTTGTTGCAAATAAAAATGTCCACAAAAGCAATTTTGTTTGTCAAAAAATGCACTCAAAAATGTCAAGGGAATATATATAAGAAAAGTCTTGAATAGGTACCCGAAAGCGCCTTGCACGGGCCGAGGGGCATGCGATTTGGGCCAGAGAAAGGCCAGAGATTTATCTGAAACCTCGGCCCCACCGGGATGGGTACCCGCCATTCTCAAACGAGAATTATTCGATATTTCAGGCGAAGAATTATCCGCCGACAGTCCTGTTTCCTATCATGGGTTGCGGTTATTGGCATTTCTAAAGCGTTAGAAAATTATTCGATATTTTGTTGAAATTTATGCGTTTAGGCTCTGTTCGCAGCCTTCCAATAGCCGCTGAATCTGCGGAAAAACCGCTCGTTCTCGGTTGAGAATTCTCTGATACTCAATCTCACACCTATTCTCTTTTGAGAATTTTGTGAGGGAAATTATCAGAAATTCGGACGCGTGTTTCCCCCGCCTGTCCTCCCGCTCCTGCACAAAATAAAAAACGGAGCAACGGGAGATATCTTCTCCACATTACTCCGTTATCCTATCTCGTTTTTTGACAAACTAATGTGCTTTTAATGACAATTTCGTTTGCACATGGACAGGTGCTTTCATGGTTTGGCAAAGCCCAGCGCATTGAGCATTTGCTCTTTGTCGCGCCAATCCTCGCGCACTTTCACCCAGCACTGCAGGTTGACCTGGACGCCCAGCAGTTCCTCGACGTCCTGGCGCGCAGCGCTGGCAATTTTTTTAAGCATCTGGCCGCCTTTGCCAATGATCATCCCTTTGTGGTTTTTGCGCTCGCAATAAATCTCAACATCAATATCGATGAGGTCTTTGTCCGGGCGTTCTTTAAAACGCTCGACCACGACGGCGATGCCGTGGGGAATCTCCTCGCGCAGAAACAGCAGGGCTTTTTCGCGCACCAGTTCCGCCACCAGTTCTTTTTCCGGCATATCGGTAAAGGCGTCGTCGTCGAAATAGTGCGGCCCTTCATTGCCATAGGGTTTTAATAGGGTAAACAATTCCTCGCACCCGGTGCCGTCTTTGGCCGACACCGCCACGACCGCGTCAAAGCAGCCAAAATCCTGCAGCTGGCGCTTGCGCTGTTCCAGCGCGGCAAAACTGTCCAGCAGGTCCACTTTGTTGATGACCGCGACGGCCGGGCCCGCTTTTTGCAGCGCGGCGATCATGGTTTTTTCGGCTTCGGTAAACTCACCCGCCGGTTCAAACAACATCATCGTCACATCGACGTCCTTGAGACTGGTGGCCGCCGTCTGTGTCATGCGCGCGTCCAGTTTGTTGCGCGCCGCATGGATGCCCGGGGTATCCATGAGCACATACTGCACCGGCCCCCTGGTGATGATGCCGGTGATGCGGTTGCGGGTGGTCTGGGGTTTCTGCGTCACAATGGCGACCTTTTCCCCCACAAGATAGTTTGTCAAACTGGATTTGCCCACATTAGGGCGGCCCACCAGCGCCACGAACACACTGCTGGGCATTTCAGGCATCGGTTTTGCCATTGGATGTTTCGCCTTTCTTTTCTGCGTTACGGTAACGGAAAATGAACCAGTACGCCGGGCCCAGCAGCAAAACAGCTACCGCCCCCACAGCGGGCATACGGCACAAATTGCCCCAAATAACCGGCAGGCGCGGCACCAGCAGGCACAACCCTGCCGCCAGCGCCCCCAGCGCCATAAACAGCACGCCGCCGGCCGCCATATCTTTGGCGGCGCCGGCGCTCCACCAATGGGTCGTATCGGGCTTGTGCACTGCGCGTTCCACGGCAGAATTCATCAATTCCATCCCCAGGACCGCCGCGATGCACAGGATCACGATACACCATTGGGTGCCATCCAGTTCCGCCAGCGTGCAGGCCGCCAGGGCATAGCAGGCCGCACACAGATGGAAGCGAAAGTTGCGCTCCTGCTGGACGGCGGCACGGATACCGTTCCAGGCATAGACAAAGCCGCGGCCAAACCGCATGATCTCAGATTTCATCGCTGGTATAGGACACGGTGCGCGGCAGCCCCAGCTTGATGAGCACTGCCTCTTCTTTTTCGCGCATACGCACGGCTTCCAGGCCGCTGGCCTCGTGGTCATAGCCCAGCAGATGTAGCATCGAATGTACCGTCAGGTAGGCAACTTCGCGCTGCAGCGTGTGGCCGTACAGTTCCGCCTGCTCCATCGCGCGCTCCATCGAAATGACGATATCGCCCAGAATCTTGCAGCCGTTGTCCTCGTCGATGTCATAGGCGCCGTTTTCCCCCAGCGGAAAGCTGAGCACGTCGGTGGCGGCGTCTTTGCCGCGGTACTGCAGGTTCAGTTCATGGATGCGGTTGTTGTCCACAAACGTGACGCTGATTTCAGCCGGACCGTCAAATTTTTCAAAATCCAGCACCGCATTGCAGCTGCGGCGGATCAAAATCCGCAGACCCGACGGGATCTTGACGGTATTTTGGTCGTTGGTTATCAACACCTTGTTGGACATAAGGGATCGACCTCCTGTGCAAATAGATTTACCGGGCGGTACCGTGTGTTTGCACGGCCGCTTTTTCATAGGCTTTGATGATCTGCTGTACCAGGCGATGGCGCACGACGTCTTTTTCCGTCAGATAAATCTGCGCGATGCCCTCCACCCCGCGAAGCACTTCCAGCGCATCGACCAGGCCGCTGCGCACTTTTTCGGGCAGGTCGATCTGGGTGATATCCCCGGTGACGACGACTTTGCTGCCCACGCCCATACGCGTCAAAAACATCTTCATCTGTTCCGGCGTCGTGTTCTGCGCTTCGTCCAAAATGATAAAGGCATCCTCCAGCGTGCGGCCGCGCATGTAGGCCAGCGGCGCAACCTCGATGACCTGCTTTTCAAACAGTTTCTGGAACGGCTCGGCCCCCAGCAAATCAAACAGACTGTCGTACAGCGGGCGCAGGTACGGGTCCACCTTGTCCTGCATATCGCCCGGCAGGAACCCAAGCTTTTCCCCCGCTTCCACAGCGGGGCGCGTCAGGATGATGCGGCTGACCTCTTTGGATTTGAACGCCTTGACGGCCATCGCCACCGCCAGATACGTTTTGCCGGTGCCGGCCGGGCCGACGCCGAACGTGACGGCATGCTTGCGGATGGCGGCCAGATACTCCCGCTGGCCCAGCGTTTTGGGGTGGATGGGGCGCCCTTTGACGGTGACCGCCACGAACTCGTCGGTCAATTCCCGCAGGCGCTTTTCCTCGCCGCCGCGGGCCAGCGTGATGCAGTAACGCACCGTCTGTTCTTCCAGCGGGGTATGGCGCTCCATCAGGGTAATCATGCCTTCCACCGCGTGCACGGCTGCGACGACATCCTCCTCGGCGCCGCTGAAACGCAGCTGTGAACCTCGGCAGACCGCCGTGACCCCGAACTCCTTTTCCAGCAGATGGATATTCTGGTCACAGTTGCCGAAAATCGCCGCCGCCAGCTCGATGCTGTCCAGTTCCATGGAACGTTCTGCCAAATTGAACCCCCTTCGTATGTTCAAAACACAATATTCCATTTAGATTATATCACAAGATTTGCCAAAAGAAATTGTACATTTTAGACAAAATTTTTCGCCGTCTTTCGGTATTAAGCTGGAACTCTGCTATTCACCCGGCGGCGAGGGCTCTGCCACTGCGATATTGGCGCAAAAAATGTAGGTGATGGTGCAGCACTCCCCTTCCGGCTCGCTGCTTTGCACGCAGCGCTCCTGCTCGATCACCGCGTCCGGAAAGTCTGCGTACAAGAGCGCCCGGCAGCTGCGCCGCGCCAACGCCTGCGCCTGCTGCGGCGTGTAGTGCACCGGCTGTTCTTTTTGCAGCCAGACTGTCTCGCGCCGCAAACACGCCGCCAGGCACAGCCGCCCCAAACGCAGCGGCAGCCATTCAACGCTGCGCGTTCCCTCCTCCGGCAATGCCGGCTGTTCGCCGGCGGACACGCTGTGCCCCAGCAAAAAGAGCTGCTGCTGCACAACGCTTTGGCCCGTGAGGTATTTTTGTGTGCTCTCATAGGGTTGGTGTGCGGTGTAGCTTTTTTCTATGCGCGCCACAATCAGCCCGCGCACGCCCTGCCGCACCGGGTCGCCGTCGCGGTCCAGGCGCACGGCGTCCACCAGCAGCTGCCCCTGTTCCACCGGCTGCCCCGGCGTTACAACAGCGAACCCGCTTTGCGGCTCCACCGCAACGACCTCCCCGTCCGCCTTTGCGTACAGCGGCGCCTGCGGGGCGTCCTCCTGCACGGTCTGGTAGGTTGCCTGCGTCGTTTCGACCGCCAGGCAGCCGCCGGTAAAGTTCAGGCTGACCCAGCCGAACACATCGCTTTGCGCCAGCGCAGCCTGGCGCGCGGAATCCAACACGGTTTCCTCCAGGTGGACGCCTTCAAAGATGCCGTTTTGCGCCAGCAGCGTGCGCATACGGGGCTGCACGGCAGGGTCCAAAGCGGTAAGATCAATCGACCACACAAAACCGCCGCCCAAACGCACCAGCGCCAAAAACAGCGCCGCCCCCACCGCAACCCCCGGGCGGGCCAAAAGTTTTTCCAGCCGGTGGCCAGGGCCATAGCGCCGCAGCAACGTAAACGTCCACCCGCCCTCTTTTGCCAGGCGGACCAGTTTGGCATGGTCCGCCCCGGCGGCCACGGCGGTAAACGCGCCCTGCTGCCACCGCAGGCTGCGCAGACGAACCCCCTGCCTGGCGGCGCGCCCCAAAAAGCGCTGCGGCGCCTGCCCGGCCACACGGAACCGGAACCAGTCCGCCCCCCAGATCTCACGCTTCATGGCCAGCCCCTTTCCATTTATCCTGGAACGTAATGCCGGTGAACCTGCCTGCCAAAAGCAGTCTTTTGCCGCTCAGCGATTCTATCCGCAGCGACGCCCCATAAAATGTTACTATAAAGCCGCCCATATCCAGGCAGATTTTTTCGGGGGAAAAATCCAGCACACGGCGGCAGCCATCCGTTGCCAGGCGGCCGCCGCGCAGCGAAAACTCCGGCATATGGTAAAAGCCGTCCGGCGGCTTTGCCAGCATCCCGCGCAGGGCAAAGCCGGCTGCCGCGCGTTTGCGCTTGGGTCTGCGCTGTTTCATGGCGTTCCCTCCCCACCTGAACGACCCGGTTCGTTTCCATATATACGCCGCGGGAGGTGTGTTGTATGAGTTCCCACCGCAAAACCACCGTTGCCGTCGTAAGCCTGTGCCTGCTGTGCGGAGCGCTGTTTTTGGCGCAGCCCGCCCTGGCGGCGCATGGGTTTCGCAGCGGGGTGCAGCTGTGTTTGAGCACGGTGGCGCCTGCGCTGTTCCCCTTTTTTGTGATCTGTGATCTGCTGCTGGCCTGCCCCCTGCAAGGGCGGGCGCTGCGCCCGCTGGGGCGCGCTTTGGGCCTGCGGCAACCGCGCGCCACGGTGGCGCTGCTGCTCTCCTGGTTTGGCGGGTATGCCGTCTGTGCGCGCCTGACCGGCAAACTGCACCGGGAAGGCGCCTTGAGCGCCCGGGACGCCGCCCTGCTGTTGCTGTTGGGGTGTTGTTCCAGCCCGGGGTTTGTGGTCGGCTGTGTGGGCGGCCTGCTGCTGGGCAGCGTACGGACCGGCGTCCTGCTGTACACTTTGCAGTTGGCTGCCAACTTGCTGGCGGCCGCGCTCTGCCTGCCGCTGCTGCCCACCGACGCCAAGCAGCTGCCGGCAAGCCACGCCGCCCCGGCGCAGCCAAGCCTGCCGCTTGCGCTGCAAAACGCGGCGGACAGCTGCCTGCACGTCTGCGGCTGCGTGGTGTTTTTTCGGATGCTGGCGGCTGTTATCCACCCTTTTTTGCCGCCCTATGCCCTGGCGGAAGCATTCTTGGCCGCCGGGTTGGAGATCAGCGCCGGCTGTGCCGCTTTTGCGCCGCTGGGCGGCGCCGCCGCACTGTACGGCTGCTGCCTGTGCCTGAGCGCGCTGGGGCTTTCGGTCTGGATGCAACTGGGCATGCTGCTGCAGCGCGCCGTACCGCTGCGTCTTCTGGTCATTGACCGTCTGCTGCACATTGCGCTGCTGCAGGGGTTGGTATGGCTGCTGATCCGCTTTGTGCCGGGCGCGCTGCCGGCCGCCAGCACGCTGCCGGCGCGCGTTATCCCCATGCAGCGCCTGCCCTGGGATGCCGCGGCGGTATCGCTCTGTTTTGTGTGCGCCGCCCTTTACAAGGTACGCCAAAACTTTTATAATGGGTAAGTATATTGGCGGTTCCCGGGGGTGAAGCTATGTTTAAAAAAGCGTATTATGGCGCCAACATTGCGCCGGCCTGCGCATACTGCCAATACGGCACGCCGGCTTCCGACCCCAAAATGATCCTGTGCAAGCGCAAGGGGGTCGTATCGCCCTACTACCATTGCTGGCGGTTCCGCTACGACCCGCTGCTGCGCGTTCCGCACCGGCAGGTGCTGCCGGAACTGGACCCGAAAGATTTCACCCTGGACGAACCATAAGGAGTTTGCATGGAAAACCCGAAACCCTCCCGGCGGGATACGATCCGTGCCCTGTGGCGCGAAAAACGCTCGGTCACGATCGTATACCTTCTGCTGCGCACGTCGGTTGTGCTGGTCATGCTGGCGCAGATCTTCAACCGCAATTTTGAGAACGTCTTTCTCTGCATATTGACGCTGATCCTGTTCACGATGCCTTCGCTTTTGGAGCGCAAGCTGGACATTGACTTGCCCAACACGCTGGAGATCATCATTCTGCTGTTCATCTATGCAGCCGAGATTCTGGGCGAGATCGGCGCGTACTATGTCACCTACCCCTACTGGGACACCGTACTGCACACGCTCAACGGCTTTTTGTGCGCCGCCATCGGCTTCTCGCTGTTGGATATCCTCAACCGAAACGCCCGCGTGCGCTTCCATTTGTCGCCGTTGTATCTAGCCCTTGTTTCTTTCTGCTTTTCCATGACCGTAGGCGTCTGTTGGGAGTTTTTTGAGTGCCTGATGGATCATTTTTTCTTTTTTGACATGCAAAAAGACGCCGTTGTCCACAGCATCGGCACCATTCTGCTGGACCCCACCGGCGGCAACCAGCCTGTTGTGCTGCGCAACATCACCGACCTGATCGTTGTGCAGGCCGACGGCACCCAGACGCCCCTGGGCCTGGGCGGATACCTGGACATTGGCCTGCTGGATACGATGGAAGATTTGTTTGTCAACTTTGTCGGCGCACTGCTGTTCTCGGTCATCGGGTTCTTTTATGTGCGCAACCGCGGGCGCGGCCGCTTTGCCCGCCGGTTTATCCCCGTCGCCAACGAACACGCTCCGGCCGAGCTTCCGCCGCACCCTGCCGGAAACAACGATGCTACCAACTGACCATCGCCATAAGCAAAGCCCGGGGCCGTATGGTCCCGGGCTTTCCCCTTATTGGTAACCCGATTGTCCTTTCGGGCGACGTTTTAAAATAAGAAGTTCCTTCCCCTTAACAGCGGAAAAAGCGTCCCTGACGCCCGGAAAATCCAGAGACAGGCAACCCGGACGCTCAACAACCGCGCCCGGTTCCCGCTGAACGATTCGTTCCCTCTGCCAAGCGAAGCAGGAACTTTTATATCATTTTCAAAATTTCGCCAATATCTTCACCAATGCAAATTGCTCGCTTTTGAATCTCCTTCGGGCAATATGCTTCCGACCGGTTCACGCAGGCATAAACCGCCTTTGGGTTTTGATAGGTCATCCTCCAAAACGGATATTTGATGATGACCGGGGTGTTGCCGCCCACCCCCAATTCCAGAAAGAGAATGTGCTTCCCCTCGTGGCGGTGGAGAAAATCTGCATACCGCCGGGCGGCGGCGTGCCAGCCCGCGTCCTCCACAAAAGTGTCGTCCGCCCGCAGGTTCATGGCCATGGGTGCGCCGCAAACCGGGCAGCGCGGCACCAGTTCGGTGGGGATTTTCCCGCTCTTCTGTTCGGCCAGCATCTTCTTGACAACGGCTTCATTGTCATAAGTCTTTTGGTGACAAGGCTTGGAGCACTGCCACAAGCCGTAATCCCCCTGGGTATAGAACAGCCGGTGTTTATCAAACCCGGCTTTCTGGAAACAGTGGTCCACATTGGTCGTCAGCACAAAATAGTCCTTGCCCTGCACCAGCCGCAAAAGTTCCCGGTAAACCGGCTTCGGTGCATCCAGATAGCGGTTGATATAGATATACCGGCTCCAGTACGCCCAGTGTTCTTCCAAACGGTCAAAGGGATAGAATCCACCGGAATACATATCGCGGAAACCATACTTTGCAATAAAATCCCCAAAATAGTTCTGGAAGCGTTCGCCGGTATAGGTAAACCCTGCGGAAGTGGAAAGCCCGGCTCCCGCGCCGATCACCACTGCGTCCGCCGTATTCAGTTCTTGTTTCAGGCGGGATATTTTATCGTAACAGGCGTCGGTAGATTGCATAATCGCTGTCTTTGAAAACATTGAAAATCACCTCGATTGTACCCGGATTTTGCCGTCGCCATTCTTCGACCGTCTCGAGGGCGATTTTGGCCGCCAGTTCGCTTGGGAAACGAAACTCACCGGTGGAGATACAGCAGAAAGCCACGCTGTGCAGGCCATGTCCTGCCGCCAGATCCAGACAGGAACGGTAGCAGCTTGCCAACAGTTCCCGGTCTGTTTGGGTGACGCTGCCATGGATGATCGGGCCTACAGTGTGCAGCACATACTGGCAAGGCAGGTTATAGGCTTTTGTGATTTTTGCGCCGCCGGTGGGTTCTTCTTTCTGCGCAGGCATAATCCTGGCACACTCTATACGGAGCTGCACGCCCGCATATGTGTGAATGGCGTTATCAATGCAGCCGTGACAAGGCACGAAACACCCCAGCATTTGACGGTTTGCCGCGTTGACGATGGCGTCGACAGCCAGCGTAGTGATGTCGCCCTGCCAGAGATACAAGCCGGGGCGCACTGGCGTCAGGTCTTGAAACTTTGTGGTTCCACGCTCGGCAAGGCGCTCTTGCAGATAGGCGTCCTGTACGGCCAAAAATTCCGCGCTGGCCGGGACCGGCGGACGCACATTCATCAGACTGCGCAGAAACCGTCGTTTTTCCGAAAGCGTGCCCGGTACACGGATATCTGCAGATTCTTTGTGTTCCGCCAGCAGATAGCGGAGTAGATACTCCAATCTTTCGTCCTGCGTCATGGCCTTACCTCCGTTCAATCGCTCTTGCGGGGCAGATTTCATAGCAGTTCCCACAATGCAGGCAGTGTTCCTGCTGGATCACAACGGGCTTTGTCGAAATATCAATACACTTCTGCGGGCACTTGGAATAGCACAGCTTGCAGCCGATGCACTTGTCCGTTACAAAGTAGCCGGTTTGCCTTGCCTGCGCCCCGCCAAAAGAAAAGCTGGCGCGCTCAATCGGCTGCTTGGAAAGGTCAAACCATTCTCCCGTCCCCTCGTAAATTTTGAATACGGTGAGGGCGCTGCGGGAGCGCACATCAGGATAGATTTTTTCCATGTACGGATTTTTGCGGAACAGATCGGGCACGCGATCCGGCCCGACTTCTTTTGCCTTGCCCTGTACCGATACCGCCACACAGGACAAGGTATCTTTGCCCTTCATGGCGGTAAACGCGATGTTCTCATTGGCTTTCAGCCGGTCGTAAAAGTTCTTGCCCCTGGCGGTCAGGAAGTACAGGCCGCTTTCGTCATAATCCATGATGTCAATGGCACAGGTGACGGGGTGTCCCTCGCCGTCCACTGTGGCAAACACAGCAGAATGAATCCTCTCAACGATAGAACGCAGACAGTTGGTTGCTTGCATTGTGTTACCTCCTGTTGACAGGACATAAGCCCCGCAGGGGATAACCTGCGGAGCTTTGTCGGTGCAAGGTTTACAGTTCGTACTTCTTGGGCGGGTTGCCGGAGAAGTCGGCAATCACGGCATGGGCGTCTTTCAGGTAGAATACCTCGAAGATCGGGTTGGTCGCTTCGCCGTACTGCCCTTTCACGATGAGGTTCTGGATGCACATCTCCTTGGCGGCCATGTTGTTCTCAAACACTGCTTCACCGTTCAGCCGAATCCACGCATAAGCCGGGCTGGAAACGGAAATCTCAACGTTGGGGTTCTGCTGCATATCCTTGTAGACATCCTTGGTGTTGTTGGTGCAGAACCACAGCTTGCCGTCCATCTCACCGGCAAACATGAAGGGGCGGCACTTGGCCTTGCCGTCACGGCCTACGGTGGCGAGATACTGCACGGGATTTTCCTGTAAAAATTGTACGACTTCGTTCATGATACATACCTCCTGATTTTGAATGTGGGTTTTGGGGATTGCAATTTTTATCTTGCAAGATTATAATAAACCCGTAAGTATCCATTGTAAAGTAAGCACTTTATTGTGCTGTAGTTACCAAAAAGATACTATTGGAAGGATGTGATACCATGCAGCAAGCCAAAGAGTTGCCCGCCTGCCCGGTAGAAACCACGCTGATGTTGATTGGGGACAAATGGAAAGTGCTGATTCTGCGCGATCTCCTGCCCGGAACCAAGCGGTTTGGAGAGTTAAAGAAATCCATTGGCAGCGTGTCGCAGAAGGTACTGACCGCCCAACTTCGGGATATGGAAGAAAAGGGCCTTGTCAACCGCCATGTATACGCGGAGGTGCCGCCGCGGGTGGAGTACAGTTTGACAGACCTTGGGAAAAGCCTGAAACCAATTCTGGACGCTATGTGGGCATGGGGCGAAGGCTACAAGGCACAGAATCACTAAAGGCAGCCGTATTCTCGCCACCTGCCACAGCACGGATGCAATGTTTCCAAACGCGCCCTGTAAAACAAGAAAAAGGCCAACGCCCACAAACCTGTGAGCGTTGGCCTTTTGTGCCTTACCATACGCCTTGTATGTGGCGTATAGTCTGTTCTTTTTGATGTTGGACCCTGATGTTTTCAAGGGCCTGCAGCATGGATTAGTACATGCCGCCCATATCGGCGCCCGCGGGAGCAGCCGGGGCCGGCGGTTCGGGCAGGTCGGCGACCAGGCTCTCGGTCGTCAGCACCATGGCCGCCACACTGGCCGCATTCTCCAGCGCGGAACGGGTGACCTTGGTCGGGTCGACGATGCCGGATTCGATCATATCCTCGACATACTCTTCCTTCTGGGCGTCAAAGCCATAGTTGGGCTTGTTCTGCTTGAGGATGTTGTCGATGATGACGCTGCCTTCCAGGCCGGCGTTGGCCGCGATCTGACGCAGCGGAGACTCCAGTGCCTTGCGCACGATCTTGGCACCGGTACGCTCGTCGCCTTCCAGCGAGTCGACGACTTTGTCGACAGCCGGGATGGCGTTGATGGTGGCGGTACCGCCGCCGGCGACGATGCCTTCCTCGACGGCCGCCTTGGTGGCGTTGAGGGCGTCCTCGATGCGCAGCTTCTTGTCCTTCATCTCGACCTCGGTCGCAGCGCCGACTTTGATGACGGCGACGCCGCCGGCCAGCTTGGCCAGGCGCTCCTGCAGTTTCTCGCGGTCGAAATCAGAGGTCGCGGTCGTGATCTGGTTGCGGATCTGCGCCACACGGTCGGCAATGGCCTGCTTGTCGCCGCGGCCGCCCACGATGGTGGTGTTGTCCTTGGTGACCTTGACCTGGCTGGCAGAACCCAGCAGATCGAGCGAAGCGTCCTTGAGCTCATAGCCCAGGTCGCTGCTGATAACGGTGCCGCCGGTCAGGGTGGCGATATCCTGCAGCATCTCCTTGCGGCGGTCGCCAAAGCCGGGCGCCTTGACGGCGACAACGTTCAGGCCGCCGCGCAGACGGTTGATAATCAGGTTGGACAGCGCATCGCCCTCGACATCCTCGGCGATGATGAGCAGTTTGCGGCCGGACTGGATGACCTGCTCCAGCAGGGGGACGATATCCTGGAAGGCGCTGATCTTCTTGTCGGTGATCAGCACGCTGCAGTCCTCGTAAGCGGTCTCCATCTTTTCGGTGTCGGTGACCATGTAGGGGGTCACGTAGCCGCGGTCAAACTGCATGCCTTCGACGACCTCGGTGTAGGTCTCGGCGGTGGTCTTGTTCTCCTCAATGGTGATGACGCCGTCGGCGGTGACTTTCTCCATCGCATCGGCAATCAGCTGGCCGATCTCGGCGTCGCCGGCAGAAACGGTGCCGACACGGGCGATATCCTTGCTGCCGTTAACTTTCTGGCTGTTGTGCTTGACGGCTTCCACCGCAGCGGCGACCGCCTTGCTCATGCCGCGCTTGATATCCATGGGGTTGGCGCCGGCGGTCACGTTCTTCATGCCCTCGGTGACCAGCGCCTGGGCCAGAACCGTGGCGGTGGTGGTGCCGTCGCCGGCCGCATCGTTGGTCTTGGTGGCAACTTCGCGCACCAGCTGGGCGCCCATGTTCTCGAACGCGTCCTTGAGCTCGATCTCTTTGGCGATGGTCACGCCGTCATTGGTGATGAGCGGGCTGCCGAACTTTTTGCCCAGCACGACGTTGCGGCCCTTGGGGCCGAGAGTGACCTTGACGGTATCGGCCAGCTGGTCGATACCGGCGCACAGCGCTTTGCGGGCGTCCGCGCCCTGTTTGATCTGTTTAGCCATAAAACATTCTCTCCTTTGTTGCTCGTAAAACAGTAAAAATGACCGGCCTGCGGCTTACTCAACCACAGCGAGGATATCGCTCTGGCGGACGATGGTGCACTCTTCGCCGTCGACCTTAACCTCGGTACCGGCGTATTTGCTCGTCAGCACTTTGTCGCCGACCTTGACAATCATCTGCACTTCCTTGCCATCGACGTTGCCGCCGGGGCCCACGGCCAGCACTTCGGCAACCTGCGGTTTCTCTTTGGCGGAACCGGAAAGGATCAAGCCGCCCTTGGTGGTCTCTTCTTCCTCGACCAGCTTGATGACGACGCGGTCTGCAAGAGGTTTGATTTTCATAGCGAAATTTCCTCCCTAGATAAAAGATTTCTCTTGGTAGATTTTGTTTAGCACTCTCTTATCTCGAGTGCCAAAACTATAATAACCACTTTGCAACAAAAAATCAAGAGGTTTGCGCCGATTTGTCTATAAAATTTTTGTGAACAAATGCAAAAGCGCCGCAACGTGGCAAAAACCAACGCTGCGGCGCTTTTTCTTTGGAGCTAGTAGTCGGACTTGAACCGACGACCTGCTGATTACGAATCAGCTGCTCTACCAACTGAGCCATACTAGCGCACAAGGAACACTACTATTATACAGATTTTTGTGCGCAAGTCAACCCCTGCGGCACAAAAAGTCTCGCGTGTTCCCTGCCGCCCGGTCCCGCACGGTTTGCGGCATGCCTGGCGTGTTACCCCTTTTCTTCGCAATGGGATACGATTTCAAGCGGGAACTTTTCTTTGTCCTGCACACTGATCTCCTGCCCCAACTGCACTTCGATCAGTTTCAGTTCGCTGTCTGCCAGAATGGTATGGCGGCAGCCGGCCGGCATGCGCACGATATCCCCCGCCTGCACCGGGCGCTCCACACCGTCGACGACGGCGCGGCCGCGGCCGGAGATGACCGTCCAAACTTCGTCGCGGCGCTGGTGGCTGTGGTAGTTCATGCCGTGCCCGGGGTTGAGCGTGACCTTGATGGTCAAACTCTCGTCCTCAATATCCAGCACGCGGAAACTGCCCCAGGACTTTTCGGCAAACATAATCTGCTGGTCGATGGCGTCGACGAACGGTTTGATGTAGCTGGACTGTTCTTTGTCCGAGACCAGGATCCCCTCGGGGCTGGCCGAGACCACGACGTCCTGCAGCCCCATACACAAAACCGGCACGTCCAACTCGTTGAGCACATGGACGTTGCGGCAGCTGTCGCTCAGGATCGCCTTGCCGATGCCGGGTTCCTCCATCGCTTCGGTCAGCGTGTTCCAGGTACCCATATCCTTCCACTGGCCGGCAAAGCGCATGACCTGGATGTGGGGTTCTTTTTCCACCACCGCATAGTCAAAGCTGATTTTGGGCAGCGTTTCGTAGCGGTCATACAGGTCCCGGTAACCGGCAAACTCGATCATTTCATGGGCGCGGTCCAGCACATAGCCCAGCCGGTAGGCGAACACGCCGCCGTTCCACAATGCGCCCTGCGCGATATATTCGGCCGCCGTTTTGGCGTCCGGCTTCTCTTTAAAAGTCTTGACTTTGCTGACGGTGTCGGACGTTTCGGGGATGATATAGCCGTATTTTTCGCTGGGGTAAGTCGGTTCAATGCCCATCAGCGTCAGGTTGGCCGCCCCCTGCTGCGCCAGCTGCGAAAGTGTGTGCAGCGCTTCAAAGTAATCGTTGTTGACATAGGGGTCCACCGGGCAGACGACGACCGGCTCCTGCAGCGCGACGCTCTTGACGTCGTGCAGGTAGGCGGACGCCAGCGCAATGGCCGGGAAGGTATCGCGGCGGCAGGGTTCCACACACACGCCGACGGAATCGCCCAGCTGGTTGTGGATGGAACTGACCTGCGTTTTGCTGGTGGCGATGGTCACGCTGGCTGCGGGGTCTACCTCTTTGATCTGGCGGTAGACGCGCTGCACCATCGACTCATACCCGTCGGCCGTCTTGAAAATTTTGATGAACTGCTTGGAGCGGATGTCGTTGGACAGCGGCCACAGCCGTTTGCCGGACCCGCCGGAAAGCAAAATAATGTTCATAGCAGTCCTCCTGTTGTATGCCCTTTGGGCGTTTACCGCTCGGCACGCATGGGGTTATGCAGGAAATCCTCGTACGCCAGGCGCAGGCCGTCCTCGAGTTCGGTCTTGTATGTCCAGCCCAGGGCGGTCGCCTTGCTGACGTCCAAGAGCTTGCGCGGCGTGCCGTTGGGTTTGCTAGGGTCCCACTCAATTTTGCCGGTATACCCCACAACTTTGGCCACCAGTTCCGTCAGTTCCTTGATGGTCAGTTCCTTGCCGCTACCGGCGTTGACGGTCTCATTGCCGGAGTAATGGTTCATCAAAAACACGCACAGGTTGGCCAGGTCGTCCACATACAAGAACTCGCGCAGCGGGCTGCCGTCGCCCCAGCAGGTCACGCTGGGCAGGTTTTGCTCTTTCGCTTCGTGGAAACGGCGGATCAGCGCCGGCACCACATGGCTGTGCGTGGGGTGGTAGTTATCGTTGGGGCCGTACAGGTTCGTGGGCATGACGCTGATATAATCGGTGCCGTACTGGCGGTTGAGGAACTCGCAGTATTTCAGGCCGGAGATTTTTGCCAGCGCATAGGCTTCGTTGGTTTTTTCCAGCGCGCCGGTCAGCAGGCAGTCCTCTTTCATGGGCTGGGGCGCCAGGCGCGGGTAGATGCAGCTGGAACCCAAAAACTCCAGCTTTTTGCAGCCGTTCTGCCACGCCGCGTGGATCACGTTCATCTCCAGCGTCATGTTATCGTACATGAAATCGGCCAGCGCCTGCTCGTTGGCTACGATACCGCCGACTTTGGCGGCCGCCAAAAACACGTACTCGGGCTTTTCCTGCGCAAAAAACGCTTCCACATCCGCCTGGCGGCAGAGGTCCAGTTCTTTGTGGGTACGGGTAAGGATGTTCGTGTAGCCCTGGCGCTGCAGTTCGCGCACGATGGCGCTGCCCACCATGCCGCGGTGGCCGGCCACATAAATTTTGGCATTCTTTTCCATCATATCGGTTCGTCTTCTTTCTGTACTGTTGTCGGTTCGTTTTGCTGCCAAAACGGAGAATCTCCGCCGCCTTATTTGATCACGCCTTTTTCGAGGTATTCGGCCAAATTGGTCTTGAGATGCTCCTCGGCCCGCTCGACCGTGACTTTTTTCATATCATGGTCCACCATGATCTTGACCAGCTGCTCGAAGCTCGTCCTGGTGGGGTTCCAGCCCAGTTCACGCTTGGCTTTGGACGGGTCGCCCCACAGGTTGACAACGTCGGTGGGGCGGTAGAAATCGGGGCTGACTTCGACAAGTACCTTGCCGGTGGCTTTGTCGACGCCTTTTTCCTCCAGCCCCTCGCCGGTAAATTCCAGTTCGATGCCGGCATAGTGGAACGCCAGCTGGCAGAACTCCCGCACGCTGTGCTGCACGCCGGTGGCAATGACGAAATCCTCCGGCTTGTCATTTTGCAGGATCAGCCACATGCATTCGACATAATCTTTGGCGTACCCCCAGTCCCGCAGGCTGGACAGGTTGCCGAGGTACAGCTTGTCCTGCTTGCCCTGGGCGATGCGGGCGGCCGCCAGCGTGATCTTGCGCGTGACGAAGGTTTCGCCGCGGCGTTCGGATTCATGGTTGAACAGAATACCAGAACAGCAGAACATGTGGTAGGCTTCGCGGTATTCTTTGGTGATCCAGAACCCGTACTGCTTGGCCACGGCATAGGGGCTGTAGGGGTGGAACGGCGTTTCCTCGTTCTGTGGCACCTGCTCAACTTTGCCGTACAGCTCACTGGTGGACGCCTGGTAGATGCGGCAGGTCTCGGCCAGGCCGCACAGGCGCACGGCTTCCAGCACGCGCAGCACGCCGGTGGCGTCGACATCGGCCGTAAACTCCGGCACGTCAAAGCTGACCTGCACATGGCTTTGCGCCGCCAGGTTGTAAATTTCATCAGGCCGCACGCTGCCAATGACCGCCAGCAGGCTCATGGAATCGCCCAGGTCGCCGTAATGCAGGTGAAACCGCTCGTGCCCCTCCAGGTGGGCGATGCGTTCGCGGTAATCGACCGAGGAACGCCGGATCACACCGTGTACGTCATACCCATTTTCCAGCAAAAACTCTGCCAGATAGCTGCCGTCCTGGCCGGTCACGCCAGTGATAAGCGCTTTTTTCATACAATGGTACCGCCTTTCTTGGGTGGAAGTGATAGAACCGGGGACGCTATACAGTCTTTCCCCGTTATTGTACTGTGTTTTTGCGTTTTCCGACAGGGGAAATCTTGCAAAGCACTAGCATTATATTGACTTTTTTGGTATACTGTCTTTCACAGGAGGATGTTTTTATGGAGCAAGCCTTATTTGACGGGCAGCTTGTGCATTCCCGCCGCATCCTGTATACGCCGTCCCCATTTGCGCGCAGCAACCTTTTGCACGTACAGGAAGCCGGCAGCCTGCAGGCCCGCGCGCCACACGCCAGCGCGCGGCAGGGCCTGACTTCCTACCTGGTTTTTTTGGTGGAAAGCGGTTGCGGCACGCTGACCTATGCGGGAAACAACCGCCGCCTGCAGGCGGGCGACTGCGCGTTTCTGGACTGCCGCATCCCCTATGAACACCGCACCGGGCGGGACCTTTGGCGGCTGCGCTGGGTGCACTTTTACGGCCCCAACCTGGGGGCTATCTACAAAAAATACCAGGAGCGCGGCGGCCAGCCGGCTTTCCGCGCCAGCCAGCCGGAGCGTTACCGCGCCTTGCTGCAGGAGATTTACGAGACGGCTTCCGGCGAGGACCATGTGCGTGATATGCAGCTTTGCAGCCAGCTGTTTGGGCTGTTGACGCTGCTGATGGAGGACGCCTGGCGCCCCGGCGCCGCGCACGCCCCACGCGGCAAACGGCGCAGCGCGCAGGAAGTCAAGGACTATCTTGACACCCATTTTGCCGAAAAGATCACGCTGGATGCCTTGGCCGAGCGGTTTTACATCAACAAGTTCTACCTGACCCGCGTTTTTAAAGAGGAGTTTGGCCAGTCGATCAGCAACTACCTTGCACAGCTGCGCATCACGCAGGCCAAGCGCCTGCTGCGTTTCAGCGAGGAGAGCATCGAGACCATCGCGCTGGAATGCGGGCTGGCGGACGCCAACTATTTTGCCCGCCTTTTTAAGAAAGTAGAGGGCGTCGCCCCCGGCGAATACCGCCGGCACTGGTGATGTTTGCCAGCGGCGCCGGGCTTGACATCCCCGCCGGCTTGTGCTATGGTAAAAGCACTAAAACACCGTGTGGAATTTTACAGTTTCGGCTACTTTTCGCCACACAATGATCTCTCTGGCAGGGGTCATTGTGTGGCTTTTTTGCTGGGGCTTTTTATGCAAACAGAAAGGCAGGTTTCCCCATGGATGCAACGTTTATGAAAGAGCGGCCCATCTTGCCGCTGCTGGTCTCGATGTCGCTGCCGATGGTCGTCTCGATGCTCGTCAACGCGCTGTACAATATTGTAGACAGCTTTTTCGTCGCGCAGATCAGCGAGGACGCCATGACCGCCCTCTCGCTGGTATTTCCGCTGCAAAACCTCATCAACGCCATCGCCATCGGTTTCGGCGTCGGCATCAACGCACAGATTGCGCGGCATCTCGGCGCAGGTGACCGGGAACGCGCCGATACGGCCGCCACCCACGGCCTGGTGCTATCGCTGCTGCACGGCGTGGTGATTGCGACGCTCAGCATTGCCGCTGTGCCGGGGTTTTTGCGCCTGTTCACAGCGGATGCCGCCGTGCTGGAGATGGGCGTCACCTACGCCACCATCGCGTTCGCATTTTCCGTCGTCATCATGGGTTCGCTGGCGTTTGAGAAGATTTTCCAGGCCGTCGGCAGCATGAAGATCACGATGCTGGGCCTGCTGGCGGGCTCCCTTTGCAACATCATCATGGACCCGGTGCTGATTTTTGGGCTGGGGCCGTTCCCGCAAATGGGCATTGCCGGCGCGGCGCTGGCCACCGGCCTGGGGCAGACGCTGACGCTGGCGCTCTACCTGGTATTTTACAGCCGCTGCGCACTGCCGGTGCGGGTGCGGCGCGCCTGCTTGCGCCCTGCCCCCAAGATCGACGGGCAGCTGTACGCCGTGGGCGTCCCGGCTATCCTCAACCTGGCGCTGCCGTCGCTGCTGATCTCTTTCCTCAACTCCATTCTGGTCGCGTACACGCAAAGTTATGTCGTGGTGCTGGGCATCTACTACAAATTGCAAACCTTCCTGTACCTGCCCGGCAGCGGCATCGTGCAGGGCATGCGCCCGCTGATTGCCTACAATTACGGCGCCGGCGAAAGCAGGCGCGTGCGCCGCATCTATGAGCTGACGATGGCGCTGTGCGCCGGCATCATGGCGGTGGGCACCGTGCTGTGCATGGCGTTTTCCGGCCCGCTGATCGCGCTGTTCACCGCCAACCCCGAGACCGTCGCCATCGGGCAAAATGCGCTGCGCATCATCAGCCTGGGGTTCCTGGTCTCGGCCGTATCGGTCGCAACGTCCGGCGCGCTGGAGGGGCTTGGCAAAGGCCTGCCGTCGCTGGTCATCTCGCTGTGCCGCCACACCGTCGTCATCCTGCCACTGGCCTGGGCGCTCTGCCGCCTGCTGGGGCCGGACGGCGTCTGGCATGCCTTCTGGCTGACCGAGGTTATCACCGCGGGGGTCTCGCTGCTTGTCTACCGGCACAGCGTCGGCAGACGGAACGCCCTGTAAGGCAGTTTTACTGTACACCTGTTCGCTGCGCGAAAAATGTGCCCGACGTCCGAAGTGGACGGCGGGCGTTTTTTGTATTATAACGCGATATCTCGCCAATACCGTACCGCCGCCTGCCAGGCGTGGTCTGCGGTGCGAATCTGTTCGGCCAGGCGTTCCCAAAACGAAAAATCGCTCCAGCGCGCCGGGATCAGCCACCCCGGCAACACCTGCAGCGCTACAGGCAGCAGGCATGCCAGTGCAAGCGCCCCGGCAAACCAGACCCCGCGGCGTACTAACGGCGGCCAGCGCAAGCTCGCGCGCAGCAGCAGGAACGCCCCGCCCAGCACGCACAACGCCTGCGGCAGACAGCTGACCACCGCCGCCAGCCAGGCGCGCTGCGGCCCGTACACGATGCACTGCGGCGCGCCCAGGCCCGCGGCTGCACACCATTGTTCGGCGTCGGCTTTGGGGGTGTCGGCCGATACGCCGCGCAGCTCGGCACAGGTATACCCGCCGGTACCGGGGTACAACAGCACGGCATCCTCGGCCCGGAACACACCGCTGACGACATAGCGTTCCCGGTCATACACCACGGAAAGCCCTGTCACCTCGGCACTGCCAAACAGCTGCTGTGCCAGCCCAGCCGAGACCGCGCACTGCCGCCCCACTGCCCCTGGGGCTGTACCACGCTCGTATAAAACCGGCAGGCAGTCGTCGGCGCTGCCGCAATACGCGATGCAGACGACGTCCTCTGCTCGGCGGGTGGGTTCCGCCGTGACGGTGCCGGTCGTCTGCCCCCAAAAGCTGGCCGAGATACCGCCGGCCGTTTCCTGCGGCATCTCGTACACCGCTTCGACCTGGGCCTGTGTCAACGGCTGGGCAAAGCGCAGGCCGGTCGTCTGGTTGCGGCGAGCGCTTTCCCCTGCCCAGGCGCACAACAACCCCTGCACAACCGCCAGGGCGGCCAGCAGCAGCACCCAACGTAAGCGGCGGTGGGCCGGCGGCAAGGCGTACAGTTTATGCGGCATCGTTCACCCTCACCCGGTCCCCGGCCGAAACTGCCTTGTTGCTGCCCACCACGACCTGCGTCGTATGGTCCAGCGCGCCGGCTACGGCGGCTGTGGTGTCTCCGCTTTCCAAGACGGTCACCGGCAACGCCACCACAACGTTCTGCAGCCCCAGCAGGGTGTTTTGTTCTTCCAGCGCCAGCACATAGATACGGCTGTTGTCCTGCCGGACGGCAGACGCCGGCACGATGAACTCCTGCCGCGCCCCCTGCGCCGTTGCGTTGACCGACGCGCTGCCCGCCGTCCACGCCCCGTCCGGCAGCGTTGCGGCGGCTGTGACGGCGCCGTCGGCATCCGGGGCCGACAGACTTTGTATGGCGGCGTCCCCCTCGGTCTTGTTTTGGCGCACATGCAAAACTGTGCCCACCGTGATGTGCTGCGCCTGCTCTTCGTCAAGTTTGAGTTCCAGCGTATAGTCGCTGTCCTCGCCCGCCAGCAGACCGCCCACCGCCGTGCTGACCTGGCCGGGCTGCAGGTCCAGCCGGGTCAGCGTACCGGACATCGGCGCCAGCAGGCAGCCGCCATTCTGCTGCAACGCCAGCAGCGCGTCCAACTCTGCCTGGCAGGCGGCGGCTTCCGCCGTGCTGACGGCCGCCGCTGCGCGGTCCAGGGCGTTTTGTTCGGCCACCTGTTCCTCCTCTTTTTCCAGGGCATGCAGGGCGGTATTGCGGGTATCCTCCACGCTTTGGGCGGCGGCCAGTGCGGCCTCGTTGGCCGCTTCGGCCGCCTTTTCCGCCTGGTACAGCGCTTCGTCAGCGGCTTCCAGCTCCGCCGTAGCGGCTTCCACCTCCGCCTGCTTTTGCGCTTCCGCCTGCGTGTCGGGCAGGTCCGGGTCCAGCGGGGCATTGCGCGCCGCTTCCAGCGCCTGGGCCGCTTCGCTGCGCTTTTGGCGCGCACGGTCCACTTCTTCTTGCCCGTCTGCCCAGGTATTTTGCGTGTCCTGGTAGGCGCGCTGCAACTGCTGCTGGGCCAACTGGGCGGCAAAAGGGTCGGCCGTATCGCCTTTTGCCTGCTGCGCGGCCTGGGTCTGCAGCTGTTGCAGCTGTGCGCGTTTGGCATCAATGGCTCGGCCCAACTCTGCTTCGTCAAACTTCGCCAGCACGTCGCCGGCCGCCACCTGCCGGCCCTGCTGCACCGGCACGCCGGTGACAAGCAGCCCCGCCGGCACCGTGAACGGCGTACCGTCGGTATAGCCGACTGTACCCGTGCCCTCGACGCTTTGGCTGACGCTGCCGGACGACGGGGTCTGCACCGTGACAACCGGCATCGTGGCGCCGGCCGTCCCCCGCGCCACCAGCGTAAGCACCAGCAACACGGCAAAAAAGCGTGCGATGTTGCCCGCACGCCGATGCTGCTGCGGGTCCAGGTTTCGCCATACCGGCGCAATTCTTTCTGCCAGTTTCATCCGTTTTCGTCCCCAGACTGCCCAAATTGCAAAACCACGATGCGCTGCGCCACAAACGTTTCGTCCGCCCACGCGCCGTACAAATAAACCATGTCCCCCGGCGTCAAAGCGCTCTCGTCGGTCGGTTGCGGCGGTTCGTGGCCGCCGTTATATACTCTGACCGTTTCGATCTGCGCCGTATCGGTTTGGACGGCGACCTCCGTTTCCACTGTTCCGCCGCCCGCCGCCACGGCCCAACCTTCGCCCCGCTCCGTAACCCGCACAGGGTCCAGCAGAAGTGTCGCGCCCTCCACGGTCTCAACGGTGCCGCGCAGGTCGGGGTCCGGCAGGTCATCCTGCGCTGTTTCGGCGCTGGCCGGTATGGGCGCTGCTTCCGGCAGCGCGGGCGTGTGCCCCGCCCGTGCCGGTTCCACCGCCGGTGAAGCCGCAGCCGGCGCGCCTTTTTGCACCGGCGCGCAGCTTTGCACCAGCATTGCCAGCCCTGCGCACAGCAGGGCCGCCAATATGCATACAAGCAGCAAGCGTTTCATACCGTCATCCTTTCACAGCCCCGGCCAAAATGCCCTGTTCGAGGTAGGGCTGGCCAAACGCAAAGATCAATACCGCGGGCAGCAGCATAAACAGGCTGGCCGCCATCGTCAGGGCCAGGTCCTGGCCGGTCATGTTGGTAAGGTACAGCGAAAGCGGCCAGCGCAGCGGTGTGGGCAAAAAGACCATCGGCTGTTCCAGCGCGTTCCAGGCGTCCAGAAAACTGACAGTCATCGCCGCCAAAACGCCCGGCGTCCCCACCGGCAGGCCGATGCGCCAAAACTGCTGCCACGGCCCCGCGCCGTCTATGGCGGCGGCTTCCAACAAGGGCAACGGCACGGTATCGAACCCGCGCTGCATCAAAAACACCGGGAAGGTGCTGAACGCCCCGGGCAGGACCACCGCCCACGCGGTATCCATCAGCCCCAGCGTGTTCAACGTCAGGTAGGCCGGCACCATCGTGACCTGGAACGGCAGCAGCATCAGGATCAGATACAGCGCCTGCAACGCCCGCCGGCCGCGGAACCGCAGCCGGGACAACGCCCACGCCGCCGGCGCGCCGACCGTCAGCTGCCCGGCCATCTGCGGGAACACCTGGGCGCAGGTGTTCCAGAACGCGGCAAAATACTCCGGCGTGTCCAGCAGCAGCTGCAAAATGGGTTGCAGCGTGGGCCAGCTTGGCAGCAACGTCCAGGCGGCCTGGCCTTTGCCGGCCAGCGCCGGGCCCCAGGTCAGCTGCAGTTCGGCGCTGCCGGTCACCGCCGCCGTGGCCAGCAGCCACAGCGGTGCCCATACCAGCGCCGCAAAGGGGAGCAAAAACCATTTTTTCATCGTTTCCCAACACGCAGCCCCGCAAGGCCCGCCAGCGTCGCCAGCGCCACCAGCACCGCCGCCGCGCACAGCCGCGGCAGGTCCAGCGCCAGAAACCAGTTGTTGAACAGGTGCTGCAATAAGTAGATGCTTTGCGGCGGGTAGGCACCCGCCACCAGGTACGCCTCGCGGAAGACCTTGCCGGTGTTGAGCAGGCTCAAAATGCCCGTGCCGGCCAGCGTGGGGCACAGCTGCGGCAGCGTCACCGCCGTAAATTGCCGCACCGCGCCTGCACCGTCCACGGCGGCGGCTTCATACAGTTCTTTGGGGATGGCGTCCAGCCCGCCGGACCACAGCACGCTGGTGTAGCCGGCGTTTTTCCACACATAGGTGGCGATCAATACCCAAAAGGCGGCGTCGCTGCCCAAAAAGTCGCAATGCGTGCCCAGCAGCGTGTTCAGCAGCCCGTTTTGGGCAAACAGCACCTGCCACAGCAGGGCAATGCTGGCCACCGGGATGGCCATGGGCAGCAAAAATGTTGTGCGGTAACGCTGCGCCCACCGCGTGCCGCGCAGCGGCCTGCTGCGCAGCGCCAGCGCCAGCAGCAAACTCAGCCCCAGCAGCAGCGGCACGCAGACGGCCGTAAACCGCACGGTGTTGCGCACCGCCAGGCGGAACGCCGCGTTTTGCAGCACGCTCTGGTAGTTGGCAAGGCCCACCGCCCGCCGCCCCAGCGTATCGCAAAAGCTGCGGCGCACGGTCTCGGCAAAGGGGGCCAGCACAAACAGCGTCACCCCGCACAGGCTGGGGGCCAGAAACAGCCACGGCGCGGCGTGCTGCCGGCGCCGGGTTTGGGCGTAGTTCCCTCTCACTGCTGTTCCGCCAGGTAGAGCGAGAGTTCGCGCTCCATGCCTGCGGCGGCCTCGTCGACGGTCTCGTCCCCCGCGATCAGGGCGTTGGCGTGTTGCACAAAGCTGTCACGCAGTACCGCCGGCACCGCCACCGGCGTCGTGCATCCGTCCAGCAGCGCGTGCAGGTCGCCGGTAAAGACGCCCGGGTCATAGCTTTCGCTGTGCAGCACGGCGTCGAGTTTTTCGGCCAAGCAGTCAGCGCGCACTGTCATGCCGTCGTTGTAGTAATTTCCCTGCACATCGCGGCCAAAGAAGGTCGCCGCCAGCGCCTGCGCCTGTTCCAGGTTTTGGCTGGCCGCGTTGACGCCCACCAGCACTTTGGGCGTGTAAGCGCCGTCCGTCAGGCCCGGCCGCCGGATGATGGAAAACGGGATTTTCTGCGCTTCGGCAGACATCGGATCGCCGTTGCGCGCGACCACCAGCGCGGCATAGGGGGTATCCAGCTGCGCCCAGCCGTAGAGCGCGCGGTTGCAGTAGGTGTATTCGCCCATCGGCGCGTCGACGGTGACGGGGTCGGCCCCCGACCAGCTCTGGGTGGCGGCCACGTTATGTTCCAGCGTGTACGCCCCCATGCCGTAGTAGTCGGCCACCGCCTGCACAAAGGTCAGTGTCTCGCGCAGCGCGTCGGCATCCAGCGCGCCGCCCTGCAAAATAGAACCGGCGCACACCGGCAGCAAAAAGTCGGCCATATTCTCGGCATCGGTCAGGCCCAGGGCATACTTTTCGCCGTCGGGCAGGCCGTCGTAGTAGTCGGGGCTTTCATCGCCGAAATCCGCGCGCGGCGCAGCGTCCAGCACGGCCTGCTGCAGCGCCGCCAGGCTGTCCAGCCCGTCCAGCGTGCCGTCGTCGCCCGCCAGCACCGGGATGCTGAACCGCGCCGGCAGCACGTACGCCTTGCCGTCGGGCGCGAACGCCGCCACAAGATTTTGCTGCAGTTCGTCCAGCGGCACCGCGCCGCTCAGATCCGCCAAAATCCCCTTTTGCACGTAGGTCTCGTAGTCGACGCCGTCCAGCAGCAGCACGTCGGGGCCTTCGCCTGCCAACAGCTGGGTGTTGAGCTGCGTCAGCGCATCGTTGCGGGCTGCAGCCGGGTCGGCGGCATCCTCCTGCAGTGCCACCGTGAATTTTACATCCACCTCGGGGTGCTGTTGCTTGTAGACGGTGACGGCCGCGCGGGCGGTGGCCGAATCTTCCAGCGCCCAAATATTCAGCGTCGTGGCGGCGTGGGTGGGCAGGCTTTCGTCGTAGTGGTAGCGGTACACCGTCTGCGTCTCATCACCCATATTGAGCTGTGCCACCAAAAAATCCCCGTTGGCGGCGCGGCAGATGCTGTGCGGGTAGTTGCTCTCCACGCTCAAGTTCGTGGCGTCGGCGGGCACGATCTGTTCCGGCAAGGTGCCGCCGGCCGCCAGACGGTAGATGCCCTGGTTGCTGGGGTAATAGACGGCGCCACTTTCATCCGCCGTCAGGGCACTGCTGATCGCAGCACTCAGCGGGTCCAGCACGTCGGCCACCGCCCCGGTCTGCGGGTCCAGCGACACGAGCTTTACGCCGTTGTCGCCGTAGGCGGTGAACAGCAGCTTGTCGCCGGCGGCGGCCGGCTGCACCATAGCGCCGTACGACGTGTCGAGATCCAGCGGCAGCACCGTTGTGGTCTTGTCCGCCAGGTCATAGCGCACCAGCTCGCAAGTTACATCCTGCGCCGGGTAATTGGAAACCACAAACACAAGCGCATCGCCGCAGAACGCCGCAGCCGTGGCGCTGACCTCGCCGTTCTCGACCCCGTCGAACTGCAGCGGTTCCGGCTGGCCGCCCGGCTGCACCAGATAGGTGCCGTATTCATTCTGGCCGCGGTCGTCGAGCCTTTGCGTCACGCACGTCAGGCAGGCGGTGCCGTCGGCGGCTTCCAGCACTTGCAAAACCGGCCCGCCGACGAGCTCGCCCCAGCCGGTGTCCTCCTCGGTCCAGGTCTCGCCGTTATCGGCCGAAGTCAGGCGCATCAGGCTGCCGGTGGTCATAGCGTCCAGGTCATATTCGCCGGTATACAGCACCAGCGTGCCGTCAGCGCGCAGCATAGGGCCGCCGAGCACTTCGCGGCCGTTCAGGTCCACCGTGCTCTCGACCCAGCGGCCCATCGCTTCCTGCCCGGCAGGTTCCCCCACCGTGCCGCTTTGCGTGGTACCGGCAGGCGCAGCGCCGCAGGCGGCCAGGCTGGCGGCCAGCAGTGTGCATAAAAAGGCGCGGATGCCTCGTTTCATAGGTTATAACCCCCTTGTTTTGGTTTTCTGGTTCCCAGTATAGCGCGCCCGGCTTGAAGCGTCCTTAAAAAAGCGAAATGATTTTTCAAGGTTTCTTCAAGGCAAAAGGTGTATAATAAAAGAAGTGAACTGCAAGGAGCCTGCTATGAGATTGCTGCTGATCGAAGATGACTGCGCCTTATGCGAAGCGCTGCGCCCCGCGCTGGAGGGCGCCGGGTACCGGGTGGACGCCTGCCACGACGGCGCCGACGCCCTGCCGCTGCTGGCCAGCGGCGCCTATGAACTGTGCATTTTGGACCGCATGCTGCCTGGCCTGGACGGCCTGCGCCTGCTGCGCGCCGCGCGGGCGCAGGGCATTGACACGCCGGTGCTGATGCTGACGGCGCTTTCCGGCGTGGGCGAGCGTGTAGACGGCCTGGACGCCGGTGCCGACGACTACCTGGCCAAACCGTTTGACACCCGCGAACTGCTGGCCCGGCTGCGGGCGCTGGCGCGCCGCCCTGCAACGGCCGCACCCACCATTTTGCGCTGCGGCGATGCGGAACTGACGCCCGCCGAACTCACCCTGACCGGCCCGGCTGCCGCCACCGACTTGACCAAACGCGAATGCGACCTGCTGGAAGCCTTGTTGCGCGCCCCGGGGCGGCTACAGACGCGCCCCGCCCTGCTGGCCCAGGTGTGGGGGCCGCTGGCCGAGGTGGAGGACGCCAACCTGGACTGTTACATCCACTTTGTGCGCCGCCGCTTAGCCGCCGTGGGCAGCCGCTGCCGCATCGTCACGGTGCGGGGCAGCGGCTATAAGCTGGAGGCCGCGCCATGATGCGCGCACTGCGCCGCCGCCTGGCGCTGGTGATGACCGCCCTGACGGCGCTGGTGCTGGCCGGGGCGCTGGCCGTCACCTGGCAGTTTTCGCAGCAGCAATATACGGCGAGCGCCGAAACTCTGTTTGCCCAAAATTTCACCGCGCTGTGCGACCGCCTAGCCGACGCCGCCACCGTGAGCGACGCCTGGCTGGCCGAGCAGGAGCGCGCCAGCGGCTGCCTGCTGTTTTTACAGGATAACGGCGCCGCGCTGCACTACCCCGGGGCTTCTGCCGCCCAAAGCCGTGCCGTACTGGAAACGCAGCTGTGGCAGGCGGCAGCCGGGCAGCTCCCGCCTGAAACTTTGGGCGACGCTGCGGTGCGCCAAAGCGTCGCATTTGCCATCGACGGGCCCGACCATGCCCCCTACCGCTGCGCAGCGGCCCGGCTGCCGCGCGGGGCGCACGGCGATTATCTGCTGGTCGCGCTGGCGCAGGACACCCACTTTTTGAGCCGTCACGGCCTGCTCACCGCCTTGCAATACGCCGCCCTGTGGCTGGCGGGCACCGCCATCCTGTTATGCCTGTGTTTTTGGCTGGCCGGGCGGGCGCTGGCCCCCACCGAGCAGGCATTGCGCCGCCAAAAAGAGTTTATTGCCGCCGCCAGCCATGAGCTGCGCAGCCCGCTGGCCGTCATCAAGGCCAGCCTGCAGGCTTTGACCGAGCAGGACCTGACCGCCGCCCGGAAGGCGCAGTTTTTGCGCAGCAGCCAGGCCGAAGCCGACCGCATGGCCCGCCTGACCGACGACCTGCTGTTGCTGGCCAGCGGCGATGCGGGGCGGCTTTCGGTACAGCTGCGGCCCGTCGCGCCGGATACGCTTTGCATTGCACTGTATGACCAGTTTTACCCGCTGGCGCGGCAAAGCGGCCATACCCTGGCGCTGGAACTGCCGGAGCACCCCGTTCCCGCCGTGCAGGCGGATGCCGAACGGCTCCAGCAGCTGCTGGCGATTTTGCTGCACAACGCACTGGAGCACACACCGCCCGGGACCGCCGTCACACTGCGGCTTTGTGCCGGGGGTGCAAAATCGCCCCTGTCGTTTGCCGTTAGCGACAACGGCCCCGGCATCGCCGATGCCGACAAGGCCAAAATTTTTGAGCGTTTTTACCGTGCCGACCCCAGCCGTACCGACAAGCAGCACTGCGGGCTGGGGCTGGCTGTCGCGCAGGAACTGGCGCGCCTGCACGGCGCGGCGCTGCACGTAAGCGATACGCCTGGCGGCGGCGCGACGTTCACGGTGCAATTTCCCCGGTGACAGCAAAACGGCGGCAGGGCGTTTGCCTTGCCGCCGTTTTTGCGCGGGGCTTTCCGTGCCGCCCCTGTATTGTTGAAACGCACTTTCCCTGCTATAATAGGAGCATATTTCAGGAACCGGCCTGCCCCGCCACCGCAGGGCCGTAGAACGGGAGGTCATTTTGGCATTTTACGGTTTGCTGGCCCTTACGTCCGGCTGGTTTGTGCTTATGACCTGGCTTTCCCACCAAAACGGGGAGGATACGCACCGCACCAGCCGCCATTTGACCGAAGCGCTTTCTGCCTTCTCTGCCGATTCCGATGCGTTGGAGTGTTCCCTGCGCCGCGCGGCGCACGGGGTATTGTTTGCCGTATTTTCTTTTTTGTGCGCGGGTACCCTGTATGCCGGCGGCGGGCCCGCCTGGTTGTTTGCCCTGGTGCCCGTTTGGGCATGGGCCGACGAAGCCACCAAACGCTGGTGCCACGGCCGGCATTTTTCCTGGCCGGATGTCGCGCGCAATTTGGCGGGTGTTTTTTGCGGCATTCTTGTTTTTGTTGTACTGCGGGCCCTGCTTCCCCTGTAACCACAGCAATCTGCCCGCTTTGTCCCTACCCACGGATCGGAGGTTTACCATGCAGGAGATTTCCATTACAAAACTCCCCCATTTTCATCTTGGCAACGCCGAGAACCTTGCCGCCGCTACCGGCTGCACCGTCCTGTTGTGCCCGCAGGGCGCTGCCGCCGGTCTCGACGTGCGCGGCGGCGGGCCCGCCTCGCGCGAATCGGAACTGCTGCGCCCGGTTGCGGCGGCCGAAACGATCCACGCCGTATTGCTCAGCGGCGGCAGTGCATTCGGCCTGGATGCGGCCGGCGGCGTGATGCGCTGGCTGGAGGAACACGGCATCGGCTTTGACACCGGCGTGGCCAAAGTGCCGCTGGTCTGCGCATCCTGCCTGTATGACCTGACTGTGGGCAGCAGTACGGTCCGCCCCGACGCCGCCATGGGCTATGCCGCCTGCGAGAACGCGTTGCAGGGCGGTTACCGCGACGGTTGTTTCGGTGCGGGAACCGGCGCGTCGGTGGGCAAGTTCCGCGGCATGGAGCAGGCGATGAAAACCGGCATCGGCAGCTATGCCGTACAGCTGGGCGAACTGGTTGTTGGCGCTGTGGTGGCCGTCAACGCGCTGGGCGACATTTACGACTGGCGCAGCGGGCGGCAAGTCGCCGGGCTGCTGGCGCCGGACCACAGCCGGTTCCTTTCGACCGAAGAAGAAATGTACCAAAGCAGCAAGGTCATCAAAAACAAGTTCGTTGGTAATACGACGATCGGCGCGGTGCTTACCAACGCACGCTTTACCAAAACCGAAGCCAACAAGATTGCCGCCATGGCGCAAAACGGCCTGGTGCGCGCAATCCGCCCCGTGAACACGACCGCCGACGGTGACAGCCTGTATGCGCTTTCGTCCGGCGATGTCGAAGCCGATTTGGATATGGTTGGCACGCTGGCGGCGCAGGTCGTGTCCCAGGCGATTTTGCGCGCCGTGGACCGTGCTGAAAGCGGGTACGGCCTGCCGGCGCGCGGCAGCCTGCCCTGGGCCTGACGGCCCCTGCACAAAAGCCCGATGCTGCATGCATCGGGCTTTTTGATGTGTAAAGCAAACCATAAACAAAAACCGCAGGGCAAACTGCCCTGCGGTTTTTCGCTGACCTTGCGGCCACGTTTGGTCCGAGTGGCGAGAGTCGAACTCACGGCCTCTTGAACCCCATTCAAGCGCGCTACCAAACTGCGCTACACCCGGTCAGAACCGAACCGCCTCGAATCAGCTTGATTATTATAGCGCCTTTTACCAGAAATGTCAACACATTTTTTACAAAAAGTCTGTCCCATCTCAAGCGCCCCAGCGCTCGGCAACGCTGCGCCGCACCAGCGCGCGGCGCCGGCGTGCCTGGGCGCGCTCGCGCTGTTCGGCATCCAGGTCGTTTTGCGCCAACAGGGTTTCGGCGCGCGCCAAACTTTGTTCCACACGGGCGCGGTCGATCTCCTCCGCCCACTCAAAGGTCGTCGCCAGCAGGCGGCATTGCCCGCCGATCATGCTCAGCATACCGCCCATACAGGCCGCGCGGCGCACTGCGCCGTCCGCGGTGGTGATGTGCGCTTCCCCCATCCCCAGGGCGGTGCAGTAGTCGATATGGCGTGCCATCAGTTCCACCTGCCCGCCGATGGACCGGCAGGAAACCGACTGCACGGGGCCCTCAAAGATCAACCCGTCCGGCGTGACGATTTTTAAAGGAAAAACAGCCATCGGATCGTCCCCTTACTGTTTTCCGGCCTTGGCCAGAACATCGTCGATGGTTCCTGCAAACAGGAAGCAGCTTTCGGGGATCGCATCGCACTCCCCGCGCAGGATCATTGCAAAGCCGCGCAGCGTCTCTTTCAGCGGCACATACTGCCCCGGCATGCCGGTGAACTGTTCCGCTACATGGAAATTCTGCGACAAAAACCGCTGCACTTTGCGCGCCCGGCTCACGGTGACCTTATCTTCGTCAGAAAGTTCATCCATGCCCATGATGGCAATGATATCCTGCAGGTCCTGGTAGCGCTGCAACACCTGCTGTACCGCACGGGCGATGCGGTAGTGCTCGGCCCCCACAACCTCCGGCGCCAAAATGCGGGATGTCGAATCCAGCGGGTCCACAGCCGGGTAAATGCCCTGGGACGCAATCTCACGGCTGAGCACCGTTGTTGCATCCAGGTGGGTGAAGGTAGTCGCCGGGGCCGGGTCGGTCAGGTCGTCGGCCGGCACATAGACCGCCTGCACCGACGTGATGGAACCTTTGCGGGTGGAGGTGATGCGCTCCTGCAGTGCGCCCATCTCGGTGGCCAGCGTCGGCTGGTACCCCACGGCCGACGGCATACGGCCCAACAGTGCCGATACCTCGGAACCCGCCTGGGTGAAACGGAAGATATTGTCGATGAACAAAAGCACATCCTGCTGCTTGATATCGCGGAAATATTCCGCCATCGTCAAGCCGGAAAGCGCTACCCGCATGCGGGCCCCCGGCGGTTCGTTCATCTGGCCATAGACCAGCGCGGTCTTGTTCAGCACGCCGCTCTCGCGCATTTCCCCATACAGGTCGTTGCCCTCGCGCGTGCGTTCCCCTACGCCGGTAAATACCGAGTAACCGTTGTGCGCCGTGGCGATGTTATAGATCAATTCCTGGATCAGCACCGTTTTGCCCACGCCCGCGCCGCCAAACAGGCCGATTTTGCCGCCCTTGGCATATGGGCAGATCAGGTCGACCACCTTGATGCCGGTCTCCAGAATTTCGGCAGACGGTTCCTGCTCCTCATAACTGGGCGCGGGGCGGTGGATGGGCCAACGCTCCAGCCCTTCCGGCGCGGGCTGTTCGTCAATCGGCTCCCCCAGCAGGTTGAACACCCGCCCCAGGCAGGCGTCGCCCACCGGCACGGTGATCGGCCCGCCGGTGTCCACGGCTTCGGCGCCGCGCACCAGGCCGTCCGTCGCCGCCATGGCGATGCAGCGCGCCACATTGTCGCCGATGTGCTGCGCGACTTCCACCACCAGTTTTTGGCCGTGGTTTTGCAGTTCCAGCGCATGCAGCAAGCCGGGCAGTTCCCCGTCTTTAAACCGGATATCCAGCACCGGTCCGGTGATCTGCACGACTTTGCCGGTATGTTTTTCTGGCATAGCGCACACTCCTTTGCGGTCTATCGGGTACAGCGCCGGGCGGGCTGCCCCTTACACGTTGCAGGCCGCGGCCCCTACGGGCGGGCCGTTCAAGACCCGGCGCCCGCCACAATCTCGGTGATCTCCCGGGTAATGGCGGCCTGCCGCGCACGGTTGTAATACAAATTGAGATGGTCGATCATGGCGCCGGCGTTTTGGGTCGCGGCGTCCATCGCGGTGCGGCGCGCCCCCTGCTCACTGGCCACGCTCTCACACAGCGCGCCGTAGATGACCCCGGCCAGGTATTCGGGGATGATCGCATCGAACACCGTTTTGCTGTCCGGTTCGTACAGCATCATACTGCGGCGCCCGGGCGCCGGCTTTGGCGCGTCGAACGGCAGCAACGGCAACACCGTTGCCGTCTGGGTAAGCATGGAAGCAAACTGCGTAAAGCACAGGCGGATTTCGTCGGCTTCCCCCGCCAAAAAGCGCTGGCAGACAAGTTCCGCAATTTCAAAACTGTCGCTGACCGACAGCGCCCCGGCCTCGTCATACTCTTTGGTGACAAGCGGCACCCCTTTGCGGGCAAACGCTTCCACGGCTTTTTTGCCGATCGGCAGCACCAGGTACTCCTGCCCGGCGGCATCCGTCTCTGTCTCTTTGAGGATATTGGCGTTGTAGCCGCCCGCCAAGCCACGGTCCCCGGCAATGACGATATACAGACGCCGGTGGGTCGCGCGCCGGGCCAGATAGGGGCTGTCAAAGTCAACATCCGCCGCGGCAATTTTGAACAGGGTCTCGTACAGTGTCTCGAAATAGGGGCGGCTGTGTTCGACCCGCTCTTTGGCGCGGCGCAGTTTGCTGGATGCGACCAGCTCCATTGCCTTGGTGATCTGCATGGTGCTCTGCACACTTTTGATGCGCAGTTTGATGGCTTTCATCGAGGATGCAGCCAACCCGATCACCCCTTCGCCGTTTGTTGTTCTGCTGCAAACGTTTCTGTGAACGCCGTCAGCACCGCTTTGAGTTGTTCCTCGGCCGCAGCGTCCAGGTCCCCGGACGTGCGGATTCGCTCCATGACTGCCGCCGCGGCGACGTTCTCCTCCAAATAGCGGTACAGCGCCTGCTCATAGGCCGAAATGTCTGCGGCAGCGATCGTTTGCAGCATGCCGTGCACCGTTGCATACAGGATCGCCACCTGTTTTTCCATCGGCACCGGGCTGTCGCGGTCCTGTTTGAGCACCTCGACGATGCGCTCCCCCTGCGCCAGACGGGCTTTGGTATCCACATCCAGGTCGGAACCAAATTGCGCAAAACTCTGCAATTCGCGGTACTGGGAGTAGATCAGTTTCAGCGTACCGGAAACTTTCTTCATGGCCCGGGTCTGCGCGTTGCCGCCGACGCGCGACACCGAAATGCCCGGGTTGATGGCCGGGCGGATCCCGGCGTGGAACAGTTCCGTCTCCAAAAAAATCTGGCCGTCGGTGATCGAGATGACGTTGGTGGGGATATACGCCGACACGTCGCCGGCCTGTGTCTCAATGATGGGTAAGGCCGTCAGTGAACCACCCCCGCGGTCCTCTCGCAGTTTGGCAGCCCGCTCCAACAGACGGCTGTGCAGGTAAAACACATCGCCCGGGTACGCTTCGCGCCCCGGCGGACGGCGGATCAGCAGCGAGAGCGCACGGTACGCCACCGCGTGTTTGGAAAGATCGTCATACACAATCAGCACGTCGCGCCCCTGGTGCATAAAATGTTCGCCCAGCGCGCACCCGGCATACGGCGCGATGTACTGCAGCGGCGCCAACTCGGAAGCTGTGGCACACACCACCGTCGTATAGGCCATCGCGCCGCCTTTCTCCAGCGTCTCGACCAGAGAAGCGACGGTAGAACGCTTTTGGCCGATGGCCACATAGATGCACAGGACCCCCTGCCCTTTTTGGTTGAGGATGGTATCGGTCGCCAGAACCGTTTTGCCGGTCTGGCGGTCGCCGATAATCAGTTCGCGCTGCCCGCGCCCGATGGGGATCATCGAGTCGATGGCTTTAATCCCCGTTTGCAGCGGCTGTTTGACCGGCTGACGGGCCAAAATGCCGGGGGCGGGCGCTTCTATGGCGCGGTAGGTTTCCGCTTCGATAGGGCCTTTCCCATCGATGGGTTGCCCCAGGGCGTTGACCACACGGCCAATCATGCCCTGCCCGACCGGAACGGAGACAACCTTGCCGGTGCGCCGCACGGTATCGCCCTCTTTGATGCCGCTGTCATCGCCCAGCAGGACGATGGACACGCTGGTTTCCTCCAGATTTTGCGCCATGCCGTAGGCCCCGTTTGCAAATTGGACCAGTTCCCCCGCCATGCAGTTGTCCAGCCCCGCCGCACGGGCGATGCCGTCCCCCACCATGGTCACAGTGCCGGTCTCGGTCTGCTCAATCGCATTCTGGTAGTGTTTGATCTGCGCGCGTATGATGCGGGAGATCTGTTCTGGCTTCAGTTGCACAGTTGGTTTCACCACTCAATCCGTAAAATCAGGTCCGGCCGTCACAGCCCTGCGCTAAGGATTTCATCGCGCAGCCGCTCCAACCGGCGCTGTACCGTATCGTCCAGCCGTTTTCCGTCCAGGTCCAGGCGGAGCCCCGCCAGGACCTCCGGGTCTGTCTTTTCGTGCAGGCAGATGGTCTTACCGGTTTTGGCCTGCAGCACGGTTTGCAGCCGGGCGCGCGCATCCTCCGTCAACGGCACCGCGGACGTCACGGTTGCTTCCAAGATTCCATGCGCGTCGTTGTAGCGTTCGCGGTAGGCCTGTTCGCAGCCGGAAAGTTCGCCCAGCAGTTCCTCCTGACACAGAAGTTTTAAAAAATTGACGACATAGGGGTGCATCCCGGCAAACGCTTCATCCAGCAGGGCGCAGCGCTCCCGCTTGGGGATGCTGGGCGTCTGCAACAGCCGCAGATAGGCAGACTCCTGCCGGCAGCTGGCCACTGCCAGGGTTAATTCCTGCAGGATTCTTTCTTCCTGCTGTTCTTCGGCCGCCAACGCATACAGGCTGCCGCCGTAACGCGCTGCACATTCGGTCACGACGCATCCCCCACATTCTGGATAAAGGAATCAATCAACGCCTGATGGTCGGTCTCGCGGATTTCACGCTCGACCACCTTGCTGGCGATCTCTACCGCGATCCCGCCGATCTCGTCTTTCAAATCATGGACCGCCTTTTTCCGCGCCTGGGCGATATCCGCTTCTGCGGCCGCGCGCAGCCCCTGCGCTTCGTCGCGGGCCGCCTGCACGATCTCTTCTTCGCGCTGGCGCGCACGGGCCGTCGCTTCCCGCAACAGGGCGTCCTGCTCGTCATGGATGTTTTGCAGGCGCCCTTTGTACTCTGCTTCCAGCGTTTGCGCCGCCTGCTGTGCCTGGGCTGCCTGCGCGTACATCTGGTCGACTTCCTTTTGGCGGTCGTCGATCATCTGCCGTACCGGCTGAAACAGGAACTTTTTGAGCACCGCAAACGTGATCAGCAGATTGCAGAAGGTAAACAAGGCCGTCCATGGGTTGACGCCAACAAAGCTTTCAAATCCCGTCAAAGCGTACTCCCCCTTCCCCGCCTGTCAGAACACGAACAGCAGCAGCAGCGCAATGACCAGCGAGTAGATGCCGGTCGACTCGGTAATGGCACAGCCCAGGATCATGTTGGTGCGCAGGACGTTCGCCATCTCCGGCTGGCGGGCCATGCCTTCCAGCGCTTTGCCCACGGCGTGGCCTTCGCCCACGGCCGGGCCGATGGCGCCGATCCCGACGGCAAACCCTGCACCGATCGCACAGGCGGCTCTTACAATCGCTTCTTCCATAAATATCCTCCTTGCTGGTATGGCGTTCAGGTTTCTTCCGGCGGCGGGCATGCGCTGCCCACATAGACCATTGTCAACAGGCTAAAGACAAGGGCCTGCACCCCGCCCGAAAAAACATCAAAATACAAACTCAATATCCCCGGCACGCCGACTTCCAGATACGGCACCCCGGTCAGGCCCAGAAGGGCCAGCGCGCCGGTTGCCGCGCACACCGCGCCGGCGATCTTGCACGCCAGCGCACGGCGGCAGCCGCGCAGCCCGGCCGCCAGCAGCAACACCCCGGCCGCCAGCAGCAGCGCAGAGATGACAACGCTTTTGCCGATGAGCCCCAACACCATGGAGGACGCTGCCGCCAGCGCCGAATACAGCAGGCTGGTCAGCACGCCGCCGCCGGCAATATTGCCGAAATGACGGAACGCCATCGAGATCGGCTGCGCAATTTCCGAGACAAGATTCATCGGCGTCATGACGGCGACCGGTTCGGTAAAGCCTTTGAGCCACCCCAGAAAGCCGTTGGCGCGGATTGAGCACCCCCAGCACAAAAAGCTTGTCATGACGGCCCACGTCGCCGTTGTGGACAAGTCCGCCGTGGTGGAACGCAGGATGCCGGTCATACCGATGTAGGTGCCGCAGATTGAGGAGAGGAACAGCGCCCCGATATACGGCGCCCAATACGCATTGTGCTTGCCCATGGTATCTTCCACCAGGCCGTACAGCATCGAGACGCCTTTTTCGACCAGCGCCTGCCGGCGGGAAGGGCGTTTTTGCAAACCGTACCCGAGCAGAACCCCTGCCGTGCACAGCAGCAGCATCACCACAAACGAGGAAACTGCCGTCTGGGTGATGGGGATCCCGCCAAACAGCGGGATCACGCCATAAATCTTGGGACCGGTCATAAGGGTGGGTCACCGTCCTTTTCCTCTTTGCGGAAAAACTCCACCAGTTTCAGCGCCGTCTGCGCAAACAGGATGGGCAGCAGCGTTGCCAGCGGGTCGCAGACCCCGGCGCGGAACAGCAAAATATAGACGCCGACCAACACCAGCAAGCGGATTGTGCTGGAAGATTGAATGGTCAGCTGCGCCCCCTGCGGGTTATTTTCGCGCACAGCGCGATCCACCGCGTTGGAGACCGTCACACATAAGGCAAAAAAATTGCCCACGGCCAGGGCCCAGCCCAAAAGCGCCCCCACCACAACTTCGCGGTTCAAGGCGCCCAGCAGGGCGTAAACTGCCAGCATCCCCCCGGTAAACACCGCGATGGCGGCAGCCAGGCGTGCAACCTGACGCAGAATATCCAGGTGTTTGTGCATATATGGGTCCCCTTTCACCGGTGCCGGTCAAAAAAGACCGGCGGGTTCTCTGGAAGTTTACTTTTCCCCTGGCGGTTCATCGCCCGCAGGGAGGCTCGCATCCCGCCCACGGCCCCCAGGACGCCCAGCAGTACGCCTGCCAGCACGGCCCAGCCGCCCAGAGAAAACGTTTGCCGCAGCCACACAGACCCTGCTGTGCACAACAGCAGCGGCATGCAGACCGACAAGCCGAATTGCGTCACCCACACCAGATGGCGGGCCGCGTCATACCATCCCTTCATAATCCCTCTGTACGCTCTTTCGCTGTTAACAGTACCAGTATACACGAGTACAAATGCATTTTCAATAGTTATTTTTTACGCATATGCTTATTTTTGTACAATTTATCCACCATCCTCCCGGGCACAGCTTAGTTTGCCCACCACAAAGCGGCGCAAAACAAAAAGCGCCCCGCATGCGGTTTTGCATGCGGAGCGCGGGCAAGCCGTACGATCCCGCCGTAAAAAGCAGTCATTTTTTGGAGGAGCCAAAGCGATATTCGGTGCCGTTTTTCAGGCGTTCAATGTTGGAGCGGTGCAGCCAGATTACCATCGTCGCCATGATTACGCAGCACAGCGTGCTGAACAGTACCGACGGCAGGCTGGCCCCCAGGATCATCCAATAGAAGAACGTCGCCACCGGGAACAGCGCCGCCACAATGATGCTGCCCAGCGAGACGATGCGCGAAAACGCGAACTGCACCAAAAATACCGCCAGCAGCACCAGGCACACCACCGGGCTGATGGACAGCGCCGCGCCGGCGCCGACCAGCACGCACTTGCCGCCCTTAAAGCCAAAGTACAGCGGGCGGCTGTGGCCCACCATGCAGAAAATGGCGGCCAGGTACATGCCGCACACCGGTTCCAGCACGGCATCCGGGCCCAGCAGCGCCGCAAACAACAGCCGGCCCAAAAACGCGGCCGCCACGCTTTTGCCCACATCGCCCACAATCGTCAGCACCGCCGGCATCGCGCCGTAGGTGCGCAGCACGTTGGTCATACCGGCGTTGCCGCTGCCGTGGGTGCGCACATCCTCCTTGTACAGCAAACGGGAAACGAGCACCCCGAACAGGATGCTGCCCAGCAAATACCCTTCCAGGGCCGTCAAAACGACCGCCGCAATCGCATGAAGCATCATTTCGTCACACCTTCCCTGCTTTTACCGTGCCGTCGCCGTGTTCGCGCGTGATCATGCGCACCGGCGTGCCGGTCAGACCGAACGTTTCGCGGATCTGGTTTTCGAGATACCGCTGGTACGAGAAATGGAACAACGCCTTTTTGTTGACAAAACAGACAAATGTAGGCGGCCGCGTGGCGGTCTGGGTAATGTAGAACACTTTCAGGCGCTTGCCTTTGTCGGAGGGCGGCTGCACCTTGGCCGTGGCGCGGGCCAGCATCTCGTTGAGTGCGCCGGTCGGCACGCGGGTGCCGTTTTGGATATCCACAAAGTGGATCGTCTCAAACAGTTTGTCGACGCGCTGGCCGGTCTTGGCGCTGATAAAGACGATGGGCGCATAGGACATAAAGCTGAAATCCGCCTGCAGCTGCTTGCGCATGGCGTCCATCGTGTAGCTGTCCTTTTCCACCGCGTCCCACTTGTTGACGGCGATGATGCAGGCTTTGCCCTGCTCGTGCGCGTAGCCCGCCACCTTGGAGTCCTGCTCGGTAAAACCTTCGGTCGCGTCGATCATAATGACGCAGACGCGGCTGCGCTCGACCGCCGCCAGGCTGCGCAGCACGCTGTAGCGCTCGACACCGCTTTCGACTTTGCCCTTTTTGCGCAGGCCCGCCGTATCGGTAAAAATAAACTTTCCGTATTTGTTTTCTACCGGCGTGTCGATGGCGTCCCGCGTCGTGCCGGCTTCGTTGGCAACAATCAGGCGGTTTTCGCCCAGAATGTAATTGATCAGGCTGGATTTGCCCACATTGGGCCGGCCGATGACGGCCACCGTGATGCGGTCGTCCTCGTCCTGGTCCTCGTCCGCAAAGGTAAGGTGCGCGCACACCGCGTCCAGCAGATCGCCGGTGCCGTGGCCGTGCACGCCGGAGACCGGGACCAGGTCCCCCAGGCCCAGCGCGTAGAAATCGTACAGTTGCATTGGCGGCTCGCCGATGGTATCGCACTTGTTGACGGCCAGCACGACCGGCTTGCCGCTGCGCATCAGCATGCCGGCGATGTCCTGGTCCTGTGGGGTCACCCCGGCGGTCAAATCGGCTACCATGACGATGCAGTCCGCTGAGTCGATGGCAATCTGCGCCTGCTCGCGCATGTGGGCCAGCAGGCCGTCGTCGATGCGCGGCTCGATGCCGCCGGTATCGACGAGCAAGAAGGTATGGCCACACCACTCGCAGTCGCAGAAGATGCGGTCGCGGGTGACGCCGGGCGTATCCTCCACAATGGCAAGGCGCTGGCCGGTCAGCTTGTTAAAAATCGTGGACTTGCCCACATTGGGGCGCCCCACAATGGCTACGATCGGTTTAGCCATGTCACTCTCTCCTTTCGTTGGGTCCCCGTTTGACCCGGCGGATGCGCTTGTGCGCGCTCAGGCAGGCTTTGCAGCACCCGCCGCCGTCGGTGGGGATGGCGATGACCCGGCAGCCCAGCGCTTGGGCCAGCTGCGGCAGTGTGATATCGTCAAGGAAGCGGTCTTTCTCGTCCCGCAGCATAACCTCCGGCACGGCCAGCAGTTCGCTTTGCAATTTGCCGCGGCATTGTTGGATGATATCGGTACCCGTTACAAGCCCGGTCACGCTGACATTGCCGCCGAAAAACTCGTTGCGGATGGGGTGCACTGTGACCTTCACCTGCGGGTACCGCTGCATCAGCGCCTGCATGGACTGTTCGATCAGCGGGGCGGCCAGCGTGCCGGTGACGACGTCGATGCCGTGCGGCAGCACCAGGCCGCGGTAGGCGGCCAGTTCCTCCAAAAACGTATCGTGGTAGAGCCGCCACATGCCGACGCCGTCCTCCAGCTGGGCAAAGTCGTCGTAAAAGTCGGCCGGCGGTACTTCGCGCCCGGCCGTCAGGTACCATTCGTCGCTGGGGTACACGATGCTGCGCCCGTACTGTGCGCGGCAGCGGCGGCTGTATTCTTCCAAAATATCCAGCGTCTGCGCCGCCGTGGCCTGGTCATAGGCTTGCAGCTTGTACAGCCCCTGGCGGTAGGCGGTCACGCCGGCCGGCACGACCGCGATGCTGCCCACCTGCGGGCGCAGCGCCAGCAGGTCGTCCAGCGTGCGGCGCAGCTCGGCGCCGTCATTGATGCCGCGGCAGAGTACCAGCTGGCAGTTGAGTTCGATGCCGCCGGCCGCCAGTTTGGGCAGGTATTGCAGTGTCTCGCCGCCGCGCTTGTTGGCCAGCATCCGCACGCGCAGTTCCGGGTTGGTGGTGTGCACCGAGACAAAGATGGGGCTGATGTGCATCTCGATGATGCGGTCGATCTCACGGTCGGTGAGGTTCGTCAGCGTGATGTAGTTGCCGAACAGAAAGGAAAGCCGCTCGTCATCATCTTTAAAGTACAGCGGTTCCCGCATGCCGGGCGGCAGCTGGTCGATGAAACAGAACATGCAGTGGTTGGCGCAGCTGTGCTTTTCGTCCCCGAGGTAGGTCCGGAAATTGCAGCCGAACGGCTCGTACTCCCCTTTTTCTACCTGTAAGGTACGGCGCTGGCCGTCCTGGCAGAGCTCCAGCACAAAGCGCGCCGGCGTTGAATAGAACTGGTAGTCCAGCGCGTCGCGCAACGGGTGGCCGTCAATGGCCAGCAGCGTACAGCCCGCACCCAACCCCAGCGCCTGTGCCGGGGATGTCTCGTCGACCGACAGAACGCACAATGCCATAGCGGCCCTCCTTTCTTGCATGCGCTGTAACAAAAATGGGGAAGGCAACGCCCTCCCCTTGCAGGAAACTTACGCTTCCTTCTTGATGACTTCCTGGCCTTTGTAGTAGCCACACTTGCCGCAAACCTGGTGGGGAACCTTCAGTTCGCCACACTGCGGGCATTTCACCAGCGTAGGCGCCTCCAGTTTCCAGACATTAGAGCGACGTTTGTCGCGGCGGGCTTGAGAATGCTTTCTCTTGGGTACGATAGCCATGATCGGACACCTCCTTGGTGAAATTCAACTGAGCAGTTGTTTTAATATGCTAAGCCTTGCATCCGCAGGGGCAGCTTGGTCTGCCGGTTGGCAGGTACAACCCGCCGCCTTCTTCTTGCCGCAGATGGGGCATAGGCCTTGACAATCGGCGCTGCAAAGCAGAACCGTGGGGACCTCAAAGATCAGTTCCTGGTAGACGAGTTCGTTGAGGTCAATACAACCTTCCTGCGGGCAGGGCAATTCAAAATCCGGGTCGTCAAGGTCGCGCAGGCGGATCAGGTACGCACGCTCAAACGCGTAGTCCCGGTGCAGCGGTTCCAGGCAGCGGGCGCATGCGGCATCGACCTGTGCCTTTACACACAACAGCAACGCCGCGCCATCAGCGGTGGGCGTTGCCGTAAAGTCACATTCTGCCGGGGCAGCCAGCGTAAAGCCACCGAAATCCGCCTGGGTAAGTTCCGCCAGAAAATGCGTTTGGTAGGGCACCCTGGCGCTTTCCAGAAACGATCGCAGATCAAATTGCATAGTACACCTCAAAGGTTGCTTAAATAGTATACACAAGTGGCAGGGGCTTGTCAACCGGTAAAACACAAAAAGTTGCGCGTTTTTTCGAGTTTTCGGCATAAAAACGGGGCGGAAGACGCTGTCCCCCGCCCCGTTGTGCATATCACTGTGCTCTGCGTGTCAGATCACGTATTTCTTGAGCCCCTCGGGCAGATCCGACGGATCGGCGGAAACCGTGACCACGACTTCGATGTTCTTGGTGATGGCGTCGATCTTCATCAGCACCTTTTCCGCTTCGTCGAGGTTGTGGTCGATGATGCGCAGGATGCCGTCGATGAACAGTTCCGTGATATCGTAGTTGCCGGCCAGCACGCCCGCCACAAAGCCGTACAGCATGTCGGCGCCAACCACATTGTATTCATCCACGTCGACCAGGCGGGCAGCGTGGTTGATCTCGGTGGTGAGCTTCATGCATTTTTCAATGACAACAATATTGCCGGAAGTGGTTTTGGTCGCCTTGTCGATCATCTCAAGCATCGTCTTGGTCTTGCCAGCGCCTTTGGTTCCAACAATCAGTTTCAGCATAGGGGGGTACCTCCTTGTATTGTGAGCGCCTTGCGGCGCGGGTTTCCGTCAGCCCTGCAATTTGGCTTCCAGTTCGGCCTTGCGGTCCTCGTAACCGGGTTTGCCCAGCAGCGCGAACATGTTCTTTTTGTAGCTCTCAACGCCGGGCTGGTCGAACGGGTTGACCGACAGCAGATAGCCGGACACCGCGCAGGCCTTCCAGAAGAAGTAGATCAGTTCGCCCAGGTCATGCGCGTCCAGCGCGTCGACCTCAATGACGCCCAGCGGCACGCCGCCGTCGGTATGCGCCAGGATGGTGCCTTCCATCGCCTTGCGGTTGACGATGCTCATGTTCTGGTCCGCCAGGAAGTTCAGGCCGTCAAAGTTGCCCTCCAGCGGCTCGATGTAAAAGTCCTTGCGGGTGTTCTTGATATCGACGTAGGTCTCGAACATCACGCGGCTGCCGTCCTGCAGGTACTGCCCCATCGAGTGCAGGTCGGTCGAGAAAATGCAGGAAGTCGGCATCAGGCCCTTCTGGTCCTTGCCTTCGCTCTCGCCAAACAGCTGTTTGTACCATTCGTTCATCATGGCAAAGTCCGGCTCAAAGCAGGCCAGCGTCTCGACGCTCTTGCCCTTGCGGTACAGGATGTTGCGGGTCATGGCGTAGCGGTAGGCGTCGTTGTCCATGCTGCAGCGGCCAAACTTTTCGCGGCCGTCGGCAGCGCCCTGCATCAGCGCGTCGATGTCGATGCCGGCGCAGGCAATGGGCAGCAGGCCCACCGCCGTCAGCACCGAGTAACGGCCGCCGACGTCGTCGGGCACCACGAACGTGGGCCAGCCCTGGATGTCGGCCAGCTGTTTCAGCGTGCCTTTGGCGCGGTCGGTGGTGGCATAGATGCGCTTGTTGGCTTCCTCGGGGCCGACGGAATCCTCCAGCAACTTGCGCAGCACGCGGAACGCCAGCGCCGTCTCGGTCGTTGTGCCGGACTTGGAGATGACGTTGATGGAAAACCGTTTGCCCTTGGTCAGCGCGATGATATCATTGAGCGCCGACGGCGAGATGGTGTTGCCGCAGAAATAAATCTTGAGCCCGTCGCCGACTTCGTTGTGGTACTGGCCGCAGATGGCCTCGACCACAGCGCGCGCGCCGAGGTACGACCCGCCGATGCCGGCTACCAGCAGCACGTCGGAATCCGAGCGGATTTTCTGCGCAGCTTCTTTGATGCGGGCGAACTCTTCTTTGTCATAAGTAACAGGCAGGTCAAGCCAACCCAGGAAATCGTTACCGGGACCGGTTTTGGTTTCCAGTTGTTTGTGGGCCAGCTCGACCTGCGGGTAGATCGCCTCATATTCTTCAGGACGGATGAATTTTGCCAGATGCTTGCCGTTGTATTTGACAGCCATCTTTCGCTCCTCCTTTGTGGTTTGATTGTCTCCATGATACCGTTTTGCGTCGTCATTGTCAAGCAAAACGCAGGGGATTTTTCTTTCTTTTCAGCAACATTGCACAAATCAGGCGTCGCACAGCGCCAGGCTGCGCGCCAGCAAGCCAAAACAGTACCCCACGCGCAACGCCTGCACTTCCCCGCCGGCGCGCACCGCGTATTCCCCGACAGTCTGCCCGCCGTTTTGCAGCAATACCGTGCCCACCTGGTCGCCGGCCTGTACCGGCGCTTCGACGCTTTCGGGCAGCTGCACCGTAACGCTGAGCGCCCCGCTCTGCCCCTTGAGTACCAGGCAGCGCTGCGGCGTCTCATACTGCAGCGGCACCATCGCCGCCGTGCCGTGGGTGACCGCCAGCGTCTGCGGCGCGTCGGACGGCAAAGTGGCCGCCGCGCTTTCGTAGTTGGCAAACCCGTAGTCCAGCAGCGCTGTGGCCGCGGCAAAGCGCTCTTTGCCGGAAGCCGCCCCCAGCACCACCGCAATCAGCCGCAGGCCGTCGCGCTCGGCACTGGCCGAGATGCAGACCCCCGCCCCGCTGGTGGTGCCGGTCTTGAGCCCCGTAATGCCCTGGTAACTGCGCAGCAGCTTGTTGGTGTTGACGAGCTGGGTTGCCCCGCCGCGCAGCGTGTCGGTCCAGATCGAACAGTAGTCCCGCACCTCGGTGTGGTGCAACAGCACTTCGCGGCTCATCGCGGCCACGTCGCGCGCCGTCGAAAGATGCCCCTCCTGGTCCAGGCCGCAGGCGTTTTCAAAATGGGTTGCAGTCATGCCCAGCTGCGCCGCGCGCGCGTTCATCTGCTGCACAAACGCCGGTTCGCTGCCGCCCACATATTCCGCCACCGCCACCGCGGCGTCGTTGGCGCTGGAAACGCAGATCGCCTTGAGCATATCGTCGAGCGTCATCTGCTCGCCGGGTTCCAGCCAGATCTGGCTGCCGCCCATGCTGTAGGCGTGCTCGCTGACCGGCACGATATCGTCCAGTGCGATCTTGCCTGCTTCCAGCGCTTCAAAGGTCAGCAGCAGCGTCATGATCTTAGTGATGGACGCGACCGGGCGCTGCTCGTCGGCGTTTTTCTCATACAATAGCGTGCCGGAATCTTCGTCGATGAGGATGGCCGCCGCGCAGGGCACATCCAGCGTTTCCACACCGGCCGGCGTGATGCCGCCGGCCCCGGCGGATTCCGGTGTGGCGGGCGACGGCTCGGCGTAGGCGCGCAGCATTGTCAGCAGCGCCAGCGCCAGACACAAAAATAAAGTGGCCCCACGTTTTTTCATCACAGCAACACCCCCGCGGCGATGGTCTTTTTCTGTAAGCCTATGCTGCGCGCCCCGGTTTTAGTATTGCGCGCTGGGGCGGTATCTATTATAATAAAAGGCATCATGATGTTAAGAAAAGGAAACAAACCATGCGGGTAACATTTTACACTTTGGGCTGCAAGGTGAACCAGACCGAAACCGGCGCCCTGGCACAGCTGTTTGAGGAAAACGGCTATACCGTCGTCCCCAACGAGGAAACCGCCGACGTCTACGTTGTCAACAGCTGCACCGTGACCAACTTTGGCGACCAGAAAAGCCGCAAATGGCTGCGCCGCGCCAAGCGGGAGAACCCCGGCGCCGTCACGGTGCTGACCGGCTGCTACCCGCAGGCGTTCCCGCAGGAAGCCGCCGCCATTGCCGAAGCCGACGTTGTGACGGGGTCCGGCAATCGCCGCGCCATTCTGCGCGATGTGCAGCGCGTGTTGGACGGCGAAGCCGAGCGCGTCGTGGACATCCGCCCGCACGAAAAAGGCGAGCGGTTTGAAGAACTGCCGATGGATAAATTTGCCGAGCACACCCGCGCTTTCGTCAAGGTGGAGGACGGCTGCAACCGCCAGTGCGCGTACTGCGTCATCCCCCGTTCGCGCGGACCGGTGCGCAGCCGCAGCGAGCAAAGCATTTTGCAGGAACTGCACCGCCTGACCGCAACCGGGTATAAAGAGATTGTGCTGACGGCCATCAGCCTGCCCAGCTACGGCGCCGACACCGGCACCAGCCTGGTGGAACTGGTCGAGAGAGCCGCCGCCGTACCGGGGGTCGAGCGCCTGCGCCTGGGCAGTCTGGACCCCGACATGCTGCATGAGGACGATATCTGCCGCCTGGCCCGGGTGGAAAAACTCTGCCCGCAGTTCCACCTGAGTTTGCAGAGCGGCTGCGACAAGACGCTGCGCGCCATGCGCCGGCCCTACACCACCGCGCAGTATGCCGCCATCGCCGCCTGCCTGCGCGAAGCGTTCGGGGCAGAAAATGTCAGTTTTACCACCGACGTTATCGTCGGTTTCCCCGGCGAGACCGAGGAGGATTTCGCCCAAAGCATGGCGTTTGTGACGGCGCAGCGCTTTTTGAAGGTACATGTGTTCCCCTACTCGCGCCGGGCCGGCACGCCGGCGTATGATTTCCCGGGGCAGGTGCCGGAACACGAAAAGGAAGCCCGCAGCCGCCGCATGACGGCGGCGGTGGAAGCCGTGCGCGCCGAGGAAGCCGCCCGCATGCAGGGGCGCACGGCGTCGGTGCTGCTGGAAACGCCGCTTTCGGCCACGCTGTTCAGCGGCTACACGCCGCAATATCTGCCCGTTTTGGTACACGCCCCCGGCTGCCTGAGCGGCGATATCGTGGACGTGACGCTGGGCGCCTGGGACGGCAAACGCTGCCGCGCCACCCTGGCGCGGTAAAGCGCGGCGTTTTCTGCTTTTACAGGCCGCATACGCGGGGAAAATCGCAGGATTTTCCCCGCTTTTTTGCGGTTTTCCCCTTGCCAAGCCGCGGCGTTTTTGGTAAAATTTTAACAGGAGCGGACCCTGCCGCCCACTACATGGTTTGGAACCAACGGAATTGAAGAAGGAGCAATCAGAATGAGAGGCATTTACACACCCGTTACGGATATCCGGCGCAAAGTGTTCACCGAAGTGGCCCGCATGGCCTACGAGGTGAACGAGCTGTCCGATTACGAGTACCTGATGCGCGAACTGCCCTATCATATCATCCCCGGCGAGGAGAAATCCCTGCGCAGCAGCATCTTCCTGGAGAGAGCCATCGTCTCGGAGCGTATCCGCCTGGCCATGGGCCTGTCGCTGCGCCCGCTGGATGAGAGCGTGCCCGCCAGCGAAGGGCTGGAACATACCGTGATCGCGGACAAATACTATGAACCGCCGCTGATCAACGTCATCAAGTTTGCCTGCAACCGCTGCGAGGAAAAGATCGTCAAGGTCACCGAGATGTGCCAGGGCTGCCTGGCGCACCCCTGCCAGGAGGTCTGCCCCAAAAAGGCCATCAGCTTCCGCAACGGCAAGAGCCATATCGACCAGAGCCTGTGCATCAAGTGCGGCCGCTGCGTCAACGCCTGCCCCTACGGCGCCATCGTCAAGACCGAGCGCCCCTGCGCCGCCGCCTGCGGCATGGGCGCCATCCATTCCGACAAATACGGCCGCGCCGACATCGACTACGACAAGTGCGTGTCCTGCGGCATGTGCCTGGTCAACTGCCCGTTCGGCGCCATCGTCGACAAAGGCCAGATTTTCCAGCTCATCCAGTCCATCAAGCGCGGCGATGAGGTCATTGCCATTGTAGCGCCGGCCTTCATCAACCAGTTCCCCGGCATGACGCCCTCCAAGCTGAAAGCCGGCATGCGGATGCTGGGCTTTGCCGACGTGGAGGAAGTCGCCATCGGCGCCGACCTGTGCACCATCGACGAAGCACACGACTTCATGGAGGAAGTCCCCGCCAAACACCCGTTCATGGGCACGTCCTGCTGCCCGGCGTGGAGCGTGATGGCGAAAAAACTGTTCCCTGAATATGCCGACTGCATCAGCATGACGATGACCCCCATGGTGCTGACGGCCCGCCTGATCAAGCAGAAGAAACCCGACGCCCGCATCTGCTTTGTCGGCCCCTGCGCCGCCAAGAAGCTGGAAGCCAGCCGCCGCTCGGTGCGCAGCGAAGTCGATTTTGTGCTGACGTTTGAGGAACTGATGGGCCTGTTTGAAGCCAAAGAAGTCGACTTCACCTCCCTGCCCAACAACCCGGAGGAAGAATTCAACGGCGCCAGCGCCGACGGCCGCGGTTTCGCAGTGTCCGGCGGCGTCGCGCAGGCCGTTGTCAACGCTATCAAGAAGATTGACCCCGACCGCGAAGTCAAGGTCATGAGCGCGCAGGGCCTGGCCGACTGCCGCAAGATGATGACGATGGCCAAGGCCGGCAAGTACAACGGCTACCTGCTGGAAGGCATGGCCTGCCCGGGCGGCTGCATTGCCGGTGCCGGCACGCTGGCCGACCCGGCCAAGAGCGCCGCCATGCTGACCAAGTACAAGACCGAAGCCAAGATGAAGAATGCCACCGAGACCCCGTACCAGGATTCCATCGGCCTGCTGAAGTATTGATCGCATAAAACGCAACGCTAAAGGACCCGCACAGCACTGTGCGGGTCCTTTTGTTTGCAACGGCGGCAGACGCAGCCGGCGGCGTTTTATTTGTGGTATTTCATGCCGGCGTTGATTGTGCAGGCGCGGTAGAGTTGTTCGGTCAGGACCAGGCGGGCCAGCTGGTGCGGCAAGGTGATGCGCCCCAGGCTGATGCGGGCCTGCGCGGCGCGCTTGACGCTTTCGTCCAACCCGTGGGAGGAACCGATGACAAACGCAACGTCCCCTGCCCCGCTGCCGGCGCGCTGCGCCAGCATACCGGCCAGCTCCTCGCTGGAAATCTGTTTGCCCTCCACACACAGCGCCACCAGGAACGCCCCCTTGCGCACGGCGCGCAGGATAGCCTCGCCCTCTTTTTGCAGCGCTTTTTCGATCTGTTTGTCGCTGGCGTTTTTGTCGGCGATCGCAGCTTCGGGCAGTTCCAGAATGCGAAAATTGCAAAAACCGCCCAGGCGTTTCTGGTACTCCGCCACACCGGCGGCATAGTAGGGCGCATTGAGCTTGCCCACACAGATCAAATCGATGTTCTGCATCGCGTCTCCTCAAAATTCCAGGTACGGGCTGACGTCGTTGCGCACCTGCGCCTGGATGATAACATCGCGCCCGGGCTGGATACCGGCCGCCAGCAGCACGTTATAAACCGTGGTCAGCGCCAGTTCCGGCGAGTTGTTGGTCTGGCTCAAATGGCACAGGGCAAACTTTTTGCACCCGTCCTGGATCAGGTCCAGGATCGCGGCTGCGCAGGCTTTGTTGTCCAGATGCCCGCGGTCGCTGGCAATGCGCTTTTTGAGATAATACGGGTACGGCCCGCCATGCAGGCTGAACGCGTCGTAGTTGGCTTCCAGCGCAACAAGGTCGCAGCCCGCCATATGGTCCGCCGCCACCGGCGTCAAAATTCCCAGGTCGGTCGCAATGGCCATGCGGCGGCCATCCGGCGTCAGGATGCGGTACCCGCAGCAGGGCACGTCATGGCTGGTGGGGAACGCCGTCACGCGGAACGGCCCCACATCCAGCGTCTGGCCGTCCACGGCGATGCCCTCCACTGCCGGCGGCAGCGTCCCGCGCGATTCCAGCATATCCAGCGTATCGGCGCAGGCATAAACCGGCAGCGGGTACTTTTTCAAAAAGGTGTCCAGCCCCGCCACATGGTCCGAATGTTCGTGCGTGACCAGGATGCCGGCGCAGTCGCTGACCGCCAAACCCAGTTTGCGCAGCGCCGCCAACGTAGTGCGGCAACTTTTGCCCATATCGATCAACAGATAGCTGCGCCCGCAGAGCACCAGCCCGCAGTTGCCGGAAGAACCGGAGTACAGGGTGGTAAAAAGAGCCATGGGTGTTTCCTCGTTCCTTGTAAAATTCCGCAAAAAATGGGCCGCCGTCGGGCGGCCCATTGGCCTTGTTGTTTCACATCGCGCGGCTGGCGGCGTGCGCCGGGATCTCAACGCGGCGGATATCCGCGCCCAGCTGCTGCAGCTTTTCGACGATGTTTTCGTAGCCGCGCTCAATGTGGATCGTCTCGTCGATCTCGCTCACGCCGTTGGCGGCCAGCGCCGCCATGACCATCGCGGCCCCGGCGCGCAGGTCGGTGGCGCGCAGCGGCGCAGGGTGCAGTTCCTGGACGCCTTCAATGACCGCCACCTGGCCGTCAACCCGGATGTTGGCGCCCATGTGGATGAGCTCGTCCACATAGCGGAATCGGTTTTCCCAGATTCCCTCGGTCACGATGGAAGTCCCCTTGGCCAGCGACAGCAGCGTCGTCATCAACGGCTGCATATCGGTGGGGAAACCGGGGTGCGGCATCGTTTTGATCTTGAGCGCGCACAACTCGCCGGTGCGGCGGATGCGCAGCGCGTCGTCATATTCCCAAATTTCGCAGCCGGCGGCGCGCAGTTTGGCGGTGATGGGTTCCATGTGTTTGGGGATGACGTTGTGCAGCGTCACATCGCCCTTGGTAATGGCCGCGCCGACCATATAGCTGCCGGCTTCGATCTGATCCGGGATCACCGAATAGTCGCAGCCGTGCAGTTTCTGCACGCCGTGGATTTTGATCACATCGGTGCCGGCGCCGCGCACGTCTGCGCCCATCATGTTCAAAAAGTTGGCCAGGTCGACGATATGCGGTTCGCGGGCCACGTTTTCCAGCACCGTGGTGCCCTTGGCCAGCACCGCCGCCAGCATGGCGTTCATCGTCGCGCCGACCGAGACCGTATCAAAGAACACATGCGAACCGGTCAACGAACCGGCCTTGACATGAATCTGGCCGTATTCGACCGAATCCTCGGCCCCCAGCGCGGCAAACGCCTTGAGGTGCTGGTCGATGGGGCGCGGGCCCAGGTTGCAGCCGCCCGGCATGGCCACCTGCCCGGCGCCAAACCGCCCCAGCAGCGCGCCCAGGAAATAGTAGCTGGCGCGCATCTGGCGGGAAAGCTCGTTGGAGACCTCGGTGCTGATGATGTGGGTGGTATCGATCTCGTATGTACTGCGGCTGACCATGCGGATGCTGGCCCCCAGCTCGCTGAGAATCTGGAGGGACGCCATGACATCGCTGATGCAGGGCAGGTTTTCGATCAGGCATTTATCTGCAGCTAAAATCGTGGCGGGCAAAATGGCGACCGCCGCATTTTTGGCGCCGCCGATATTTACGTCGCCCTGCAGTGGGTTGCCCCCGCGGATCACAAATTTTTCCAAATGCAGCTCTCCTTTGTGCGGTGTCCAGTGGGCGGAGCGCCCGCTTGGCATATAGTTGCACACTTTGCCTTATTATACACCATCTATTGCCGTTTGAAAAGTATCCCCGCACAGATTGTGGAATCTTTGTGAAAATCTACCAGAGACACATCGTTTCCCGGTGCGATTTTATCAAACGCGCTTACATACCGGAGAACAGGCTCTGCGCGCTGAACAAGCGGCCGTTGTACGTCATCTCAAAGTGGCAATGGTTGCCGGTAGAGTTGCCGGTGGAGCCGACCTCGCCGATCTTCTGCCCCTGCGTGACGCCCTGGCCCTGGCTGACCGAGAGCGCCGACATATGCCCGTACAGCGTCGTATAACCGTTGCCGTGGTCGATCTCGACATAGTTGCCGTAAGAATAATGCCAACCGGCCGCCACAACCCTGCCGGAGTCCGACGCCAGAACCGGCACGCCGTAGGGCGCGCAGATATCGGCGCCGCGGTGGCCGCTGCCCATCCAGCGGCTGACGTAGGTATACTGGGGTACCGGCCAGATAAAGCTGCCGGAACCGACCTGCGCCACCATGCCGCTCTTCAGGCGGGTGCCGGTGACCGTGATCTCCGGTACCGGCTGCTGGATCACATTGTAGGCGATGGCCTGACGGTCGGTCACCGTGCCGTCAATCATCGTGATCTCATAGGTCACGTCCTCGACGCCGTCCTGGCCTTCCTGCAGGACCACAACTTTGCCGAAATCGTATTCATCCGATTCGGAGTTCTGTGTCTCAAACGGGATCGCCACCGTCTCGGTCTCGCGGCGCATGACTTCCACCTTCAACAGTTCCGCCGATGCCGCGCCGGTAAACAGTTCGGTGCCGGCGGGCACTTCCTGGTCCAGCGTCAGCAGTTCGGGGTTCATCTGCGCCAGCGAATCAAACGTGACGCCGGTGGTATCCACGATGCTCTGGACGGTATCCCCTTCGACTGCGGTGTAGGTATGTACGCCGGCACCGGCATTCAGCTCGCTGATGATATCGCTGTAAGAGCTGACTGACTCGCTGAGGTAAACGCCGTCCACCAGACGAATCTCATGGGCAAACGCCGTATAGACCGAGGGGTCCAGCGCATCCTCAAACGGCGCTTTGACGCTCTCCAGGTAGGTGCGCAGATGGTCGCCCTCGGTGGTGACAAAGCGCAGTTCCCCGTCGATGTACACGGCGGTCGCGTCGACGATCTCGTCGCTGGCCGTGCGCAGGATCGCGTTGGCAATCTCGCTCTCGGTCATCGTCTGGCCCGAAATGGCCAGCGTAAAGGTCGGCGAAACATTCCATTGGGTATCCGGCACGGCGGTGCCGCTTTCCTGCAGCATCGCACGCGCGGTATGGATGCGGGACTGCACGTCGTCGCGCGCATTCTCAAACACCTGTTCGTTGGCCACATAGCCGACGGTCTCGCCGTTGACCTGCACGTTCAGCACAAATTGCAGCCCCAACCCGTTGCGTACAATCACGATGAGCACCGCCGCCGCCAGCGCCGGCAAAAAGTAGGTCATCGCATTCCAGACGACGGGGAAATATTTTTTGACGCCACGGCGGAAATACGCCGCCTTGGCTTTGCGGATCTGGCCGGCGTCCTCCACATCAAGCTGCTCCGGCAGTTCGCGCATATGGCGCAGGCCGGAAGCCATGCGCACAAACGGGCTGGTAAGGTCTTCGACCAGCGTCAAGACGCCGAGCACCAGCGGCCGCACAATCAGCAGCGCCAGATTGCCCAGCACCGCCCCGATCGCGCGCAGCACTTCGCGGGCGCTGCGCCAGGTGCGCACCAGCGTATATTCGGCCCAAAAGCCGACCATGTACAGAAAGTCCCCCAGCACATAGTGGTACGGGATCTTATGCAACAGCGCAACGGCCCCGCCGTCGTTCCGGGCGCGCGGTTCTTTGCGGCGGCCGTTCTCGGGGCGTTTCGGCGGTTTGCGCCCGTCTTGTTTTTTTGTGGTTTGCTCCGTCTGGGTAGAATTCAAAATCAGGGATCTCCTTTCCGCGCAAAAAACGTGGCAAAGACAAATCAAACGCTGTGCCGTGCCGCATCGCGGCCGGCGTTTCTTTTTACAGTTGCTGCCAGGACCAGCCCTGCAACAGCCCGGCTTTTTGGGCCAGCGCCTGCATATCCGGCGGCAGCGGGCTTTGTACCCGCTGCAAGGCCCCGGTCATGGGATGGGGAAAGCGCAGCACCGCGCAGTGCAGCGCGTGCCGCACAATATATTTTTTGTCGCCGCCATACAGCGTATCCCCCGCCAGGGGATGGCCGATATACGCCATATGCACCCGGATCTGATGCGTGCGGCCGGTACGCGGCACACACGCCAGCAGGCTGCAGCCGCCCCCGGCCGCCAGCACTGTGTAGGCCGTCAGGCTGTATTTGCCGTGCGGCGTGACACAGCGCCCAATGATGGAATCGCCGCGCCGACCGGTGGGCGCTTCCACCTGGCCCGGCCCGGGCGACATCTCCCCCTGTACAATGGCCAGATAACACTTTTGTGCGCCAGCCGCCAGCAAGGGCGCCGCAAACGCATTTTGCGCGCACAATACCAGGCCGCTGGTGTTTTTGTCGATCCGGTTCACCGGGCGGAACACGCCCGTTTTGCCCTGCTGGCGCAGATGCTCAATCCATCCGTTCGCCAGCGTGTGGTCCGGGTAGTTGAGCGTCGGGTGCACGGCCAGCCCGGCCGGCTTGTCCAGCACAGCGGCAAAATCATCCTCATAGACAATCCGCAGCGGCACCGGCTGCGGCACAACGCTGGTGGGCGGGTCCGGCGGCAGCGCAAAATGCACGCACTGGCCGGCATGTACCGCCTGGTTGGTGTGCAGCGGTTCCGCATCCGCAAAAAAGCCGCCACCCGTATGCTTGACGGCGCGGATCATGCCCGCCGTCACGCCCCGGGAACGCAGGAAACGGCCCAGGGGCTGCCCTTCGGCAGCCGGCGGCACGACAAACTGAAGTTCCACGCGCTGCACCTCTTCCCCTACTGCACCCATATTGCAGTATTATAGCACAAAGCCTGCCGGGATGCAAATCCAAACTCTGCCAGCGGTTCCCCTACTTTTGTGCGAAAACATAAGGCTCTGTTGTGCATCGCCGCTTCGGCGCGCGGGACCACGTATTGAACGAATATCGTCAAAATGTACAATTTTTTCCAGAAAGTTCAGTGCTTTCGCCACTGGCATATAAGCATTTTTCGTTGTATCCTGTTAACGACTTCCGCAGGAACCTGCGTGAGAAAGGAGTTGTACAACCATGAAAGATTCCGCTTTTGACCTCTCGCAATTTTTAGATTTCCCGCTGCCAAACAAAACCCATGCGCTTCCACGTCTCTCTCTGGGCGAAAAAGGTTCCCTTTACATGAACAAAGCGTTTTTTCAAGCTGTGGGCGATGTGCGGGATTTTAAGGGGAAATATTCCCCAGACGGGCGTTTTCTGCTTTTATTCCCCGCCGAAAAAGGCGGCGTCCATTTTTCCCCGAAAGGCGGAACCGCCAAAAACCGGGCGTTAAGCGCCATTTTGCGGGATATGGGCTATGCTTTCCCGCTTTTATATGCGATGGAATGGCGGCAGGACCTGAACGCCTGGGTGGGAACTTGTCTGGAAATGTCCCCGCCGCCTGAATTTCCCGAGCGCGGCAAGCCTCGCCATACGCGCCGGGCCGGGGATGGCGTATGAAAAAGCGCGAACTTTCCTGCCGGGAGCGCGCCATGATCGAAGATGCGATCACCCGTGTATGCCACGCCGCCAACGCCCCCCTGCAGAACCCGGAACTGCGCCAGGCGGCATGGGCCGCCATTCTTTCGGTCTACCGGGACGACCCGGAAGGCTTCGCTGTTTCCTCCGGGCGGGGGTGGCGGCGCGCCTACCGCCTTGCCTGGGATGCGGTAATGCGGGAGCGGCAAGCCCTTTGGCGGGTATTGTACAAGGACCTGTCGATCGATCAGCCGGTAAGCGCGGACAACCCCGTCACCCTGGCCGAGATTCTTCTGCCCCCGCATGGAGGTTTCGAGAACAGCGTGTGCCTGCACGAATACCTGGCACAGCAGGAACTGGACGTGCGCCGTATGGCCGGCGCTTTTTTGGAAGGGGAAACATTGGAGCAGCTGCGCAATGTTTACCACTGGAGCCCGGACCACGCCTACCATGTATTCAACCGGCTTCGCAATGCCATGCTGGAATATGAACGGATCTGACCCCCTAAAGGGCTTGCCCGCCGCCCCGTAAACGCAGCCCCGGCTGTTGCTTTCGCTTTATGCTTTTTTGCAAGAGCCGGGCCGCTTTTTGTTCCCGGGCACGGCGGTGCCGGGCCCGCCAGTTTTGCTTTTTGCCAAACAAAAAACACACCCGCGCCGAAAAGCGGCGAGTGTGCCGGATTGCAAAAAAACGACTGGACCGTAAGCCGGGTTCTGTATCAAACGACGATCTATCTTGGCCTTGCGTCGCCGCAAGGCTCACGCCATCACCGGGACGCGCGAGGCTCCGCATCATGTCCCATACGGATGTTGCTTCAAGCAGGGTTTACATAGCCGCAAAGTCGCCAGTGCGCTGGTGAGCTCTTACCTCGCCTTTCCATCCTTACCGCGCCAGGGCGCGGCGGTTTCTTTCTGTTGCACTATCCCTGGGGTCGCCCCCGGCTGCCGTTAGCAGTTGCCATGCCTCTGTGAAGCCCGGACTTTCCTCAGGCAGTTCTTGCGAACTGTCCCGCCGCCGTATGTTCCACTCGTTTTCGGCTTAGTATAGCACAAATCCGCCGGCTTGGCAAGGTTTATAAAAGCAGCTGCAGCAGCAAAAGCGTCACCACGCCAGGCAAGCCCAGCACGGCCGCCACAAAGGCTGTAAACCGGTTGAGCGGCAGTTCCACCCCGGTGGCCGGCGCCAGCAGCGCCACCGCGGCCAGCGCCCCCAGCCCGCACAACGCGCCTGTCAGCAGGGTACGCAGCGGCCGACGCTGGTGCAATGCGCACCAGAACACCACCGCCACGCAGACCCCCGCCGCCCCCCAGGCCCAGGGCCCCGTCATGGGTCCGCCCCCGCCGCCCGCAAGGCTCGCAGCAGCGCGCGGCAGCGGCACATCAGCGCCGCATGCTGGTAGGTGAGCTGTTCTATGCAGACCGGGTCCTGGACTTCCTCAAAGGCGGCCTCGTTGGCGCGCATGGCCCGCAGGGCTGCCTGCAGTTCGCTTTGCATGGCGCGGCGCTCTTTTTCGGTGCGGCTCATTCGTTTCAGCACTGGCGGTTCCCCCATCTCACAGCAAGATACAGATCAGCCCGTCGCAGCCTTCGTTGATGATGCGTTCCAACGTCTGCTGCAGGCGATTCCGGGCGTCCTGCGGCATGTGCAGCAGTTTTGCCTGTACCCCCTCGCTGACCAGTTCATTCAAACTTTTGCCAAAGATATTGGTCCCCCACAGTTTGGCGGGGTCGGTCTCAAAATCCGCCAGCAGGCTTTTGATGAGTTCTTCCCCCTGCTGTTCGCTGCCCACCGTCGGGGAAAGCTCGGTATGGATGTTGGCGCGCATGATGTGCAGGCTGGGCGCGCTGGCGGAAAGCCGTACCCCGTACTGCCCGCCCTGGCGCACGATCTCGGGTTCTTCCAGCGTCAATTCGTCGATGCCGGGCATGACGATGCCGTACCCCGTCGCTTCGACCTGTTCCAGCGCCGACTTGATCTTGTCGTAGGCACGCTTGGCGCGGGCCAGGCTGACCACGCAGGGCAGCAGACTGGCTTCGTCAACGATCTCCAACCCCGTCTGCTCGCCCAGAATCCGGTAAAAGATATGCGGGGCAATGCCCGCCGCAATGCGCACAGTGCCGGTGCCCAGGTCCATGCCTTCCAGCGACGCCGACGCGATATATTCGCAGTCCAGCTGCGGGCGTTTCCCGGCCACGTCGGCCATGATGCGGATTTGCGCCGCATAGCCCAGCAGCGCCGTGTAGACCGCGCTCTGCAGCCAGTGGCCGGGTTCCAGCATCGTCACCCAGCCGGGCATGTGGACGGCGATTTCCTGGATGGGGAACGCATACAACAGCGCCTGCAACAGCGCGTCGACGGTCTCGGCAGTCATGGTCGTGCAGTTGATGGGAAACACCACATGGCGGTATCGTTCCTGCAATTCGGCCGCCAGCTGCCGCGCTGGTTCCGCTTCCGGCTCGGCACAGTTGAGCAGGATGATATACGGTTTGCCGATGGCGTCCAATTCTTCGGCCACGCGGCGTTCAGCTTCGCAGTAATTTTCCCGCGGGAGGTCGGCCACCGAGCCATCGGTCGTTACCAGCACGCCCACGGTGGCATGTTCACGGATCACGCGCCGCGTGCCAGTCTCGGCCGCGAGGTCAAACGGAACCTCGTGGTCGAACCAGGGGCTCTTGACCATGCGCGGGGCGTCGTTCTCCTCATGGCCGATCGCGCCCTCCACCATATACCCGACACAGTCGATCAGCCGCGCGCGGAAACTGCCCCCGCCGGACAGTTCTACGGTGACAGCCTTTTCCGGGATGAATTTCGGCTCGGTTGTCATAATGGTGCGGCCGGCCGCCGATTGCGGCAGTTCGTCGCCCGCGCGGGCGCGCAGCGCTTCGTTTTGGATATGCGGCAGCAGCATCAGTTCCGAAAACCGTTTGATAAAGGTGCTTTTGCCGCTGCGCACCGGCCCCACGACGCCGAGGTAGATATCGCCCCCTGTGCGCCGCGCGATGCTCTGATAGATTTGTTGCTGGGTCACAGTCGTCCCCTCCTTTACTGGGCTGCCGGGATCAACAGGCAGGCCGCTTCCGTAGTGCCGTCCTGCGGGGCGGCGCCGTCGCACGTCAGGTGGTTGGCCGCCGCCAGGTCTTTTGCGCGGGCATGGTACCGCTTGGCGATGTCAAAAATGCGCTCCCCGGCCGCCGCGTAATAGAGGTACAGCGCCGGGGCGTCGGCCGGGCGTTCGTATGGCTCGCCCAGTTCCACCTCGCACAACGCGTCGCCGGTATACGCCTGCAGCAGCAGGCCGCTGACGCCGATCTCCAGTTCCACCCGCAGCTGCGCACCGTTTTTGCTGCTGCTGACGCGGGTGACGGCGGCGCTCATACTGGCGCAGGCATCGGGCGCTGCACCCTGCCACACGCCATCCGGCCGCCAGGTAAAGTTTTTATCAAAACAGGTCACCTCGCCGCGGGCATCGGCGCAAAGCACATGCGCCGTCCCTTTGCCGCACAGGCAAAACTGCGCGCCGCCCTCGCCATCCTCCGCCGCCACCGGCATCGCCTTGCCCAGCGTGACAAAGCAGCCTTTTACGGTAAAATCCGGGTCGGGCAAATCGTCTTGCAGCACCACATTGACAGTCTGGGCCAAATCTGCCGTTTTGGCCAACAGCTTGCAGGCCGTCTGTACCGTTTGGGTCTGGTACAGGGTGGAATAGGCATCCGCAACCACGGTACACGATGCCTCGCGCCAGACTTCCAGATGCAGTTTCCACCCCACGCTCAACTCGCCTTCTTCGCCGCTATCTGGCGCCGCCAGCGTGCATGCCTGAATCTCCCCCCAGGCCACGCAGGTATCCTCGGCCGCCGCGCCAGGCAGTTCCACGGTCTGCTGCACCGGGATTTCTTTGGTGCGCACGGTCAGTTCCTCGCTATCTGCCGCTTGGCAGCACACCTGCACCTGCAAAGCGCCCTGCACGCTGGCCTGGCCCGTTTGCAGCGTCACCCCGCCCAGGGCAAAACAGCCGCCAATCTCCAGCACCGCCGCGCCGGCTTCCGGCAGTGGCAGCGTTGTGGATGCTGTCAGCGGTTTTTCCTCGGCGGCGATGCGGTGCATTCCGCGCAGGGTGCGGGCGCGCTGCTCAATGCCGCAATCGGCCAGCGAGGTCAGCAGTTCGCACTCCCGCCTGGCCAGGACCGCCCCGCACAAAATGTACGCGCCGCGCAGGTCGATGCGGTGCTCGCTGACTGCCCGGCAGTTGCAATATTCCAGTTCCCCCCAGGTCTGCGCCGGGCCTTCGGCGTAGCTGCCGGCCGGGAGCTCGGCCGATTTTTCAAAGGCAAATTTCTGTTCCACCCGGTACAGGCGGCAGCCCGGTTCATCGCTTTGGTAGTATACCGTACAGCGCAGGTATCCCTCATACTGCCAGCGGGTGCCGGCGACGCGGTTCTGCAGTAGCACCGGTTCCACCCGGCACTTGACGATCTTGAACACCGCCGGCAGATAATCCGGGATCAAAATCTCGGTCTCTACGGGCAGTTCCTGCCGGCTTTCCCACCGGCCGCCGTAGGCTGCAAGGGTGTCCTTAAACACCTTGAGTTCCATTGTGATTGCCCCTTTCCATCTAGCGCTTGGTTGGCTTTCTGGTGCATGTATATGCGCAGCGGCAAAAAAATAACCCCTGCCTTGCGGCAGAGGTTTTGCAAAACCGGTTATACTTTAAAAGCTGCGCGAAGCAGCCAGCGCAGCGCGCGCGGGCAGCGGACCACGACCACATGCATCGGCGTACACCTCACTTTCTGTCGTTCGTGTACGCCATACTATGCGCGGGCAGGGGATGTGTGTCAACCGTCGGCGCGCGTCAGCACCACCAGGCCATGGCCCGCCGTGCATTGCAGGCAGGCCTCAGGGGCCGTAAACTCATTGCTGGTGCCAAGCGGGTAGTCCAGTTCCGTCAGGGTGGCGTCCCGCAGCGGGTAGTACACCCCCTGCAGCGTCACGCCGGAAAGCGGCGCGCCCAGCGCAAACACAGACAAATACATCCAGTCCCGCCGCGCAAGGCGCAGCGGCTGGCCGGGCAGCAGGTAGTGCATCTCGCTGCGCGCGTCGGCCAGAATGGTCTTGACGCCGTGCAGCGAAAGATACAAGCCGGTAGAAATGTTGGCGAACATATGCTCCACACGCGCGCCGCCCAAAGCGCCCAGCAACACGGCTTCGGTGCAGCCGTGCTCCACCAGCCAGCGGGCGGCAAACTGCGTGTCGGTATCATCCTTGACATGCGGCAGCACGATGGTTTCGCGATCGGTCTGCGGCTGCGGGGCGGAATCAAAATCCCCCACGATCAGGTCCGGTTTTACCCCCAGGCGGGCGGCGTTGCGGTACCCGGCGTCGCAGGCCACGATAAAATCCCCCGGCTGTAGATAACCGGCCATCTCTGGCCCGACCTCCACAGCTGAAAACACCACAGCGCGCCCCGTCATGGTTCCCACGCTTTCCGGGCGCTGGCTTCCTCATACAAAGCAAGGTAGCTGGCATAGCGCGACGGGCTGATCTTGCCCGCTTCCACAGCGGCGCGCACCGCACAGCCGGTCTCGGTACGGTGGGAACAGCCGGTGAAACGGCACTGCCCAAAATAGGGTTCAAATTCCGGGAAGGTATGCTGCAATTCCTCTTTGGGGATGCGGGCCAGTTTTTGGGCTTCCAGGCTGGCAAAGCCCGGCGTATCGGCCAGACGGCCGCCGCAAATCTCGAAAATTTCCACCTCGCGCGTGGTGTGGCGGCCACGGCCCAGTTTCTGGCTGATCTGCCCGGTCTCGCGCTGCAGTTCCGGCGCGAGTGCGTTGAGCAGCGTGGATTTCCCGACGCCGGAGTTGCCGCAAAAAGCGCACAAGTGCCCTTGGATATACCCGCGCACCACATCCAGCCTTTCGCCGCTTTCGTAGTGCAGCAAAATAAGCGGGATACCACTGTTCGCATAAGCTTCGGCCAGGGCGTCGGCCGCTTTCAGGTCCGCCTTGGTCACCACCAGCACCGGCTGCACGCCCTTGTACAGGGCGGCCGACGTCAGCGCGTCCAGCACCAGTGTGCTGGGCACCGGCTGCGTTGTGCTGGCCACGATGAACAGCACATCCAAATTGGCTACCGGCGGGCGCACGAACACATTTTTGCGCGGCAGAATCTCCTCGATCAAACTGCCGTCGGCAGAGAGCACGACATTATCCCCCGCCACCGGCGTGATGCCGCGCTTGCGGAAAACGCCGCGCGCCTTACACTCGACGATGCCCTGCGCTGTACGGACGTAGTAAAACCCGCCGATGCCTTTTGTAATATACGCCATGGACTGCACACCCGTCAAATGGGATTACCTTCGGCGTCGCAGCGCTGGCCGCTTTCGTTCCACATCGAGCCGTCGGAACGCTGGTGAATCTGATGCGAGCCGTCACTGCTCCACCAGGTGCTTTCCGGCACGACAATCTGGCCGGTGGACGGGTCGACCGACGCTTCCGGCGCAGGCGTCGCCACAGGCTCCGGCGGCACGCCGGTGGAAACCACCAGTGTGATGACCGTGCTGATGCGGGCGTCGGTGCCTGCGGCCGGACTCTGGCTCAGGACCGTGCCCTCCGGCTGGTCGCTGGCCTGCTCGACCACGCGGATCGAGAAGTTGAGCCCCCGCACGTCGGCGCGCGCGGTATCGATCGTCTTGCCGGTCAGGCTGGGGATTTTGTTGGTGGACTGCACCGTGGCGCGGCTGATATATAAAATGACCGTAGAGCCGCCCTCGACCGTTTCGCCGGATGACGGGCTGCTGTAGATCACGGCGCCGCTGGCGACCGTGGAATCCTGCATCGGCTTTTGCAGCACATTCAGGCCCATGTCCTTCAGCGTCTGTTCGGCATCCTCCGCCACCATGTTTTTGGTCTCGGGGATGGTGACATACTGGGTGCCCAGGCTGACCGTCAGCGTGATCTGCTGGCCTTCCTTAACGGTACGGCCCGCTTTGGGGTTCTGCCGGATGATGGTCCCGGCCGGGTAGGTGGAGTTATACTCCTCGGCTTCCTGCAGTTTGAGCAGCGTGTTATACTCCGACGCGCGGTATTCGTCCAACGTCTGGCCGACAAAGTTGATGATGGTCACGTCGTCGCGGTTGGAGAACAGCAGGTTGCTGGAGTTGGTGAAGATCAGATAGATCAGGATGGCCGCGCCGATGACAAAGGCCACCGCCATGCCGAAGAAGATCGGCAGTACCGAGAACGGCTTGGCGGCGCGCTTTCTGCGCGCGCTGCGGCCGCGGCCCGGGTTGGCGGTACCGGCACGGCGCGCTTCGCCGGTGCGCACGGCGCCCTTGGCGTTCGAGACCACGCGGTTGATGTTCTTTTCGGGGTTGTCCTGCATATTTCTGTACTCGTATTCAAAGCGGGCCGAGGGGTTGCGCTTGAACGCTTCAATGGCGTCCAGCATCTCCTGCGCGCTCTGGTAACGCTTGGCGGGGTCCTTTTCCATCGCCTTCTCGGTGATCTGGCGCAGACCTTCCGGCACGTTGGGCGCCACCTGGGCCAGCGGCTTGGGTTTGTCCGAGATTTGCATGATGGCGATGGACACTGCGCCGTCGCCGTCGAACGGCAGCCGGCCGGACAGCATCTCGTACAGCATGACGCCGACCGAGTAGATATCGGTGCGCGCGTCGGTGCGGTCGCCCTTGGCCTGCTCGGGGCTGATGTAATGCACCGAGCCGATGGCCTTGTCGCTGACGGTCTGGCTCTGCGCGCGCGAGAAGCGGGCGATGCCAAAGTCCATCATTTTAATGGAACCGTCCGCCAACAGCATGATGTTCTGCGGCTTGACGTCGCGGTGGATGATGCCCTTGGCGTGGGCATGCTGCAGCGCACCCAGCACCTGGGTGGCAAAATGCACGGTTTCTTTCCAGGTCAGGGCGCCGCCGCGCTGCTTGAGGTACTCTTTGAGCGTGATGCCGTCGACGTATTCCATGACGATATACTGCAGCCGGTCGGTGACCGAAACATCGTACACCTTGACGATGTTCGGGTGGCTGAGGATCGAGATCGCCTTGGATTCGTTTTTAAAGCGGCGGACAAGTTCCTCGTTATCCAAAAATTCTTCTTTGAGCACCTTGACCGCAATGGCATTGCCGGTCTTTTCATCCACGCCGCGGTAGACGTTGGCCATGCCGCCCACGCCGACCAGGCTTTGGATCAGATACCGGCCGTCCAGTCGTCTTCCAATCAAGTTATCCATTGTTGACCTCCGTAGTTTCCACGCCCATAAGCAAAACCGTGACATTGTCCTGCCCGCCCGCCTGCAGCGCGCGGCTGATCAGGACCCCGGCGGCGTCAAAAAAGGCTGTATCCTGCAAAACCCGCGCGATCTCTTCGTCCGGCACCATATTGGTCAGGCCGTCGGTGCACAGCAGCAGGATGTCGCCTTCTTCAATCTCGCAGCGGTTATACTCCGGCACGATGTTGGCCGCGACCCCCAGCGCCCGGGTAATCAGGTTTTTCTGCGGGTGCAGCGACGCCTGTTCGCGGGTGATCTGGCCGCTGTCCACCAGTTGCTGCACCATCGAGTGGTCGCGGGTGATCTGGCGCAGCGTGCCCCGGTGGTAGAGATACGCGCGGGAATCGCCCGCGTGGACGATGTGGGCGAACCCGCCCCCCGCATAGGCGCACACGCCAGTGGTGCCCATGCCCATCATTTCGGGGTCCGACGCCGCTTTTTCATACACGGCGCGGTTGGTGACGTCAAACCCGTGCATCATAAAGGCTTTTTCGCCCCCTGGCCGCAGCGCCTGCATCTGGCGGGCAAAATACTGCTGCATGGTATCGGTTGCGATGCGGGACGCCAGGCGCCCGCCGTTCACACCGCCCATACCGTCGCACACAAGCCCCCAGGCAGTCCCGCCCGCCAGCTGCTGCGCACAGTAATTGTCCTGGTTTTCCTGGCGGCAGCTGCCGATATCGGTGATCGCTGCAATCTTCATGCAGGGTGTTCCTTTCCGTGGTGTACTGTCCCGGCTGCGCCGGTTTCGCGGGCATCCTCGCGCCGCAGCTGCCCGCAGGCGGCGCTGATATCGGTGCCCAGGCGGCGGCGCACCGTCGCGTTGACGCCCAGGCGCTCCAACTCGCGCTGAAAGCGCCGCACATTTTCTTCGTCCGTGGCGGAATACGGGCTGCCGTCCACCGGGTTGATGGGGATCAAATTCACATGCGCGCCCATCCCCTCAATCAGGTGCGCCAGTTTATGCGCCATCTCGTCGCTGTCATTGACGCCGCGCACCATCGAATATTCAAAGCTGATGCGGCGGCCGGTCTCTTTCTGGTAGCGGCGGCAAGCCGGGAGCAGCTGTTCCAGCGGGTAGGCGTCATTGACCGGCATCATGCCGGAGCGCGTGGCATTGTCCGGCGCGTGCAGCGAAACCGAGAGCGTCAGCTGCAAATGCCGCTTGGCCAGCTCGTCGATCTTGGGCACCAGGCCGCAGGTCGAAAGGCTGATGTTGCGCATGCCGATGTTGACGCCTTCCGGGCAGGAGATGATCTGCAAAAAGTCCATGACGTTGTCAAAATTATGCAGCGGCTCACCGATGCCCATGAGCACGATGTGGGAGACGCGCTCCCCCGTATCTTTTTGGGCGGTGTAAATCTCGGCTGCGATCTCGCCGGGGGTCAGGTCCCGCACGCGGCCCGCCTGAGTCGAAGCGCAGAACCGGCAGCCCATCGCGCAGCCCACCTGGGTGGACACGCAGACCGTGTTGCCGTATTTGTAACGCATGAGCACCGTCTCGATGCAGTTGCCGTCGGCCAGCTGCAAAAGATACTTGACCGTACCGTCTTTGGACTGCTGGCGGCGGCGGATTGTGGGGGCCGCGATGGTGCACTGCTGCTGCAAAACCGCCAGCAGCGTCTTGGGCTGGTCGGTCATCTGGGAAAAGTCGGTGACCAGCTTCTGGTGCAGCCACTTGAAAATCTGTTTGGCGCGGAACTTCGGCTGGCCCAGCCCGGCAAGGTACGCCGTCAGGCGGTCCAGCGTCAGGTCCGACAGACAGACCTGGTTTGCTTCCTCCACAAAGCGCACCTCCTCACCCTCTGTATAGTATAAACCAAAATTATGTCGAAAGTTTTTCCAAAATGGCTACAAAAAAGCCGTCGGTGCCGGTCTTGTGCGGCAAAAACAGCGTGCCAAAAGCATCGGCCTGCGCACCGGGAAAATCAATTTCCGGCGGTACAACGTGGAAACCAGGATTGTTGTGCAGAAATGTTTCGATCTGCGCCTGGTTTTCCTGCCAATGCACTGTACAGGTAGAATACACCAAACGGCCGTTTTCGGCAAGAGAATCTGCGCCATTTTGCAAAATTTTTTGCTGGATGGCGCACAGTTCCCCTATCCCGTCGAGGTCTTTATAGCGGATATCCGGCTTTTTGGCGATGATGCCCAGCCCCGAGCACGGCACGTCGCACAGCACGCGGTCAAATTTGCCCAGCGCCGCGTTGGGCGCCGTCGCATCGTTTTGGATCGCCTGCGCGCAGGTCACGCTGCAGCGGTCGAACGCTTTTTGCAGCAGCGGCACGCGAGCCGGCACGGCCTCGCCGCTGACAAGGCAGCCGGTATTTTGCATCTGCTGGGCCAGCGTCAAGCTTTTGCCGCCCGGCGCGGCGCAGAAATCGAGCACGCGCTGCCCCGGCTTGGCCTGTACGCAGAGCGCTGCAAACTGGCTGGCCAGCCCCTGCACATGGTAGTGCCCGGCAGCAAACGCCGCCCCGGCGGCGGGCGAGCCGTGGAAATCCACCAGCAGCGCATGCGGCCAGGGGCCGGGGGTCACGGTATGGCCTTCGGCCTGCAGGGCCTGCGTGAGCGCTTCGTCGGTGGTGCGCAGCGTATTGACGCGCACCGCCGACACCGGGCGGCGCCGGAACGCCGCCGCCAGCGCGAAGGCTTCCGCGCCGTACTGCGCATAGAACAGCTGCGCCACCGGGCGGGACAGGCAATACCAAATTTCCAGCCGCTGCAGCGGGTCCGGGAAATCGCTCTCCTGCACCGGCAGGGCCGCCGCGCGCCGCAGCACCGCGTTGACCATGCCGGCCGCGCTGGTCTTGCCCATTGCTTTGGTCAGCTTGACCGACTCATTGACTGCCGCGGGCAGCGGCACCTGCATATACAGCGCCTGCGCCAACCCGGCGCGCAGGATGGCGCGCACCGGCGCGTCCAGCGCCCGCAGCGGCTTTTTGCTGAACCGCGCCAGGCGGTAGTCCAGCAGCGGCAGGTATTCCAGCACCGTGTAAAAGATACGGGCCGCAAACGCCGCATCGCGCGCGGCCAGCGGCGGGGTGCATTTTTTGAGTTCGGCGTCCAGCACCAGGTTGGCGTAACCGGCCTGTTCCTGGTGCAGCAGCGCCTGCACGGCCAGGCGGCGCGGCGTCACAGGCTGTCCCCCGCTTTTAGGCGGCGGCCGGCCGCCCAGGCAGTGCCGGGCATCGGTTTGCCGCCCTCCGGCGTCACGGTCAGCAGCTGTACGGCCCCGCCGGCAGCGGCTACCGTCAGCGGTTTGAGCGCCAGCACCGTGCCGGGCGCGGCATGCTGCGGGTTTTCCGCCAGGCGGCATTCCTGCACCTTGATGCGCTTGCCGTCCTGCAAGAACCAAGCCACAGGCCAGGGGTTCATGCCGCGCACCCAGTTGTGGATGTGCGCGGCGCTGTCTGTGAAAGAGAACTGCGCCATCTCTTTATCCAGCGGCGGGGCCTGGGTGGCCAGGTCCTCGCACTGCGGCGTCGGGGTCAGTTGCCCGGCCTGCAGTTTTTCCAGCGCCGCCACCAGCGTTTTGGCGCCCACAGCGCTGACGCGGTCAAACAGTTGGCCGCTGGTCTCCTCAGGGGCGATGTCGACCGGCTCCACCAGCAGCACGTTGCCAGTGTCCAGCCCTTCGTCCAGCTGCATGATGGACACGCCAGTCTGGGTATCGCCGTTGAGCACCGCCCACTGCACCGGCGCAGAGCCGCGGTATTTGGGCAGCAGCGACACGTGCAGGTTGATGCAGCCGTACCGCGCCACGTGCAGCAGCTGCGGCGGCAGGATGCAGCCGTACGCCACCACGACGATGACATCGGGCGCCAGGCTGCGGATCAATTCGTCGCTGGAGCCGTCGCGCAAGGTGCACGGCTGGTAGACCGGGATGCCGTGCTGCTGCGCCAGCTGCTTGACGGGCGGCGCCGTCAGGATTTGTTTGCGGCCGACCGGTTTGTCGCGCCGGGTGAACACCGCGCAGACCTCATGCCCGGCGTCCAGCAGGGCGCGCAGGCTTTCGGCGGCGATGTCGGGGGTGCCCATAAACAGGATACGCATGCGGTTTAGTCCTCGTTTTCTTCGGGGTAGTCGTCCTCATAGAAATGGGTCGCCAGGTCCATGATTGTGATGCCGTCCAGGTGGTTGTTCTCATGCTGGATGCAGCGGGCGAGCATATCATCGGCTTCCAGTTCAAACCATTCGCCGTGGCGGTCCTGCGCCTTGACCTTGACGTGTTTGGAGCGCGCGATGGCCCCGTTGTGCCCTGGGAAGGAAAGGCAGCCCTCGTACAGTTCGACTTTTTCGTCGCTGAGTTCCAAAATCTCGGGGTTGATGAACTCGATGAACTTATATTCGTAGTTTTCCGGAACCTGTTCCGGCATGTCGCGCTCGTCCAGGCAGATGAACAGCCGGCGCATCATGCCGACCTGCGGCCCGGCCAGGCCCAGGCCGTTGGCCGCCAGCAGTGTCTCTTTCATGTCGTCGAGCAGAACGCCAAGACGGTCGTCAAATTTGGTGACGGGGCGGCAGACTTTTTTCAGGATCGGGTCGCCGTCCTGTACGATGGTGCGAAGTGCCATAGGGAAATACCTCCTAAAAGCGTAAATACGATATACATGGGTTTTGGCCGGGTCACAGGTCGCCGTCGGTGTTGAAATCCACGATAACGGCGGCTTTCTGCGGCAGTTTTTCGGCGGCGTAATCGTCCAGTGCCCGGCGCAGCAGCGCCCGGAACGCCGCGTCGTTGCGGCATTTGAGCGTCAGCTTGTAGCGATATTTGCCGTTCAGCATCGCAATCGCCATCGGCGCGGGGCCCAAAATGCGCAGCGGCAGCTGCGGGTGTTGCGCCGCATGCTGCGCCAGCAGCGCGCCAAAGCGCTGCGCGGCCAGGGCGACCGCGCCCTCCTGCGCGCCGGTAAACCCGATGACGCAGAACGCGCAGAACGGCGGGTAGAGACCGTATTTGCGGAACGCGATCTCCTCGCGGTAGAAATCCTCATACCCCTGCGCGGCGGCCAGCTGCAAGACCGGGTGGTTCGGCACCGCCGTCTGGATCAGCGCGCGGCCCGGCAGGCTGGCGCGCCCACCGCGGCCGATGACCTGCGTGACAAGGCTGAACACGCTCTCATACGCGCGGAAACCCTGCCCAAACAGCAGCGAATCGATGCCCAAAACGCCGACGAGGGTGACTTTTTCAAAGTCCAGCCCCTTGGCGACCATCTGCGTGCCCAGCAGAATGTCGTATTCCTGCCGGCCAAACTGGGCCAGCATCGTCTCGTGGGCGTTTTTCTGCCCCGTAGAGTCCTGGTCCATGCGCAAAATGCGCGCGTCCGGCAGCAGTTCGTGCAATTCTTCTTCCACACGCTGGGTGCCGAACCCGCTGTAGCGGACCTGACCACCGCACGCAGGGCAAAGCTGCGGCAGCGGGCGCACCGTGTGCCCGCAGTGGTGGCACATCAGCGCCTGCTGCGGTTTGTGGTAGACCATCGGCACGCTGCAGTTGGGGCATTTGAGCACCTGCCCGCAGGCCGTGCACATGCCCACCGTGTGGTAGCCGCGCCGGTTCAGCAGCAGGATGCTCTGTTCCCCGTTTTGCAGGTTGGTTTTGAGTTCCTGCACCATGCGGGCGCTGACTTCCCGCGGGTTGCCGGCGGTGAGCTCGGCGCGCATGTCGATGAAATCGACGTTCGGCAGCGGGCGGCCGCCGTAGCGCCTGGTCAGCGTGACAAGCTGGTATTTGCCGGTTTTGGCCGCGTGATAGGTCTCGGTGCGCGGCGTGGCCGAAGCGAACACCAGCAGCGCGTTTTCCATCGCCGCGCGCTTTTTGGCGACGTCGTGCGCGTCATAGCGCGGGGCGGACTCACTCTGGTAGGTGTGTTCCTGCTCCTCATCTACAATGATGAGCCCCAGGTTTTGCAGCGGCGCAAACACAGCGCTGCGCGTGCCGACGACGATGTCGGCGTTGCCCTGCTGGATCATGCGCCATTGCAGCAGGCGCTCGGTGTTATTGAGAGCGGAATGCTGCACGGCCAGCCGGCTGCCGAACGTCGATTTCAGGCGGCGGATCATCTGCGGCGTCAGGCTGATCTCGGGCACCAGCACCAGCGCCTTGCGGCCCAGTTCCAGCGTGCGCTCGATGAGTTTTAAAAACACGACCGTTTTGCCGCTGCCCGTCACGCCGTGCAGCAGCGCCGCATGGGGCTGCCCGTCGGCCAGGTTGGGCGCCAGCGCGTCGTACGCCTGCTGCTGCTCGGCCGAAAGCGCCAGCGGCTGCGGGTCAAACGGGATGGCCGCAAACAGGTCCAGCGTTTTGTCCTGCCGGGTGGCCGTCAGCACGCCCTTTTGGCACAGCGTGTCCAGCGTCGGTTTGGAGATGCCGGCGGTTTCCAGCTGGCGGCCGGTCAGCGGGCCGACGCGCAAAGCTTCCACCGCCGCCAGCTGGCGCGGGCCGGGTTTGGGTTTGGCGGGCAGTTCCCCGGTGAGCGTGTAGACCCACTCGGTCGCGCGCTGCAGGCGGTTTTTCATCCGCGGCTTGCCGCCGGCGGTGACCGCCATATACTGCGCGCCGTATGGGATGACGGCCTTGACGGCCTCGAACCAGGTGCAGAAAGTGCGGTCTTTTAAAAACCGCACGAGCTCCAGCAGGTCGGGCGTCAGGCGCGCCTGTTCGGGCGCGGCGTCATACAGCGCTTTCAGGCGCGGCGGGGCGTCGGCTTCTTCCACTTCCGCCACCGCCAGCACCACGGCCATGCGCGCATGGTCGCCGCGGCCAAATGGCACCAGCACCATACTGCCCGGCCACACGTGGTCCTGTAACTCCGCCGGTATTCGGTAAGAGTAGAATTTATCAAAATGGATGGTCGCCTGGTCGACGGCCACCTGCGCGACGGGCAGCGTCATGCGTCTTGGCCGTGTTCAAGGCGGGACTGGATGATGGAGTACAGGGCTTCGGCACAGGTTTCAACCTGGTCGTTGACGACGTGCTCGTCATACCCTGCCGAGTGGGTGATCTCTTCCTCCGCCCGTTTCAGGCGGCGCTGGATGGTTTCCTCGCTCTCGGTGCCGCGGTTGCGCAGGCGACGTTCCAGTTCCTGCATGTCGGGCGGCAGCACAAAAATCGTCGTGGCGCCGGGGTACAGGCGCTTGATGTTGCCCGCGCCCTCGACCTCGATGACCAGGATCACCGGGATGCCCTGCGCCATACGGCGCTCGATCTCGCTGCGCAGCGTGCCGTAGTAGTTGCCACAGTACTGCGTGTGCTCGACGATCTGGTCATGCGCAAGGTGATCCTCAAAATCCGCGACCGACATAAAGTGGTAGTTGATACCGTTTTTTTCGCCTTCGCGCGGCGCACGCGTCGTGGCCGAGACCGTGTGCTGGATCTCGGGGTGGTCTTTCAGCAGCCGCGCCACCACGGTGTCCTTGCCGGTACCCGACGGGCCCGATACAACAAACAGATACTTTTCGCCTTTCATAGTCCCTGTTCCCCTTTTATCCTTCCTCTTGTTCCTGTGCAAAGCGGCCGGTCACGCTTTCCAGCGCGATGCCCGACAAAATGACATGGTCGGAGTCCATGATGAGCACCGCCTGCGTGCGCCGCCCGTAAGATGCATCGATGAGCGCGCCTTTCTCGCGCGCATCTTGGATCAGGCGCTTGACCGGCGCTGAATCCGGGCTGATGACAGCGATGACGCGGTCGGCGTTGACCATGTTGCCGAAGCCGATGTTGATGAGTTTCATAGGCGCCTCACTCGATGTTCTGGATCTGTTCGCGGATTTTCTCAATCTCGGATTTCAGTTCCACCACCAACCGCGTGACCGCCACATCCTGGCACTTGGAGCCGATGGTGTTGGCTTCGCGGTTGAGTTCCTGCGTCAAAAAGTCCAGCTTGCGGCCGATGGGCTCATCCAGCGCCAGAATTTCGCGGTACTGGGCCACATGGCTGTGCAGGCGCACGGTTTCCTCGTCAATGGCGGTCTTGTCGGCAAAGATCGCAGCTTCGGTCACAAGGCGGCCCTCGTCGATGTTGCGGTTGCCCAGCAGTTCCTGCAGGCGGGCGTAGAGTTTTTCGCTGTATGCCTGCACGCGCCCGGCGCTCTGCTGTTCGATCTGCCCGACAAGCGTTTCCACCACCGTCAGGCGGTTCTCCACGTCAACCTTGAGTTTGTCACCCTCGGCCGCGCGCATGGCCACAAAAGCGTCCAGCGCCTGCTGCGCCACCGCCTGCACGTCCTGCCACAGTTCGTCCTCATTGGCGGGCGCAGCGGTCTGCGCCAGCACATCGGGGAAGCGCGCCACCATGCCCGCCGTCAGGTCGTCGGGCAGTTCCATGCGCTGCGCCAGGTCGCGCAGCGCGTCGCGGTAGCCCTGCGCCAACAGCCAGTTGACCGTGACGACGGTGTCGGCCGCCGTGACAGCCTGGATGGCAAGGTTCAGTTCCACCTTGCCGCGGCTGACGCGCGCGGCCACCAGCTTTTTGAGTTTGTCCTGCAAAAACGCGCAGGAACGCGGCAGACGGTCGGAATATTCCAAAAAACGCGCATTAACGCTGCGCAGTTCCACCTTGATATCCCGCCCGTGCAGCAGCGCGCCGGCGCGGCCATACCCCGTCATGCTTAAAACCATATCCAGCACCTCAAACCTCGGCGTGGGCCGCCGATGAACATATATTGTATATTGTACTATTTTTGCCGCCAAGATGCAAGGCTGCCGCGCGTTTTTGCCCGCAAACGCAAAAACCGCCCCCGCGGCAGCGGGGACGGTGCGGCACCGGATCAAACCGGGTGGGATTTCTTTTCGTAGTCGGCATGCAGCGCGTCGACGCCCTGGATGCGGGCGTTGCGCTTCTCAAAGAATTTGGGCGCGACCTGCGGGAACATCGCGTAGGTCAGCACGTCCTCCTCCTGGATGGCGTACTTGGCGGCCTCGGCTTTGAGTTTGTCCATCTCGGGTTCCAGCGTATCGGCAAAGCGGCAGGTGATGGGCTCCTCGCCTTTCAGGATAAAGTCGCTGAACTCTTTCTTGATGGGCGCGGGGGTCTTGCCGTAATCGCCATGCACAAGGCCCTTGAACTCCTTGGTGACCATCTTGTAACGCTCGCCCATGATGACGTTGAACACCGCCTGGGTGCCGACAATCTGGCTGGTGGGCGTGACGAGCGGCGGGTAACCGGCATCCTCGCGCACGCGCGGGATTTCGGCCAGCACGTCGTCGAGCTTGTCCTCTTTGCCGGCGTCCTTGAGTTGTTTGAGCATGTTGGAGAACATGCCGCCCGGCACCTGGTACAGCAGCGTGTTGGCGTCGACGCCCAGCGATTTGGGGCTGATCTGGCCGTTGGCGATGTATTTTTCACGCAGCTTGGCAAAGTAGGCGCGCACGACATTGAGCTGGTTGAGGTCCAGGCCGGTGTCGTAGTCGGTGTCCTGCAGTGCGGCCACCAGGCTCTCGGTCGGCATGTGGGACGTGCCCAGCGCCAGCGGGCTCATGGCCGTGTCGATGATATCGGCGCCGGCTTCGATGCCCTTGAGGATGGACATCGACGCAAGCCCCGCCGTATAGTGGCTGTGGATATCGATGGGAATATCGACGGTCTCTTTGAGTTTCTTGACCAGGTCGTAGCAGGTGTAGGGCTTGAGCAGGCCCGCCATATCCTTGATGCAGATGGAATTGGCGCCCATCTCCTCCAGCGTTTTGGCGTACTCGGCAAAATACTCGTTGTTGTGCACCGGGCTCAAGGTATAGCTGATGCACGCCTGCACATGCGCGCCCTCCTTGTTGGCGGCTTTGATGGCCGTCTGCAGGTTGCGCGGGTCGTTGAGCGCGTCAAAGATGCGGATGACGTCGATGCCGTTGGCGACGGATTTCTGCACGAAATACTCGACCGCGTCGTCGGCGTAGGGGCGGTAGCCCAGCATGTTCTGGCCGCGGAACAGCATCTGCAGTTTTTGGTGCGGCAGCTCACGGCGCAGGGTGCGCAGGCGCTCCCACGGGTCCTCGTCAAGGAAACGGATGCAGGAGTCAAACGTCGCGCCGCCCCAGCATTCGACCGAGAAATACGGGATTTTGTCCATCTCGGGCAAAATGGGCCGCATCTCGTCCATCGTCATGCGGGTGGCCAGCAGAGACTGGTGTGCATCGCGCAGAACGACCTCGGTAATTTTGATCGGTTTCTTAGCCAATGGTGTTCACCTCGCTTCTGGTTCAGTTCATCGTGCACAGCAGCGCACCGGAGTCGACCACGTCGCCCTTGCGCACATCGATGGTGGCGACGGTGCCGTCCTGCGGGGCGCTGATCTCGTTTTCCATCTTCATCGCTTCCAAGATCAGCAGCGTATCGCCCGCTTTGACGGAATCACCGGGTTTCACCTTGACGTCCAGGATGTTGCCGGGCATGGGGGCGTTGACGGCGACCGCACCGGCAGGGCCGGCGGGGGCCGCCGGAGCGGCAGGCGCAGCGGCCGGGGCGGGAGCAGCCGGCGCAGCAGGCGCGGCGGCAGGGACCGCAGCAGCGGGGGCGGCAGCCGGGGCGCCGGTGCCCTCCTCCACCGTGACATTGTAGGCAACACCGTTGACGGTAACGATCAGGTTTTTCATAGGAAGTTCCTCCTTATAATCAAGGTCCGTAAAGTTGTATAGGGCAGGTTACAGGGCGATGTTGCCGTGTTTCTTGGCCAAGCGCGTTGCGCGCTTGCTGGCCAGCATATCCAGCGCCTGCACGACGGCGTTGCGCACGCCGGCCGCATCGGCGACGGCGTCGGCCGCGCCGTTGGCCGCGGCCGCCTGCGCGCCGCAGACTTCTTTGGCATAGGCCGCCGCTTTGGCTTTGGTCGCTTCGGCGATGTTGTCCGAAGCGTAGATTTCATCTTTGTACAGCACGCTGACGGCGGTCTCGGGCGCCAGCGGGGCGACCGTGCACCCCTGCATGGCCACGCGCCAGTCGGCGCAGGCCGCAAACACCGTGTAGACCGGGCCGATCACGTCGCCGGTCAGCACCGCAACCTTGGCGGTCGTCGCTTCGGCGTACACGCCGGCCATGCGGGCCGCCTGACGGATGCCGCCGGCCTGGTCGTCGCCTTCGCTCTTGCCGAAGCCATCGCTGTTGACGATGGTGACGACCGGGATGCTGTACGCATCGCACAGGCGGACGAAACGCGCCGCTTTGGCCGTGCATTTATGGCACAGGGCGGCTTTTTCCATCGCCAGGATGCCGACGGCGCTTCCGTTGATGGTAGCCAGCGCCGTGACGATGCGCTTGCCGTAACCGCTGTACAGCTCCACGGCACTGCCCTCGTCCGCCAGCGCTTCCACCGCGGCCGCCGCCGTGTAGTTGGCGGTGGGCATCGGTTTTGCAGCGGCCGTAAAGTCAAACAGCGCAGGCCCTGCCAGGTTGTTGGCCGGCAGCAGCGCCACAATGTTGGCGGCTTGTTTAGCCGCCGCCACAGCGTCTTTGGCAACCAGCGCCGCCACGCCGGCTTTGGCCGCAAACGCCGCCGTGCCCGCGCCGCTGACGTTCTCGTCAGCCGTGAAGGGCGCATGCAGGAACAGTTCGGCATCCTCGGCCATGATGCAGAGATCGGCCGCCGCCGCATTGAGGGCGTTGGTGCCCGCGCAGGTACCGGTGATGACCGCGATCTGCGGCACAACGCCGGACACGCGCGCAATCTCGGCCGTCAGGGCGGCCGTCGCGTTGAGCAGGTCCAGCCCGCCGTCGAGTTTGGCGCCGGTGGAGTTATAGAACGTTACCACCGGGGCGCCGGTCTCGGCCGCCATTTCCAGCACGCGGATTTTCCGTTGAAGATCCGCCACCGCTACCGGCTCGCCGTTTTCATACAGGACATACACGCTCTGGCCGTTGGCGCAGCCATACGCCGCACTGACGGGGCCGTCGGTGTACAGCGGCGAAAAAGCGCCGTCGTCAAAAAATGCTGCAAGAAGTTCTTCCTTGCCGGGTTTGTTTGCTGCCATACAGTGACCTCCTAGGATAAGAATGACGGTTTTTTATACAAGTTCTGCAAAAAATCTGTCGTTTGTCACGATTATACTACGTTGTTCAGAATTTCACAAGTGGGAACTCGCCGGGTTTGTCAGAATTTCTTTACCGCCGCAAATTCGTTTCACTTCCGGCGCGGCCGCAGCGGGCCGGGGCGTCGGGGCGCCGCCTGCGCGCCTTCTGTCTCCACCGGGGTGCGGCTGCTTTTGAGCGCGGCGTTGCGCAGGGCGTTGACCTCGGACTTTTTCAGTTCGCGGTACTCCCCCGGCTGCAGCATGCCCAGCTTGACGGGGCCTTCGGCACTGCGTTTCAGCCGCACGACCTGCAGCCCCACCGCCGAACACATACGGCGGATCTGGCGGTTGCGGCCTTCGTGCAGCGTGATCTCCAGCACAGTGCGTCCCGGTTCATCGGCAACGACATGGATGACGCAGGGCTGCGTGCGCACGCCGTCGTCCAGCACAACGCCGGACGCCATCGTGACGATCTGTTCCTCGGTCGCACGGGGGTTGACCGTCACGCGGTACAGTTTGCCCACCCCGCCCGAAGGGTGCGTCAGCAGGTTGATGAACGCGCCGTCGTCGCTCATCAGCAAAAGGCCCTCGCTGTCTTTGTCCAGGCGGCCGACCGGGCGCAGCATCGCCGGCACGTCGGCCACCAGTTCCATCACGGTCTTGCGACCGCGATCGTCGCTGCGCGTCGTCAGGTAGCCGCGCGGCTTGTGCAGCATGATATAGGTGTACTGCCGCTTGCGCACAATGCGCACATTTTTGCCGTCGATGGAGACCTTGTCGTAATCGGGGTCCATCTTGTCCCCCAGGCCGACCGGGTGGCCGTTGACCTTGACCTTGCCCGCTGCGATCAGGCGTTCTGCTTCCCGGCGGGAGCAGATGCCCTGGTCTGCCAGCACTTTTTGTATCCGTTGTTCCGCCATACTGACTCCTTATACTTTCCTGCCGGAAAGCGTTTACGCCTCCGGCGCCGCCGTTTCCGCTTCCGCTTTTTCGCGTTTGAGCATCGCCGCGATCTTGTCCACCAGTTCCGGCAGCGCGGCGATGGCGTTATCCACCGCCGTAACTTTTTCGACCAGCTGCACCGTGCGCACATTGCCGCCCGCAATGACCAGGAATGCTACCGGCGTGACCGAAACGCCGGCCCCGGTGCCTCCGCCGAACATGGCTTTCTCGGCCTTGGGGGCCACGTCGGACCCACCCGACGCGAAACCGAACGTCACGCGGGAAACCGGGATGATGGTGGTTGTCTCATCGACGCGGATGGGGTCGCCAACGATGGTGCTGGTGTCGACCATTTCGCGGATTTTGTCGATGGTCACGCCCATCAGACCCTGGATCGGATGTTCTGCCATAAGTCAATTCCTCCTATAAAGAAAATGTAATATGGATTGTTTTTTCATTCAGGCACTCTGCGCCGCTTGCGCAGGCTCGGGTTGCGGCTGCAGCAGCGGGTCGTTCCAAACGCGGTACAGCAGGTGCAGCATCAGGATCGCGCGCGCTTGCACCGTTCCGGAGATGCGGCGTTCCGCCCGGCGCATACCGGTAAAGTCCGGTTCCAGCCACAGGCGGTCGCTCTGTAATGGGATCGCCTGCTGCACGGCCGCCAGTGCCGTGTTCAGCGCCGCCATTTCCGCGCCAAAGGCAACGGCCGTGGCGGCGGCATCCTCACAGGTGACCGTCCAGAACACATACAGGTGGCGCACCCGCATTTTAAAGGGCGAATGGCGACCAAGCCAGCGCACATGCCGCCACAAGCAGGCGGCGACCGCCGCGGGGTCCTCCTCCAGCAGCGTAAGCACGCGCTCCAGCTTCCCGCCCTTTTGGCCGGTTTCTTCCACCGGCGCGGTGTGTTCCGGTTCCTCCGGCGGCGCCGGCTTAAGCGGCTCTGCCTGCGGGGTTTCCTCTGCGCCGGGCGGTGCGTTTGTTTCGGGCGTTCCCGGCGTTGGGGCGGTTGGCTGCGCTTCCTGTTTCTTCTGGGCACCAGGTTTGGCTGCAGGCGCCCGATAGCTGCGCAGCGAACGGCGCACCGGACCGCAGACCGCCGCAATCTCGATACGGCCGGGGCGGTACTCCACCGCGATGCCCAACGGCAGCAGCAATGCCGCCACCAGCAGAAGCAATATTGCCAGCAAAAGCCCGGCCAGGATTTTCAGCGCCAGCAGCAATACCGGCATCATCGCTCACTCCCATTCCAGCTGTTCGGCCGCGTCGTCCGGCGGCGCATCCGGCTGTGCAGCGGGGCTTTCCGGGCCCTCTTCGTCGTGCAGCGGCGGCAGATCGTGCAGGCTACCCAGGCCGAACACGCGCAGGAAGTTGTCGGTAACCTGGAAAGCGACCGGCTTGCCCGGCAGGTCCAGACGGCCGGCTTCTTCGATCAGGCCTTTTTCCAGCAGCTTGGTGACGGTGGACGAGGAATCCACACCGCGCACCTGCTCAATAAAACTGCGCGAGACCGGCTGGTTGTAGGCGATAACTGCCAGCACTTCCAGCGCAGCCGGCGAAAGCGGCGCGTTGCGGCGGGTATCCAGAATACGTTTGACCAGTTCGCCGTAATAGGGGCGGGTTGTCATCTGCCAGCGCCCGCCGTCAAAGCGCAGCAGCGCCAGGCCGCTCTCCTGTTCATCGTAGCGCTGCTGCAGGCGCTGCAGCAGCTGCTCGGTCTGTTCCGGGTCCAGGCGCAAGGCGTCGGCCAGGCGTTCGGTCTCCACCGGTTCCGCGTGGGCAAAAAGCATCGCCTCCAGCCCACCGGTCAGCTGTGCGTCATTCATGGGCAGTGCCCTCCTTTCTTCTGCGGTGGCTGCGGTCCAGGTCCAGCGCACCGTCCCCCTGCACCCGCACGCGCCCGGCACGGATCAGTTCCAGCAGAGCCAGAAACGTCGCCACGTGAGTGCTGCGGCTCTCCTCTTTGTGGAACAGCTGCCCGATACCGCGGATACTGCCCCGCAAAAGCCCGCGCAGCATGTGGCTGACACGGCTTGCCACCGATACGAACGGCGCTGTGACCAGCGGCTCGAACCGTTCCTGGTCGGGTTTTCTCTTGCGCAGGCTGCGGCCCATCAGGTTAAACCATGCCTGCAACAGCAGGTTGGCGTCGTGGCGGCGGGTATATTCCGCCGCGCCCACCAGCGGCATCGGTTCGCGCACGGCGGTAAACAGGTCACGCGCGCGGCCGCCCAGGCGGGCCGCCACCTCTTTGCAGGCGCTGTATTCGATCAGGCGGCCGGTCAGTTCTTCTTTCATGCGCTCCGCTTCGGGGCTGCGCGGCAGCAGCAGGGCGCTTTTCATCTGTACCAGGTGCGCGGCCATATCGATAAACTCGCTGGAAACGTCCATCCGGTTTTGTTCCAGCGTGCGGATGGCCGCCGTGTACTGGTCGATCAGCTCCATGATGTTGATATCATAGAGGTTCATTTTATTCTTGCCCACCAGATACAATAAAAGATCCAGCGGGCCCTCAAAATCTTCCAGTTTAAACGTCAGTGTCTCTTGCAAAGTTACCCCCAAAAGATGCGCTCCACAAAGCCTGTCCCGTCGACCAGGCGGTCCCAGCAGAAATTGACCGCCAGCGAAAGCGGCACATCCAGCGCGCCGAGCAGCACCAAAAACAAAACCGCCAACATAATATAGCGTTCGTACTGCATGGCCTTGAAATACAGCCGCGGCGGCAAAAACAGCAGCGCAATACGGCTGCCGTCAAACGGCGGCAGCGGGATCAGGTTGAACACCGCCAGGCTCAGGTTCATTGCGACCATATCATACAAAAACAGCGGCAGCACCTGCACGGCCTGCGCCGCGCCCGTGTAATACACGATCTTATACAAGATCATCGACACAAAAGCCAGCAAAAAATTGCTCAACGGCCCTGCCGCAGCCGAAACCGCCATACCGATTTTCGGATTTTTGTAATTGCGCGGGTTTACGCCGACGGGCCGCGCCCAGCCCACGCCGCCCACCAGCATGCACAACGCGCCCAGCGGGTCGAAATGGCGCATCGGGTTGAGCGTGAGCCGCCCCGCGCGCACCGCGGTATCGTCCCCCAGCCAATGGCTGACAAGCGCGTGCGCCGCTTCATGGAACGGGATGGCGATCAGCACAACAATCGCCCGCAAAAGATATTGCAGGATCTGGTACGGCGAAAGCAGACCGTACAAGGGCAAACACGCTCCTTACATAAAATATCACTTTATTATATCGTATAAAATGGCGCAAAACAAGCCCTTTCGGCGCAAGGGCGGGGGCGTGTAGAGCTATAATACATCTTGGACAGCAGAGATCAAGAAAGAGGATAAAAAAGTAGAAGGACAGAGCCTTCATAGGGTATAGTTAAGTTACCACACACAACAAACCCAAAAAAGGAGCTCTGTCCCTCATGAGTAAAAGTATAACACAAGACATGCGGTACCGGCAATCCCTCATGCAATATGCAGCTAAATATGGCGTAAGCCGTGCGAGCCGGAAATACAACAAGAGTCGGTCGTATATCTACTACTGGAAGGCACGCTGGGATGGAGGTGTGGCGTCTCTGGCCTGCCAGTCCAGACGCCCGCACCACCATCCGAACCAGCATACCGAGGCAGAACTAAAACTCATCCGGGATATGCGGAGGCGGAATCCAACGCTTGGTATGTTGGAATTCTGGCATCGGCTTCGCAAACGTGGGTATACCCGTCGCCCGGAAACCCTGTTCCGGGTCATGCGCAAGCTGGGGATGTTCCCACAGCCCAAGGCTAAAGCGCCTTACAAGGCAAAACCATACGAACAAATGCAGTATCCCGGCCAGCGTGTGCAGGTGGATGTGAAAGTAGTGCCGCTGAAATGCCTGGCCAACCCGGAAGAACGGCTGTACCAGTATACCGCCATCGACGAGTATACCCGGTTACGCTATTTAGGCGCCTACCCGGAACAGAGCATCTATTCTGCGGCCGATTTCCTGGAGAAAATGGCAGCCTGGTTCAAACGCCGTGGCGTGCGGGTAGAGTGTGTGCAAACAGACAACGGATTCGAATTCACCAACCGTTTTTCCAACAGCAGAAGAAATCTGCCCACACGCTTTGAATTGACCGCCGCGCGCCTTGGAATCCGACACAAACTGATCCGTCCATACACACCCCGCCACAACGGCAAAGTAGAGCGCAGCCACCGGGAAGACCAGAAGCGCTTCTATGATTCTCATCGATTCTACTCGCTCGCCGATTTTGGTGCGCAGCTCGCTGCGCACCAAAATCGCTCCAACAACTTACCTATGCGCCCTCTTGCTTGGCTCTCTCCTAAAGAAAAACTTACTGCTTTTTTCAATTCTCTTCCTGTACAAGATGTTTGACAAACCTACAGCCCTTTCGGCGCAAGGGCGGGGGCGACGCCTGCCCCCGCCGGCCCCGCAGGCCGTTTTCACAAAAAATTGCAACTTTTTTGTGCAAAAGGCTTGCATTTGCAGCTGGGATTCGTTATAATAGTACAGCTATTGAGAAGGAGGTGCAAGCAATTATGGCCAAATGTTCTTGCTGTGGCAAAGGTGTCACGTTCGGTATCAAAGTCTCCCACTCCCATCGTCGGAGCAACCGTACCTGGAACCCCAATGTCAAGCGCGTGAAGGCGATCGTGGACGGTTCTCCGAAGTATATCTACGCCTGCACCCGCTGCCTGCGCTCTGGTAAAGTTACCCGCGCGGTCTGATTGGAAGGAAAAATTGCCGGTCACGTCCGTGGCCGGCATTTTCTCTTTTCTGCGCCCATTTAGAAAAAGGAGTACGCTATGCTGCCCCGGGACCCCATCATACTGTTGAGTTATGTAAACACCAAACTGCGCGACCGCGACGCGAGCCTGGCCATGTTCTGCGAGGAAGAGGATGCCGATGAAACGGCCCTTTGTGCGACCCTGGCAGAAGCAGGCTACACCTATGACGCTGCCCGCAACCAGTTTGTGTAACGCCGTTTTGTGAGAGAGGAAGTCGATTTTGCCATGAATTTTATCTTTGTCAGCCCGCATTTCCCCAAAACGTACTGGAATTTCTGCGACCGTTTGCGCTGCAACGGCGTCAATGTGCTGGGCATCGGCGACGCGCCGTACGACGAAATCCCGGACGAACTCAAATACTGCCTGACCGAATACTACCGCGTGGACGATCTGGGCAACTATGACGAGATGGTGCGGGCCGTCGGGTATTTCACCTTCCACTATGGCAAGATCGACTGGCTGGAATCCAACAACGAATACTGGCTGGAGATGGACGCCCAGCTGCGCACCGATTTCAACATCACCACCGGCGCGCAGAACGATTTCATCCAGCGCATCAAGTTCAAGAGCCAAATGAAGGAAAGTTACCGCCGCGCCGGCGTGCCGGTGGCGCGCCACCACATGGTCAGCACGCTGGAAGCGGCGCGCGATTTTATCCGCGAGGTCGGCTACCCCGTCATCGTCAAACCGGACAACGGCTGCGGCGCCGAAGCCACCTACAAATTGAAAAGCGACGCGGAGCTGCGGGCGTTTTACGCCAGCGCCCCCACCGTGCCGTATATCATGGAGGAATACATCAGCGGCAGCATCGTCAGCTTTGACGGCGTGGCCGATTCCCACTGCGTGCCGCTCTTTTACACGTCCAACGTGTTCCCGGTACCGGTGCTGGACATCGTCAACCAGCAGGGCGACCTTGCGTACTGGACGCAGAAATCGGTGCCCGCGGCGCTCAAAGACGTCGGCTTCCGCACCATCAAAGCCTTTGGCGCCAAAAGCCGTTTCTTCCACTGCGAATTTTTCCAGCTGAACGAGGACAAACCCGGCCTGGGCAAAGCCGGCGACTATGTGGCGCTGGAGGTCAACATGCGCCCGGCCGGCGGCTATACCCCCGATATGATTAACTACGCCAACTCGGTAGACTGCTACCAGATCTGGGCCGACATGGTCTGCTACGACAAGGTACGCAACCTGGACCTGAACGGCCCCAAGTTCTTCTGCGTCTATGCGGCGCGCCGCGACTGCCACACCTACAAGCACACCCATGAGCAGATCATGAAGCGCTACGGCAGCCGCATGAAGATGTATGACGAGCTGCCCCCTGCCCTGCGCCTGGATATGGGCGACCGCATGTACACGGCCAACCTCAAGACTGCCGCCGAGCGCGACGCCTTTATCCGCTATGTGCAGGAAAAAGCCTGAGCGGCCGCTTTTCCCGCCCCGTTTTGCCTTCCCTTTTGCCCTGGCTTTGCCAGGGCTTTTTGTTTGCAAACAAACCGGCAAAGAAAAAACACCCTGCCGGGCGCAGCCAAACGGCCGGCCCGGCAGGGCAAATTGGTTTTTGCAGGCAACGGGTTACAGTTCCGGCGTGACCGGCACCGCGCCATAGTTGCGGATGTTGAGCACATGGCAGCTGCCCGCGCCAAAGCAACCGTCGATGGCAGCGCGGTAGGCGTCCACGAGGTCCTCCGGCACAAACGCCTGGATGGTACCGGCAAAACCGCCGCCCTGCAGACGCCACGCGCCGCGGCCGTTCAGGATGTTCTGGCTCAACGCCAGCGCCAGCGACACGCCCTGCTCTTTGGGGTTCTTGATGCTGTAGGCGTTCTGGTTGAACTCAAAGCTGGAATGCCCACCCTCGATGATCAGGCGCAGGAACTTGTCAAATTCATCGTTCTGCACGGCCTGGCACAGCTCGGCGGCACGGCGGCAGTCGTTGTAGAAATGGATGGCGCGCACAACGGCGCGGTCCCCCACTTTTTTGCGCACATCGGGGATGGCAGCGTAGAAGTCCGCTTCCGGCACGTCGCGCAGGACCTTCTGGCCAAAGCAGGCGGCCACGCTCTCCATCTCGCGGCGGATGGCAGCATAGTCGTCGGTCAGGTCGGCATGGCTGCCCTTGGTGTCGCTGATGCACAGCACATAGCCGTGCTTGGCCAGATCGAGCTTGGCCTGCCCGACGACGGGGTGCGCAGGGTCTTTAAAGTCGATGGTGATGACGCCGCCCACCGCGCACGCCGTCTGGTCCATCAGGCCGCAGGGCTTGCCGAAAAAGACGTTCTCGGCATACTGGCCGATCTGCGCGATGCGCACCTGGCTGAATTTTTCCATATCGTTGCCGTTGTACTCGCCGCGCAAAATCGCGCCGATGCACACCTCAAACGCCGCCGAGCTGGAAAGCCCCGACCCGCGCAGCACGTCACTGGTGGTGTAGGCGTCAAAGCCGCCGACCTGCCCCCCGTCATTGAGGATGCCGACTGCCACGCCGCGGATCAGCGCCGCAGAATGCTCGGCTTCCTTCGGCTGCGGGGTGCGGATGCTCAGGTCCACATCGTTGATGCGGCCGAACCCTTCCGATTTCACGCGGATGACATTGTCCGCATTGGGCGAAACGACCGCCACAATATCCAGGTTGACGGAACCGGCCAGCACAACGCCGTTGTTGTGGTCGGTGTGGTTGCCGCCGATCTCGGTACGGCCGGGGGCCGAGTAGAGCCGCACCGTGCGGTCAGGGCCAAACTCCTCGGCAAAATGGTCGATCGCCTGCATGTACCGCGCGCGCTGGGCCGCCAGCGTCGCGTCGTCCCCGCCGTACAATTTGGCAAGAGCGCCGTCATACAAGCCCTGTGCGATCTGCTGCTTCAATTCACGGGTGTTCGCCATAACTTCAACTCGCCTTTCCTGTGGGCGGCGCTCTTGCCAACATGCACAAAAAGCGCCACGCAGTTTTGGGTAAACAGCCAAAACCCAAGCCATTTACACCGTTCTTGTACCCAGTATAACAAATTTTGGCGGGAAGTAAACATTTTTTTACTGCGCCTTTATGGACTTTTGATGAATCACCTGCTATAATTAAAAAAAGAAAAGATTCAGGGGCCTGCCCGGCAGGACCCCGGCGAGGTGTGGTACCATGAGCAATGTGAGCAAACAGTCCTACAAGCAGAGTTACACGGACAATGTCGAATTGTCCATCTTCAACTGCGGGCATGAGTATTGCCAGCCCGGCCACACCTGGGGCCCCGGCGTGCGGGATCACTATCTGATCCACCTGGTGGTCGCCGGGCGCGGCGTGTACCAGGTGGGCGGCGTCTCCTACACCTTGCAGGAGGGCGACCTGTTTTTGGCCAAGCCCAACCAGCTTATCACCTATGCGGCGGATGAAACCGACCCGTGGGAGTACTATTGGGTCGGCTTTAACGGCGCGTGCGCCAACCGTCTGGTGCAGCAGACGCCGTTCAGCGACCAGCGGCCCGTGCACCGCTGCAAAGACCCCCAGACCGTGCGCGAAGCGTTATACCAGATTTATCTGGCGCGCGGGGCCGACCCGCAGAGCGAAGCGCTGATGACCGGCTACCTGTATATTTTTATGGCGCACCTGATGAAGGAAGCCCGCGACGCCATGCCCAACATTGGTTCTTCCAGCAGCCAGTACGTGCTGTCGGCCATCAAGTATATCCAGTTCAACTACTCGCACGATATCTCGGTCGACGACATCGCCAAAGCCGTGGGCGTCAGCCGCAGCCACCTCTACCGCGTGTTTATGTCCAACGTTGGCCAAAGCCCCATCGACTACCTGACCAACTACCGCATCAGCGAAGCGTGCAGCCTGCTGAAAAATTCCAATCTTTCCATCGCCGAGATCGCGGTCTCGGTCGGTTTCTTTGACCAGTTCTATTTTTCGCGCGTCTTTAAAAAGGTCAAGGGCGTGCCGCCGAGCCGTTACCTCGCCACGCTGGAAAAAGACCCCGCCAAATTGACAGAAATGTAAGGAGCCCCCATGCCTTTTGCCAAAAACCAACTTCTGCGCCTGACGGTGGAATCGCTTTCCAGCGACGGCAACGGCGTCGCGCACTGCGACGGGCAGGCCGTCTTTGTGCCCGGCACCGCCACCGGCGACGTTGCCCAGGTGCGCATTGTCAAAGCGCTGAAACATTATGCCTTCGGCCGCCTGGAGCAGCTGCTGACCCCCGGCCCCGGCCGCATTGCGGTGGACTGCCCGGTCGCCGGGCACTGCGGCGGCTGCGGGCTGCGGCATATTTCTTACGAAGCCGAATGCGCCGCCAAAACACAGTTTGTGCAGGACGCCTTTGCCCGCCTGGGCAAGCTGGACGTACCGGTGCGCCCTGTACTGCCCGCGCCGCTGACCGAGCGGTACCGCAACAAAGTGCAGCTGCCGGTGGGCACGGACGACAACGGCCACCTTGTGACGGGGTTTTACGCCGGGCGCAGCCACCGCATCGTCGCCTGCCGGGACTGCCGCCTGCAGCCGGATTGGATGAACCGCCTGGCGGCGCGCGCCTGCGCCTTACTGCAAAAAGCCGGCGCAACCGCCTATGACGAGGAACGCCACACCGGCCTGGTACGGCACCTGTATATGCGCCAGGGCTGGCACAGCGGGCAGCGCCTTTTGTGCTTTGTGCTCAATGGCCGTGCGCTGCCGCAGGAACGCGCCCTGTGCGAGACTTTGCAGCGGGAATTTGACTTGACGACGGTGCTCGTCAACGGCAACACCGCCCGCACCAACGTCATCCTGGGCGATGCGACCCGCACCGTGCTGGGGCCCGGGTTTATTGAGGACACGCTGGCCGGCGTGGCGCTGCGCATGGGCGTGCATGAATTCTACCAGGTCAACACCCCGGCCGCCGAAGTGCTGTACGCCCGTGCACGCACGGTTGCCGCGCTGCGCCCCGACGATTTTTTGTTGGACCTGTACTGCGGCATGGGCACAATCGGCCTTTCGATGCTGCCGGACTGCCGCCGTCTGCTGGGCATCGAGATTGTGCCGCAGGCTGTGGAAGGTGCCCAAGCGACTGCCGCACGGCTGGGCCTGCCCACCGAAAAAGCGGATTTCCGCTGCCAGGACGCCGGCGCCGCCGCAGCCCAGCTGGCAGCCGAAGGCGCCCGCCCCGACGTGATTGTGGTGGACCCGCCGCGCAAAGGCTGCGATGAAGCCACGCTGCAGGCCATCGTGCAGATGACCCCGCGCACCGTGGTCATGGTCAGCTGCAACGCTGCCACCGCCGCGCGCGACGCGCGCTGGCTGGTGGAACATGGCTATTGCGCGCAGCCGGTACAGCCGGTGGACCTTTTCCCGCGGACCAAGCATGTAGAGACGGTAGTACTCTTGTCCAAACTTAACGCCAAGCAGCATATCGAAGTGGAGTTGAATCTGGACGAGCTGGATTTGACAGCGGCGGAAAGCAAGGCTACCTATGACGAGATTAAGACGTATGTGCTGGAGAAGTATGGTTTGAAGGTGTCCAGCCTGTATATCTCTCAGGTTAAGCGGAAATGCGGGCTGGATGTTGGGCAGAACTATAATCTGTCGAAGAAGGAAGATGCCAAAGTGCCGCAGTGCCCGCCGGAAAAGGA